>NZ_JBICSV010000003.1:0-716279 GCF_043197215.1 Micromonospora sp. NPDC049203 | reverse complement strand
CATCCGCTGGGAAATCCGCGACGACATCCACGAAGCCTTCCTCAGCCTCGCCTGCGCCCTCATCTGCTGGCGCCAACTCCAACGTTAGGAGTTCTTATTAACGCCTGCGGTAGAGGAAGGGCCCCTTCTTAACAGCCGCAGGCCGGAGCATGGGGCGCGGGGGGCCCGGGACAGGACCCCCCGCAGGGAAGGGACGGCTGGCTGCGCTCAGCAGCCTCGAAGGCCGGCCGGCCGGCGCGCGGCCACGGCCCACCTTCATGGACGCGACTGGCATCTCGTCCACCCTGTCAACGAGGGCGTACCGAACGAGGTCACGCCGTCCCGGCGGGCCTGAGGTGTTAAAAAGGGCCCCTTCTACAACGCGAGGCGTTAAGAAGGGGCCCTTCCTTGCACGTCAGGCGGCGAGCTTGCGCGCCAGGTTCTCGTCGAGCGCGTTCATGAACTCGTCGGTGGTCAGCCACGGGGCGTCCCGCGAGATGAGCAGCGCGAGGTCCTTGGTCATCTGGCCGCCCTCGACGGTGTCCACGATGACCTTCTCCAGCGTGTCGGCGAACTCGGTGACCGCCGGGGTGCCGTCCAGCTTGCCCCGGTGGGCCAGGCCCCGGGTCCAGGCGTAGATCGAGGCGATCGGGTTGGTCGAGGTCTTCTCGCCCTTCTGGTACTGCCGGTAGTGCCGGGTGACAGTGCCGTGGGCGGCCTCGGCCTCGACGGTACGGCCGTCCGGGGAGAGCAGCACCGAGGTCATCAGGCCCAGCGAGCCGAAGCCCTGCGCGACGGTGTCGGACTGCACGTCACCGTCGTAGTTCTTGCAGGCCCAGACGTATCCGCCCTCCCACTTGAGCGCGGCGGCGACCATGTCGTCGATCAGCCGGTGCTCGTAGGTGAGGCCGGCGGCCTCGAACTCGGCCTTGAACTCGTTCTCGAACACCTCGGCGAAGATGTCCTTGAACCGGCCGTCGTACGCCTTGAGGATGGTGTTCTTGGTCGACATGTAGACCGGGTAGCCGCGGTCCAGGCCGTACCGGAACGAGGCGCGGGCGAAGTCCCGGATCGACTCGTCGTAGTTGTACATGCCCATGGCGATGCCGCCGCCGGGGAAGTTGGCGACCTCCATCTCCATCGGGGTGCCGCCGTCGGCCGGGGTGTAGGTGATGGTCACCGTGCCCGGGCCGGGGACGACGAAGTCGGTGGCCTTGTACTGGTCACCGTGCGCGTGCCGGCCGATGATGATCGGCTTGGTCCAGCCCGGGACGAGCCGCGGCACGTTCGACATGATGATCGGCTCGCGGAAGACCACGCCGCCGAGGATGTTGCGGATGGTGCCGTTCGGCGACCGCCACATCTTCTTCAGGCCGAACTCCTCCACCCGGGCCTCGTCCGGGGTGATGGTGGCGCACTTGACGCCGACGCCGTGCTCCTTGATGGCGTTGGCGGCGTCGACCGTGACCTGGTCGTCGGTGGCGTCACGGTGCTGGATCGACAGGTCGTAGTAGTGCAGGTCGACGTCGAGGTAGGGCAGGATCAGCTGCTCCCGGATCTGCTTCCAGATGATCCGGGTCATCTCGTCGCCGTCGATCTCCACGACCGGGTTGTTTACCTTGATCTTCGCCATCGGCCGGCGCTCCTCTCGGGGGACACGTGCTCAAGCAGTACGAGCGTACTGGAAACTGGCCGGCAGTCCCCAGGCGGCCCGGGTGGACCGCCGGAAAAGCGGGCTGCGTCGCGCCGCGACCCGCTGGCATCATCGTCCGATGCCGCACAGCCGCACCATCGGGTCTATCACGGTCACCGCGCTCAGCGACGGCGAGGGGCCCTTCTTCCAGCCCCGCGGCGAGGCCTTTCCCGACGCCACCGAGACGCACTGGGCGGCGGCCGACCGCCTCGATCCGGGCGCGGTCACCGACGACGGCCGGTGGTGGCTGCGGTTCCGCGCGTTCGCCCTGCGGGCCGACGACGGGCCGGTCACGCTTGTCGACGCCGGGATCGGCCCGGCCGACTCCCTCGCCGCGAGCTGGGCGCCGGTGCCGGGCCGGCTCCCCGCCGAGCTGGCCGCCGCCGGGATCGATCCGGCCGACGTCCGCACCGTGGTCCTCACCCACCTGCACACCGATCATGTGGGCTGGGCCGGACCGCTGTTCCCGAACGCGGACCACCTGGTCCAGCGCGCCGAGGTGGACGCGCTGGAGCTGTTCCACCCGGATCTGCCGGCCCGGCTGCTGACGCCGTTGCGCGCCGCCGGCCGGCTGCGGGTGGTCGACGGCGAGACGCCCCTCACCCCTGGGGTACGGCTGCTGCACACGCCCGGGCACACGCCGGGCCACCAGTCGGTGCTCATCGAGGCGGGCGACGACCGTCTCCTGATCACCGGCGACCTGCTCGTGCACGCGATCCAGCTGGCAGACCCGGCCCTCCCCTACGCGCACGAGGTCGATCCGGCCACGGCCCGCCACTCCCGGCAGCACCTGCTGGCGACCCTCTCCCCCGCCCTCCTGGCCACCCCCCACCTGACCGCACCCTTCACCCCATACCCGCCGCCCCGTCGATCATGAAGTTGACGGCGGAAATGGAGATCAACTCGACCGCCAACTTCATGATCGACAGGGGGGAACCGCGGGCGGGACGGCAGAAGGCCCGCCGGCGGAGCCGGCGGGCCTTCTACGCGTTTGCTACGTCACATGCTGGCGACGTCGCCCTGCTTGGCACGGACCGCCTCGGCGGCCTCCTTCAGCGCGGCCAGCTCGTCGGCGTCCAGGTCGGTCTCGACGACCCGCTTCACGCCCTCGGCGCCGATCTCGGCCTCGACGCCCAGGTAGACGCCGGAAATGCCGTACTCGCCGTCGACCCAGGCGCAGACCGGCATGACGTCGCCGGAGTCCTCGGCCACTGCCTTCGCCATCCGGGCCGCGGCGGCGGACGGGGCGTAGTACGCGGAACCGGTCTTGAGCAGCGCGACGACCTCGGCGCCACCGTTGCGGGTCTTGACGACCAGCTCCTCGATCTGCTCGGCCGGCATGACGTCACGCAGCGGCTTGCCGTTCACGGTGCTCTTGGACGGCACCGGGACCATGGTGTCGCCGTGCGAGCCGAGCGTCAGGGTCCGTACCGACTTCACCGGTACGCTCAGCGCCTCGGCGACGAAGTTGGTGAAGCGGGCGGTGTCCAGCATGCCGGCCTGGCCGAGCACCCGGTTCTTGGGGAACTGGGTCGCGAGCTGGGCCAGCGCGGTCATCTCGTCGAGCGGGTTGGACACCACGATGACGACGGCGTTCGGGGCGTACTTGGCGACGTTCTCGGAGACCTGACGGACGATCTTGGCGTTGGTCTCCAGCAGGTCCATCCGGCTCATGCCCGGCTTGCGCGGCAGGCCGGCGGTGATGACGACCACGTCCGAGCCCTCGATGGCGTCGTAGCCCTCGCCGTTCGGGCCGGTGGTGACGCCGACGACCTTGGTCTCGAAGCCCTCGACCGCGCGGGACTGGTTGAGGTCGAGCGCGAGACCCGCCGGCTTGCCCTCCACGATGTCGGTGATCACGACGGTGTCGAAGACGTCGTACTCGGCCAGGCGCTGTGCGGTGGTCGAGCCGTAGAAGCCGGCGCCGACGACAGTGACCTTCTTACCCATGGTCGTCCCACTCCCTGATACCAGTCGGTTTTCCGGACCGTATCAGCCATCCTGGCACCGATCGGGCCAGGGGCGGACGGTTATGACCTGGCTGGGTGTCAGCCGACCCGCTCGGCCCGTTCGACCACGTTGGTCAGGAGCATCGCGCGGGTCATCGGGCCGACGCCACCGGGCATCGGCACCACCTTGCCGGCGACCTCGGTCACCTCCGGGTCGACGTCGCCGGTGTAGCGGCCCTTGCCGTCGTCGCCGATCACACGGGTGATGCCGACATCGACCACGGTCGCGCCCGGGTTGACCATGTCCGCGGTGAGCAGGCCCGGCACGCCGGCGGCGACGATGACGACGTCGGCGGCGCGGGTGTGCGCGGCGAGGTCGAGCGTGCCGGTGTGGCAGAGCGTCACTGTGGCGTTCTCGCTGCGCCGGGTCAGCAGCAGGCCCAGCGGGCGGCCAACGGTGTTGCCCCGGCCGACGACCGCCACGTTCGCGCCGCGCAGCGGCACATCGTGCCGGCGCAGCAGCTCGACGATGCCGCGTGGGGTGCAGGGCAGCGGCGCGTCGTACCCGAGGACGAGCCGGCCCAGGTTGACCGGGTGCAGCCCGTCGGCGTCCTTGTCCGGGTCGATCGACTCCAGGGCGCGCTGGGTGTCGAGGTGCCCGGGGAGCGGGAGCTGGACGATGTAGCCGTGGCAGGCCGGGTCGGCGTTCAGCTCGGCGAGCGCCGCGTCGAGCTGCTCCTGGGTGGCGTCGGCCGGCAGCGTGACCCGCAGCGAGGCGATGCCGACCTCGGCGCAGTCGCGGTGCTTGCCGTTGACGTACGCCTGGGAGCCGGGGTCCTCCCCGACCAGCACCGTGCCGAGACCCGGGGTGATGCCGCGTTCCGCGAGCGCCTTGACCCGGTCTCGTAGCTCGTCCTTGATCTCCGCCGCGGTGGCCTTGCCGTCCAGGATCGTCGCCGTCACGTCGTGATCGTCTCACGTCCGCAGCGGAGGCCGGACGACGACGGCCGACGATCACGCTCAGCAACGTGGCGGAAGTCACGGAGAGTCACCAACCACCGGACGCGCAGGGCGAGCCGGACCCGGGCGGGCACGCACCGGACGTTCGGAGCCGACACCCCAGAGCCATCCGACGTCACCTCGACCGGGCCACCGATGACGAACAAAAGGCCAGTTCAGCACCACTACTAGCAGGCGGGAGCAACGACGGCAAGGTTCGGCGAACACGATCAGTCATCAATTGACCACGCATCAGTTGTCGAGGGGCCGACCCGCGACCTACGGTTACCACTCGTTGCGCAGAGTCACCCAGCGTCGGGACGACCGCGCAGCGTGAGGAGATGAGGAGACCCCCATGCGTGTTCGTAGGCTCGCGGCCTGGGCCGCGCTCCCGCTCGCGGTGACGCTCGGCCTGACGGCCTGCGGCTCGGGCGGTGGCGGCGGCGGCACCGGCGACTCCGACGCGGCCGTGCGGATCGAGATCGCCGAGCCGCAGCACCTGGTGCCCACAAACACAAACGAGACGAGCGGCTCCCAGGTCCTGTCGGCCCTGTTCAGCCCGCTCGTCGACTACGACGACGCGAACAAGCCGCACGAGGTGGCGGCCGAAAAGGTGACGACGTCGGACAACAAGGTCTGGACGATCAAGCTGAAGCCCGGCTACACGTTCCACAACGGCGAGCAGGTCACCGCCGACAACTACATCGACGCCTGGAACTACGGCGCGTACGCGCCGAACGGCCAGAACTCCAGCTACTTCTTCGAGAAGGTGGCCGGCTACGAGGACCTCCAGGGCGAGAGCCCGAAGGCCAAGACGCTCAGCGGCCTGAAGAAGGTCGACGACCTCACCTTCACCGTGACGCTCAGCGAGCCGTACGTGGACTTCAAGTCCATGCTCGGCTACACCGCCTTCTACCCGCTGCCCGAGGCGGCCTTCTCCGCGCCGGGCGTGCTGGCCGAGGGCTACGAGCAGGCGCCGATCGGCCAGGGCCCGTTCAAGATGAAGGGCACCTGGCAGCACGACGCCAAGGTCGAGGTGGAGCGCTACGACGCGTTCCCGGGCCAGCAGCCCAAGGTCGGCGGCGTCGAGTTCCGCATCTACCAGCAGCCGACCGCCGCGTACGCGGACGTGCTGTCGGACAACCTCGACGTGATCAAGACGATCCCGACCGAGAACCTGTCCACCGCCGCGACCGACCTGGGCGACCGCTTCCTCCAGAGCCCGGCCTCGTCGCTGCAGGTGCTGGCCTTCCCGACGTTCCAGGAGGAGTTCAGCAAGCCCGAGGTGCGCAAGGCGATCTCGATGGCGATCGACCGGGACGAGATCACCAAGTCGATCTTCAAGGACTCGCAGCAGCCGGCCCGCTCGTTCGTCTCGCCGGTGGTCGCGGGTTACCGGGAGAACACCATCGGCACCGCCGGCGCGTTCGACCCGGTCAAGGCCAAGGCCGCGTACGAGGCCGCGGGCGGCCCGAAGAAGATCGAGCTGTCCTACAACGGCGACGGCGGCCACAAGGACTGGGTCGACGCGACCTGCAACCAGCTCAAGGCCAACCTGGGCGTGGAGTGCGTGGGCACCGCGGAGCCGAAGTTCGCGGACCTGCTGACCAAGGTCAAGCAGAAGCAGCCGGTCGGCCTGTTCCGGATGGGCTGGGTCATGGACTACCCGTCCATGGAGAACTACCTCGGCCCGCTGTACAGCAGCACCGGCTCGTCGAACTACTACGGCTACAGCAACCCGGAGTTCGACAAGCTGCTCGCCGAGGGCGCCCGCGCGGCCACCGAGGACGAGGCGATCGAGAAGTACCAGGCGGCGGAGGACCTGCTCGCGCAGGACATGCCGGTGATCCCGCTGCGGTACGGGCAGAACAACTTCGGCCACTCGACCAAGGTCAAGAACGTCCACGTGGACCTCTTCGACCGGGTGGACCTGGTGAAGATCGAACGCGCCTGACACCCCGCTGACGGGCCGGGCCACCCCCACCGGGTGGCCCGGCCCTGGCATTGGCCCGCATTTCGCCCGGTTTCGGCAGACTTGCCAGCATGCTCCGCTTCATCCTGCGGCGACTGCTCCAGATGGTCCTCGCGTTCTTCGGAACCACACTGATCGTCTACGCGCTGATGTTCGCCGGGCAGGGCGACCCGATCCAGGCCCTCGCCGGGGAGCGGCCGGTGACCGCGGCGCAGCGGGCCTACCTAACCGAGAAGTACCACCTGGACGCGACAGGTGTCGGCGGCTTCTTCTACCGCTACTTCGACTACCTGCGCGGCCTGGTCCAGGGTGACCTCGGGCAGTCGCTCACCGGGCGGCAGATCAGCGACATCCTCGCCGCCGCGTGGCCGGTCACCGTGAAACTCGCCGTGATCGCGATGGCCGTGACGGTGATCTTCGGGGTCACCGCCGGCGTGATCGCGGCGATCCGCCGCTCCGGCGTGTTCGACCACGCCACACTCGTGCTCACGCTGCTGGTGCTCGGCATCCCCACCATCGTGCTGGCCCCGCTGGCCCAGTACTTCCTCGGCGTACGCTGGCCGGTCTTCCCGCCCACCGCCGGAGCGCAACCCTCCTTCTACGCGCTGCTGCTGCCGGGCATCGTGCTCGGCTCGCTCTCCCTGGCCACCGCGCTGCGGCTGACCCGTACCTCGGTGACCGAGAACCTGCGCGCCGACTACGTCCGCACCGCCCGGTCCAAAGGGCTGCGGCGACGCCGCATCGTCGGCGTGCACGTGCTGCGCAACTCGCTCATCCCGGTGATCACCTTCCTCGGCGTCGAACTGGGCAACCTGATGGGCGGCGCGATCATCACCGAGGGCGTGTTCAACGTCCCCGGCGTCGGCTTCAACCTGTTCCGCGGCATCCGCACCGAGGACGGCCCGCTGGTGGTCGGCATCGTGAGCGTGCTCGTCGTGGTCTACCTGCTGTCCAACCTGGTGGTGGACGTGCTCTACGCCGTCCTCGACCCGAGGATCCGCTATGAGTGAGCACAACGAGGTGCGGCCGTGAGTGACTTCGAGACGGTCGCGGCGACCGAGAACCAGGCCGCGCGGCGCGGTGTCTCCGGCGAACCGGGCACGCCCGGCCGCGCCGGGCGGCCGGACCGGGCCCGCAGCCTGGCCGGGGACGCCTGGCGTGACCTGCGCCGCAACCCGGTCTTCTGGATCAGCCTGCTGCTGGTGGTGCTGGTCGCCGCCATGGCCGTGGCGCCCGGGCTGTTCGCCGCCAACGACCCGCGCGACTGCGTGCTCTCCCGGCAGCACGCCGGGCCGTCCGGCGGGGCCGTCTTCGGGTACGACTTCCAGGGCTGCGACACGTTCGCCAGGGCCGTCTACGGCGCTCGCGCCTCGCTGCTCGTCGGTGCGTTCTCCGCGCTGATCACCGGTGTGATCGCACTCGTCGTCGGCATGGTCGCCGGCTACTTCGGCGGCTGGGTCGACGCGGTGCTGTCCCGGGTGATCGACATCGTGCTCGGCATCCCGCTGCTGCTGGCCGCGATCGTGCTGCTCAAGCGCGTGAGCACCAGCGGCGACACGGTACGGCTCTTCGCGGTGATCCTCGTGCTGGCGCTGCTCGGCTGGACCACCGCGGCCCGGGTCGTCCGCTCCTCGGTGATCACCGCCCGGGAGCAGGACTACGTGGCAGCCGCCCGGATGCTCGGAGCCGGCAACGGCCGGATCATGTGGCGGCACATCCTGCCGAACGCGCTCGCCCCGGCCATCGTGGTGCTCACCATCGCGCTCGGGTCGTTCATCGCGGCCGAGGCGACGCTGAGCTTCCTCGGCATCGGCCTGAAGGCGCCGACCATCTCGTGGGGCATCGACATCGACGCCGGGCGGGTGCACATGCGCGAGTCCGCGACGCCGCTGATCGTGCCGTCGACGTTCCTCGCCCTGACCGTGCTCGCCTTCATCATGCTCGGCGACGCGATCCGCGACGCCTTCGACCCGAAGCTGCGGTGACCCGTGCGAGCGCGAGGAGTGAGCGCAGCGAGCCCCGCAGTCGCGAGCGAAAGGCAGGCACAGCCATGACGCAGAACGCGGTCCGGCCCACGCCGGCCTCACCCACCCCGCCCGGCGGGCACCTGCTGGAGGTACGGGACCTGCACGTCGAGTTCCGTACCCGGGAGGGCGTGGCGCGCGTGATCAACGGGGTGACGTACCACCTGGACGCCGGTGAGACGCTCGCGGTGCTGGGCGAGTCCGGCTCCGGCAAGTCCGTCACCGCCCAGGCGATCATGGGCATCCTGGACACCCCGCCCGCGTACGTGCGCGGCGGGCAGATCCTCTACCAGGGGCGGGACCTGCTCGCCCGCCCGGAGGAGGAGCGCCGGCAGATCCGCGGCGCCGAGATCGCGATGATCTTCCAGGACGCGCTGTCGGCGCTGAACCCGGTCTTCCCGGTCGGCTGGCAGATCGGCGAGTCGCTGCGCGAGCGGGCCGGCATGTCGCGGGCCGACGCGCGCAGGCGGACCGTCGAGCTGATGGACCTGGTCCGGATCCCGGCCGCGGCGAAGCGGCTCGGCGACTACCCGCACCAGTTCTCCGGCGGCATGCGGCAACGCGTCATGATCGCGATGGCGCTGGCGCTGGACCCGAAGGTGCTGATCGCCGACGAGCCCACCACGGCGCTGGACGTCACAGTGCAGGCGCAGATCATGGACCTCCTGGCCGACCTGCGCCGGGATCTCGGCATGGCGCTCGTCCTGATCACCCACGACCTGGGCGTGGTCGCCGGTGTGGCGGACCGGATCGCGGTCATGTACGCGGGCCGGATCGTCGAGCACGCCGACGTGCACGCGCTGTACCGGGCACCGGCCCACCCGTACACGAAGGGGTTGCTGGAGTCGATCCCGCGACTGGACGTGCGCGGCCAGGCGCTGTCCAGCATCCGCGGGTTGCCGCCGAACCTGATGGCGATCCCGTCCGGCTGCCCGTTCCACCCCCGGTGCCCGTACGTCCAGCCGGTCTGCGTGGACGAGGTGCCGCACGACCTGGTGCTCGGCGACGGTCGGACCAGCGCGTGTCACTTCGCCCAGGAGGTGCACGATGACCGCGACGGCTGAACCCGCGAAGGTGCGCGGCGAGGCGATCCTCGCCGTCGACCAGCTGGTCAAGCACTTCCCGATCAGCCAGGGCGTGCTGTTCAAGAAGACCATCGGCCAGGTCAAGGCCGTCGACGGCGTCTCGTTCGAGCTGCGGCGCGGTGAGACGCTCGGCGTGGTGGGCGAGTCCGGGTGCGGCAAGTCGACGCTGGCCCGGCTGCTCATGCGCCTGGAGACGCCCACCGCCGGGCGGGTCACGCTCGAGGGACGCGACCTGCTCCGGGCCACCGGGGCGGACCTGCGCCGGCTGCGCCGGAACATGCAGATGGTGATGCAGGATCCGTACACCTCGCTGAACCCGCGGATGACTGTCGGCGACATCGTCGGCGAGCCGTTCGAGATCCACCCCGACGTCGCGCCGAAGCGCAGCCGGCGGCAGCGGGTGCAGGAGCTGCTGGACGTGGTCGGGCTCAACCCGGAGCACGTCAACCGCTACCCGCACCAGTTCTCCGGCGGCCAGCGGCAGCGCATCGGCATCGCCCGGGCGCTCGCGCTACGGCCCGAGATCATCGTCTGCGACGAGCCGGTGTCGGCCCTCGACGTGTCCATCCAGGCCCAGGTGATCAACCTGTTGGAGCAGCTCCAGGACGAGCTGGGGCTGTCGTACATCTTCATCGCCCACGACCTGTCGGTGGTGCGGCACATCTCCGACCGGGTCGCGGTGATGTACCTGGGCCGGATCGTGGAGATCGGCACCGAGGAGCAGATCTACCAGCGCGCGACCCACCCGTACACCCAGGCGCTGCTGTCGGCGGTGCCGGTGCCCGACCCGGAGGCCCGCGACCGGCGGACCATCATCCGGCTCACCGGCGACGTGCCCAGCCCGGCCGAGCCGCCGTCCGGCTGCCACTTCCGGACCCGCTGCTGGAAGGCCGAGGAGGTCTGCGCGACGCAGGACCCGCAGGCGGTGCCCCGCGCGGCGGACCCGCACCCCAGCGCCTGCCACTTCGCCGAGGTGCGCACCGAGGTGTGACGACGAAGGCCCCGTCCCCCGGAGGAAGAGGGGGCGGGGCCTCCGATGCGGGCACGCGTGCGGAAGGCGGACCCGGACGAACCCGAGCGGGCCCGGCGGCGTGAGGCGCGCCGCCGTACCGGCGCACGGCAGCTCGCGGCGGAACCGCCGGGTCGACGCGGCGGGTTCCGGTGCGGCGCCGACGCGGCGTCCCGGTGCGGGCTGCGGGGTTCGGTGCGGCTCAGGCGGCCGGCGGGGCGCGCGCGGCGAGCGGGCCACGCGGCGGGAGCGGCACGACCGGCGGCCGGGGCGCGGACGCGACCGGCTCCGGCACGACCGGGCCGGCCACGCGCGGGAGCGCGGCCGGGGCCAGGTCGTCCGGGCCGTCGGTGTAGCCGAGGCCGCCGCCGTGGTCGTGCCACGGCCCGGCGACAAGCTCCGACCAGGAGATTCCGGGGTACGGGGCACGCAGCGCGACAGCGCTCGTTCCGCTCGCCGAGGCGGTGGCCGCAGCGGGCGGCGCGGCCGATCCCAGTCCGGCCAGGACGAACGCCAGCGTGACGACGACGGCGATCAACCGGTCGCGAACGCGCATGGCACACCTGCCGGGCTCACAGACAGCGGAGACGCTCGATCGTCGCCGCGCACACGCTAGCAACCGCCTCCGGCGGCGGGCAACGGCCCGGCGTCCGGGTGCGTCAGTCGTGTGGACGACCGACGCGCCCGGACAGGCCGGGCCGGACCGGTCAGTGGAAGAAGTGCCGGGTGCCGGTCAGGTACATGGTGACGCCGGCCGCCTTGCAGGCCGCGATGGTCTCCTCGTCGCGGATCGAGCCGCCCGGCTGCACGATCGCCCGCACCCCGGCGTCGATGAGGATCTGCGGACCGTCGGCGAACGGGAAGAACGCGTCCGAGGCGCAGACCGAGCCGCGGGCCCGCTCGTCACCGGCCCGGCTGACGGCCAGCCGCGCCGAGTCCACCCGGTTCACCTGTCCCATGCCGACACCGACGGTGGCGCCGTCGCGGGCCAGCAGGATCGCGTTGCTCTTGACCGCGCGTACCGCCCGCCAGGCGAACGCCAGGTCACGCAGCGTCGCCTCGTCGGCCGGGTCGCCGGTGGCCAGCGTCCAGCCGGACGGGTCGTCGCCGGGTGCGTCGACCGCGTCCCGCGTCTGCACCAGCACGCCGCCGCTGACCTGCCGCCACTCCGCCGGCCGCACGGCGAACGCTGGCGCCCGCAGCAGGCGGAGGTTCTTCTTGGCCCGCAGCAGGTCCAGCGCGTCCTCGTCGAAGCCGGGCGCCACAAGCACCTCGGTGAAGATCTCCGCGACCTGACCGGCCAGCGCCGCGTCGACCGGCCGGTTCACCGCGATCACGCCGCCGAACGCGGAGACCGGGTCGCAGGCGTGCGCCCTGCGGTGCGCCTCGGCGACGTCCGCGCCCACAGCGATGCCGCACGGGTTGGCGTGCTTGATGATCGCCACCGCCGGCTGGTCCGGGAAGTCGTTGGCGGCCCGCCAGGCGGCGTCCGCGTCGACGTAGTTGTTGTAGGACATCTCCTTGCCGTGCAACTGCTCGGCCTGGGCCAGCCCGGCCGGCGCGCCCGGGTCGGTGTAGAGCGCCGCCGCCTGGTGCGGGTTCTCGCCGTACCGCAGCACCGCCTGGCGGCGCAACGCCAGCCCGGCGAACCGCGGCCAGCCGTCCTCGGCCGGCGACACGGTGGTGGCGAACCAGTCGGCCACCGCGACGTCGTAGTCGGCGATGTCGGCGAACGCACGGGCCGCCAGCGCCCGGCGCCGGGCCAGCGTGAACCCACCCTCGGCGAGCGCGTCCACCACCGCCGGGTACGCGGCCGGGTCGGTCACCACAGCCACCGAGGCGTGGTTCTTCGCCGCGGCCCGCACCATCGCCGGACCGCCGATGTCGATCTGCTCGACGCACTCGTCGGCGTCGGCGCCGGAGGCGACTGTGGCCTGGAACGGGTAGAGGTTGGAGACCAGCAGGTCGATGCCGGCGATGCCGTGCTCGTCGAGCTGGGCGGCGTGCGCGTCCTTGCGCAGGTCGGCGAGGAGGCCGCCGTGGATCTTCGGGTGCAGCGTCTTGACCCGCCCGTCGAGGATCTCCGGGGAGCCGGTGACCTGCTCGACCGGCGTCACCGGCACCCCCGCGCCGGCGATCGTCGAAGCGGTGCTCCCTGTCGACACGATCTCCACGCCGGCCTCGTGCAGGGCGCGGGCCAGCTCGGCCAGGCCGGTCTTGTCGTAGACGCTGACCAGCGCGCGCCGGATCGGGCGGCGGCCGGCGTCCTCAGTGGCGTTCACGGGATGGTGACCTTTCTGCCGGTGATCGTCCAACCTTCACGGACCAGGCGGCCGACCTGCTCGACGAGCTGGCGCCGCTCGGCGGACTTGATGCGCTCGGTGAGCGTGTCCTCGTCGTCGTCGTCGTGCACCGGCACGGCGACCTGGGCCACGATCGGGCCGGTGTCCATGCCGGCGTCGACGAAGAACAGGGTGGCCCCGGTGACCTTCACGCCGTACGCCAGCGCGTCGCGGGGGCCGTGGATGCCGGGGAACGCCGGCAGCAGCGTGTTGTGCGTGTTGAGGTAGCGGTCGCCGAACGCGGTCAGGAACTCCGGGCCGACCAGTTTGAGGAAGCCGGCGCTGATGACCAGGTCGGGCCGGTGCTCGGCGACCCGCGCGGTGAGCGCCTTGTCCCAGTCGGCGCGGGTGGGGTGGTCCTTGACGCGCTCGACGAAGGACGGCACACCCGCGGTGGCGGCCCGGTCCAGGCCGGCGATCCCGTCCCGGTCGGCGCCGACGGCGACCACCCGGGCGCCGTACCCGGGGTCGGCGGTGGCGTCCAGCAACGCCTGGAGGTTGCTGCCGGAGCCGGAGACGAGGACGACGAGGCGGGCGACGGACGCGGGCTCGGTCACCGGGTAACCCTATCGGGCAGGTCAGGCGGCTCGGCTGCGGGGCGGCAGCCCATCGGCTGACCTCGCCGGTGGCATGATCGCGGTACGCTGCCGGTCGCCCGGTGTCCGGTCTCGCGCCCGGCCCGCACCCCCACGTAGAACCCGGCACGCCGCGTGCCGTCGGACCGAGGAGTACTTCGCATGCAGCCCGGATACCCCCAGCAGCAGCCGCAGCAGATCGACAACAACATGACGATGTCCATCGTCGCGATCTTCCTGTTCTGGCCGCTCGCGATCCCGGCCATCATCAACGCGTCGAAGGTCAACCCGCTGATCCAGCAGGGTGACTACGCCGGCGCCCAGGCCGCCGCCGCCGAGTCCAAGAAGTGGTCCAAGTGGGCCCTCATCGTCGGCCTGGTCTGGATCGGCATCATCGTGGTGTGTTGCCTCTTCGGCGGCCTGGCCGGTCTCGTCAGTGGCAGCAGCACAAACTGACCGACAACCCGAACCGATCTGAGGAGCACCCAGACATGCAGCCCGGTTACCCCGGACAGGACCCGTACGGCCAGCAGCCGAACCAGGATCCGAACGCTCAGCCGCACGACCCGTACGCCCAGCCGCCGCAGGCCCCGCAGTACGGCCAGCAGCCGCAGTACGGGCAGCAGCCCACCTCGGGACAGCCGTACGGCCAGCCCACCTCGGGTCAGCCCGCCTACGGCCAGGACCCGTACGCGCAGCAGCAGCCGTACGGCGCCGCGCCGCAGTACCCGGGCGCCGGCTACCCGGCCGGACCGGGCCAGGCCCCGAACAACACGCTGGGCCTCGTGTCGATGATCCTCGGTATCGCCTCGATCCCGATGGTCTGCTGCTTCTACCTGGGCATCCCGCTCGGTATCGCCGCGGTCGTCACCGGCTACCTGGGCCGCCAGAAGGCCGCGCAGGGGCTCGCCAACAACGACGGTCAGGCCAAGACCGGTCTGATCTGCGGCGCGATCGGCGCCGGCCTGGGCATCGTCCTGATCATCCTGAGCGTGGTCGCCAACGTCAGCCTGCCGGCCCAGCCCTGATCGTCCCCCCGTCAGGGGCGTCCACCGACCGGTGGGCGCCCCTGACGCGTCTGTCGCCCTCGGTGACGACGACGGGTCGGCGGGCGCGGGTCAGCGTGCGGGGTGGCGGCGGGTCAGCGTGCGCGGGTCAGCGTGCGGGTGGCGGCGGCGCCGAGCACCGCGCCCACCCCGATGACCAGCGTGGCCACCGCTGCCACCGCCCACGGCGACGGGCCGATCTCGGCCAGCCGGCCGCCGCCGAGCGACCCGCCGGAGGCCGCCGCGAACAGCCCGAGCAGCGCGCCGGCGACCGGCCCGGCGAGCACGGCCGGCAGCAGCAGCGCCGGCCAGCCCACCTCGGACCGCTCCTCGGCCGCCGTGCGCAGCAGCCGCCGGGCCAGCAGCCAGCCGGCCGCCATCGCGGCCAGCAACGGCACGGCCAGCAACGCGCCACCCAGCCCGTCCATCGGCCCGCGCGGCAGGCCGGCCAGCAGCGGTACGGCCGGCAGCGCGCCGACGGAGACCTCGCTCGTGCGTACGGCGCTGTCGGTGCCGACCGCGAACCCGGGACCGAGCAGGTAGCTGGCCGACCAGGCGGTGGCGTTCGGCGCGTAGGCGAGGCTGACCAGGGTGACGCCCGCCTGACCGGCCACCCCGGTCTGGTACGCCCCGATCATGTCGGCCGCGTCGCCGCCACCGGTGGCCACCGCCAGCCCGGCCGCACCGGCGCCCGCGCCACACAGGAGCAGCGCCGCTACCAGTCCGGTACGCAGGCCGTCGCGCACCGGTGGTGGGCAGCGCGCGGCCAGCAGCGCCCAGGCGCCCGTGGTGCGCAGCGCGCCGACCAGCGCGCCCGCCACGCCGAACACGGCGAACGTGAGCGCGGCAGTGACCGGGGAGACCCGCAGGCCGCCCGCGTCGACAGCGAACGCGGCGAGCGCGCCGAGCAGCGCGTACCCGATGCCGACGGCGACCGCGACGGTGAGTGCCTGGCGCGGCGAGCCCGCCCCGCGCGCCCCGACGGCCCGGCTGACGTGCACCCCGGCGCGGGTGAGCCGCCAGACGGCGAGCGCGCTGAGCGCGAGCGGCGCCAGGCCCAGCGGCCCGGCGGTGGTCTGCAACGGGACCCCGTGGCCGAGCAGCCAGCCGGCCAGGCCGGCGCGCAACGCGCCGCCGAACGACCCGGCGTCCTCGCTGAGCTGGGCGAGGCCCAGCACCGCGGAGACCGGCAGCCAGGAGGTCAGCGCCGCCCAGAGCGCGGCCACCCCGGCGGCGACCGGCAGCGGGGCCCGGCTGCGTGGCTCCTCACCCGATCGGGGCGCGGGCACCCGCGCGGCCGGACGGGCGCGGCCGGGCGGCCGGACGCCGGCCGAGGGACCGGTGGCCGGACGGCGGGGCTGGTCAGGGGTGACGCGTGACATCGTGTCTACTCTGGCACGCCGCGCGAAGGACGGCAGTCCGATACCGGGTCGGCAGCGTGGCGAGTTCGCCGAACCCCGGCCGGGCGGCGGTGATCCGGTCTAGCCTCGGCCTCAGACGCGACCGTTCCCGTCGCGGCGCCGACCGCCCGGAGGAAGCCGTGCACGCTCCGTATCCGCCGCCACCGCCGCCACCGGCCGTCGGCCGCGACCGGACCACGCTCTGGGGCGTCCTCGGCATCGTCTTCGGCCTGTTCTGCTGCGGCATCCTGGGCATCGTCTTCGGCGCGCTGTCGATCCGCGACGCCCGGCGCAACCGCAGGTCGCAGTTGCTCGGCTGGCTGGGCGTCGCGTTCGGCGTGATCAACATCGTCGCCAGCGCCATCGTGCGCGCCCGAGGCAACTCGTACTACCCGTACTGGTACCGCTGAAGGGCCAGGGCCGGAAAGCCGATCTCCCGGGGCAGGTCCACCGGATTCCGATGGACCTGCCCCGGGAGTGTCTGACCCGGTGGGAGTCCCGTCAGTAGCTGACCACCACTCGGCTGACGTTGAGCGTGCCGCTGCTCTTGATGGTGAAGTGGTAATTGCCCTTGGCGACGTCGCCGAAGTAGAGGTAACCGTCACCGCCGACGCAGCTGATGGTGCCCCGCTTCACCTCGGTGTCCGGGCCCGTGGCCTCCCGATATACCGCGACCGTGGGGTTGTAGCTGCACTGACGGAACCAGATGTAGCCGTTTGTGGAATCCTTGTTGTTGTCGTACCAGGTACGCGACTCGAATCCACTCCCCGCCCCGCTGATGCTGCTCTCCCACGAGGCTTCGGCGTAGGCGGCGCTTGACACCCCGACCGCCGCCACCGTGCCGATCGCGATTCCGGCGAGTGCGAGCCGGGCGCTTTTCTTGTTCATCTCTTTCCCCTTCCGAGCCATGGACGAAGCCAGCGACTGGCGCCGGGACAGCAGGGGGAATTGCGTACGGTTTCCTTCGACGAACCAGTGCGCCGACCGTCGCGCGCCGATCGGAAAAGAGGTCGAAGGAATGACGCGTGCAGTTGCCGCTTTGAGCCCCCCGTGGGCCAACGCTGAGCGAGACGCTATCCGAGGTCAAGCAAGATAGTCAATACAGGACGCACGCGTGCGACCCTGTCGTATCGCTGGTGGATCTGCGCCGACAGGGGGCGGCCCCTGACACGCCGGCGGGGGGGTGCCGTCCCGACGCCCGTCGTGACCGATGGCCGACAAAGCGGTTGCCAGGCGCCGGAATTTGTCCTATTCCACGGCCCTTTTAGCTGCATTATCGAGCCAACCACCCCGGCACTCCCGCGCGACCAGGTGCTCGCGCCATCCCCTCCCCAACCTCGCCCGCCTGCCGGCCGCGGCTCGACGCCACGAACGTTGACCATTGACGGTATTGCTTGGCATCGGATAACGTCTCGCTCAGCGTTGGCCCACGGGGGGCTCAAAGCGGCAGATGTACGCATCAATCTCGCATGATCTCGAATCGACCGGTACGCACCGGTCTATTCGTTGACCCCCTCCCATCCGGGTGCCTTTCGCTGGCTTTTCCGTGGATCGGACCGAAGGGGAAAGAGATGAACAAGAGAAGCGCCAGGCTCGCACTCGCCGGAATCGCGATCGGCACGGTCGCGGCGGTCGGCGTGTCCGGCGCCGCCTACGCCGAAGCCTCGTGGAACAGCAGCATCAGCGGGGCGGGAAACGGATTCGAGTCGCGCACCTGGTACGACAACAACAAGGATTCCGTAAACGGATACGTGTACTTCTCGGGCTGCAACGCGAATCCGACAGTGGCGGTCTACCGGGAGGATCTGGGACCGGACACCGAGGTGAAGCGAGGCACCATCTACTGCCAGAACAGCAGTGGCTATCTCTACTTCGGGGATGTCGCCAAGGGCAACTACCACTTCACCATCAAGAGCACCGGCACCGGAACGCAGGGCCTCTCGGTCAGCTATGTCAGTGTAGTTTACTGACCAGCCGAGAGTTTCTGTCCGACCGCGGGCACGGCCTGGTGAGGACCGGACCCGTCGACGGCAGCGCGGATGCATCCGCGCTGCCGTCGCGGCGTTGGTGTCGGCGAAGGGCGGCTTCCCGGTCCGGCCCCCGTCGCAACATCCCGAACATTCCTGGGCCGGCACGGGCACCACAGAGGAGGCGCGCATGGCGCTGATCGCCGAGGACCTCAGCTTCTCCTACCGGTTCCGGGGGCAGCGGGTGATCGAGGATCTGACATGGCAGGTGCCCGCGGCCACGCGGACCATCCTGCTGGGGCCCAACGGCGCCGGCAAGAGCACGCTGCTGCGGCTGCTGGCCGGCATCCACCGACCACGCAAGGGCAGGGTCTTTGTCGCCGACGAGCAGGGACGGCGCACGGACGGCCGCGGCCTCCGCCGTCGGGTGGCCTGGATGCCCCAGGACGTCACCGCCATCCGAGGGCTCACCGTGCTCGAGCAGATCACCTACGCCGGCTGGCTCGGCGGGCTAAGGGAGTCCGAGGCCCGGCGACGGGCTCTGGCCGCCGTCGAGCAGGTGGCGCTCGCGGAGAAGTCGGCCGCGCGTGCCGAAACCCTCTCCGGCGGCCAGCTGCGGCGGCTCGGCCTGGCCGAAGCGCTGGTCCTTCAGGCGGACTTCCTGCTGCTGGACGAGCCCACCGCCGGTCTCGATCCGGTCCAGCGGGCCAATTTCCGCAGGGTCCTGCTCGACCTGCCGAGCTGCGGCCTGGTGGTCTCCACCCACCAGATCGATGACATCGCCGACGTGTTCGACCGGGTGGCGATGCTGGTGCGGGGAAAGGTCGTCTTCGACGGCTCGGAGGCCGAATTCCACGCGCTGAGCACAGACGGCAGCAACGGACGTACGTCGGCCGAGCAGGTCTTCGCCTCGCTCCTGCCCGGACTCGACCATTGAACCCGTTGGTCAGCCTCCGCTGGAGCCGAGGGCTGTTCGCGCTGCCGGTGCTGATGATCTCCGCGGTGGTGGTCGCCTACACCACCGCCTCCTCGGCCGTTGACGACTACCCGCTCCCGAGAGTCGCCGCCGCCCACCGCAGTCTCGTCCTGCTGTCGCCGTTGCTGGCGGCCTGGACCGCAGACCGCTCGCATGCCCTCCGAGGCTTCCTCCGCGCCCACGAACCGGTTCGGCGGCGGCCAGCCGCTTTGTTCCTGGCCCTCTGGCCGCTGTTCGCGGCCGCCGCACTCGCGCAACTCGTCGCTCTCGGGGCGGCTCGCGTCGTACCGTGGGATCCCCAGGCCGTCGGGATGACCGTCACCACCCTGGTCGCCCTACTGGCGAGCTTCGTGCTCGGTGCGGCAGCCGGCCAGGCGTTTCCCCGGGTCATCGCCCTCTCGGCGCCCGCCGTCGCGCTGTTCCTCTGGCATGTGGTGCCGGCCGGCGTCAGCCCGTACTGGCTGAGGTACGCGAATTCCACGTTCGTCACCTGCTGCACCCCGGAACAGCAACTCTCGACGCTGGTCTACCGGGCGTCGATCGGCGTCGCCGCCGTCTGGGCCCTGGGCGTTCTCATCCTGCTGGCGACCCGGCTCAAGGGCCGCCCGTTCAGTCTCGGCCTCGGCGTGGTGGTGGCGGTCGGCGTGGCTGCGGGTAGCGCACTCGTCGAGTCACCCGCTGGTGCCCTGACCGTTCAGGTTCGAGCCGAGCAGCCGGTCTGCGCGACGGAGAAGATCACGGTCTGCGTCTGGCCCGAACACGCCGATCAACTACCGGCCGAGGTCAGACTGTTCACGGCTGTCCGGGCCAGCCTGGAGAAGGCCGGCCTGAACATGCCGGACGCCTACAGCGAGTCGCCACTCCACCCGACCGGTGCGCTGCGCATTGAGGCGGCCTCCTACGCGACTGACGCGGATCGCCGGTTCACCGTCGCCACGGCGCTGCTGCCGGACCCGCAACGATGTGTGGTCGGCAGCGCCGAGGACGCCAAGGTGCACGGGGTGTACAACGGCGCTCTGCGCTGGTTGAGCCGGAAGTCAGGAATGACCGAGGCGGAGATCCAGTCCCGGCTGGGCCCGATCGACCCCTCCGACTCGACCATGAGCTCGGTGTTCGCCCTGCCCCCCGACGAGCAAAGACAGTGGTATCTGAAGCAGCGAGCCCTGCTCGACGCGAAATGCGGCGGATGATCGGCAGGTCAGATTGATGACGAACTGGTTGAAGACGCGCCGGGCCAAGATGATCTTTCTGTGGATCGCCGGGATGGCGGTGCTGTCAGCCCTCCTCGGCCAACGTGTCGTGGAGCTTCCCGCCGTGTTGGGCGGGGGGTCGAGTTCCACCCCCTGGGCGATCTTCCTGCCGTTGCCCGTGGTGATCGCACTGGCCCACGGTCTCTCGTCCCGGGCACGCGCGGTGGAGGCGGCGTGTCACAGGTCGATCGGCCGCTGGGACGCCGCACTCGTCGCCGGTACGGTGATGCTCTCGGCGCTCGCGCTCGGAGCCGCTGCTGTGGCCACGGACGGCATGCCTGCCCTGGCCGTCCGCAATCTGATGTTGCTGTCCGGCACCGCGGCCGTGCTGACCGCGCTGCATTCGGCCGAAGCCGGTGCCGGCGCGATCGCGCTGGTCGTCGTGCTCACCAACTCCATCGGTCCGAGCGTGCGCGGCTCGGGCCACCTCCGCGTGATGCAGGCTCCCGCCGACGACTTGTGGTCCTGGCTGCTGGCGTCGGCAGCGCTGCTGGCGGCGATCGCGCTTCTCGTCCGGGATCCTCGACCGACGCGCCACGTCGGACGATGAACGAGTGCGGGGGCGGCCCGATGGGCCGCCCCCGCACTCACTGTTGCCATTGTCCTAGCGGCCGGACATGAGCTCCCGCATCAGGTTGGCGGTCTCGGTCGGGGTCTTGCCGACCTTGACGCCCACCGCCTCCAGCGCGGCCTTCTTGGCGTCGGCGGTGCCCGCCGAGCCCGAGATGATCGCGCCGGCGTGGCCCATGGTCTTGCCGGGCGGGGCGGTAAAGCCGGCGATGTAGCCGACCACCGGCTTGGTGACGTTGGCCTTGATGAACTCGGCCGCCCGCTCCTCGGCGTCGCCGCCGATCTCGCCGATCATGACGATCGCGTCGGTCTCCGGGTCCGCCTCGAAGGCGGCCAGGGCGTCGATGTGGGTGGTGCCGATGATCGGGTCACCGCCGATGCCGACGCAGGTGGAGAAGCCGATGTCGCGCAGCTCGTACATCATCTGGTAGGTCAGCGTGCCGCTCTTGCTGACCAGGCCGATCCGGCCGGAGCCGGTGATGTCGGCCGGGATGATGCCGGCGTTCGACGCGCCCGGCGAGGCGATGCCCGGGCAGTTCGGGCCGATGATCCGGGTCCGCTCGCCCTTGGACTTGTTGTACGCCCAGAACGCGGCGGTGTCGTGCACCGGCACGCCCTCGGTGATCACCACGGCCAGGTCGATGCCGGCGTCGATCGCCTCGACCACGGCGGCCTTGGTGAACTGCGGCGGTACGAAGATGACAGTGACGTCCGCGCCGGTCTCCTTCATCGCGTCCGCGACGGAGGCGAAGACGGGCAGCTCGGTGCCGTCGAAGTCGACTGTGGTGCCGGCCTTGCGCGGGTTCACGCCGCCGACCACGTTGGTGCCGGCGGCGAGCATCCGCCGGGTGTGCTTGGAACCCTCGGAACCGGTCATCCCCTGCACGATGACCTTGGAGTCCTTGGTCAGCCAGATAGCCATTGTCAGACCCCCGCAGCTGCCAGCTCGGCGGCCCGCTCGGCCGCGCCGTCCATGGTGTCGACCCGCTGGATCAGCGGGTTGGCCGCGCCATCGAGGATCGCCCGGCCGGCCTCGGCGTTGTTGCCGTCGAGGCGCACGACGAGCGGCTTGGTGGCCTTCTCGCCGCGCTGCTCCAGCAGCGCCAGCGCCTGCACGATGCCGTTGGCGACGGCGTCGCAGGCGGTGATGCCGCCGAAGACGTTGACGAAGACGCTCTTGACCGACGGGTCGGACAGCACGATCTCCAGCCCGTTCGCCATCACCTCGGCGCTCGCGCCGCCGCCGATGTCGAGGAAGTTGGCCGGCTTGACGCCGCCGTGCCGCTCGCCCGCGTACGCGACCACGTCGAGCGTGGACATGACCAGGCCCGCGCCGTTGCCGATGATGCCGACCTCGCCGTCGAGCTTGACGTAGTTGAGGTCCTTGGCCTTGGCGGCCTGCTCCAGCGGGTCCACCGACGCCTGGTCGACAAGGGCCTCGTGGTCCGGGTGCCGGAACGCGGCGTTCTCGTCCAGGGTGACCTTGGCGTCCAGGAGCAGCAGCTTGCCGTCCTTGGTGGTGGCCAGCGGGTTCACCTCGACGAGCGTGGCGTCCTCGGCGACGAACGCCTGCCACAGCTTGACCGCGACGTCGACGACCTGGTCGGCGATCTCGGCCGGGAAGCCGGCCGCGGTGACGATCTCCCGGGCCTTCGCCTCGTCGACGCCGGTGTTGGCGTCGATGGGCGCCTTGACGACCCGATCCGGGGTCTCGGCCGCCACCTGCTCGATGTCCATACCGCCGGCCACGCTGGCGATGCAGAGGAAGGTGCGGTTCGCCCGGTCGAGCAGGTAAGAGAAGTAGTACTCCTCGGCCACGTCCGCGGTCACGGTGATCATGACCTTGTGGACGGTGTGACCCTTGATGTCCATGCCGAGGATGTCGGTGGCCCGGGCCACCGTCTCCTCCGCGCCCTCGGCCAGCTTCACGCCGCCGGCCTTGCCGCGGCCACCGACCTTCACCTGCGCCTTGACGACCACCCGGCCGCCGAGGCGTTCGGCGATCGCGCGGGCCTCCTCCGGGGTAGTGGCGACGCCGCCGGCGAGCACGGGCAAGCCGTGCCGCTCGAACAGGTCCCGCCCCTGGTACTCGTACAGGTCCACGTTTGCGCGTCCCGTCCCGTCTCCGCGGCGCGCCGTCGCGCCGCCACCAGCTTCGGAAAATCAGTTTGACGCCTGTCATCAGATGAGACAGGCCATTTGCCGCAGCCTAACGAGATGGGAACGGGCGGCAACCGAGCGGGTGCGCGGTGTGCGGTAATGCACAGGCCGGGCCCGGCCGGTCCGGTCACCGCCGCGCCGGCGCGGGCGGGCGTCAGCCGTACGGGGGATGTCCGGACCGGGGCGTAACCGCCCGTCGGGGGCGTCGTTGAGTGTGATGTCGGCGTGCTGGTGAAGCGCGACGACGGGAGCGGCCGATGCCCTGTCGGTCGAGGGGTGGCGGCGGGGCATCGTGCATAGAGGGGCCGGGCGTGTGAGGGGTGCGTCCGGCCCCTCCCCCGTGCCCGGAGCCGGGAACGCGGGGGCCGCGGACCGGCGGGTCAGCCGACCGGCTGGGCGACGTTCTCCCGCACCCACCCGACGATCGACCCGGTGGTCGCACCCGGGGTGAAGATCTTCGCGACGCCGAGCCGCTCCAGCTCCGGGATGTCGGCCTCGGGGATGATGCCGCCGCCGAACACCACGATGTCGGTGGCGTCGCGCTCGGCGAACAGCTCCACGACGCGCTTGAACAGCGTCATGTGCGCGCCGGAGAGCACCGACAGGCCGACCGCGTCCGCGTCCTCCTGGATGGCGGTCTCGACGATCTGCTCGGGCGTCTGGTGCAGGCCGGTGTAGATGACCTCCATGCCCGCGTCACGCAGGGCGCGGGCGACCACCTTCGCCCCACGGTCGTGGCCGTCCAGGCCGGGCTTCGCGACGACGACCCGGATACGAGAGCTCATCTGCGCACACCTTTCACCGGCACTCCTGACCTGAACGAACGGTAACCCGCCCGGACGGGAGGCGGGAAGCCGGGCCTGATCCGTCCCACAACCGGTCCCGCCCCTCTACTGCCCGGGCTCGCATGCGGAAAGCCGGACACCTCCGCCGTTCGGTCACTGTCCGCGACGAATGGGCAGTCGGCAGGCCATCCGACCGGCGGCACGAGATATAACAAGGCCGGATAGATTTGGACATAACGAATCGGCATTTCGGCGCTTCGGCTTGTGACAGGAGTGGCGGTTGGCTAACGTGTCCACGGTTGTCATCAAGTCCACGGACGGGTGACGACGCGACACCGGAGATTCAACCGAGCTTCACCGAGCGGTCCGGAGTCGCATCGGATCCCCGACAACGGAGGGTGTGCGTGCGCCAGCGCCTGTCGTCTGAGCCCGATCGATATCGCGGCCGCCGCCGCGTACCCACCCCCCCGCGGAGCCGCTACGCCGCGGTGGTCACCACCGCGTTCGTCGGTGCCGGCATCGTCGCCATCGGCGCGAACGCCCTCCCCGACGCCAAGAGCGTCAACCCGTCGGTCCTCGACGAGCTGCGGCAGGCCTCGGTCGCCAGCCAGGACGCCGCCGACCGCGGCAAGAGCGCGGACACCGCCTCCCGCTCCGACCGCTCCGACAGCAAGGCCGCCGAGCAGGACCCCTGGCTCCTGCCTCTGCACGGCTACGACTTCAAGTCCCCCTACGGCATGCGCTGGGGCAAGCTGCACACCGGCGTCGACCTGGTCGCCCCGGAGGGCACGCCCTACAAGGCGATCCACGCCGGAACCGTCACCAAGGCCGGCTGGTTCGGCGGCTACGGCTACGCCGTCATCGTCGAGCACGCCGACGGCAGCGAGGCCATCTACGGCCACTCCTCCGCCGTGACGGTCAAGGAAGGCCAGGAGGTGAAGGCCGGCGACCAGCTCGGCCTGGTCGGCAACACCGGCCACTCCTACGGCTCCCACCTGCACCTCGAGATCCATGTCAAGGGCCAGCCGCAGGACCCGGTGGCATACCTGAAGGATCGCGGAGTGAACATTCAGCTCGAACTCGAAGAGTTCTACAGCGACGCAGCCGCTTCCTGACGCTCCGTAACGCCTCTTAACCGCCCGGACCGCACGGTCCGGGCGGTTTCGTCTGTGCCGATGTCTCCCACGTCACATCCGCGAGTGTGAGCGGGACCACGCCGGTCGAAGATCGTCTCTTCGACCGAACCGGTCGCGCGGCGGGAAACCGGACGCGCCGCGACGACCCGTGCCACCGCCTCCGCACCCCCGATACCCGCTGCGAGCTGCGCCGACACCAGTATTTCGAGGTCACGTGCCCCTCGAACCGATGAAGGATCCCGTGCAGCACAGCAGCCCCACCCCGGACAACGCTCCCGCCCGGCACCGGCGCCCCGCCCGGCGTGCCGTCTACGTGGTCACCGGCGCGGTGGCCCTGCTCGGCCTCGGCATCGGAGGCGTGGTCGTCACCACCGCCCCGTCCGACCCGAGGCCGGCCGCCGTCGACCTCGGCGTAGCGGCCCGCGCCGACGACGCCGCCCGCGCCGACCGCTCGGCCCGTGAGCCGGTCACCCCGTCCGCCGTACCGGCCAGCCCGTCGCCGAGCCCGAGCGCGAGCGCGACCACCCCGGCACCGAAGAAGACGGCGGCCGCGAAGCCGAAGCCGAAGCCCAAGAAGACGACAGCGGCGAAGAAGCCGACCTGGGTCATCCCGATGAAGGGTGCCGCCGTCACGTCCTGCTACGGGCCCCGCTGGGGCACCCAGCACGCCGGCATCGACTTCGCCATGCCGGCCGGCACGCCGATCCACGCCGCCGCGGCGGGCACCGTGGTCAAGGCCGGTGACGTGGGCGACGGGTACGGCATCTCGGTCTTCATCGACCACCACAACGGCTACCTGACCCACTACGCCCACCAGAGCCGGCTCGCCGTCGGCGTGGGCGACAAGGTCACCGCCGGCCAGGTCATCGGCTACGAGGGCTCCACCGGCGACTCCACCGGCCCGCACCTGCACTTCGAGGTGCACCAGGGCGCGATGTGGAGCCAGATCGACCCGGCGCCGTTCCTGCGTGCCCGGGGCATCAGCGTGGCCTGCTGACGCGGGTGATCCATCGGCGTGGCCGAGCCGGAGACGGCTCGGCCACGCCTTCGTTTCGTCAGGGGGTCACCCGGGTGGCCGGGCTGTCCCCGGGCAGGCCCGACATGTCCGTCTCGACCGGCGGCACCGGAGTGGCGCCGAGGGCGCTGCCGTCGGTGGCGTACGCGGTGAGGGTGGCCGGCTGGTCCGGCGGTACCCGCGTGGTGCCCGCCTTCGACGCGTCGAGCGCGACGGCGACCGGAGGTGCGCCGCCGACCGTGACCGTGACCCGGGCCGCGTCCGGCGGGGCGATCACCCGCACCTGGCCGGTGGGCGGACGGGTGCCGTCGTCGGCCCGGATCCGCCAGCCGATCGGCCGCCGGTCGGCCCCCTCGGCCGGCAGCAGCAGCCGCAGGTCGGTCCCCCAGCCGGTGCGGTGGTCGCCGCGCATCGCGTACGCGATCACCCCGCCGCCTGCGGGCTGCACGGTGAGCAGCGCGGCAGGCCGGCCACCCTCGGTGCCCGACCACAGCACCCGTACCGTCGTCCCGGCCACCGGAAGGCGGCTGTCGAGGAGCGCCCATCCGGCGACGTCGCGCAGGTCGGCGTCGGCCATCGGCGTGCCTCGGGCGCCCCGCCGGGCGGCGGTGAGCAGGACGTCCATCTCCCGCCCGGTCGGGTCGATCCCGGCGTACGGGCCGCCGCCCAGACCGCCCTGGAAGAGCACATGGTTGTCGCCGCCGACCCGGACGACGGGTTCGTGCCGCAGCGGCCCGGGAGGCAGGACGGCGAACCCGGCCCCGCTGCCGTCTGCCCGCGCGATGTCCTCGTACTCCAGCGTTCCCCTCGTCGTGTACCGGGGGTCGCCACTGATCGTCACAGTCGAGCCCGGGGGCCCGACGACGACCGCGAACCCGCCCCCGTCCGGACCGGCCTGCATCAGCGTCATGACCGGGTCGTCGGCGGCCTCGCTGTGACCGGCGTAGCGCATCTGCGCGGCGTCGGCCCCGGCCGGGCCCGCGTACCAGACCAGCGTCTCCTTGGTGAGCAGGCCGAACCGCAGCGGCACCGCCACCAGTGCGACCCGGCGGCCCGGCCGGTCACTGCCGTAGAGCAGACGAATCCGGTCGCGATCCCCGACCTTCCAGAAGCCGTCCGCCTTCGAGCCGCCCAGTGCGGTGGGGCGGCCCATCGCCGGATCGGCGCTGATCCGCTCCCGTAACGTGTCCAGCCAGGCCCGGTCGCCGGCGAGCGCGCCCCGGGGCGGCGCGTCGAGCAGCGCCGCCGGGGCGGCGGCGACAGCGATGCCGGGCGCCCAGCCCGGGAGGGGCACCACGTTGGCCTGGACCCCGACGAGCGCGGCCACGACCGCTGCCACAGCCGCCCGGATCAGCCGGTTGCGCCGATGCCGTCGCTCGCGCCGGGCGAACCCCGGCCACGGGTCCTCGGGTACGCCGACACCGTGCGCGGCCTGGCACAGCGCGGGACCGAGCGTCGAACGGGCGAAGTTCTCGGTCATGCCGGATCCTCCTGGAGCCGTACCGGGGACGCAGGGGCGGGCGGGGCGAACTCGACCCGCAGCCGGGCCAGCCCGCGCGACGCCTGGCTCTTCACCGAGCCGACGGAGCAGCCGAGAACCCGAGCGGTGTCCGCCTCACTGAGGTCCTCGAAGTAGCGCAGCACCAGAACCGCCTGGGTCCTGGGCGGCAGCCGGCGCAGCGCGGTGAGCAGCAACCGTCGCTGCTCCACCTGCGCGTACTCGTCCGGCGTCAGTGTGGTGTCGGAGGCCAGCAGCGGCACCTCCAGCGGCCGACGCCGCCGTCGCCAGGAGATCGCCGTGTTGACCATCACCCGGCGTACGTAGACCTCGGGCGCATCCCGGCGCAGTACCCTTCCCCAGCGCCGATGGGTCTTCTCCAGCGCAGACTGCACCAGGTCCTCGGCCGTCCCCCGGTCGCCGGTCAGCAGGTAGGCCGCCCGGAGCAGCCTCACCCACTGTTCCTGTACGAACAGCCGGAACTGTTCGTCGTCCTCGTCGCGACTCACGCCACCTCCAGGTCGCATCCGTCTCGCGTCCACGAGCGGACGCAGAGGAAGACGCGAACGGAGACCTGCGGGGTTGAGTGCCGTCGGGCTACGAACGCCCAGCGCTCAGAGCTTGTCGATCGGGGCGTGCCGCAGCACCAGCCACATGGTCTGGTCGCCGAAGTCGATCTGCGCCCGGGCGCCCGGCCCGGCCCCCTCCACCGCCAGCACCCGGCCCAGGCCGTACCGCTGGTGGTTGACCCGGTCGCCGGCCGAGACCTTCGGGGCCTGCTTCAGCTCGCTGGCGGTGGCCAGGCGGCTCGCGTCCACGCCCAGCCGCTTGGCCAGCTCGGTCGCCTTGGGCGTGCCACCGGCGAAGCCGCCGCGGCCGAGCCGGTCCGCCCGGCCGCCGACGCCGCCGCCCCCGCCACCCCACGAGGTGTACGACCCCTCGGTGCGCTCCCAGCGGACCAGCTCCGGCGGCAGCTCCTCAAGGAACCGTGACGGCGGGTTGTACGCGGGCGCGCCCCAGGCCGACCGGGTCACCGCGCGGGACAGGTAGAGGCGCTGGCGGGCCCGGGTGATGCCCACGTACGCCAGCCGCCGCTCCTCCTCCAGCTCGCGCGTGTCGCCGAGCGAGCGCAGGTGCGGGAAGACGCCGTCCTCCAGGCCGGTCAGGAAGACCACCGGGAACTCCAGCCCCTTCGCGGTGTGCAGGGTCATGAGGGTGACCACGCCCTGATGGTCCGGGTCGTCGGACGGGATCTGGTCGGCGTCGGCGACGAGCGCCACCTGCTCCAGGAAACCGGCCAGGGTGGCCCGCTCGTCGTCGGCGCCGAGCGCCTCGATCCGCTCGGTGTACTCCCGGGCGACGCTCACCAGTTCCTGGAGGTTGTCCACCCGGCCGGCGTCCTGCGGGTCGAGGCTCTCCTCCAGCTCGGCCAGGTAGCCCGAGCGGGTCAGCACCGCCTCCAGCACCTCCTCCGGGGTGCCGGTGCCGGCCAGCTCCCGCGCCGCGTCGAGCAGCGCGACGAACTCGGCGATGCCGTTCGCCGCCCGGGTGGAGATGCCCGGCGCGTCCTTGGCCCGGCGCAGCGCGGCGCCGAAGGAGATGCGGTCCCGCGCGGCCAGCGCCTCCACGCACGCCTCGGCCCGCTCGCCGATGCCCCGGCGCGGGGTGTTGAGGATCCGGCGCAGGCTGACCGTGTCGTCGTCGTTCACCACGGCACGCAGGTAGGCGAGCGCGTCGCGGACCTCCTTGCGCTCGTAGAAGCGCACCCCGCCGACCACTTTGTAGGGCAGGCCGACCCGGATGAACACCTCCTCGAACACCCGGGACATGGCGTTCGTGCGGTAGAAGACCGCCACGTCGCCCGGGCGGGTCTCGCCGTCGTCGACCAGCCGGTCGATCTCCCGCGCCACCCAGTCGGCCTCGGCGTGCTCGGTGTCGGCGACGTACCCGACGATCTGCTCGCCGGACCCGGCGTCGCTCCACAGCCGCTTCGGCTTGCGGGAGGTGTTGCGGTCGATCACCGCGTTCGCGGCGTTGAGAATGGTCTGGGTGGAGCGGTAGTTCTGCTCCAGCAGGATCGTGCGGGCGTCGGTGAAGTCCCGCTCGAACTCCAGGATGTTGCGGATGGTCGCGCCCCGGAACGCGTAGATTGACTGGTCGGCGTCGCCGACCACGCACAGCTCGGCCGGCGGGATCCCCTCGGTCCCGGAGACCAGCTCCTTGATCAGCACGTACTGGGCGTGGTTGGTGTCCTGGTATTCGTCGACGAGCACGTGCCGGAACCGGCGCCGGTAGCTCTCCGCCACGTGCGGGTGCGACTGGAGCAGGTGCACCGTCGTCATGATCAGGTCGTCGAAGTCCAGCGCGTGTGCCTCGCGCAGCCGCCGCTGGTAGAGCGTGTACGCCTCGGCCAGCGCCCGCTCGTTGGGCCCCTTGGCCCGGCCGGCGAACTCCTCCGGGTCGACCAGCTCGTTCTTCAGGTTCGACACCTGTGCGGCCAGACCCCGGGCCGGGTAGCGCTTCGGGTCCAGATCCAGCTCGCGGGCGACCATCTGCATCAACCGGCGCGAGTCGTCCGCGTCGTAGATCGAGAACGTCGACTTCAGGCCGGCGTGCTCGTGCTCGGCCCGCAGGATGCGTACGCAGGCCGAGTGGAACGTCGAGACCCACATGAGCCGGGCACGCGGGCCGACCAGCGCGGCCACCCGCTCCTTCATCTCACCGGCGGCCTTGTTCGTGAACGTGATCGCGATGATCTCGCCGGGATGCGCGTCGCGGGCGGCGAGCAGGTAGGCGATCCGGTTGGTGAGCACCCGGGTCTTGCCGGAGCCGGCACCGGCCACGATCAGCAGCGGAGAGCCGGCGTGGGTCACGGCGTCCCGCTGAGGGCCGTTCAGGCCGTCGAGGAGGGCGCCCGGGTCCGGCCCGGGGCCCCCGGGACGGCGCGACGGGGTCGGCCGGGACTCCGGCGCGGGTGGGGACGCGGGAATGTCGAAGAGAGGATGCATCGCAGCCCGAGTCTATGCCGCCCGGCGGACACTTCCCCGCCCGCGCCGCCGGTCGGCGCACACCGGCACGTCTCACCTGTTGGTGCGTCTTCTTGCGCGCCCGCCCGGGTGGTCGGCATACTCGACGCGTGTTCGATCAGCGCTTCTCCTTTTACTACGGCACCGGGAGTCCGGCAGCCGTGGGTCGCGCCTGATCACTGACCTACGAAACGCCCCGGGCTCCCCAGAGCCCGGGGCGTTTTTCGTTCCGGGATCCGGGTACCGGGCCCGAGCCCCGAGAGGGACGACGATGATGACTGACGTGGTGGAGCCCAGCGGCAGCCTGGCGCGGCACGACCGGCCGGCCGGCGGCGACCCGACCGGGGCCGCCGCGGCCCGGACCGGCACCGACGACACGGCGGCGGCGGAACGGATCGGCGAGATCCGGCGGCGGATCGACGAGATCGACCGTACGCTCATCGCGCTCTGGCAGGAGCGGGCCGCGCTCTCCCAGGAGGTCGGCGCGACCCGGATGGCGTCCGGCGGCACCCGGCTGGTGCTCTCCCGCGAGCGGGAGATCCTGGAGCGGTTCCGGGCCGAGCTCGGCGCCGACGGCACGCAGCTCGCGCTCCTGCTGCTGCGCGCCGGCCGCGGCCCGCTGTGACGGCCGCGCGGACGCCGTGACGGCCGTGGAGACGACGAACCGCCTGCCGGCGTCGAGTTGACGCCGGCAGGCGGTCCGGAACGGATCAGGCCACCTCGTGGGTGACGACGATCTCCCGCTTCTCCGCGAAGTGGCAGGCGCTCGGGTGGTCCGAGCCCGGCCGGATCTCCAGCAGCGGCACCTCCTGGGCGCAGACGTCCTGCGCCTTCCAGCACCGCGTGCGGAACCGGCAGCCCGAGGGCGGGCTGACCGGCGACGGCACGTCGCCCTGGAGCCGGATGATCGCCTTGCTCTCCCGCACGGTCGGGTCCGGCACCGGCACCGCCGACAGCAGAGCCTGGGTGTACGGGTGGGTCGGCCGCTCGTAGATCTCGTCCTCGGTGCCGATCTCCACCATCTTGCCCAGGTACATCACGGCGACCCGGTCGGACAGGTGCCGCACCACGGACAGGTCGTGGGCGATGAAGACGTACGACAACCCGAACTCGGCCTGGAGCTTCTCCAGCAGGTTCATCACCTGGGCCTGGATCGAGACGTCCAGGGCCGACACCGGCTCGTCGCAGACGATCACCTCGGGCCGCAGCGCCAGCGCCCGGGCGATGCCGATGCGCTGCCGCTGACCGCCGGAGAACTGGTGCGGGTACCTGTTGATGTGCTCCGGGTTGAGGCCGACCAGGTCGAGCAGCTCCTTGACCTTGCTGCGCCGGCTGCCGCGCGGGGCCACCTCGGGGTGGATCTCGAACGGCTCGCCGATCAGGTCACCCACTGTCATCCGGGGATTCAGCGAGGTGTACGGGTCCTGCATCACGAGCTGGATCTGCCGGCGCAGTCGCCGCAGCGCGCCGCCGGAGAGCTTCGAGATGTCCTGGCCCTTGTAGAGGACCTGACCGGAGGTCGGCTTCTCCAGGTTCATCAGCACCCGGGCGAGCGTCGACTTGCCGCAGCCGGACTCGCCGACCACGCCGAGCGTCTCGCCGGCCTTGAGTTCGAAGGAGACGCCGTCGACGGCCTTGACCTGGCCGATGGTCTTCTTGAACACCACGCCCCGGGTCACCGGGTAGTGCTTGACCAGGTCACGAACCTCGATGATGTTCTCAGTCACGGTTCACCAGCTCCTCGGCGAAGTGGCAGGCGCTGGCCCGGCCGTTGCCCAGTTGCAGCAGCGGCGGGACCTTCTCCCGGCACACCGGCTGCGCCATCGGGCAACGCGGGTTGAACGCGCAGCCCGGCGGAATGTTCATCAGGTTCGGCGGGAGGCCCTTGATGGTGCGGAGCTCCTGGCCCTTCTCGTCCATCCGGGGGATCGAGTTGAGCAGGCCCAGCGTGTACGGGTGCGCCGGCTTGCGGTACAGCTCGTAGACGTCGGCTTCCTCGACGATCCGGCCGGCGTACATGACCGCGATCCGGTCCGCGACGTCGGCGACCACGCCGAGGTCGTGGGTGATCAGGATCATGCCCATCTGCCGCTCGCGCTGCAGTTCGCCGAGCAGGTCCATGATCTGGGCCTGCACCGTCACGTCCAGCGCGGTGGTCGGCTCGTCGGCGATCAGCACCTCGGGGTCCAGCGCCAGCGACATGGCGATCATGGCGCGCTGCCGCATACCGCCGGAGAACTGGTGCGGGTAGTTGCTGAACCGGCCCTTGGCGTTGGGGATCTTCACCTGGTCGAGCATCTCGATCGCGCGCTTCTTGGCGTCCGAGCGGCTCATGCCGCGCCGGACGCGGAACTGCTCGGCGATCTGGAAGCCGACCGTGAAAACCGGGTTGAGGGCGGAGAGCGAGTCCTGGAAGATCATGGCGATGCCCTCGCCACGGATCCGTCGCCGCTGCTCGGCGGACTGCTTGAGCATGTCCTTGCCGTGGAAGCGGACCTCGCCGCCGGTGACGAACCCGGGCGGGGTGTCCAGGATGCCCATGATGGTCTGCGCGGTGACGCTCTTGCCGGAGCCGGACTCGCCGAGCACGGCGAGGGTCTCCCCCGCGTCGACGTGGTACGTGACTCCGTTGATGACCTTGGCGACGCCGTCCCGGGTGCGGAACTCCACCCGAAGGTCGTCGACCTCGAGCAGGCGGCCCGAGGGGCGGCCGGATCCGTCGGCGCCCGGCGCGGACTGCTCGGACACGAGAATGTCGGACAACTCAGTTCCCCTATCGGAGCTTCGGGTCGAGGGCCTCGCGGACCGCCTCGCCGAGCATGACGAAGCTCAGCACGGCGGTGACGAGGAACGCGGCGGGGAAGAACAGCAGGAACGGCGAGACCCGGATGTAGTTCTGCGCCTCGCTGATCATGATGCCCCAGGAAACCACCGGGTTCTTCAGGCCGATGCCGAGGAACGAGAGCGTGGCCTCCGCGCCGATGAACGAGCCCACCAGGATCGTGCCGTAGACCAGCAGCGGCGCCAGGCAGTTCGGCAGCAGGTGCTTGAGGATGATCCGGCCGGTGCTCGCGCCCAGGGCACGGGCCGCGACGATGTAGTCGGCCTCCTTGGTGGAGAGCACCGAGGAGCGCATCAGCCGCATCACCACCGGCCAGGTCAGCACGCTCAGGGACAGGATCACCAGGCCCATGATCGTCCACTCGCCGTTGTCGGTGCCGGACCCGTTGAACGTGGTCAGGATGACGATCGAGCCGAGCACGAACGGCAGGCCGAAGAAGATGTCCGCGATCCGGGACAGCACCGCGTCCACCCAGCCGCCGCGGTAGCCGGCGATGATGCCCATGGCGCCACCGACGAACAGCGTCAGGAGGGTGGAGACCACAGCGACCACGATCGAGGCGCGGGCGCCGTAGATGACCCGGGCGTAGACGTCGCGGCCCTGCACGTCGTAGCCGAACCAGGCGGAGGAGGACGGCTCGACCCGGCTGCGCTCCAGCGCGCCGTTCACCGCGTCGCCGGAGGTGAACAGCGACGGGACGGCGGCCATCAGGATGAACAGCAGGATGAACGTCGCCGAGATCCAGAACAGCGGCTTGCGACGCAGGTCGATCCAGGCGTCGCCGAGCAGGCCACGGGGCTTCTGCTGCTTGGCGCTCTCGGGCAGACCGGCGTCGGTGGGTGCGCCCGACCCGGCCTCGGTGGGCATGGTCGCGGGCGGCGTCGTCACGATCGACGCGGAACTCGGGTCACTCATGCCCGCACCTCGTTGCGCTCGGCGCGGGCGTGGTTACCCGCGCAGACTGCTGGGACGATTCGTTCGCTGCGGCGGTCACTCATAGCGGATCCTCGGGTCGAGGGCGGCGTAGAGCAGGTCGACCACCAGGTTCATGACGAGATAGACAAGCACCAACACCACCACGATCCCCACAACGGTAGCGCTCTCCTTCGTGACGATCGAGCGGAGCACCTGCCGGCCGATGCCGTTGATGCCGAAGATGCCCTCGGTCACGATCGCGCCACCCATCAGCGCACCGAGGTCGGTGCCGAGCAGGGTGACCACCGGGATGAGCGAGTTGCGCAGCAGGTGCACGCCGACCACGCGGCGCATGGGCAGGCCCTTGGCGATCGCGGTACGGACGTAGTCGGCACGCCGGTTCTCGGCGATGCTCGTCCGGGCCACCCGCGCCACGTACGCCATCGACGCGCTGCCGAGCACGAACCCGGGCACGATCAGTTCGCTGAACCGCATCTCGTTGGAGACGGTCGGGTTGATGATGCCCCACTTGACGCCGAGCAGCCACTGAAGCACGAAGCCGATGACGAAGACCGGCAGGGCGATCAGGAAGAGCGTGGAGACCAGGACCAGGTTGTCCAGGAAGCCGTTGCGCCGCAGACCGGTCAGGATGCCCGCACCGAGACCGATCACGGCCTCGATGGTGAGGGCGACCACCGCCAGCTTCAGGGTGTTCGGGTACGACGTGGCGATGATGTCGCTGATCTCGCGACCGCTGAACGTGATACCGAAGTCACCCTGCAGAAGGTTCTTCATGTAGCTGGCGTACTGCACCCAGATCGAGTCGTCGAGATGGTACTTCTCGACCATCATGGCCCGGTAGTTCGGCGGGCAACCGCGGTCGCCGCACTTGCCGGCGAAGGGGTCACCGGGCACTGACCAGACGAGCCAGTAGATCAGGAACGTCGTGCCGATGAACACCGGTACGAGTTGCAGCAGCCGTCTCAAGAGATAACGGCCCATGGGGTGGTCCTCCAGACAGGGAGCGCCGGGTAGGCCGGCGCGGCGGCGACAACGTGCGAGGGGTTCGTTGTACACCCCCTCGCGGAACGGCCCCGGGTCGGGCTCACCGGTAGGCGAGCCCGACCCGGGGTCAGACCGTTCGGATCAGAGCTCGACCGAGGTGATGTCGAGCTCACCGACGTTGGACAGCTCCAGCTTCTTGATCTTCTCCGAGTAGCCGGACTGCTGGCCACCGAAGTAGATCGGCATGGAGGGGACGTCCTGGTCGATCAGCTTGACGGCCTCAGCGAACTTCTTGTGGGCCTCCTCGATGCTGGGGGCCGCGGAGGCCTCCTTGGCGAGACGGTCCACCTCGGGGTTGCTGTACTTGCCGTCGTTGGAGGAACCACCGGTGACGTAGAGCGGGTTGATCCAGTTCTCGACGTCCGGGTAGTCCTGCTGCCAGCCGGCCCGGTAGGCGCCGGTCATCTTGTAGGCGTTGATGTTGGCGCGGAAGACCGCGAAGGTCGGCACGCCGACCGCGACCGCGTCGATGCCCAGGTTGGTCTTGATCTGCTGGGCGACGGCCTCCATCCACTCCTTGTGGCTGGCGTCCGCGTTGTACGACAGGGTCAGCTTGCCCTGGAAGCCACCGGCCTCGGTGAGGAGCTGCTTGGCCTGGGCCACGTCGAACTTGCAGGCGGTGCAGTTCTTCGGCTCGGCACCCGGGGTCAGCGGGTTGGCCCAGCTGTCGGCCGGCTTGCGGTTACCGAAGAAGATCTTGTCGGTGATCGACTGCCGGTCGATGGACAGCGAGATCGCCTTGCGCAGCTTCGGGTTCTGGAAGCGCTTGTCGTAGATCGGGAAGGCGATGATGCCGGTCGACGGGGTGGTCGTCGGCATGGCCCGCTCGCCCAGGTCGGTCTTCCACTTCTCACCGGCCAGCGCGGAGACCGGAACCTGCTGCTGGAAGTCCAGGTTGCCGGCGAGCAGGTCGTTGTACGCCGCCGTGTCGTCCTGGTAGATCTTGACGGTGACGTCCTTGATCTTCATCTTGTCGCGCAGGCTGTAGTCGTCGAAGCGGGTCAGCTTGATCTCGACGTCGTCCTGCCAGGAGACGAGCTTGACCGGGCCGTTACCGATCGGCTTCTTGCCGAAGTCAGCCGGGGTGGACGAGAAGAACGCGTCCGGCAGCGGCATGAAGGCGCTGTAGCCGAGCTTGGTCGGGAACACAGAGGTCGGCGCGGAGAGCGTGACCTCGAAGTTCCAGTCGTCGACGACCTTCAGGCCGGACATGTCCTTGGCCTTGGGCTCCGGAGCCTTCTGCGGGCCCTCCGGGCCGTCCGGGTCCTCGGTGTAGACGTCGTCGAAGCCCTGGATGTCGGAGAAGAAGGAGGCGTTCTGCGCGCCGTTCGGGCCGTACGCCGCCCAGTTCCAGGCCTTGACGAAGCTCTCGGCCTTGACGGTGGTGCCGTCGTGGAACTTGGTGTTCTGCTTGATCTTGATCTTGAAGACCTTCGAGTCGGTCGTGTCGATCGACTCGGCGAGCAGGTTCTGCGGCGCCCCACCGTTGTTGGGGTACTCGACCAGGCCGCTCCACACCCAGTCGATGACCTTGCCACCACCGGTCTCGGTGGTGTTCGCCGGAACCAGGGGGTTCTCCGGCTGGGTGCCGTCGATGACGATCGCGCCGTCCTTGCTGGCGCCGGCGTCGCCACCGTCGTTGTTCCCGCTGGAGCAGCCGGACGCGACGAGCGCGAATGCCGCGCCCACCGCGAGCGCGCCGCTCGCCCGCTTCGAGACTCTCATTCCGAGGGGCCTCCTCTTTCTAACCTGGTTCCGTCGTGAGTTTCACGCACGTCTTGGGGGGTGACACCACCGGCGGCCCGAACCGCAGGACACCGGTTTACCGCAGAGGAATTCGGGACACCCCAGGGGTACCGATCCGCCGGGCGCCACACCCTGGACGAGGCACCGCGCAGGGTCGGCGACCACGCGGCGGCGCGAAAGACGGCGTCACGTGTTCGACGGGCCCGACGAAGTGCCTCACACCGGGGGGTGAGGTGCTGCCACTGTGACACCAACCGGCCCTTTCCGTGAAGGTGCCGTTATCAAGCCGTTAGTTGGTCGCCACGTTGCCGATACTTGAGAAAAGATCACAAAGTGTGCGGACGATAGGGCCCTGAACAGGCAGAACGGGCAGCAAGAGGTCGACGGGTGTCCCTACGGCAGGGGAGCTGTGACGTTCGCCGCGCCGGCGCGGACGTTCCTGGTGGGCGTACGACTGTCGCGTTTTCTGTCCGTCCGGATGATGTCATGCCGACTGAGCGGTCGACACGACCACCCCGGGGTACGAGGCCGCCGAGGCCCCGCCCCCGGGCGGCAGCCGGTCCTAGACCAGCCGGCGGTCGGCGGCCCAGCGGGACAACTCGTACCGGTTCGACATCTGGAGCTTGCGCAACACGTTGGAGACGTGCGTCTCGACCGTCTTGATCGAGATGTACAGCTCCTTGGCGATCTCCTTGTACGCGTACCCCCGGGCGAGCAGCCGCAGCACCTCGCGCTCGCGGTTGGTGAGCTGGTCCAGCTCGGGGTCGGCCACCGGCGCGTCCGGCCGGGAGGCGAACGCGTCCAGCACGAACCCGGCCAGCCGCGGACTGAAAACCGCGTCGCCGTCGGCCACCCGGCGGATCGCGTCGGTCAGCTCCTCCGGCGAGATCGTCTTCGTGACGTACCCCCGCGCGCCGGCGCGGATCAGGCCGATCACGTCCTCGGCGGCGTCGGAGACGCTCAACGCCAGGAACCGCACCTGCGGGTGGGTACGCCGCATCGCCTCCAGCACCGCGCGGCCACCGCCGTCGGGCATGTGCACGTCGAGCAGCACCACGTCCGGCGCGGTGGCCGCGATCCGGGTCACCGCCTCGGCCACCGAGCTGGCCTCGCCGACCACATCCACCCGTGCGCCCAGCTCGGCGCGGACGCCGGCCCGGAACATCGCGTGGTCGTCGACGAGGAACACCCGCAGCGGCCCGCGCGGCGTCGTACCCTCGACCGGTTCCTGCTCGGACATGTCACCTGTCCCTTTCCGCCGTGGGGCCGGAGCCGCTGATCGGCAGGATCAGCCGGACCTCGGTCCCTTCCCCCGGCTCGGACCGGATCTCCGCCCGGCCGCCGTGCCGCTTCATCCGTCCGATGATCGAGCCCCGGACGCCGTGCCGGTGATTCTCCACGGTATCCGGGTCGAAGCCCTTGCCCCGGTCCCGGACGAACACGCTCACCTGCTCCGGCTCCACCTCGGCGTACAGCGACACGGTCTGCACACCGGCGTGCCGGGCCGCGTTGACCAGAGCCTCCCGGGCGGCGGCCACTATCGCGCCCACCCGCTCGTCGGTCTCCCGGTCGCCGACCACCACCACCTCGACGGTGATGGCGAAGGTGTCCTCCACCTCGGCGGCGGCCTGCTCCAGCGCGGCCGCGAAGCGCTCGGTGGGCGACGCGGTCGGCTTGTAGAGCCAGTTGCGCAGCGAGCGCTCCTGACCCCGGGCCAGCCGCTGCACCGTCTTGACGTCGCTGGCGTTGCGCTGGATCAGGGCCAGCGTGTGCAGCACCTGGTCGTGCACCATCGCGGCCAGTTCGGCGCGCTCCTGCTCCCGGATGCGGCCCTCCCGCTCGGATCGCAGCTGGTTCCAGGTGCGCCAGAGCACCGGACCGGTGACCACGCCCACGCCGGCCAGCCCGACCAACGCGAAGATCACGCCGTTGAGCACCGCGTCGAAGTTCTGCGACGGCGAGTAGACGGCCGCCACGCCGATGATGCCGACCGCGACGAGCACGCCGCCGCCGATGAAGCGCAGCACGAACGCACGCCTGTCGCTCTCCTCCACCACCGCGCCCAGCCAGGGCACCGCGGAGTCGCCCCACTGCCGGCGGCGCTCCGGGGCGGCCTGGTGCCAGATGACGCCCGCGCCGACCGCGATGATCGCCACCAGCCAGCCGGCGGTGCCGGCCGCGCCCACCGAGTTGAACGCGACCACCTGGAGCAGCAGCACGCCGAGGCCGATCACCACGAACGGCAGCAGCTGGGCGAGGTCGCGGCGGGGCGGGGCGGCGGTGTCGCCGGGGCGGGGCGGGACCACCGCCCAGAAGGCGGCGTAGAGCAGCAGTCCGAGACCACTCAACCCGAGCAGCACCATGAACGCCACGCGGACCCGCAGCACCGGGATGCCCAGGTGCTCGGCGATGCCCGCGGCCACCCCGGCGGCCAGCCGGTGCTCGGTGGCCCGGTAGAGGCGCGGGGCGTGCGGTGCGGGGGTGCTGCTGATCGGAGACTCCCAGGTCGAGGCGGATGTGGCGGCAGCGCCGACGCTCAGATCGTCACACGGCGGCGACGCCCCGGACCACGGGGACGCCCCGGAGTTTCACCGGCCGCGGATCTCAGGGTGGGGTCAGGGTCGGGTCCGGAGGCTGTTCGGGCGGCCGGGGCAGCAGTATCGAAGCCATGAACGAGGACGCTGCCCGTCCGCCCCGCCCCTGGGCGGCAGCACAGGACGCCCCGCCGCCGCCCCCGCCGGGAGCGGCGCCCACCACCGACCAGGCGGCACCACCGCCCGGCGGCGGCACGCCGTTCGCCGGTCCGCCACCCGGTGGGTACGCCCCACCGCCCGGCGCCGCCGGCTTCACCACCCGGTACGGCCTGGTACGCCCTCGCCAGGGCCGCTACCTGGCCGGGGTGTGCGCCGCCATCGGCCGGGCCACGAACACCGACCCGGTGCTGTGGCGCGTGCTGCTGGCCGTGCTCGGCTTCTTCGGCGGCATCGGCATCATCGTGTACATCGCCGGCTGGCTCATCGTCCCCGGCGAGGGCGACACCGCCTCGCCGCTGGAGGCCATGCTCGGCCGGGGCCGGTCCAGCATGTCGCCGATCACGGTGATCGTGCTCAGCATCGTGGTGGCGCTCGGCTTCGCCTACGTCGTGACCGACGGGTTCCGGGCGATCCTCCTCGGCGCGGTGATCCTGATCGGCGGCGCGCTCCTGCTCAACCGCGACCAGCGCGGCCCGGCGCAGCGCCCGGCTCAGCCGGCGCCGCCGCACGGTCCCCCGCCGGGTCCGGTGCCGCCGGTGGCCTGGCCCGCACCGCAGGCCCCGGCGCCGGGTACATGGCCCGCGGCTCCCCCCGCGGCGCCGTGGACCGGCGCGCCCGCCGGGCCGGCCGTGCCGCCGGCACGCCCCGGCGTGGCGCCCGCCACCGGCCTGCCCGGCGCTGTCCTGCCCGCCACCCAACCGGAGCCCGGCTACCCGCCGGCCCGCCGCCCCGAGCCGGGGTACCCGCCCGCGCCCGAGCCCGGCCACCCGCCGGTGCCCGCCGCCGAGCCCGGCTACCCGACGCCGGGCGCCTCTGAGCCGGACAACCCCGTGACGTCCGGCGCGGAGCACGAGCCGGGCAACCCGGCGAGCTTCTCCGGGCCCGCGACCGGCTACCCGACGCTGCCCGCGCCGGGCTGGCCCGCCGCTGCGGGCACCCGGCCGGCCCCGGCCGAGCCGACGACCGTCTCGATGCGGCACGTGACCGGCGCGGTCGCCGACACCGCCTCCTGGCCCACATACGGCGGGAACCCGGCCTGGCCGGGCGCGCGGGACGCGGGCTCCCGGCTGGACGAGCCGGCCGCCGTGCCGCCGCCCGCGCCGGTGGGCGCGCCGCTGCCGCCCGGCGGCTACCGGCCGCCGTTCGCCCCGCACGGCCCCTACGCCGGATCACCGCCCGGCCCGCCCGTCCCGCCACCGGTCCGGCCGCCGCGGCCGCCGAAGCGGCCCAAGGAGCGCTCGGCGCTCGGCGCGGTCACGTTCTCGCTGATCTTCCTGGCGCTCGGCGTGGTGGCCATGCTCGACCTGCTCGACGTCTTCCCGGTCGGCGCCGCCGGCTACTTCGCCGCCGTGCTCGCGACCATCGGCCTCGGCCTGCTCGTCGGCACCTGGTTCGGCCGGGCCCGCTGGCTGATCGCGCTGGGCCTGGTGACCGCGGCGGCGCTCGGCATCGCCACCGTCGCCGAGTCCTACGACCGGGTACGCGGCATCGACGGCAACGTCACCTGGGCCCCGACCGACCTGCGCGACCTGGCGAGCCGGTACGAGAACAACCTCGGTGACGCGACGCTCGACCTGCGCGGTATCGACTTCGACAAGCAGGACGTCCAGGTGACAGTCGACGTGAACCTCGGCAACGCGACGGTGGTCGTACCGCCGAACGTCGACGTGACCACGGTGGCCGACGTGAACGCCGGTGACGCCACCGTCTTCGGCCGGCGCAGCGGCGGGCTCGGCGGTCGTCAGTGGGAGACCACCGACGCCGGCCCCGACGGTCCCGGTGGCGGCAAGCTACGCCTCTTCGTCCACGTGAACGCCGGCAAGCTGGAGGTGACCCGGTGAAGGCGCACCGTACCGACCTCGTGTCGCTCGCTTTCGGACTCCTCTTCCTCGGCCTGTCCGTCTGGTGGCTGCTGGCCCGGATCCTCGGCCTCGCCGTACCGCCGGTCGGCTGGTTCCTGGCCGGCGGGCTGGTGGTGATCGGACTGCTCGGGCTGATCGGCGCGCTGCGCTCGGGCCGCGCCCCGGAGCAGCCCGCCCCGCCGCCCGCACCGGAGGTCACCGTCGCCGCGCCGTACGGTTCCCCGGCCGGTGGCACGGCGACGGCCGGTGGCACGGCGACGACCGACGGCGCCGACGAATGGGCCACCGAGGCGACCACCGACCCCGCCGAGCCGGCCACCCGCGAACTGCCGCCGCTCGACGAACCAGCCGACGAACCGGTTCGGCAGCGCCGTACGCCGGAGGATCCGGCCTGACCGCGCCACTGCGGCGCCCTTCGGACGCGGCCTATGCTGGTCGGCGGAGATCTCGCCTCCGCCGGCCGGCCCGCGCCCCCGACTCGCCGGAGCCGCCGGTCGGGTCGCCGGAGCCGCCCCGTCCGTTCGCTATCTCGTCAGGAGCCCGTCCGACATGACCCAGTCCCCCGCCGTGCGCGTCACCGGTCCCTCCGGTGCGGTCCGCATCGGCGAGCGCGCCGCCCGCACGCTCGTCAGCGAGTTCGCCCGGCGTAACGACCCGAAGGCCGGCCTGCTGGTCGGTGCGACCCCGGAGTCCGCGGTGCTGGCCGCCGCGATCGAGGCGCTGCTCCCCGGCGACCGGCTGACTGTGGTGCCGGCGGAGGGCGCCGCCGTGGCGGCGCTGCGCGAACACGTCACGGCGCAGGGCCGCTGGGTCGCCGACCGGGTACGCGTGGCCGACACGCTCGCCGAGGCGGACGCCGCCGCGGTGGTGATCGTCGCCGAGCCGTTCACCGGCACCGCGGACGAGGCGCGCGCCGCCGTCGACGGGCTGGTGAAGTACCTCGCCGAGGGCGCGGTGCTGAGCGTCGCCGCGCCGCTGTTCCGCACCGAGGGCGCCGACGGCGAGCTGGACCGGCAGGGCGTGCTGCACGGCGTACGCACCGACCTGGTGCTGCGCAACACCCCGCCGGTACGCGTGCACCACCTGCGCTTCAGCCCGGCGCCGGTCGCGCTCGCGGCCTCGCTGTCCCCGGCGTACCGGCCGTCGAGCGTGCCGCTGACCCGGGGCATGCACATCGACTCGAACGGCGTGGCCGCCGCGGGCATCACGCTCGGCCTGGCCGCCCTGGCCCGGGCCGCGCGGCCGAAGTCGAAGCTCTGGCTGCTGCCGGCGCTGGCCGCCGCGCCGGTGGCCGCGTTCTTCCGGGACCCGGAGCGGGACGTGCCGGAGGACCCGTCGGCGGTGGTGGCCTCGGCGGACGGTCAGGTGCTGTCCGTGCAGCGCCTTCAGGACGAGCGCTTCGGTGACGGCGAGTGGCTGCGGATCGCGGTCTTCCTGTCGGTGCTGGACGTGCACGTCAACCGCGCCCCGGTGGCCGGCAAGGTGGTCGACTACTTCGTCGCCGACGGCGGGTTCGTCAACGCCATGAAGCCGGACGCCGAGCACAACGTGGCCGCGTACACGGTGCTGGACACCGACCACGGCACGGTGGTGGTCGCGCAGCGCACCGGGCTGATCGCCCGCCGGATCGTGCAGCGGGCGCCGGTCGGCTCGCTGCTGGCCCGGGGGGAGCGCTTCGGCCTGATCCGGTTCGGCTCGCGTACCGACGTCTACCTGCCGGCCGACGCCGCGGACCCGCTCGTCGGCCCGGGTGACAAGGTGGTCGGCGGCGCCACGGTGATCGCCCGCTGGCGCTGAGCGCCGCACACGAAGAAGGGGCGCCGCTCTCGCGGCGCCCCTTCTGTCGTTCTCGGGTCAGGCGGTACGGCGCTGGTGCAGCCAGAGCAGCGGGCCGCTGACCAGGTAGCCCACCACCACGAGGGCGAACGTGAGCCGGATGTCGACGAGCGCACCCACCACCGGGGCCAGCCAGAGCCACGGCGGCAGCCTCAGCAGCCGGGCGAGCTTGGCGTACGGGAAGCTGGACACCATGGCGAAGGCGAGCAGCGCCACGCCGGCCACCATGACCAGGCCGGGGACCGGCACGCCGATGGCCACGGTCAGGGCCAGCACTGCTGCCGCCATGGTGGTCGGCACGCCGCAGAAGAAGCGGCCGTCCTTCGGCGAGACGTTGAACCGGGCGAGCCGGATCGCCGCGCAGGCGGCGACGAGCGCACAGGAGACCGCGGCGGCCGCCGGGGGCGCCGAACCGGCCAGCGAGGCGTAGACCACTACCGGCGCGGCGAGGCCGAACGAGCACATGTCGGCGAGCGAGTCCATCTGCGCGCCGAACGGGCTGGCCACGCCGAGCTTGCGGGCCAGCGCACCGTCGAGGCCGTCGAACGCGACGCAGGCGATCAGGCAGATCGCGGCGATCTGCACGTCACCGCGCATGGCCAGGAAGATGGCCAGCATGCCGAGCATGAGGCTGCTCAGCGTGCACGCGTTGACGAGCGCGAACTTGGCCCGGCGGGCGGCGGTGCGCTCACCCGGCAGGAGCGGGATCGACATCGCCGAGGCCTCGTCGTCGACCGGGGCGGCCGGGGCGAGCGCCGGGCTGACCGGGCGTACCGCCTCGATCTCGGTGTCGAGCCGGCCGTAGCGCAGGCGCTGGCGATCGGCGTAGCGGTGGTCGGGGGTGACCCGGTCGGTCCCCGAGACGGCCATGCCGTCCCGGCGGCCCACTCGGACCAGCAGCACCTGGCGGGCGAACGTGCTGCTGCGGCGCAACCGGCCCGCCCAGCGACGCCCTGCGGGGCGCGGACTGTCAGTCGTACGACGCCGGCGCCATGGGGCTCTCGGCACGTTTCCTCCATCACCGGATCGGCTGGCCGCCCTTGGCGGGGCGGGTGTCCGGCTGTCTCGTGCCGGACCTTTCGGATCCGGCAGCCCTTTTGCGGAGTACACCATTGCACAGGGGACAGGGGCTTGGCGATAGCTGCCGGCGGTAGTTATATCTGGCGTAACCGCGCGAACCGCTCAATCATTCCCATCTCGGGCTTCATCGCCCGTTTTCGGTGTCAACCCTTGCTCCTGACTGTACCGGAGGTCACCAAGGGCGGCTCGGCGAGCGATTCAGCTCACCCTCCGGCCGGTGGCGCGGGCCGCCACGTCGGTCATCCGCAGGGCCGTGACCTGCTCCGGGGCGAACCAGGCCGCCCGCGCGGTCGAGCCACCGGCCAGCTCGGTCACCACCGCCTCGGTCGGCGCGTCCACGCGTACCCGGTAGATCACCCGGACGCCGTGCCAGTCCAGCGGGCGCCGCTCCGGACCGAGCGCGCCCGGGTTGTGCAGGTTGTCCACGGCGATCAGGTCGACCACCCGGCCCAGCTGCCCGGCCTCCTCGACCAGCTCGCGCAGCAGACCGGCGGCCGGCTGCTCACCGTGGTCGGTGCCGCCGCCGGGCAGGTGCCACTGACCCGCGCCCGGGTAGCCGTCGGCGATCATGGTGAGCAGCACCCGGCCGGCGGGGTCGGTGACCAGCCCGTACGCGGCGAAGCGCTGCCGTCGGTCGGCGGCCGGCCCGGCCGGGTCGACGGGCAGCCCCCGGGGCATGCCGGCCGGCAGTGGCGTCACCGGCAGGCCGAGCAGCTCGGCGGTGAACGGCATCAGCAGCCGGGCGGCCGCCTCCTCGGGCGTGAACCAGCCCACCTCGTCGGTGCCACCGGCCGGCTCGGGCCGCAGCCGCCCGCCCCGCGCCTCGACCTCGAAGATCAGCCGGTCGGTGTGCATCGCGACGGTCTCGGTGCGGAACGGGGTCACGTCGGCCACCGCGGCCCGGATCGCACCGGGCGCCACGGTCAGGCCGGTCTCCTCGGCGAACTCGCGTACCACGGTGTCGGCCGGGTGTTCCGCGTGCTCGACGCCGCCGCCGGGCAACTGCCACACCCCCGGGTACGGGCACCGCGCCGAGCCGCGCGCCAGCAACACCCGCCCCTCGGAGTCCCGCAGCACCCCGTAGGCCCCGATCCGCCGCCGCTGCTCCACAGCCCACCCCTCCCCCGCGCCCCACCCCGTCGATCATGAGGTTAGCGGTACCGAGGCGGACATCTCGCCCCGTCAACCTCATGATCGCCGGGGTGGGGGCCCGGAGGGGCCGGGGGTCAGAGGAGGTGGGCGGCCTGGACCGCTTCGGCCGTCACCTCGGTGAGGCGGTCGGTGGGGAGGGCGCCCAGTTCCTCGCGGCGGAACCAGCGGGCCTCGCAGGTGGAGCCGCCGATGTCGGCCACCGTGGGTGGCGCGGGCTGGTCGACGACCACCCGGTAGAACGCGCGTACGCCGTGCCAGTCGATCGGGTAGCCCTCCGGGCCGAGCGAGGCGGCGTCCCGGTGGCTGGCCACGCCGAGCAGCTCGACCAGGCGGCCGGTCTGGCCGGTCTCCTCGACGAGTTCCCGGATCAGCGCCGCGCCCGGCTGCTCGCCGTAGTCGGTGCCGCCACCGGGCAGGTGCCAGCAGCCGGCGCCCGGGTAGCCGTCGGAGACCCGGGTCAGCAGCACGCGCTCCTCCGGGTCGGTCACCACCGCGTACGCGGCGAAGCGCTGCGCCCGGTGCAACCCGTCCGGGCCGGGTACGGCGTAGAAGGAGGGGAACTCGGGCACCTCCTCCGGCACGATGTCGTCGGTGGAGGTGGGCAGGCCCAGGGCACGTGCGGTGAACGACCGCAGGGGCAGCTCCCGGGCCTCGTCGAGGGTGAACCAGCGGGCCAGGTCGGTCGGGCGGTCGACCCGCTCGGTGAGCGTCCCGCCGCGTACCGAGACGGTGTAGAGCAGCCGGTCGGTGTGGATCGTGATGTGCCGCTCGGGCAGCGCCCGCATGTCGGCGAGCACGTCCTGGAGACCGGCCACAGCCACCGAGAGCCCGGTCTCGGCAGCGGTCTCCCGTACGACTGTGTGTTTGGGGTCCTCACCGTGGTCGACCGCGCCTCCGGGGAGCGACCAGGTGCCGGGGGTGCCGGAGCGCTCCGATGCGCGGACCAGCAACACTCGGCCGTTTGAATCAGCACAAACTGCGTATGCCGCGATCCTGCGGAGCGGCTCCAGCGAGGTGGTCACGGGAGCAAATTCTCCCCGGAGCGGGTTACCGGGATCGAAAAGAGTCAGATTCCTGACTCTCGGCTGGCGTCTCAGGGACGGTTCAGGGTAGGCGTCCGGGCGGTCACCGAGGTCGCCCGCCACAGCGCGCGGGACCGTTGACACATGACCTTCCCGAACCCCTCCCAGGCCCCGTACAAGCAGCTCCGCCGACCGGTCAGCGACCGCATGATCGCCGGGGTGGCGAGCGGCCTCGGCCGCTACTTCGCCGCCGACCCCACGCTGATCCGGGTGATCTTCGCAGCCGCCACGGTGCTCACCGGCGGGCTCGCCGCGCTCGCGTACCCGATCATGTGGTTCCTGATGCCCGAGGAGCCGGCCGGCGCCCCCGCCTGGCCGCACCCGCCGGGCACCGCGCCGGGCTGGCCGCCGGTCCCGCCGACTACGCAGGCGCCGACTACGCCGCAGGTGCCACGGCCCGAGGCCGGACCGCAGGCGCGGCCGGACGCCGGACCGCAGACACCGCCGGCGGCCTGAGCCCCGTCACTCCCACTCGATGGTGCCCGGCGGCTTGCTCGTCACGTCCAGGACCACGCGGTTGACCTCGGCGACCTCGTTTGTGATCCGGGTGGAGATCCGGGCCACCACGTCGTAGGGCAGCCGCGACCAGTCGGCGGTCATCGCGTCCTCGCTGGAGACCGGGCGCAGCACCACCGGGTGACCGTAGGTGCGCCCGTCGCCCTGCACCCCGACGCTGCGCACGTCGGCCAGCAGCACCACCGGGAACTGCCAGACGCCCCGGTCCAGGCCGGCCGAGGTCAGCTCCTGCCGGGCGATCAGGTCGGCCTTGCGGAGCACGGCGAGACGCTCCTCGTCGACCGCGCCGATGATCCGGATGGCCAGGCCCGGGCCCGGGAACGGGTGCCGCCACACCATCGCCTCGGGCAGTCCCAGCTCCAGGCCGATCGTGCGGACCTCGTCCTTGAACAGCGTGCGCAGCGGCTCGACCAGCGAGAACTTCAGGTCCTCGGGCAGGCCGCCGACGTTGTGGTGGCTCTTGATGTTGGCGGTGCCGGTGCCGCCGCCGGACTCCACCACGTCCGGGTAGAGCGTGCCCTGCACCAGGTATTCCACGTCGCCGTGCGCGGCGATCTCCCGGGCGGCGGCCTCGAAGACCCGGATGAACTCCCGACCGATGATCTTGCGCTTCTGCTCCGGGTCGGTGACCCCGGCGAGCGCGCCGAGGAACCTTTCCCGGGCGTCGACCACCTTGAGCTTGATGCCGGTGGCGGCGACGTAGTCCTTCTCGACCTGCTCGGCCTCACCGGCGCGCAGCAGGCCGTGGTCCACGAACACGCAGGTGAGCTGGTCGCCCACGGCGCGGTGCACGAGCGCGGCGGCGACCGCCGAGTCGACGCCGCCGGAGAGGCCGCAGATGACCTCCTTGTCGCCGATCTGCTCGCGGATCCGGGCGACCTGCTCGTCGATGATGTTCGACGGCGTCCACGTCGGTTCGATGCCGGCGATGTCGTACAGGAAGCGGGTGAGCATCTCCTGGCCGTGCGCGGTGTGCCCGACCTCGGGGTGGAACTGCACGCCGGCCCGGCGGCCGGCCACGTCCTCGAACGCGGCGACCGGCGCGCCCGCCGACTCGGCGGTGACGGTGAAGCCCTCCGGGGCCTCGGTGACGCAGTCGCCGTGGCTCATCCAGACCGGCAGGTCGGCGGGCAGGTCACGCAGCAGCACGCCGGGCTCGGTCAGGCGCGGGCGCAGCGGGGTGCCGCCGTACTCGCGGTTGCCGGTGCGCGCGACGGTGCCGCCGAGCGCCTGGGCCATGGCCTGGAAGCCGTAGCAGATGCCGAAGACCGGAACCCCGGCGTCGAACATCCCGGCGTCGATCTGCGGCGCGTCCGGAGCGTAGACGCTGGCCGGGCCGCCGGACAGGATGATCGCGGCCGGGTTCTTCGCCAGCATCTCGGACACCGGCATGGAATGCGGGACGATCTCCGAGTAGACCTTCGCCTCGCGGACACGGCGCGCGATGAGCTGGGCGTACTGGGCTCCGAAGTCCACCACGAGGACGGGGCGAGGCGTGCTCATGTGCGCAAAGCCTACCGACAGTCACGGGACCGCCGGACGCGCCCCGGCGATGTGGCGGGATGCATGTGTTAACAGGGGGCCCTTCCTCTACCGGAGGCGTTAAGAAGGGGCCCTTCCTTTCACCGCAGGGCGGCGGGGGCGTGGGCGGGGACGGCGGGGCGCCGCGGCGCGACCGGCGCCACCCGGGTGTACGCCGACCCGGGCGCCGGGCGCGGGTCCGCCTCGCCCTTGTTGGGCCAGTACGACATGGCCCGCTCGGCCTGCGCGGTGATCGTCAGCGACGGGTTGACGCCCAGGTTCGCCGAGACCGCCGCGCCGTCCACCACGTGCAGCCCCGGGTGGCCGTACACCCGGTGCCACGGGTCGACGACCCCCTCGTCCGGGGTGGCGCCGATCACCGCGCCGCCGAGGATGTGCGCGGTCACCGGGATGTTGAACGGCTCGGTGACCGCACCGCCGGGGGTGCCGCCGATCTCCTCGGCGAGCAGCCGGGCCGCCGTGTTGCCGGCCGGGATCCAGGTCGGGTTGGGCTCGCCGTGGCCGGGGCCGGAGACCAGCCGGCCCCTGCGGTAGCGGGTGGTCAGCGAGTTGTCGACCGACTGCATGACGAGCGCGATGACGGTGCGCTCGGACCAGCGGCGTACCGACAGCATCCGTGCCGCCAGCACGGGCTGCCGGACGATGCTGCCCAGCCAGCGCCGGACCCGGTGGGGACCGCCGTCGACGAGCAGCGACTGGAGCAGGCCCATCGCGTTGGAGCCCTTGCCGTAGCGGACCGGCTCGATGTGGGTCTGCGGGTCGGGGTGGAACGAGCTGGTGATCGCCACGCCCTCGGTGAAGTCGAGGCCGCGCCGGCGGGCCGAGCCGGGCGCCACCGAGGCGCCGAGGATGGCCTCGGAGTTGGTCCGGGTCAGCTCGCCCAGCCGGGGCGAGAGCGCCGGCAGCGCGCCGGTCGCCTTCATCTCGTGCAGCAGCCGCTGGGTGCCGAGCGCGCCGGCCGCGAAGACCACCTGGTCGGCGTGGATCACCTCGCGCCGCTTGCGCAGCCACGCGCCGGTGCGCTCGGTGTGCACCGCGTAGCCGCCGGCCGGGTCCGGGCGGACGGCGGTCACGGTGGTCAGCGGGTGCACCCGCACGCCGAGCCGTTCGGCCAGCCAGAGGTAGTTCTTCACCAGCGTGTTCTTGGCGCCGTGCCGGCAGCCGGTCATGCACGACCCGCAGTGGTTGCAGCCGGTGCGCTCCGGCCCGGCCCCGCCGAAGTACGGGTCGGCCACCCGCTCGCCGGGACGCCCGATGTGCACGCCGACCGGCGTCGGGTGGTAGGTGTGCGCCACCCCCATCCGCTCGGCCACCGCGCGGACGGCCTGGTCCGCGCGGGTGTCGATCGGGTAAGTGGTGACGCCGAGCATCCGCTTCGCCTGGTCGTAGTGGCGGGCCAGCTCGTCGCGCCAGTCGGTGATGTCCCGCCACTGCGGGTCGGTGTAGAACGCGTCCAGCGGCTCGTAGAGCGTGTTCGCGTAGACGAGTGACCCACCGCCGACCCCGGCGCCGGAGAGCACCAGCACGCCGCCCCCGGCCTTGCGGTCGGCCGAGCGCAGCAGCGTGATCCGCTGGAGCCCGAAGCAGCCGAGCCGGGGCGCCCAGAGGAACCGCCGCGCCCGCCAGGAGGTACGGGGGAACTCGTCGTCGGCGAAACGCCGCCCGGCCTCCAGGACCCCTACCGAGTAACCCTTCTCGGCCAGCCGCAGCGCGGTGACGCTGCCGCCGAACCCGGAACCGATGACGACCACGTCGTAGCGCATGGACGCATCATTACCGACCGGTAGCTATAGCGCCAACGAGGCTTTTTCGCACATCATGCAGAGCGCTCGATCGCCGGGATTCCCGCCGTTGCAACCCGTGGGCCCACCTGGCGCGTCGAATCCACGGGGAGGAACGAACGTGACGAGACGACGCCTGCTGGGCCTGGCCGTACTGGTGGCGGCGCTGCTGGTGGCCACCGGGGCGGTGGTGACCACCCGGCTCGTCGCGAACCGTCCCGCCGCACCGGTCGCCGGCCCGACCACCCCACCCCCGACCCCGGCCTCACCCACGCCCGTCCCGACGACCGCCAGCCCGACGCCGCCGCCCGGCGCCGACCTGAAGGGCCCGCTCAACCTGCTGCTCGTCGGCGTCGACACCCGGGTCAGCATCCCCGGCTGGGAACCGCACGCCGACGCCGTGCTGCTGCTGCACGTACCGGCCGGGCTGGACCGGGCGTACCTGTTCTCGCTCCCCCGGGACCTGGTGGTGGACATCCCCGCCTACCCGAAGGCCCGCTACCCGGGCGGCCGGACCAAGCTCACCCACGCGATGAGCTACGGCAGCCGGGTGCCGGGCGACAAGGGCAACCCCAGCACCGCCCAGGGGTACGAGCTGCTGCGCACCACCGTCTCCCGCTACACCGGCCTGCGCATCGACGCCGGCGCGGTGATCACGTTCGGCGGCTTCGACAAGCTGGTGGACACGCTCGGCGGCGTGGACCTCTACGTCGACCAGCGGGTCGAGTCCCGGCACCGCCGCCCGGACGGCACCATGCGGACCCTGAGCGGCGGCGGCTACACCGGGCCGCAGATGGTCTACGAGAAGGGCACCCGGCACCTGACCGGCTGGCAGGCGCTCGACTACGCGCGGCAGCGCTACACCGCGGGCGGCGACTACACCCGCCAGCGGCACCAGCAGCAACTGCTCCGGGCGCTGGCCCGCAAGATCCTCGACCAGGGCACGGCCCGCGATCCGCAGCGGGTCGAGCAGGTGGTGGCCGCGCTGGGCAGGACCCTGGTGTACGCCGGGGGCGGCCGGAAACTGATCGACTTCGCGTACGCCCTGGGTGGCCTGCCGGCGGACCGGCTCACGCTCGTCGTGCTGCCCGGCGCCGGGGTGGGCAGCGGCGGCGCGTACCGGGGTGAGCAGCTCAGGCCGCTCGGCCGCGACTTCCTCACCGCGCTGCGCGGCGGGCGGGCCGACGCGTTCCTGGCCGCCCACCCGTCGCTGCGCGTGCGGAACTGACGCCCTACAGCGGCTTCGGGGCGGGCGGACGCTCGGTGCCGTACAGCCACGGGTCGAAGACCTTGGCCAGCTTCTTGCCGGAGATCCGCTCGGCCAGCGCCACGAAGTCGGCGGTGGTGGCGTTGCCGTTCTTCCGCTCCGCCGCCCAGGTGCGCAGGACGGCGAAGAAAGCGACGTCGCCCACCGCCACCCGCAGCGCGTGCACTGTCATCCCGCCCCGGTCGTAGACCGAGCTGCTGAACAGGCCGGCCACTCCCGGCTTGCCCGGCGGCGTACGCCACACCGGCCCGCCGGCGTTCGCGTACTTCTGCTCGAACGTGCGCTGCACGGTGGTCGAGCCGACGTGCTCGGCCCACAGCCACTCGGCGTACGTGGCCAGCCCCTCGTTGAGCCAGATGTCCTGCCAGCGTTGGATCGACACGCTGTTGCCGTACCACTGGTGGGCCAGCTCGTGCGCGACCACGCCGGTGTTGTCGCCCCGCTGGAAGAAGCTCGCCGAGTAGACCGGCCGGCTCTGCGTCTCCAGCGCGTACCGGATGCGCTCGTCGGCGATCACCACGCCGCCGTACGCCTCGAACGGGTACGGCCCGAAGACGCTCTCCAGGTAGTCGGCGACCTCGACGGTGCGCGCGATGGACCGGTCCGGCGCGCCCTGCGCCACCTGGGTGGTGACCGCGCTGTAGACCGGCCGTCCCTTGTGCCGCGCGGTGGTGATCCGGAACTTCCCGATCGCCACCATGGTCAGGTAACTGGCCGTCGGCGCGGTCTCCGACCACTTCCAGGTGGTCCAGTCGCCGCTTGTCGTCCTCCCCTTCGGCACGCCGTTGGAGATCGCCGTCAGTCCCTTCGGGACGGTGATCTCCATGTCGTAGGTGGCCTTGTCCGACGGGTGGTCGTTGACCGGGAACCAGGTGCTCGCCGACTCCGGCTGCCCGAGCGCGATCGCCCCGTCGGCGGTGTGCAGCCAGCCGCCCTCGCCCAGCGACTCGGTGCGCAGCGCCTCCGGCCGCCCGTCGTACCGGATCTCGGCGGTGAACCCGTTGCCGGAGGTCAGCCCGACGGCCGGGGTGACCACCAGCTCGTCGGCGGTACGGCTGTGCCGGGCGGCGGCGCCGTCCACTGTCACCGACCGGACGGTCAGCCCGGCCAGGTCCAGGTTGAACGCGGACAGGTCGGCGGTCGCGGTGGCCCGAAGCGTGGTGGTGCCGCTCAGCTTGTCCGTCTCCGGGTCGTAACGCACCTTAACCGTGTAGTGCGCGACGTCGTACCCGCCGTTGCCGTAGCTCGGGAAGTACGGATCGCCGGCGCCGGCCCCGCCCGGCGCGAAGCTGCGCGAGGTCGCCGGCGCGGGGCCGGCCGGGGTCGCGGGACCCGGGTCCGGCTCGGCCGAACCGCAGCCGGCCACCAGCACCGTGCCGCAGACCAGCAACCCGAGCCGTCGTCGTGCGCCGCGCCGCGTCATCGCCTCGATCCCTCCCGGGGGCCCGTTCGGCGGCCCCCGCCCACGGGCCGCTCCGACCGCGGCAGCCTACCCAGCGGCGGTCACGCGTTCGTCACGGCAGTCCCGGCGGCGTGCCACCGACCAGCCAGGCGTCGAGCAGCGCCCGCAACGGCCGCCCGGACGTGCGTTCGGCGTACCCGACGAAGTCGGCGGTGGTGACGTTGCCGTCGCGGTGCTGCGCCAGCCAGCCGCGCAGCACCCGGTAGAACGTCTCGTCGCCCACCGCGCGGCGCAGCGCGTGCACGGCGAGCGCACCGCGCTGGTAGACCGCGTCGCCGAACATCCCGGCCCGGCCCGGGTCGACTGTGGGCTTGGACCAGTCGGTGGCCGCGTAGCGCTCGGTCACCGTCTGCGCCACGGTCCGCCCGCCGTCGTGCTCATCCCAGAGCCATTCGGCGTACGTGGCGAAGCCCTCGTTGAGCCAGATGTCGCTCCACCGGGCCACCGAGACGCTGTCGCCGAACCACTGGTGCGCCAGCTCGTGCGCGACCACCTCGGTGTTCGGCAGGCCGTCGCGGAAGAACGCCGGCCCGTAGACCGGCCGGCTCTGCGTCTCCAGCGCGTACCTGATGCGTTCGTCGGCGACCACCACACCGCCGTACGCCTCGAACGGGTACGGCCCGAAGCGCTCGGCCAGGAAGTCGGCGACCTCGCCGGTGCGGGCCACCGACGCGGCGGCCGGGCCGTCGGCGGGCAGGCTCGCGGCGACGGCGGTGACAATCGGCTTGCCGGCGTGCGTGCCGCTGCTGACGCGGTAGTCGCCGATCACCAGCGTGCTCAGGTAGCTGGCCATCGGCGCGCGCTCCGACCAGCGCCAGGTGGTCCAGCCGCCGCTGGACGTCCGGCCCGCCGGCACGCCGTTGGACAGCGCGGCGAGGCCGTCCGGCACGGTGACCGCGAGGTCGTAGGTGGCCTTGTCCGACGGGTGGTCGTTCACCGGGTACCAGGTGCTCGCCGACTCCGGCTGGCCGAGCGCTATCGCGCCGTCCGGTGTGGCGTGGAAGCCGCCGTCACCGAGTTCGGCGTTCGGCAGCGGCTGCGGCACCCCGCCGTACGTCGCCTCGACGGTGAACCGCTTGCCCGACGGCAGCCCGCGCGGCGGAGTCACGATCAGCTCGGCGCCGTCGTGGCGGTGCTTCGCCGCCTCCCCGTCCACCCGCACCCGCTCGACGCCGAGCCCGGCCAGGTCGAGCTGGAACCGGGACAGCGCCCGGGTGGCGGTGACGGTCAGCGTGGCGGTGCCGGTGAGCTTGTCGCTTGCCGGGTCGTAGCGCACGTCCAGCGCGTAGTGGCCGACGTCGTAGCCGCCGTTGCCGGCCCCCGGCACGTACGGGTCACCGGCGTCCGCCGCGCCCGGCCGGAACCCGCCCTCGTCGCCGCCCCCGGTGCACCCGCTCAGCGCGAGCGCCGCCGCCAGCCCCGCCGCCCAGACCCGCCCGCGTCTCACCCGGCGAGCCTAGACGCGCGACGGCGCGGGCAGGGCCGGAACACGTCCGCGCCGCCGCCCGCGCCGCCGCGCGGTGCTCAGTGGTGATCGGTGGTGCTCAGCGGTCGAGGACCAGCCCGACCTTCTGGAACTCCTTCAGGTCGCGGTAGCCGCACTTGGCCATCGCGCGGCGCAGGCCGCCGAAGAGGTTGAGCTGGCCGTCCGGCTCGTCGGCCGGGCCGAACAGCAGCTTCTCCATCGAGCCGAGCGGCTCGCCGGCCACCTCGAACGCGCCACGGGGCAGCGACGGGTGGCTGGCCGCGGAGTGCCACCAGGCACCGCCGGCCGGGGCCTCCTCGCAGAGCGACAGCGGCTCGCCGAGCATCACCGCGTCCGCGCCGCAGCCGAGCGCCTTGGCGATGTCGCCGGACGTCTGCATGTCGCCGTCGGCAATCAGGTGCACGTACCGGCCGCCGGTCTCGTCCAGGTAGTCGCGGCGGGCCGCCGCGGCGTCGGCGATGGCGGTGGCCATCGGTACCCGGATGCCGAGCACCGACTCGGTGGTCGACCAGTCGTCGCCGCCGATGCCCACGATCACGCCGGCCGCGCCGGTACGCATCAGGTGCAGCGCGGTCTTGTAGTCGGTGCAGCCGCCGACGACGACCGGCAGGTCCAGGTCGGCGATGAACTCCTTGAGGTTCAGCGGCTCGTCGGTGGTGGAGACGTGCTCGGCCGAGACGAGCGTGCCCTGGATGACCAGGATGTCCACCCCGGCGTCGAGGATCACCGGGGCCAGCGCCAGGGTGTGCTGCGGGGAGACCCGCACCGCCACCGTGCTGCCGCCCTCACGCAGCTCACGCACCCGCTCGGCGATCAGGTCGGGGCGGATCGGCTCGGCGTAGACCTCCTGGAGGCGCTTGGTCGCCCGCGCGTCCTCGCCGAGACCGGCCAGCTCCTCCAGGATCTTCGCCGGGTTCTCGTACCGGGTCCAGAGGCCCTCGACGTTCAGGACGCCGAGGCCGCCGAGCTGGCCGAGCCGGACCGCCGAGGCGGGGCTCATGGTCGCGTCCGAGGGGTGCGCGACGCACGGGATGCCGAACTGGTACGCGTCGAGCTGCCACCCGGTGGAGACGTCGTCGACGTCCCGGGTGCGGCGGCTCGGCACGATGGCGATGTCGTCCAGGTGGTAACCGCGCTGCGCGGTCTTGCCCAGCCCGATCTCGACCACGTCACGCATGGGGGACTCCAGGTGGTTTGGGGGTGGTGGGTCAGCGGGAGTGGTAGTTGGGCGCCTCGACGGTCATCTGGATGTCGTGCGGGTGGCTCTCCTTGAGCCCGGCCGCGGTGATCCGGATGAGCTGGCCACGCCGGTGCAGCTCCGGGATGCTCTCCGCGCCGACGTAGCCCATCGCGGCGCGCAGCCCGCCGGTGAGCTGGTGGGCGACGGCGGACAGCGGCCCCCGGTAGGGCACCTGGCCCTCGACGCCCTCCGGGACCAGCTTGTCCTCGGCGAGCACGTCCTGCTGGAAGTAGCGGTCCTTGGAGTAGGACTTGGCCTGGCCGCGCGACTGCATCGCGCCGAGCGAGCCCATCCCCCGGTACGCCTTGTACTGCTTGCCGTTGATGAAGATCAGCTCGCCGGGGCTCTCCTCGCAGCCCGCGAGCAGGCTGCCGAGCATCACCGTGTCGGCGCCGGCCACGAGCGCCTTGGCGATGTCGCCGGAGTATTGGATGCCGCCGTCGCCGATCACCGGCACGCCGGCCGGGCGGGCGGCGCGGGCCGCCTCCATGATCGCGGTGATCTGCGGTACGCCCACACCGGCCACGATCCGGGTGGTGCAGATGGCGCCCGGGCCGACGCCCACCTTCACACCGTCGGCGCCGGCCTCGACGAGCGCCTTCGCGCCCGCGTACGTGGCGATGTTGCCGCCCACGATGTCGATGCTCACGTCCCGCTTGAGCCGGGCCACCATCTCCAGCACGGCCCGCTGGTGGCCGTGCGCGGTGTCCACGATGACGACGTCCACGCCGGCGTCGACGAGCGCGCGGGCCCGCTTGTAGCCGTCCTCGCCCACGCCGACCGCGGCGGCGACCCGCAGCCGGCCCGCGTCGTCCTTGGTGGCGTTCGGGTACTGCTCGCTCTTGGTGAAGTCCTTCACCGTGATCAAGCCGCGCAGCTTGCCGCCCGCGTCCACGATCGGCAGCTTCTCGATCTTGTGCTGGCGCAGCAGGCCGAGCGCGTCGTCCTTGCTCACGCCGACCGGGGCGGTGATCAGCGGCGTACGGGTCATGATCTCGCGCACCGGCGTGGCCGGGTCGGAGACGAACCGCATGTCGCGGTTGGTGACGATGCCGACGAGCTGGCCCTCCCCGTCCACCACCGGGACGCCGGAGATGCGGTAGCGCCCGCAGAGCGCGTCGACCTCGCGCAGCGTGTCGTCCGGGCTGGCGGTCACCGGGTTGGTGATCATGCCGGACTCGGAACGCTTCACCAGGTCGACCTGGAGCGCCTGGTCGTCGACCGAGAGGTTGCGGTGCAGCACGCCGATGCCGCCCTGGCGGGCCATGGCGATGGCCATCCGCGCCTCGGTGACCGTGTCCATCGCGCTGGACAGCAGCGGCACGGTCAGCTCGATGTTGCGGGTGAGGCGGGTGCGGGTGTTGACGCGGCTGGGCACGACGTCCGACTCGCCCGGCTGGAGCAGCACGTCGTCGAAGGTCAGCCCGAGCGGCACCACCCGGGCCGAACCGGCCGGCAGCTCGGGCAGATGGCCACCCAGCTCCCCGCCGTCGGTGCCGGCCGGGATCTCGGTGCTGGGCGAATTCTCCACGATTGCTCCCCTGAGCTGGTCGAACGGGCTGCAGCGAGGCGGCGCGCGGGGGCACCGGCAGGCGCCTGGTGACGGCGCGTCGCCTCATCGTACCCACCTACCCGTCCCGGCCCGGGCAGCGGCGGGCCCCAGGGTAGGCCGGGCCACAGCACGGGCTGGGGCGGGCTTTCCGGCGGCTCGGGGTCTACGGTGAGGGGGTGCACGACGAGCCCATCGACCCGTTCAACGGCGACCCGGCCGATCCGGCTGCCGGCCTGCACGATCCCGGCGACGACGACGCGCTCGACCCGCTGACCGAGGTCGAGCGCCAGGACGTGCTGGAGGATCTCGCCGATCTGGAGATCTACCAGGCGTTGCTCCAGCCGATCGGCGTGCGCGGCCTGGTGATCGAGTGCGAGGACTGCCGCGAGCCGCACTACTTCGACTGGGACCTGCTCCGCGGCAACCTGCGCCACCTGCTCAACTCGGGGCGTCCCCGGGTGCACGAGCCGGCCTACGACCCGGATCCGGATCACTACGTGAGCTGGGACTACGCCCGTGGCTACGCCGACGGCGTGCACGACACGCTCACCGAGGGCACCGACGAGTCCACCGAGGGCTGAGCGCCGCCGTCCGGGCGGTCAGGCCACCAGGCCGGCCCGGAAGCCGGCGGCCACGGCGTGCGCCCGGTCGCGCGCGCCGAGCTTGCGGAACAGCCGCCGGGCGTGCGTCTTGACCGTGTCCTCGGAGACGAACAGCTCCCGCCCGATCTCCGCGTTGCTCTTGCCCTCGGCCATGCCGAGCAGCACCTGAAGCTCCCGCTCGGTGAGCCCGATCGCGCTGCGCGGCGTCCGCGCCGGCCGCTGGGCCGCACCCGGCCGGGACGCGTCCGCGCCGTCGGCCGCCGCGGGGTCGTCCGGGTCCTCACCCCGTTGCACGGGCACCACGGTGGGCAGGCCCGCCGCGTCCACCGGCGCCGTCGCCGGCCAGCCGGGCCCACCCGGGGTACGCCCCGGCGCCGCCGACCGGGTCGGGCCGCCCACCGCCGCCGCGTCCCGGGCGGTGTCCGCCACCCGGTGCCTGTTGCTCCGGCCGGGGGCGGAGAGCAGCAGCAGCGCCTTGGCCACCGCGCTGGTCAGGTCGTGGTCGGCGTTCTGGATCAGACCCCGCGCTCCGGCGCTGATGGTGGCCGCCGCCGACTCCGACTCCTCGGCGCCGAGCAGCAGCACCGCCGCCTGCGGGGCGCGAGCGAGCACCCGCCTGACGAAGCCGGCGCTGTCCGGGCGGGTCAGCGCGGTGTCGGCGAGCACCACGTCCACCGGACGCTCGGCGAGCCGCAGCATCACCTCCGGATCGGAGACGGCCGTCCGGACGACGCCGGACAGCCCGAGCCGCGCCGCCGCGGAGGTCAGATGCTGGGCCGCCAATGGTGTCCGAACGCACACAAGAACACTACGCACAGTGGTCTCCTCTCCGACTCAGAGCAGACCATGCGGAGGTGGGCTCGGGAGGGGGTTCCGGGCAATCATCCGAACTTTTCCGACAGATGGGGCATATGACGCCGACTGTCCGAGCTTTTCGATCACAGATGTGTGAGGCGCGGACCGCTCGGGTACCGAGGGGTTCATCCGGAACCGGCATCCCGCGCGGACCGCCGCCCGGTAGCTGGCCACGAACATTCTCCGCGGTGCCGCGCGGGAGGAGGGGTGCTGATGTCGAACGTACGTAGGCTGCCTGGACCGATCGACGAGCTCTGGGACTGGCAGCGGCTCGGGGCCTGCCGTGGCCGCGACAGCGCGCAGTTCTTCCACCCGGACGGCGAGCGCGGCTCCTCCCGGATGCGCCGCGAGATGGGCGCGAAGTCCGTCTGCCGCGCCTGCCCGGTACGCGCCGAGTGCGCCGCCCACGCGCTCTCCGTCCGCGAGCCGTACGGCGTCTGGGGCGGGTTCAGCGAGTCGGAGCGGCTGCGGCTGCTCGCGCTCGGCTGGGAGGACCTGGCCGACCGCCGCCAGACCAAGGTGGACATCCCCCGGCTGGAGGCTCGCCTCGGCCGGCCGCACAACACCGCCGTGCCGGACCAGCGCAAGGTCGCCTGACCCGGATCACGATCCCCCGACGCCGCGCCCCGGACCCCGGGGCGCGGCGTCGTCTCGCCCCGCCCGGCAGCCCGCCCGCCTCAAGCGCGTCTCTCACGTCAAGACACCCGTAGATCTTGGAAGATTCGGGCCCCTATGAGGGCCATTTCCTTCCAAGATCTCTTTCGAGGGCGGGGCAACGGTGGTCAGGTGACCGTGACCTTGACGGTGTGCCAGCCGGTCGCGCCGTCCGGGGCGACCGGGGCGCGCTGCTCCGTCTGGGTCTCACCGGTCGAGTCACTCGCCCGCACCTGGAGCGTGTGCTCGCCCGGCGTCGCGTCCCACCGCCAGGACCACTGCACCCAGGTGTCCGCAGACACCGCCGGCGCCAGCGTCGCCTCCTGCCAGGGGCCGCCGTCCACGCGTACCTCGACGCGGCCGATGCCGCGGTGCTGCGCCCACGCCACACCGGCAACTGTCACCGGGCCGGCCGCCGGGCGGCTGCGCGGCCGGGGCGTGTCGATCCGGGACTGCGTCTTGATCGGGCCCTGCGCCGACCAGCCGCGCGGCACCCAGTACGCGTCGAAGTCGGCGAAACTGGTCAGCTCCAGCTCGGTCACCCACTTGCAGGCCGAGACGTACCCGTAGAGGCCAGGCACCACCATCCGCACCGGGAAGCCGTGCTGGATCGGCAGCGGCTCACCGTTCATGCCGACCGCGAGCAGCGCGTCCCGCCCGTCGCGCAGCACCGAGGTGGGCGTGCCGCAGGTCCAGCCGTCCACCGCGCGGCCCACCACCTGGTCCGCGCCCTCCTCCGGGCCGGCCTCGTCGAGCAGTTCCCTGATCGGTACGCCGAGCCAGCGCGCGTTGCCGATCAGGTCGCCGCCCACCTCGTTGGAGACGCAGGCGAGCGTCACGTACCGCTCCACCATCGGGCGGGCCAGCAGGTCGTCGAAGCTCAGCTCGATCGGGTTGCGCACCCGCCCGTGGACGCGCAGCCGCCAGGTGACCGGGTCGACCTGCGGCACCACGAGCGCCGTGTCGATCCGGTAGAACTCGCGGTTCGGCGTGACGTACGGCGCGAGCCGGGGCAGCGACAGGTCGGCTCCGGCCGGCACCGGCGGGGCGGGCGTGGCAGGGGCGGGCAGCGTCACCGCCTGCCGGGCCGCCGACACGCCGCGCCGGCCGGCCAGCCAGTGCCCGCCCAGCCCGGCCACCGCAGCCGCGCCGGTGAGCAGCCCGGCACCGCGCAGGAACCGCCGCCGCGACTCCGCGTCGTCGTCGTACCGCACCGGCTCCCAGCCACCCGGGGTCCCCGCTTCGCGGGCGAGCGCGGCGACCGCCGGAGGCGGCGCGGACGGATGCGCGGCGCGAGCTACCCGGTCGCCCTCCGCCGGCTCGCCCCCGTCGCGTTCCGCCGGTCCGGTCTCGGCCCGGTCGCGTCGCGCGGCGTCGGACCGGTCGCGTCCCGGTCGCTTCCGATCCGCCGGTTCGGCGCCCAGCGGACCGGCCACGAACGCCCAGAGGGTCAGCGCGCCCAGGCCGCCGCCGACCAGGGAGGGCAGCGCGTCGAACGCGTCCGCGCCGGCCCGGGTCAGCGCGGCGGCGACGCCGAGGACGGCGAACGCGGCGATGCCGGCCAGGCCGGTCACCAGCCGCCGGGCCGCCGCCAGGCCGAGCAGCGCCCCGAACGCGGCGAGCAGCAGTGCCGTCCCGACCAGCAGGGCGATCTTGTCGTACGTGCCGAAGACGTCGATGGCGAACTGCTTGAGCGGCTCGGGCACCAGGTCGACGACGAGTCCGCCGACGGCGACGAGCGGAGCGGACCGGGGGCCGGTCAGGACCGCCACGGGTTCGGCGGTGCCGAGTGCCACCACTGCGGCGACGACACCGGCCGACGCCGCCCGGCGGCGGGAGAGGGTGCTCACGGCACCCAGTCTGATCGACCCGCCGGTGCGGCTGCCAATTCCGTCAGCGTTCCGTAAGGACATACGCGTCAGGGCACACCACCTGTCGGCGGTGTGCCCTGACGTCGGGCCGTACTGCTCGGGTCAGAAGCCCGGGCCGTGCTGGTGGCCGTGGCCGTGCGAGTGGCCGTGCCCACCGACGGCCGGCTCCGGCTCGGCCGGCTTCTCCACCACGAGGCTCTCGGTGGTGAGCAGCAGGCCGGCGATCGAGGCGGCGTTGCTGACCGCGTTGCGGGTCACCTTCACCGGGTCGATGATGCCGGACTTGGCCAGGTCGACGTACTCGCCGGTGGCGGCGTCGAGGCCGTGGCCCCAGTCCTGGCCGACGACCTTCTGCACCACGACGTAGCCGTCGTGGCCGGCGTTCTGGGCGATCCAGCGCAGCGGCTCGACCAGCGACTTGCGCACGATCGAGACGCCGACCTTCTCGTCACCGGTGAAGCCCAGGTCGTCGTCGAGCGCCGGCAGGATCTGGGCCAGGGCGGCGCCGCCACCCGGGACCGTGCCCTCCTCGACCGCGGCCTTGGTCGCGGCGATGGCGTCCTCGATGCGGTGCTTGCGCTCCTTCATCTCGACCTCGGTGGCCGCGCCGACCTTGATCACGGCGATGCCGCCGGAGAGCTTCGCCAGCCGCTCGGCCAGCTTCTCCCGGTCCCACTCGGAGTCGGAGGCCTCGATCTCCTTGCGGATCTGCGCGACCCGGTCGGCGACCTCGGCGGCCTGGCCGCCACCGTCGACGACTGTGGTGTTCTCCTTGTCGACCACGACGCGCCGGGCGGTGCCGAGCACCTCCAGGCCGACCTGGTCGAGCTTGTAGCCCAGCTCCGGGGCGACCAGCTCGGCGCCGGTCAGGATCGCCATGTCCTGGAGCATCGCCTTGCGGCGGTCGCCGAAGCCGGGAGCCTTGACCGCGCAGACCTTGACGGTCTTGCGCAGCGCGTTGACCACGAGCGTCGACAGGGCCTGGCCCTCGACGTCCTCGGCGACGATGAGCAGCGGCTTGTTGTTCTGGAGGACCTTCTCCAGCAGCGGCAGCAGCTCCTCGATCGCCGAGATCTTCTGGGTGGTGATCAGGATGTACGGGTCCTCCAGGACCGCCTCCTGCGCCTCCAGGTCGGTGACGAAGTTCGGGGAGATGAAGCCCTTGTCGAACTGGAGACCCTCGGTCACCTCCAGCTCGGTGGTGAGCGCGGAGCCCTCCTCGACGGTGATGACGCCGTCGCGGCCGACCTTCTCCATCGCCTCGGCGATCAGCTCGCCGATCGCGGCGTCCTGCGCGGAGACGGTGGCGACGTGCGCGATCGACTCCTTGCTGGAGACCTCGACGGCCTTGCCGAGCAGCGCCTCGGAGACCTTGGCGGCCGCCGCGTCGATGCCCCGCTTCAGACCGGTCGGGTTGGTGCCGGCGGCCACGTTGCGCAGGCCCTCGCGGACCATGGCCTGGGCCAGCACGGTGGCGGTGGTGGTCCCGTCGCCGGCGACGTCGTTGGTCTTGGTCGCCACCTCCTTGACCAGCTGCGCGCCGAGGTTCTCGTACGGGTTGGTGAGCTCGATCTCCTTGGCGATGGTCACGCCGTCGTTGGTGATCGTGGGCGCACCGAACTTCTTGTCCAGGACGACGTTGCGCCCGCGCGGGCCGAGGGTGACCTTCACCGCGTCCGCGAGGGCGTTGACACCGTGCTCGAGCAGGTGCCGGGCATCGTCCGAGAAGCTGAGGATCTTCGCCATCAGTATCCCTTCGAAGCGACGTTGCCCCGGCCCGGCGAGCCGGACCGGGGCAACGACACTGATCGGTTGCTTACTTCTCGATGACCGCGAGGACGTCGCGGGCGGAGAGCACCAGGTACTCCTCGCCGGCGTACTTGACCTCGGTGCCGCCGTACTTCGAGTAGAGGACGGTGTCGCCGACCTTCACGTCGATCGGCACGCGGTTGCCCTTGTCGTCGATCCGGCCCGGGCCGACAGCGAGGACGGTGCCCTCCTGCGGCTTCTCCTTGGCGGTGTCGGGGATCACGATGCCCGAGGCGGTGGTGGTCTCGGCCTCGTTCGCCTGGACCACGATGCGGTCCTCGAGCGGCTTGATCGCAACCTTGGTCGCGGTAGTCACGGGCATACCCTCCCGGGTACTTGGTGTCGTTGCCGGCCGGCACGCCGACCAGCGTCAATCTGCCACATGCCACCGGGCGGGGCCGTCGTCGCGGGTGCCGGTCCGCCTGGCGCTCAACCCCCGGGCACGAGGCTCGGGCGTTGGCACCCTCAGGGTGAGAGTGCTAATCGCAGGTTATTCCTCGGCTAGCACTCCGTCAAGGAGAGTGCCAACGCGTCGCCCTCCGTGTCGCGCCGGAACCGGCCCGGGAGAATGGGCGCGTGGATCTCGACCAGCTCGCCGTGCTGCGTACCCCCGAGGGGTCGGCGGCGCTCGCCGCGGCCGGGCGGGTGGCCGGCGGCGACCCGCTGGCGGCGGCGGCCGCGCTGCGCTCGGCCGGGATCCCGGGCGACCTCGCCGCCGCCGCGCTCACCCAGGCGGAGCTGCGCCGCCGGGCGGCGGGCAAGTTCGGCCCGGCCGCCGCCGGGATGTTCCTCACCCGGGCGGGACTGGAGCAGGCCACCCGCCGCGCGGTCGCCGACCGGCGGGCCGCGCGGCTGCGGGCCGCGGGCGTGACCACGCTCGCCGACCTGGGGTGCGGCCTGGGCGCCGACGCGCTCGCCGCGGGCCGCGCCGGCATCCGGGTGTACGCGGTGGAGGCCGACCCGCTGACTGCCGCGATGGCCGCCGCGAACGCCGAGGCGGCCGGGCTCGCCGGCCTGGTGACTGTCGAGTGCGGCGACGCGACGGCCTTCGACGTGACGGGTGTCGACGCCGTGTTCTGCGATCCGGCGCGGCGGCGGGCCGGCACCGGGCGGCGCGTGTTCGACCCGAACGCCTACTCGCCACCGTGGGACTTCGTCACCGGCCTGGCCGCGCGGGTGCCGCGCACAGTGGTCAAGGTGGCGCCCGGGCTGGACCACGCGCTGATCCCGGCCGGCGCCGAGGCGGAGTGGGTGAGCGTGGACGGCGACCTGGTCGAGGCGGCGCTGTGGTGCGGCGAGCTGGCCGGCGTCCCCCGCCGAGCCACCCTGCTGCGCGAGAAGGAAGGGCCCCTTCTTAACGCCTCCGGTAGTAAAAGGGTCCCTTCCTATCACCTCACCGGCACCGGCGCGGCCGAGGCGGAGGTGGGGCCGGTCCGGCGCTTCCTGTACGACCCGGACCCGGCGGTGGTCCGCGCCCACCTGGTCGCCGAGCTGGCCACCGACCTGGACGCCACGCTCGCCGACCCGTCGATCGCCTACCTGTACGCCGACGAGGCCCGGCCCACCCCGTTCGCCCGCTGTATGGAGATCACCGACATGCTGCCGTTCTCGTTGAAGCGGCTGCGCGCCCTGCTGCGGGAGCGGCGGGTCGGCCGGGTGGAGATCCGCAAGCGCGGGTCGGCGCTGGAGCCGGAGAAGCTGCGCCGTGACCTGCGGCTGTCCGGCGACGAGGCGGCCGGCCTGACGCTGACCCGGGTCGCGGGCAACCCCACAGTGCTCGTCTGCCGGCCGGTTCCGGCCGGCGGCTGACCCGGCACGCGGTTTCGGCTCGCGCCCGGTCCCCGGCCGGGCTAGCTTGAGCCGGTGGCTGGCCCTGGCACTCCGGCGATCGCGTTGCTGAGCAAGCGGAAGATCGCGCACAGCACCCACACCTACGACGTCTCGCCGGACGCGCCGAACTACGGCGCGCTCGTCGCCGCCGCGCTCGGGGTGGCGCCGGAGCGGGTGTTCAAGTCGCTCGTCACCGAGGTCGACGGCGGGCTGACCGTGGCGGTGGTGCCGGTGACCGGTGAGCTGGACCTGAAGGCGCTCGCCGCCGCGGCCGGCGGCAAGCGGGCGACGATGGCGGACCGGGCCGTGGCCGAGCGGGCGACCGGATACGTGCGCGGCGGGATCAGCCCGCTCGCGCAGCGCAAGCGGCTACCGACGGTCATCGACGCCTCCGCGCTGGCGCACCCGACGGTGTACGTCTCGGCGGGGCGGCGCGGCCTCCAGGTGCAGCTCGCGCCGACGGATCTGGTGGCGCTCACCGGGGCGGCGACGGCATCGATCGCCGCCGTCTGAGCGGGCGCGTGACGGTGCGTGTGGGAGCGTTCCCGGTGCACCCCTCCCGGCGGCGTCTCGCGGGTGACAACCGCGTTGCTGAATTGTTACCGCCGCCAACAAACTTCTGACCTCGGCAGCCTTGCGGCGCATGGGTGACGGGGAATACGTTGCCGGGCACAACAAAACATCACCACTCCCCCACCTCCGAAAGGACCCTGCACATGCGCAAGGGCTTCCTCACCTTCGCGGCCGTCGGTCTCCTCGCGACCGGCAGCATGGCCGCCTGCGGCGACGACGGCGGCTCCTCGAACGAGGCCGGCGGCTCCAACGCCAAGAAGCCGAAGATCGGCGTGATCCTGCCGGACAGCAAGTCCTCCGCCCGCTGGGAGGGCGCGGACCGCAAGTACCTGGAGGCGGCGTTCAAGGCCGCCGGCGTCGACTACACGATCCAGAACGCCCAGGGCGACAAGTCCGCCTTCTCCACCATCGCCGACGGCATGCTGACCAGCGGCGTCACCGCGCTCATGATCGTCAACCTGGACTCCGGCACCGGCAAGGCCGTGCTGGAGAAGGCCAAGTCGCAGGGCGTGGCCACTATCGACTACGACCGGCTGACGCTGGGCGGCTCGGCCCAGTACTACGTCAGCTTCGACAACGAGGCGGTCGGCAAGCTCCAGGGCGAGGGATTGAGCAAGTGCCTCACCGACAAGGGCGCGCAGAAGCCGAAGATCGCCTACCTGAACGGCTCCCAGACCGACAACAACGCCACCCTGTTCAAGAACGGCTACGACTCGATCCTCAAGCCGAAGTTCGACGCGGGTGAGTACACGAAGGGCCCGGACCAGAACGTCCCGGACTGGGACAACGCGCAGGCCGGCGTGATCTTCGAGCAGATGCTCACCCAGGAGAAGGGCAAGATCGACGGCGTCCTGGCCGCCAACGACGGCCTGGGCAACGCGGCCATCTCCGTACTGAAGAAGAACCAGCTCAACGGCAAGGTGCCGGTGACCGGCCAGGACGCCACGGTCCAGGGCCTGCAGAACATCCTCGCCGGTGACCAGTGCATGACCGTCTACAAGGCGGTCAAGAAGGAGGCGGACGCCGCCGCCGACCTGGCCATCGCACTCGCCAAGGGCGAGCGCAAGGACACCGGCCAGACGGTCAAGGACCCGGAGGGCAAGCGGGACGTCCCGTCCGTGCTGCTGGAGCCCAAGGCCATCTACAAGGACAACGTCAAGGACGTGGTGGCCGACGGCTACGTCACCAAGGAAGAGCTCTGCACCGGCGCCTTCGCCAAGCTCTGCACCGACGCCGGCGTGAGCTGACCCACCCGGCTCAAGCGACGCCCGGTACGGGGGAACCCGTGCCGGGCGGCGCCCGCGCCGGACGGGATCCGAGACCTCCCTCCGCCCAAAGGAGAACCCCGTGTCCGCAACCCCCCTGCTGGAGCTACGCGGGATCGACAAGAGCTTCGGTCCCGTCCAGGTGCTGCGCGACGTCGCCTTCGCCGCGCACCCGGGCGAGGTGACCGCCCTCGTCGGCGACAACGGCGCCGGCAAGTCGACCCTGGTCAAGTGCATCAGCGGTATCCACCCCACCGACGCCGGCGAGTTCCTCTTCGACGGCCGGCCGGTGACCATCAACAGCCCCCGCGACGCCGCCGACCTCGGGATCGAGGTCGTCTACCAGGACCTCGCGCTCTGCGACAACCTCGACATCGTGCAGAACATGTTCCTCGGCCGGGAGAAGCGCAGCGGCATCGTGCTCGACGAGCCGACCATGGAGCAGATGGCCGCCGAGACGCTCGCCGGACTGAGCGTGCGCACCGTGAAGTCGCTGCGCCAGCACGTGGCCAGCCTCTCCGGCGGCCAGCGGCAGACCGTCGCCATCGCCAAGGCCGTGCTCTGGAACAGCCGGCTCGTCATCCTGGACGAGCCGACCGCCGCGCTCGGCGTCGCGCAGACCGCCCAGGTGCTGGAACTGGTCCGCCGGCTGGCCGACAACGGCCTGGCCGTGGTGCTCATCTCGCACAACATGAACGACGTCTTCGCCGTCTCCGACCGGATCGCCGCGCTCTACCTCGGCCAGATGGTCGCCCAGGTCAAGACCACCGACATCACCCACTCGCAGGTGGTCGAGCTGATCACCGCGGGCCGGTCCGGCAACCTCGGTCTCACCACCGAGCCGGGCAACGGCACCGAATCCGCCGACGCAACCTCGGGAGCCCTCCGATGACCGCCACCGCCGTGAAGAAGGAGGGGCCGGCCGCCGTCACGCCCGCACCCTCCGTCGGCGACCACGTCCGCAACTACCTCGCCCGGGTACGCGGCGGCGACCTGGGCGCCCTGCCCGCGGTCAGCGGCCTCGTCGTGCTCTGTGTGGTGTTCACCATCGTGCGCCCGGTGTTCTTCTCCGCGGGGAACTTCGCCAACCTCTTCACCCAGGGCGCGGCGGTCACCGTGATCGCCATGGGGCTGATCTTCGTGCTCCTGCTCGGCGAGATCGACCTCTCCGCCGGCTTCGCCAGCGGCGTCTGCGCCGGAATCCTGGCGAACGTGGTCAGCGTGCTCGGTTACCCGTGGTACGTCGCCGTCCTCGCGGCCCTGCTCACCGGCGTGCTGATCGGCCTGATCCTCGGGTTCCTGGTCGCGAAAGTGGGAATCCCGTCCTTCGTGGTGACGCTGGCCGGCTTCCTCGCCTTCCAGGGCGTGGTGCTGCTGCTCATGAAGGAGGGCAGCAACATCTCGATCAGCGACGACGTGATCGTCGGCATCGAGAACGGCCGCATCTCGCCGGCCGTCGGCTGGCTGCTGGCCGCCGTCGCGGTCGTCGGCTACGCCGTCGCCCAGCTGCTGCGCCACCGCAACCGGGTCTCCCGGGGCCTGGTGACCGAGCCGACGGCCGTGATCGGCGCCCGGATCGGCGGGCTGGCGCTGCTGATCGTGCTCGCGGTCTACGTGCTCAACCAGGAGCGCAGCATCAACCCGCTGATCACGTCGAACAAGGGCATGCCGGTGGTCGTGCCGATCGTCGCGCTCCTGCTGGTGTTCTGGACGTTCGTGCTCAACCGGACGGCCTACGGCCGGCACCTCTACGCGGTCGGCGGCAACGCCGAGGCGGCGCGGCGGGCCGGCATCAACGTGGACCGGCTCAAGATCTCGGCGTTCGTGATCTGCTCGGGCATGGCCGCGGTCGGCGGCATCATCGCCGCCAGCCGGGACCGGTCGGTCGACCCCAACACCGGTGGCAGCAACGTGCTCCTCTACGCCGTCGGCGCGGCCGTCATCGGCGGAACCAGCCTCTTCGGGGGCAAAGGTCGCATGATCAACGCGGTGCTGGGTGGCGCGGTGGTGGCTGTCATCATCAACGGTATGGGACTGCTCGACCTCAGCTCCGGGCTGAAGTTCATCTTCACCGGCCTGGTGCTGCTCCTCGCCGCCGGCGTCGACGCACTGTCCCGGCGACGTTCGGCCGCGACCGGTACCCGCTGATCCGGTCATCGACACCATGGCAGTGGCAATGCGCGCAGGCCCCAGTCAGGACGAGATCCGTCGGCAGAACCTGGGCGCGTTGCTCCGCTACGTACACGTACACGGGGCCACCACCCGGGCCGAGCTGACCACCGCGCTCGGGCTCAACCGCAGCACCATCGGCGCGCTGACCGCCGACCTGGCCGGCGCCGGTCTGGTCAGCGAGGGGACGCCGAAGGAGACCGGCCGGGCCGGACGACCGTCACTCGTCGTCCGGCCCGAGTCGGAGCGGGTCTACGCGTACGCGTACAGCGTCGAGGTGGACCGGCTGCGGGCCGCCCGGGTCGGGCTCGGCGGTGAGGTGCTCGACCGCCGGGAGATGGACCGGCCGCGCAGCCTGGTCGCCGGGGAGGCCGCCCCGCTGCTGGCCGGCGCGGTCAAGGAGATGCACCAGTCGGTGCCGCCGGACGCGGTCTGCGTGGGCGCCGGGGTGGCGGTGTGCGGCATGGTCCGCCGCGAGGACGGGCTGGTCCGGCTCAGCCCGACCACCGGCTGGGTGGACGAGCCGATCGGTGCGGCGCTCGCCATCGAGCTGGGGATAGACGTACCGATCACGGTGGGCAACGTGGCCGACGTGGCCGCGTACGCCGAGCACGCCCGCGGCGCGGCGGTCGGCTGCGACAACGTCATCTACATCTACGGCGACGTCGGCGTGGGCGCGGGCATCATCGCCGGGGGCCGGCGGCTGACCGGGCACGGCGGCTACGGCGGCGAGGTCGGCCACATGGTGGTGGTCCGCGACGGGGTGCGCTGCGACTGCGGCCGGCGCGGCTGCTGGGAGACCGCGATCGGCGAGCACGGGCTGCTGCGCGCCGCCGGCCGGTCCGAGGCGCGCGGCCGGGACGCCCTGCTCGCCCTCTTCGACGCGGCCGACCGTGGCGACGCCCGCGCCCAGACGGCGGTACGGCAGGCCGGCGACTGGCTCGGCTTCGGCGTGGCGAACCTGGTGAACATCTTCAACCCGGAGATGGTGATCTTCGGTGGCACCATGCGCGACCTCTACCTGGCCTCCGCCGCGCAGGTGCGCAGCCGGCTCAACTCCAACGGGCTGCCCGCGTGCCTGGAACACGTGCGGCTGCGTACCCCGAAGCTCGGTGACGACGCGGCGCTGATCGGCGCCGCCGAGCTGGCGTTCGAACGACTCCTCGCCGACCCGCTGAACTGATCGGCCCGCCGATCCGTACCAGTGTGCGGACGGGCGGCCGGCTTGCGCGGCCGTCCACCACACCCCGCGTACCGGTCCGGACCGAGGAGGCACCGCAACCATGGCATCGCTGGAATCCGCACGCCGCAAGCTGGCGCACCGGGTGGTACTGCTGCTCGCCGCGCTGGGCGCGGGGATCGGCGTCGTTCCCGGGACGGCGCAGGCCGCGCCCAACCCCGGCGTGCAGATGAACGCCGCCGACATGACGCTGCTCAACGGCGTACGGCTGGCCGGGTTGTGGGAGATGCCGGCCGGGCAGATGGCGGCCGAGAAGGGCCAGTCCGCCCGGGTACGCGAGGTCGGCGCGGAGATCGCCAAGCAGCACGCGCAGCTGGACCAGCTGGTGGTCGAGGCGGCCAACAAGCTCGGCGCCACCCTGCCGACGGATCCGACCGCCGAGCAGAAGGGGTGGCTGACCGAGATGCAGAACGCCACCGGCGCCCGGTTCGACCAGATCTTCGTCACCCGGCTGCGGGTCGCCCACGGCAAGATCTTCCCGGTGATCGGCGCGGTCCGGGCCAGCACCCGCGACCCGATCGTGCGCAAGCTGGCCGAGGACGCCAACACGTTCGTCAACGACCACATGACCATGCTGGAGAGCACCGGGCTGGTGCGCTGGCAGCAGTTGCCGCCGGCCGCGCTGCCGCCCGCGCAGAGCGACTCGCTCGTCGCCGCCGCCCAGGCCAACGTGGGCAGCGGCGGTGGGCTCCAGGTCGGCACCGGGGTGGTGTGGGCGGTGTTCCTGATCGCGCTCGGCACCGGCGGGTACGCGACCTGGCGGCTGGCCCGCCGCTCCTGAACCGGCCGCCGAACGGGCCCCGGCACGTCCGCCGGGGCCCGTCGCGCGTCCTCAGCCGTGCCAGGACCGCCACAGCGCGGCGTACGAGCCACCGGCCGCGACCAGTTCGTCGTGTGAGCCCAGCTCGGTGATCCGGCCGTCGGCGACCACCGCCACGCGGTCCGCGTCGTGGGCGGAGAAGAGCCGGTGCGCGATGGCGATGACGGTGCGGCCGTGCAGCACCGCCGACAGCGACCGTTCCAGGGCCCGGGCCGCCCGCGGGTCGATCAGCGAGGTGGCCTCGTCCAGCACCAGCGTGTGCGGGTCGGCGAGCACCAGCCGGGCCAGCGCGAGCTGCTGCGCCTGCGCGGGGGTGAGCGGGTGGCCGTCCGCGCCGACCGGCGTGTCCAGCCCGTCCGGCAGGGCCAGCGCCCAGTCCAGCGCGTCGACGGCGGCCAGCGCCGCGCGTACCCGCGCCGGGTCGGCGTCCGGCCGGACCATCGCCACGTTGTCGGCGAGCGTACCGATGAACACGTGGTGCTCCTGACTGACCAGCGCGACGTGGGTACGCAGTTCGGCCAGGGGCATGCCGGCGAGCGGCCGGCCGTCCACCGTCACCGCGCCGGCGCTCGGCGCGTGCACGCCCGCCAGCAGCCGGCCCAGCGTCGACTTGCCCGCACCGGACGGGCCGACCATCGCCAGCCGCTCCCCCGGCCGGGGTTCCAGCGTCACGCCGTGCAGCACGTCGTGCCCCGGGCGGTACGCGTACCGGACGTCGTGCGCGGCGAGCCGGCCCGCGCCGCCCGCACTGCCCGGAGCGGCGGCGCGCTCGTCCGGCGTGGCGAATGCCTTGGCGCGCTCGTCCGGCTCGGCGGCCACCCCCAGCAGCCGGGCCAGCGACGCGCCGCCGACCTGGAACTCGTCCAGCCAGCCGAGCAGCCGCTCGATCGGGTCGGTGAGCTGCTGGGCGTAGAGCGTGGCGGCGGTGACCTGGCCGAGGGTGGCCCAGCCCTTCAGGTGGAACCAGCCGCCGATGAGCAGGGTCGCCACCATCGGCACCAGGTAGCCGAACTCGGCCACCGGCCAGAACACGGTCCGCAGGTAGAGCGTGTAACGCTCGGCCGCGTACGACCGGCGGATGTCCGCGTCGCCGCGAGCCCGGCGGCGGGCCGCCTGCCGCAACGCCTCGGTGGTCCGCGCCCCCTCGACCGTCTCGCTGATCCCGTCGGTGATGTCCGAGTAGGCGGCGTTCTCCCGCAGGTAGCCCTGCGGCGCGCGGCGCAGGTACCAGCGCGTGCCGGCCCACAGCACCGGCACCGACAGCAGGCTGGGCAGCGCCAGCAGCGGGCCGGTCAGCACCAGCGCACCGAGGATCAGCAGCACTGTGAGCGCCGCGATGAGCGTCTCCGGCCCGGCGAACCGGACCGTGCGGGACAGCGCGGCGACGTCCCGCGAGGTGCGGGTGAGCAGGTCCCCGGTGCCGGCCCGCTCCACTGTGGCGAGCGGCAGCGCGAGCACCCGGTCGACGAACTCCTCCCGCAGCTCGGCGAGCACCCGCTCACCGAGCCGGGCGGAGGCCAGGTGCGCGAAGCGGACCAGCACCGCCTGCACCACCACGAACGCGGCGATCGCCGCCACGACCCGGTCCACGGTCGTCGCGGCGATGCCCTGGGAGATCCCCTGCACCAGGTCACCGAGCAGGCGCGGGGTGACGAGCCCGGCCCCGGCGGCGAGCGCGTGCAGGCCGAGCACGGCGGCCAGGCCGCGCGGGTGACGGCGGATCAGCTCCCGCGCGTACCGGCGGACCTGGGCGCCGTCGGCGACGGGCAGCGCGTTGCTCATCGGTCTTCCTCCCGGCTCACCGTGGCGGCGTAGCGCGGCTCGGTGGCGAGCAGTTCCTCGTGCCGGCCCTCGGCGACGACCTTGCCGTCCTCCACGAAGACGACGTGGTCGGCGTGACCGAGCACCAGTGGGCTCGTGGTGCAGACGAGCGTGGTGCGGCCGTGGCGGGCCGCGCCGAGCCGTTCGGCGACGCGCGCCTCGGTGTGCGCGTCCACCGCACTGGTCGGCTCGACCAGGATCAACGTCTCCGGGTCGGCGACGAGCGCGCGGGCCAGCCGCAGGCGTTGCCGCTGCCCGCCGGAGAACTCCCGGCCGCGTTCGGCCACCTCGCTGTCCAGGCCGCCGGGCAGCGCCTCGACGATGTCGGTGGCGCTCGCCGCGGCCAGCGCCGCCTCCACCACCCCGGGCCCGGCCCGGTCGTGCGGGTCCAGCTCCGTGCGCAGCACGCCGCTGAACAGCTGCGCGTCGTTGTCGGCCACCAGGATCCGCTCGCGCACCGTCGCCAGCGCCACCTCCCGCAGCGGTACGCCGTGCAGCGTGACGTCCCCGTCGGCGTACCGGCCGAGGCGGTCGGCGATCTCGGTGGCGTCCTGCGGGGTGGCGGCGGCCAGCGCGGTGAGCCGGCCCGGTCGCAACACCAGCCCGGACCGAACGTCCGCCAGCTCGCCCGGCCCGGCCGGCACCGGCACCGGGGTGGCCGGGTCGGTGAACTCCGGCGCGAGCCGCAGCAACCGGACCACCCGGCGGGCCGCCACGTGCCCGCGGGTCAGCTTGTCGGCCGCCTCGGTCAGGTTGCGCAGCGGGCTGACCAGGAACGCGGTGTAGCCGTAGAACGAGACCAGCTCGCCGGCGCTGATCTCGCCGCGCAGCGCGAACCGGGCGCCCAGCCAGGTCACCAGCACCACGAAGACGCCGGGCAGCAGGATCTGCGCGGCCTGCAACAGCGACTCGACGCGGGCCACCCGCAGCCCGTCCGCGCGCAACGCCTGCGACCGTTGCCGGTAGCGCTCGGAGAGCACCGGCTCGCCGCCGACACCGCGCAGCACGCGCAGGCCGGAGACGATGTCCGCGGCCCGGGCGGTGAGCCGGCCGGTGGAGTCCCGGTACGCGGCCTGCTGCCTGTGCAACGGGCGGATCAGCAACGCCACGAGCGCCATCAGCAGTGGCACCCCGAGCACCACCACGAGACCGAGCGCCGGGGAGGCGCTGAGCAGGATCACCGCGACGGTGACGATGCCGACCACCGAGCCGACGCCCCGGGCGGTGATGTCGATGGCGCTGCCGATGTGCTCGATGTCGGCGGTGCCGATGCTCACCACCTCGCCGGCCGCGACCCGCCGGGGCAGCGCGGCGCCGAGCCGGTTGGTGGCGTCCACTGTGACCTGCACCGTGCGGTAGGCGGCGCCGAGCCAGTTGTGCACCGCGCAGCGGTGGCGCAGGATCCCGGCGACGGCCTGCACCAGGCCCAGCCCGAGCAGGACCAGACTCCAGCGCACCAGCGCGTCCGGATCGCGTTGGGCCAGGCCGGCCTCCACGGCGCGGCCGAGCACGGCCGGCACCAGCGCCTGGGCCAGCATCCAGATCACGCCGAGCGCGAGACCGGCGCCGAAGAAGACGGGGTGCCGCCCGGCGAGCCACACGAGATACCGGGTGGCCGACCGCGCGTCGGGGGTGCCGGGATCACCGGCCGGTGAGAAGCGCATGACCCACCGACGCTAGGTGCCGGGACGACCCGGGCGCCAACCAATTCCGGCCGCCGTGACGACCCTCGCGTCAGCGGTCCACCTGGGTGAAGTCCCAGCTGTGCGGCGGGCGCGCGATCAGCCGGGCCGGCGGCTCGGTCAGCTCACGGGGGTTGTTCCGCCACTTGGAGATGACCACAAGCCGGTGGTCCGTGGAGGAGAACACCTCGCTGGAGACGTGCATGGGGTCGTGCTCGAAATCAGGCAGCGCGGTCTCGCAGACCCAGGTGATCAACTCGGCGAAGCCGTACGACTCGGCCTTCGCCTCCCACATCCGGACGATCATGTCGGTCCCCTCCCCGCTCACACACTGACCACTGTCAGCGGCATCGCCGAGTCGGCCGGCAGGTCCAGCCGGCTCGGCGCGACGCCCGCGGCGACCAGGTGGGAGCCGAGCGCGGCCACCATCGCGCCGTTGTCCGTGCAGAGCTTCGGCCGGGGCGTACGCACCCGGATGCCGTGCCGGCCGGCCCGCTGTTCGGCCATCGCCCGCAGCCGGGAGTTGGCCGCCACGCCACCGCCGATCACCAGCGTGTCGATGCCGCTGCTGCGGCAGGCGTCGATCGCCTTGCCGACCAGCACGTCGCAGACCGCCTCCTGGAAGGACGCGGCCACGTCGGCGACCGGCACCGGCTCACCGGCCCGCTGCCGCGCCTCCACCCAGCGGGCCACAGCCGTCTTCAGGCCGGAGAAGGAGAAGTCGTACCGGTGCCCGGCCAGGTCCTTCGCGGCGGTCAGCCCGCGCGGGAAGGCGATCGCCGCCGGGTCGCCGGCCCGCGCCTCGCGGTCGATGTACGGCCCGCCGGGGAACGGCAGCCCGAGCAGCCGGGCCACCTTGTCGAACGCCTCCCCCGCCGCGTCGTCGATGGTGGCGCCCAGCGGTACGACGTCACGGGCCAGGTCGTCGACACGCAGCAGCGAGGAGTGCCCGCCGGAGACCAGCAGCGCGATCGCGGGCTCGGGCAGCGGGCCGTGTTCGAGCGTGTCCACAGCCACGTGCGCGGCGAGGTGGTTCACGCCGTACACCGGCTTCTCCGCCGCCACCGCGTACCCCTTGGCGGCGGCGACCCCGACGAGCAGCGCGCCGGCCAGTCCCGGCCCGGAGGTCACCGCGATGGCGTCGATGTCGGCGATGGTGACGCCGGCTTCGCGCAGCGCCCGGTCCATTGTCGGCACGATGGCCTCCAGGTGGGCGCGGCTGGCCACCTCGGGCACCACGCCGCCGAACCGGGCGTGCTCCTCGACGCTGGAGGCCAGCGCGTCGGCGAGCAGCGTGTGCCCGCGCACGATGCCCACGCCGGTCTCGTCGCAGGAGGTCTCGATGCCGAGGATCAGGGGTTCGTCAGCCATGCGCGTCAGTCCTCGTTGCGCTGCATGACCAGCGCGTCGGTGTTGCTCGGTTGGTAGTAGCCGCGCCGTACGCCGATCGGCTCGAACCCGTAGGTGGCGTAGAGCCGTTGGGCGGGCGCGTTGTCGGCAGCGACCTCCAGCAGCGTGCTGCGGACGCCGCGCCGGGACGCCTCGGCGAGCAGCGCCTCCAGCAGCAGCCGGCCGATCCCCCGGCGGTGCGCGTCCCGGCGGACCGCGACGTTCTGCACCCACGCCTCGTCGGGCGGGGACACGGCCAGCCCGGCGTAGCCGAGCACGGCGCCGTCGTCGTCGGTGGCGACCAGGTAGAAGTGCCCGTTGGCGAGCTCGTTCCAGAACATCGCCGCCGACCACTGCTCGGCGCCGAAGAGGTCCGCCTCGATGGGCAGCACCTGGTCGATGTGCCACCAGCGGAACCGGCCCAGCCTCATGGCAGGACCGGCTTGTGGCCGGTGGCCGCGACCGCGTCCGGGCGGCGCAGGTAGAGCGGGGTGAGCGTCTCGCCGGGCGCGCCCGCGCGGATCCGCGGCGCGGCGAGACGGGCCAGCGCCAGCGGGTCCGGGTAGCGCGGCTCGTCGCGTACCGGCAGTCCGAGCACCTCGGCGTACCGGTGCGCGCCGTCGCCGACCGCGACGGTGACGGCCAGGTCGCGCGCCCGCTCCGCGACCACCGCCGGGGCCGCCACCTCCGGCCCGGCCAGGCGCCGGCCGGTGCCGTCGTAGACGGCCCAGTAGATCTCCCGGCGCCGCGCGTCGCTCGCCGCCAGCACCGGCTCGCCGGCGGCCGCCGGGTGGCCGATCCCGTCCAGCGAGCAGACACCGTACGTGGGCACGCCGAGCACCTGGCCCATGGTGGCGGCGGTGACCAGCCCGACCCGCAGTCCGGTGAACGGGCCGGGGCCGAGACCGGCGACGATCGCGGCCAGGTCGGCGGGACGCGCGCCGACGTCCGCCAGGACGGCGTCGACCTGCGGCGCGAGCAGCTCGCCGTGGGCGCGGGCGTCGACAGTGCACCGGGACGCGCGGACCGCGACGCCGTCCGCCGAGACCTCGGCCAGCGCCGCGGTCACCGCGGGCGTCGAGGAGTCCACCACGAGTACGAGCACGGTAAGCCAGCCTAGCCGTCCGCCCCGCCCGCCTCCGGCACGCCCTCGCCGCGCGCCCGGTCACGGTGCGTAGCGCCCCGCATCAAAGAGAAGAGGTGAGAGCCTTATGCCTCTGGGTCATGAGCGCTCCCAGTCGATGGTGGGCAGCCCCGCGTCGGCCAGCGCCTTGTTCGCCGCGCTGAACGGGCGGCTGCCGAGGAAGCCGCGCGGGTTCATCGGGCTCGGGTGCCCGGCCTCCAGCACCACGTGCCGCGGGTTGGTCACCAGCGCCGCCTTCTTGCGGGCGTAGCCGCCCCAGAGCAGGAAGACCACGCGCTGGTCGAGCCCGTCGAGCGCCCGGATGGTGGCGTCGGTGAACTCCTCCCAGCCCCGGTTGGCGTGCGAGCCGGGCGTGGCCTGCCGAACGGTCAGGACCGAGTTGAGAAGCAGGACGCCCTGCGCGGCCCAGCCGTCGAGGTTGCCGTTGCGCGGCTTCGGTACGCCCAGGTCCTCGCCCAGTTCCTTGAAGACGTTGCGCAGCGACGGCGGCACCGCCACCCCCTCGCGCACGCTGAAGCTCAGCCCGTGCGCCTGGCCCGCCTTGTGGTACGGGTCCTGCCCGAGGATCAGCACCCGGGTGTCGGCCGGCCCGCACAGCCGGTAGGCGGAGAACAGGTCCTCCAGCGGCGGGAAGACCGTGGCTGTCGCGTACTCCCGGGCGACGAACTCGGCCAGCGCCGCGGTGCGGGCCGGGTCGAGGTGGGGGGTGAGCACGGCACGCCAGTCCTCCGGCAGCAGGGCCGGCAGGTCCAGGGTGGGGGCGTCGGGCATCGGCAACCTCTCCTAGTCGGTCGCCCTCTTCATACCAGCCTCGACCGACACTCCCCGGCGGCGGCGGGGCCGGGCACTGGCGGGAAAAGTTACCGGAGCGTAACCTACCGGCAAGTTACTTACGCCACACCACCACTGTTAGCTTGCATCCACCACCATCGATGCTTGCTAGGAGTGCCCGTGAGCAGCAGAAACACCCGTCCCCGTACGCCCTCCGCAGCCCTCTCCCCTCGCCGCGCCGTCGGCCTCCGGATGCTGGCCGTCGCCGCGGCGGTAGCCACCTACCTGGCCGGATCCGGCGTCCCCGCGGCGGCCGACGGCGCCACGCCGGTGGTCTCCCGAGGCGTGACGATCCCGGCCTTCTACCAACCGCCCGCCGACCTGCCCACCACGAACGGCACGCTGATCCGCACCGAGCCGCTGCCGCTCGGCCTGAGCATCCCCGGGCTCGACGGCCGCCCGATGCCCGGCACGGCCACCCGGCTGATGTACCGGTCCACCGACTCCAACGGCCAGGCCGTCGGCGTGACCGGCGCCTACATCGAACCGTGGGCGCAGTGGCGGGGCACCGGGCCGCGTCCGCTGGTGGCCCTCGCCTCCGGCACCATGGGGCAGGGCGACCAGTGCGCGCCCTCGTTCGCCCTGCAACACCCGCTCACGCTCACCGGCGACACCCTGTCCGTCGGCTACGAGGCGCTGGCCGTCTACCGCCTGCTCGCCACCGGCGCCGCCGTCGTGGTCACCGACTACGTCGGTCTGGGCGCAACCGACCGGCTGCACACCTACGTCAACCGGCTCGACGAGGGACGCGCCCTGCTCGACGCGGCCCGCGCCGCCCGGGCCGTGCCGGGCGCGTCGGTCACCGACCGGTCCCGGGTCGGCCTGTACGGCTACAGCCAGGGCGGCGGCGCCAGCGCCGCGGCCGCCGAACTCCAGCCCACGTACGCACCCGACGTGCCGCTGGCCGGCACCTACGTCGGTGCGCCGCCGGCCGATCTGACCGCCGTCATCGGCGGCATCGACGGCAGCGCGCTGGCGGGAGCGCTGGGCTGGTCACTGAACGGCTTCGCCCAGTCCGACCCGGCGGTGCGGGACGTCATCGAGGCGAACGTCAACGAGGCCGGCCGGGCGGCGCTGAAGGACACCTCGACAATGTGCGTCGGGGACGCGATCCTGCGCTACGCGTTCACCAGGAGCAGCAGATGGATCACCGGCGGCCGGTCCCTCACCGCCGTCATCGCCGCCTCCCCCGAGGCGAGCGCCGTGCTCGACCGCCAGCGCATCGGCACCCTCAAGCCGGCCGGCCCGGTACGCGTGGCCACCGGCGTCCAGGACGACATCGTGCCGCACCGGCAGGCCCGCCAACTGGCTGTCGACTGGTGCCGCAAGGGCGCCGACGTGACCTACCAGGCCGTCAGCCTGCCCAACCTCGGGGACAAGCTCCTCACCAATCACCTGGCGCCGCTCATCACCGACCAGGGTGACGCGGTGGCCTGGCTGACCGACCGGCTCGCCGGTCGCACGGCCTACTCCAACTGCTGGACGATGCCGCTCCAGCCCTAGGACAGTCCGGCGACCCGGGCGGCCCAGTCGCCGCCGACCGGCTCCAGCGTGACCGCCCGGGTGTCGTCGTCCCGGCGGTCGATGCGTACCCGCAGGTGCGCGTCGGTCAACTGCTCGACCATGCCCTCGCCCCACTCCACCACGGTGACCGCCTCGTCCACCGAGGCGTCCAGGTCGAGGTCGTCGATCTCCGCTCGCGGATCGGCGGCCTCGCCCAGGCGGTACGCGTCGGCGTGCACGAGCGTCACCCGGCCGCCCCGGGCCGGGTCGGGCCGGTGCACCCGGGCGATGACGAAGGTGGGCGAGGTGATGTCCCCGCGTACGCCCAGACCGGCGCCGATGCCCTGGGTCAGCGCGGTCTTGCCGGCCCCGAGCGGCCCGCTGAGCAGCAGCAGGTCGCCGGCGCGCAGCACTCCTGCAAGCCGCCGCCCGAACCCGTGGGTGTCGTCGACCGTCTTCAGCTCCACGAGCACCGTCATAGCGAATCCAGGAACCTCTCCAGCGCCGCGTTGACCTCGTCGGCGTGCTCCAGCATCACCACGTGCCCGCTGTCGTGGATCTTCACGAACTCGGCGTCCGGCAGCCGGCGGACGATCTCCTCGGAGTGCGTCACCGGCGTGATCATGTCCTTGTCACCCACTATCACCAGCACCGGCGTGCCGGCCAGCGCGGCCAGCGCCGGGAACCGGGAGTGGGTGGCGATCGTGCGCAGGTAGCGGGTGACCGTGTCGGCCGATGTGCGCGAGTTCATCATCTCGACGTACGACACCAGGGCCGGGCTCGGCTTCGAGGTGCCGAAGCCGTACTTGCGGGTGAGCAGCCAGGCCACGTTCGCCGTCGACCGACGGGCCCGGTCGATCACGGTGCCGCCGTACCGGGTGGCGTTGCTCATCATGTAGAGCACCGGCGAACCGACGCGCCCGAGCAGCGCGGGCGCCACCAGCTTGGTCTCCGCCGCCAGGCCGCCCGAGGTGGCCATCAGCACGGTGCCGACCACGCGGTCACCGAACAGCTCCGGGTACAGCTCGGCCAGCGCCATGATCGTCATGCCGCCCATCGAGTGCCCGACCAGCACCAGCGGGCCGTCCGGGGCCACCTCGTCGAGCACCCGGCGCAGCGTGTGACCCAGCGCGGTCAGGTCGTACTCGCCGCTCTCCAGCCGGCCGGAGCGGCCGTGCCCCGGCTGGTCGTACGCGACCACCCGGTAGTCGCCGCGCTCGGTGAGCCGCTTGCGCTGGAAGTGGAACGTGCCCATGTCCAGGCAGAACCCGTGCACCAGCACCACCGTCGGGTGCCCGGCGACCGGTCGGGTCGGCTCGACCACCTCCACGTGGATGTCGGTGCCGTCCGGCATCTCCAGCCGGTACGCCTCGTCGTAGCGCTGCTCGCCGAAGACCTCGCCGGCGTACCTGTCGGTCGGGTCGTTCTTGAGCCGGCGGACCAGCACCCGCTCGCCGACCACGCCCGCCGCGAGCCCGGCGGCGGCCACGCCGACCAGCCCGGCGACCTTCCCGGCGGCGGTACGCGGACGCGGCAACCGGACGTTCACGCGCGCTCGCCGTCGTAGACGCGGGGCACCCGCACGCCGCCGAAGCGGGTCACGATCTCGTAGTTGATGGTGCCGACCGCCTCGGCCCAGTCGTCGGCGGTGGGCTCGCCGTCCGCGCCGCTGCCGAACAGCGTCGCCACGTCTCCGGCGGCCACCTCGTCGTCGCCGCAGTCGATCACGAACTGGTCCATGCAGACCCGGCCGGAGATGGTCCGGCGCTTGCCGGCGAGCTGCACCGGGCCGGTGTTGGAGGCGTGCCGGGGCACCCCGTCGGCGTAGCCGAGGGGCACCACGGCGAGGTTGGTCTCCTGCTCGGTGAGGTAGGTGTGCCCGTAGGAGACACCGGTGCCGGCCGACACGCGTTTGGTGAGCATCACCCGGGCGCGGGCGGTCATGGCGGGACGCAGACCGAACTGCTCGCCCGCCACCGGCGACAGGCCGTAGACGGCGATACCGGGACGGACCAGGTCGAAATGGGTGTCGGGCCGGGTGAGCGTGGCGGCCGAGTTGGCCAGGTGCCGGTAGCGCGGACGCAGACCGGCGCGGGCCACCATCTCCAGCCCTTCCTGGAAGACGGCGAGCTGACGGTTGGTGGTGGGGTGACCGGGCGAGTCCGCGTACACGAAGTGGCTCCACACGCCGACCACCTCGACCACGCCCTCGGCCTGGGCCTTCGCGGCGGCCTCCAGCAGCGCCGGCCAGTCGGCGACGGTGGCGCCGCCCCGGGCCAGCCCAGTGTCGATCTTGAGGTGCAGCCGGGCCGCGCGGCCCGCCCGGCGGCTCGCCTCGACCATCTCGTCGAGCTGGGTGAGGCTGGCGCAGCCGAGGTCGACGCCGACGGTGATCCCGTCGTGCAACGGCAGGCCCGGGTCGAGCAGCCAGGCCAGCACCGGCGCGGTGATGCCCGCCTCGCGCAGGCGCAGCGCCTCGTCCAGCGTGCAGACGCCGAGCTGGTCCGCGCCCGCGTCGAGCGCCGCGCGGGCGGCCGGCACCATGCCGTGGCCGTACCCGTCGCCCTTGACCACCGCCATCAGCTCGGCGCTGGTGCCGGCCTTGAGCCGGGTCACGTTCTCCCGGATCGCGTCCAGGTCGACGCGCACCTCCGACTGCCACATGTCCTCAGCCTACTTCCGTCAGTGATCATCAGAGCGGTGAGCCGGGTGGGCGGTGCCCCTCGCTACCTGGCGTCGCCGCCCGGATCAGCCCAGCCGGGCCAGTACCGGACGCAACGCGGCGGCCACGTCGGGCGCGGTCACCGGACCGCCACGCGCCGCCTCCCGCCCGGCCAGCCCGTGCAGGTACGCCGCCGCGGCGGCGGCCCGCTCCGGCGCCAGCCCGGCGGCGAGCAGCGAGCCGAGCAACCCGGCCAGCACGTCGCCGGTGCCGCCGGTGGCCAGTGCCGGGGTGCCGGTCGGATTCACGTACGCGCGACCGTCGGGCGTACCGATGACCGTACGGTCGCCCTTGAGCAGCACCACCGCGTTCATCCAGGCGGCCAGCCGCAGCGCGGCGGCGACCCGGTCCTCCCCCGGCATCTCGCCGCAGAGCCGGGCGAACTCCCGGTCGTGCGGCGTCACCACTATCGGCGCGTCCCGCCCGCGCAGCCGGTCAGCCAGCTTGCCGTCCACCAGGAGCGTCAGCGCGTCCGCGTCGAGCACCACCGGCACCGGCGCGGCCAGCACCGCGCGCAGTTCGGCGGCGGACTCCTCGCCGGTGCCGAGCCCGGAGCCGCAGACCCACGCCTGCACCCGGCCCGCGTCGGCGACCCTGCCGGTGGCGATCACCGACGGGTGCTGGTGCAGCACCTCGCCCTTGGCGCCCCCGGCGTAGCGGACCAGGCCGGTGGGGCCGGCGAGCGCCCCGGCGACCGAGAGCACCGCCGCGCCCGGGTAGGTGGCCGAGCCCGTGGCCACGCCGACCACGCCGACCACGCCCCGGGAGTATTTCTCCGACGACGCGCCGAGCGCCGGCCACCAGTCGGCCACGTCCGCCCGCTCGATCACCTGGAGCGCCGGAGTGCCGCGCAGCCAGGGCGTCAGCCCGATGTCGACCAGCTCGACCTCTCCGGCCAGCTCGGCGGCCGGGCCGACGACCAGTGCGGGCTTGAGCGCGCCGAAGGCGACAGTCACGTCGGCCCGGACCGCGCGGGGCCGACCCGCGTCGGTGAGCGGGACGTGGCCGGTGTCGACAGCGACGCCGCTCGGCACGTCGACAGCGACCACTGTGGCGGGCGTGCCGTCGCGTCCACGCTGCCCGGTCAGGCTCGCGGCCAACTGCTCGGCCGTCTCCCGCAGCCCGCCGGTGCCGCCGATGCCGACGATGCCGTCGAGCACCAGGTCGACCACCTCGGGCGGCCGGTCGGCCACCCGGCCACCGGCGGCGCGCAGGGCGGCCAGGCCCTCGGCGTGCGCCCGGCCCGGCGTGAGGAGCAGCGCTGTCACCGCCGCGCCCCGGCGGGCCAGGTGCGCGCCCGCGAAGAGGGCGTCACCACCGTTGTCGCCGGAGCCGACGAGCAGCAGCACCCGGGCGCCGTAGACGCCGCCCCGGCCGCCGAGCAGCAACGCGCAGCGGCGGGCCAGCCCGGCCGCGGCCCGCTGCATCAGCGTGCCGGGCGGGAGGGCGGCCATCAGGCCCGCTTCCGCCGCGCGAACGTCAGCGACCCGCCACACCCGTCTCATGCCACCCCACCCCGTCCGGTCGCGCCGGCTCAGCTTCCGCCCGCGGCTCCCCCGATCACGGCCTCACCCTACCGGCGGTACGCGGCGCGGACCGGCTGACGGAGCGCCCCTGTGGATAACCCCGGACGTTGTCCACAGGGGTCGGCGGACGCTGTCGAGTGCCGCCTAGCGTCCCGGTGTCCGGAGCCGGCCGGTGGCGCCGGGCGAGGGAGGGCACGTGGTGGAGAAACCGTTCGACGTCGACCCGGGGCTGCTGCGCACTGTGGCGCGCGAGCTGGCCGACGACGCCTACCGACTGGCTCGCGGGCCGGGCGCGGCGCCGGAGTCGTTGCTGGTGGCGGCACCGGACGGCTGGCGCACCGGTACGGCGCTGGCCGACCTTGAGTCGGCGGTTTGCCGCTGGTCCGGCGCGCTCGGTGCCCGGGTGGCCGACACCGCCGAGGCGATACGTCGCGGGGCGGACGGCTACGAGGCGGTGGACGAGCGAGCCGCCCGCCGCCTCGCCGGGGTGCTCCGGTGAACGGCGGCACCACCGACGTGCCGGCCGGCTACGCGCAGCTCTGGCGGGCCGACCCGGGCTCCTGGTGCACCGCCGCGACGGCGTGGCGTGGTCTCGCCGGGCCGGTACGGCAGCGCGCCGACGCGCTGACCGCCCGGATCGGCGCGCTCCGCCCCGGGTGGTCGGGTACGGCCTCGACGGCGGCGCAGCGGCGGATCGAGGGCCTGCGCACCGAGCTCACCGACGTGCTGCCGGCGTTGTTCGAGGTCGACCAGGTGCTCGCCGAGTTCGGCGCGCGGCTGGGCGCGGCGAAGGCCCGGCTCGGCGCCGAGGTGGCCCGCGCCGAGTCCGGCGGCCTGCTCGTGGACCGCACCGGAGCGGTCCGGCCCGATCCGGCCCGGCCGATGGCGCAGGCGGGGCCGGCGGTGGCCGACGCGCGGACCGGGATCCGGCGTGCGCTCACGCTCGCCGGAGCCGCCGACCGGGAGGCCGCCGCCCGGCTGGCGGAGCTGACCACCGCGGCGGTACGCGGCTGGGTCAGTGTCCCGCCCGCGTGGCGGCCCGGCCCCGGCGCCGGGCCGGCCGAGGTGAGCCGCTGGTGGGCGGCGCTGAGCCCGGCCGAGCGGCGCTGGCTGGTGGGGCGGGAACCGGGCCGGATCGGCCGTCTCGACGGGCTGCCGGCCGCCGCGCGGGACCAGGCCAACCGGCTGCTGCTCGGCCGGCGGCGGGAACAGCTGCTCGTCCGGCGGCTCGCCCTGCTGCGCCCGCTTCCGGCCGGCCCGTCGGAGGTGTCCCGGCGGGTCCGGCTGGCAGGTGTCGAGGCGGCGTTACGCGGGCTGGACGGGCTCGGTGAGCGGCTGGCGTCGGGCGGGGCGCCGCGGGCGTACCTGCTGGGGCTCGACCCGGCCGGCGACGGCCGCGCGGTGGTGGCGCTCGGCAACCCGGACCGCGCCGCCTCGGTGCTCACCTACGTCCCGGGCATGACCTCGGATCTCGCCGACGCCCCGGCCGAGCTGGACCGGGCGGCCCGGGTGTTGCGGCGGTGCGCGGCGCTCGGGCCCGGCGACGAGACGGCGGCGGTGCTCTGGCTGGACTACGACGCGCCGGACTTCCTCACCGAGGCGGCCGGCACCCGGCAGGCCGAGGACGCCGGCCCGGCGCTGCACCGGTTTCAGGAGGGGTTGCGGGCCGCGCACGAGGGCCCGCCGGCCCGGCAGACGGTGCTCGGGCACAGCTACGGCTCGCTGGTGGTCGGCGCGGCCGCCCGCGACCACGGGTTGAGCGCCGACGCGCTGGTCTTCGTGGGCTCCCCGGGAGTCGGCGTGGACCACGCCGCCGACCTGCGCATGCCCGCCGGGCAGGTCTGGTCGTCGACAGCGCCGGACGACGTGATCCGGCTGACCCGCCCGCCGGACGAGCTGGCCCGCCGCGCGCTGCTGGCGGGTACGCCGCTCGGTCCGGCGCTCGCCGCGCTGGACGGGCACGGCGAACGCCTCTGGTTCGGCGCCGACCCGAGCGCGCCGGGCTTCGGCGGCCGGCGCTTCCCGAGCGCCCCGCACGGCCACACCGGCTACTGGGATCCGGACAACCCGGCGCTGGACGGCATGGCCCGGATCGTGCTGGGCCGGTGACCAGCGCCCTCCGGCGGCGGCCCGGAACCGCCCGACGACCGCTCGCGTGGCAGGCCGGAAACGGCGCGGTCCCTCCACCCGGTGGACGAGCGGAGGGACCGTGGACGAGCCGGAACTACTCGACGGTGACCGACTTGGCCAGGTTCCGGGGCTGGTCGACGTCGTGCCCGCGGGCGGCGGCGATCTCGGCGGCCAGCACCTGCAACGGCACCGTGGTCACCAGCGGCGCCAGCAGCGTCGGCGTACGCGGCACGTAGATCAGGTGGTCGGCGTACCGGACCACGGCCTGGTCGCCCTCCTCGGCGATCACGATGGTGCGGGCGCCGCGGGCGCGTACCTCCTGGATGTTGGAGACGACCTTGTCGTGCAGCATGCCCCGGCCGACCGGGGAGGGCACGATGCAGATCACCGGGGTGCCCTTGTCGATCAGCGAGATCGGGCCGTGCTTCAGCTCGCCGGCGGCGAAGCCCTCGGCGTGCATGTACGCCAGCTCCTTGAGCTTCAGCGCGCCCTCCAGCGCCACCGGGTAGCCCACGTGCCGGCCGATGAACAACACCGTCGGCTCGGACTTCAGCTCGCGGCCCAGCTCGCGGACCGGCTCGATGCGGTCCAGCAGCTCCCGCAGCTTGCCCGGCATCTCCTGGAGCTGGGCCACCACGGCGCCCACCTCGTCGGCGAACTTGATGCCGCGCACCTGGGCCAGGTGCAGGCCGATCAGGTAGCAGGCGACGACCTGGGTGAGGAACGCCTTGGTGGAGGCGACGGCGATCTCCGGCCCGCCGTGGGTGTAGAGCACGGCGTCGGACTCGCGCGGGATGGTCGAGCCGTTGGTGTTGCAGATCGCCAGCACGCGGGCCTTCTGCTCCTTGGCGTGGCGCAGCGCCATCAGCGTGTCCATGGTCTCGCCGGACTGCGAGATCACCACGATCAGGGTGGACCGGTCCAGCACCGGGTCGCGGTAGCGGAACTCGCTGGCCAGCTCCACCTCGCAGGGGATGCGGGTCCAGTGCTCGATGGCGTACTTGGCGACCAGGCCGGCATGGTAGGAGGTGCCGCAGGCGACGATGAAGATCTTGTCGACGTCGCGCAGGTCCTGCTCGCTGAGGCGGACCTCGTCGAGGGCGATCTCGCCGGTCTCGGTGAGCCGGCCCAGCAGCGTGTCGGCGATGGCCTGCGGCTGCTCCTCGATCTCCTTGAGCATGAACCAGTCGTAGCCGCCCTTCTCGGCGGCCGACGAGTCCCAGTCGATGTGGAAGTCAGTGCCGCTCGCCGGCTGACCGTGGAAGTCGGTGATGTCGATGCTGTCCGGGGTGATCAGGACGATCTGGTCCTGCCCCAGCTCGACCGCGTCCCGGGTGTGCTCGATGAACGCGGCGACGTCGCTTGCCAGGTAGTTCTCGCCGTCGCCCCGGCCGACCACCAGCGGCGAGTTGCGCCGGGCGCCGACCACCGCGCCGGGGATGCCGGCGTCGACGGCGAGCAGCGTGAACGCGCCCTCCAGGCGCCCGCAGACCACGCGCATGGCGGCGGCGAGAAGCTGCGGGCTGTCGGGCTCGCCGGCCGAGCGCAGGTCGGCCAGCGCACGGGCGATCAGGTGCGCGGCGCACTCGGTGTCGGTGTCGCTGGTGAACTCGACGCCCTCGTCCTCCAGCTCGGCGCGGAGCTTCGCGAAGTTCTCGATAATGCCGTTGTGGATCACCGCGACGCGGCCGTCCGGGGAGAGGTGCGGGTGGGCGTTGCGGTCGGTCGGGCCGCCGTGCGTGGCCCAGCGGGTGTGGCCGATGCCGGTGGTGCCGTCGCCGATGCCGATCGGGCTGGCGGCGCAGTCCTCGGGGTTGTCCGCCGCCCGCTCGGAGAGGACCTTCTCCAGGTTGGCGAGCTTGCCGGCCTTCTTCTCGGTCAGCAGCTCGTCCTCGCAGACCACTGCGACACCGGCCGAGTCGTAGCCGCGGTATTCGAGACGCCGCAGTCCGTCGAGCACGATGCCGAGCGCCGGGCGGGCACCGGCGTAACCCACGATTCCACACATGGTCCGCAGCCTAACCGAGTTTCGCTCATCGCGCGTGCTCGGAAGGCCGGTTAACGATCACTGATTTTGAGCGAACCGAACGCCGAGGTGGCCATTGCCGGACAAAGCACCATAGGGGTCGTTCGGACCGCCCGGACCGGTTCGGGACGCGGCACGCGGACCGCCGGCCGGGACCGCGTGGCTGGCCGTCACCGCCTACATTGAGGCCGGGCGCCGTCCCCCGGCCCCGTCGTTCCGCGGTCGTCCGCGCCGTACCCCTGTGAGCTGAGCCCATGTCCGAGACGACCCCCTCCCCCGAACCGGCCCCCGGACCGGCCGACCCGACCGCCGCGCCGGCCACGCCGCAGCCCTCCTCCTGGACGCCACCGGACCCGCTGGCCGCCCCGCAGCCGTGGACGCCACCCGAGCCCTGGTCGCCGTCCCCGGCACCCAGCCCCTGGGCGGCCCCCGGCCCGGAGAGCGCGTCCGGGACCGACCCGGCCACGTCCCCGAGCGGCGCGGGCCGGCCGGTGGGCGGACCGGGGTGGGCGGCTCCGGCCGACCCGGCAGCCCCGCCGGCCCCCGGCGATCCCCAGTCGTCAGGCGTGCCGGGCGGGCCCGGGTGGCCGGCCCAGCCGGGCGTACCCGGCTCGTCGGCGCAGCCGGGCTGGACACCGGGCGCCTACCCGCCCGGCTCCTACCCGCCGGGCCCCTATCCGCCCGCGCCCTACCCGCCGCCGTACGCGCACCCCGGCGGGCTTCCCCGCCGCAGCGCCGGCGGCTGGGTAGCCGGTCTGGTGGTCGGCATCGTCACCGTTCTGGCACTCATCGTGTGCTGCTGCGTCGGGCTGTCCTTCCTCGGCCGGGGGATGGACAGCACGGGAGCCTCCGGCGAGCGGTACGACGGGCCGCTGTACGGCGAGCCCGACGGGCCGCCCGGGTGGGCCGACGAGCCCAGCCGCGCCCCGGCCCGGCCGGCCACCACCCCGTCCGGCGGGCCCGGCAAGTTCACCGTGCTGTACGAGGTGACCGCCACCGACGGCGAGGCCGAGGTGCAGTTCTACGACGCGGACGCGAACTTCCACCAGCCCGGTGCCGTGGACACGCCCTGGCGGCTGAGCTTCACGGCGAACGACCGCGAGCGGGTGCAGATCATCGCCAGCCCGGTCGAGTCCGGCGACGTGACCTGCCGGATCACCGTCAACGGCAAGGTCGTCTCCAAGGACTCGGGCGAGTACGGCGCGACCTGCTTCGGCTGGTGAGCACTCGGCGGCGGGCCGTAGGCTGGCCGCCGTGACGACGACCGATCCCCTGGTGGCCCGGATGCGGCCGTTCGGCACCACCGTCTTCGCCGAGATGTCCGCTCTCGCCGTGCGTACCGGCGCGGTCAACCTCGGGCAGGGCTTCCCGGACACCGACGGCCCGCCGGAGATGCTCGCCGCCGCCGCCGAGGCGCTGCGTACCGGCCACAACCAGTACCCGCCCGGCCCGGGGATCCCCGCGCTGCGCGCCGCCGTCGCCGAGCACCAGCGCCGGTTCTGGGGCCTGGAGTACGACCCGGACGGCGAGATCGTGGTGACCGCCGGGGCGACCGAGGCGATCGCGGCGAGCATCCTCGCGCTCTGCGAGCCGGGCGACGAGGTGGTCTGCTTCGAGCCGTACTACGACTCGTACGCCGCCTCGATCGCGCTCGCCGGCGCGGTCCGCCGCCCGGTGACGCTGCGGCCCGGCCCCGACGGCAGGTACGCGTTCGACCCGGACGAACTGCGGGCCGCGTTCGGGCCGCGTACCCGGCTGGTGCTGCTGAACTCGCCGCACAACCCGACCGGCAAGGTCTTCACCGCCGACGAGCTGGCCACTGTGGCCGAGCTGTGCCGGGAACACGACGTGTACGCGGTCACCGACGAGGTCTACGAACACCTGGTGTTCACCGACGCCGCCGCGCCGCACGTACCGCTGGCCACGCTGCCGGGCATGCGGGAGCGGACGCTGCGCATCTCGTCGGCCGGCAAGACGTTCTCCTGCACCGGCTGGAAGGTCGGCTGGGTCAGCGGGCCCGCGCCGCTGGTGGCAGCCGTACTGCGGGTGAAGCAGTTTCTGACGTTCGTCAACGCCGGGCCGCTGCAACCCGCGGTGGCGGTGGCGCTCGGGCTGCCGGGCGCCTACTTCTCCGGGTTCCGGGACGACATGCAACGCCGCCGGGACCAGCTCGCCGCGGGGCTGGCCGACGCCGGGTTCGGCGTGCTCGCGCCGGAGGGCACCTATTTCGTCACCGCCGACGTCACGCCGCTGCGCGGCCGGGACGGGGTGGAGTTCTGCCGGGCGCTGCCGGAGCGCTGCGGCGTGGTGGCGGTGCCGACGCAGGTGTTCTACGACGACGTGGAGGCCGGCCGCCGGCTGATCCGGTTCGCGTTCTGCAAGCGACCTGAGGTGCTGGCCGAGGCGGTGACCCGCCTGCACCGCCTGCGCACGGACTGAACCACGCCGCCCGCCGAGGGAGCCCTCGGCGGGCGGCGTGGTTCAGGCGACCGGGCTGGCGGTGCGGACCTGCTCGGCGATGCGCTCGGCGACCTCGCGCGCGGTGTCCTCGGTGGCCGCCTCGACCATGACCCGCACCAGCGGCTCGGTGCCGGAGGGGCGCAGCAGCACCCGGCCGGTCTCGCCCAGCTCCGCCTCGGCGCGCTCCACCTCGGCCCGGACGGCGGGCGCGGCGGCACCGACGGTACGGTCGCCGACCGGCACGTTGATCAGCACCTGGGGCAGCTTGGTGACCACCGAGGCCAGCTCGGCCAGCGAGGTGCCGGTGGCGGCCATCCGCGCCATCAGGTGCAGACCGGTCAGCACGCCGTCGCCGGTGGTGGCGTAGGCGGGCAGCACGATGTGGCCGCTCTGCTCGCCGCCGAGCGCCAGGCCGGAGGCGCGCAGCTCCTCCAGCACGTACCGGTCGCCGACCTTCGTCTCGACCAGCCGGATGCCGTGTTCGGACATGGCGAGCCGCAGGCCGAGGTTGCTCATCACGGTGGCGACGAGGGTGTCCTGGGTCAGCTCGCCGGCGTCCCGCATGGCCAGCGCGAGGATCGCCATGACCTGGTCGCCGTCGACCTCGTCCCCGTCGGCGGTGACCGCGACGCAGCGGTCGGCGTCGCCGTCGTGGGCGATGCCGAGGTGGGCGCCGTGCTCGACCACCGCGGCGCGCAGCGCGTCGATGTGGTTGGAGCCGCACCCGTCGTTGATGTTGAGCCCGTCCGGCTCGGCGTGGATGGCGATCACTTCGGCGCCGGCCTCCTGGTAGGCGACCGGGGCGACGTCGGCCGCCGCGCCGTTGGCGCAGTCCACCACGACCTTGATCCCGTCGAGGCGGTGCGGCACGGTGCCGACCAGGTGCTGCACGTAGTGGTCGGCGCCGTCGAGCAGGTCGTTGACCCGGCCCACGCCGGCGCCGATCGGGCGCTTCCAGGCGGTGGTGGCGTTCGCCTTCACCGCCTCCTCGATCCGCATCTCGATCTCGTCGGGCAGCTTGTGGCCGCCGGCGGCGAACAGTTTGATGCCGTTGTCCGGCATCGGGTTGTGCGAGGCGGAGAGCATCACGCCCAGGTCGGCCTTGATCTCGGCGGTGAGGAACGCCACCGCCGGGGTGGGCAGCACGCCGACCCGGACCACGTTGGCGCCGGCGCTGGTGAGCCCGGCGACCACCGCCGCCTCCAGCATCTCGCCGCTGGCCCGGGTGTCCCGGCCGACCACCGCGAGCGGCGGATGGCTCTTGTCGGTCTCGGCCAGCGTGTGGGCCGCGGCGACCGCGACCGCCAGCGCCAACTCCGGGGTGAGATCCGCGTTCGCCCGCCCGCGTACGCCGTCCGTGCCGAACAACCGGCCCATACCCGCCAACCTCCGTGGAACTGCCGATGAGAGGAGAAACGCGGAACGGCCGGTCCGCCTCCCGGGAAGGGGAGGCGAACCGGCCGTCCGTCAGAAGTACAAGACGCTTGTGATCAGCGCTTCGAGTACTGAGGAGCCTTACGGGCCTTCTTGAGGCCGTACTTCTTGCTCTCCTTGACCCGGGCGTCACGGGTCAGGAAGCCGGCCTTCTTCAGGGCCGGGCGGTCGTCGGGCTCGCTGACGATCAGCGCCCGGGCGATGGCGAGCCGCAGCGCGCCGGCCTGGCCGGTGGTGCCGCCGCCACGCAGGTTGGCGATCACGTCGAACGCCTCGGGCTTCTCGGCGGTGACCAGCGGGTCCTTGATGAGCTGCTGGTGCACCTTGCTCGGGAAGTAGGCCTCGAGGTCGCGGCCGTTGCAGGTGATCTTGCCGCTGCCCGGGACGATCCGGACCCGGACGATGGCTTCCTTGCGCCGACCCACGGTCTGGATCGGGCGGTCACCACGGGGCGCGCGCGCGACGGGCGCCGGCGCCTCGGTGGCCTCGGGGGCGACCTCGGTGGCGGTGATGTCGGTCATGCTGCTTCCTTCGCCCGCGCTCACTGCGCGATCTGCTTGATCTCGAACGGCACCGGCTGCTGCGCGGTGTGCGGGTGCTCGGCACCGGCGTAGACCTTCAGCTTCTTGATGAGCTGACGGCCCAGCTTGTTGTGCGGAAGCATGCCCTTCACGGCCAGCTCGATGGCCCGCTCGGGCCGCTTGGTCAGCAGCTCGTCGTAGCCGACCCGCTTCAGGCCACCCGGGTAACCGGAGTGGCGGTAAGCGACCTTGGTCTGGCGCTTGTTGCCGGTCAGCGCGACCTTGCCCGCGTTCACGATGACGACGAAGTCGCCCGTGTCGACGTGCGGCGCGAAAGTCGGCTTGTGCTTGCCACGCAGGAGCGTGGCGGCGTGGGTCGCCAGGCGGCCCAGCACGACATCAGAGGCGTCGATGACGTGCCACTGACGCTCGATCTCACCCGGCTTCGGGCTGTACGTACGCACAGGTCTACCTTGTCTCGTCGTCGGTCTGGGGTCGCGCGCCGAGGTGACCGGGAGTTCCCAGCCGGACCAGCGCGCACGAACGACCAAGCGTACCTGATGCGGCACGCCTAAGAATGTCGTACAACAGCAGGCAACGATACCCGGCCGCCCGGCGGCAGGTCAAAACGGGGTCGCGCCGTGCGTGGCCTGCGGGTCCGTCATGGCACAGGTCACACGCCGGCCAGCGTACGCGACCCGGGACGCAGGTAGACCACCCAGGTCACCAGGAAGCAGAGCGCGTACCAGCCGATGAACGCCAGGTAGGCGGCGTCGGCGGTGCCGGAGGTCAGGAACGACTGCCGGAACGCCACGTTCACCAGCACCCCGCCGGAGGCGCCGACCGCACCGGCGATGCCGATCACCGCGCCGGCCAGCCGCCGGGCCCGCCGCTGCGCCGCCTCCGGGTCGCCGGTCAGCTCACCCTCCGCGACGGCCCGGGCCCGGAAGATCGCCGGGATCATCTTGTACGTCGAGCCGTTGCCGATCCCGGAGAACACGAACAGCGCCAGGAACCCGGCCAGGTAGAGCGGGAACGACCGGTCCCGGGCGGCGTACAGCACCAGTCCGGCGCCGGCGGCCATCGCCACGAAGTTCCAGAACGTGACGCGGGCCCCGCCCAGCCGGTCGGCGAGCTGGCCGCCCACCGGCCGGATCAGCGAGCCGATCAGCGGCCCGAGGAAGGTCAGCCAGGCCGCGTCCACCGGCGTCGGGAACCGGTCGTGGAACTGGAGCTGGAGCACCTGGCCGAAGGCGAACCCGAAGCCGATGAACGAGCCGAACGTGCCGACGTAGAGCAGCGACATCACCCAGGTGTGCGGCTCGCGGGCCGCCGCGCGCAGCGCGCCCGGCTCGTTGCGCGCCCCCGGCACGTTGTCCAGCCACCGGGCCGCGGCCAGCGCGGCGAGCACGATCAGCGGCAGGTAGACGGCCGGCACGAGCCGGGGGTACGCGGCGCCGGCGGTCGCCAGCGCCGCCAGCCCCACCAGTTGCACCGCCGGTACGCCCAGGTTGCCGCCACCGGCGTTGAGCCCCAGCGCCCGGCCCTTGAGCCGCTCCGGGAAGAAGAGGTTGATGTTCGCCATCGACGAGGCGAAGTTGCCGCCGCCGACGCCGGACAGGCAGGCGAGCACCATCAGCGTGGCGTACGACACCCCGGGCTCGATCAGCAGTGCCATCGGCACCGCCGGCACCAGCAGCAGCAGGGCGCTCACGATGGTCCAGTTCCGGCCGCCGAAGCGCGCCACGGCCAGCGTGTACGGCAGCCGCAGCACCGCCCCCAACGCGGCCGGCACGGCGGTGAGCAGGAACTTCCCGGCCGGGTCGATGCCGTACCCGGGGCCGAGGAACAGCACCATGACCGACCAGAGGCTCCACACCGAGAAGCCGACGTGCTCGGCGAAGATCGAGACGTACAGGTTGCGCCGCGCCACCCGGGCGCCACCGGCGGCCCAGAACGCCCGGTCCTCCGGCCGCCATTCGGTGAGCCGGCCGGCGTCGGTGGCCGGCGGCGTGGTGGGTGCGGAAACGAGCGTGCTCACGGGCGACTCCTCCTCGTCGACGACGAGGCGACGCTCTCAGCCGCTGATTTCCCCGGCGTGCCCCGCGCGCGTCGGCCCGGCAACGGAGACCGCACGTCCGCCGGACAGCGCCGGTGAGACGGTCACAGCTCCTGGAGGATCCGCAGCGCCCGGCCGACCCGCTGCATGGTCTCGGTGTCGGCCACGTCCACGCACTCGGCGAACCACTTCTTCATCGGTGAGGAGATCCGGTCGGGCATCACCACGTACGCGCCCATCCGCACGGCGAGCGGCGAGTCGCGCAGCAGCGTCTCCTCGACCACCTCGGCCACGATCACGATGGGCACCGCCGTGGCGTTGTAGACGTCCGAGCTGATCACCAGACCGAAGCGTTCCCGGGCGCCGGAGATGCGCCAGACCTCACCCCTACGCAGCACGCGGGCGCCCGCCGAAGAGGGCGTCGTCGACGAGCGCGGCCTCCTGGGCGTCGGCCAGGGAGGCGGCCTCCAGGTCGAAGCCGGCACGGCCGACCGCGTCGGCGTGCGCGGTGAAGACCTCGCGCAGCGCCTTCTCCCGGGCAGCCTGGTCCATCCAGGCGGAGAGGGAGAGCCCTTCCCGCTTGGCGAACCGGCGCGCCTCCTCGATCGTCTCGTCGGAGAACGACAGGGTCACCTTGGCGGTCATGCCAGGAAGACTACCCAGCGGTATGACCGCCAGTCATCCTCGTGCCCGCCGATCGCTGAATCGGACACCAGCAGGTGAAACAAACGAAGCCAGTTGCGGATATTGCACTTGAGGGCGACGATGGACCAGGTCCGAACGGTTGGGACGACGCAAGCCCCATCTGCCACAGGGAGCCGTCATGAGCCTCAGCACCGGCATGGCCGCCTCGGTCATGCCCACCGAGGGAGTGGAGCGCCAGAAGGCGGCCGCCATGGAGGAGTTCCTCGTGCGGCACCCCCTCGCCGCAGGCGCGGACGCGGGCGCCGCCCGCCTCGTCTCCGCGAACGGTGACGAGGTCGAGGTTCCCGCGCAGATGTTCGACGTTCTCCGTCAGATCTCGGCGATGCTCGCCCGCGGCGACGGCGTCGCGATCAGCGCGGTCTCCCGCGAACTGACGACGACCGAGGCGGCGAAGCTGCTCGGCATGTCCCGCCCCACGCTCGTCCGCCTCCTGGAGAACGGGGCGGTCGCGTCCCACCGGGTCGGCAGCCACCGGCGTCTCTTCCTCCGCGACGTCCTCGCATTCCGGCAACGGCAGATGGACGAGCGACGGAAGTCGTACGAGGCGCTGATGTGGGAGTCCGACGCGCTGGGTTTCACCGACGACGTGTAGTTCCGGCCCCGGCCAGGAGGCGCTGGGTAGGGTGTCCACTGTGATCCCCAGTGCCTCACTGGTGTTCCTGGATGGAACGTTCTCTATTCCAGGACCCTTCGCGACTGGATCAGTCTTCTCGCGCTCGAAGGCGACTGCACCGTCTTCGACCTCCGGTACAGCGAGGACGTCCTGTCGGAATGGATGTATCGCCTGCGCCGGAAGCGACCCGAGCATTCCGAACAGGCAATCGGCGGGCAGCGCCGCAGGTTCGTCCAGGCGTTTCCGTACGGCCTCGTCACCGGCTGTTCGCCGCACGACGTCCCGTGCCCACCGGACCCGGACGACCGGTACGTACTGGCCGCCGCCGTCCACGGCCGCGCCGACATCCTGGTGACCGACGACCGGCGCGCCTTTCCGCCGGAATGCGTACGGGAATCGCTGTCGGTCCGCACCGGCGACGAGTTCCTCAACTGGGCGGCCGGCCGTTCGATGCCTCTGGTCATGAGGACGTTGGCGCGGCAGATCGACTACTACCGGCGCACCCCGGTTCGCCGAGCGGCTTGAGAATCACCTCGCCGATCCGTCCGGCCGCTGACCGCCGAAGACCGCGAAACGCCATTCCTTGAAGAAGCAGTCCACGTCCGCCAGGCCCGCCTCGGCCAGCCACCGGCACTGGTCTGCCACCGTGGCCGGCCGGTCGTGCCGCATCCGCTCCCGGGCGCCGGCGATCTCCTCGGCGTCGGAGCCCAGCTCGGTGATCCGCGCCGTCCACACCTCGTCGTAGCGGCGGTCCAGCGCCGGGGTCGGCCCGGCCACCTGCTCGGCGTTGACGAACACCCCGCCCGGGACCAGCGCGTCTGCGGCCCGCCGGTACAGCGCCCGCTTGCCCTCGTCGTCGAGGTGGTGGATGGCCAGCGCGGACACCACCGCGTCGTACCGCCCGGCGGGCAGCGGGTCGGCCAGGTCGGCGTGGACCGTGCGATGGGGCACGCCGCGTTCGCCCAGGTGCCCGGCGGCCACGGCGAGCATGCCGGTGGCGCCGTCCACGAGCGTCAGGCGGACGCCGGGGACGGCCGCGGCCAGCAGCAGGGACAGCAGGCCGGTGCCCGCGCCCAGGTCCAGCACCTCGGGGGTACGCCCGGCGGCGAGCGCGACGCGCAGCGGCGGCGCGGCCACCTCGACGGCGGTGCCGTAGAAGGCGTCGAAGCAGGGCACCAGGCGACGTCGAGCCTGGTCGTAGGTGCCGGCCACCGCGTCGAACGCGTCCGTCACGCTCATGATGCCTCCCGAAATATGAGATTGTTGTCCCACATTCTAGGCCTTGCGGGCCGTCCCGTCACGTGCGTGCGGTGTGAAGCGCTCGTGACAGGACCGAAACAGAGCAGACCCGGACCGGAAACCGCCCGACGGCACGCTTTTCCGACATGACAGACGGTGCACGCACGGCGACGCGAACGGAGCAACGCTCCGTCGAGATTGCCACGCACTGCCCGTACTGCGCCCTGCAGTGCGGCATGATCCTGCGCGCCACCGGCGACGGCGTCGAGGTAGGCGCCCGTGACTTCCCCACCAACCGCGGCGGCCTGTGCCAGAAGGGCTGGACCGCGGCCGACCTGCTCGACCACCCGGACCGGCTCACCACCCCGCTGCTGCGCGACCGGCCCGGCGGCGAGCTGCGCCCGGCGACCTGGGACGAGGCACTCGACCGCGTCGCCGCCGGGATCCGGGACGTGCAGCACCGCCACGGGCCGGACGCGGTCGCCGTCTTCGGCGGCGGCGGCCTCACAAACGAGAAGGCGTACGCGCTGGGCCGCTTCGCCCGGGTGACACTGCGGACCCGGCACATCGACTACAACGGACGCTGGTGCATGTCGTCGGCCGCCGCGGCCGGCAACCGGGCCTTCGGGGTCGACCGTGGACTGCCGTTCCCGCTCGCCGACCTGGGGCACGCGGACACGCTGCTGCTCGTCGGCGCGAACCCGGCCGAGACCATGCCGCCGCTGATGCGGCACGTCGCCGACCTGCGGGAACGCGGCGGCCGGGTGATCGTGGTCGACCCCCGCGCCACCGCCACGGCCCGGCAGGCCGACCTGCACCTGCAACCCCTGCCCGGCACCGACCTGGCGGTGGCGAACGCGCTGCTGCACATCGCGCTCACCGAGGGCTGGCTGGACCGGGCATACGTGGCGGAGCGGACCGCCGGCTTCGACGAGGTACGGCGGACGGTTGCCGGCTACTGGCCGGCGGAGGTGGAACGGCTCTCCGGCGTGCCGGTGGCCGACCTGTACGCGACAGCCCGTGCGCTGGCCACAGTGGATCGCGCGGTCATTCTCACCGCGCGGGGCGCCGAGCAGCACGCCAAGGGCGTCGACACGGTGACCGCCTTCATCAACCTGGCGCTCGCCCTGGGCCTGCCCGGCCGCCCCGGCTCCGGCTACGGCTGCCTGACCGGGCAGGGCAACGGGCAGGGCGGCCGGGAACACGGGCAGAAGTCCGACCAGCTCCCCGGCTACCGGCGCATCGACGACCCGGCGGCCCGTACGCACGTCGCCGGGGTGTGGGGCGTCGAACCGGACGCGCTACCCGGGCCGGGGGTGCCGGCGTACCAGCTCCTGGACGCGCTCGGCACGCCGTCCGGCGCGCGGGCGCTGCTTGTCTTCGGGTCCAACCCGGTCGTGTCAGCGCCCCGCGCCGCCCGGGTCGAGTCCCGGCTGCGCGCCCTGGACCTGCTGGTGGTGGCGGACTTCGTCCGCTCCGAGACGGCCGAGCTGGCCGACGTGGTGCTGCCGGTCGCCCAGTGGGCCGAGGAAAACGGGACGATGACCAACCTGGAGGGCCGGGTACTGCGCCGCCGGGCGCTGCGCGAACCACCCGCCGGAGTCCGTACCGAGCTGGCGATCCTCGCCGCGCTCGCCGGACGGCTGACCGAGGGCGGTACGCCGCTGCCGACCGACCCCCGCGAGGTCTTCGCGGAGCTGGGCCGGGCCTCGGCCGGCGGGCCGGCCGACTACGCCGGGATCACCTGGGACCGGATCGACGCCGACACCGGCGTCTTCTGGCCCTGCCCGGACCGTGACGGCCCGGACACGCCCCGGCTGTTCGCCCACCGCTTCCCCACCCCTGACGGCCGGGCCCGGTTCCATCCGGTGACCCACCGGCCGGCCGCCGAGCCGGTCTGCGCCGACTACCCGCTGCACTTCACCACCGGCCGGGTGCTGGCTCAGTACCAGTCCGGCGCGCAGACCCGGCGGGTGGCCGCGCTGCGCCGCGCCGCGCCCGGCGGCTTCGTCGAGCTGCACCCGGACCTGGCGGCCCGGATCGGCGTGACCGAGGGGGCGCCGGTACGGGTGGTCTCCCGCCGGGGTGAGCTGCGCGCACCGGCCCGGCTCAGCACGGCGATCCGGCCGGACACCGTCTTCGCGCCGTTCCACTGGCCCGGCGCGCAACGCGCCAACTCGGTCACGAACGACGCGCTCGACCCGGTCTCCGGGATGCCCGAGTTCAAGATCTGCGCGGTCCGGGTGGAGCCGGCATGAACGAGCGCATAGTCGTCGTCGGCTACGGCATGGCCGGCGCCCGGCTCGCCGCCGAGCTGCACGCTCGCGGCGGGGACCGGCGGATCACCGTGCTCGGGGCGGAGCCGCACCGCGCGTACAACCGGATCATGCTCTCCACGCTGCTCGCCGGGCGCATCGGCGAGCCGGACGTGGAGCTTGTCGAAGCCGTCGGGCCGGGCGTCGAGGTCCGCACCGGCGCGGCCGTCACCGCCGTGGACCGGGCCGCCCGCCAGGTGGTCACCGCCGACGGCGCCCGGCACGGGTACGACCACCTGGTGCTCGCCACCGGCAGCCGGGCCGTCGTGCCACCGCTGCCGGGCCTCGCCCCGCTGCCCGAGCGGGTCGTCCCGTTCCGCACGCTCGGCGACTGCCGGCGGATCCTCGCCGCCGCCGAGGGCGCGCGGCGCGTGACCGTGCTCGGCGGCGGGCTGCTGGGTCTGGAGGCGGCCCGTGGGCTGGCCGCCCGAGGGCTCGACGTGACTGTGGTCCACCCGGTCGGGCACCTGATGGAACGCCAGCTCGACCCGCCGGCCGGCGCGGTCCTCGCGGGCACGCTCGCCGGCCTGGGCGTCCGGTCCCGGCTCGGGGCGCCGGCGACCGCCGTGAGCGCCGGCACCGACGGCGTCCGCCTGCACCTGGCCGACGCCGAACCGCTCGACGCCGACCTGCTGGTGCTCTGCTGCGGGGTACGCCCCGACGCCGCGCTCGCCGAGGCGGCCGGGCTCGCCGTCGACCGGGGTGTGGTGGTGGACGACCGGATGCGTACCAGCGACAGACACATCTCCGCGATCGGCGACTGCGCCCAGCACGACGGGACGCTGACCGGGCTCGTCGCGCCGGCCTGGGCTCAGGCCCGGGTGGTGGCCGACGTGCTGACCGGCGCCGATCCGCTGGCCCGCTACCGGCCCCGGCCGGCGGTGACCCGGCTCAAGGCGGCCGGCATCGACCTGGCCGCGATGGGCGACGTGGCCGGGCCCGGCGACCCGGGCGGCCCGGTCGAGGAGCTGACCTTCGCCGACCCGGCCCGGGGCACGTACGCCCGGCTACGCATCCGGGACGAGCGGCTGACCGGCGCGATCCTGCTCGGCGACAACCCGGCGGTCGGCACCGTGGTGCAGCTGTTCGACAGGGGCGCGCCGGTGCCGGCGGACCGGCGTTCGCTGCTGCTCGGTCGGACGCTCGGTGACGCACCGGCCGAGCCGGCCGCGTCGCCGGCGCTGATGCCGGACGCCGCGACCGTGTGCCGGTGCAACGACGTGAGCAAGGGCGCGCTGGTGGCGTGCTGGCGGGCGGGCGCCCGGACGGCGGCGGCGCTGTCCACGGCGACCCGGGCCGCCACCGGCTGCGGCAGTTGCCGGGAGGCGGTGGCCGGCATCGCCGCCTGGCTCGCCGAGGCCGACCCGCTGACGACCGACGAGGAACGCGAGACGGTGGAGGTGGCGTCATGAGCGAGCCGATCAGGGAGCTGGTCGTCGTCGGGAACGGCATGGTGGGGCAGCGCTTCGTCGAGGCGCTGCGGGCCCGGGACACCGACGGGCGGTGGCATGTCACGGTCCTGGCCGAGGAACGGCGTCCGGCGTACGACCGGGTGCGGCTCTCCGCCGTCTTCGACGGGGTGGACGCCGACGAGCTGAACCTGCACACCCCCGACGCCGGTGTGGACCTGCGCCTGGGTGAGCCGGCCACCGGCGTCGACCGGGCGCGGCGGGTGGTGACCACCGCGGCCGGCGAGTACCCGTACGACGCGCTGGTGCTGGCCACCGGCTCGTACGCGTTCGTGCCGCCGGTCGACGGCGCTGATCTGCCCGGCGTCTTCGTCTACCGGACGCTTGACGACCTGGCCGCGATCCGGGAACACGCCCGGGGCCGCCGCACCGGCGCGGTGATCGGCGGCGGGCTGCTCGGGCTGGAGGCGGCGAACGCGCTGCGGCTGCTCGGGCTCGCCACGAGCGTTGTCGAGTTCGCGCCCCGGCTCATGCCGGTGCAGGTGGACGAGGCGGGCGGGGCGATGCTCCGGCGGTACGTGGAGGAGCTGGGCGTCACGCCGTACCTCGGGGTGGCCACCACGGCCCTGCGTTCCGGGCCGGACGGCACGGTGACCGCGCTCGACCTGGCCGACGGCCGCACCGTCGACGCGGACCTGGTGGTGGTGGCCGCCGGGATCCGGCCCCGGGACGAGCTGGCCCGCGCGGCCGGGCTGCCGCTCGGCCCGCGCGGCGGCGTGCTGGTGGACCCGGCCTGCCGGACCGCCGACGAACGGATCTGGGCGGTCGGCGAGTGCGCGGCTGTCGACGGGGTCTGCCACGGCCTGGTCGCGCCCGGGTACGCCACCGCCGAGGTGGTCGCGGACCGGCTGCTCGGCGGCGCGGCCACCTTCCCCGGCGCGGACACCGCGACGAAACTCAAGCTGCTCGGCGTGGACGTGGCCTCGTTCGGTGACACGCACGGCGTCACCGAGGGCTGTCTCGACGTGACGTTCACCGACCCGGCCACCCGGTCGTACGCGAAGCTGGTCCTCTCCGACGACGCGCGGACGCTGCTCGGCGGCGTGCTGGTTGGGGACGCGAGCGCCTACCCGGCGTTGCGCGCCAGTGTGGGCGGGCCGCTGCCCGCTCCCCCGCTGGCGTTGCTGGCGCCGGCCGGCGGCGCGGGCGCCGGTGCGGGCGCGTTGCCCGCCACCGCGCAGGTCTGCTCCTGCAACGCGGTGACCCGCGCCGACCTGGACGCGGCGATCGCCGGCGGGGCGACCGACGTGCCGGCGCTGAAGGCGTGCACCCGGGCCGGTACGAGCTGCGGCTCCTGCGTGCCGATGCTGAAGCAGTTGCTGGACGCCGCCGGGGTGCGCCAGTCCACGGCGTTGTGCGAGCACTTCGACCACAGCCGGCAGGAGCTGTTCGACCTGATCCGGGTACGCGGCATCGGCACGTTCTCCCGGCTCGTCGCCGAGCACGGGCGCGGAAGCGGATGCGACATCTGCAAGCCGGTGGTGGCCTCGATCCTGGCGTCGCTGGGCACCGGGCACGTGCTCGACGGTGAGCGGGCGTCGCTTCAGGACACGAACGACCACTTCCTGGCCAACCTGCAACGCGACGGCAGCTACTCGGTGGTGCCCCGGATACCCGGCGGCGAGATCACCCCGGAGAAGCTGATCGCGATCGGCGAGGTGGCGCGCGACTTCCGGCTGTACACGAAGATCACCGGCGGGCAGCGGATCGACCTGTTCGGCGCGCGGGTCGACCAGCTGCCGCAGATCTGGCGGCGGCTGGTCGACGCGGGCTTCGAGTCGGGCCACGCGTACGGCAAGGCGCTGCGCACGGTCAAGTCGTGCGTGGGCGACACCTGGTGCCGCTACGGGGTGCAGGACTCGGTCGGGCTCGCGGTGGCGCTGGAGCTGCGCTACCGAGGGCTGCGCGCGCCGCACAAGCTCAAGTCGGCGGTCTCGGGCTGCGCCCGGGAGTGCGCCGAGGCCCGGAGCAAGGACTTCGGGATCATCGCCACCGAGACCGGCTGGAACCTGTACGTCGGCGGCAACGGCGGTTTCCGGCCCCGGCACGCCGACCTGTTCGCCACCGACCTGAGCACAGCCGAGCTGGTCACCCTGATCGACAGGTTCCTCATGTACTACATCCGCACCGCCGACCGGTTGCAGCGCACCGCCGCCTGGATCGAGGCGATGGACGGCGGCCTGGACCACCTCCGGTCGGTGATCGTGGACGACTCGCTCGGCCTCTGCGCCGACCTCGACGCGGCAATGGCCCGGCACGTCACGAGCTACTCCGACGAGTGGCGCGACGTCCTGGAGGACCCGGACCGGCTGCGCCGCTTCACCTCCTTCGTCAACGCGCCAGACGTGCCCGACCCGTCCATCACGTTCACCCAGGAGCGGGGCCAGCCGGTGCCGGCCCGGGGCGCGCCCCCGGACGGCGGACACCGCCGCCAGCCCGTCGTTCTGGGCCTGCCGGAGGTACGCCGATGAGCCCCGTCGTCACGCTGGACTGGACACCGGTCTGCCCGCTGGGCCGGCTCGACCCCGACCGGGGTGTGGCCGCGCTCGTCGACGGCGTCCAGGTGGCCGTCTTCCGCACCGCCAACGGGCTGTACGCGGTGGACAACCTCGACCCGGTCGGCGGCGCGTACGTCATGTCCCGGGGGCTGGTCGGCAGCCGGGGCGGGGTGCCCACGCTCGCCTCGCCGCTGCACAAGCAGGTCTACGACCTCACCACGGGGCGGTGCCTGGACCTTCCGGGAGTGACGCTGCGCCGGCATCCGGTGCGCTGCCGGGACGGCCTGGTCGAGGTGCGGTTACGGCAGGAGGAATGATGCGGGACGAGCTGGCCGGCTTCACCATCGGGGTCACCGCCGACCGGCGGCGCGACGAACTCGCCGCGCTGTTCCAGCGGCGTGGGGCGCGGGTGGTGCTCGCCCCGGCGCTGCGGATCGTCCCGCTGGCCGACGACAGCGACCTGCGTGAGGCCACCCGGGCCTGCCTGGAACACCCGCCGGACGTGCTGATGGCGAACACCGGCATAGGCATGCGCGGCTGGCTGGAGGCGGCCGAGGGCTGGGGGCTGGCCGAGCCGCTGCGCACCACGCTCGCCGGGGCGTACGTGGTGTCCCGGGGTCCGAAGGCGACCGGGGCGATCCGCGCCGCCGGGCTGCGCGAGCACTGGTCCCCGGAGTCGGAGAGCTGCGACGAGGTGATCGAGCATCTGGTCCGGCGCGGTGTGGCCGGCCAGGTCGTGGCGATGCAACTGCACGGCGAGCGGCAGCCCGAGTGCGCCGACGCGCTGGTGGCGGCCGGGGCCACGGTGATCGAGGTGCCGGTCTACCGGTGGGCGCCGCCGGCCGACCCGGCGCCGCTGCACCGGCTCATCGACCTGGTGGCCGGGCGGCTCGTCGACGCGGTCACGTTCACCTCGGCCCCGGCGGCCGAGGCGCTGCTGCGGGCGGCCGGGGACCGTACCGAGACGGTGCTGGAGGCGCTGCGCGGCGACGTGCTGGCCGGATGCGTCGGCACTGTCACCGCCGAGCCGCTGGTACGGCGCGGCGTGCCGGTGAGCGCGCCCAGCCGGGCCCGGCTGGGCGCGCTCGTGCGCACCATCGTCGAGGAGCTGCCCCGGCGTACCGTCTCGGTGAAGGCGGCCGGGCACGTGCTGACGCTGCGCGGGCACGCCGCTGTGGTGGACGGGGAACTGCGCCAGCTGGCGCCGGCCCCGATGGCGGTGCTGCGGGCGCTCGCCGCCTCGCCCGGGAAGGTGCTCTCCCGCACCGCGCTGCTGCGTACGCTGCCGCGCGGCGCCGACGAGCACGCCGTGGAGATGGCTGTCGCCCGCCTGCGGGCCGGCCTGAAGGCGCCCCGCGTGGTGCAGACGGTGGTCAAGCGGGGCTACCGCCTGCGGGTCGACTGACCCGCAGGCGGTCAGCCCACCGAGGCCGGGTAGCCGTGCTCGGCCTGGAGGCGGAGCATGGCGTGCTCGACCACAGTCACCAGCACCTGCTTGACCGAGTCGCGCCGCCGGGCGTCGCACAGCACCATCGGCACGTCCGGGGAGATGGCGAGCGCCTCCCGGATCTCCTCCAGCTCGTAGTGCGGCGCGTCTTCGAAGCGGTTCAACGCCACGACGTACGGCAGCTTGCGGTTCTCGAAGTAGTCCAGCGGCGCGAACGCGTCGGTGATCCGGCGGGTGTCCACGAGCACCGCCGCGCCCACCGCGCCCCTGATGATCTCGTCCCACATGAACCAGAAGCGCGTCTGGCCGGGCGTGCCGAACAGATAGAGGATCAGGTCCTCGGCCATTGTGATACGGCCGAAGTCCATGGCGACCGTTGTGGTCTCCTTGCCCGGCACCTTCGACGCGTCGTCGATGCCCACGCCGGCCGCGGTCATCAACGCCTCGGTGGTCAGCGGCTGGATCTCGGAGATCGCCCCGACGAGCGTGGTCTTTCCCACGCCGAAGCCACCCGCGATCACGATCTTCGCGGAGATGATCTCCCGGCCGCGGTTCACCCCGTCGGGGTCATAGTTCGCGAAGTCCACTTAGCACCCTTCCAAGCAGGTTCATCCGCGCCGCGAAACCCGTCGCGGGAGCGGCAGTGTGTAGCGTCAGCAGGCCCTCGGCCACCATGTCGGCGACCAGCACCCGGGTGACGCCCAGCGGCATCCGGGTGTAAGCGGCGATTTCCGCAAGCGACTGCGCCCGGCCCTCACAGACCGAGGAGATGCGGTACTTGTCGTGCCCGGCGAAGCGCGCCTCGGCCGACTGCGTCGGCGTGCTCGACAGCACCGCTTCGAGCGCGATGTTCTGCAACGGCTCGGTGCGGCCCCGGGTGACCGCGTACGGCCTTACCAGCGCGCCACGTGGATCACGTCGCGGTTCCAATTCGCGATCACCTCCCCTCGTACGGAGCCGCACCGGCTCCGGTCGTCAGCACCCCGGGCCGATCAGGACCGGACCGCGTCCCTCGGCAGCGGGACCAGTGCCTGGCCGACCCGCTCCACCAGCAGCGCCATCTCGTAGCCCACCTGACCGACGTCGCAGCTGCGGGCCGCGAGCACGGCCATCGACGAGCCGTCGCTGATGGACATCAGGAACAGGTAGCCGCTGTCCATCTCGATCACGGTCTGCAGCACCCCGCCGGCGCTGAACATCCGCGCCGCGCCCTCGGTCAGGCTCACCACGCCGGAGGTGATGGCGGCGAGCTGGTCGGCCCGGTCGCCGGGCAGATCCCGCGAGGAGGCGAGCAGAAGTCCGTCCGCGGACACCGCCACCACGTGCGCGATGCCCGCGACGCTGTCGGCGAAGTTGGTGAGAAGCCACCCCATGTCCTGCATGGCCGCCGGCCTGTTCATCGGTTCGTCTCCTTGTTCGAGGTGCTGTTCAGGTCGGCGCCGGCCGTACGGCCCCGCTGGACGCCACGGTGGTAGGCGGAGAGCAGGCCGCGTACCTCGTCCGGCGTGCGCCGGCTGCGGTCCCGGCCGCTCTTCGGCTCGATGCCGCCGGGCACGAGCTGGGCCTGCGGCACCCGCTTGGGCAGGCCGGAACGGGTGGTGCCGCCGGTGGTGGGCTCCGCGGCACGGCTGGCCCGCGACCAGCCCTCGTCGGCCGCCGTACGCCAGGCCTCCGGGTCGATCGACGGCGCGGGCGCGGGCTCGGCGGCGGGCGGCGCCGGGGGCGGCGTCGCGGCTGCCGAAGGCGTGGACGGGACCTCCGGCGGGCTGTACGCCGGCGGCGTGGTCAGCCCCGACGCCTGGGCGCCCGGGGTACGGGTGGGCAGCTTCGGACGTGCCGACGCCGCGGGGGGCGCCACGGCCGGCTGTGCCGGCGCGGGCGGCTCGTCGAACGTGGGACGGGTGAAGATGGTGGTCTCGTCCTCTCCGTGCGAACGGAACCAGACCGCCTCCATCTCGCGGAATATCGGCGCCTCGGCCCGCTGCTCGGGCCGGGCCACCACGGGCGTCGCCGGGGTGCTCTCCACCGCCGGCGCCGCGGCGAGCGGCTGGTAGGCCGGAGGTGCGGCCTGGGTAGCGGGTTGCGCCGCATCGACACCCGGCGTCCGCTTGGGCAGCGGGTCGAGCGCGGGATACGCCACGGTCGGGCCGGCCGACCAGCCCGCGCCGGAGACCGGTGCCGGCGCGGCGGGGGCGGGCGCCGCCGCCACCGGGGCGGGCGCCGCCACGGTGGGCAGCGCGCCGGTCGCTCCACCCAGTTGTACGGCGGGCGTGGTGTCGCGGGTCTCGGCGGGCGTCTGCCACCGGGACGGCGGGGCGGTGGTCGCCCCGCGCCACTGGTCGGCGAGCGTGGCGGTGGCCGCGCCCCGCCCGGCGCCGGCCAGCGCGTCGGCGGCACCGACCTGGCTGAGCGGCGACTGCTCCACGGCGAGCGGCTGACGCGGCCGGGTCAGCGGGGCCTGACCCCGGTTGGCCGGCAGCACCACAGTCGAGTTCGGCAGCGTGACCTGGGCGACGGTGCCGCCCTCGACGTTGCGGCGCAGTTCGACGCGGATCCCGTAGCGGGAGGCGAGCCGGCTCACCACGGCCAGACCCATCAGCCGGAACGCGGCCACGTCGACTGTCGGCGGCGCGGCCAGGCGCCGGTTGAGCGAGTCGAGCTGGTCGTCGCTGAGCCCCAGGCCGCGGTCCTCGATCTGGATCAGCACGTAGTCGCGGATCCGGCGGCCGTCGGCCACCACCGAGGTGTTCGGCGGCGAGAACCGGGTGGCGTTGTCGAGCAGCTCGGCGACCAGCCGGACGACGTCGTTGACGGCGTGCGCGGCGACCGAGATGTCGGTGTCGACGGTGCCGAACTCGATCCGGTTGTAGAGCTCCACCTCGGACTGGGCGGCGCGCAGCACGTCGACAAGGAGCGCGTCGTCGCGACGCGGCACGGCCGAGTCGGCACCGGCCAGCACCAGCAGGTTCTCGTCGTTACGGCGCATCCGGGTGGCCAGGTGGTCCAGCTCGAAGAGCTGCGCCAGCCGCTTCGGGTCCTCCTCGGAACGCTCGATCGCGTCCAGTTCGCCGATCATGCGGTCGACCAGGCTCTGCGAACGGCGGGCCAGGTTGAGGAACATCGCCGAGACGCTGGTCCGCAGCGCGGCCTGCTCGGCCGCGACCCGGACCGCCTCGCGGTGGACCACGTTGAAGGCCACCGCGACCTGGCCGACCTCGTCGCGGTTGCTGAGCTTGATCGGGTCCCGTACCTGCTGGACGATCTCGTCCACGCCGCCGTCGCCGATGGCGTTGACGTTCTGCAGCCGGCTCACCGCGTCCGGCAGGTCGTGGTTGGCCACGGCGAGCGCGCCTTCACGCAGCCGGCGCAGCGAGTCGTTGAGCGAGCGGGCGAGCACCACGGCGAGCGTCACCGCGATGGCGAGCGTGAGCAGCACGAGCAGGCTCTCCACGATCGCCTGCCGGATCACGTCGGCGCGTACCTCGTCGGCGTCGGCCAGCATCTCGTCCAGCAGCTGGATCTCGGCCCACCGCATCAGGTCGTCGACCGCACCGATGGCGGCGGACGCCTCGTCGCGGGTGACCAGCGAGGATCGTTCGACGGAGCGGGAGATGTCGCCGGCGACGCGGTCGGCGAGCTGGACGGCGTCACCGGAGACCGTGCGGTCCACCAGGGCCCGCTGGCTCGGCGTCGCGGTCCGGGAGAAGGTCAGCAGCGCCTCCTGCTGGCCGGTGAGCGTGGCCACGAAGGAGGAGAACTGCTCGCCGTCGATCCGGCTGCCACCGAGGGCGGTGAAGGCCACCGCCTGTTCCTCGGCCACCGCGGCCTTGGCGTGGGCGAACGCGGCCACCGCGCGGCGGGCGTCGGCCAGGCTCTCCGCGCCCGGCTGCTGGGCCAGCGCGTCGCTGTACGCGACCAGGTCGCCCAGGACGATCCCGTAGCGCAGGCTGGCCTCGGCCACCGGCATCTGGAGCCGGTCCAGCACCTCCTGCCGGGTGCCGTTCAACGTGGCCAGGTGGGCGTCGATCACCTTGAGCTGGTTGCTGATCGCCGCCGGCAGGTCACCGAGGTCGGCGCGCCCCTTCTGGTACGCGTCGATGCGCTCGTCGGTCTGACGCACGCGCAGGTTGTACGCGTCCGGCTTCTGGTTCGGGTCGGCCAGGAAGACCGCCGCCGCCATTCGCTCCTTGTGCAGGTCCTGGGTGAGCGCCGAGATGTCGACAGACACCGCGCTCAGCGACCGGATCCGGTCCGCCTCGTACGCGCCCTGGCCCACCGAGATGAGTCGGATAGTTGCCAGTGCGATGACGGCTGCCACCGGGACGACCAGGATGAGGGCGAGCTTGGAGCGGATCCGCGCGTCGCGCAGCCTGGGCAGGCGCCGACGGCGGTTCCGCTGTTCGGCGTTTGGGCTCCCGGGCAGGGTCGTAGGTCCGGTGCTCACGACATCGCCTCCGTCGTTTCTTCCACGCGCGACCCACTGACCCGTGCCTGGTGCAGCGGCCAGCGCCGCACGCGGCACGGCCGCGATTTCATCAGACGAGATCGTGTTTGGGAAGCCGCAGTGGGGCAGGAAACGGTCGGGGGTGGCGCAACCCGGGATCCGATCACCTAATACCTTCTTTTCTCCAACCCCCTGAACAGGGGATGTCACTCCAGAGTGGTCATACGCTTCTGTGCAGTAATTGTCGGTTAATGTTCCGTGTCCCCAGCATGTGGGATAGCCGTCCCGAAACAGGACTCCGGATCCCGGCTTGACCACAGGCCCCGGCATTGGCAAGGTTTTGCAGGCTTCGCGCACACCGTACGGCACACCAATCCCGTTCCTCCACTGAGGACGGACTAGCGGCGGTGATCGGGCGTCGGCCCGCGCCGCACCTGGAGGACTGAGTTGAGCCCCATCCGCTCCGCGAGCATCGCGGCGCTCGCATCGGCCGTGCTGGCCACCACGCTCACCGGCTGCGGGATCGGCGGGGAACCGCAGGACACCAGCCCCATCGTGATCGCCGCCGATCTGGAGCTCTCCGGCGCCTCGGCGCCCGTCGGCAAGGTCTACCAACGGGCCCTGGAACTGAAGGTCGAGCAGTTGAACGCCTCCGGCGCACTGGGCGGCCGGAAGATCGATCTGAGGATCAAGGACAACCGCTCGGACGCCGCGGAATCCTTGCGGAACATCAATGATTTCAGCGGTGACTCGCGGGTGAGCGCCGTCATCATGGGCGGCTGCAACGAATGCGCCGTCGGTGCGGCCCGTACGATCGGCGAGAAGCGCATTCCGACGATCGCACTGGCGTCGTCGAGCGCCGTCACCGAGCCGGTGGCCGAGCGGCGATATGTCTTCAAGCTCGCCCCGAACGCCGCGGACAGCGCCGCCGCGCTCGCCGCCGAACTGGACCGGCGCAACGTCCGCAAGGTGGCGCTGCTGCACAGCGCCGAGGGCTACGGCCAGGAAGGGCTCACCGCCCTGCGCCGCGAGCTGAGCAAGACCAGCGTGAAACTGGTCGGCAACGAGTCGGTGCGGTCCACCGACACCGAGGTGACCACGCAGATCAACGAGCTGATCGAGGGCAAGCCGCAGGCGCTGGTCCTGTGGACCACGCCGGAGCAGGCGACGCTCGCCGCCACCACCGCCCGGCAGAGCAAGTTCCGCGGGTCGCTGTTCTTCGACGCCTCGGCCGCCGGTGACCTCTTCCTGGGCCCGTCGGCCCGATCCACCGAGGAGGCGACGCTGATCTTCACCCAGACCATGGTGATCGACGACGTGATCGCCACCACCCCGGCCAAGGCCGCGCGGCGGCAGTGGTTCCAGGACTACACCGCCCGGTTCGGCGGCTACAACGGCTTCTCCTCGTTCGCCGCGGACGCGGTCCAGCTGATCGCCGACGCCGAGCAGCGGGCCGGCGGCGAGCCCGGCAAGGTCGACCGGGACGCGCTGCGCGACGTGCTGGAGACCGCCCAGCTCGACGGGCTGTCCGGGCCGATCCGGATGACGCCGGACAACCACTCCGGGCTGATGCCGCAGGCGTTGACGACGCTCGTTGCTCGTGGTGGGCGTTGGCGGCTCGCCGGCTAGTCACTGTTGGGGGCGTGGCCCCACCGCAACCGGCTCCGGGCGGTCAGGCTTGATCCCTGCGCCGGTTGCGGTGGGGCCACGCCTGTCGTGGTCGGCCGCCATCCGTGGGTTGAGGTTTACCTTCTGGGTGCTCGGTCGACGTCGGGTTCTCGGGTCAGTGGCTAGCGGGCTGAGGTGGTGGCGCGGACCCAGGGCAGGGCCAGGCGCTCGATGAGGCTGAGGGCGGCGTAGAGCACGATGCTCATCAGGGCCACCAGCACGATCGCCGCCCACGCGGTCGCGGTGTCGCCGACACCGTTGTACTGCAGGATCTGGTAGCCCAGGCCCGGACGGTCCGAGTAGAACTCCCCGATCACGGCGCCGATCGCGGCCAGCGGCATGGCCACCTTGAGGCCGACGAAGATCTGCGGCAGCGCCGCCGGGAAGCGCACCTTGCGGAACGACTGCCACCACGACGCGTTCAGCGACCGGCCCAGTTCCGCCAGATCCGCCGGGGTGGTGGTCAGCCCGGTCGCGGTGGAGAGCACGATCGGGAAGAAGCAGAGCAGGAACACCATGGTCAGGATGGGCTTCTGCCCCCAGCCCACGGCCACCACCAGCAGCGGCCCGAACGCGATCTTCGGGACCGCGTTCACCGCCACCAGCAGCGGCGCGAACATCCGCTCCACCCGGCGGGAGGCGGCCAGCGCCATCCCGATCAGCACCCCCGCCACCGACGAGAGCAGGAAGCCGAGCACTGTCATCCAGGTGGTGATGCCCAGCGCGGGCAGCAGCACCTCGGTGGTGCCGGCGAGGGACCTCCCCACCGCCTGCGGCGGGGGCAGCGCGGCCGGGTGCACCAGGTTCAGCCCCGAGGTGACGAGCCACCAGGCCGCCACCGCGATCACCAGGCCGAGCGCCGGCAGTCCCACCGCCGCCGGGCGTACGGCGATCCCGCGCCGGACGACCGCCGGGCGCGGCGGCGTCTCCGGCCGGGCCTCGGTCGACTGTGTCAACGTGTGCTCCTCTCTGCGCCGGTCGGCGTGACCGGCACGCGAAGGGGGTGCGCCCCACCGGGGTGTCCGGCGGGTCGCACCCCCGTTGGCCCGAGCGGACCGGTCAGGCCTTCGGCGCGAGGTTGAAGTCGATGATCTGGTCCGGGGTGAGGTTCTGCTTGAGCGCACCTGCGCCCTGGAGCAGCGCGATGCTCTTGGCCACCCGGCCGCTGTCCAGCGTGCCGATCGCGGTGCCGGAGTTGCTCGACCGGACGTACGCGGCCATCAGCTGAAGCTCGGCGGAGGCAGCGGCCGGCACGGCGGCCGGCACGTTCTTCTTCAGGATCTCGGCCGCCTCGTCGGGGTTCGCCAGCGAGTACTCCAGGCCCTTGAGCAGCGCGGCGGTGAACTTCTTCACCATCTCCGGCTTCTCCTTGGCAATCTTCGAGGAGGTGATCAGCGCGTTGCCGTAGAGGTCCTGCATCACGTTGCTGTACGGCAGGACGACCGGCTTCTTCTTGGTCACCGTCTCCACCGTCGGCTGGCCGACGACGAACTGGCCGATGCCGTCCACCGACCCCGAGCCGAGCATGCCGATCAGGCCCTGCGCCTCACCGTTGACCCAGGTCACCTTGCTGCCGTCGATGCCGGCGAGCCGCGCGTACGTCGGGAAGAGGTTGCGCACGACGGACGTCGGGGTGTCGGCGAGCTTCTTGCCCTCGAGGTCCTTCGGGGTGGCGATGTTCTTGCCCTCGACCGTGACGATCGCGGCCATGGTGCGCTGCTGGATCGCGGCCACCGCCACGAAGTCCTTGGCCTGGCCGTTGCCGAGCTGGAGGATGCCACCGGTCAGGTCGATCGGGCCGAAGTCGGCCTGACCGCCGGTGATGGTCTGGATGACGGAGCCGGTGCCCTGACCGGGCTTGATGTCGACGTCGAAGCCGGCCTCCTTGAAGAAGCCCTTGTCCTTCGCCACCCAGGCGTAGGAGTCACGCCCGAAGTTGCCGAACGAGGTGAGGTACGTCACCTTTTCCAGCGCCGCGCCGTTGCCGCCGCCGCTCTCGGACTTGTCCGAGTCGCTGCTGCAGCCGCCCACCAGGGCGAGGGCGGTGGCCAGAGCCGCGGCGGCGACCGTACGGGTCAGCCTTCTCATCAGTGCACCATGTCCTTTCCGACCAGGACTTCTTCGCCGGTCGGGTCGTGGGTCCGACGGGGTCGGCAGGTGGTTCGGCCGACTGGACCGTCGTGAGGGGACTCTTCGCGCGCAACAGCGTACGAGAAGCCAGATGACCTGCCGCCGCCGTCCCGGTTGCGGAACGGAAACGAAGTTGCGTGACGGAAAGCGGACTGACGTCCACCCCGGACGGTGCTATAAGCACAGTCCCCCGCTACGCTAGCCCGGCTCGCGTCGGAGACGACGTGGCCGAGACGACGTGGAAGGGAGCCGGCAGGACATGATCCGACTGTCCGGGGTGTCCCGCACCTTCGACGGCCGTTCGGGGCGGGTGGAGGCGCTGCGCGGCATCGACCTCGACGTCGCCGAAGGCGAGTTCGTCGCCGTCCTCGGCCGGTCCGGCTGCGGCAAGTCCACGCTGCTGCGCATGATCGCCGGCCTGCTGCCGGTCACCGGCGGCGAGATCACCGTGGCCGGTACGCCGATCACGAAGCCCCGCCGCGACGTGGCCATGCTGTTCCAGCGACCGGCGCTGCTGCCCTGGCGCTCGGTGCTGGACAACGTGCTGCTGCCGGTGGAGATCTTCGGCTGGCGCCGGGCCGAGCACCGCGACCGGGCCCGCCAGTTGCTGGAGATGGCCGGGCTGGGCGGCTTCGAGAAGCGCCTCCCGCACGAGCTGTCCGGCGGCATGCAGCAGCGCGTGTCGCTGTGCCGGTCGCTGATCGGCTCGCCCCGGGTGATGCTCATGGACGAGCCGTTCTCCGCGCTCGACGCGCTCACCCGCGAGGAACTCTCCGGCGAACTCCAGCGGGTGCACATGGAGACCAGGGCGACGATCGTCTTCGTCACCCACTCGATCGACGAGGCGGTGCTGCTCGCCGACCGGGTCGTCGTGCTCAGCCCGCGCCCCGGGCGCATCCGCGAGGTGGTCGAGGTGAACGTGCCCCGGCCCCGCACGCTGGGCCGCCACGAACACCTGGAAGACGTCGCGCGGATCAACGCCGAGCTGCACGAACTGCTGATGGAGCGGGACGCCCCCGGCGTACCCGTCGGAGGCCGGTGACCATGCGGGTCTCGGTGTTCACCGAACCCCACCGCGGTGCGGACTACGACGACCAGCTCCGGTTCGCCCGGCTGGTCGAGGAGACCGGCTTCGAGGGCTTCTTCCGGGCCGACCACTACCGGGCCATGGGGGACGAGCCGGCGCCGCCCGGCCCCACCGACGCCTGGCTGACGCTCGCCGCGCTGGCCCGGGAGACCTCCCGGATCCGGCTCGGCACGCTCGTCACGTCCGCCACGTTCCGGCTCCCCGGTCCGCTCGCCGTCATGGTCGCCCAGGTCGACCGGATGAGCGGCGGCCGGGTCGAGCTGGGCATCGGTGCCGGCTGGTACGAGCGCGAGCACACCGCGTACGGCATCCCGTTCCCGCCCGTCGCCGAACGCTTCGACCGGCTCGCCGAGCAGCTGGAGATCGTCACCGGGCTGTGGCGCACCCCGTCCGACGAGACGTACAGCTTCACCGGTGAGCACTACCGGCTGGTCGACGCGCCCGCGCTGCCCAAGCCGGTGCAGCGGCCCGGCCCGCCGGTGATCGTCGGCGGCCGGGGACCGAAGCGCACACCCGAGCTGGCCGCCCGCTACGCCGACGAGTTCAACATGCCGTTCAAGAGCGTCGCCGAGACCGCCGCCGCGTACGACCGGGTGCGGGAGGCGTGTGACCGCGCCGGGCGGGCCGACTCCGGCCGCGCGCCGCTGACGCTCTCGGCCGGCATCGTGGTGGCGATCGGGCGCACCGACGCCGAGGCGCAGCGCCGGGCCGCGCCGCTGCACGTCACCAGCGCGCTGCCGCCGGAGGACCCGGTGGTCAGCTCCCCCGCCCAGCTGGTCGACCGGATCGGCGAGTTCGCCGCGATCGGGGCCAGCCGGGTGCACCTGCGCCTGATCGACTTCGACGACCTCGACCACGTGGAGCTCATCGCCGCCGAGGTGCTCCCCCGACTGGACGGACCACGATGACCGAACTCTCCGCCGACCTCGAACTCGGCCCGGTGGGCCAGGAGATCGTGTACGAGAACGACCGGGTACGCGTCTGGCACATCCGGCTCGAGCCGGGTGAGCGGCAGCCGCTGCACCGACACGACCACCCCTATCTGGTGGTGGCGATCCAGGGCGCGAAGAACGTGGTGCAGACCATCGACGGCGCCACCATCGACGCCGACGAGCCGACCGGCGGCGTGGTCTACCGGGATCCGGGCGCGGTGCACATGCTCACAAACGTCGGCGACACCACCTACCTCGCGCGCCTGGTCGAGCTGAAGTAGCCACGCCGGGAGGTTCGCCGCGCCGCGCGGCGGCAAGGTGGCGATCGGGGTCACCGGGCCGTAACGTGCCGGACATGGCCTTTCGGACGTGGGGCAGGCTGCTGCTCACGGCGCTCGGCGTGAGCGTGCTGGCCGGGGCCGGCCAGTTGGGCATCGCGTACGGCTTCGGAGTCGTACGCCTCGACGGCGCGTTCGTCGACGTCTCGGTCAACCGGTGGCCCGCCCAGCTCGTCTGGGTGGGCTGGTTCGCCGCTGTCGCCACGGTCGCCGGAGCCGTCCTCACCGAGCGCATCGCCCGCCGCGACGACGGTCCCGGCGGCACCACCGAACTGCTCTCCGTCGCCGGCGTCAGCGCGCTCGGCGCGATGGTGGTCGCCCCGCTGTGCATGCAGCCGGCCCGCGCTGCCGAGCTGGGCGGATCCGTCGACGCGGCCTGGGCCGCCGGCATCTGCGCCGCGCTCGGGGCCGTGGTCGGGGCGGGTGCCGCGATCGCCGTGCTGCTCAAGCCGCCGTTCGGCTGGGGAGTGGCGATCACCGCCGGGATCGTCTGGCTGTTCGCGCTGCTCTCCGTCGCGCCCACGATCCTCTCCAGCCGCCCGCTGGCCACCGTACGGCTCGGCGTGCTCGAACCCTCCTGGCTGGATGCGGAGGCGGCGCAACGCCTGTCCATGCTGCTGCTGCCGGTGCTCGCCCTGCTGGCCGGCGGGGCGGTCGGCGTGCTCGCCCGCCGGGCCGAATGGCCGCCGCTGGTCGGCGGGGCGGCCGGGGCGGCCGGTCCCGTGCTCGTCGCGTTCGCCTACCTGACCGCCGGTCCCGGCTCGGCCACCGACCGCTACCAGGTCGCGCCCTACTACGGCGCGCTGATCGCCGTGATCGCCGGTGCGCTCGGCTCGACCGCCACCACGATGCTGCCCCGGCCGGTCACCGCCAGCGGTGACCCCGACGCGGTCGAGGCCACCGACATCCTCGCGCCGCTGCCGCACTCGTCCGCCCCGGCCGCCGCCACCGTCCCGCCCACGCCTCCGGTGACGAGCGGCGCCGCCGCACCCGCTCACTGGAGCTGGCCCGAGCCCGGCGGCTCGACCACGACGTCGGCGCCCACCGGTGCCGACCTTCCCGCCGCCGACCCGCCTGCCGTCCCCGGTCTGCCCACCGCTGATCAGCCGGCGGGCGACCGTCCGGCCACCGTTGACACGACGACCCACGGCCAGCCCATGCCGGGCCTGCTGCCCCCGGGGCGCCGGACCTCGGCCATCGACGTGCTCGCCGCGGGCCGCCCCGACCCGATCCCGGCCCCGGGCACGGGTCCGGGCACGGGTCCGGGCACGGGTCCGGGCACGGGTCCAGAGTCGAGCGTCACCCCGGCCGCCGCCTCCGCATCCGCCGGCGGCGAGAGCGCCGCCCCCGCTGCCCCGGCCGCCGGGTCGGACGATGCGGCACCGGCTCAGGAAACGACGGCGGCCACGCCACGGGTCACCCGGCCCCGCCGTACCCGCGCCGGCCGGTCCACCGGCGGACCAGGGTCACCCGCCGACGGTCCCACCGCACCCCGCGCCGCGGATGCCACCTCCCCGGGCACCGCCGCCGAGGACGCCTCGCCGCTCACCGGCGGCACCCCCGAGAACCACGTCCCCGGCCCCCGGACGGACGGCGGCGACCTGACCGGACCGGACCGGGCCGACGCGGACAGCGCCGCCGCGCCACCGGCCGAGCCCACTGCCGGGACCGGCCGCCCCACCCGCTCGCGGCGTGGCCGCACCCCGAAGGCCGGACCACGCGCCACCGGCCCGGCCGCACCCGACTCCGCCCCGGCCGACGCCACGCCGACGACGCCGGTCGGGCAGGGCGGCCCGGCGGCGAACGCCGACCCGATCCCACCGGCCGCGAACCCGGCCCGGGACGACGCGAGCGCGGCCTCGACGCCCGGCAGTGTGGACCCCGGCACGCCCGGCGGTTCCCTCGACGGCCCGGCTCCCCGCACGGGCTCCCCGGCCGGCGAGGACGCACCGCCCGGTCGTACCCGACGTAGTTTCTTCTTCGACGACGGCCCGGCGCCGGCCCCGTCGCCCCGGCCCCGGTTCCCGATGTTCGAGGAGGTCGCCGGCGCGCCCGGCGAGGTGCGCCCGGCCTGGCCGATCACCCCGGCGAGCCGCCCGCAGCGCGCCACCGCCGAACCGGACGCGCCGGCAGGGGACAGCGTGGAGGCGGTCACCCCGGCCGAGCCGGCACCGCGTCCCCGCCGTCGGGGTCTGCCCGAGCCGGGCGCGAGCGCCGGCTGGGACGCGCTCACCACGAACGCCCGTCCCGCCGGGCCGGTTTCCCGGCCGGAGGAGAAGGCCGCACTGCCTGTCGCCCGACCGGAGCCGACGACCGCCGTACCGGCCGAGGCCGGTGCCGGCACCGCGCTGCCCGAGGCCACCGCGCCGGAGACGGGCGAGCCGGACCTCCGGCGCGGGCGGCACGCCGGCCCGGCGGACGCCGACACGCCCGCCGGGAAGACGAAGACCCGGCGCGGCCTGTTCCGGCGTAACCGGCCCAAGGCCGACCCGGAGCCGCCCGACCGTGCGGCCGAGCCGGACGCCGCTACCGACGACGAGTACGTCGACTGGGTCGCCGGTCTCGCCTCGGACGACAACGCCGCCGACGCCCGCTCGCTGCGTACCGGGCGGCACCACCGCGACTGAACGGCGACCCGGGGCGGGCCGGATCGACACGCCCGCCCCGGCCTCGCTCACGCCAGCGGCAGGTACACCCGTGAGCCGGAGGCGACGAACTCCTCCGACTTGCCGCGCATACCCCGCGCGGCATAGTCCTTCAGCTCCTGCGTGATCTTCATGGAGCAGAACTTCGGCCCGCACATCGAGCAGAAGTGCGCGGTCTTCGCCGGCTCGGCGGGCAGCGTCGCGTCGTGGTACGCCCTCGCGGTCTCCGGGTCGAGCGCCAGGTTGAACTGGTCGGACCACCGGAACTCGAACCGGGCCTTCGACAGCGCGTCGTCCCACGCCTGCGCGCCCGGGTGCCCCTTGGCCAGGTCGGCCGCGTGCGCGGCGATCTTGTACGCGATCACGCCCGCCTTCACGTCGTCGCGGTCGGGCAGCCCGAGGTGCTCCTTCGGGGTGACGTAGCAGAGCATCGCGGTGCCGAACATGCCGATCATCGCCGCGCCGATCGCCGAGGTGATGTGGTCGTACGCGGGTGCGACGTCGGTGGTCAGCGGCCCGAGCGTGTAGAACGGCGCCTCGTGGCACCACTCCTGCTGGAGGTCCACGTTCTCCTTGATCTTGTGCATCGGCACGTGCCCGGGGCCCTCGATCATCACCTGGACGTCGTACTCCCAGGCGATCTTCGTCAGCTCACCGAGCGTGCGCAGCTCGGCGAACTGCGCCTCGTCGTTGGCGTCCGCGATGGAGCCGGGACGCAGGCCGTCGCCCAGGGAGAACGTCACGTCGTACTTCGCGAGCAGCGAACACAGCTCCCGGAAGTTGGTGTAGAGGAAGTTCTCCTCGTGGTGCGCCAGGCACCAGGCCGCCATGATCGAGCCGCCCCGGGACACGATCCCGGTGACCCGGTCCACCGCCAGCGGCACGTACGGCAGCAGCACACCCGCGTGCACAGTCATGTAGTCGACGCCCTGCTCCGCCTGCTCGATGACCGTCTCGCGGAACACCTCCCAGCTCAGCTTCACCGGGTCACCGCCGACCTTCTCCAGCGCCTGGTAGATAGGCACCGTGCCGATCGGCACCGGCGCGTTCCGCACGATCGCCTCGCGGGTCTCGTGGATGCGCCTGCCGGTGGACAGGTCCATCACGGTGTCCGCGCCCCACCGGGTGGCCCAGGTCAGCTTCTCCACCTCCTCGGCCACCGACGAGGTGACAGCCGAGGTGCCGATGTTGGCGTTGACCTTCACCAGGAACGCCTTGCCGATGATGGCCGGCTCGCACTCCGGGTGGTTGACGTTCAGCGGCAGCACCGCCCGGCCGGCCGCGATCTCGTCCCGGACGAACTCCGGCGTCACCGACTCCCGGATCGCCACGAACTCCATCTCCGGCGTGACGATCCCGGCCCGGGCGTAGGCGAGCTGAGTCGGACGGGTGCCCGCCAGCGGCGTGCCGGCGCCGCGTACCGGGGCGACGTCGCCCCGCTCGGCGATCCACGCCCCACGCAGCGCGGGCAGCCCCGCCTCCGGGTCGGAGCCGGGACCGGAGGTGTCGTAGAGCCGTACCGGTGGGTTGTCCCCGGTCAGCGTCACCTCGGCGAACGGCACCCGGATGTCCGGGCGTGACCCTTCCACGTACACCTTGCGACGTGCCTGCATGACAGCCTCCCTGTCGCTCATGCGGACCAGCCGAAGTGGTCCAGCGGGCCGCGTCCCGCGCCCAGCTCCCAGGTCCGCGCGCCGGTCAGCGCGCGGGTGACGTACTCCTTGGCGGCCTCCACCGCGACCGGCACCGCGTCGCCCGCGGCGAGCCGGACCGCGACGGCGGCCGAGAACGAACAGCCGGTGCCGTGGTTGTGCCGGGTGTCCACCCGGGGCGCGCGCAGCAGCCGGGTGGTCCCGCCACCAGCGAGCACGTCCACCGACTCGCCGTCGGCGTCCACGTCGCCGCCGGTCACCACCACGAAGGCCGGTCCGCGCGCGGCGAGCGCCTCGGCCGCCGCGACCATCTCCTCCACGGTGCCCACCGGGCCTCCGGTGAGGGCCGCGGCCTCCGCGCAATTGGGTGTCGCCACCTCCGCGTACGGCAGCAGCCGCTCGACCGCCTCCACCACGCCGAGCCGGTGCCCGCTCGTGGCGACGAGTACCGGGTCGACGACCAGGTGCGGCAGCCGCCCGGCCCGGGCCGCCTCGGCCACCGCGTCGGCGACCGCCGGGGTGCCGAGCATTCCCGTCTTCACGGCCCGCACGTCGAAGTCGCCGAGCACGCTGTCCATCTGGTCGCGCACTGTCTGCGGTGGCAGCGGCAGGACGGCGTCAACACCCCTGGTGCTCTGCGCGGTGACGGCGGTGAGCACGCTCGTGCCGTACGCCCCGAGCGCGGCGAACGTCTTGAGGTCGGCCTGGATGCCCGCTCCCGCTCCGGAGTCGGAGCCGGCGATGCTGAGAACTGTTTTCGGCGTCACTTGTCTTCTCCGGTGGTTGCGGTTCAGGGCTGCGGCCGACCGTGCCCACTCCGGGCGGTCAGGCTTGATCCCTCCGTGGTCACGGTCGGCCGCAGCCCTTCTCGTGTGGGCCTTCGTCGGATCGCGCGGGGTGGGTGTGCGCCACACGGGTGGTCGCCTCCTGGAAGGCTCTGCCCAGCGTGGTGGCGGTTTCGGTGGGGTCGTTGGCGCGCATGACGGCTCCCAGGACTGCTACTCCTGTTGCGCCCGCCTCAACGCAGGCCGCTACCTGAGCTGCCGTTTCGATGCCGCCGAGGGCGAGCACCGGGACCGGGCTGGCTTTCACCAGCTCGCTCAATCCGTCCGGTCGCAACGCCGGGCCGTAGCCGGGCTTGGTCTTTGTCTCGTAGACCGGGGACAGCGTCGCGTAGTGCTCGGTGGTGAGCCGGGCCAACTCGGCGGCGTCGTGGCAGGAGCGGCCGACGAGTCCGACGGCGGGCGGCGGGTACGGGCCGGCGGCGGGCAGGTGCACCGCGTCCCCGTCGAGCGGGTCGGGTCCGGCGACGATCAGCGTGCCGCCCGCCTCGGCGAGGATCGCGCGCAGGTCGACGGCGAGCGCGAGGCGTTCGGCGCGGGGCAGGTCCTTCTCCCGCAGCACCACCCACCGCACTCCCCCACCCACGGCCCCCGCCACCACGTCAACGAGCCGCCTCCGCGCCACCCGACGATCGGTCAACAGCACGACCCCGGTCGAGCCGGTGTAGTTCTTGGTACGCGGCCGCCCCTGCGGGGGCGTGTCCGTACCAAGATCCGCGACGCGTAGGGCGGTCACAGGTCGGGCCGTCCCTCGTCGGGGGTGGACGCCTGGGCGTGGAAGCGGCGGGCGATGCGGCCCGCGCCGTACGCCAGGCGCCCGGCCTCGACCGCGTACCGCATCGCCGTGGCCATCGCCACCGGGTCGGCGGCCCGGGTCACGGCGCTCGCCAGCAGCACCGCGTCGCAGCCCAGCTCCATCGCGAGCGCCGCGTCGGACGCGGTGCCGATGCCCGCGTCGAGCACCACCGGCACGTCGACCGACTGCCGGATCAGCCGGATGTGGTGCGGGTTGCCGATGCCCAGTCCGGAACCGATCGGCGACCCGGCCGGCATCACCGCCGCGCAGCCCACGTCGGCCAGCCGCCGCGCGAGCACCGGATCGTCCGACGTGTACGGCAGCACCGTGAACCCGTCCGCCACCAGTTCCTCGGCGGCGCGCAGCAGCTCCACCCCGTCGGGCAGGAGCGTGCGCTCGTCGCCGATCACCTCAAGCTTCACCCAGTCGGTGTCGAACGCCTCCCGCGCCAGGTGCGCCGTCTTCACCGCCTCCACGGCGGTACGGCAGCCGGCCGTGTTCGGCAGCAGCCGTACGCCGCACCGCTCCACCAGGTCGAGCAGGCCGCCCGACCCACCGGGCGTGGTGTCCACCCGGCGCAGCGCCAACGTCACCAGCTCGGTGCCGGAGGCCCGGATCGCCTGCTCCAGCACGTGCAGGTTGGCCGCGCCGCCGGTGCCGAGGACGAGCCGGGAGCCGAACGTGACCCCACCGATCTCAAGCGTGGACATCCGCTCACCCGCCCTGGGTGGCGCTGAGCACCTCGACCCGGTCGCCGTCGCGCAGCACGCTCGCCGACCAGCCGCCGCGCGGCACCACCTCACCGTTCACCGCCACCGCGAGCCCGCGCTCCCGGTCGGTGACCGCGCGGACCACCTCCGCGACTGTGACACCGTCGGGCAGCGTCCGGCCGGTGCCGTTGACGATCAGTTCCACGTGCGCTCCTTCCCGAAGCGATCCGGGGTGAAGGGGGCGAGCGCGGGATCCGGCTCGCCGGTGACGATCAGTTCGGTGACCAGGTCGGCGGTGACCGGGGTGAGCACGATGCCGTGCCGGTGGTGCCCGGTGGCCGCGAGCACGCCCGGCCGCCCGGGCAGCGGCCCGATGATCGGCGCGTTGTCCGGCGTACCGGGACGCAACCCGGCCACGGCCTCCGCCAGCTCGTACTCGACGAGTTCCGGCACCAGCTCGGCGGCGGCGCGCAGCAGCGTCAGCACCCCACCGGCGGTGACAGCGGTGTCGGCGCGCTCCTCGACTGTCGCCCCGACGACGACCTCACCGCTGTCCCGGGGCACCAGGTAGACCGACTCGCTGTCCGCGTACCCCCGGATCACGTGCCGGAAGCCCGGCGGGCCGCCGCCCGGCGCGCGCAGCCGCAGCACCTGGCCCTTCACCGGACGGACCGGCAGGCTGGTCAGCGCCGCCGCGCCGCAGCCGGCCGCGACCACCGTGACGCGGGCGTCCACGTCGGACAGCGCGCCGACGCGGGCGGGGCGCAGCTCCGCACCGGCGCGTTCGGCGGCAGTGCGCAGCGCGGCGACCAGCCGCCGCGGGTCGACCTGGTGGTCGCCGGGGGCCACCGCGCCGCCGCGCACGCGCGGCGCCAGCGCCGGTTCGCGGTCGCGCAGCTCCGACGGCCGCAGCGGCGTGATCGGCAGTTCCAGACCCTGTTGGTACGACCACAGCCGCCCCGCCTCGGCCAGGTCGTCGGCGGTGAGCCCGACGACGAGCGTGCCCTCGGTGCGGTACCCGATGTCGACGCCGCTCGCCCCGGCCAGCTCGGCTGCGAAACCGGGCCAGCGGGCGGCGGACTCGACGAGCAGCGCGGTCAGCTCGTGCTCACCGAAGTACGCCTCGGCGACCGGCGACAGCATCCCGGCGGCCACCGACGAGGCGCCCGACCCGGGCCGGTCGTCGTGCACCACCACGCGCAGTCCGCGCTGCGCGCACCGCCACGCGATCGCCCACCCGATCGGCCCGCCCCCCACCACCGCCACGTCGGTAAGGAAGGGCCCCCTTTTAACGCCTCCGGTAGAGGAAGGGCCCCCTTTTAACACGTCAGCGCCCGCATCAGCTCGGCGGTGGCGTGTGCGGGATCGGCGGCCAGGCTGAGCGCGCCGACCACCGCCACCCCGTACGCCCCGGCGGCCCGCAACGTCGGCACGGTCCCGGCGGTGACCCCACCGATCGCGATCACCGGCACGCTCACCGCCTCGGCGACCGCGCGTATCCCCTCGGGGCCGATCGGATCCGGCAGGCCGGCCTTGGTGGTGGTGACGTGGCACGGGCCCACGCCCAGGTAGGTCGCGCCCGCGTCCACCGCCACGCGGGCGCCGGCCGGCTCGCGGGCGGTCGCGCCGAGCACGGCGTCCGGGCCGAGCACCCGGCGCGCGGCTGCGACCGGCAGGTCGTCCGCGCCGACGTGGCCCCCGGCGGCGTCCACCGCGAGCGCCACGTGCAGCCGGTCGTTCACCAGGCACCGCGCCCCGTACGGCCGGCAGGCGTCGACCACCAGCCGGGCCAGCTCGTACGCCTCCCGGTCGGTGGCGTCGTCCTCCACACGCACCTGTACGACGAGGTCGGCGCCCGCTACGGGCAGGGCGGCACGCAGCACGGCGAGCGGGTCACGCCCCGGCCGGGTGTCGGTGATGAGATGCAGTCGTCCCAGGGACAGCACGGCAACGCTCCTCCCTGCGCCGGCATTACCCGGATCAGGTTCGACGGTCGGGGGCTCCCAGCCCCCCTCTCAGCCCGGTCCGCACCGGGCTCCCGTGGGTCACTTGCGGCCTACCGTACGACGCCTCCCGCCCGTACGGAAGCCCTCCGTAACGTTCCTCCCACGCCAACGCGCGCCGATCTTGCAGTTGTCGCCCCCGCAGAAGCCGCGAAACGGGCACCCGAGGGGCAGAAACTGCAAGATCGACGCGCGGACGGTGGGGCGGGCGTCAGAGGATGGCGTCCAGGGCCTCCAGGTCCTCGTCTGAGGGCTGCCAGGTTCCCGCCTCGGCGTTGGACTTCACCTGCTCTGGGGTCGTCGCGCCGGCGATCACCGACGTTACGGCGGGACGGGCGGCCAGGCCGCCGATGGCCACCTGGAGCATGCTGATGCCGCGCTCGGCCGCGTACGCCTCGATCGCCTCGATGACGTCCCAGCGCGCGGCGGCCAGCCGTTCGGCGTACCGGCCGCCACCGGCCAGCCGGCTACCGGCCGGGGGCGCCTCGCCCCGCTTGTACTTGCCGGTGAGCAGCCCGTTTGCGAGCGGGAAGAACGGCAGCATGCCCAGGCCGAACCGCTCGCAGGCCGGGATGACCTCGTCCTCGACGCCGCGTTCCAGCAGCGAGTAGTGGTTCTGCGCGGAGATGAACCGGGTACGGCCCTGCGACGACGCGGTCCAGTCGGCGTCGGCGATCTGCCACCCGGCGAAGTTGGAGTTGCCCAGGTAGCGCACCTTGCCGGCGGTCACCAGGTCGTTCAGCGCGGCCAGCGTCTCGTCGATCGGGGTGCCCGGGTCGGGCTCGTGCATCTGGTACAGGTCGATGTGGTCGGTGCCGAGCCGGCGCAGCGACGCCTCGACGGCGCGGGCGATGTAGCGGCGAGCGCCCCGGGCGCCGTGGTCCGGCCCGTTCGCGCCGTTCATGTCCATGCCGAACTTGGTGGCCACCACCACGTCGTCGCGGCGGCCCTTGAGCGCCTGACCGAGCAGTTCCTCGGAGGCACCCTGCGGCTCACCGTAGATGTCGGCGGTGTCGAAGAAGTTGATCCCGGCGTCGAGCGCGGCGTCCACCACCGCCCGGGTGCCGTCGAGGTCGAGCTTGCGGCCGAAGTTGTTGCAGCCGATACCGACAACGGACACCACGAGCCCGGAGTCGCCCAGCCGGCGGAAGGTCATCTCACTCACGAGATCCACCCTATGCCCGCTCCCCGGGGCCCACCCTCGGGTAGCAGCTCAGCCCACGTCCCAGACCGGCTCCGGTGTCTCCACCACGTCGCCGTCGCCACGGAACAGCACGAACCGGTCGAAGGTACGGGTGAACCACCTGTCGTGGGTGACAGCGACGACCGTTCCCTCGAACGCGGTCAGCCCGGCCTCCAACGCCTCGGCCGAGGCCAGGTCGAGGTTGTCCGTCGGCTCGTCGAGCAGCAGCAGCGTCGCCCCGGACAGTTCCAGCAGCAGCACCAGGAAGCGGGCCTGCTGCCCGCCGGAGAGCGTGCCGAACCGCTGGTCGCCCTGACCGGCCAGCTCGTACCGGGACAGCGCCGCCATCGCGGCGTGCCGGTCCATGCCGGCCCGGTGGTCGTCGCCGCGCCACAGCACCTCGACGAGGGTCTTGCCCATCAGCTCCGGCCGGTCGTGGGTCTGCGAGAAGTGCCCGGGCCGGACCCGCGCGCCGAGCCGGACCACGCCGCCGTGCGCGACCGGCGCGAGCGCGCCCGCGCCGTCGACAGGCGTGTTGCCCGGCTCCGGGTCGGTGCCGCCGCGCGCCAGCAGCCGCAGGAAGTGCGACTTGCCGGTGCCGTTCGCACCGAGCACCGCCACCCGGTCGCCGTACCAGAGTTCCAGGTCGAACGGGTATGTCAGGCCGTCCAACTCCAGCTGCTCGGCGATCACCGCGCGCTTGCCGGTCCGCCCGCCGGTCAGGCGCATCCGGATGTCCTGGTCCTTCGGGGGTACGGGCGGCGGCCCGGCCTCCTCGAACTTGCGCAACCGGGTCTGCGCGGCCTGGTAGCGCGACGCCATCCCGTCGTTGTACGCGGCCTTCTGCTTGTACATCAGCATCAGCTCGCGCAGCTTCTGGTGTTCCTCGTCCCAGCGTTTGCGCAGCTCGTCGAGGCGGGCGTGCCGGGCCACCCGCGCGGAGTGCCAGCTCGCGAAGCCGCCCGGGTGCACCCAGGCGCTGCCGCCCTCCACCGCGACGACCCGGTCGGCGGTCTGCGCCAGCAGTTCCCGGTCGTGCGAGACGTAGAGCACGGACTTGGCCGACTCGCGCAGCCGCGCCTCCAGCCAGCGTTTGCCGGGTACGTCGAGGAAGTTGTCCGGCTCGTCGAGCAGCAGCACCTCGTCGGGGCCGCGCAGCAGCAACTCCAGCGCGAAGCGCTTCTGCTGGCCGCCGGAGAGCGTGCGGACGGGCCGTTCCCGGGCGCTGTCCCACGGCAGGTCCAGCACGATGGTGGCGACGGTGTCGAAGAGGACCTCCGCGTTGTACCCGCCGGTCTCACCCCAGGCGGCGAGCGCCTCGGCGTACGCGAGCTGGGTCTTGGCGGCGGCGGAGCTGTACTTGCCGCGAACCTCGGCCGCCCGCATGGCCGCCTCGGTCTCGGCGAGCCGCCGCCCGGCGTCGCGCAGCGCCGGCGGGGCGAGGGAGAGCGCCAGGTCGGCGAGCGTGGACTCGTCCCCGATCATGCCGATGAACTGGCGCATCACGCCCAGCCCGCCGGAGCGGGCGATCGCGCCGGTCTTCACCGGCAGGTCACCGGCGACCATCCGCAGCAGGGTGGTCTTGCCGGCGCCGTTGGGGCCCACGAGTGCCACCTTGGCGCCCTCACCGACCCGGAACGACACGTCGCTGAACAGCTCACGCCCGTCCGGGAGGATGTGCCCGGCCCCTGCCACGTCCACGTATCCCACGCGGGCATCCTGCCCGAGCCGGACCGGTGGGCGACACCGGATTACCGGGTGACCCGTAGCACCCGGTAGCCCTTCTGGCTGGCGTGCCGTTCGACCGACCAGCCCTGCTCGACCAGCCAGCGGTGCAGCGAGTCGCCGCCGAGGTGACGGGCGACGACGAGCCAGGCCACGCCGTCCGGGGCGAGCCGGGGCAGCCAGCGCCGCAGCAGGCCGTGCAGTTCCGGCTTGCCGATGTGGATCGGCGGGTTGGACCAGATCTGGGTGAACGTGACGTCGTCCGGCAGGTCGTCCGGCGCGACGGCGCGTACCCGGTCGGCGGCGCCGACCCTTGCCGCGTTGGCGGTGGTGAGGGCGCGGGCCCGTTCGTTGACGTCCACGGCCCAGACGGTGGCCTTCGGCGCGACAGTGGCGAGGACGCAGGTGATCGGGCCGAAGCCGCAGCCGATGTCGAGCAACGCGCCGGTGACGTCGGCGGCCGGCAGGTCGGCCTTGCGCAGCAGCACGGCGGTGCCCGGGTCGAGCCGGTCGGCGGAGAAGACGCCGCCGGCCGAGCCGAGTGTGTAGTCGCGCCCGGCGACTGTGAACTCGACCTCGCGCGGGCGGGCCGGGGTCGAGGGCTCAGCGGTGAAGTAGTGGTCGCCGGTCACGCGGGCATTCTCGCACCGGGCCGCAGCGGTTCCGGCGACGGTGTCACAGGCAGGGTTCGACGCCACTCCACCAGAATTTCCCGATATTACCCCTGAAAGGGACAATCAGTCCTACTCTATGCCACATGGTGTACCGGTACGAGTCCGATGAGGACGCCTTCCTGGAGTACCCGAAGCCCGGGTCGGCCCCGAACGGGCCCTCAGCCGTGCCGCCCCCGCCCGCGGGTCCGTCACGCTCCCGCTTCCCCACGCCGTCGCTGCCCCCGCCGCCGCGCCCCACCGCGCAACCCGCGCTGCCGCCGGCCGGCGCGGCCGAGCAGGGCGGCCCCGACGAGCAGGCGGCCGACGACCGTGCCCCGATGCCGGCGCCACCCGCCCCGGCACCCACACCCGGACGGCCCGCGCCACCACGGGAGCCCTCCCCGGTGCCGCAGCCCGCACCGCCGATGCCGGCGCCCGTACCGGCCGCGGCGAACCGGCAGACAGTGCCGATCCCGGTCGGCCCGACCGCCCGCGCCGCCGCCATCGAGCCGCCCCGGACCCGGCGCGCCGAGCGCCGTGGCGGCGGCCGGTTCTGGCAGACGCTCGTCGGGGGCGCCGCCGTGCTGCTCCTGCTCTCGCTCACCGGGCTCGCCGTCGCCGCGCTGCTGGACGAGCGCACCGCCGAGCCGCCCGCCGCCCAGCCCACCCCGCAGCCGACCGAGTCGAGCACGCCGTCCGGCGGCACCGACCTGGACTCCCGGGACACCGACCAGGCGTCGCTCACCGCCAAGGAGGTCTTCCCGGTCAAGGACCTGGTGGTCGCCGACGAGAAGCCGGCCTACCGGGTGCTGAAGACCCAGGCCAGCACGAAGTGTCAGGTCGCGGCCACCGGCGAGATCGCCGACCTGCTGGTCCGGCTCGGCTGCAACCAGGTCGTGCGGGGCACGCTCCGCTCCCCCGACGGCGACCACCTGATCACCGCCGGTCTGTTCAACCTCACCGACGTGGCCACCGCCCAGCGGGTACGCGACCGCATCCGGCCGCTGCTCGACGCGCGCCAGGGACGGTTCCGTGGCATGGCGGCGGGCGACGGCACCGAGGCGGTGGAGAAGGCCGCGGCCCGGGTCGCCTGGCAGGTACGCGGACACTACGTCGCCTACTGCCTGGTCACCCGCGCCGACGGCGAGCGCATCCCGAGTGACGACGCGACCGCCCGCGAGATCATGTACGACCTGGTCGAACTGCACCTGAACCGGGGTGTGCTGGACCGCCGCGCGGCAGCCGGAACGGCCGGGCAGCCCGACGCGGACGCGGCCGACGACAGCGCCGGTCAGCGAGGCACCGACTGAGCCGCGCTCAGCCCTCGGCCACCGGCACCCGCAACCGGCGGGTCTCCTCGGCGCGGCGGGCGTACTCGGCCGGGTCGGCCGGGTAGCCCACAGCGACCAGGGCGAGACCGTGCGCGGGCGCCACAGTCACCTCGCTGGAGCGTTCGCGGCGGGTCAGCAGACCGGCGGGCCACTGGACCGGCCGCCGCCCGTCGCCGGCCACCAGCATCGCCCCGACCAGGCTGCGCACCATGTTCTGGCAGAACGCGTCGGCCTGCACGGTGGCGACCAGGATGCCGTCCGGGTCACGCCGCCAGTCCAGCCGGGTCACCTCGCGCAGCGTGGTCGCGTTCTCCTTGCGTCGGCAGTACGCGGCGAAGTCGTGCTCGCCCACCAGCCCGGCGGCGGAGGCGTTCAGCGCCGCCAGGTCCAGGGGCTTCGGCCAGGCGAGGGTGTCGCCGCAGCGCAGCGGCTCGGCACCCCACGGGGCATCGGTGACCCGGTACTCGTAGCGCCGGAACGTGGCCGAGAACCGGGCGTCGAAGTCGACCGGCACCTCGGTCATCGCGCGTACCCGGACGTCCGGCGGCAGCAGCCGGGCCAGCCGGCGCAGCAGCCGCCCCTCGTGCTCCCGCCACACGGGAGTCGGCAGGTCGAGGTGGCAGACCTGCCCGGTGGCGTGCACCCCGGCATCGGTGCGCCCGGCCACTGTCAGCCCGGTGGCCGTGCCCACGCCGAGCACCAGGTCCAGCGTCTGCATGAGCACGCCGGCCACTGTGCGCCGGGTCGGCTGGGGCGCCCAGCCGGAGAAGTCCGTGCCGTCGTACGAGACGTCCAGCCGCAGCCGGGTCCGCTCGTCCACCTCGTACCTCCTGTCGACGGCGACGGGCCCGGCACCCCCGAGGGGATGCCGGGCCCGGTCGAGCCTGATCTCAGGCCTTGTCGTTCTCGGTGGCCTCGTCGCTGTCCTCACGGGCGGCGGCGGTGTCACCGGACGCGGAGACCGGCGCCTCGGCGTCCTGGTCACCGGCGCTGGAGCGCGGGGTCTCCTCGGCCGGGGCCAGGGCCTCGACCTTGTCCTGCTGGGCGGCCTTGCGGGCGGCGGTCTTCTTGTTCGCCTTCGGCTCGGCGACCTGAAGCTCCTCCACCAGCTCGATGATCGCCATCGGAGCGGCGTCACCCTTGCGCGGACCGGTCTTCACGATCCGGGTGTAGCCACCGTTGCGGTTGGCGTACCGGGGCGCGATCTGGTCGAACAGGGCGTAGACCACGTCCTTGTCCTTGACGACGCCCAGCACCCGGCGGCGCGAGGCGAGGTCGCCGCGCTTGGCCTTGGTGATGAGCTGCTCGGCCAGCGGACGCAGCCGCCGGGCCTTCGTCTCGGTGGTCTGGATCTTGCCGTGCTGGAACAGCGCGGTGGCCAGGTTGGCCAGCATCAGCCGCTCGTGCGCGGGGCTGCCGCCGAGGCGGGGGCCCTTGGTGGGCGTGGGCATGCTTGGTGCTCCTCAGGTGTGGCGGCAGCGCGGACTAGAGCTGCTCGGTCTCGCGGTAGTCGTCGGTGTCGTAGTCGGCCTCGCCGAAGGCGTCCACGACGTGCGCCGGGTCGAAGTTCGGAGCCGAGTCCTTCAGCCCCAGGCCCATCCCGGCGAGCTTCATCTTGACCTCGTCGATCGACTTCTGACCGAAGTTGCGGATGTCGAGGAGGTCGGCCTCGGTACGCCCGATGAGCTCACCAACGGAGTTGATGCCCTCGCGCTTGAGGCAGTTGTAGGAGCGGACGGTCAGGTCCAGCTCCTCGATCGGCAGGGCCAGGTCCGCAGCCAGCTGGGCGTCCTGCGGGGACGGCCCGATGTCGATGCCCTCGGCCGTCTCGTCCAGCTCGCGGGCGAGCCCGAACAGCTCCACCAGCGTCGAGCCGGCCGAGGCCAGCGCGGTACGCGGGCCCATCGACGGCTTGGTCTCGACGTCGATGATCAGCCGGTCGAAGTCGGTCCGCTGCTCGACACGGGTCGCCTCGACCCGGTACGTCACCTTGAGCACCGGCGAGTAGATCGAGTCGACCGGGATCCGGCCGATCTCGGCACCCGCCTGCTTGTTCTGCGCCGCCGTGACGTAGCCGCGCCCCCGCTCGACGGTCAGCTCCATGTCGAGCCGGCCCTTGCCGTTGAGGGTGGCGAGCTTCAGGTCCGGGTTGTGCACCGAGACACCGGCCGGGGGCTGGATGTCACCGGCGGTCACGTCGCCCGGGCCCTGCTTGCGCAGGTACATGCTGACCGGCTCGTCGTGCTCGGAGCTGACGCACAGCTCCTTGATGTTCATGACGAGCTCGACCACGTCCTCCTTGACCCCGGGGATCGTGGTGAACTCGTGCAGCACACCGTCGATCTTGATCGAGGTGACAGCCGCACCCGGGATGGACGACAGCAGCGTACGCCGCAGCGAGTTGCCCAGGGTGTAACCGAAGCCGGGCTCCAGCGGCTCGATGGTGAACCGGGAGCGGGTCTCGTTGATCGACTCTTCGGAGAGAGACGGTCGCTGGCTGATGAGCATCTTTTCTCTTCTCTTCCGGGGCGCCCGCTATTTGACGCCCACGACACAACTGTTCCGGTGGCCCGCCCCGGAGGACGGGCCACCGCAACGAGCCCTTACTTGGAGTAGAGCTCGACGATCAGCTGCTCCTGGACCTGGGTGTCGATCACCTGGCGGGCCGGGAGCGAGTGCACGAGGATCTTCATCTGGCTCGGGATCGCCTCCAGCCACGCCGGAACGGTCCGCGAGCCGGCCTCACCCTGCGCCACGAGGAACGGGGTGAGCTCCTTGCTCTTCGCACGCACCTCGACGATGTCGTGCTCCTTGACGCGGTACGACGGGATGTCGACCTTCTTGCCGTTCACCGTGAAGTGACCGTGCTTGACCAGCTGACGGGCCATGTCCCGGGACTTGGCGTAGCCGGCCCGGTAGACCACGTTGTCCAGCCGCGACTCGAGGATCTGCAGCAGGACCTCACCGGTCTTAGCTTCCTTGCTCACGGCCTCTTCGTAGTAGCCGCGGAACTGCTTCTCCAGCACGCCGTAGACACGACGGGCCTTCTGCTTCTCACGGAGCTGGAGCAGGTACTCCGTCTCCTTCGTGCGGCCGCGGCCGTGCTGCCCGGGCGGGAACGGCCGGGACTCGAACGGGCACTTCGGGCCATCGCACTTGCTGCCCTTGAGGAACAGCTTCATCTTCTCCCGCCGGCAACGGCGGCAGTCAGCACCGGTGTAACGAGCCATCTCTCTCTAACCTCTCAGACCCGGCGACGCTTCGGCGGACGGCAACCGTTGTGCGGCTGCGGCGTGACGTCGGAGATCTGCCCGACCTCGAGGCCCACTGCCTGCAGCGAACGGATGGCGGTCTCCCGGCCGGAGCCGGGACCCTTGACGAACACGTCGACCTTGCGCATGCCGTGCTCCATCGCGCGGCGCGCGGCGGCCTCGGCGGCGAGCTGCGCGGCGAACGGAGTCGACTTGCGGGAGCCCTTGAAGCCCACCTGGCCGGACGAGGCCCAGGAGATGACCGCACCGGTCGGGTCCGTGATGGACACGATGGTGTTGTTGAAGGTGCTCTTGATGTGCGCCTGCCCGTGGGCGACGTTCTTGCGTTCCTTGCGCCGGACCTTCTTGACGGCGGCTCCGGCACGAGCCTTCGGTGGCATAAGTCTGTGCGCTCCTAGTTACTTCTTGCCGGGCTTCTTCTTGCCGGCCACGGTCCGCTTCGGGCCCTTCCGGGTCCGCGCGTTGGTCTTGGTGCGCTGGCCACGCACGGGCAGACCACGGCGGTGCCGGATACCGGCGTAGCAGCCGATCTCGACCTTGCGGCGGATGTCAGCGGCGACCTCGCGGCGCAGGTCACCCTCAACCTTGTAGTTGCCCTCGATGTGGTTCCGGAGCTCGACGAGCTCCTCGTCCGTGAGGTCCCGAACGCGCTTGTCCGGCGAGATGCCGGTCGCGGCGAGCGTCTCCAGGGCGCGGGTGCGACCGACCCCGAAGATGTAGGTGAGCGCGATCTCCATCCGCTTCTCGCGGGGGAGATCCACGCCGACTAGACGTGCCATGTGCGGGCGTACTCCTCGTGATGTTGTGGCGGAGGTGTGGACCCGCCCCACCCCGCTACCGACCGTCCCTGTCCTTCCGGCGTCGACGACGCCGGCGACCGGGACCGGTCGCTGCCCGAGCGGGCCCCGGCCTCCGACCGGGGGTCAACCACGAGGGGTACGCACTGCGTACCAACCGCGGCTGGGGCGAGTTGGTGATGTGTGGGGCGTCAGCCCTGGCGCTGCTTGTGGCGCGGGTCGGTGCAGATGACCATGACCCGGCCGTGCCGGCGGATCACCCGGCACTTGTTGCAGATCCTCTTGACGCTCGGCTTGACCTTCACGGTTGCCTTACTTCCCATCTGGCCCGGAGACGCGACGCAGCGCGACCCGGACGTCGAAGACGGACACGGGAACGTCCCGGCCGCCGTCAGGCTTACTTGTAGCGGTAGACGATGCGCCCGCGGGTCAGGTCGTACGGCGAGAGTTCGACGACGACCCGGTCCTCCGGCAGGATGCGGATGTAGTGCTGCCGCATCTTGCCGCTGATGTGAGCCAGCACCTTGTGGCCGTTCGCGAGCTCCACCCGGAACATGGCGTTCGGCAGGGGCTCGATGACCCGACCCTCGATCTCGATGGCTCCGTCTTTTTTCGGCATGTACTCCGCTGTCCTGACGTCGGTTGCTCCGGACGGCCCACAACGTCTTACACGGGTGAACTGACCAAGATCAGAAAACCCGCGCCAGCCGCGGCTCCGACTCCCACCGAAGCGCAGGGTGGGCATGGCGGAGTGGACGCTGTGCGCCGATCTGAAAGTGTACGCCGACCCGCACGCGCTCGCCAAACCGACCGGCGCGACGGTCACCCGGACGACTCAGATATGACGCAGGTCACGCGTCGGGCAGCTCCCGCTTCGCCGCTCGCCGGGCATCCCGTTCGACCCGCTTGCGCCGCCTGCGCTCGGCGTCCCGCTCCGGCACCCCGGTGGCGAGCCCCTGCGCGGTCTGGTAGAGCACCACGGCGCCCCACGGGCCGAGCACCCAGAGCGGCCAGTAGTCGTCGAACTCACCCTCACCGAGCTGGGACACGAACCAGATCGCGGTGAGGATCAGGCCCACCTTGAGCCAGGGCCCCCAGAGCCCCAGCAGCCAGGCGCCGCGCGCACCGCCCGGGTCCACCGGGGCCGGGGCGGCCCGCGGGGGCGTCACGGCGCTCTCCCCGGCCGCGCGGGGCACCGGCAGGGGACGCCCCGCCGGCCCGGTGCCGGGCAGATCGGTCAGCAGCTCGTCCAGCTCGCCGTAGGTCTTCGACGCGTACGTCCGGCGCAGCCGCTCGTCGTACTCGTGCAGGTCGAGCCGGCCCTCGTTAAGCGCCGCCCGGAGTTGCTCCGCGGTGGCCTCCCGATCCACGTCGGCCGCTCGCATCCGGTTGCGCTCCTCCATGGGAGCAAGCATGGCATCCGACCGCCAGCCAGGCACGGCGTGCCCCGCCACGCGGGCGGGCGAAACCCGCCGGTCAGGCGGCCGGGGAGTCGACGGAGGTCTGCCGCGCGGTCACCAGGTCGCCCAGGCGGGCCCGGCCGCCGTCCTCGGCGGTCAGCACCCACACGCCGTCGTCAAGCAACGCCATCGAGTGCTCGACGTGCACCGCCATCGACCCGTCCCGGGTCACCACGGTCCAGCCGTCGGACAGTTCGACGGTACGCGGCGAACCCATCGTGATCATCGGCTCGATCGCGAGCGCCATGCCCGGCACGAGGCGCGGGCCCTTGCCGGGACGCCCGTGGTTGAGCACGTGCGGGTCCTGGTGCATCTCGGTGCCGATGCCGTGGCCGCCGTAGCCGTCGACGATGCCGTACCGGCCGCCCTTGCGGACCGCGCTCTCGACCGCGTGGGAGATGTCGGTGAGCCGCCCCTTGCCGGAGGCCGCACCACGCGCCGCGGCGGCGATCCCGGCCCACATGGCGTCCTCGGCCACCGCCGTCATCCGCAGCAGCGCCGGGTCGACCTCGCCGACCGGCACCGTGACCGCCGCGTCGCCGTGCCAGCCGTCCAGCACCGCCCCGCAGTCGATCGAGATCAGGTCGCCCTCGCGCAGCACCTGCTGGGGCGACGGGATGGCGTGCACCACCTGCTGGTTGACCGAGGAGCAGATCGACGCCGGGAAGCCGTGGTAGCCCTTGAACGAGGGCACGGCACCCGCCTCGCGGATGGTCGACTCGGCGATCGCGTCCAGGTCAGCCGTCGACACGCCCGGCGCCACCGCCTCCCGCATCCGGCGCAGGGCACGGGCGACGACCAGACCGGCGGCCCGCATCAGCTCGATCTGCTCGGGGGTCTTCAGCTGGATGTCCAGCTGGGGACGGCGCATGGTGGTGATTACCTTTCGTCGCGCGTACGCGGAGCAGCGGGGCACGTCGCACGTACCCCGCTGCTCGCACTCTATCCGTCGGGTGGTGGGTGGGACCTCAGCCGCCGTACGAGCGCAGCGCGTCGATGGCGCGGACGGTGACGTCCTCCACCGGGCCGGTCGCGTCGATGCCGACCAGCTTGCCCTGGGCGCCGTAGTAGTCGACCAGCGGCGCGGTCTTCTCGGCGTACTCCCGCAGCCGGGCCGCGATGGTCTCCGGCTTGTCGTCGTCCCGCTGGAACAGCTCCGCGCCGCAGCGGTCGCAGATGCCCTCCCGGCTGGTCGCGTCGAACTCGACGTGCCAGATCTTGCCGCAGCCCCGGCAGGTACGCCGGCCGGACAGCCGCCGGATCACCTCGTCGTCGTCGACGACGAGCTCCAGCACCAGGTCCAGCGCGGTGCCGAGGTCGGCGAGGAGCTTGTCCAGCGCGGCGGCCTGCGGCGTGGTCCGCGGGAAGCCGTCGAGCAGGAAGCCCTCGCTCGCGTCCGGCTCGGCGAGCCGGTCCCGCACCATGTTGATGGTGACCTCGTCCGGGACCAGCTTGCCCGCGTCCATGTAGCGCTTGGCCTCGACGCCCAGCGGCGTGCCCTGGGAGACGTTCGCCCGGAATATGTCACCGGTCGAGATCTTCGGCACCGAGAGGTGCGCGGCGATGAACTCCGCCTGTGTGCCTTTGCCCGCGCCCGGCGGGCCAACCAGAACGAGTCGCATCTACCGCAGGAACCCTTCGTAGTTCCGCTGCATGAGTTGGCTCTCGATCTGCTTCACGGTCTCCAGACCGACGCCGACCATGATGAGCACAGCGGTGCCGCCGAACGGGAAGTTCTGGAACTGCTGGTTGTCCAGCCAGATGAAGAAGAAGTTCGGCAGGATCGCGACGATACCCAGGTAGAGCGCACCCGGCAGGGTGATCCGGCTGAGGATGAAGTCGAGGTACTCGGCGGTCGGCTTGCCGGGGCGGATGCCCGGCACGAAGCCGCCGTACTTCTTCATGTTGTCCGCGACCTCGGTCGGGTTGAACGTGATCGACACGTAGAAGTACGTGAAGAAGATGATCAGCAGGAAGTAGATCGCGATGTGCTCCGGCGCGCTCGCCTTCACGATGTGGTTCTGGATCCACGCCTGGACCTTGCCCGGGTCGTTCTGATCGAAGAACTGCAGCGCGAGCTGAGGCAGGTAGAGCAGCGACGAGGCGAAGATGACCGGGATGACGCCGGCCTGGTTCACCTTGAGCGGGATGTAGGTGGACGTGCCGCCGTACATCCGCCGGCCGATCATGCGCTTGGCGTACTGCACCGGGATCCGGCGCTGTGCCTGCTCGATGAAGGTGACAGCCGTGATGACCAGCAGGACCAGGGCGATGACCAGGAGGAACATCCCCCAGCCCTTCGTGGTCTTGATCTTCCAGCCCTCGCTGGGGAGCCGGGCCGCGATCGAGGTGAAGATCAGCACGGACATGCCGTTGCCGACGCCCCGGTCGGTGATCAGCTCACCCAGCCACATCACCACGCCGGTGCCGGCGGTCATGGTCATGACCAGGATGGTCAGCGTCAGCCAGTCCGGGATGCCGGTGCCCTTGGGCACGATCGGGAACTGGTCGCACTGGTTGTTGAACAGCTGCCCGGAGCGGGCCAGCGCCACGAACGCCGAGGACTGGAGGATGCCCAGGCCCAGCGTCAGGTAGCGGGTGTACTGCGTGATCTTGGCCTGCCCGGCCTGGCCCTCCTTGCGGAGCTGCTCCAGGCGCGGGATCACCACCGTCAGCAGCTGCAGGATGATCGACGCGGTGATGTAGGGCATGATGCCCAGCGCGAAGACCGAGAGCTGGAGCAGAGCGCCACCGGAGAAGAGATCCAGCAGGTTCAGCACGCCAGTGCTGCCGCCCTGGATCGTGTCGAGGCACTTCTGCACGTTGCCGTACGAGACGCCCGGGCTGGGCAGCGTGGCGCCCAGCCGGTAGACCGCGATGATGCCTACTGTGAACAGCAGCTTCTTGCGCAGGTCAGGCGTACGGAACGCACTGAGAAAGGCGGACAGCAACTTCTTCCTCCTGCGCGACGCGGGCCGCCGGTGACGAATCCCTGGCGGGGCGGGGTGGTGCCGGACGGAGTGTCCGGTATCCATGGCTGGGAACGGACTCTAACAGCCCGGCCCCGGTCCGGGCAGATGTGCCCGGCTACATAAACCGAATCCGATGTTACCCGGCGCACACGTGGCCGGTAGACCATGGCGCCCGCCCAGTTGCGAACAACTGAGCGGGCGCCGTGGACATCGCCTTACAGCTCCGTGACCGAGCCACCGGCAGCGGTGATCTTCTCCTTGGCCGACGCGCTGAACGCGTGCGCCGAGACCTGGAGAGACACGCCACCGAGGTCGCCCGTGCCGAGCACCTTGACCGGGTGACCCTTGCGGACCGCGCCGGCCTCGACCAGCTCGACCGGGCCGACCTGGCCGCCGTTCGGGAACAGCTCGGCCAGCCGGTCCAGGTTGACCACCTGGAACACGACCTTGAACTTGTTCTTGAAGCCCTTCATCTTCGGCAGGCGCATGTGGATGGGCATCTGCCCACCCTCGAACGCCGGCGAGATGTTCTTCCGGGCCTTGGAACCCTTGGTACCGCGACCGGCGGTCTTGCCCTTCGAGCCCTCACCGCGACCCACACGGGTCTTGTCGGTCTTGGCACCCGGAGCCGGACGCAGGTGGTGCACCTTGATCGTCATTACTCGACCTCCTCGACCTTCACGAGGTGGTTGACCGTGAAGATCATGCCGCGGATCTCCGGCCGGTCCTCCTTGACCACCACGTCGTTGATCCGCTTGAGACCGAGCGAACGCAGCGAGTCACGCTGGTTCTTCTTGGTCCCGATCTCGGACCGGACCTGGGTGACCTTCAGGCGTGCCATCAGGACGCCACCCCCGCCCGCGACGCCAGCATGGCGGCCGGCGCGACGTCCTCGACCGGCAGACCACGACGGGCCGCGACCTGCTCCGGGGACTCGAGCCCCTTCAGGGCCGCCACCGTGGCGTGCACGATGTTGATCGGGTTGGACGAGCCGAGGCTCTTGGAGAGCACGTCGTGGATGCCCGCGCACTCCAGCACGGCACGCACCGGGCCACCGGCGATGACACCCGTACCGGCGGAGGCCGGCTTGAGCAGCACCACACCGGCGGCGTCCTCGCCCGTGACCGGGTGCGGGATCGACTGGCCGATCCGCGGCACCTTGAAGAAGTGCTTCTTGGCCTCCTCGACACCCTTGGCGATCGCCGCGGGCACCTCCTTGGCCTTTCCGTAGCCCACACCGACGGTGCCGTCGCCGTCGCCCACGATCACGAGGGCGGTGAAGCTGAAGCGACGACCACCCTTCACGACCTTGGCGACGCGGTTGATCGCGACGACCCGCTCGAGGTGCGGGGTCTTCTCGACGGGCGCGTTTCCGCGGCCGCCCTCACGGCGGTTGTCGCGGCGACCACCCTCGTTGCCACCGGACCCGCCGCCACGGCGCTGTTGACCTGGCATCAGCAGCCTTCCTTCTCTCTCGTGACGGGGTTTCTAGAACTCGAGCCCGGCTTCGCGGGCGGCGTCGGCGAGCGCGGCGACACGCCCCGCGTACCGGTTGCCACCGCGGTCGAAGACGACCTTCGAGACGCCGGCGGCCTTGGCACGCTCGGCGAGCAGGGCGCCGACCTTGCCGGCCAGGGCGCTCTTGTCGCCCTCGGCGCCGCGCAGCGAGGCGTCCATGGTCGAGGCCGACGCCAGGGTGTGACCCTTGGTGTCGTCCACGACCTGGGCCACCATGTGCCGCAGGGAGCGGGTGACGACGAGGCGGGGACGGTCGGCGGTGCCGCTGACGTTCTTGCGGACCCGGAAGTGCCGACGCGCACGCCCGACGGCACGCTTGGCGGCGACGCCGCGGCGGCGCTTGAGCAGCGTGGCGCTCACTTCTTACCTGCCTTTCCAGCCTTGCGGCGGATGACCTCGCCCTGGTACTTCACGCCCTTGCCCTTGTAGGGCTCCGGCGGACGGATCTTCCGGATGTTGGCGGCGACCTCACCGACCTGCTGCTTGTCGATGCCGGCGACGTGGAACAGCGTCGGCTTCTCGACGGTGAAGGTGATGCCGTCCGGCGCCGGCACGAGGACCGGGTGCGAGAACCCGAGCGCGAACTCCAGGTCCTTGCCCTTGGCGGTCACGCGGTAACCGGTGCCGGCGATCTCCAGGCTCTTGCGGTAGCCCTCGGTGACCCCGACGATCATGTTGGCCACCAGCGTACGGCTCAGGCCGTGCAGCTCCTTGGCCTTGCGCTCGTCGTTGGGCCGGTTGACGTGCAGCTCGCCGTCCTCGCCCCGCTCCGCCGTGATCGGCTCGGCCAGCACGTGGCTCAGCTCGCCCTTGGGGCCCTTGACCTTGACGGTCCGGCCGTCGATCGTGATGTCGACGCCGGCAGGTACCGGGATCGACTTACGTCCAATACGCGACATTTCTACCTGTCTCCCGTTACCAGACGAAGGCGAGGACTTCCCCGCCAACGCTCCGCTTGCGGGCCTGCCGGTCGGTGAGCAGCCCCTGGGACGTCGAAATGATCGCCACGCCCAGTCCACCGAGCACCCGCGGGAGCCCGTCCGACTTGGCGTACACCCGGAGGCCGGGCTTGGACACGCGCTTGATGCCGGCCAGGCTCCGCTCGCGGTTCTGGCCGTACTTCAGCTCGACGACCAGTCGCTTGCCGACGGCGCCCTCCTCGGGCTCCTCGACCGACCAGGTGGCGATGTAGCCCTCGGCCTTGAGGACCTCGGCGATGTTCGCCTTGATCTTCGAGTACGGCATCGTCACCCGGTCGTGGTACGCCTGGTTGGCGTTACGCAGACGCGTGAGCATGTCTGCGATCGGGTCGGTCATCGTCATGAAAACTCGTCAACCTTTCTCGCCGGGGTTCCCCGGACCAGGCCCGGGGCCTACGGCGAAGAGACAGTTCAGCTGACGCGCCGGAGCGCGCCGGGCTATTACCAGGAAGCCTTGGACACGCCGGGCAGCTCACCGCGGTGGGCCATCTCCCGGATGCACACCCGGCAGAGACCGAACTTGCGGTAGACCGCCTTCGGACGCCCGCACCGCTGGCAGCGGGTGTACGCGCGAACCGAGAACTTCGGCTTCGCGGCCGCCTTGAGGATCAGCGCCTTCTTGGCCATCTCAGTTCTCCTTGAACGGGAAGCCCAGGAGCTTGAGCAGCGCCCGGCCCTCGTCGTCGGTCGTGGCGGTCGTGACCACCGTGATGTCCATGCCCCGCTGGCGATCGATCTTGTCCTGGTCGATCTCGTGGAACACCGACTGCTCGGTCAGACCGAACGTGTAGTTGCCGTGCCCGTCGAGCTTGCGCCCGTCCAGGCCGCGGAAGTCACGGATACGCGGCAGCGCGATCGAGAGCAGCCGGTCCAGGAACTCCCACATCCGGTCGCCGCGGAGGGTGACCTTCGCGCCGATCGGCATGCCCTCGCGGAGCTTGAACTGCGCGATGGACTTGGTGGCCCGCCGGACCTGCGGCTTCTGGCCGGTGATGGTGGCCAGGTCGCGGACGGCCCCGTCGATCAGCTTGGCGTCGCGAGCGGCCTCGCCGACACCCATGTTGACGACGATCTTGACCAGCCGCGGCACCTGCATCGGGTTGGCGAACTCGAACTGCTTCTGCAGCTCGCCCACGATCTCGTTGCGGTACCGCTCCTTGAGGCGCGGCAGGGTCTTGGTTTCGGTAGCCGTGGTCATCAGAGGTCCTTACCGGTGCTACGCGCGATGCGGACCTTCTGGCCGTTGTCGTCGATCCGGTAGCCGACGCGGGTCGGCTTGCCGTCGGAGTCCAGGACCATCACGTTCGAGACGTGGATCGGGGCCTCCTGGGTGACGATGCCACCGGTCTTGGCGCCACGCTGGGTGGTGCTGATGCGGGTGTGCTTCTTGACCCGGTTCACGCCCTCGACCAGGACCTTGTCCTGCCGCGGGTAGGCCGCGATGACCTTGCCCTTGGCACCCTTGTCCTTGCCGGCGATGACGACGACCGTGTCGCCCTTCTTGACCTTCACGGTCACAACACCTCCGGCGCGAGAGAGATGATCTTCATGAACCGCTTGTCCCGCAGCTCCCGGCCCACCGGGCCGAAGATGCGGGTACCGCGCGGGTCCCCACCGTCCTTGATGATGACGGCGGCGTTCTCGTCGAAGCGGATGTACGACCCGTCCGGCCGCCGCTTCTCCTTGGCGGTCCGAACGACGACGGCCTTGACGACGTCGCCCTTCTTCACACCGGCACCGGGGATCGCGTCCTTGACGGTGGCCACGATGACGTCGCCGATGCTCGCGTAGCGCCGACCGGAGCCGCCGAGCACCCGGATGCACAGGATCTCCCGGGCACCCGTGTTGTCGGCGACGCGCAGTCGCGACTCCTGCTGAATCACGTCTATCTCCTATGTCTGCCGGTTCTCCGGCCGCTCGGGGCGGCCGGAGCCTGGCGGAACCTGCGCCCGACCGAGACCGGCCGAGCTCGAGCCTTCGCTACTTGGCCTTCTCGAGGATCTCCACGATCCGCCAGCGCTTGGTGGCGGACAGCGGCCGGGTCTCCATGATCAGGACGCGGTCGCCGATGCCGGCCGCGTTCTGCTCGTCGTGGACCTTCAGCTTGCGCGTACGACGCATGATCTTGCCGTACAGCGCGTGCTTGACCCGGTCCTCGACCTCGACCACGACGGTCTTGTCCATCTTGTCGCTGACCACGAGGCCCTCACGAACCTTGCGGCGGGCCCGCGCGGGGGCGGTGGTGTTCTCACTCATGATGCAGTCACCTCAGTCGGCGCGGCCGAGAGACCCAGCTCACGCTCACGCATGATCGTGTAGATCCGGGCGATCTCCCGACGGATGACCTGCAGCCGCCGGTTGTTGTCCAGCTGCCCGGTTGCGGCCTGCACGCGGAGGTTGAACAGCTCCGCCTTCGCCTCGCGCAGCTTCGTGACCAGCTCCTCTTCGGAGAGCTCACGCAGCTCGGAGGACTTGACGCCCGCTGCCATCAGGATTCACCCACTTCGCGCGTAACAATGCGGCACTTCATCGGGAGCTTGTGGATCGCGCGACGCATCGCCTCTCGCGCGATCTGCTCGTTGGGGAAGGACATCTCGAAGAGGACCCGCCCCGGCTTGACGTTGGCGACCCACCACTCGGGCGAACCCTTACCGGAACCCATCCGGGTCTCGGCCGGCTTCTTGGTGAGGGCCTGGTCCGGGAAGATCGTGATCCAGACCTTGCCACCACGCTTGATGTGGCGGGTCATCGCGATACGCGCCGACTCGATCTGGCGGTTGGTCACGTACGCCGGCTCGAGAGCCTGGATCCCGAACTCGCCGAACACCACCCGGTTACCACCCTTGGACGCGCCACTGCGGTCCGGGTGGTGCGGCTTGCGGAAGCCCTTCGGGGGCTTGCGCGGCATCAGCATCTGTCAGCCCTCCTGCTGCTGTTCTGCCGGCTGGGTCGCGGCTGCCGCCACGGCGCCGGCGTCGACCGGGTCACCGGCCGGCGTCTCCGCCTGCTGCGCGATGGTGGTCGCGGCAGCCCGGCCGGCCTCGGTGCCACCGGCGGTCGTACCGGACGAGCCCGAGCGGCCACGGCGCGGCCGGTCCGGCCGGTCGCCACGGTCACGGCGCGGGCCGCGCGACGGGGCGGCCTCGGCCGGGGCCTCGCGGCCCGGGACGGCGTCGCCCTTGTAGATCCAGACCTTCACGCCGATCCGGCCGAAGGTGGTACGGGCCTCGAAGAAGCCGTACTCGATGTTGGCCCGCAGCGTGTGCAGCGGAACCCGGCCCTCGCGGTAGAACTCGGTCCGGCTCATCTCGGCGCCGCCGAGACGGCCCGAGACCTGAACCCGGATGCCCTTGCAGGCCGGGTTCTTCATCGCGGACTGCATCGCCTTGCGCATGGCCCGACGGAAGCTGACCCGGCTGGAGAGCTGCTCGGCGACGCCCTGGGCGACCAGCTGCGCGTCCGACTCGGGGTTCTTGACCTCGATGATGTTCAGCTGGACCTGCTTGCCGGTGAGCTTCTCCAGCTCGCCGCGGATCCGGTCGGCCTCCGCACCCTTACGGCCGATGACGATGCCCGGCCGGGCGGTGTGGATGTCGACGCGGACCCGGTCGCGGGTGCGCTCGATGTCGACCTTGGAGATGCCGGCGCGCTCAAGGCCCTTGGACATCATCCGGCGGATCTTGACGTCCTCGCCGATGTAGTCCTTGTAGAGCTTGTCCGCGAACCAGCGGGACTTCCAGTCGGTCGAGATGCCGAGCCGGAACCCGGTCGGGTGAACCTTCTGACCCATTACTCGGCACCCTCCGTCGTGCTCTGCTCCTCAGCCGCCGGCTTGGCCGGAGCGGCCTTCTTAGCCGACTTCTTCGGCGTGGCCGCCGCGACCGCCTCGACCGCCACGGTGATGTGGCACGTGCGCTTGCGGATCCGGTACGCCCGGCCCTGCGCCCGCGGCCGGAACCGCTTCATGGTCGGGCCCTCGTCGACGAACGCCTCGCTGACGAGCAGCGCGTCGGGGTCCAGCCGCTCGTTGTTCTCCGCGTTGGCGATCGCGCTCGCGAGCACCTTGTACACCTGCTCGCTCGCAGCCTGCGGCGCGAACTGCAGCACCGTGAGCGCCTCCTTCGCGGGCAGGCCGCGGACGAGGTTGACCACCCGGCGCGCCTTCATCGGCGAGATGCGCACGTGCCGCGCAACCGCCCGCGCGCCCGGAAGCACCGGAGCGTCGCCCTTTCCTGGCATCGCTGTAACCCCTTGTTCCTCTATCCGTATGCCCGCGGCGTCAGCGCCGGCGGCTCTTCCGGTCGTCCTTCTCGTGACCCTTGAACGTGCGGGTCAGCGCGAACTCGCCGAGCTTGTGCCCGACCATGGCCTCGGTCACGAAGACCGGGACGTGCTTACGTCCGTCGTGCACGGCGATCGTGTGACCCAGCATCTCCGGGATGATCGTCGAGCGGCGCGACCAGGTCTTGATGACGTTCTTCGAGCCCTTGTCGTTCTGCGTCTCCACCTTCTTGAGCAGGTGGTCGTCGACGAACGGGCCCTTCTTCAGGCTGCGAGGCATGTCTTATCTCCCTCAGCCGCGCTTACGCGTGGCGTAGCGGCGGCGGACGATCAGCCGGTCGCTCGGCTGGCCCTTACGACGGGTGCGGCCCTCGGGCTTACCCTGCGGGTTGACCGGGTGGCGACCACCGGAGGTCTTACCCTCACCACCACCGTGCGGGTGGTCGACCGGGTTCATGGCGACACCACGGACGGTCGGGCGCTTGCCCTTCCACCGCATCCGGCCGGCCTTACCCCAGTTGATGTTCGACTGGTCGGCGTTGCCGATCTCGCCGATGCTGGCGCGGCAGCGCACGTCCACACGCCGGATCTCACCGGACGGCATACGCAGGGTCGCGTACGCGCCCTCACGGCCGAGCAGCTGGATGCCGACGCCGGCCGAGCGGGCCAGCTTGGCGCCGCCGCCCGGGCGCAGCTCCACGTTGTGGATGGTGGTACCGACCGGGATGTTGCGCAGCGGCAGGTTGTTGCCCGGCTTGATGTCGGCGCCCGGACCGGACTCGACGCGGTCGCCCTGCTTCAGGTCCTTCGGCGCGATGATGTAGCGCTTCTCGCCGTCGGCGTAGTGCAGCAGCGCGATGCGCGCGGTGCGGTTCGGGTCGTACTCGATGTGAGCGACCTTCGCCGGCACGCCGTCCTTGTCGACCCGCTTGAAGTCGATCAGACGGTACTGGCGCTTGTGGCCGCCACCGTGGTGCCGCGTGGTGATCCGGCCGTGGGCGTTGCGTCCGCCCTTCTTCGGCAGCGGAGCCAGCAGCGACTTCTCCGGCGTCGACCGGGTGATCTCGGCGAAGTCGGCAACGCTCGAGCCACGCCGGCCCGGCGTCGTCGGCTTGTACTTACGGATAGCCATTGTCTACACCCCTCAGCTGACCGGGCCGCCGAAGGCCTCGATACGGTCACCGTCAGCCAGCTTCACCATCGCGCGCTTGGTGTCCTTGCGCTTGCCGAACCCGGTACGGGTCCGCTTGCGCTTGCCCTCGCGGTTGAGCGTGTTGACCGTCAGGACGCGGACGTTGAAGATCTGCTGGATAGCGATCTTGATCTCGGTCTTGTTGGCGTCCGGGTGCACCAGGAAGGTGTACCAGTTGCGGTTCAGCTCGCTGTAGCTCTTCTCCGAGACGACCGGCGCGACGATGACGTCACGCGGATCGGCGATCGTGCTCACTTGCCATCCTCCTCGGTGGTCTCGGCGGGCACGCCCAGGAACTCGTCCAGGGCCTCCTTCGTGAAGACCACGTCGTCGGCCACCAGCACGTCGTAGGTGTTGAGCTGGCCGGCCTCGATCAGGTGCACCCGGCTGTCCCGCGCGTTGCGCAGGTTCCGCAGCGACACCCAGTTCAGCTCGTCGGTGCTGCTCAGCACGACCAGGACCCGACGGGCCTCGGTGAGCTTGGTCAGCGTGGCCAGGGCCGCCTTGGTGGACGGCTTCTCGCCGGAGACGAACGCCTCGACGACGTGCACCTGGCCGGCGCGGGCCCGGTCGGAGAGGGCGCCACGCAGGGCGGCGGCCTTCATCTTCTTCGGGGTGCGCTGGCTGTAGTCGCGCGGCACCGGGCCGTGGACCACGCCACCGCCGGCGAACTGCGGCGCGCGGGTCGAGCCCTGGCGGGCACGACCGGTGCCCTTCTGCTTGTACGGCTTCTTGCCTCCACCGGAGACCTCGCCGCGGGTCTTCGTCTTGTGCGTACCCTGACGGGCCGCCGCGAGCTGGGCCACCACGACCTGGTGCATCAGGGCGATGTTGGCCTGCGCGTCGAAGATGTCGGCCGGCAGCTCGACGGAGCCGCTCTTGGCGCCTTCGACGTTGATGACGTCAACGGTGGTCACTTGGCCGCACCGCCCTTCTTCACCTTCGCCTTGGCCGCGGTGCGGACCAGGACCAGCGCGCCCTTCGGGCCGGGGATGGCACCGCGGACGAGCAGGAGGTTGTTCTCGGTGTCGACCGCCTGGACGGTCAGGTTCTGGACGGTGTAGCGCACGCCACCCATCCGGCCCGCCATCCGGGTGCCCTTGAAGACGCGACCCGGGGTCGCGCAGGCGCCGATCGAGCCGGGCGAGCGGTGCTTGCGCTCGACACCGTGGCTGGCGCGCAGGCCGTGGAAGCCGTGCCGCTTCATCGGGCCGGCGTAGCCCTTGCCCTTGGTCTTTCCGGTCACGTCGATCACGACGCCGGCCGGGAACTCCTCGACCGTGACCTCGTGGCCCGGCGCGTAGTCCGCGGCGTCGGAGGTGCGCAGCTCGACGATGTGCCGGCGCGGCGCGACGTCCGCCTTGGCGTAGTGCCCGGCGAGCGGCTTCTTGACCTTGCGCGGGTCGATGACCCCGTACGCCAGCTGGACCGCGGAGTAGCCGTCCTTGTCGGCGCTACGAACCTGGCTCACGACGCACGGGCCGGCCTGAACCACGGTCACGGGCACAACCTTGTTGTTGTCCCAGACCTGGGTCATGCCGAGCTTGGCGCCCAGGATCCCCTTGACTTGCCTGTCCATTTGTCCGGTCCCTACAGCTTGATCTCGATGTCGACGCCAGCCGGCAGGTCGAGGCGCATGAGCGAGTCGACCGTCTTCGGGGTCGGGTCGATGATGTCGATCAGACGCTTGTGCGTACGCATCTCGAAGTGCTCGCGCGAGTCCTTGTACTTGTGCGGCGAGCGGATGACGCAGAAACGGTTGATCTCCGTGGGCAGCGGCACCGGGCCAGCGACCTGCGCCCCGGTACGCGTCACCGTCTCGACGATCTTCCGAGCCGAGGAGTCGACGACCTCGTGGTCATAGGCCTTGAGCCGGATGCGGATCTTCTGTCCCGCCATGGTGGCTTCTGTTCCTTCTCTCGATGCCGCTGTGTTGCGGGCGCCTGCACCGGCTGGCACAGGCCCACTTCCGCCGACCCCCGCGGTCGGGCGTGTCGCGCCCGTGGGCCAGGCTCCGCCCCGGGACTCCGGAGCGATTCTCTGACCACGCGGTGGGTCATGGCGCCGATCGCGGGGACCGCGACCTGGACGCCGCGCGAGGGTGGTTGACCGCCGATGGCGATCAACCACCCTACGCGAGACAGTCTGACTCCCGGAGGTCCAGCGTTAACCGGACGCAGGCGACCGACTGTCGTTACGCAACCTGACTAGTATGCCGCACGACCGGCGGCGACGCTAATCGGGGTTACCCAGCTCACTTGATGATCTTGGTGACGCGACCCGCGCCGACCGTACGACCACCCTCGCGGATCGCGAACTTCAGGTTCTCCTCCATGGCGATGGGCTGGATCAGCTTCACCGTCATCGAGGTGTTGTCGCCCGGCATGACCATCTCGGTGCCCTCAGGCAGCGTGACGACGCCGGTGACGTCCGTGGTCCGGAAGTAGAACTGCGGGCGGTAGTTCTGGAAGAACGGGGTGTGCCGGCCGCCCTCCTCCTTGGAGAGGATGTAGACCGTCGCCTCGAACTCCGTGTGCGGGGTCGTGGTGCCCGGCTTGATGACGACCATGCCGCGCTCGACGTCCTCGCGCTTGATGCCACGCAGCAGCAGACCGACGTTCTCACCCGCGCGGGCCTCGTCGAGCAGCTTGCGGAACATCTCGATGCCGGTGCAGGTGGTCTTCATCGACTTCTCACGGATGCCGACGATCTCCACCTCCTCGTTCGGCTTGAGGATGCCGCGCTCGGCGCGACCGGTGACCACGGTGCCGCGGCCGGTGATCGTGAAGACGTCCTCGATGGGCATGAGGAACGGCTTCTCGGTCTCGCGCTCCGGCTGCGGGATCGCGGTGTCCACGGCGTTCATCAGGTCCAGGAGCTTCCCGGTCCACTCCGGGTCGCCCTCCAGGGCCTTCAGCGCCGAGACCCGCACGACCGGCAGGTCGTCACCCGGGTACTCCTGCGAGGAGAGCAGCTCGCGGACCTCAAGCTCGACGAGCTCCAGGAGCTCCTCGTCGTCGACCATGTCGCTCTTGTTGAGCGCCACGACGATGTACGGCACACCGACCTGACGGGCCAGCAGCACGTGCTCGCGGGTCTGCGGCATCGGGCCGTCGGTCGCCGCCACCACCAGGATCGCGCCGTCCATCTGCGCGGCACCGGTGATCATGTTCTTGATGTAGTCGGCGTGACCGGGGCAGTCGACGTGCGCGTAGTGACGCGCCTCGGTCTGGTACTCGACATGCGCGATGGAGATCGTGATGCCGCGGGCCTTCTCCTCCGGCGCCTTGTCGATCTCGTCGAACGGCGTGTACGGGTTCAGGTCCGGGTACTGGTCGTGCAGGACCTTGGTGATGGCCGCCGTCAGCGTCGTCTTACCGTGGTCGATGTGACCAATGGTGCCGATGTTGACGTGCGGCTTAGTCCGCTCGAACTTCGCCTTCGCCACTGGGTCCTCCTGTGGACTTTCTTGGTTCGTTCGCCCCGGCGCGCCGTTCGGCGCTTAGGACTCTGTCGACAGCCTTTCCGGCCGGAAGGCCGGAGAGCTTTTGTGGGTTCTGCGGCGATGAAGCCTACAGGCCCGGTCTCACGCAATCCGATCGAGGTGGCCGCGGGCGGGAGAACCCTCCCGCGACCGCCCCCGTGTCATCGGATCAGCCGAGGGTGAGTGTCACTCACCCGTCGCCTTGGCGATGATCTCCTTGGCCACCGAGTTCGGAACCTCGGCGTAGGAGTCGAACTGCATGCTGTAGCTAGCCCGGCCCTGGGTCTTCGACCGCAGGTCGCCGACGTAGCCGAACATCTCCGACAGCGGCACCAGAGCCCGGACGACGCGAGCGCCGCTGCGCTCCTCCATCGCCTGGATGATGCCACGCCGGGAGTTGAGGTCGCCGATGACGTCACCCATGTTCTCCTCAGGAGTGGTGACTTCAACGGCCATCATCGGCTCGAGGAGAGCGGGGTCGGCCTTGCGGGCCGCCTCCTTCATCGCCATCGAGCCGGCGATCTTGAACGCCATCTCCGACGAGTCGACCTCGTGGTACTGGCCGTCCACCAGGGTGAGCTTGACGCCCACCAGGGGGAAGCCGGCGAGGATGCCGTACTGCATGGCGTCCTGCGCACCCGCGTCCACCGAGGGGATGAACTCCCGGGGGATGCGGCCACCGGTCACCGCGTTGGCGAACTCGTAGGTCGGGGCGTCGTTGCCGAGCGGCAGCGGCTCCACGCTGATGATCACGCGGGCGTACTGGCCGGAACCACCGGTCTGCTTCTTGTGGGTGTACTCGACCTTCTCCACCTTGCGGCGGATGGTCTCGCGGTACGCCACCTGCGGCTTGCCGATGTTCGCCTCGACGTTGAACTCGCGGCGCATCCGGTCGACCAGGATGTCCAGGTGCAGCTCGCCCATGCCGGAGATGACCGTCTGACCGGTCTGGTCGTCCAGCTTGACGCGGAAGGTCGGGTCCTCCTCGGCCAGCCGCTGGATGGCGGTGCTGAGCTTCTCCTGGTCGGCCTTGGTCTTCGGCTCGATGGCCACCTCGATGACCGGCTCCGGGAAGGTCATCGACTCCAGGATGACCGGGTTCGCCGGGTCGCACAGGGTGTCACCGGTGGTGGTCTGCTTCAGACCCTGCACCGCGATGATGTCGCCGGCCTGGGCGGAGCTGCGCTCCTCCCGCTTGTTGGCGTGCATCTGGTAGATCTTGCCGATCCGCTCCTTGCGGTCCTTGGTGGAGTTGATCACCTGAGAACCGGACTCGAGCGTGCCGGAGTAGATCCGGACGTACGTCAGCTTGCCGAGGTGCTTGTCGGTCTGGATCTTGAAGGCCAGGCCGGAGAACGGCTCGGAGACCGCGGGCTTCCGCTGCAGCGGGGTCTCGCCGTCGGTGGCCGTACCCTCGATCGCCGGGATGTCCAGCGGCGAGGGCAGGTACGCGACGACCGCGTCCAGCATCGGCTGGATGCCCTTGTTCTTGAAGGCGGTACCGGTGAGGACCGGGTTGGCCTTGCCGGCGATGGTGGCCCGGCGGATGGCGGCCTTGATCTCGTCGACCGAGATCTCCTCGCCCTCGAGGTACTTCTCCATCACCGAGTCGTCGACGTCGGCGAGGGTCTCCATCAGCTTCTCGCGCCACTCGGCGGCGGAGTCGGCGAGGTCGGCCGGGATCTCCTCGACCGCGTAGTCCTCACCCTTCTGGGTCTCGCCGCGCCAGGTGAGCGCGCGCATCTCGACCAGGTCGACCACGCCGATGAAGTCGGACTCGGCGCCGATCGGGATCTGCAGGACCAGCGGGGTGGCGTTGAGCCGGTCGATCATCATCTGCACGCAGCGGAAGAAGTCGGCACCGGTCCGGTCGAGCTTGTTGACGAAGCACATCCGGGGGACGTTGTACTTGTCCGCCTGCCGCCAGACGTTCTCCGTCTGGGGCTCCACGCCGGCCACGCCGTCGTAGACCGCGACCGCACCGTCCAGAACACGCAGCGACCGCTCGACCTCGACCGTGAAGTCGACGTGGCCGGGCGTGTCGATGATCTGGATCGTGTGGCCCTTCCACTCGCACTTGGTGGCGGCGGAAGTGATGGTGATACCGCGCTCCTGCTCCTGCTCCATCCAGTCCATGACGGCGGCGCCCTCGTGGACCTCACCGATCTTGTACGTGATGCCGGTGTAGAACAGGATTCGCTCGGTGGTGGTGGTCTTACCGGCATCGATGTGGGCCATGATGCCGATGTTGCGTACGTTGGCGAGCGCGTCTGCGGCGGCCACTTCAATCCCTACTTATCGTCGTCTCGACACAACTGGTGGCGGTTCCGGCGCCGGTGGGCGCCGGAACCTCAGGTGTTACCAGCGGTAGTGCGCGAAGGCCTTGTTCGACTCGGCCATCTTGTGCGTGTCCTCACGCCGCTTGACGGCGGCGCCGAGGCCGTTGCTCGCGTCCAGCAGCTCGTTCATCAGCCGCTCGACCATGGTCTTCTCGCGCCGGGCCCGGGAGTAGGTCACCAGCCAGCGCAGACCGAGCGTGGTCGCGCGGGACGGCCGGACCTCGACCGGAACCTGGTAGGTGGCGCCACCGACACGGCGGCTGCGCACCTCGAGGGTCGGCTTGACGTTGTCCATCGCGCGCTTGAGCGTGACGACCGGATCGGTGCCGGACTTCTCGCGGCAGCCCTCCAGGGCGGCGTACACGATGCGCTCGGCGAGCTGACGCTTGCCGCGCAGCAGGATCTTGTTCACCAGCTGGGTGACCAGCGGCGAGTTGTACACCGGGTCAGCGACCAGCGGCTTCCGCGGAGCGGGTCCCTTACGCGGCATGTCAGCTCTTCTCCTTCTTCGCGCCGTAACGGCTGCGAGCCTGCTTGCGGTTGCGGACACCCTGGGTGTCCAGCGAGCCGCGCACGATCTTGTACCGCACGCCGGGCAGGTCCTTCACACGACCGCCGCGCACGAGCACGATCGAGTGCTCCTGAAGGTTGTGGCCGACGCCCGGGATGTAGGCGGTCACCTCGATCTGGCTGCTGAGCTTGACACGAGCGACCTTGCGCAGCGCCGAGTTCGGCTTCTTCGGGGTGGTGGTGTACACGCGGGTGCACACGCCGCGCCGCTGGGGAGACCCCTTGAGCGCCGGGGTCTTGGTCTTGGTCGTCTTGGCCTGACGGCCCTTTCGGACCAACTGCTGAATGGTGGGCACCGGGTTTCTCCGCTCCCTTCGGCCGCTGCGAGGCGACCGCGCCGTCTGCTCCAGCCGTCCGGATGGGCGGCTCTCCTACATTCCAACCAGGGCCGCCTGACGGCACCCCAGCACCCGCGGTCGGGCGTGTCGCCCGAGTCACGGCCCGGTGTCGGCCGTGAGGCGTCGTACCGGATCTTCGGTCTTGGTGGTGCGATCGCGCGATCACCGGCTGACCGGTTCCAGCGCACGCACGCATTGCCCGGGCGGGCCCGGGCACAAGGGGAAAGAGTACCTACCACAGCCGCGCCGGTCAAAACGGATGGGTCGGAGAAGGACCGCTGTGCGGTCCGCCGCCCGGCCTCCGGGTCGCCGATGCGCCGGTGATGGGCACCTACAGTGACAAGTGTACCGGCTCGTCCGTCGCGCGGCCGGGCGGCCCCGGGACCGCCCGGCCTTCGGGCACCCGGACATACCGCTCAACCCCGGCCACCGGCCGCAGGCGTCGCGGACACGACCTCAGGTGATCTGCACCACCAGAGCCAGCGCGAGCCCGATCAGGCCGAACAACAGGCCCGCCGCGCCGCAGGAGATCCCGGCCACGGCCAGGCCGGCGCCGGTGAACCGGACCGCCGGTGGCGGCGGCTGCCGCCGGACCTGCCGCCGGGCGAGCAGGCCGGCCACCACCGCACCGACCCCGATCAACCCGCCGAGCACCGTGAACGCGCCCGCCGCCCAGGCGCCGCCGACGTTGCGGCCGGCCAGGCCGAAACACAGCACCAGCAGCGACACCCCGATCGCGGCGAGCCCGGCGACGAGCGACCCGATGGCCAGGCCCGAGGTGACCGGCGGCACGTCGAGGTGGACCACGCCGAACGGCGTACCCGGCACCGCGTCGACCCGCTTCGGCGGCCGGGGCGCCTCGGCCGGCGGCGGCGGAAGCGCCGGCCCGCCGTGCGGACGCCAGCCGCCGTGGCCGGGCGCGCTCCCCGGCGCCGCCCACCCGCCACCGTGCGCCGGCAGACTCCCCGGGTACGCCCCGAACGCCGGTTGGTGCGCGGGCGCGGACGCGGGACCCGGCGGGTACGGCCCGGGGCGGTTCGGGTCGCCTCCCGGCGCAGCCGGTTCCGTCACGGGATCCTCCTGTCCACACGCGCCCGCCGCGCGGCGGACACCGGCCAGGCTACCGTCGCCGATCACGGCCGGGTGGGCGGGCGCGGGCCCGCTCCCCCACCGGGTCAGTCGAAGTTCGGCGCGAAGTCGTGGCCGAACGAGGCGTCCGCGTGCCGGACCACACCGATCACCACCGCGGCGACCACCGCGGCGGCGGTGAGCACCAGGCCGGTCCGCGCCATCTGCTCGCCGCGCCGCAGCCAGTCCGCGCCGGTGAGGTAACCACCCGAGGCGTACGCCTCCCGGCGGGCCTGCCGGGCCAGCATGAGCGCGATGGTCGCCGGCACCGCGCCGCCGATGAAGCACCCGGTGAGCGCACCGATCAGCCCGAGCGCGAAGACCGCGCGGGCCTTGGTGGAGCGGACCGGCTCCGGATCGTGCGGATGGCGGTACGCCTGCGGCACGGCAGGCGCCGGCCCGGGCACTGTCGTCATGCCCTCCATCATGCCCCGGATCCCGCGCACCGGTCCCGGCACCGCGGACGCGACGAGGCCCCCGGCGGATGCCGGGGGCCTCGTCGTTTCCTACTGCTTAGCGGTACGACCCGAAGTCGAAGTCGTCCAGCGGAACCGCCTGGCCGCTGGCCGGCCCGAAGCCGTAGTCGGTCTCCGGGTAGCCGGTCATCGAGTAGACCTTGGCCTTCGCCTCCTCGGTCGGCTCGACCCGGACGTTGCGGTACTTGCTGATGCCCGTACCGGCCGGGATGAGCTTACCGATGATCACGTTCTCCTTGAGGCCGATCAGCGAGTCGCTGCGGGCGTGGATCGCCGCGTCCGTCAGCACCCGGGTGGTCTCCTGGAAGGAGGCCGCCGACAGCCAGGAATCCGTGGCCAGCGAGGCCTTGGTGATACCCATCAGCACCGGGCGACCGGCGGCGGGCTCGCCACCCTCGCCGACGAGCCGGCGGTTCTCCGACTCGAACAGCGCCCGGTCGACAAGCACACCCGGCAGGAACTCGGTCGAGCCGGAGTCGATCACGGTCACCCGCTTGAGCATCTGGCGGATGATGATCTCGATGTGCTTGTCGTGGATGAGCACACCCTGCGAGCGGTAGACCTCCTGGACCTCCTGGGTCAGGTGGACCTGGACCGCGCGCGGGCCGAGGATGCGCAGCAGCTCGTGCGGGTCGATGGTGCCCTCGGTGAGCTTCTCGCCGACCTCGACGTGGTCGCCGTCGTGCGCCCGGAGCCGGACCCGCTTCGAGATCTTGTCGTAGACGATCTCGTCGCTGCCGTCATCCGGGATGACCACGATCTTGCGGGACCGCTCGCCGTCCTCGATCCGGATGCGGCCGGGGGTGTCGGCGATGGGCGCCTTACCCTTCGGCACCCGGGCCTCGAAGATCTCCTGGACACGGGGCAGACCCTGGGTGATGTCCTCACCCGCGACACCACCGGTGTGGAAGGTACGCATCGTCAGCTGCGTACCCGGCTCACCGATCGACTGGGCGGCGATGATGCCGACCGCCTCGCCGACGTCCACGGTCTTGCCGGTCGGCAGCGAGCGGCCGTAGCACGCACCGCAGACGCCCAGCTTCGACTCGCAGGTGAGCACGCTGCGCACCCGCACCGTCTCGGTCCCGGCGGCGACGATCGCGTCCACCAGGATCGAGTTGATGTCCTGGCCGCGGTGCGCCACCACGGTGCCGTCCGGCCCCTTGATGTCGTCGGCCAGCGTCCGGGCGTGCACGCTGGTCTCGGCGTGCTCGTGCACGACCAGCTTGCCGTCGATGCGCTCGCCGACCTGCATCGGGATGGCGCGGTCGGTGCCGCAGTCCTCCTCGCGGATGATGACGTCCTGCGAGACGTCCACCAGACGCCGGGTCAGGTAACCCGAGTCGGCGGTACGCAGGGCGGTGTCCGCGAGACCCTTGCGGGCACCGTGCGTGGAGATGAAGTACTCCAGCACGGACAGACCCTCCCGGTACGACGCCTTGATGGGTCGCGGGATGATCTCGCCCTTGGGGTTGGCCACCAGACCACGGATCGCCGCGATCTGCCGGAGCTGGAGCAGGTTACCGCGGGCACCCGAGTTGATCATCTTCCACAGCGGGTTCTCCTGCGGCAGCGCGGTGTCCATCTCCTTGGCGACCTCGTTTGTCGCCTTGGTCCAGATCTCGATGAGCTCGCCGCGGCGCTCCTCGGCGGTCATCAGACCACGCTGGTACTGCTTGTCGATCCGGTCGGCTTCCTTCTCGTACCGCTCCAGGATCTCCCGCTTGCGCGGCGGAGCGATGACGTCCTCCATGCCGATGGTGACGCCGGACCAGGTGGCCCAGTGGAAACCGGCCTCCTTGAGCCCGTCCAGGGTGGCCGCCAGGGCCACCTTCGGGAACCGCTCGGCGAGGTCGTTGACGATCGCGGAGAGCTGGCCCTTGCGGATCTCGTAGTTCACGAAGCGGTAGCCCGGGGGCAGCGTCTCGTTGAACAGGACCCGGCCCAGCGTGGTCTCCACGGTCACCGGCTCGCCCTCGGTCCACCCCTCGGGGGCGGTCCACGGCTCGGCGCCGGCGCCGTTGTCCACGCCGACCACGTCGCGCAGCCGGATCCGGACCGGCGCCTGCAGGTGCAGCTCGCCGTTGTCGTACGCCATCCGCGCCTCGGCGTCCGAGCTGAACGCCCGGCCCTCGCCCTTGCCACCCGGGGTGAGGTGGGTGAGGTGGTAGAGACCGATGACCATGTCCTGGGTGGGCATGGTGACCGGCTTGCCGTCGGCCGGCTTGAGGATGTTGTTCGACGACAGCATCAGGATCCGCGCCTCGGCCTGGGCCTCGGCGGACAGCGGCACGTGCACCGCCATCTGGTCACCGTCGAAGTCGGCGTTGAACGCGGTGCAGACCAGCGGGTGGATCTGGATGGCCTTGCCCTCGACCAGCTGCGGCTCGAAGGCCTGGATGCCCAGACGGTGCAGGGTCGGCGCGCGGTTCAGCAGCACCGGGTGCTCGCCGATGACCTCTTCCAGCACGTCCCACACGACCGGCCGCTGCCGCTCGACCATCCGCTTGGCGGACTTGATGTTCTGGGCGTGGTTGAGGTCGACCAGCCGCTTCATCACGAACGGCTTGAACAGCTCCAGCGCCATCTGCTTGGGCAGGCCGCACTGGTGCAGCTTGAGCTTCGGGCCGACCACGATGACCGAACGGCCGGAGTAGTCGACGCGCTTACCCAGCAGGTTCTGGCGGAACCGGCCCTGCTTGCCCTTGAGCATGTCGGACAGCGACTTCAGCGGCCGGTTACCCGGGCCGGTGACCGGACGACCACGACGGCCGTTGTCGAACAGCGCGTCGACGGCCTCCTGGAGCATCCGCTTCTCGTTGTTGACGATGATCTCGGGCGCGCCGAGGTCGATCAGCCGCTTGAGGCGGTTGTTCCGGTTGATCACACGCCGGTACAGGTCGTTCAGGTCGGAGGTCGCGAAGCGGCCACCGTCGAGCTGCACCATCGGGCGCAGGTCCGGCGGGATGACCGGGACGCAGTCCAGCACCATGCCGAGCGGCGAGTTGCGGGTGTTCTGGAACGCCGCGACGACCTTGAGCCGCTTGAGCGCCCGGATCTTCCGCTGGCCCTTGCCGGAGCGGATCGTCTCGCGCAGGTTCTCCGCCTCGGCCTCCAGGTCCATGTTCTGGACCAGGGCCTTGATCGCCTCGGCGCCCATGCTGCCGGTGAAGTACTCACCGAAGCGGTCGCGCAGCTCGCGGTAGAGCAGCTCGTCGGTGACCAGCTGCTTCGGCTCCAGCTTGCGGAAGGTGTCGAGGACCTCGTCGAGGCGGTCGATCTCGCGCTGGGCCCGGTCGCGGATCTGGCGCATCTCGCGCTCTCCGCCCTCCTTGACCTTGCGCCGGACGTCCGCCTTCGCGCCCTCGGCCTCCAGCTCGGCCAGGTCGGCCTCCAGCTTGGCGGCCCGCTTCTCGATCTCCGAGTCGCGGCTGTTCTCCGCCTGCCGCTTCTCGGCCAGGATCTCGTTCTCGATGGTCGAGAGGTCGCGGTGACGCGCTTCGGCGTCCACGCTCGTCACGACGTACGAGGCGAAGTAGATGATCTTTTCGAGGTCCTTCGGGGCGAGGTCCAGCAGGTAACCCAGCCGGCTCGGCACGCCCTTGAAGTACCAGATGTGGGTCACCGGAGCGGCCAGCTCGATGTGACCCATCCGCTCCCGGCGAACCTTGGAGCGGGTCACCTCGACGCCACAGCGCTCGCAGATGATGCCCTTGAATCGGACCCGCTTGTACTTACCGCAGTAGCACTCCCAGTCCCGCTGCGGACCGAAGATCTTCTCGCAGAAGAGCCCGTCCTTCTCCGGCTTGAGGGTGCGGTAGTTGATGGTCTCGGGCTTCTTTACCTCGCCGTGGGACCACTGACGGATGTCGTCAGCGGTGGCGAGGCCGATGCGCAGCTCGTCGAAGAAGTTGACGTCGAGCACTATGTCCCCTATGTCGTCGTCTGTACTGCTAGCTAACGAGTGGGATCCGGGGCAGGGTCACCCTGCCCCGGATCACCACCTCAGACCTCTTCGACCGAGCTCGGCTCGCGCCGGGACAGGTCGATGCCCAGCTCCTCCGCCGCCCGGAACACCTCGTCGTCGGTCTCGCGCATCTCCAGGGCCACACCGTCGCTGGAGAGCACCTCGACGTTGAGGCACAGCGACTGCAGCTCCTTGAGCAGCACCTTGAACGACTCCGGGATGCCCGGCTCGGGGATGTTCTCGCCCTTGACGATCGCCTCGTAGACCTTGACCCGGCCCAGGACGTCGTCGGACTTGATGGTCAGCAGCTCCTGCAGGGCGTAGGCGGCGCCGTACGCCTGCATGGCCCAGCACTCCATCTCACCGAAGCGCTGGCCACCGAACTGCGCCTTACCGCCCAGCGGCTGCTGCGTGATCATCGAGTACGGGCCGGTCGACCGGGCGTGGATCTTGTCGTCGACCAGGTGGTTGAGCTTCAGGATGTAGACGTAGCCGACCGCGATCGGGTCGGGCAGCGGCTCGCCGGAACGACCGTCGAACAGCTGCGCCTTGCCGCTGCCGCCGATGAGCTGGTTGCCGTCCCGGTTGGGCAGGGTCGACGCCAGCAGACCGGAGATCTCCTCCTCGCGGGCACCGTCGAAGACCGGAGTGGCCACGTTGGTGTCCGGCTCGGACTCGTGCGCGTTGATCGAGCGGAGCTGGCGCTTCCACTCGGCGTCGTCGCCGTCCACGCTCCAGCCGGTCTTGGCCACCCACCCGAGGTGGGTCTCCAGGACCTGGCCGATGTTCATCCGGGACGGCACACCGAGCGGGTTCAGCACGATGTCGACCGGGGTGCCGTCCTCCAGGAACGGCATGTCCTCGATCGGCAGGATCTTGGAGATGACGCCCTTGTTGCCGTGGCGGCCCGCGAGCTTGTCACCGTCCTGGATCTTGCGCTTCTGGGCCACGTAGACCCGGACCAGCTCGTTCACGCCCGGGGGCAGCTCGTCGCCGTCCTCGCGGGAGAAGGTACGCACACCGATGACCGTTCCGGTCTCGCCGTGCGGCACCTTCAGCGAGGTGTCGCGGACCTCGCGCGCCTTCTCACCGAAGATCGCGCGGAGCAGCCGCTCCTCGGGGGTCAGCTCGGTCTCACCCTTCGGGGTGACCTTGCCGACCAGGATGTCACCGGGGACGACCTCGGCGCCGATCCGGATGATGCCGCGCTCGTCGAGGTCGGCGAGCATCTCCTCGCTGACGTTCGGGATGTCGCGGGTGATCTCCTCCGGGCCGAGCTTGGTGTCCCGGGCGTCGACCTCGTGCTCCTCGATGTGGATCGAGGTGAGCACGTCCTGCTGCACGAGGCGCTGCGACAGGATGATCGCGTCCTCGTAGTTGTGGCCCTCCCAGCACATGAACGCCACGAGCAGGTTGCGCCCGAGCGCCATCTCGCCCTCGTCGGTGCACGGACCGTCGGCGATGACCTGGCCGGCCTCGACGCGGTCGCCCTCGAAGACGACCGGCTTCTGGTTGACGCAGGAGCCGGCGTTGGAGCGGCGGAACTTGTGCAGCAGGTACGTCCGGCGGTGGCCGTCGTCCTGGTGGACCGTGATGTAGTCCGCGCACAGGTCCTCGACCACACCGCCGACCTCGGCGACGACCACGTCGCCGGCGTCCACCGCGGCGCGGTACTCCATGCCCGTACCGACCAGCGGGGCCTCGGCCTTGACCAGCGGCACCGCCTGACGCTGCATGTTCGCGCCCATGAGCGCGCGGTTGGCGTCGTCGTGCTCCAGGAACGGGATCATCGCGGTGGCGACCGAGGTCATCTGCCGCGGCGACACGTCCATGTAGTCCACGGCGCCCGGCGCGACGTCCTCGGTCTCGCCGCCCTTACGGCGGACCAGGACGCGATCCTCGGCGAAGGTGCCGTCCGACTTCAGCGGGGCGTTTGCCTGCGCCTTGACGAACCGGTCCTCCTCGTCCGCGGTCAGGTAGTCGATCTGGTCGGTGACCCGGCCGTCGATGACCTTCCGGTACGGCGTCTCGATGAAGCCGAACGGGTTGACCCGGGCGAACGTGGACAGCGCGCCGATCAGGCCGATGTTCGGGCCTTCCGGCGTCTCGATCGGGCACATCCGGCCGTAGTGGGACGGGTGCACGTCCCGGACCTCGAAGCCGGCCCGCTCGCGGGACAGACCACCCGGGCCGAGCGCGCTCAGCCGGCGCCGGTGGGTCAGGCCCGCCAGCGGGTTGGTCTGGTCCATGAACTGGGACAGCTGCGACGTACCGAAGAACTCCTTGATCGCCGCCACCACCGGGCGGATGTTGATCAGGGTCTGCGGCGTGATCGCCTCGACGTCCTGGGTGGTCATCCGCTCGCGGACGACCCGCTCCATCCGGGAGAGACCCACCCGGACCTGGTTCTGGATCAGCTCGCCCACGGTACGCAGGCGACGGTTGCCGAAGTGGTCGATGTCGTCGGCCTCGTAGCCCTCCTCACCGGCGTGCAGCCGGCAGAGGTATTCCACGGTGGCGACGATGTCGTCCTCGGTGAGCGTGCCGGTGGTGATCGGCACGTCCAGCTCGAGCTTCTTGTTGAACTTGTAGCGCCCGACCTTGGCGACGTCGTACCGCTTCGGGTTGAAGAAGAGGTTGTCGAGCAGGGTCTGGGCGTTCTCACGGGTCGGCGGCTCGCCAGGGCGGAGCTTCCGGTAGATGTCGAGCAGGGCCTCGTCCTGGCCGGCGATGTGGTCCTTCTCGAGCGTGGTCATCATGAGCTCGGACCAGCCGAACTTCTCACGGATGCGCTCGGCGGACCACCCGATGGCCTTGAGCAGGACGGTGACGGCCTGGCGGCGCTTGCGGTCGATGCGAACGCCGACCGTGTCGCGCTTGTCGATGTCGAACTCCAGCCAGGCACCCCGGCTCGGGATGACCTTGACGCTGGAGAGGTCGCGGTCGGAGGTCTTGTCCGGCTGCTTGTCGAAGTACACGCCCGGCGAGCGGACGAGCTGGCTGACCACGACGCGCTCGGTGCCGTTGATGATGAAGGTGCCCTTCGGCGTCATCATCGGGAAGTCACCCATGAACACCGTCTGGCTCTTGATCTCGCCAGTGGTGTTGTTGGTGAACTCCGCGGTCACGAACAGCGGCGCGCAGTAGGTCAGGTCCTTCTCCTTGCACTCCTCGATCGAGGCCTTGACCTCGTCGAAGCGCGGAGCCGAGAAGGAGAGCGACATGGTGCCGGAGAAGTCCTCAATGGGACTGATCTCGTCGAGGATCTCCGCGAGACCCGAGCGTGCGTGCGGGTCGTCCGCCGACCGGCCCTGCCAAGCCTCGTTGCCGACGAGCCAGTCGAAGGACTCGTTCTGGATGGCGAGGAGGTTGGGGACCTCGAGGTGTTCGGTGATCCGACCGAAAGAAACTCGGCGGGGCGCGAATGCGCTCGACGTACGACTGGTCTTCGCAGGGCGGGAAGCTGCCAAGATGCGTCCTTCCGAGGACCGGTGCTGCAGAACGGCTGGTACGCGTGCACTCCAATGACCCCACCAGAAATATCCACAATCGGACATTTCCGAGCAGGGGTCAAGTCGGAAGGCAGCGCAAACTAGCAGTGTAGCCGAGAGGCTAACCGCTGTCCAGCCCAACCCGCAGGTCGTCGCGGAACAAGCCCTGGGACCTCGGAAAACCGGGTCGACCGGGCCGCTCGGAACGCGACGCTCCTGCCGGTCCGCTCGGGTGCCGCGGCGGCGGTGCTGCCGTTGCCCTTACCCGAGAGGCGGCCGTTGCAAGCGCGGAAGGTCTTGCTGATGTTCAGCGTGCCTGGCAGGCCGGTGCCGCGTCAAGGGCCGGTTACCGCTCGGGGTGTCTTTCCCACCGACGGGCTACCGGCAGACGTCGCTGACCGGCCGATGAGAGGACGCTGTACGCCCTGCTCACGCCGTTCGCCCGCGGGTGGCACCAACACGGCGGGCGGTGACCCGGTCTCCCGGATCACCGCCCGCCGCGACGCGGTGTGCCCCGGCTCACGTGAGCCGGACGCGCGTCAGGTGGAGCAAGGTCACTTGAGGGTGACCTTGGCGCCCTCACCCTCGAGCTTGGCCTTGGCCTTCTCGGCGGTCTCCTTGTTGGCCTTCTCCAGAACGGCCTTCGGAGCGGCCTCGACCAGGTCCTTGGCCTCCTTGAGGCCCAGGCCGGTCAGCTCACGCACGACCTTGATGACCTGGATCTTCTTGCCACCGTCGGCGTCGAGGATGACGTCGAACTCGTCCTTCTCCGGCTCGGCCTCGGCGGCCGGGGCACCCGGACCGGCCGGGCCGGCCACGGCGACCGGAGCGGCGGCGGTGACCTCGAAGGTGTCCTCGAACTGCTTCACGAACTCGGAGAGCTCGATCAGCGTCATCTCCTTGAACGCGTCGAGCAGCTCTTCGGTGCTGAGCTTCGCCATGTCTGGCGTCCTTTCTCGCAATGAAAACTAAGAACGTGGTGCGCCGGGAGGGCCTCAGGCCGCCTCGGCGCCCTCCTGCTCGCGCTTCTTGTCCGCCAGGGCGGCCGCCGCGCGGGCGGCCTTGGAGAGCGGAGCCTGGAACAGGGCCGCGGCCTTGCTCAGGTTGCCCTTCATGGCGCCGGCCAGCTTGGCCAGCAGCACCTCGCGGGACTCCAGGTCGGCGAGCTTCGTGACCTCGGCCGCGGAAATGGCCTTGCCCTCGAAGACACCGCCCTTGATGACGAGCTTCGGGTTGGCCTTCGCGAAGTCACGAAGCCCCTTCGCCGCCTCGACGACGTCGCCCGAAACGAAAGTCAGCGCGGTAGGACCGGAGAACAGCTCGTCGAGGCCGGAGATGCCCGCATCGGTCGCGGCACGCTTGGCCAGCGTGTTCTTCGCGACCGTGTAGCTGGTCTCCTTGCCGAGCGAGCGCCGCAGCTGGGTGAGCTGCGAGACCGTGAGCCCGCGGTACTCGGTCAGCACGGTCGCTCCCGCGTTGCGGAAGCTCTCGGTCAGCTCGGCGACGGCCGTGGCCTTGTCGGCCCGGATCGGCTTGTCCGCCATGTCCCTCCTCTCTCGTTGCTCGGAGCTGGTACGCCGACGGCGAGCCGGGGCTCGGCGACGGCGGCGGAGGCATCACGACAACGAAAAAGCCCCGGCGCAGGGCGCACGGGGCGAGGGCCGGGGACACGGGCACAGTCGGCGGACCGTGCGTGACACCGAGTTTCGCTTACCGCCCTGCGCGGGTCGCCCGTCGTCGCGGGACCTTCGACCGTGCCGGAGCACGGTGACCAGCGGTCTTTGGGTGGAACTACCGCACCAGGTTACGCGACGTGCGCCGCAGCACCAAATCGCCCGGGGTGCTCCCGGTCACCCCGGCTCAGGCCCGGGTGCGCCGTGCCCAGGCGTAGCCGGTCAACGCCACCGCCGCCCAGAGCGCCGCCCAGCCGGTGAGCAGCAGCCCCTCGCCGGCCGCCACCGGCCCGGTGACCGCCCGCGCGGTCGCCATGACCGGCGGGGCCAGCCACGGCACGAGCGAGCCGGAGAGCCCGAGCACCACGACCCCGACCGCGCCGGTGACCAGCACCGCCACCCCGTAGCCGGCGCTGCGGGTCACCGCCCGGCTGGCGAGCGCGCCGAGCGCCACCGCAGCCGGCAGCGCGAGCAGGTGCGCCCAGAGCCCCAGGGCCACCCCGACGAGCACCGGCCGCTCCCCCGGCTCGACCGCCGTGGTCAACCCACCGAGCGGCCACGGCAGCGCCAGCGCGACGAGCACCACGACGAGCCCCGCCACCAGCGCCGCGAGCAGCCCGGCGGCCCGTTCCCGGGCCGGCCCGGCCACCACCCGGGCCATCCGGCGCTGCACGTCGGGTTCCACGTCCAGCAGGATCTTGGTCTGCCAGGCCAGCACCGGGAACAGCACCACCGCGGAGACGCCGTAGGCCTCCGCCGGCTCCGCCCGGCCGCCGCCGTAGAGGACGCCGAGGACGAGCAGACCCGCCAGCACCGGCGCCAGCGCCCGTCCGGTACGCACGAAGCCGGTCAGCCGCAGCCGCGTCAGCGCGATCACCGGGCCACCTCCGGCGCCGGGGGCGTGGCGGGAGGCGGGACGGCGTGTTCGCGTACCCGAAGGATCTGGTGGCCGTCGGCGCGCAGGCGGGCGACGGCGGCGGACAGCCCGGCGGCCGGCACCGCCAGCTCGACCACGGCGACGGCCGCGCCGCCCGACGACGCCGCCTCGGTCACCGAGCCGTCGGCGACCGACAGGTGCCGGGCGCCGGGCAGCCGGACCGTCTCACCACGGTGGTCGCTGACCAGCACCGTGCCGCCGTCGGCCAGCACCTCGCCGATGATCTCGGGGACCGACTCGCGGGCGGTGGCGTCCAGCCCCTCCCAGGGCTCGTCGAGCACCAGCAGGCCGGGCGGGCGCAGCAGCGCCTGCGCCAGGCCGACCTTCTGCGCGGTGCCCTTGGACAGCCGCGGCAGGCGCACGTCGTGGAAGCGAGTCAGGCCGAGCCGCTCCACCCAGTGGCGCACCGCGCGGTCGACGGCGGCGCCGGACAGGCCGGCGACGCGGCCCATCCCGGACAGGTAGGCCCCGACGGTGAACGGCTGGTCGGCGGGGAAGCGCTCCGGCACCCAGCCGACGACCGCCGGCCGGTCGGCGACTCGGCCCCGGCCCGGGCGCAGCACCCCGGCGGCGAGCTGGAGGATCGTGGACTTGCCGGCGCCGTTGCGGCCGAGCACCACAGCCGCCTCGCCCGGGCCGATCGCGACGTCGACCTGCCGCAGCACCCACGGGCCGCGCCTGTGGTAGCGGAGCCAGACGCCATCGAACCTCATGCGGCCGACAGTGCCACACCGGACGGACGAACGGGGCCCCGCCACAGCGTGGTGGCGGGGCCCCGTTCGGGAGTACGCGTGCTCAGCCCTCGGCCGAGCCCTCCTGGAAGTTCTTCACGACCTTCGGGTCGACCGGGACGCCCGGGCCCATGGTGGTGGTGAGGGTGACCTTCTTGAGGTAGGTGCCCTTGGCCGCGGACGGCTTGGCCCGCAGCACCTCGTCCAGCACCGCCGCGTAGTTGTCCACCAGCTGGTTCTCCGAAAAGGAGGCCTTGCCGATGATCAGGTGCAGGTTGGAGTGCTTGTCCACCCGGAAGGTGATCTTGCCGCCCTTGATGTCCGAGACGGCCTTGGTGACGTCCATGGTCACGGTGCCGGTCTTCGGGTTCGGCATCAGACCGCGCGGGCCCAGGATCCGCGCGATCCGGCCGATCTTGGCCATCTGGTCGGGCGTGGCGATCGCCGCGTCGAAGTCCAGCCAACCACCCTGGATACGGGCGACCAGCTCGTCGGTGCCCACCTCGTCCGCACCCGCGGCGACGGCCTCCTCGGCCTTCGCGCCGGCGGCGAAGACGATCACGCGGGCGGTCTTACCGGTGCCGTGCGGCAGGTTGACCGTGCCGCGGACCATCTGGTCCGCCTTGCGGGGGTCGACGCCGAGGCGCATCGCGACCTCGACCGTGGCGTCGAACTTGGTGTTGGTGGTCTCCTTGGCCAGCTTGACGGCCTCGACCGGGGTGTAGAGCTTCGACCGGTCGATGACGTCGGCGGCCTTGCGGTAGCTCTTGCTGCGCTGCATTTCTGGTGACTCCTGTGGTCTCTGGCGGGCGCGCGGCGTGCGCGGCCCTCCCACGAACAGAAAGATCGGGTGGAGCGGTGGAGCGAGGTCAGTCGGCGACGGTCAGGCCCATCGACCGGGCGGTGCCGGCGATGATCTTCTCGGCCTGGTCGATGTCGTTGGCGTTGAGATCCGCCATCTTCTTCTCGGCGATCTCGCGCAGCTGGGCGCGGGTGACCGAGCCGACCTTCTCCTTGTGCGGGACGCCCGAGCCCTTCTGCACACCGGCGGCCTTGATCAGCAGCCGGGCGGCGGGCGGGGTCTTCAGCACGAAGGTGAACGTGCGGTCCTCGTAGACGCTGATCTCGGCGGGGACGATGTCGCCCCGCTGAGACTCGGTCTGCGCGTTGTAGGACTTGCAGAACTCCATGATGTTCACGCCGTGCTGGCCGAGCGCGGGGCCGACCGGCGGCGCCGGGGTGGCCTGGCCCGCCGGGAGCTGAAGCGTGAACGTCTTGACGAGCTTCTTCTTCGGAGGCATGTCTCTTCCTGGGGCTTGGAACTGGGATTCTCGCCGGTCCGCGGGCGCGCACGGTCAGCACGGTGCGGACAGCCGACGTTCTAGGGTAGCGCAGCCGTCGGCCACCCTCCGCGCCGAGGTCGGCGGGCGGCGAAACGGCGCACCGGCGGCCACCCCCGAGAGGGCGGGCCGCCGGTGCCGACGTACGTCAGATCTTGGCGACCTGGTTGAAGTTCAGCTCGACCGGCGTCTCCCGGCCGAAGATCGACACCAGCACCTTGAGCTTCTGCTGGTCGGCGTTGATCTCGCTGATCGTCGCCGGCAGCGACGCGAACGCGCCGTCGGTGACGGTGACCGAGTCGCCGACCTCGAAGTCGAGGACCTTGACCTCGGGCTTGGCCTTCTTCTGCTCGGTCTCGACCGCCGGAGCCAGCCACTTGAGCACCTCGTCGAGGCTCAGCGGCGCCGGCCGGTCGGCCCGGTCGGTCGCGCCGACGAAGCCGGTGACCCCCGGGGTGTTCCGGACGCAGGAGTAGGACTCGGCGGTCAGCTCCATCCGGACCAGGATGTAGCCCGGAAAGACCTTCGCCTGCACCTGCGACCGCTTGCCGTTCTTGACCTCGACCTCTTCCCGGGTCGGCACCTCGACCTGGTAGATGAAGTCCTCCATGTCGAGGGAGGTGATCCGGGTCTCGAGGTTGGTCTTGACCTTGTTCTCGTAGCCGGCGTACGAGTGCACCACGTACCAGTCGCCGGGCGCGTAGCGCAGCTTCTGGCGCAGCTCGGCGACCGGGTCGAAGTCCTCGTCCGGGGCCGGCTCGGTGGTCGGGAACTCCGGCTCGCTGGCGGCCTCGACCGACTCGTTGTTGGCCGCCGTCGCCACCGTGGACTGCTCGTCCGGGGTTCCGGCGGTCTCGTCGTACTCAGGCACGCTCGCTCACTTCCGTCAGTATCGCTGTCCGCAGGTCAGCTGGGCTCGCCGAAGACCCACAGCACCGCCTTGGCGAAGCCGTAGTCCAGGCCGGCCACGATCGCCAGCATCACCGCGACGAAGGTGACCACCACAGCCGTGTAGGTCAGCAGCTCCTTGCGGGTCGGCCAGATGACCTTACGCAGCTCTGCCACGACCTCGCGGAAGAACCGCGCGATGCGGGCGAACAGCCCGATCCGCTCGGTGTCCTTGCGGGTCTTCCGGCCCTCGGCCGGCTCGGCCTGCGCCCGCTTACGGGTCGCGGTGCCACCCCGGGAGACCGGTTCGTCCGCGTCGGTGGCGTCGTCGTCGGCCACGTCGTCGTCGGCTACGCCGTCGACGGTCGCGTCGTCGTCCAGACGCTCGTCGCCGTCGTCCTCGCCGCGGCGCTTGCTCTTGGCCACTTCGCCCTCCGTGCGGGATATGGGGTCGCACGCCGGGCGGCGTGCGCGGCGTGTTGGTCACGCCGGCCGGACCAACCGTCCCGCGACGGGCCGCGGCCGGCGGACCGGCCGGGAGGTCCCGAACGCCTCGGAGCCACCCCACCGATGCCACCACCACGGGCCGAGCGCCGCCGGTGAGGGCGGCGCGACCCACGGAACGGTCAGGCCTGAGGCGCAGGGGTGACAGGACTTGAACCTGCAGCCTGCGGTTTTGGAGACCGCTGCTCTGCCAATTGAGCTACACCCCTGTGCGGCAACTCACCTCCACCCGGACACGCTGTGCCGAGCGGGGGTCACTTGCCCCACGGCGGACCAGTGTACGGGTAGTCGTGCGACTTTCCCAACCGGTCTACCCCTCGCGCGTCGGGCGGACCCTCAGCGCGTCGTGCGGATCAGTGCCCGGGCCTGCGACAGCACCTTCTCACCATGGCAGGTGGCGGTGACGTCCAGCCTGGTCAGACCGTCTTCGGTGACCTCCTTGACCACCGCCGACACCTCGATCTCGGTGCCCTCGTCGGTGTCCGGGACGACCACCGGGCGGGTGAACCGGACGCCGAAGTCGACCACCGCGTCCGGCGCGCCGGCCCAGCCGGCCACCGCCCGGCCGACCAGGGCCATGGTGAACATGCCGTGGGCGATGACGCCCGGCAGCCCGACGCCGGTGGCGGTGCGGTCGTTCCAGTGGATCGGGTTGAAGTCGCCCGAGGCGCCCGCGTAGCGGACCAGATCCGCGCGGGTCACCCGGTACGTCTGGGTGGGCAGCTCCATGTCCTCAGCCCTCCCCGCGTACGACGATCTTGGACCAGACGGCGACCACCGGCTCACCGTCCACGGTGCTCACGTCCGTGCGGGTGGTCAGGAAGCCGTGCCCGCCCCGGCTGGTGACCTCCTCGATGGTGTTCACGCACACCAGCTCGTCCCCGGCCACCACCGGCCGGGTGTACGCGAACCGCTGGTCGCCGTGCACCACGCGGCTGTAGTCGACACCGAGCGCCGGATCCTCGACGATCTGCCGGTTGGCCGCCATGGTGACGACCACCGGGAACGTCGGCGGCGCCACCACGTCGCGGTGACCGAGCGCCCGCGCCGCCTCCGGGTCGTGGTGGGCCGGGTCGGTCGCGCCGACGGCGGTGGCGAACTCGCGGATCTTTTCTCGGCCCACCTGGTAGGGGGCGGTCGGCGGGTACGTACGGCCGACGAAGGACGGGTCCAGGGACATGCCGCCGAACCTACACGGAAAACACGAACGCCGATCCGCCCGGTCGGGCGGCCCGGAGGCCACCCGTCAGGTGGATCGGCGTTCGAGAAGCTGGTGCGGTGCCGGCTGCGCCGGCCGCGATCAGCGGGTCTCGCGGTGGACGGTGTGCTTGCCGTCCCGGGGGCAGAACTTCTTCAGCTCGATGCGGTCCGGGTCGTTACGGCGGTTCTTGCGCGTGATGTAGTTGCGCTCCTTGCACTCCACACACGCCAAAGTGATCTTCGGCCGGACATCGGTCGCCTTCGCCACGGCGGAGTGCCTTCCTCGCTCACGGATAACAACTACGGCGTGTCAGCCTACGTGCTGACGACGCGGACATGCAAAGTGGGCGCCTGTGGCGCCCATCCCACCGGCCACCGGGCTGGGCCCGGAGGACGAGAGTAGCGGTGGCCGGACTTGAACCGGCGACACAGCGATTATGAGCCGCTTGCTCTGCCATCTGAGCTACACCGCCGTGGCGGGTCCAGCCGGACCCTCTGAGCCCCCTTACGGAATCGAACCGTAGACCTTCTCCTTACCATGGAGACGCTCTGCCGACTGAGCTAAGGGGGCCTGCCCGATCACCCCTGGGGGGTGTCGCGCAGGGGAAACAGTACACGACCGCGTCGCGGAGGTGAAATCGGATCCCCCAGGTGAGTGTCCGCCCTGGTCAGGGCACCACTCGCAGGCGCGGCAGCTCCCCCGCCACCACCGTCTCCGGGTCGACCTGGGCACCGAACCAGGCCTCCAGCCGCTCGTACGGCAGCGGGCGGCTGAACAGGAAGCCCTGGCCGATCTCACAGCCGATGTCCTGGAGCAGCTCCAGGGTCAGCTCGCTCTCCACACCCTCGGCCACCACCGCCAGGCCGAACTGCTGGGACAGCGTCACCACCGCGTTGACGATCGCCAGGTCGCCCGGATCGGTCGCCATGCCCTGCACGAACGACCGGTCCACCTTCACCTCGTGCACCGGCAGCCGGCGCAGTTGCGCCAGCGACGAGTTACCGGTGCCGAAGTCGTCCACCGAGAGCCGGACACCGAGGTCCCGCAGGCTGCGCAGGGTGGGTATGGGACGTTCGGTGCCGTCCAGGACGCCCGCCTCGGTGACCTCGAGCGTCAGCTGCTGCGGCGGCACGCCGTACTCGGCCAGCAGATCGCGTACCAGCGCCGGGAAGTGCTGGTCGGTGAGCGTACGCGCGGCGAGGTTGACCGCGACGGACAGCGGCTGTTCGCCGTGGCTCCAGTCGCGGCTGCGCCGCAGGCTCTCCCGGAGCACGAACTCGGTGAGCCGGCCGAGCTGGCCGGTGTGTTCGGCCACCGCCACGAAGTCGTCCGGCGCCACCGTGCCGTGCGCCGGGTGCTCCCAGCGGGCCAGGCACTCCACGCCCACCAGGCGGCGGTCCCGCAGCGTGACCTTGGGCTGGAAGTAGACCTCCAGCTCGCCCTCGTCCAGCGCCCGTTGCAGGTCCCCGGCGAGGCCGAGCCGGCGCAGCGACCGGGACTCCAGCGCCGGACTGTAGAGCTGCACGCTGCCCGGCACCGACTTGGCCGCGGTGGCGGCCAGGTCGACGCGTTGCAGCAGCGCCACCGCGTCACTGCCGTGGTCGGGGTGGACGGCCACGCCGACGACCGTGTCCACGTCCAGGGTGAGCGCGTCGAAGACCATCTCGTCGCGGATCTGTTCCCGGAGCTGGGCGGCGAGGTCCAGCGCCGCCTCGGTGCTCTCCAGCCGGAGCGTCACCAGGAACTCGTCCCCGCCGGCCCGGCCGACGAGCGCCGAGGAGGGCGCGCAGGCGCGCAGCCGCTCGGCCACCTCGACCAGCACCTTGTCGCCCGCCGCGTGGCCAAGCGACTCGTTCACCTCGCGGAGCCGGTCGACGTCGAACAGCAGCAGCGCCACCACCTCACCGGGCGCCGCGATCCGGACCGCCTCCGCCACCGCCGCCGTCATCCGCCGGCGGTTGGGCAACTTGGTGAGCGTGTCGTGCTCGGCGTCGTGCCGCAGCCGGTCGACCAGGCGGGTGTTCTCCAGGGCCACCGCGGCGTGGGCGGCCACCGTCTCGAAGACCGCTATGTCGGCCGGGGTGAAGTGGTTGCCGTCGCCGAGCCGGTTGGCCACCTCCAGGGTGCCGATCACCACCGGCCCGGACCGCAGCGGCACGGCAACCGCGTCCTTGATCCGCCGCTCCGCGAGGTCCGCGCGGAACTCGTCGTCCGTCGTCACGCCGTGCCCGACGGCCACGGTACGACGGGCCGACCGCACCTTCTCCCGCAACGCCTGGGGCGTACGTGCCTCGTCGAGCAGGCCGGGGTCGTCGACCCGTGCGGTCAGCAGCGTCTCCGGGTGCCGGCCCTGGGCCGGGAGCCAGAGTGTGGCGTACTCGGCCTGCATGAGTGACCGCACCCGGCCGAGGAGGGCGTCGGCGAGCGTTCCGCTCTGCCCGCTCTCCACCACGGCACGGGTCAGGTCGTACAGGTCGCTGAGGGTGCGGTGCTGCCGGAAGAACTGGGCGTACGACCGGTAGACCAGGACCAGCCCCGCGCCGAGGGCGGACAGCAGCAGCAGCGACCACCACGTGCTGCGGACCAGGATCAGCACGATCAACCCGACGGACACGTTGATGGCCGCCGTCAGCAGACCGGCCTTTGCGCTGCGCAGCGCGCCCCGCCCGGTCTGCCAGCCGTGCAGGAGGGTGTGCACCGCGACCACGCTGACGACGCTCACCAACAGCACCATGCTGACGGCGGCGACGATGCTCACCCAGGTGCGTGGCCCGACCCCCTGGATGGGCGGGAACGCCTGGAGGACCAGCACCCCCAGCGAGGTGCCGGCGGCAGCCCGCGCCACGTTGAACCAGACCTTCGGCGCCGAGAACCGGTGCCGGATGTGCGTGATGACCGCCGTCAGCGTGTAGATGACCACCACAGTCAGCGGCGGCAGGAAGTAGAGCGCCAGGACCAGCGGCAGCTCGGTGAGGGTGACGCCGAGCGTCTGCCGGCGTACGACCAGGCTCAGCAGGGGCAGCCCGGCGACGATCATGAGGCCCAGGAAGAGGAGCGCCTGCGGCCAGCGGCCGAAGGGATCGTCGGCGAGCAGGCCGGTCATCGTGGCGCACGCCACCGCGACGAGCGCCATCGGCGCCGTGATGATCCAGGCGTCCTCAGAGGACCTGCGTCGTGACTGATCGCGACGGATCATGCCGCTCCTTCGGATTGGCGGCGCGCCGCCCCCGTCGTCGACCCCGACAGTCGCCCGACTGATGCGTGCGAGTCGTGCCCGACTGATGCGCTGGTGTCGTGCCCGACTGACGCGCGGACGTCGTGCTCGACGGCAGACCGGAGAAGCCGGTCACTGCCAGACGATGTCCAGGGTCTGAATGCCCCCGTTGATGCCGCCGAAATCGACACCGCCGACACTGCCGCCCACGAGGGCGGCGAGCACAAGGAGTGAGCCAAGCAGCCGGCCCAGCCTTCGACCAGACATGATTGCTCCTGTCGAGAGAATTTCAGAGAGGGTGGAGGTTCCACGATCGTGCCACACCACACGCACCCACAAAAGCGCTGCGCGTGCCTCCATGACGCCCCGAACAGAGGAATCATCCGTTCGTCAGGCGTGCCCCGACCCTCCGGCCCAGGATGAGGTCACGATCAGTCCGGCCGCCGCCACGAAAGGCGCGCACAGCGACTTCAGGCGTAAAGCGCACCTTATCGTCTGATTCCCTCATCAGGCCCTCCACCGACTCACGCGCAGCCACAGTGACGGCTCACGCGCCTCGGCCTCCCGCTCCCCGGACAGCCTCTACCATCATCGATACCTGAGGCAAGGTTTCACGCCGGACGAACCGTGTCAATCATCAGTCAAGGGCTCTCCGGCTCATCTCTCCTCCCATGCCCGACAGATGCCGGTCCGACAGCCCACCTGGGGCGACGGCGCAGCGGCAGGGCTAGTGGCCGACTCAGGGACGACGTGCGGTCAGGGACCTACGAGGTGCGGTCCTCGTGTGAGTACGCGGAGCGGGGTCCGATCAAGTTCCGCAGGTGTCGTCGGCGTCTCCGGCCCCCGTCGCCCCGATCCAGCCTGTACCGGCGGTTCGGCCTCCTGCCTCTCGGCGTCCCAATCGCCACCACACCGCAGAGCCGATTCAGATGTCGGGTCTGAACCTCCGGAACGACAGCCATAGCCACTCCCTAAATCGAGGAGGCCGAGGTCGCAGGATGCTGCCGATTGAGCGACTGCACGTCCCGGACGCTGGGCCTAGCGGGCGGGCCGGCACCACAAGGGCTACCAGCCTTCCGGACGGGGCCAAGGTCGTTCGTCCGGTAGGGCGTCCCCGTTCGGGAAGGCTGGACTGTCTACGACTGCCCGGCAAGGAGATCCGCCAACCCCTTTGGGCGACGGCAGAGGGCAGGGCAGGGCATGATGCTCGGATGACGTTGGCCGATATCTGGCCCGTGCGCGGTGTGCGGGTGACGACGTCCGTGCTTGAGCTGGTTGTACCGGGTGAGGACGAGCTTGCCGAACTGGCGATTCATGCGGCAGCCGGCATCTACGATCCGCAGGACCGCTTTCTGGCGCGTTCGCCGGTAGCGGGGTGGGAGTCGGGGCCGTCTCCCCAGGCCGAGTGGTCGTTCCTGCGGTACTGCTGGGCGTCCCTGGCGGACTGGCGGCCGGGCAGATGGAACCTGGTAATGGCTGTGAAGGTCGATGGCGTCTGCGTCGGGGTGCAGGAGATCGGCGCGCAGGGCTTCGGGATCACCAAGACCGTCTCGACGGGGTCATGGATCGCGCGGCGGTTCCAGCGGCGTGGTTACGGCAAGGAGATGCGGGGCGCCATCCTGCATCTCGCGTTCGCCGGGCTGGGAGCGGAGCGCGCCGAGTCCGCCGCCTGGTCCACCAACGCGCCGTCGCTGGGAGTCTCGTGGTCGCTTGGCTATCAGTCGAACGGCACCACAATCCGGGCTTTCGAGGGTGCCCGCCAGGAGCAGATCAACCTGGTGCTCGACCGCGAACGGTGGGAGAGCCACCGCGACGACATCACGATCCACGGACTCAGCGACGAGATGCTTGAGCTGATGGACGCCAAGCGGGCCGCATCCCGGTGATGGCCGCTGCCCACGTGGCCGCACGTCCGTTGGGCTGTACGGCCACCGGTAAAACCAAGCTGGCCGACAGGCGTGGATGACGAGCGGCGGCAACCGACGAGTTGAGCAGGTCAGCCGCACCAGTCGACGCCAGCCGACAAACAGGCTTGATCCTTGCAAGGCAATGGCTCAGCCCACCGGTTGAGCTTGCGCCCAGCGCGTAACGAACTCTCGGCCGCTCTGGGTGAGGCCAAAATGCTCCATCATGGGCATCCCCATGATGAAGCCCTTCGGTCCTCCCAGGTCGACCGGCACCAGCAGACCGTCGCGGATCAGGTAGCTAAGCATGATCCTGAAGCCACCTGGTAGCTGGATCACGGACATCTCGGGCTCCGCCGCGAAGATTTCCAACAACCTGCGTTCAAGGTCGCCGTAGCGGTGGTTCAAAACAGAGAGGTTTGCCTTGTACTGGAACATTGCCTTGCGATCGATGTGCCCTTGATCGTAACGGGAGTGACACGTCGGGCAGAGAGCGATGATGTTCGCGAAGGTGTGCTCTTGGACCTTGCACCAAGGGTCAATGTGAGCGAACTCCGTTGGCACCTGGCGACACGTCGGGATCGCGCAGCGGTGGCCGGCCTCGACCAGGACGTCCCGCTGTATCGCCATGGGGATCGGTGGCCTTCCCTCTGGCATCTCGTCTCCCATCAGTACGTGCCAGCTACATGCCCGATCAGACGGACTAGCAGGGTCGACCGTGGTAAAACCGCGCGGAGACGACGAAGGCCCCCGACCTTGCATTTCCGCAGGTCAAGGGCCTTGCCGATCCCTGGTGGCGGGTAGAGGATTCGAACCTCTGTAGCTTTCGCGACGGATTTACAGTCCGCTCCCATTGGCCGCTCGGGCAACCCGCCAGGGCACACCACCGCGTCGCAACGCGGCAGCGGAAGCAAGGATAGCGGTTGCCCCCGGCACCACCGCAACCGGGTACCGTCAGGAGGTCCCACGCTGGTCAGTGCGGGACGGACCAGGACAGACCGCCGGACAGCAGGAGCATGAGCATGGCAGCGAACCCGTCGTTCGACATCGTGAGCAAGGTCGACCGGCAGGAGGTCGACAACGCCGTCCGCCAGTCGGAGAAGGAGCTCTCGACGCGGTTCGACTTCCGCGGCACCGGCGCCGAGATCTCCTGGTCGGGTGAGGAGGCGATCAGCCTCCAGGCGGAGACCGAGGAACGGGTCCGGGCCGCGCTGGACGTCTTCAAGGAGAAGCTGGTCAAGCGGAACATCTCCCTGAAGTCGCTCGACGCGGGCGAGCCCCGGCAGTCGGGCAAGATCTTCAAGATCGACGCCAAGGTGGTGCAGGGCATCGACTCGGACAAGGCCAAGGCGATCAGCAAGAAGATCCGCGACGAGGGCCCGAAGGGCGTGCAGGCGCAGATCCAGGGCGACCAGCTCCGCGTCACCGGCAAGAAGAAGGACGACCTCCAGGCCGTCATCGCGCTGCTCAAGGGCGAGGACTTCGGGCTGGCGCTCCAGTTCACCAACTACCGGTAAGCACGACCACCGCCGGTCGATCGAGTGGTGGCAGGTGACCGCATCGGTTCCCTGCCACACGTACGGTCCGGACCGGTGCGGGATGTGAGGGCCGGGAGCGGCAGTCGTCGCTTCCGGCCCTTTCTGCCTTCAGGCGACTTCCTTGGGGTACGGGCCGGGTGTGCGGTCGGGTGGGAGCCATGGCTCTCGCAATGTTCCTCCCCTATCGACCGGTGCTCCGCCAACCGGTACTTCGCCGGCTTCTGCCGGGGCTCGCGGCCTCCGCTCTCGGTGACGTGGCTGGCAGTACCGCTGGGCACGATGCTCGGCGGCCAGGCGGGCCCGCACGACCAGCCCGTCCGGGCGGGCGCGCCGGGTGATCGGGTACGGCCCCGGAGCGCTCTGCGACGGGTGAGCGGTCAGGCGACGAGCGTCTGCTCGGCGCGTACCGCTGTGGCCTCGGCCCGGGCGATCGGGCCGCCGGGCAGCGCGGCGACCGCGGCCCCGACGGCGACCGCCACCCCGGCGAAGACGAACGCCCAGGAGACGCCGCCGGCGTGGTCGATGATGAGACCCGCGATCGAGCCGCCGGCGGCGCTCGCCGCGATCGACATGGTGACCACCCAGGTGTACGCCTCGTTCAGCATGCCCGCCGGGGTGATCCGCCCGACGAGCGTGTTCTCCAGGGTGAGCGCGGGGGCGATGGCCGCGCCGCCGAGCACCAGCGCGACGCCGAGCGCGGCCGGGCCGGGCATCACCGCGAAGACGGCGAAGCTGGCCGCGACGGTGCCGAGCAGCCAGGCGAACTGGCGGGTCATGTTGGCGGCGGGCTTGCGTACGCCGAACCAGAAACCACCGATGGCGCTGCCGACGCCCCAGACGGCGAGCAGCACGCCGGCCAGGCTCTCCGGGTCGTCGGCGCCGGAGTTCCCGGCGAAGGCCGGGACGATGACGCCGGAGGCGCCGAACGCGATGCCGAGGCTGGCCACGCAGAGCAGCAGCGCGGGGAAGCCGCCGAGGCGCAGCGGGCCGAGGCCCCGGGCGTGGTGCTCGCGCGGGTGCGGGCGCCAGCCGCGCATGACCCGGCCGAGCGCGACGGCGCCGGTGCCGACCAGGGTGACCACGGCGGCGCCGACGAGCGCGGCGGAGGCGTCGGCGAACAGCACGAAGCCCGCCACCAGCAGCGGGCCGATCACGAAGACGACCTCGAAGAGGGTGGTCTCGGCGGCGAGCGCGGTGTTGCGCAGCTGCGCCCGGCCGGTGGCGGGTGCGGTGAGGTCGTTCCAGGCGCCCCGGATCGCGGCGGTGAGCGGCGGGTACGTGGCTCCGGCGAGGCCCGCTGCCAGGTAGATCAGCGCGAGGTTGCCGCTGTCGGAGCGGGTGGCGGTGAGCAGCCAGATCAGCGCGAACGGGTGGGCCAGCGCGGTGGCCAGCAGGACGGGGGTGGGTCCGACCCGGTCGGCGATCCGGCCGGCGACCGGGCTGAGCGCGGCGCCGGAGAGCGCGTAGATGCCCCCGGCGACGGCGGCCAGGGAGTACCGGCCGGTGACCTGCTCGACGACGAGCAGCAGCGCCAGCGGGGTCATGCCGATCCCGAGCCGCCCGATGATGCCGAGGACCAGCAGCATCGGAGCGCCGGGGATCCGCCAGACGCCCTGGTACTGGCGCAGTGCGGCCACTGTCAGACCTCCAGGAGGGTAATGAGTGGGAGACGTTTCGACCCTAACGGCGCGGCATGACCGGGGGAAACGCATTGTGCCCGGACACACCACCGCGCCCGCGTCGGGGACGCGGGCGCGGTGTGGGCGTACGGCGGGTCAGCGCTGGAACTGCACCGGCCCGGAGTTGCGGGCCATCTGCTCCAGGCGGGCCACCCGCTGCTCCATCGGCGGGTGGGTGGCGAACATCGCGGCGATGCCGCCGCCCCGCTTGAACGGGTTGTCGATCATCAGGTGGGCGGTGCTGGCGAGCTGGCCCTGCGGCGCCAGCGGACGCGCCTGCGTACCCATGTGGATCTTGCGGAGGGCGCTGGCCAGTGCGAGCGGGTCGCGGCTCAGCTCGGCGCCGGACTTGTCGGCCTGGAACTCGCGGCTCCGGCTGATCGCGAGCTGGATCACCGTGGCGGCGATCGGGCCGAGGATCAGCGTGAGGAGCAGCACTGCCGGGTTCGGGCCGTCCTCGTCGTCGGACGAGCCCAGCGGGATGAACCAGGCGAGGTTCGCCAGCATGGTGATGATGCCGGCCAGGCCGGCCGCCACGCTGGAGATCAGGATGTCCCGGTTGTAGACGTGCGACAGCTCGTGGCCGATCACGCCACGCAGCTCCCGGTAGTCCAGGACCTCCACGATGCCCTGCGTGACGCAGACCGCCGCGTTCTCCGGGTTACGGCCCGTGGCGAACGCGTTGGGCTGCGAGGTCGGGCTCACGTAGAGCCGGGGCATCGGCTTGCCGGCGAGCGTGGAGAGCTCCCGCACCATCTGGTACAGCTCGGGGAACTGTGCCTCGCTGACCGGTTGCGCCTTCATCGAGCGCAGTGCGAGCTTGTCGGAGTAGAAGTAGGTGACGCCGTTCATCAGCAACGAGACGACGACGGCGATGACGAGACCGCCGCTACCGCCGAACCAGTAGCCGATCGCGAGGATCAGCGAGGTCAACAGGCCGAGCAGCGCTGCGGTCTTGAGACGGTTGTGATGCACGATCTCTCCTTCGGTGCACGGGCCCTTGCGGGAGGCCCGCTGACCGGTTCAACACACCGGTACCCGTCAACCATCCGGCTCATGGCTGAAAGTTGGCTGGATGTTGCTGTGCGCAGGCTGAGGCGGTCGCCCATCCGGGCAGGAACCGGTCAGCGCGCCGCGACGTCCAGCACCAGCTGCGGTGCGAAACCGATCACCACCGCCGCCACGGTGGCCACGCCGAGCGCCAGCGCCACGGTCCGGGCGGGCCGGACCGCCGCCGCGTCGGTAGGCGTCGCGTAGAGCGAGGCGGTGACCCGCAGGTAGTAGGCCAGGCCGATCACCGCGTTCAGCGCCACCACGAGCGCCAGCCATCCCGCGTGCCCGGCCAGCAGCGCGCGTACCACTGTCACCTTGGCGAACAGCCCGGCCAGGCCCGGCGGCAGCCCGGCCAGCCCGATCAGCGCCAGCGCGAACGCGCCGCCCACCCACGGATGCCGCCGCGCCGCGCCACGCAGGTCGGCCAGCGTGCCGCCGTCGCCGTCCGCCGGGCGCAACGCCACCACAGCGGCGAACGCGGCCAGCTCCAGCAGCACGAAGAAGATCGCGTACGCGACGGCTGCCGCGTACGCGCCCGCCGGCGCGTCGCCGGTGCGGCCCGCGGCCAGCGCCAACGCGCCCAGCGGGGCGAGGATGTACCCCGCCTGGGCCACCGACGACCAGGCGAGCAACCGCACGGTACGCCTCTGACGCAGCGCCACCAGGTTGCCGACTGTCATGGTCAGCACCGCCAGCGCCGCCAGCACCGGGCCGGTCATGTCGCCGGGCAGGGCCCGCTGCACCACAGCCAGCAGCGCCACCACGCCACCGAGCTTCGAGGCGGTCGACAGGTACGCGGCCACCGGCAGCGGCGCGCCGTCGTACGTGGCCGGGGCCCAGGCGTGGAACGGCACGGCGGCGACCTTGAACGCCAGCCCGGCCACCACGAGCGCCGCCGCGACGCCGGTCAGCGGCAGACCGGTCAGGTCGTCGCGGGCGGCCAGTGTGGCGCCGAGCCGGTCCAGGTGCAGCGTGCCGGCGACCGCGTAGAGCAGTGCCGCGCCGAGCAGCGTCACAGTGGTGGCGACCACGCTCACCACGAAGAACGTCACCGCCGCCTCGGCACCGGCGAGGCTGCCCCGGCGCAGGCCGACGAGCACGTACAGCGGCAGCGTCAGCGTCTCCAGCGCCACGATCAGCGTGATCAAATCACCCGCCGCGCCGAGCACCACGCCCCCGGTCATCGCGCAGGCGAGCAGGAAGCAGTACTCGCCGACCGGGGTACGCCCGGCGCGCAGCAGCGGGCCGGACAGCGCCAGCACGCCGAGCGTGAGCAGGGCGATCACCGCCCCGACCAGCGCGGCCCGGCCACCCCACACCCAGGAGCAGTCCGCGCCCACGCAGAACGTGCGCCGCTCACCGGCCGCCCCGACCAGTGCCGCGCCGGCCGCGGTGCCGGCCGCGCCGAGCGCCGCCACCGCCACCGTGACGGCGGGCCGGGCCACCAGCAGGTCGAACAGGAGCACCAGCACGGCCGTGCCGGCGGCCAGGTACGCAGGCAGCATCGCCAGGTTGTCGACAGGCTGCACCAGGCTCATGGGACGACCCCCAGCAGCGCCTCCACCGGGCCGGAGGCGTACGACAGGACCAGCGCCGGGGCCAGGCCGACCGCGAGCGCGAGCAGCACCAGCGGCGCCCAGGCGGTCAGTTCCGCTCCGGCCAACCCGGGTGCGAGCCCCGCCACCGCCGGACTGGGCCGCCCGTGGGTGACCCGGCGCAGCAGCCGCAGGAAGTACGCGGCGGTGAGCGCCCCGCCCAGCGCGGCCAGCACTGCAAGCGTCAGCCAGAGCGGGCCGCCCCGCCGCACGGCGGCCACCACGGCGAACGCCTCACCCCAGAACCCGGCCAGGCCGGGCAGCCCCAGCGAGGCGACGGCCGCGAAGCCGAGCAGCCCGGCCAGCCGGGGCGCGGTCTCCCGCAGCCCGGACAGGTCGGCCAGCGAGCCGGTGTGCGCGCGGTCCTTGACCGCACCGGCCAGGAAGAACAGCAGGGCGGTGATGACGCCGTGGGCGATGTTGCCGATCAGCGCGGCCTGGAGCCCGGTGGCGGTGAGCGTGGCGACCCCGAGCAGCACGAAGCCCATGTGCCCGACGCTCGAATAGGCGATGAGCCGCTTCAGGTCGTCCTGCGCGAGGCAGACCAGGCCACCGATCAGGATCGCGGCGACGGCGAGGACGCCGAGCACCGGCGCGGCCCAGCGGGCGCCCTCCGGGGCCACTCCCACGGCGACCCGGATCAGCCCGTACGTGCCCATCTTGAGCAGCACCCCGGCGAGGATCACGCTGCCGACGGTGGGCGCCTGGGTGTGCGCGTCGGGCAGCCACGAGTGCAGCGGCCAGAGCGGGCTCTTCACCGCGAACGCCAGCGCCAGCAGCGTGAACGCCGCGAGCTGGGTGCCCCGGGACAGCCCGCCGCCGCCGGTCAGCGTGACCAGGTCGGCGGTGCCCGCGGCGGCCACCACCACGTAGACGCCGACCAGCAGCAGCACCGAGCCGAACAGCGTGTAGAGGGCGAACTTGCGGGCCGCCCGACGCCGGTCCGCGCCGCCCCAGCCGGCGATCACCGCGTACATCGGCAGCAGGACGACCTCGAAGAACAGGAAGAACAGCACCAGGTCGAGCGCGAGGAACGTGCCGAGGATGCCGACCTCGACCACCAGCAGCAACGCCACCAGCGCCCGCCCGCTGCCGCTGCCGGTCGGCACCCGCCACAGCGTGTACGCGCAGCACAGCAGCGTGAGCAGCGCGGTCAGCACCACGAGCGGCCAGGAGATGCCGTCCACGCCGAGGTGGAAGCGCAGGTCGAGCCCGGGCACCCACGGCAGGTCGACCTGATGCCACGGCTGCACCGCCGGGCGGGGCCCGTACCCGAACCAGCCGTGCTCGCCGCCGACCAGCGGCAACGTCGCCAGTAGCGTCAACGCGGCCGCGGCGGTGCCGACCACCCGGCCGGCCCGGTCGCCCGGCACGACCGCTGTGGCCAGCGCGCCGAGCGCCGGGACCGCGACCACGGCGACCAGCAGGACCTGCCCGAACGTCATGACGTGACTCCGATCAGGGCGGCCGCCAGGCCGATCAGCAGGGCGCCCGCGAGCACCCCGGCCGCCGCGCGCGGCAGCGCCGCCCGGTGCAGCGCGGCCAGGCCGCCGCCTGCCTCGGCCGCCGCCCGGCCGCTGCCCTCGACCAGCCCGTCCACGCCCAGTTCGTCACCGGTACGCACGGCCCGCGCGAGCGCGCCCGCCGGGCGTACGACGAGAGTGTGCTGGACGTCGTCGAGCCGGAACGCCCGGGCGAACACCGGCCGCAGCGGACCCAGGAAGCGGGCCGGGTCGGCGGCCGGGTCGCGGCGCCAGCCCGCCCAGGCGACGCCCGCACCGGCGAGCAGCAGCAGGAACGGCAGGATCAGGTTCGGCGCGAGGTGGACCAGCTCGACCGCCTCGCCGGTGTCGTCGCCCGGCACCCGCAGCCGGTCGGCGAACCACGGCGCGAACGCGGCCAGGCCCAGCAGCGCGGCCGGGACCGTGAGCAGCAGCACCGGCCAGCGCAGCAGCGCGGGCGGGTCGTGCGGGCGCAGCAGCGGCGTGCGGGTCGCACCGAGGAACGTGCGCAGCAGCAGGCGGCTCGCGTACCAGGCGGTCACCGCGACGCCGACCAGCCCGGCCAGCCAGACCAGCCAGCCCACCCAGGCCGCCGTCGGCCCCACGCCGTCGAGCGCGGCCGCCTCGGCGGCTGCCAGCACGCCGTCCTTGCTCCAGAAACCCGAGAGCGGGGGTACGCCGGCGAGTGCGCCCAGGCCGACCACCATGCACCAGAACGTCACGGGCATGGCGGTACGCAGGCCGCCCATGCGGGACATCAGCGTGGTGCCGACGGCGTGGATCACCGCACCGGCGGCGAGGAACAGCAGCGCCTTGAACGCGGCGTGGGTGAGCAGGTGGAACAGCGCGGCAGCGGGTGCGCCGACCGCCAGCGCGCCGGTCATGTAGCCGATCTGCGAGACCGTCGACCAGGCGAGCACCCGCTTGATGTCGTCCTGCGCGGTGGCGGCGAACGCGCCGAGCAGCATGGTGATCGCGGCCATCACACCCAGCACGGCGAGCGCGGCCGGTGCGCGCTCGAACAGCGGGAACAGGCGGGCCACCGCGTACACCCCGGCGGCGACCATTGTGGCGGCGTGGATCAGCGCGGACACCGGCGTCGGACCGGCCATGGCGTCGGGCAGCCAGGTGTGCAGCGGGAACTGGGCGCTCTTGCCCGCCACCCCGGCGAGCAGCAGCAGGCAGGCGGCGGTGAGCGTGCCGGTGCCGTAGTCGTGGGCCAGCACGTCGGCGATCCGGAAACTGCCCGCGCCCACGCCGAGCAGCGCGATGCCGAGCAGGAAGCCGACGTCACCCACGCGGGTGACCAGGAACGCCTTCACCGCCGCGCCTGGTGCCTCGGGCAGCCGCCGGTCGTGGGCGATGAGCAGGTACGAGCAGATGCCCATCACCTCCCAGCCGACCAGCAGCATGATCAGGTCGCCGGACACCACCACGGTGAGCATGGCGGCGGTGAAGATGCTCAGCTGGGCCGCGTACGGCGGGTAGCGGTGGTCGACGTCCACGTCGTCGTGCGGGCCCCGGCGCAGGTAGCCGATCGAGTAGACCTGCACGGCCAGCGCCACAGTGGCGACGGCTGTGGCGACGAGCACCGCGACACCGTCCAGCCGCAGGCCCAGCGTGACCCGCAGGCCACCCAGGTCGACCCAGGTGGTGGACGCCTCGACCGGGGCGTCCACGCGGACCAGCAGCGCCAGCGCGGCCAGCAGTGACACCGCCGCACCGGCCACGCCGAGCGCGACAGCCGCCCGTCGGGCCCCCGCCCGGTCCGGGCGCGGGGCGGGCGGCAGCAGCAGGCCGAGCAGCCCGGCGACCAGCGGCGCGGCGGGCAGCAGCGCGGCGAGCCACAGCGTCGGTGTGCTCACCGGACCGCTCCTTCCGCGCCCGGCGCTGCCGTCGCCGGCTGCCCGACGGGGGTCACCGCGACACCCGGTTCCGGCTCGGCCAGCGGCACGTCGTCGACAGTGACGCTGGCGCGCAGCCGGTAGAGCTGGAGCACGATGGCCAGCCCGACACCGATCTCGGCGGCGGCGAGCACGATCACGAACAGCGCGAACACCTGCCCGGAGTGCGGCAGCACGGCCTTGACCGTGGTGTCGGCGGTGACCAGCACCAGGTTCACCGCGTTCAGCATCAACTCCACAGCCATCAGCACCAGGACGGCGTTGCGGCGGCGCAACACGCCGTACACGCCGAGGCCGAACAGCAGCGCGGCGGTGACGTACGGGATGACCGGCCTCACGGACGCCCGCCCTCGTCGGCGGACCGGCGGCCGATGTCGGGGCGGGAGAGCACGATCGCGCCGACCAGCGCGGCCAGCAGCAGCACCGACAGCACCTCGAACGGCAGCACCCAGGAGCGGAACACCTGCTCGCCGATGCGCTCGGCGGTGCCGGCGGCGGGCAGGTCCACCCGGGACCAGCGGAACGCGTCGATCAGCAGCACGGCCAGGCCCAGACCGCTGCCCGCGCCGACGAGCGCGGCGGCCCAGCCCGGCCGGTCCAGGTCGTCCGACGGGCCGATCGGCGCGCGGGTCAGCATCACCGCGAACAGCAGCAACACCACCACCGCGCCGACGTAGATGAGCACCTGCACCCAGGCCACCAGCTCGGCGGTCAGCACCAGGTAGTCACCGGCGAGCGCGCCCAGGCAGACCACCAGCCACAGCCCGGCCCGGACCAGGTGGCGGGTGGTGACCACCAGCGCACCCGCGCCCACCGCCACCGCGCCCAGCGCGAGCAGCAGCACGTCCGCACCGGTCATGAGGCGGCGCCTCCGCCCGGATCGGCGGCGGCGTCGGGGCGTACCCGAGTGGGAGCCGGACGGGCCGACGGACCCGCCGCCTTCCGGGCGGCGGTGGTCTCCTCCTTGGAGGGGTCGCCGAGCGGGTCGTGGGCCGGCGGCGGCGGCACGGTGGCCATCCACTCGCCCAGGTGGTCCTTGTCGTGCAGCAGGTCCTTGATGTCGTACTCGGCGTACTCGAACTCGGGCGACCAGTAGAGCGCGTCGAACGGGCAGACCTCGACGCAGATGCCGCAGTACATGCAGAGCGAGAAGTCGATGTCGAACTTGTCGAGCACGTTGCGCTGGCGGGGGCGGGCGGCACCGGGCACCGCCACCTCCTCCTTGTGCGAGTCGATGTAGATGCACCAGTCCGGGCACTCGCGCGCGCAGAGCATGCAGACGGTGCAGTTCTCCTCCAGCAGCGCGATCACGCCACGGGAGCGCGGCGGCAGCTCAGGCTCGACGTCCGGGTACTGCTGGGTGGTCGAGCGGCGCGTCATCGTCTTCAACGTGACCGCCAGGCCCTTCACCAACCCGGCACCGGGCACTCCACCGTGCTCGCTCATGCCGCCCATCCTGCCCTGTGGCCCGGGCGAGCGCGACCACCACCCGGCTCTTGGCGGCGGTATCGTGAGCGCGGGGAGAACGACGCACCGGGAAGGGCTGGTCGGTGACCACTGACCTGGAGAGTTTCCGGCCGCCCCCGGGCGGGTGGACGACCGATCATCTGGACCTGCTGCCGGAGGACGGGCACCGCCGCGAACTGCTCGACGGAGTGCTGCTCATGTCGCTGCGCGGCCGGACCCACCAGAGCATCGCGGCCCTGCTCATGGTCGCGCTCGACGAGGACTGCCCCGACGGGTACGACGTGACCCAGGGTGTGGAGGTGCGTATCAACCGCACCCGCTCCTTCATCCCGGACGTGCTGGTCACCACCGCAACCGCCGCCGCGCGCGAGCCGTCCCGGTACGAGCCGCACGAGGTGGTGCTCGCCGTGGAGATCGTCTCGCCCAGCACCCGGTCCATCGACCGCGTCCTCAAGCCGGCGCTCTACGCCCAGGCCGGGATTCCGTTCCACTGACGGATCGAGATCGAGGACGAGGACATCGTCGTCTACACCTACAAGATCGATCCGGTGCACGAGGTCTACACGGAGACCGGGCGGTGGACGAAGTTCGTCGACACCGGCGAGCCGTTCCCGGTGAACCTGCCGATCAGCCGGATCACGCCTCGCCGGGTGTGAGCGGCGGCAGCATCTCCACGCCGAGCTGCTGGAGCACCTGGAACAGCTCGTTGACGCTCCACACGTCCAGGATCCGGCCGTCGTCGTCGAAGCGCAGGAACGTCGCGCCCGAATAACTGACCACGCGGCCGGTCGGCGGCACCGGGCCGAACTGCCCGGCCTGGGTGCCGGCGGCCCGCCAGCGCACCGCCACCCGCGTACCTGTCGCCACCACTTCGACGATCTTGTAACGCAGGTCGGGGAACGACGCACGCCGGTCCCGGTGCCACGCGAGCACCGCCGCCGGGCCGGCGCCGCCCAGCCCCGGGCAGTCCGCCGCCACCAGCTCGTACGCGCTCTCCTCGCGCCCGGCGTTCCACACGTCGGCGACGAAACGCCGGGCCGCCGCCTCCACATCGGTCACGGCCGGCAGCCTATGCCCCTCTGTGACGCACTCGCCCTGCCGGGAGCCGCCGGAGCGGCGATGATGGGAGCGAAAAGCGAACTCGGAGGTGGGTGTGGGCAGCGACGACGAGGTCCTGGACCGGACCGGCGGCAAGTACGTGGAGCCGGGTGGCGAGTTCACCCGCGACCAGCGCTACATCGCCACCCGGATCACCGGCGACGGGCGGAACGACTGGCCGGTGGAGCCGGGCCGCTACCGGCTGGCGGTCAGCCGGGCCTGCCCCTGGGCCAACCGGCTGATCATCGTCCGCCGCCTGCTCGGGCTGGAGGACGCCATCTCGATGGCGGTGGCCGGGCCGACACACGACAAGCGGAGCTGGACGTTCGACCTGGACCCGGACGGCAAGGACCCGGTGCTGGGCATCTCGCGGCTGGCCGAGGCGTACTTCGCCCGCTTCCCCGGCTACGAGCGCGGCATCACCGTACCGGCGCTGGTCGACGTGCCCACCGGGCAGGTGGTGACGAACGACTACGCGCAGATGAGCCTGGACCTGACGACCGAGTGGACGGCGTACCACCGGCCGGGCGCGCCGGACCTCTACCCGGAACCGCTGCGCGGCGAGATCGACGAGGTGAACGAGGTCGTCTTCGCCGACGTCAACAACGGCGTCTACCGGTGCGGCTTCGCCGGCAGCCAGGAGGCGTACGACAAGGCGTACCACAGGCTGTTCGACCGGCTGGACTGGCTGAGCGAGCGGCTGGCCGGGCAGCGCTACCTGGTCGGCGACACGATCACCGAGGCGGACGTACGGCTGTTCACCACGCTCGTCCGCTTCGACCCGGTCTACCACGGGCACTTCAAGTGCAACAGGCAGAAGCTCAGCGAGATGCCGGTGCTGTGGGCGTACGCGCGGGACCTGTTCACCACGCCCGGGTTCGGTGACACGATCGACTTCGTGCACATCAAGCGGCACTACTACGAGGTCCACCGGGACATCAACCCGACCGGGATCGTGCCGCTCGGCCCCGACCTGAGCAACTGGCTCACCCCGCACGGCCGGGAGGAGCTGGGCGGCCGCCCCTTCGGCGACGGCACCCCACCCCCGCCCCCACCCCCCTCCGAGCGCGTAGACCCGTCCCACACCCCGTTGCGCTGACCCGCGCCCTCACCCCGCCCCGCCTCGCCCCGCCCCGCCCCGCCTTACCTCGTCGATCTTGCACTTTGGGCCCTGAAGCTGAGGGCTTTGCCCCTTTCGCCGGGGCATAAAGTGCAAGATCGCCGGGGAGGCAGGGAGGGCGGGAGGGAGGTGGGGAGGGCGGGTTAGAGGGCCAGGCGGACTGCGGCGGTCAGGACGAGCTGGGCCAGGGCCAGGGGGACCAGGACCAGCCAGCAGAGGCGCTGGAGCTGGTCCTCGCGCAGCCTCGGGTAACTCACCCGCAGCCAGATGATCACGAAGGCGACGGCGAAGACCTTCAGCAGCGTCCACAGCCAGCCGAGCTGCGCGTCGGCGAACGGACCCTGCCAGCCACCGAGGAACAACACAGTGGTCAGCGCCGCGATCACCACGATGCCGACGTACTCGGCGAGCAGGAAGAACGCGAACCGCAGGCCGGTGTACTCGGTCATGTAGCCGAACACCAGCTCGGAGTCGGCCACCGGCATGTCGAACGGCGGGCGGCGGATCTCCGCCAGCCCGGCCACGAAGAAGATCACCATGGCCGGCGCCTGCCACAGCAGCCACCACGGCTGCCACGCCTCCACGATGCCGGGCAGGCTGAGCGTGCCCGCCGCCATCGCCACCGAGGCGGCGGCCAGCACCAGCGGCAGCTCGTACCCGAGCAGCTGGGCCGCGCCGCGCAACCCGCCGAGCAGGCTGTACTTGTTCGCCGACGCCCAGGCGGACATGAGCACGGCCAGCACGCCGACGCCCACCACGGCGAGCACGAAGAACAGGCCGATGTCCAGCGGCTGGGCGACCAGGTCACCCGGCCCGAGCGGGATGACCAGCAGCACCAGCAGGTACGGCACCAGCGCCACCGCGGGCGCCAGCCGGAACACCGGCCGGTCCGCGTCGCGCGGGGTGACGTCCTCCTTCTGCACGAACTTGATGCCGTCGGCCACGAGTTGGGCCCAGCCGTGGAAGCCGCCCGCGTACATCGGGCCCAGCCGGCCCTGCATGTGCGCCATCACCTTGTGCTCGGCCTGGCCCACGATCAGCGGCAGGGTGAGGAACGCGACAAGCACTCCGGCCACCCGCAGGACCAGTTCCAGCCAGTCCGGCATCAGCTCTCCCCCGTCGCGCCGGGTTCCGGCTCCTGGCGGGGCGGCCCGGTCGGCCGCTCCCCCGGCAGCGGCCGCCCGAGCGGACCCGCCTCACCGGCCGCCGGAGCAGCAGCGGACCCCGCCCCGGCCTCCCCGGAAACAGGCCCCTCCGGAGCATTCCCGGCAGTCGGCCGCGCCGGACGCTCAGCGGCAGCAGGCCGCGCCGGGCGCTCACCCGGGGCGGGCCGCGCCGGGCGTTCCCGGGCCGGGCGGGCCGGCGTACCCCCGCGGGGGCCCTCACCGGCACCAGCCGCACCCGCCGGCGTGGGCGTCGTGCCCCACTCCCCCGGCGCGGGCACGCCCGGCGGGCGGACCGGCCGGCGTCCGCCGCCCGCCTCCGACTCGCCCGGCTCCTTCGCGCCAGGCCACGGCTTGGCGACCCGGGAGGCGAGGACGAACTCCTTGCGCAGCGGGTGCCCCTCGAACTCCGGCGGCAGCAGCAGCGGTCGCAGCTCGCCGTGGCCGGCGAAGTCGATGCCGAACATCTCGTGCGTCTCGCGCTCGTGCCAGGCGGCGCCGGGGAACAGGCCGACCACCGACGCGACGACAGGCGTGTCGCGGGGCACCCGGGTGCGCAGCAGCAGCCCGTGCCGGTGCCGGACCGACCAGAGGTGCAGCACCACGTCGAAGCCGTCGGCCAGCTCGTCCACCGCCGACAGCCAGTCCAGGAAGTCGAGATCCAGCTCGGCGTCGTCGCGTGCCGCACGCACCGCGTCCGCCCAGCTCGCCGGGGGTACGTCGACGGTGGCGCGGGCGTACCCCTGACCGCCGGACACGGACGCGGTGGCCTCGACGGGCGCGAGCAGCGCGACCACTCGCGAGCCGACCTCTTCCGGAGTCATGCGCTGATCCTATGGCCGACGGCTGCGGACCGGGTCGGGCCGCCCGGGCCGGATCGTCGCTTTGCCGGACGCGCGGCGGCAGCGCGCGGAAAGATGGGTCCGTGCGCGCTGTGACTGTGACCCCCGGTGTCCCGGATTCGCTGCGGCTCGCCGAGGACTGGCCCGAGCCGCCGCCGGAAGAAGGCGCGATCCTGGTCGAGGCGCTGGCGGTGGGTGTGTGCGGCACCGATCACGAGATCGTGGCCGGCGAGTACGGCGAGGCGCCGCCGGGCCAGGATCGGCTGGTGCTGGGGCACGAGTCGCTGGGTCGCGTGCTGGACGACCCGACCGGCACGTTGCAGCCCGGCGACCTGGTCGCGGGCGTGGTCCGCCACCCCGACCCGGTGCCCTGCGCGAACTGCGCGGTGGACGAGTGGGACATGTGCCGCAACGGGCGGTACACCGAGCACGGCATCAAGGCGCTGCCCGGCTTCGCCCGGGAACGCTGGCGGTTGCAGCCCAAGTTCGCGGTCGGCCTGGACCCGGCGCTCGCCTCGGTGGGCGTGCTGCTGGAACCGGCGAGCGTGGTGGCGAAGGCGTGGGACCACATCGAGCGGATCGGCCGCCGTGCCGAGTGGAAACCGCAGACCGTGCTGGTCACCGGCGCCGGCCCGATCGGGCTGCTGGCCGCGCTGCTCGGCAGCCAGCGTGGGCTGTCGGTGCACGTGCTGGACCGCAACACCACCGGGCCGAAGCCGGAGCTGGTCCGGGCGCTCGGGGCGACGTACCACACGGCGCCGGTGCCCGAGCTGGACGTGAAGCCCGACGTGGTGATCGAGTGCACCGGCGCTCCCACGGTGGTGCTGGACGCCATGTGCAAGGCCGCGCCCACCGGCATCGTCTGCCTCACCGGTGTGTCGAGCGGCGGCCGGACCGTCAACTTCGACGCCGGGGCGCTCAACCGGGAGCTGGTGCTGGAGAACAACGTGGTGTTCGGCTCGGTGAACGCCGGGCGGCGGCACTGGGAGATGGCCGCCGAGGCGCTCGCCCAGGCCGAACAGTCGTGGCTGACCTCGCTGATCACCCGCCGGGTGCCGCTGTCGAGCTACCGCCAGGCGTACGCCTCGGTCGGTGAGGACATCAAGACGGTGCTGGACTTCACGCAGTGAGCCGGGGCGCCGGATCCGGTGCCCCGGCCCTTCAGATGCCGGGTAGCCGGCCGTTGCGGAACAGGTCCACGAAGAGCTGGTGGTCCTCGCGGGCCCGGATCCCGTACCGGTGCCCGAAGTCGACCAGGTAGTTGACGAACCTCTCCGGCTCGGCGTCGACCACGGCGACGATCGCCTCCTCGGTGGAGTAGTCGACCAGGTCGTGGCTGGACTCGTCGTCGGCGACCGAGTGCATGCGGGCCACCGCCCGGCCCAGGTCGGCGAGCACGCCGGACAGTTCCTCCGGCTCGTTCACGTCGGCCCAGTCCAGGTCGGCCGCGTACGGGGAGACCTCGGCGACGAGCTGCCCGACACCGTCCAGCTCGGTGAAGCCCAGCCACGGGTCGGCGTGCGCCTGCAACGCGCGCTGCGACTCGGCGGTGCGGTGCCCCTGGTGCCGGAAGTACGACCGGACCCGCTCGTCGTCGACGTACCGCGCCACGGCCGGCACCTGCGCCTGCTTCATGTAGATGACGACGTCGTTCTCCAGCGCCTGGGTGTGCCCCTCCAGCAGCACGTTGTACGACGGCAGCCCGGCCGACCCGATGCCGACGCCCTTGCGCAGCACCACGTCCTTGATGCCGGTGGCCACCGGACGCATCCGGGTGGCCGACTGCGGCAGCGTGTGCAGGTAGTCGGCGAACGCCGCGCAGACCTTCTCCCGGGTGGCGTCGTCGATCTCGTACACACCGTCGCCGAGGGAGAACCGGCGCTCGTAGTTGTCGACAGTGGTCTGCCCGGCGAGCAGGTCCACCCGGGTGTTCAGCCGTGCCTGCTGGAGCACCCGCCGCAGCACGCCGTCGGCGTTGTCGAGCGTGATCGAGCCGATCGCGTCGTCCCCGCCCGCGGCGATGGCCCGCAGCTCGGCCAGGTACGACCGCGCGAAGCCCGCCACCAGCTCGCCGATCACCCGGTCGGAGAGCGCCTTGGCGTAGCCGAGCAGCGCCACGCTGGCGGCGAGACGCTTCAGGTCCCAGGTGAACGGCCCGACGTACGCCTCGTCGAAGTCGTTGACGTTGAACACGAGCTGCCCGGAGGCGTTCATGTAGGTGCCGAAGTTCTCGGCGTGCAGGTCGCCGTGGATCCACACCCGGCTGGTCCGCTCGTCGAGGAACCTGTCGCTGCCGAAGTCGCCGCGCTGGTCGGCGTAGAACAGCGCGGCGCTGCCCCGGTAGAAGGCGAACGGTGACGCCGCCATCTTGCGGAACTTGCGGCGGAACGCCGCCGGGTCGATCGCCATGGACGCGCCGAACTCCTCGGTCAGCACGTCGATGATGAATGCGGAGCGCTCCTCCGCGAGGTCGGTCATGGCCGCAGGCTAGCCCCGCGCCGCCACCCGGCGGTTCAGCCGGCCGGCGGGCGTACCGGGGGTGCGGTCAGCGACTCGACCGGCCGCGCCACCGCGTCCGCCGGGGAGGTGAGCGCGTCGGGGCGGGCCACGCCGCCGATGCCGGACTGCTCGGCGGCGATCTTCTCCTGAAGGCGGAGGATGCCGTGCAGCAGCGCCTCCGGGCGCGGCGGGCAGCCGGGCACGTACACGTCGACCGGGATGAGCTGGTCGACGCCCTTCGTCACCGAGTAGGAGTCCCAGTACGGGCCGCCGCAGTTGGAGCAGGCGCCGAACGAGATCACGTACTTCGGCTCGGGCATCTGGTCGTAGAGCCGCTTGACCGCCGGGGCCATCTTGTCGGTGACGGTGCCGCTGACCACCATGAGGTCGGCCTGCCGGGGCCCGTGGGCGAACGGGATCACGCCGAGCCGCATGAAGTCGTGCCGGCCCATGCTGGTCGCGATGAACTCGATGGCGCAGCAGGCAAGGCCGAAGTTGAAGACCCAGAGCGAGTAGCGGCGGCCCCAGTTCAGCACGAACCGGATCGGCTCGCCGAGCACGGCCGGCACCTGCATCTCTGGCCTCCGTTCCGCTGTCCCCGAACCGACAGTCAACCACAGCGCCGGACCGGCAACTTCCGCAACCGGTACGGGCGTCAGGGCGTGTGACCGACGTGACCGCGTCGGCGGTACGCACACGGGGAGGACCAGGTGACGGTGACGAGGGAGCCGATGCTCGACGAGCCACCCGAGGGGACAGCGAGGCGCGTCGAGAGGCGCGAGGCGGTCGACTTCGACGGGCTCTACCACGCACACTTCCGGTCCCTGACGCTTCAGCTCACCGCCTACTGCGGTGACCTGTCCCAGGCGCAGGACATGGTGCAGGAGGCGTTCTGCCGGGCGTTCGCCCGCTGGTCCCGGGTGTCCCGCTACGACGATCCGGTGGCCTGGGTCCGCCGGGTGGCCTGGAACCTGGCCACCAGCCGCTGGCGGCGGCTGCGGACGGCCCAGGCGTGGCTGCACCGCCAGCGGGAGGAGTACGTGCCGGGGCCGGGGCCGGATCGGGTCGCGCTGACCGCCGCGCTGGCCGAACTGCCGCCGCATCAGCGCCGCGCCGTGGTGCTGCACTACCTGGCCGATCTCAGCGTCGCGCAGATCGCGGCGCAGGAGGACGTGCCGGAGGGCACCGTCAAGTCCTGGCTGTACCGGGGGCGGGCCGCGCTGGCGGCGAAGCTCACCACCACGAGCGAGGTGAACCACAGTGACTGAGCCCGACGACATCCTGATCGGCGGCGAGTTCGCCGAGTTCCGCACGGCGTACACGCCTGTGGTGCACCCGGCCGGGACTGCCGCGGTCCGGCGCACGGTCCGGCACCGCCGCCGGCGGACAGCGGTGGTCACCGCGGCGGCCGTGGTGCTCGCCGTGGTGATCCCGGTGGGCGCGAACGCCGCCCTGAACCGGAGGCCCGGACCGCCCCCGGTGCCCGCGCAGACAGTCACCCCGACTCCGTCCGAGAGCACGTCGCCGCCACCGTCGACACCGCCGAGCACCACCGCCCCGACGCGGAGCGCGCCGGACGGACGGATCAGCCGGGCCCAGCTCCTGGCGGCCCGGATCGACCTCGTGTCGTGGGCTGGCGCACCGAAGACGTGCGTCAGCGACAACGTCCGGCTCCGGTCCGGGCCGCAGGACGACTCGGTCCCGACGCTGCTGGCCGGACCGGAGTACGGCGACCTCGACGACGACGGCGCCACCGAGACGGTCGTCCTCGTCGCCTGCCGCATCGGCGAGGCGTCGGCCAAGCAGGTGCTCGCCCTCGACCGGGACCGGGACGGCCGGATCGTCACCATGGGCCGGGTCGTCGGCACCCGTGAGGGCATGGGTGACATCACCGATTTCTCGGTGCGGGACGGCGGGGAGGTCCGGGCGCACGTCGCCGACATCCAGCCCTGTTGCAGCACGCCGGAGTGGGCGCCGCAACGGCAGTGGCGGACGTACTCCTGGAGCGGCGAGCGGTTCCGGCAGGTCGCCGGACCCACCGGGTTCGGCACCGACCCCCGCCTGACCGACCTCGTGCTGACCGCCCGGGACGTGGTGGCCGGGCCGCCGGACAAGGCGGGGATCCGCAAGGTCACCGTCACCGTGACGGTGGAGAACCGGGGGCCGGTGGACGTACCCCGGCTCGGCTTCTCCGGCTGGTACGACCTCGTCCGGCCGAACGGTTCCGACCTGGACCGGTGCCGGGGCGTGCGGTCGGACGGGTCCGACGCCTGCGTGCTGGACCCGCTGCCGGCCGGTGAGCGCAGGAGCTACACCTTCACGTTCGGCCATCCGGTGCCCGCCAGCGGCCCGCCGACGCTGCGGGTCGTCCACTACGACTCGCAGGAGCGGTACTGGAGCGACCTGAACTGGAAGAACAACGAGGTCGAGCTGACCTCAGTCGGCTGACCGACAGATCGCAACCGACCGTCGGATCCCGACGTGTCACAGGCATCGGACGGGCGGAGATGCCGCCGTCCGGCAACGGGGAATCACGGGAGGAACAGCAATGACCACACGTACGGCACGGACCGCCACCGCACTGCTCGGTGGGGCCGCCGCACTGATCGCCCTGGCCGCGCCGGCCACCGCCGCGCCGAGCGCCGCCACCGGCCGCGTCGGCGTCACGGCGCAGCGGCTCGTCCTCGACCCGACCGACAGGGGGTACGTCGGGACGCTCACCGCGACGGTGACCAACCGGCGGTCGACCGCGACGTCGGTGAGCCTGGTCGTCACCGAGCCGGCGGGGGCGTCGTTCACCTCCATCGAGCCCGGCGGTGGTTGCCTCTACAACCGCCTGGTGGAGAACCGGCTGGTGATCACCTGCGGCGGCGACCAGATCGAGGCGGGCAAGAGCCTCACCTTCCGGCTCGGGTTCCACGTCTGGACCACCGCCCGCAGCTACCCGATGGTGGCGAACGGCGGGCGGATCGAGGTCGTCCCGGACGGTGCCGCCGCGGCTTCCGACGCCACCGGCTTCACCACCCTCTTCCGCTCCACCGGCGGCAGCCTGCGGAAGCCGCGCCCGTACGTGCAGGCCGTCGACACCGACCTCGGCATCCGGGGCAGCGCGGTGACGCTGGCCCCGCAGCCGGACGGCACCCTGCTCGGCCGGATGCCGGTCACCGTGCGCTACGGCAACGACGCGCCGACCTTCGCTCTCAACGTCGAGGCCGCCCTGCCCGCGGGCGTGGAGGTGCACCACATCGAGCCGCAGGACTCGCCGAGCTTCCCGTACTGGTTCTCCGTGCCGGGCGGCCGGTTCATGCCGGGCGAGGAGCGCACCTTCGACGTCTTCCTCTGGGCACCCGTCGGCACGGCCACGGGTGAGCTGGGCACCGGCCGCCTCACCGTGACCGGGAGCTACTTCTGGGGGGCCGACGACCCGCAGGACGTGGACCCGTCTGACAACACCACGTCGTTCACGGTGACCGGGGCCGCCGCGAGCTGACAGTCGCCCGCCCGGCCGGCGCCCACGCGCCGGCCGGGCGTCGCCGTGTCACCAGGCCGGGCGCTGGAGCAACCCGACGAACTCGGCGAGCAGCCGTTCCCGCAGCCGCGCCGGGGCGGCGTCGAGCAGCGTGTTGACCACCGCCATCCGGTCCGGCACACCGGCGCCGCCGGCCAGGCCGAGCCCGCCGGCCAGCCCGGCCACCATGTCCGGGGTGAGCGCCTCCGGCGTGAGGCTGCCTGCGAGCGCCAGCAGTTCCGGCGGCAGCACGACCGGCCCGGCGGCGCGGGCCGCCGCGACCGCCTCGGCCAGCGCCGGGCCGAACTCGGCCACCCGGGGCGCCACCGCCGCGGTGACAGTGAGGTGGACACTTGCCGGCAGATCGGCGTACGTGAGCTGGGGCTGGGTGTGCCAGCCACGCGCGGTCAGCTCGTCGACCAGCACGAACAGGTCGAGCCCCGGATCGTCGCTGGTGAAGCAGACCACTGTGGTCTCCGGCTCGGCCATCAGCCGCAGGCCGCCGGTGGCCCGGACCGCGTCGGCGAGCCCGGCGACCGCGTCCCGGGTCGCGGCGGCCAGCCGCAGGTAGCCGTCCTCGCCGAGGTGGCGCAACGTGGCGTACGCGGCGGCGATCGGCCCACCGGACCGGGTGGAGGCGATCACCGGGTTGACCATCGTGTATCCGGGCCAGTCCGCGTACGCGAAGAACTGCGCCGCGCGCAGCGCCGGATCGCGGTGCAGCAGCACCGAGACGCCCTTGGGCGCGTACGCGTACTTGTGCAGGTCCACCGAGATCGAGGTGACCCCCGGCACGGCGAAGTCGAACGGCGGCACCGGCGCGCCGAGCCGGCGCAGCCAGGGCAGTGCCCAGCCGCCGAAGCAGGCGTCGACGTGGCAGCGCACCCCGGCGGCCCGCGCGACGGCGGCGATCTCGGCGACCGGGTCGACGACCCCGTGCGCGTACGACGGCGCGGACGCCACCACGAGCACGGTCTCCGGACGGATCGCGGCGGCCATCGCTGCCACGTCCGGCCGCAACGTCACCGGGTCGACGGGCACGGTGTCCAGCGCGACCCGCAGGTAGTGCGCCGCCTTGGCGAACGCGGCGTGCGCGCCGGCCGGTGCCACGATCCGCTGCTCGGCCAGGTCGGGACGGGCGTCTCGGGCCGCCTTGACGGCGAGCAGCAGCGACTCGGTGCCGCCGCTGGTGACGCTGCCGACCACGTCCGGCGCGTCGGTGCCGGGGCCGCCGCCGAGCAGCCGGGCGGCGGCGCCGACCAGCGCGTTCTCCATCGCCAGCAGCGACGGGAACGCCGTCGGGTCGAGGCCGTTGACGTGCGCGCTCTGCGCGTACGCGGCCTGCGCCAGCTCGTCCAGCCCGGCCACGCCGGGGTCGTAGACGTACGCGAACAGCCGCCCGCCGTGCGTCGGCCGGTCGGCGGCGCGCAGCGCGCGGATCTCGCCTAGTACGTCCGTCGCGGGCATCCCCCGCGCGGGCAGAGCGCTCACACCTACCGTGTCGGTCATCGGGTGGTTCCTCTCGTGGGACGGGCCGGCGCTCACGCCCGCGCGGCCGGCGCGGCGTCGTCGACCACGGGTGCGGCGGTGGCCAGCTGCGCCGGGGTCAGTGTGTAGCCGCGCAGCAGCACCAGCGGGATCGCCACGAGCAGGGCGGGCAGCACGGTGAAGCCGAGCAGCACACCCAGCCGTGCCGAGTCGGACTGGACGGCGGCGGTGCCGGTGGACGAGGAGACGTAGCCGGAGAGCTGGAGCACCAGCCCGTAGATGCCCGGCCCCAGCGCCAGCCCGAACGTCTCCCCGGCGGTCCACAGCCCGGTGAACACCCCGGCCTGCCGCCGCCCGGTGCGCGCGGTGTCGTACGCGATGCAGTCCGGCAGCATGGCCAGCGCGAACACCTGCTGGCCCGCGTACCCGACGCCGATCACCGCGACCACCGCGTAGGCCGCGGCGGCGGGCAGAGCGGGCGCGGCGACCAGGGCCAGCGCTCCCGCCGCGAAGATCAGCGACGCGGCGACCAGCGACGTCCGCTTGCCCAGCCGCGCGCCCGCCCGCGACCACAGCGGCATGACCAGCAGCGCGGGCGCGACGAAGCAGGCGAACAGCAGCGTCGGGCCGCTGTCCGGCTCGCGCAGCACCTGGTCGGCGAAGTACTTCACCCCGGCCAGCACGGTTGCCACCCCGGCGGACTGGATCACGAAGCAGATCAGCAGCACCCGGAACGGCCGGTTGCCGGTGGCGACAGCGAGCTGCGCGCGCAGGCTCGGCTCGCTCTCCCCCACCGTCCCGGTCGGCGCCGACCGGGTGCCGAGGAAGACGCCGATCGTGCCGGCGACGATCAGCGCGGCGACGAACAGGCCCATCCACCGGTGGCCCGGCACGCCGTCGCCGCCCGCGCTCACCACCGCCGGGGCCACCGCGCCGGAGACCAGGATGGCCAGCGCCAGCACCGCGATCCGCCAGGTCATCAGCCGGGTACGCTCCGCCGGGTCGGCGGTCAGCTCGGCCGGCATGGCCACGTACGGCACCTGGAAGAACGCGAACGCGGTGGCGGTGGCCAGGAACGCCAGGGCCACGTACGCGGCGGCGGCCGGACCGTCGGCGAACGGCGCGGCGAAGATCGAGGCGAACAGCACCGCTAGCGCGAGCCCGCCACCGAGCAGGTACGGCCGGCGCGCGCCCCAGCGGGAGCGGGTCCGGTCGGAGATCCGCCCGGCGACCGGGTTGACCAGCACGTCCCACGCCTTCGGCAGCAGCACCAGCAGGGCGGCCAGTCCGGCGGCGACGCCGAGCGTGTCGGTGAGGTACGGCAGCAGGAGCAGCCCGGGCACGGTGCCGAACGCGCCGGTGACCAGGGAACCCAGTGCGTACCCGAGGTGCACCCGGCGGGGCAGGCCCGAAGCTGTCATGGCGCCGAATGCTACTCACGTTATGGCCCGCGTCACATCCCCTCGTCCGGCGACCAGGACGCCGCCGCCAGGTCCACCCGGTCCCCGCGCAGCGGGCACCCCTCGGCGAGCAGCCGTTCCCGCGCCTTGCGCTCGTGACCCGGCGGCAGCCGGCCGGCCGAGTTCACCACCCGGTGCCACGGCACGCCGCCACCGTGCCGCGCCATGATCGAGCCGACCAGCCGTGGCGACGCCCGCCCCGAGCGGTCGGCCAGCGCGTCGGCCACCGCCCCGTACGACATCACCCGCCCCGGCGGAATCCGCTCGACAAGCGCCAGCACCGCCTCGACGTACTCGTCAGGTGTCACGAGCTGCCACGATATGGGAACGCGCCGCGGCGCGGCAGACCGCAGCGCGCAGAATGGTCGGGTGCGCGAAGCAGTCACCTCGGCCCGGCGGATCGTGGTCAAGATCGGTTCGTCCTCGCTGACCACCGCGACGGGCGGCCTCGACGACGCCCGGGTCGACGCGCTCGTCGACACGCTCGGCGGGCTCGCCGCCGCCGGACGCGAGGTGGTGCTGGTCTCCTCCGGCGCGATCGCCGCCGGGCTCGCCCCGCTGCGGCTGCCCCGGCGCCCGCGCGACCTGGCCACCCAGCAGGCCGCCGCCAGCGTCGGCCAGGGCCTGCTCATCGGCCGGTACGCCGCCGCGTTCGCCCGGCACGGCCGCACCGTCGGGCAGGTGCTGCTCACCGTGGACGACGTGACCCGGCGGGCGCACTACCGCAACGCGTACCGGACGCTGCGCAAGCTCCTCGACCTGCACGCCGTGCCGATCGTCAACGAGAACGACACGGTGGCCACCGAGGAGATCCGGTTCGGCGACAACGACCGCCTGGCCGCGCTCGTCGCCGCGCTCGTGGACGCCGACCTGCTGGTGCTGCTCTCCGACGTCGACGCGCTCTGGACCGGCGACCCGGCCCGCCCGGGCAGCACCCGCATCACCGAGGTACACGGCGAGGGCGACCTGGCGGGCGTGGACGTCGGCGGGGCCGGCCGCGCCGGGGTGGGCACCGGCGGCATGGTGACGAAGGTCGAGGCGGCCCGCATCGCGACCGGCTTCGGCATCCCGGTGGTGCTGACCGCCGCGCCGCTGGCCGCGCCGGCGCTCGCCGGGGAGCCGGTCGGCACGTACTTCCACCCGAGCAGCCGCCGCCCCGCCGCCCGTCTGTTCTGGCTGGCGCACGCCACCGCCCCCCGGGGCCGGCTGCACCTCGACCCGGGCGCGGTGCAGGCGGTGGTCGGCCGCCGCAAGTCGCTGCTGCCCGCCGGCATCACCGCCGTCGACGGCGCGTTCACCGCCGGTGACCCGGTGGACCTGGTCGACACCGCCGGGGCGCCGGTGGCCCGGGGCCTGGTCAACTACGACGCGGTGGAGCTTCCCGGCCTGCTCGGCCGGTCCACCTCCGAACTCGCCGCGGCGCTCGGCCCGGCGTACGAACGTGAGGTCGTCCACCGCGACGACCTGGTCCTGCTGTAAGCAAGGGGCCCTTCTTAACAGACGTCTGTTAAGAAGGGGCCCCTCCTTGAACCCCGTCCGAAGGAGTACGCACGATGAGCGTCGTCGAGCAGGCCCGGCGAGCCCGGGACGCGGCGGAAGCCCTGGCCACGGCCACCCGTACCGTCAAGGACGCCGCGCTGCACGCGATGGCCGACGCGCTCGTGGCGCGTACCCCGGAGATCCTGACCGCGAACGCGGCGGACCTGGCGGCCGGGCGCGACGCCGGGCTGTCCGCGGCCGTGCTGGACCGGCTCGCGCTCGACGAGGGCCGGGTCGCCGCCATCGCCGACGCGCTGCGCCAGATGGCCGCGCTGCCCGACCCGGTGGGCGAGGTGGTACGCGGCTCGACGCTGCCCAACGGCCTGGAGCTGCGCCAGATCCGGGTGCCGTTCGGGGTGGTCGGCATCGTCTACGAGGGCCGGCCCAACGTGACTGTCGACGCGGCCGGAATCTGCCTGAAGTCCGGCAACGCGGCGCTGCTGCGCGGCTCCTCGTCGGCCGCGCACTCCAACGCGGCGCTGGTCGCGGTGCTGCGTGACGCGGTCGCCGGCGCCGGGCTGCCGGCGGACGCGGTGCAACTGCTCGACTCCAGCACCCGTGAGTCGGTCAAGGAGCTGATGCGCGCCCGGGGCCTGGTCGACGTGCTGATCCCGCGCGGCGGCGCGTCGCTGATCCGCGCCGTGGTCGAGGAGTCGACGGTGCCGGTGATCGAGACCGGCGTGGGCAACTGCCACGTGTACGTGGACGCCGCCGCCGACCTCGGCAAGGCCCTGGCGGTCACGCTGAACGCCAAGACGCAGCGCCTGTCCACCTGCAACACGGCCGAGTCGCTGCTGGTGCACCGTGACGTCGCGGACGGGTTCCTGCCGGCCGTGCTGGCCGCGTTCGCCGAGGCCGGGGTGACCGTGCACGGCACGCCCGAGGTCGCAGCCCACTCCGACGCAGTGGTCGCGGCCACCGAGGAGGACTTCGGCACCGAGTACCTCTCCGCCGACATCTCGGTCGCCGTCGTCGACTCGCTCGACGCCGCGGTCGCGCACATCCGCCGGTACGGCACCGGCCACACCGAGGCGATCGTCACCGACTCGCAGCGGGCGGCCCGGGAGTTCGTGGCCAGGGTGGACGCCGCAGCGGTCATGGTCAACGCGTCCACCCGCTTCACCGACGGCGGCGAGTTCGGCTTCGGCGCGGAGATCGGCATCTCCACGCAGAAGCTGCACGCGCGCGGCCCGATGGGCCTGCCGGAGCTGACCAGCACCAAGTACGTGGTCACCGGGGACGGTCACGTGCGCTGACAGTGAGGCCGGCTATGTGAGCTGGAGTGGGTCCCCGTCCGCCGAGGTGGCCGGGGCACCCGGTGTCGTGGGCGGCACGACGAGCGGGGGCATCCCCGGGGACACCGGCGCCGACGCCGAGCCGTCCTCCACCGCCAGGTCGGGCAGGACCGTCCAGGCCGACCACGGCGCGGGCCCGGCGTCCGGACCGGGCGACGGATCAGGGCCGGGACCGAGGGACCACTCGGGGCCGGATCCCGGCGGCACGTGCGGCGGCGGCGATTCGCCGGGAGGCGGCGGGACGGCAGGAGGCGGTGGGGCGGCGGGCGGTGGAGGCGCGGCGGAGGGTGGTGGCGCGGCCACGGCCGGCCGGCGCGGAATCGGCACGGCGGGTGGCGGGGGCAGCTCGGCGGTCTGCGGCACCACGAACGGCGCTCCGGACACCGGGGCCTCCGGCGTGTGCGGGCGGCACGCGCGGATCGCCCGCAGCGTGGTGTGCACGTCGAACTGGTGGCCGTCGTCGCTGTCCCAGCCGCCGTCGCTGCGCTGGGTCTCGGCGAGCCGCCGGCGCGCGGAGACCAGCAGCCACTGCTCCTCGCCCACGTCGACCCGGCGCAGTGTGGCGGCCAGCCAGGCCACGTCGGCCGGGGACATCCGGGGGATCCGGTCGGCAAGCACCGCCTGGATGCGCGCCGACTCGTAGTACATCCGCTGGCGGTGCAGCACCGCGGCGGCGAGCCAGCCGGCGGGCAGGAAGGACGGCCAGCTTCCGTCCGGCGCGAGCTGCGCGGCCAGCGCCTGCGCCGCCGCCTGCACCACACCGGCGTACGCGCCGCCGACCCGGTGGTCGAGTGGCCCGGCGGCGCGGGCGTCCAGCCCGGCCACGGTCAGCCAGAACCCCGCGTTCGCGGTCTGGTAGAGCCGGGCCTCGGGATCGCCGGGCGTGGCCCACTCGGGGGCGAGCCCGGCCAGCGAGGGGTCCTCGTCCCAGCCGCCGTCGGGCAGTTGCCGGGCGGCCAGCCAGTCCAACGCGTGCCGGGCGGCCGGGCGGCCCAGCGCCCCGAGGTCGTCCAGCTCGGCGAGGCGGTAGCAGGTCGCGTCGATCGAGGCGACCTCGCCGTCGAGGACGGCGGGCCAGCCGCCGCCGGGCGCCTGCCCGGTCTCGGCGGCGTCGAGCACGCCGGGCGGCACCGGAGCGCCGGTGCGCAGCCGGGAGAGACGGGCGCGGTCCACCGCGTCACCGTGAGCGACGACGAATCCGATCGCCGCGTCCAAGTCCACCACGGCACCGACGGTACTGGCGCGGCCGAAGTTACGCCTCGGTAGCTCGGTCAGGACCGCCCCGGCCCACCGGTCGCCGTGGGGGTTGCGTGACCCGGCGTATGCCCACGCCAAGGGCCCCGGAGAACACGACGGGCCCGCCCGGCGCACCGGGCGGGCCCATCGACGCGACTCAGTACGCGGGCAGCGACGGGTCGACCTGCTTGACCCAGGAGAGCACGCCGCCCTGGAGGTGCACCGCGTCGGTGAAGCCGGCCGCCTTCAGCGCGGCCAGTGCCTCGGCGGAGCGGACGCCGGACTTGCAGTGCAGCACGATCTGCCGGTCCTGCGGGAACTTCGCCAGCGCCTCACCGGACAGGATCTCGCCCTTGGGGATGAGCGTCGCACCAGGGATCCGGACGATCTCGTACTCGGCGGGCTCGCGCACGTCGACCAGGAAGATGTCCTTGCCGGAGTCCTGCCAGTCCTTCAGCTCCAGCGCGGTGATGGTCGAGTCGACCACCGCCTCCTGCGCCTCGTCGGAGACCGCGCCGCAGAAGTCCTCGTAGTCCTCCATCAGGTCGGTGAGGGTCGGGTTCTCGCCGCAGAGCACGCAGTTCGGGTCCTTGCGGACCTTGATCTTGCGGTAGCTCATCTCCAGGGCGTCGTAGACCATCAGCCGGCCGACGAGCGGCTCACCGATGCCGGCGAGCAGCTTGATCGCCTCGTTGACCTGGATCGACCCGATCGACGCGCAGAGCACGCCGAGCACGCCGCCCTCGGCGCAGGAGGGGACCATGCCGGGCGGCGGGGGCTCCGGGTAGAGGCAGCGGTAGCAGGGACCGTGCTCGGCCCAGAACACCGACGCCTGGCCGTCGAAGCGGTAGATCGAACCCCAGACGTACGGCTTGCCGAGCAGCACGGCCGCGTCGTTGACCATGTAGCGGGTGGCGAAGTTGTCGGTGCCGTCGACGATCAGGTCGTACCGGGAGAAGATGTCCCGGACGTTCTCCCGGTCCAGCGCGGTGTTGTGGATCTCCACGTTGACCAGCGGGTTGATCTCGCGGATCGACGCCGCGGCGGACTCGGCCTTGGACCGGCCCACGTCGGAGACGCCGTGGATGACCTGGCGCTGGAGGTTCGACTCGTCGACGGTGTCGAAGTCGATGATGCCGAGCGTGCCGACACCGGCCGCGGCCAGGTAGAGCAGGGCCGGCGAGCCGAGGCCACCGGCGCCCACACAGAGCACCCGGGCGTTCTTCAGCCGCTTCTGCCCCTCGACCCCGACGTCCGGGATGATCAGGTGGCGTGAGTAGCGGCGGATCTCGTCTACGGTCAGCTCGGCGGCGGGTTCGACGAGCGGGGGCAACGACACGGTGGACTCCCCGGGATCGGCGGTGTGACCGCGCCATTGTTGCTCGCCGGGACGGGGATCGGCCATGATGAGGGACACTGCGCCCGAACTGCGGGACCGGGAATAACTCAGACGCCGTCGGTGGGCTCGCCGGAGTAGCGGATCCCGCCGACGTACGGCCAGGCGTTCGGCACGCAGCCGTCCAGCCCGTACGTCTGCTGCTGCATGACCGGCGCGGGCGCCCCCGGCGCGGGGCAGGCCTGGTGCAGCTCGCCGAACTCGTGCCCGACCTCGTGGTTGATCACGTACGTGCGGTAGACCTCGATCGGGGCGCCGTAGTCGGGCACCGCCGTCATCCAGCGGGCCAGATTGAGCACGACCCGGCCGGGCAGCCGGCAGGAGGTGTACCGGTCGGTGCGCAGGCCGCCCTCGGCACACATCCGCTCCGAGGTGACCGGGGTGGCGAGGTAGACGGTGAAGTCGGCCGCCGCCGCCTCGGGCACCCGCTGCACCCGCAGCTCCCCGGAGGCGATCCAGCTCCGCGGGTCGCCCAGCACCGCGTCCACTGTCGCGGCGAAGCCGTCGGCGTCCTGCCCCGTACCCTGCTCCACCTCGACCCGGTAGCGGCGCAGCGGGCCGTCGTGTCCGCGTACCGGAGATCGGCCCTGGGCCACCGCGAACGTGCCGGGGCCGGCGGTGGGGTAGCCGGTCGGCGCCGGGGCCGGGAGGTCCGGCTCGGCGCCGCGCGCCAACGACGGTTCGGCGGCGAGCGGCAGCTGCGTGCGCCCGGCCGGAGGGGCGCTCAGCCGGGCGATGCCCAACGCGCCGCTGACGGCCGCGAGCAGCATCGCCAGCAGCAGCACCGAGCGGCGACGGCGACGGCGCATCCGGCGCAGGGTGGGACGCTCGGGCGGCGGCGCGGCAGGTCTGTCGTAGGGGTACGACGAGGTCATGACCTCAGCGTGCCATGCAATTCGGGCATTTAGCTGCTTTTGCCGCCTATGCCGCGAATGTTCCTCACGATCGGACGATCACAGGCTCGGCCCGGTGTACCGCTTCCCGGCCACGTAGGGCCACGGATTCGGCCGGCAACCCTTGAGGAACAGCGTCTGCTGCTGCATCACCGGTGCCACCCGGCCCGCGCCGGGGCACCCCTCGTGCCGGTGCCCCAGCTGGTGACCCACCTCGTGGTTGACCACGTAGAGCCGGTAGGTGTCCAGCGGCATCCCGGCGGCGACCAGGTGCGGCGCCGAGGTCCGCCACCGGTCCAGGTTGATCACCACCCTGCCCGGCACCCGGCACGACGTGTACGGCACCCCGCCCACCCGGATGTCGATCCCGCCCGCCCCGCACAGCCGCCGGGCCGTCTCCCGGGTCGCCAGGTAGATCGTGAAGTCGTGCCCGCTGTCCGGGCCGACCCGCTGCAACCGCAGCCTGCCACCGGCCCAGCCACCCGGACCGGCAAGCGCCCGCTGCACCGCCTCGCCGAAGTCGCGGACCTCCTCGCCGGAGCCGTTCTCCGCAGCCACCCGGTAACGGTGCAGCGGCCCCGAGCGGCCGAGCACGCCGCTGGTCCGGTCGTCGTACGCGAAGCTGCCCCGCCCCTTCGCCGGCCCCGGGCCGGACAGCGTCAGCACCGGCGCGGCCGGGGAACTGGGCACCACCGAGGGCGACGGCGGGACGCTCGGCGTCGACGGCGCCACAGTCGGGACCGGAGGCTGGGCGACGAACCCGTCGGTGCCCCGGGTGCCCGCACCCGCCGACGGCAGTTGCACGGCCACGCCGACGCCGACCGCGGCGGCGGTGACGAAGGCGCAGACCACGAGCGCGGAACGCCAGTGCGGGAAGGAGGAACGGGAGCGGGGCATCCGGCTCAGCCTGCCATGTCACGCCCCGTTCCGCTCTCCCCCGTGCCGGTGGCGCGCGACGGCGTCGCCTCGGCGAGCAACCCCAGCACCGCCCGCGCCACGGTCCGGGGCACCTCCAGCTGCGCCACGTGCCCGACGCCGTCGAGCATCAGCAGCCGGCTGTCCGGGATCACCCGGGCCGCCTGCGGCGCCACCCGCACGTCGACCAGCCGGTCCTGCCGCCCGCCCACCACCAGCGTGGGCGCCCGCACCGCCGCCGCCTGCCGCCAGAGCGCGCCCTCACCCGGCAGGTACGACCGCAGGAAGCTGCCGACCAGGCCCCGGAACGTGCGCACGTACGCGGCAGCGTAGTGGGCCGCCTCGTACCGGACCCGGATCTCGTCGATCGCCTCCTGCCGGCGCTGCTCGCTGATCCGGGTCAGGTCGGCCACGCACGCCTCCATCACCTGCTGCGCCGTCACCTCCGGGCTGAACTGGGCCAGCCGCCAGGCGGCCAGTCGTTCGCCCCGGGGGATCGCCAGCAACGGCAGCATCCGCCCCTGCAACGAGCGCCGGAAGTCCAGGAACGGCAGGGCGGGCGAGATCAGGGTGAGCGTGCGGACCAGATCCGGGCGCAGCGCCGCCACCCGGACCGAGATCGCGCCGCCCAGCGAGTTGCCGAACAGGTGCACCGGCCCCCTGTCGCTGTGCTCGATCCAGCTGATCACCCGCTCGGCGAAGGACGGGATGGTGTAGCGCGGCCCGGGCTCGCTGCGCCCGAACCCGGGCAGGTCGATCGCCTGGCCGTCCAGCCGGTCCGCGAGCAGGCCGGCCAGGTCGGTCCAGTTCTGCGCCGACCCGCCGAGCCCGTGCACGTACAGGGCGGGCTCCGCGCCGGGCCCGGTGGCCGGGGTGTCGCGGACGTGCACGAGAGTGCCGTCGAGGCGTACGTGCCGGCCGGGCCAGGGCGGCGGGACGTGGTGTGCGGGAAGGCTCTGCTCCGGCCACAGTGCGGCGCGCTTCATGTCTCCAGTCTTCCCCGCCCGCGGCGTACCGCACACCGCACTGTCGTACCGCACACCGGCGCTCAGGACAGCAGCGCCTCCAGCCGCCGGTTCACCGCCGCGAGCGTGGCCCGCACGACCGCCTGCCGGGGATCCCCGGCCACCAGCGCCGAGCCGGCCAGCTGTTCCACCCAGCCGTCGCAGACCAGCAGCACCACGACAGTCGCCACCTCGCAGTTGCCGAACGGCACCACGGCGGCGTGCTCCACGAAGCAGCGGCCCCGCTCACCGGCCGGGACGCTCCCACCGAGCAGTTCGTCCACCGCGGCGGCGGCGGCCACCGCGCAGAGCCGCAGCACGTACCCGTCGACAGCCGGCCCGGTCGCGTGGCCCTCGGCCGTCCGGTCGCCCGCGACCAGGCGCACCTCGGTGGTGGCGTCCAGGCCGAACGTGCTCACCAGGACGTGCTCGATCACCACCCGGGGGCCCGGCAGGCCGCCGGTGTCCAGCGGCCGCGACGGCGCGGTCTCCGTCGTGGTCATCTGACCACCGGAGTACGACGTACCGAGCGTGACCGGGCTGCCGGTGGACATGCCGGTCGGCGCGGCGGCGAGCGACGTCTCGTCCACCGTGGCCCGGCCCCGGTGGGTGGCCTGACGGCGGCGGCGCGGCGGCTCGTCCCCGTCGGCCGGCGCCTCGGCCGGACGCACGAGCCGGTCCGCGCCGAACCGCGCGTCGCCGGAGCGGTTCGCGGCCGGACGGACCACGCCGGTACGCGCCGGCGTCTCGTCGCCGCCCGGCTCGTCACCGTTGGGAGCCTGGGCACGGGGCTCGGGCTGCGCGGCACGGGCCTCGCCCGGCGTGGCCTGCGCCCCGGGCGCCCGGGTCTCGCCCGCGCGCGTCTCACCGGAGCGGTCCAGCCGGGCCGACCGGCGGCGCAACTGGGCCGGTGGCGGCACGGCCGGCGCACCGGGCAGGTTCTGCGGGGCGGCGGCCAGGCCCATCCGTTCCTGGAGCAGCCGGGCCACCAGGCGGCTCACCTCGGCCGGGTCCGCGCCGTCGGACAGGTCCAGCCGGAGGCTGTGCGCGCCGGCCGGGGTACGGCGCAGCGCGGCGTCGCGTACGCCCGCCACCTCCCGGACCGCGTCGAGGATCGCGTTGACGTCGAAGCCCTCCGGCCGCTCCCGCAGTGGCGCGGGTTCGTCGTCACGGCGCAGGTGGGTGGCGATGCGGGCGAGTTCGGGGGTCTCGGCGGACGGTTCCACTGCCGGTGGCTCCGGCACGACTGGCACGTCCGGTTCCGAGGGGACGCGCTGCGGCAGCACGGGGGACGGTTCCTCCGGTCGGGGCTCGGCGACCGCGTCGGCGGCCGGCACCGGTTCCGGTGCGGACCGGCGGGCCGCGTAGGGAGGGGCGCTCGTCGGGTGGGGCGCGGGGGTCTGGTCGGGGCGCGGCGTGCCGCTCGTGGCGGGAACGCCGGAGACGGGCGGGGCGGTGGCCGCCGGTTCGGCGGCGGGCGCCGGGGCGTATCCACCGGCGGACGCGGGCGGCGCACCGGTTACCGGCGCACCGGGCGCGGGCGGGACACTCGCCGGCCCGGGACCGGGGGGCGTGATCAGCGGCGGGACCGGCACCGGCGGCGCGGCCCACGAGGGTCGCTCGTAGCCGCGCGGCGGCTCGGCGTCGCCCCGCGGCAGCCGGAACGGCCGGGTCGCCTCGACTGTCGGCTCCGGCCCGGCCGGCGGCTCGTACCCGCGCGCCGGCTCGGGCCCGGCACCCGGCTCGTACTGCCGGGGCCCCTCGGACTCGGCGGACTGCTGGTACGACCGCGCCGCCTCGGGACCGGCGGACTGCTGGTACGACCGCGCCGCCTCGGACGCGGGGACCGGCTCGGCGCGCGGCGGCTCGTATCCCCGTACCGGCTCGGGCCGGGGTGGCTCGTAGGCGGCGGGCGGCTCGACGCGGGCCGGCTCGTACGGCCGCACCGGCTCGGGCGCCCACTCGGCCGCGCGGTCGTCGCGGACGGTGCGGTGGGCGGCGCTGTCGTCCGCCCACTCCCGCCGCTCGGCGGCGGGCTCCTCGGTGCGGCGGGCCGGTGGCTCCTCGGACCGGTCAGCCGGCGGCTCGTCGGTGCGGGCCCACGGCGGAGCCCAGCCGTCACCCCAGCTCGGGCGGTTCCAGGACGGCCCCGACCAGTCCGGTTCGGCGGCCCGCGGGTCGTCCGGCATCTGAGGATCGGCGGCGGCCCGCGGCTCGGCGGCGGCCGCCCGGCTCTCGGGCGGGTGGACCTCGCCCGGTGCGTGCTCCGGCCGGCTCGCCGCCGGCGCCGGAGTGACCGGCCGGTCGGCCCAGCCCCGGGACAGTGACGGGGTGGATTCGGTGTTCGGCGCGTGGAAACCCGGCGGCACCTCGAAACCGGAGGCGGCGGCACCGACCGGCGGGACCTGGAGGGCCGGGGGCGCGGAGGCCGGCCCGCTGTCGGCCCAGCGCGGCGCCCGGGTGGCCGGGTCGTCGGCGGCGTGCCGGGAGCCGGTGACGTCGCCCGGGTCGGTCTGCTGTTCGATCGTGGGCGCCGGGCGCGGGGCCGGGACGGCCAGCCGTTCGCCGTCGGCGGGCCGGGGCGGCTCGTCCGCGGGCGGGGCACTGACCGGCGCCTGGCGGGTCACTGGCGACTCCTCACCGGCGTGGTGCACGCCGTTGACGTGGCGGCCGTTGGCGCGGGCCGGTTCCGGCGCGGAGTGGCCGGGCAGCGGGGCCGGCAGGTCGCCGTGCCGGGGCGAGGAGGCGGCCCAGCCGCCGAGGTCGCCGTAGGGCCAGCCGCCGGGCGCCGGAGCGCCGCGGGACCAGCCGTTCGGCGGGGGCGCCCAACCGCCGCCGGCACGGGCCGGGTCGTCCTGCTGGCCCGTCCCGTCGCCGTGCTCTCCCGGGGTGGCGGCTCCGGGTTGCCCTGTTTCACTCACCGCGCGCTCCTTGGTCGCCCCCGCTGAGGCTACCGTGTGGTGACAGTGGCGATAAGTTACAGCGGCGGGCCAATTCCGCGACGGGTTCACGAACCCGGACCGGTTCGGGTGATACGTGCCGGCTCGTACGCAGATACTCGGAGGATCCGATGACCGCAGTGGGGAACGGTGCACAGACCGCCGGTCGGCCCACCCGCCTGCCCCGCTCGGCGCGACGTAAGCAGCTGCTCGCCGCCGCCCAGGAGGTGTTCGTCGCGCAGGGCTACCACGCCGCCGCGATGGACGACATCGCCGAGCGGGCCGGTGTCTCCAAGCCGGTGCTCTACCAGCACTTCCCCGGGAAGATGGAGCTCTACCTCGCGCTGCTGGACACGCACTGCGACGCGATAGTCGCAAACGTGCAGGCGGCGATGAGCGGCACCAACGACAACAAGGAGCGGGTCGGCGCGGCGGTGCGCGCGTACTTCGACTTCGTCGACCACGAGAGCGAGGCGTTCCGGCTGGTCTTCGAGTCGGACCTGCGCAACGACCCGGCGGTGCGGCAGCGGGTGGAGCGGGTCGAGCAGGGCTGCATCGCGGCCATCACCGACACGATCATCTCGGACACCGGAGTCAGCCGCTCACGCGCCGAACTGCTCGCCTCGGGCCTGGTCGGTGCCGCCGAGACGGCCGCCCAGTTCTGGCTGGCCGGCGGCCGGCAGGTGCCCAAGGCGGAGGCCGAGGCGCTGGTCGCAGCCCTGTCCTGGCGCGGCATCGCCAGCTTCCCGCTGCAAGGTGAGTCAGCCTGAACATCGGGCCGCCGGATCGGATAGCCTTCCCACGGTGGCTTTTTCGCCCCAGTTGAGGAGGCACAGTGGAGGTCAAGATCGGCGTGCAGTACGCGCCGCGGGAGCTGGTCCTGGAAAGCGCGCAGTCGCCGGCCGAGATCGAGCAGATCGTGACCGACGCCTTCGCCAAGAGTGAGGGCACCCTCTCCCTGACCGACGAGAAGGGCCGGCGCGTGATCGTGCCGGTCGGCAAGGTCGCCTACGTCGAGATCGCCGAGGCCTCGCCTCGCGCGGTCGGGTTCACCGTTCGCTGATTCCCGCGGCACCGGCCGCCGTGGCGGGCCTCCCGCCACGGCGGCTCAGTTGTTCGACCACACCGCTGTCGTCCGCGCGGCGTGCGCCCCGGTCAACCGGCGCAGCAGCCCCGGCGCATCGAGTGCGCCCCGGTGGGCGGCGGGCATCCGCCCCGCCTGGGAGAGCGCCTCACCGAGCAGCCGTCGGGCCACATCGACAGCCTGCCGACAGCCCGGGATCAGCCTCGATCGCGGCCGCGCCCCTCTCGCTGAGCGCGGCGCGGCGCAGGCCGTGCGCGTCGTATCTGTGACTCAAGTCACAACAGCGCGCCCCGCGCGCAGGGCCACCACCTGGGAATCGGGACGACCCAGTGACCGTTCAGGTAGGATGAGACAGTTGCCGTGGGCACCGATTCGGTCACTTTGCTGATCAACGCCGGTCCCCGACGCGCGTGCGGCCCGGTCCGGCTCGGCGAACTCGCCCCTGACCGCGTGGCCCGCGCCACACCGATCGCGCCCTGAGGACCTGAGGGGCGCACCACGAGAGGGCACCCCCAAATCCATATGAGCGAGCAGATTTCCGGCCAGCCACTGGCCCCCACCGCTCCGGTCCCCCCGGAGGCACCCACGTTCGCCGCGCTCGGCGCGCGGCAGGAGACAGTCGAGGCGCTGGCCGCCGCCGGCATCACCCGCGCCTTCGCCATCCAGGAGTACGCGCTGCCGATCGCGCTGCGCGGCGTCGACCTGATCGGTCAGGCGCCGACCGGCACCGGCAAGACGCTCGGCTTCGGCATCCCGCTGCTGGAGCGCGTGTTCGCCCCGTCCGAGGGCAGCGACGGCGTCCCGCAGGCGCTGGTCGTCGTACCCACCCGCGAGCTGGGCATCCAGGTCGCCAAGGACCTCGACGCCGCCGGCCGCACCCGGGGCGTCCGGGTGCTGCCGATCTACGGCGGCGTGGCGTACGAGCCGCAGATCGAGGCGCTCCGCAAGGGCGTCGAGATCCTGGTCGGCACCCCGGGCCGCCTGCTGGACCTGCAGAAGCAGAAGCACCTGCGCCTCGACCGGGTCCGCGCGCTCGTCCTCGACGAGGCCGACCGCATGCTCGACCTGGGCTTCCTGGACGACGTCGAGAAGATCCTGGCGATGCTGCCGGAAGACCGGCAGACCATGCTCTTCTCGGCCACCATGCCGGACCCGATCGTCGCGCTGTCCCGGCGCTTCCTGCGCCGCCCGGTGACCATCCACGCCGGGCACACCGCCGAGACCGGCCCGTCGCCGCAGACCAAGCAGCTCGCGTACCGCACGCACTCGCTGAACAAGGTCGAGATCGTGGCGCGCATCCTCCAGGCCGAGGGCCGCGGGCTGACCATGATCTTCACCCGTACCAAGCGGGCTGCCGACCGGGTCGCCGAGGATCTCGACTTCCGTGGCTTCGCCGTCGCCGCCGTGCACGGTGACCTCGGGCAGGGCGCGCGTGAGCGGGCGCTGCGGGCGTTCCGGGCCGGCAAGATCGACACCCTGGTCGCGACCGACGTCGCGGCCCGGGGCATCGACGTCACCGGCGTCACCCACGTGATCAACTACGACTGCCCCGAGGACCAGGACACCTACACCCACCGCATCGGCCGTACCGGCCGGGCCGGGGCCACCGGTGTCGCTGTGACGTTCGTCGACTGGGACGACATGCCCCGCTGGCGGATCGTCGACAAGACGCTCGGGCTGGACATGCCCGAGCCGCCGGAGACGTACCACACCTCCGCGCACCTCTACACCGACCTGGGCATCCCGACGGGGATCAGCGGCACCCTGCCGACCGCCGAGCGCACCCGCGCCGGCCTGTCCGCCGAGGTCGAGGAGGACCTGGGCGGCGGTGGCCGGGCGCGCCGGGGCGCGCGGCGCGGCGACAGCCGGGGCCGCGAGCGCGGCGAGGGGCAGGGCCGTGACCGCGGTCGTGGCCGGCGTGACGAGGGCGGTTCGTCCGCCGGGTCGTCCGCACCGCAGGCCGACGCCGGGGACGACGAGACCTCGCGTACGCCGCGTCGGCGCCGTCGCCGCCGGGCCGGCGAGACGGTGGCCGGTGAGCCGACCGCGGTGATCGGCACCGAGGGCGCGGCCGAGACCGCCGCTGCCGCACCGCAGCCCGCGGAGGGCGAGGCGGCGAGCAAGCCGCGTCGCCGCCGTCGCCGCCGCGGCGGCAGCACCGGCGTGCCCGCCGAGGCGACGAACGCCGACTGACCGACACCCACGGAAACGGCCTCCCGGACCCCGGTCCCGGAGGCCGTCCCCGTCCCGCCCCCACACTGCGACGATCATGAAGTTGACGGTGCGGCACGCCGTGCGCGCCGCCGCCAACGTCATGGTCGGCGGAGCGTCGGCGGGCAGGGCGGAAGCACGAGAGGTAGGTAGGGATGGCTGAGGCCTTGGACTCGGCGCTGGCTGAGGTGCGGGCGCTGCTGCTCGCGCCGGGGCTGACCCGCGCGGTCGCCGCCGGGCGCCGTCGTGGGCAGCGTCCCTCGGTGGTACGCGCGGAACTGCGGCCGGTCACGCTGAAGGCCGGCCCCCGGTTGCAGATCGCCGTCTCCGACGGCTCACGACCGCACACCCGCAACGTGGCACCTGGCACGGAGGCCGGCGCGGCGGTCGACGAACTGCTCGCCGAGCCGTTCGGCAACTGGCACGTCGAGACCGCCGACGCCACGCTCCAGCTCCGGGTCACCAAGTCCGGCGAGGCGCAGGTGCACCGCGCGGCGGCCAGCCGTCCGGCCGTCGAGCCGGGCGGGCACGACCGGGCCAAGGAGTGGCTGCTCGACCCGGGTGATCCCCTGTTCCGCGAGATCGGCGGCTCGGCGGCCAAGCGCCGCCAGGTCGACGCGTTCCTGCGTGCGCTCGCGGCCACGCTGCCCGACGACCTCACCGGCCCGCTGCGGGTGGTGGACCTGGGCTGCGGCAACGCGTACCTGACCTTCGCCGCCTACCGCTATCTGGTCGGGCGCGGCCTGGACGTGACCCTGGTCGGGGTGGACGTCCGCGAGGACCAGCGCCGCCGCAACACCGAGCTGGCCGAGCGCCTGGGCTGGTCCGACCGGGTCGGTTTCGTGGCCGGCACCATCGCCGAGGCGCCGGTCGACCCGGCGCCCGATCTGGTGCTGGCGCTGCACGCCTGCGACACCGCCACCGACGAGGCGCTGGCCCGGGCGGTGCGCTGGGAGGCCCGCTGGGTGCTCGCCGCGCCCTGCTGCCACCACGACCTGGCCGCGCAGTTGCGGGCCGGGCCGGCGCCCGCGCCGTACGAGCTGCTGACCCGGCAGGGCATCCTGCGGGAACGGTTCGCCGACGTGCTCACCGACGCGGTACGCGCCGCGCTGCTGCGCCTGCACGGCTACCGCGCCGAGGTGGTGGAGTTCGTCGACTCCCAGCACACGCCGCGCAACCTGCTGATCCGGGCGCGGCGGACGGCCGGCGCCCCGACCGACGGGCAGCGGGCCGAATATCGCGAACTGGTCGACCAGTGGGGCGTCACGCCCCGGCTGGAGACGCTGCTGGCCGAGGCGCGCTGACCGGGGGCCTACCGTCCCAGGTCGCCCCGGTTGCGGTCACCCCGGTCGAGCACCGACACCCGCTCACCGGAGCCGCGGCTCGGGGCCTGCTCGGCGTCGTGGGAGACGCTCGGGAACGGCACCACCTTCCCGCGCTGCTCGCCGTTCCCGGCGGCGGCGAAGGCGTTCCACGAGATGTCGACGAGCAGTCGCTTCAGTTCGGCGTGCCGGACGGCGGCGTTGCGCTGCAACGCCATCCGAGCGCCGAGCACCACCGAGACCAGCGTGGTGCAGATCGCGCCGGTCGCGGCGATCAGGTGTACGCCCGTCGCGTCGCCGCCGCGTACCGCCAGCACCAGTAGCCAGAGCCAGAAGCCGAGCGCGAACACCGCGGCCTTGGCCACGAAGAAGAGACTCACCGCGCCAGGGCGATGCGGCACGGAACGGTCCGGCTCGGCCATGCTGCTCCTCCATTTCGGTTCCCAGGGTTCCCCATTTTCTTACCCGAAGCAGATTACCCGAACCACACTTCCGCATTGATCGGTCCTGCCAGCGGGCCCTCCGGGCCGATCAGTCGGTTACTTCTCCCGCCGGGCGTACTACGCTCGATGGGCGAGCCGGGCCACCGGAGGAAGGGGACAGATCCACCAGGGATGGGTTCCGCAGACGTTTCACCGCAGATGGCCTTCGCGCGCTTCGTACGCCGGGCCATCGATGCCGCACGCGAGGAACGCGGCTGGACGGTGACCGACCTCGCCACCCACACCGGCGTGGGCCGTTCCACTGTGTTCCGCTGGCTGGCCGGAGACTGGCAGGACTATCCCGAGCTCGCCAAGGTGCGCGGCTTCTGCGCCGCCCTCGACCTGCCCGTGGCGGCGGCGTTCCGCGCGCTCGGGCTGCCCGACGCCGGGCCGGTGCCCCGCCGCCGTGGTGCCGAGGACGGCCCGGTGGAGGCCGACGTGCGGGTGATCCTGGACCGGCTCGCCGACCCGAACGTGCCCGCCGAGGAGAAGCACCACATCCGCGATCTGCTCCGCTACCTGGCCCGCCGCCCGGTCCGCCGGGCCGGCTGACCGACCGGGGCAGCGGCCCTCGGCTCAGGCCACTGTCAGCGTGAACTCGGCGGTCCGCACCACACCGCCGACCTGAAAGTCCAGGAACATCCGGTAGCTCCCCGGCCCCGGCGCGGTCAGCCAGAACGTCACGTCGTCGCCGTCGCGCACCGGCTCCGGGTGTACGTGCAGGTAGCCGAGATCGCCCTCGCGCAACGCCACAAGGTGCCCGTACGCACCGAGGTACGGCTCCAGCGACGCCGCCGCGCCGTCGGCGCCGGTGACCCGGAACCGCAGCGGCACCGCCTTCCCCACCTCCGGCGTGCCGGTGTGGGCGACGGTGAACCCGTCGACGGTGGCCGACGTGGCGGCTGCGGGCAGCGGCCGGGGCTGGTACGCGCCGGCCGCGGTCAGGTCGGCGCCGAGCACCACGGCGACCTGGCGGCCGTCGTCGGCGACCGTGGTGAAGTCGGCGTACATCCGCCAGGGACCCGCCTCCGGCGACGTGATCGGCACCGACCAGGTGCCGTCGGCGGCCATCGTCGGGTGCAGGTGCCGGTAGCCGCTGAGGTCACGCCGGACCATGATCACGTGCATCGGCTTGTCGTGCACGACGGCGAACCGGGTGACCGCCCGGCGCTGGTCGTCGCGGATCTGGAAGCGCAGCTCACCGGCGCGGCCCGCGACCAGCTCGGTCGACGGCACGAGCGTGTAGCCGGCCGAGGTGATCGACAGCCCCGTCGCGCCGTCGCCGCCGCCCTGGGTGACTGTGGCGCCGTCGTGCGTGTGCGCGCCGGTCCCGGGCGCGTGGGCGTGCGCACCGCCGTCGCCGGTGGCGACTCCCCCGGCCGTCGCGCCCGCGGACCGCACCGCCTCGGCCGGCGCGTTCATCCGCCCGAGGCCGAAACCGAGCAGTACGGCGAGCACCAGGCCGCCCACCACCATGGCCAGCCGCAGCGTCTCCCGGTCCACCGCGTCGCCGGGCCCTGTCGCGGGAGCGCCGGAACCGGCCTCGGCGTCGTCGGGGACGACGCCGGTGCCGGACGTGACCGACAACGACTCAGGCACCGCCGCCGACCAGCTCGTAACCCGCCTCGTCCACCGCGGCACGCACGGACTCGACGGACAGCGGCGCCGCGCTGGTGACGGTGGCGGTGCCGCTCGTCAGATCGATCCGGACCTCGTCGACACCGGGCAGCGCGGACAGCTCCTCGGTCACCGCCTTGACGCAGTGTTCGCAGGTCATCCCGGTCACGGTGTACGTCTGGACGACGGGTCGCTGCTCGGTCATGACCCCACGGTACCGCCGCCCGGACGCGGGCCGGACGACGGTCCGCCGACGGTGGTGACGCTCGCATTCCGCCCGGTCCGGGAACTTTCCGCCGCGAGCCGCGAACCGGCCGCGAACCCGCCGCGCCGCGAACCCGCCGCGACGGGTCAGCCGGCGACCGCGAGCGCCAGCGGCAGCACGTCCGGGGCGCCGGACCGGCGCAGCAGCCGCGCCGCCGTCGCCATCGTCCAGCCCGAGTCGACCAGGTCGTCCACCAGCAGCACCGGACCGTCCAGCCCCGGCAGCGCGCCGGCCAGGTCGTCCGGCAGGTGGAAGGCGCCGTGCAGCGCGCGTACCCGCTGGGCGCTGTTGCCGCGCGGCCCGCCACCGCCAGGCCCGGCCGGGACGACGTGGCCGAGCAGCGGAAGCCGGCCCACGGCGGCGATCCGCTCGGCCAGCGAGCCGACCAGCAGCGGTCGCGTCCGGGAGCCGACCGCGACCACGCCGGCGGGCCGCCGGGGCCACGGGTCGTCGCCGTGCGCCCACGCCTTCAGCACCTCGACCACGGCGGCCACCACGTCGTCGGGCACCGGGCCGTCCGGCGCCTCCGGCCCGACCAGCCCGCGCAGCCGCCCGCCCCACCCCAGGTCGGACAGGCGCCCCACGGCCCGGCCGGCCAGCGCCTGCTCCGCCGGGGGGATGCGGCCCTTCAGGGGTACGCCGACCGCCTCCAACCCGGTCGGCCAGAGCTTCTTCGGCGGGATCGGCACGCCGGGGCGCCCGAGGAACGTCTGCGCGGCGGTCAGCGCCGCCTCGGTGACCTCGGCGTCGAACAGCGGACCGGCGCAGTTGTCGCACCGCCCGCAGTCCTGCGCCCCGGTGTCGTCCAGCCCTTCCCGCAGGTAGCGCATCCGGCAGCGGGACGTCGAGGCGTACTCCCGCATGGCCCGCTGCTCGGCGGCGCGCGCGTCGGCGACGCGCCGCAACCGGGCCTCGTCGTAGACCCACGGCTCGCCGGTGGCGAGCCAGCCGCCGCGTACCCGGCGGACCGCGCCGTCCACGTCGAGCACCTTGAGCATCAGCTCCAGCCGGGTCCGGCGCAGGTCGACCACCGGTTCCAGGGCCTGGGTGGAGATCGGCCGCTCGGTGTCCAGCGCGGCGAGCACGGCGCGGACCTGTTCCTCGGGCGGGAAGGCGAGCGAGGCGAAGTACCGCCAGATCGCCGCGTCCTCCACGCCGGGCAGCAGCAGCACCTCGGCGTGCTCGACGGCCCGGCCCGCGCGGCCGACCTGCTGGTAGTAGGCGATCGGCGAGGGCGGAGCGCCCAGGTGCACGACGAAGCCGAGGTCGGGCTTGTCGAAGCCCATGCCGAGCGCGCTGGTGGCGACCAGCGCCTTGATCTTGTTGTCCAGCAGGTCCTGTTCGGCGGCCCGCCGGTCGGCGTCCTCGGCCTGCCCGGTGTAGGACGCGACCGACCAGCCCCGGCCGCGCAGGAACTCGGCCGTCTCGGTGGCCGCCGCCACGGTGAGCGTGTAGACGATCCCCGAGCCGGGCAGCCGGTCCAGGTGGTCGGCCAGCCAGGCCAGGCGGTGGGCCGGGCTCGGCAGATCGAGTACGCCGAGGCGCAGCGACTCCCGGTCCAGCGTGCCCCGCAGCACCAGCGCGTCGCCCAGTTGCTCGGCCACGTCCTGCGTGACCCGGGCGTTGGCGGTGGCGGTGGTGGCGAGCACCGGCGTGCGCTCGGGCAGGTTGGCCAGGAACGTGCGCAGCCGCCGGTAGTCGGGGCGGAAGTCGTGCCCCCAGTCGGAGACGCAGTGCGCCTCGTCCACCACGAGCAGCCCGGTGGTGGCGGCCAGCTTCGGCAGGACGCCGTCGCGGAAGTCCGGGTTGTTCAGGCGTTCCGGGCTGATCAGCAGCACGTCGACCGCCCCGGCGTGGATCTCGGCGGTGATCTGGTCCCACTCGTCCAGGTTCGCCGAGTTGATGGTGCGTGCCCGGATGCCGGCCCGGGCGGCGGACTCGACCTGGTTGCGCATCAGCGCCAGCAGCGGCGAGACGATCACCGTCGGCCCGTGCTGATTCCCCTCCCGCAGCAGCGCGGTGGCCACGAAGTAGACGGCCGACTTGCCCCAGCCGGTGCGCTGCACGCAGAGCACCCGCCGCCGGTCGACCACGAGCGCCTCGATGGCCCGCCACTGGTCCTCGCGCAGCCGGGCGTGGTCACCCGCCAGCCGCCGCAGCACCGCCTCGGCGCGTTCCCGGACGGCCATCCGATCCTGGCTCATCCGGCATTTCTACCAGGGGCGGCCGGCGTCACCGGCGGACCGGGCTGCGGCGCGGGCGGCAGGAAGACAAGCAGTTCGCGCAGCACGTCGGTCGCCGCCGCCGGCAGCAGGCACCGCGAGGCCAGCTCCTCCATCGACGTGTACGGGCCACGCAGCCTCCGGTCGACCACCACGTGCTGTGCCTGCGACCGGGTCAGTCCCGGCAACCCGACGATCACCTGGTCCGGCACCGAGTTGACGTCCACCAGTCCGCCGTCGTCGTACGCGCGGGGCAGGTCGGGGCGCCCGATGCGCAGGTCGTCGCGGGCCGACGGGTACTGGTAGAGCAGGTAACGGGCGTACTCCCGGCGCAGCCGGTTGCGGTCCGCGTACGGCCGCCCCCGCCAGAGGCCGCGCAACCAGGCGAGCAGCCGGCCGTTGAGCAGCACCACGTGCGGGACGCCCGCCGCCCAGGCGGCCAGCCAGATCGCCATCAGGGTGATCTCGGGTGCGGTGACCTCCTCGGACTCGCTGCTGCCCAGGACCGTCACGAACGTCACGGCCACGGTCAGGTAGCAGACGGCGGCGACGACGCTGCCCCAGCTGCGCCGCCAGAAGCCGTACAGCAGCACCACCAGCCAGGTGAGCATGCCGAACGAGAGCAGGGCGGTGAGCGCACCGCCCACGGTCACGACGACGCTCAGCCACCCCGGCACACCGGACGGACGCCCGGTCGGGGGCACGGCACCGAACAGCGGTGCGACGGGGGGCGAGACCCAGGCCGGCAGGCCGGCAGGCGGCTCGCCGGCCGGTGGCTGCGGGAGCGGACCGCCCGGCTGCGCGGAGACGGTGAACTGCACCGGCACGGTGAGCCGGGCCGAGACCGGCGCCGCAGCGGTGGGCGGAAACGGATTCTCGGCCGGATCAGTGGGCAGCGGCCGGCCCGGCGCCTCGGCGGGGCTCATGAGCGACGGTGGGGCCGGTGCGCCGGTGGGGGTACCGGCGGCGGCCGGAAGCGGCTCCGGACGGCCCGTCCACCTCCCGTCCGGCCCGGCCCGCTCCGGACGCGCCAGGAGGCCCGAATCGGCACGGAGGATCCGCCGGTGCAGATCCTGCAGCGGTTCGCCCGGTTCGATGCCGTACTCGTCGCGGAGCAACCCGGCGTAGTCGCGGTAGGCGGCCAGCGCCTCGGCCTGCCGACCGCTGCGGTGCAGCGCCAGCATGAGCTGCTGGCGCAGTCGCTCCCGGACCGGGAACTCGGTGACCAACTCGACCAGGCGTCCGACCAGCTCGCCGTCCCGGCCGTCGGCCAGTTCCAGGTCGGTACGCGTCTCCAGCGCGACCGCCCGCATCTCCACCAGCCGGTGCCGGGCCGCGTCGAAGAACGGGCCGGCGAACCCGGTGAACGGCTCCCCCTGCCACAGCTCCAGCGCGGCGCTCACCTCGGCCAGCGCCTCCGCCGTACGGCCGCCCGCCTGCGCCGCCCGCGCACGCTGCACGCCCCGTTCGAAGCACACCACGTCCACCGCCTCGGGCGGCACGCGCAACAGGTAGCCCGCGTCGGTGAGGGTGAGCACCCGGCCCGGCGTACGCGGCGACCGGTCGGGTTCCAGCACCCGGCGCAGACCGGCCACGTACTTCTGCACCACGTTGAGGCCGTTCACCGGCGCCTCGTCCGGCCAGACCGCCTCGACGATCTGCCCGGTCGGGACGGGACGGCCGGCGGCGAGCAGCAGCACGGCCAGCACCGCCCGCTGCTTGGCCGGGCCCAGGTCGAGCGGACGGCCGGCGTACCAGGCCCGCTGCGGGCCGAGCAGTTCGAAGCGCAGCGCCTCTGACATGCGAGTTTCCGCCCCCGTACCGGCTGCCGTCGCCCACTGTGGCCGACGGCAGTCGGACGGCAGCATATCGGCAGCGGGGCCGCCGTGACGGCTGCCGATACTTACCCGGCAACAATCACCTGGGAAAGTGAGTCGAACACCATGACGCAGCGATTCGGATCCGTCGTGAAACTCCGGCGGATCGCGGCTCTCGCGACGGCCGTACTGGCCACCACCGTCCTGTCCGCCGGGTGCGGGACCGGGGACGCCACCGAGAGCGCCGGGCCGGCCCCGAGCCCGTCGGCCGACCCGAAGGCCACGCTGCTGGCCGCCGTGCCGGACGAGAACGACCCGGCCTTCCGGTTCACCACGATCGAGGGCGCGGACAAGTTCGACGGGGTGGTCGACCCGGCGGCGCGCGGCCTTGAGCTGTCCATGTCGGAGAAGAGCAAGGACCCGGAGTTCACCATGGGGATGACCTTCCGCGTGATCGAGGAGGACATCTGGATGCGGGTGAAGATCACCGGAATGGCCGGCCTGCAGGACATGATGAAGCTGCCGAAGCGCTGGATGCTCCTGGACCGCACCAAGCTCGACGACACCTCGGAGGTGCCGGTCTACCAGAACGCCGACCCGGCCAACATGGGCGGTGTCATCCGGACCTCGGAGACGGTCGAGGACCGGGGCGACGGGACGTACGCCGGGTTCGCCGACCTGACCGCGAGCGCGGACATCCGCGAGAGCTTCACCACCGTGGACGTGGACGCGCTCGGTGACGCGGCGAAGAAGGTGCCGTTCACGGCCGTGGTCGGGCCGGACGGGAACCTCACCTCGCTGACCCTTGAGGTGCCGGCCGCGGGCAAGAAGAAGGCGATGAAGCTGGTCGCCAAGTACTACGACTTCGGCAAGGCGCCGAAGATCAGCGCGCCGACGGGCGCGCAGGTGCAGAAGGCGCCGGCGTCGGCGTACGAGATGCTCAACGGCTGACCACGACGCACGCTCGGGGGCGGGGGCCACACGGGGGGCCGCCGCCCCTCGCGCGTGCCCCACCGCTCCCTCCCACTCCCTCCCCGGCCTCCCCGCTTCCCGCCCTCCCGCCCGCCCCGTTGATCAAGGAGTTTGCGTCATCCTGGCCGTGGGATCAGGACACAAACTCCTTGATCAACGGGACGGGAGCGGGGCGGGTGGGCCGGGAGAGGGTCAGCGGGGGCGGCGGAGGGCGGCCAGGAGAGGGGTTACGCGGGAGCGCAGGCTGGCCAGGCCGCCGGGGAAGAAGTAGACGGCCAGGATGAACACGGTGCCCAGGACGAACAGGGGCTGGCTCAGCGGGTGGCTGAGGAACGCGGGCAGGCTGTTCACCGCGTCGCTGCTGCCGAACGCGGTGAGCCGGTGGTCCAGGTACATGTAGAGGACGCCGCCCAGCACCGGCCCCCACCGCGTGCCGGGGCCGCCGAGCACCACCATGACCAGCAGCGACAGCGTCAGCTCCGACGAGGTGATGTGCGGGCTGGCCCCGCCGACGATCAGCACGTAGACCACCCCGCCGGCCGACGCGAGACCGCCGGCGAGCGTGAACGCGACAAGCTTGAACCGGTACGGGTCGAGCCCGAGCACCCCGATGCGCCGCTCGTCGTCGCGCAGCCCGGCGAGCACCCGCCCGGTCGGCGAGGCGCTGACCCGGTGCACCACGAGGACCACGATCGCCAGGTACGCCAGCGCCAGCCAGTACAGGTTCACCGTGTTGGTGACCCCCACCAGAGCAGCCGGCAGTCCGGAAACGTCCAGCGGCAGGCCCTCCTCGCCGCCGGTGAGGCCGCCGAAGTCGCGGGCCACCAGGATCGCCCCGACCTGCGCGAACGCCAGCGTCACCATGGCGAACGCGATGCCCACCGTCCGCAGGGCCACCGCACCGAGCAGCGCGGCCAGGGTGGTGCCGCCGACCACCGTGAGCACTGCCGCCTGCCACAGCGGCAGCCCGGCCTTGGTGACCAGGATGTCGGTGCCGTACACCCCGGCGGCGAAGTAGAGCGCGTGGCCGAAGGAGAGCATCCCGGTACGCCCGAACAGCAGGTCGTATCCGGCCGCCAGCCCGCCGAAGACAAGGCAGATGGCGAGCAGTTGCAGCGTGCCGGGCGAGTTCAGCGGCCCCTCGAAGATCCCGGGCAGGTGCAGTGTGGAGTACGGCAGGATCGCCGCCACCACCAGCGCCACCAGCGGCAGGTACGGGCGAAGCCCGTGCCAGCGGGAACGCCCGGGGGTCAGTTCGTCGGGCACCTGCGCCGGAGGCGCGTCGACCACCGAGTTGGTCATGCGTGAGCCACCTTTCCGGCCAGGCCCTGCGGACGCAGCAGCAGCACCACGGCGAGCAGACCGACCACGCACAGGTCACCCAGGCCGGACGTGCCGTAGTAGTTGACGAACTGTTGCAGCAGCCCCACCGCGACCGCCGCGTACGCGGACCCGACCACCGAGCCCATCCCGCCGATCACCACCACGATGAAGGCGAAGATCAGCAGGGAGCCGCCCTGCCCCGGCGAGACGGTGCCGAAGTAGACGCCGCCGAGCGCGCCGGCCAGCGCGGCGGCGGCCCCGCCGATCGCGAAGACCAGCGTGAACGCCTTGCGCACGTCGATACCGAGCGCGGTGACCATCTCCCGGTTCTCCACACCGGCCCGGATGATCAGGCCGTACCGGGTCCAGCGCAGGAACGCCAGCAGCGCGCCGAGCACCACAGCGGCGGCGACGATCAGCAGCAGCCCGGCGTTCGGCACCTGCGCGCCGAGCACCGATGTCACGCCCCGGCTCCAGTCCGGGCGCGGGAACGGTCGCGGGTCGGCGCCCCAGGTGGCCTGGAGCAGCGCCACCCCGGCGAGCGACAGGCCGACGGTGACGAGCACCTGTTCGATGGTGCGGGAGTAGAGCGGCCGGATCAGCACCAGCTCCACGAGCACCGCGACGAGCGAACCGGCCAGCACGCCGAAGACGACTGCGAGCACGAAACCGAACCCGTCCGGCCCGGCGCCGGGCAGGTTGCCCGCCGCCCACCACGTCGCGTACGCGCCGACGCCGAGGAACAGCCCGTGCGCGAAGTTGAGCACGTCGGCGAGGCCGAACACCAGGGACAGTCCGGAGGCCACGAGGAAGTAGAGCGCCGCCAGGCCCAGCCCGGTCAGCGTCAGCAGGACCACCGTGTTCATGCCGTGCCGCCTTTCGTTCGCGACTGCGGGGCTCGCAAACCCGGCTCACTCCTCGCGCTCACCGGCACCTCCGCCGAACCCACACCGAGCAGCGACTTGGTCAGCGCGGTCTCCAGCAGCAGTTCCTGGGCGTCGCCGGTCCAGGCGACCTTCCCGGCGGAGAGCACCACCGCGTCGGTCGCCAGCCGCCGCACCACCGCCAGGTTCTGCTCGACGAGCAGCACCGGCACGGATTCCGCCACCCGTTCCAGCACCTCGGCCACCTCTGTCACCACCTTCGGCGCCAGCCCCTTCGTCGGCTCGTCGACGAGCAGCAGCCGGTTGTCGTTGAGCAGCACCCGGCCGATCGCGAGCATCTGCTGCTGCCCGCCGGAGAGCGAGCCGGCCCGTTGCCGTCCGCGCCGCTCCAGCTCCGGGAAGAGCGAGAACACCTTGTCGTACGCGGGCGTGACGCCCCGCCGTTCGGCGAGCCGCAGGTTCTCCGCGACGGTGAGCGCGGCGAAGACGCAGCGGTCCTCCGGCACGTAGCCGAGGCCGTCGCGGACCAGCCGGTGGGTGGGGCGGGCGAGCAGGCTGCGCGCACCCATCCGCACGGTCCCGCGTACCTCGCCGCCGCGCGGCGTCAGCCCGACGATCGCGCGCAGCGTGGTGGTCTTGCCGACGCCGTTGCGCCCGAGCAGCACCGTGACGCCGGTCGCCGCGACCTCGAACGACACCCCCTGGAGGATGTGCAGTCCGGCGATCCGCACGGACAGGTCCGCCACGGACAGGACAGGTTCAGTCATTTAGAGCGCCTCCCCCAGGTACGCCTCCTGCACGGTGGCGTTCGCCATCACCGTGTCCGGGGTGTCGCATGCCAGCAGCGCGCCGTGGTGCATCACGGCGATCCGGTCGGCCAGCTCCAGGATCACGTCCATGTGGTGTTCCACCATGAGCACCGCCCGGCCGCTGTCGCCGGTCAACGACTTGATCACGCTGACCAGCTCGGGCACGTCCTCGGCGCTCACCCCGGCCATCGGCTCGTCCAGGAGCATCACCCGTGGTTCACCGGCGAGCAGCAGCGCGATCTCCAGCTTGCGCTTCTCGCCGTGGGCAAGGGTGCCGGCGAGCGCCGTACCCCTGTGGTGCAGGCCGACCCGGTCGAGCGCCGCGTCGGCGGCGGCGGCCACCTCCCGGTCGGCCGCCGCCCGCCGCCACAGCTTCATCGAGCCACCCCGGTGTGCCTGTACGGCCAGCCGGACGTTCTCCCGCACGGTCAGCGAGCCGAAGACCGAGGACGCCTGGAAGGTACGTCCCAGGCCGAGCCGGGCCCGCCGGTGCGGCGCAAGCGCGGTGATGTCCGCGCCGTCCAGCAGGACAGTGCCCTCGGTGGGCCGGCGCAGGCCGGTGATCAGGTTGAACAGGGAGGTCTTGCCGGCGCCGTTGGGCCCGATCACGCCGAGGAACTCCCCCGGCGCCAGATCGAGGTAGACGGAGTCGACGATGGCGACCTCACCGATCCGCCAGGTCAGACCGCGGGTGGCGAGCACGGGTCAGCCCTTCATCTGCGCGACCGGCGGCGCGCTCTCGTCACCGGTGAGCGACTTCTGCGCGGTCGCCGTGAAGGCGGTGCCGCTGCCGGAGAGCTTCGCCTGGTACATCGGCTGGAGCAGGGCGTGGTCCTCGGCGCGGATCTTCATGGTGCCCTTGACGCCCTCGAACTCCCAGCCCTCAAGCGCCTTCACCATCTTCTCCACGTCGTCGCCGCCCTCCTGCACGGCGCGGACGACCATCTGCGCGGCGGCGAACCCGTCCGGGTGGAACAGGTCGAGCGTGCCGCCCGGCACCTTCGCCTTCGCGGCCTTGGCGGCCTCGGTGTCGCTGGCCCCGTCGAAGTAGTGCGACAGGAACGAGATCTTGCTGCCGGCCGCGCCGAACGTCGGCCAGGAGGCGCGGATGTCCAGGCCGGTGACGACAGTGGTGGAGGCGAGGACGCCCTGCTGGTCGAGCGTCTGCCACATGGCGCCGGCGGTGGTGCCGGCCCAGGCGACGAAGAGCAGGTCCGGCTTGGCGGCCTTGATCTGGCTGGCGAACGGCGTGAACTCGGTGGCGCTGGCCGGTGCCCGGACGCTGCTCACGTTCGCGCCCGCACCGCCGATCACGGCCTTGACGGCGGCCTCGTTCGCGTCGCCGAACGCGCCGTCCTGCGCGAACACGACGACCTTCTTGCCGCCCGCGTCGCCGATGAACGACCGGGCGGTCACCACGTCCTGCCAGGACTGCCGGCCGGAACGGAACGTGTACTTGTTCGCGCCGGTCACCGCGTCGGTGGCGGCCGGGCCGGAGATGAACAGCACCTTGTTCTGCGCGGCGATCGGCGCGACCTGGAGCGCCACCCCGGACGAGGTGGACCCGGCGATGATCTTCGTACCCTTGCCGATCAGGTCCTTCGCGGCGGACACGGCCTTGGCCGGGTCGCCCGCGTCGTCGGCCTCGCTCACCTCGATGGTGCGGTCACCGACCTTGCCGGTGCCCTTGGTGGCGAAGTCGAGGCCGGCCTTGAAACCCTCGATGTACTGCTTGCCGTAGCTGGCGAGCGGCCCGGACTGGGAGTAGACCAGACCGACCTTGACCGGGGCGGCGTCGCCGCCGCCGGATGCGGTGTCCTGCGGGCTGCCACAGGCCGTGGCGGCCAGAGCGACCGCCACCGAGGTGGCGGCGGTAAGGAACACCCGTCGCGTGTGCCGGATCGTCATTGCGACTCCAGGTGAGGACAGGGGAATGTCAGTTGTCGGCTCACGCTAGAAGTGACGTCACCCACGGGCTATGTGGTCGGCGCACACAAGTCCCCGTGACGGGGTGGCCGCTCGTTACAACGCCGGACATCGCCACGTAACCGCACCGACCCCGGATGGCCGCACCCACCACGCGCAGCTCGCCGGGAATGTCGGCCCACGCCATCGCGCGCCGGTCACCGCCCGCCGCAGTCCCCGTCGTGGTCGGCCGCCCGTGCGCACCGCCGGCCACCGTCGCGCGGCCGGTCGCACCAGACCCAGTGGCGTACGGACTGCTCGTCCTCCCGCGACACGGTCGTCCCGGCGCGCTCCACGTCGGCCAGGAACCCGAGCGCCCGGCAGATGGCACGCGCGAACCCCCGCGCGCCGTCGAGGTCGGCCGCGAGAACCGGCAGGTGTACGACGAACCGCTCCCGGCTCACCGCTGCGCGCCCGGGGTGAACCGGGACTGCCAGCTCTTGAGCGCTGCCTTGATGCGGGTGTTCTCCTCGGCGTACCGCGACGCGTCGCGCCGGGCCAGCGCCAGGTCACCGGCCACCCGGTAGAGGAAGGCGTGCACCTCCGCCGGGTCGAGCCCGTGCCGCACGGTGCGGAACCTCCGCTCGCGGACCTGCCCGACGCTCAGCGGCCGGCACGAATCCGATCGGTACCAGCCCTGGTTCGGCGGCCCGCCCTTGCCACGTCGCCGGGTTGACTGGAACAGGTTGAGCACGTTACGCACGCCGATCCTCCTCACCGAGCCGTGGAGGCGGCCCGCCCGCAGACAGAGGACGCGGGCGGACCGCCGACCCCGAGACCGCAGCCCGTTCGGCGGTACGACCCCGGAGCCCAATCCGGGTCCGACTCCCGAGGTTTGCCGAACCAACCGGAGCCGGACGCGCCTCAACCTACACCAGTATCTGGTTATGCGCGAGCCTCCACTCTCGACGTGCTGGGCAACTTGTTGCAGTTACTTGTGCAGGTAGGGCAGGATCGGATTTGCCGAACCAACCGGAGTCCCCACCATGCCCACAGCAGAAGCACCGTTCCGCCGTATCGCCAACGACATCGCCGCGAAGATCAAGAGTGGCGAGCTGAAGCCGGGCGACCGACTGCCCTCGACACGTGAGTTGGCCGAGACCTACGGCGTCCACATGAACACGGCCTACCGTGCGATGTCATTGCTGCACGATCGCGAGCTGATCACCGGCCAGCCCGGCCGAGGCACCTACGTAGCCGAACCGTCAAACCGCTAGAACTCGCCCTGGATCTTGAGTCGCGCCATACAGGGCAGGACACCATGGTGTTGTCAGATCATGGACTTCGCCCGGCCCGTTGCGCATCCGACCAAGGGCGTCACTGCTGCTCACCGGCACACTCGGCGGCTTGAGCACCCTCCGGCAACCCAACGACGGCCAGCGTGAGCCATTACTCAAAGCTATCTTCACATCACTGAAAGCAAGTGGCGTGGGGAGGGCTCTTGTCCGCGAACGAGGAATTCTTCCGCTCCAAGAAGGCAGCGGCCGCGCTCAAGCACGGCATCCTCAAGCGCTATCCAGTGGTGTTCGCGTCCAAAACGGGCCAGGGCAACCCGATCGTCTTCCTGGACGGCTACGCCGGCAGGGGCGAGTACGACGGCGGGGAGCCGGGTTCACCGCTGCTCCTGTCCCGGTGCGCCGAGTTCGTTCAGGGCTTCCGCGACGTGCTGGCGTTCTTCGTCGAGCAGGAACCGGACAGCTACGCGAACCTGGAGCAGGTCCTTCGCGACAAGGGTGGCCCAGTCCAGCGTGAACTGCGCCAGGGCAGCCTCGACCAGCACCTCCCCGAGTTGTTGGCTCGGGCCAAGGGCGCCTCGCTCTTCGCCTTTCTCGATCCCTTCGGCCCAGCCCTCGATTTCGACCTGATCCGCACCCGACTGCTCGGTCGACCCAATTGGCCACCTACCGAGGTGTTGCTGCACTTCAGCGTCTCCACCGTGGCCCGGATGGGGCGTGCCGTCCACGTCGCCGGCCAGCGGCCGGGCGGCCTGTCGGGGAGCGAACAGAAGACCGCCGCGCGACTGGATCGGTTCCTCGGCGGGCCCTGGTGGCGCGGCTATTTCGCCCAGGTGTCAGACGCGCAAGATGACGAGCGCGCCACGGACGTCGCACTGCGGGTCGCGGACAGGTACGCCCGGAACCTCACCGAGGGATCGGACTACCAAGCGGTGCGGATGCCCGTGCGGCCACGGCCCGGCCTCGCGCCGAAGTACGTCCTCACTCTGTTCACCAGGCACGGCGAAGGTGCCTGGCACTTTGCCGACACCCTGGGCAAGGCGGGTGTCGAATGGGAAGAGGCGTGGGTGAGGGAACAGCTACGCCGAGGCGATCACCTGGCTGACACGTTGTTCGGCGACGGTCCTGTCTTCGATGCCGAGCAGTACAAGGCCGAGAACGCCCAGCGCTGGTCGGGGACGATCGAGCGGAACCTCGTGAAGATGCTGGACCGGCATGTGTCTTGCAAGATCATGGATCACGTGCCTGAGGTCTACGGTGAGGTGCTCGGACAGGCCTGGGCCCCTCACGTGCGGCAAGCCGTCAAGGCGCTGCATCGGCAAGGCCAGATCAGCTGCCCTGGCACGGGCGACTTCTGGAAGGAGGTCGTCTGGCGCCCATGACGGGATCGCCTGACCTCTGCACACCTAGGCCGACGCGAGCGCGCGGGGCAGCGGCATCTCGTCCCAGGTCCGGCCGTCCAGCAGCCGACCTCCGACCTTCGGGGTGCGCCCGCCCCATTGCTTGAAGAAGAAGGCGGTGCCGGCAGAGCTGCACTGATCCCGTAGGTCACGGACCCAGGCCGGATCCATCGAGCGGCAGCCCTGCCCGGACTCTCCTCCTGCGATCAGCCAGTCGATGTTGTCGAGATCTAGGTTGGACAGTGGACCGAGCAACGGCTCCGCCGAGATAAAGCGCACCGAAGCTGGCACCTCTCGCAGGTGGTCGACCCGGTCTCGGTGCGTGCCGTCCTCGACGCTCACGCCCATCCAGACATTCGCCGGCCAATCGAGGTGGTGGGCGACCTTCGCCAATCGCGCAGCTCGCTTGGTGAGCACCTGAAAGGTGTGCCGTGGCGTCTCGCGCATCACGGCGAACACCTGTTGGACATAGTCGAGGGGAACTCGGGCATGAAAGAGGTCTGACATGGAATTGACGAAAACGGTGCGCGGGTCACGCCAGCGGCGAGGAATGTCCAGGGCATCGGCGTGCAGGGCGACACCGAACCCGGGCCCGGAGGTACGCGGGTCGCCGTCGGTCTGGTATTTCGTCGAGCCCATGGCCTTGAGGCGCTTCGCGAGCGTCAACGCGTAGCAGTTGTCGCAGCCGGCGGAGATGCGGTCACAACCGGTGGTGGGGTTCCAGGTTGCTTCCGTCCACTCGATGGCGCTCTTGTCGGCCATGCGCCCTCCTCCGATCGCGAAGTGCCATCTTGTCGAACATCCGTACGTATGGGAAGGGTGACGCAGCTTTCCGACCGATCTCTCGCCTTCATTGTTCCCAACGATTCCCTGATGGCCCGGGTGGCGGGGCACCGGGCGTGCTCGCCGAGCGGAGGAGCAATGAGGGTGCCCAGATATGTCCGGACACCCTCACCCCTACGAGCCGCGGATTAGCGCCTCCCCGGCATGGACGCGCTGGTCAGCGGCCGACTCGGGCGGCCACCGCCGTGTCGGGGTGATCGCTGAACACGCCGTCCAGGCCCAGGTCGAAGAACAGCTCGTACTCGGACGTGATGTCGCCACGCGTGTTCGGGTCGGCGCCGATGCGGAAGTCCACGGGCAGGAACTGGTTCTCGGCCCGGAACGTCCACGCGTGCACCACCAGTTTCTGCCGGTGCGCGTCACGGATCACCGGGGTCGGCGCGAGCAGCCGTCCGGCCGAGTCGCGGGGCACGATCAGGTTCTTGTTCAGGCCGACGCCGTCGGCGTACCGGGAGATCCAGGCCAGTCCGGCGGGCGTGGCCAGGTCGGCGTAGGTCCGCTTGTCGCCGCCCGCGACGAAGTCGTAGGGGGTGCCGCTCGCGTCCATGAGCTGCACCAGCCGTACGTCGATCATCTTGTCGAGCTTGCGCAGGTTGGCGGTCTCGAAGCTCTGCACGAACACCGGGTCGGCGCGGTGGGTGAGCCGGTTGCGGCGCAGCACGGCGACCAGCGGCTCCTCCAGCGGGCGGCCGATCGAGGCGAAGTAGGTGGGGTGCTTGGTCTCCGGGTAGACGCCGATGGTCCGGCCCCGCGCCTTCGACTCGGTTCGCGCCAGGTCGATGACCTCCTGGAACGTCGGGATCTCGAACTTGCCGTCGAACGCGGTGTTGGCGACCCGCACCTGCGGCAGGCGCTCCTTGGCCCGCAGCGTCTTCAGCTCGGCCAGCGTGAAGTCCTCGGTGAACCAGCCGGTGACTGTCACCCCGTCGATGGTCTTCGTCGCCTTGCGGCCGGCGAACTCGGGGCGGGCGGCCACGTCCGTCGTACCGGAGATCTCGTTCTCGTGCCGCGCGACCAGGACGCCGTCCTTCGTCGCGACCAGGTCCGGCTCGATGAAGTCGGCGCCCTGGCGGATGGCGAGCCGGTAGGCCTCGAGGGTGTGCTCCGGGCGGTAGCCGCTCGCGCCGCGGTGGCCGATCACGATCGGCCGCTGGGGCACGCGGGTCTGCTCGGCGGCGTGGTGGTCCGGGCCGGCCTGGGCGGCCACTGCCGGCACCACCACAGCGGCCGCGAGCAGCGCGCCGGCCATGCCGAGGGCGGAAAGGGTACGTCGCAACGCCGTCTCCTGTCGTTGATGGGTACGCACAGCAGACCGGGTGTGGTTGACCGCCAGTTGGTCGGTTCCTGACCTGCCGGTGAATCTCCGGACGGAAGATGACGGGGTGCGCCGCCTGCTCCGGAAGCCCGTACGGCTGGTGCCGTTGGGATTCCTGGCGGTGATCCTGGCCGGCACCGGCCTGCTCATGCTGCCCTGGGCCACGAGCGAGCAGCGGTACACGCCGTTCGTCACCGCGCTGTTCACGTCCACGTCGGCGGTGTCGGTGACCGGGCTGGCGGTGACCGACACGCCGAACTACTGGACCGGCTTCGGGCTCGTGATGATCACCGTGCTGACGCAGCTCGGCGGTCTGGGCATCCTGACCGGGGCGTCGCTGGTGATCCTCGCGGTGTCCCGCCAGCTCGGCCTGCGTAACCGGCTGCTCGTGCAGGCGGAGACCGCCGAGTTCGGTCTCGGCGACGTACGCCGGCTGCTGGTGCGCATCGCGGCCACCGTCTTCGCCACCGAGGCGGTGATGACGGCGGTGGTCGCCGCGCGCCTGTTCCTGGCGTACGACTACCGGCCGGGCCGGGCGCTCTGGTCGGCGGTGTTCCACTCGGTCCAGGCGTTCAACAACGGCGGGTTCGCGCTCTACTCCGACGGCCTGATCGCGTTCTCCCGCGACGGGTGGGTGGCGCTGCCCCTCAGCCTCGGCGCGATCATCGGCGGGCTCGGCTTCCCGGCGCTGTTCGAGGCGGTACGCGAGTGGCGGCAGCCGGCGCGCTGGGCGGTCGCCACGAAGCTGACCGTCTGGGGCAGCGTGGTGCTGATCGTCTTCGGCGTCGCCTACCTGCTGCTGGCCGAGTGGGCCAACCCGTTCACGATCGGCACCTACGACGTGCCGGGCAAGCTGCTGGCGTCGTTCGCCCAGATCGCGCTGAGCCGTACCGGCGGCTTCGACGTGATCCACGTCGGCCGGCTCACCGACGAGAGCTACCCCATGCTGATCGGACTGATGTTCATCGGCGGCGGCAGCGCCAGCACCGCCGGCGGCATCAAGGTCTCCACGTTCTTCCTGCTCGGCTTCGCCATCTGGGCCGAGCTGCGGGGTGAGCTGGACACCACTGTCGGGCACCGCCGGGTGGCCACGTCCAGCCAGCGGCAGGCGCTGACGGTGGCGCTGCTGAGCGTGGCGCTGGTGGCCGGCGGGACTGTCGGCCTGATCGCGATGACCTCGCAGGTGTCGTTCTCGGCCGCGCTGTTCGAGGTCACCTCCGCGTTCAGCACCACCGGCCTGACAGTCGGGGTGGCCGGGCAGCTCTCCCCGCCGGGCCAGTACGTGCTGACCGCGCTCATGTACGTCGGCCGGGTCGGGCCGCTCACCCTCGGCTCGGCCATCGCGTTGAACACCCGTCGACGGCTGTACCGCTATCCGGAGGAGCAACCCATTGTCGGCTAGGCATCCGGAGGAGACGGGCATCGCGGTGATCGGCCTGGGCCGGTTCGGCTCGCGCCTGGCGGGCTCCCTGTCACGCCTCGGTCACGAGGTGCTGGCGGTCGACCGTGACCCGGCCCGGGTCCAGCACTGGTCGTCCGACCTGGACCGGGTGGTGCAGGCGGACAGCACCGAGGAGGCGGTGCTGCGCCAGCTCGGGATGGCGGACTTCCGCCGGGTGGTGGTCGCGATCGGCGCGTCGCTGGAGGCGAGCGTGCTCACCGTGCTGGCCCTGGCGGAGCTGGGCATCGAGCAGATCTGGGCGCGCGCCGTCTCGGAGAAGCACGCGAAGATCCTGCACTCGGTCGGCGCGCACCATGTGGTCTTCCCCGAGGCGGAGACCGGGGAGCGGGTGGCCCACCTGATCGTCAGCCGGATGCTGGACTTCATCGAGTTCGACGACGACTTCGCCATCGCCAAGATCAAGGTGCCCGCGCCGCTGGTCGGGCGGTCCCTGCGCGACATCGCCCCGCAGGACCGGTACGGCGTGATGGTGGTGGGCGCGAAGCAGGCCGGGGAACCGTTCCGGTACGCCGGGCCGGACACGGTGCTGGCGGCGGACAGCGTCCTCATCGTGGAGGGCGGCATCACCCAGGTGCAGCGCTTCTCCGCGTTGACCTGACGGCCGCGCTGACCTGATGGCCGCGCCGACCTGACCGGAGCCGCCGGCCTGACCGTCAGCCCTTCTTCGGCCCCTTGCCCTTGCCGTTCCCACCCCCCTTCGGCCGGTCTACCTTGCTTTTCCCTTGCCGTTCTCCTTGCCCTTGGCCTTGCCGGGCCCTTCGGCCTTGGGCTTCGGTTTCGGCTTGGCCTTCGCCGGCCCGCTCTTGGCGGTGGCCTTGCTGGCCGGCTTGACCGGCGTCCGCACCGGCGGCGCGGTGGTCGGCGCCGAACCGGCGATGCCGGAGACCTGCACCCCGCAGGAGCTGTCCCCGACCCGGAACTCCACGGGCAGCGTGTTGCTCCCGGTGTAGCGGCCGGCCAGCGTCAGCTTCGTCGACGCACCGGGTGCCAGCGCCGGGTCCGCCGCCGGTGCGGCGATCGAGACGGTACGCCCCGCCTGACGTGCCGCGGGCTGGGCCGTGGTGACCGTCTGCTTGCCGGGGAACGTGAAGTCCATGGTCCAGTCGCGCAGTTCCCGGTCGCTGGTGTTTGTGAGCGTCAGCTCGGCGGCGAAGTCCTTGCCGGTGTCGCGGCGCAGCGAGTAGTCGACTGCGCAGGGGATCGGCTCGGGCATGCTCATCCGCGCCTCGGTCGGCTCCACCCCGCCGCTGGCCGGGCTGCGGGACGTCAGCCCCCACAGGGTGGCGGTCACCGCGATCAGGCCGACGGCGGCCACGCCCGCCTCCACCTTGCGCCGCCGTGCCACCGCCCGCCGCGTGCGGGTACGCACCACCGAGAACGGCAGCGCGTCGGTCTCCGCCGACCACGGCAGGATGGTGGTGCCGGCGTTCTCGGCGAGCGCCGGGTCCATCCGGCCGAACGCCGGTGACACCGGCACGATCGCCGCGATGCCGGCCGCCTCGGCGAGCGTACGGGCCACCTCGGCGGTGGCCGGGCGGTCCTCGGGGCGCTTGGCCAGGCACCGCTGCACCAGCGCGGCGACCGGCTCGGGCAGCCCCGGCACGGCGGGCATCGGGTCCGGGTCGCGGTACATGTGCGCGCGCAGCATCTCGGTGGTGGTGCTGGCCTGCCACGGCAGGCGGCCGGTCAGCATGCGGTACAGCAGCAGCCCGACCGCGTACACGTCGGTGGCCGGGGAGACGTGGCCGTTGTCCAGCCGCTCCGGAGCGAGGTAGGCGGGCGTGCCGAGCAGCGCGCCGTCCGGCCCCTTGTCGCTCTCCCCCACCAGCGCCGAGATGCCGAAGTCGACGACCTTCACCCCGGTCGGGGTCAGCATGACGTTGCCCGGGGTCACGTCCCGGTGCACCACGCCACGTGCGTGCGCGGCGGCGAGCGCCGAGGCGACCTCCGCGCCGATGGTCATGGCCTCCCGCCAGGGAAGCTGCCCGTCGCGACCGAGCCGGCCGCTGAGCGGACCGCCGTCGACAAGCTCCATGACCACGTACGGGACGGTCAGGCCGACCTGCACGGACTCGCCGTAGTCGTACACGTTGGTGATGTTGGGGTGGCACAGCCGCGCCGCGGCCTGCGCCTCCACCCGGATCCGGTGCCGGAACGCCTTGTCGCTGGCCAGCCGCGAGGCCAGCACCTTGACTGCTACCTGCCGGCCCAGCACCTCGTCGTAGCCGCGCCAGACGACCGACATGCCGCCCGCACCCAACTGCTCGACGAGCCGATATCGCTCGCCGAGCAGTTGCACGCCGTTCCTGACCGGTCCACCCATGGTCGGTCCTGTTGCCCGAAGTGGGCCCCGGTACACCTCAGCGGTCGGAATCGGTCAGGAAAGTCACCCGTTCAGGCGGTCGCGAGGAGCTGGTCCACCGGCGCGTAGTCGTCGGTGAGCACCATCGCGTCGCCCACCCACTCGGTCACCTGCGCCTCGTTCATCAGCTCGGCCCGCTCCGGCAGCAGCTTCAGCCCGGGCGGGATCGCGTCCAGCGGCAGCGGCGCGTCCGAGGCGACGATCACGAAGTTGGCGCCCTGCTCCCCGTCGATCGCGCCCGGTGGCGCGATCAGCGCGACGTGCGCGAACTCGGCCTTCACGGTGGCCAGCTCGGCCCGGATGAACCGGCCCGGCGGGTAGTCGATGACGTTCTGCACGTAGATCCCGTCCGGGCGCAGCACCCGCCGGATGTCGGCGGCCATCTCCCGGGTGGCCAGGTGCCACGGCACCACCAGGTGCCCGAACGCGTCGCCGACGATGAAGTCGCGGCTGTCGGTCGGCTCGCCGCGCAGCAGCACCCGCGCGTCACCCACCTCGGCGCGCATCAGCGGGCCGGTGCGCAGCCCCAGCTCCCGCCGGTCCAGCTCGACCAGCCCGCCGTCCAGCTCGAACACCAGGTTGTCGGTGCCGGGCCGGGTCGCGGCCAGGTAGTTCGGCACGGTGAAGCCGCCGCCGCCGAGGTGCAGCGCGTCCACCGGCTGCCTCGCCGGCCGCGCCACGTCCGCGACCAGGCCGATCCACTGCGTGTACGCGTACTTCAGGTGGGTGGGTTCACCCAGGTCGACGTACGAGTGCTCGGCCGAGTTGAGGTAGAGCGTGCGCCCCTGCGGCCACGACGGGTCCACCTCGACCCGGGCGCAGTGGTACGCGGTCTCCACGTCACACGGGTTCGGTGCCGCGGCGGTCAGCCCGGCTGCGGCGAGGCCGAGCAACGCCAGCGCGGCCTTGACCCGGCTCGGTGTGGACGGCCCGCCTGCGCCCGCCTGCCGTCGCAGCCAGACGCCGAGCGCCAGCCCGGTCACCCCGAGCGCGGCAGCGAGCCCGAGCACGATGACGGAGCTGGACAGCGCGGCCACCAGCACGAAGCCGGTGCCGAGCGTGGCGGTGATGCCGCCGAGCGTGCCGATGCTGGACAGCTTGCCCACCACCTGGCCGGTGCGGCGCAGGTCGGCGAGCTGAAGCTTCACCACGAGCGGGGTGATACCGGCCAGCAGCGCCGCCGGCAGCACCACCGTCAGCGCGGTCAGCAGGAGCACCGCGCTCGCCGCGCCGCCGCGCAACACCTCACCGGCGTACCTGACGATCGGCAGCGTGACAGCGGTGGCGATGCCGGCGAGCACCAGCGCCGGGGCGAGCAGCGTGCGCGGGTCACGCCGGTCGGCGAGCCATCCGCCGAACCACGCTCCGTACGCGATCGCGGCGAGCGCCATGCCGATCACCGAGCTGGTCACCTGGAGGGTCACCCCGACGTACGGGCCGACCAGGCGCAACGAGACGGTCTCCAGCACCAGCACCGCACCGCTGGAGAAGAAGACGAGGAACGCGGCGAGCCCGTTGGGCAGGGCCCGGGGCGGAACCGGGGCGTCGGCCGCCGGTTCCGCCATGACGTCGGACGATGTGCTGCTCACCGTGGCGATGGTACGCAGCGGTCCTGGCGGGCCGGGTCAGTACATCGAGATGTGAACATGGTTTGTGTGGTCCGCGGCCGGGCTGCCGCCGCCGCTGTACGCCCGCCAGCCGGTGTTCGGCATCCAGATCTGCCGGTACCAGATGACGTACATGATGCCGAGCCGGTTGGCGTTGTTCTTCGCCCAGGCGGCGAGGCTGTCGCCGTACGCCTTGTCGCCGCCGGTGGCGGTCTTGTCCTCGAACCCGCCGCTGGCGGCGGAGAAGTCGCAGGCCCGGCCCTTGGGGTGCTCGCCGCCGCCGCCGCTGCGGTGGCAGGAGGCGTAGCGCTTGTAACCGGCGGCCTTGGCCTGCTGGAGCATGTGCAGCGTGCGCGGGGTGATGCAGCCGGACGCGGGCGTCGGGTCGTCCACCGAGCAGGACTCCGACGGCCACGAGCCGTCCGAGCTGCGCGGCGCGGGCTTCGCCGAGGAGGAGGTGCCGTTGAACCCGGACCCGCTGCCGGAGCTGACCTTCGCCAGCGCCACCTCGGCGTCCTTCTTCTTGCGGGCCTGCACCGCGACCTGCTTGGCCTGCTCCCGCACCTCGGCGTCGATGGCGAGCTTCGCCTCGGCCGCCTGCGCCTTCGCGTCGGCCAGCTCCCGCAGCCGCTTGCTGTCCCGCTGGGCCATCACGTCCAGCTCGGCCGCGCGCTTGAGGAAGTCGTTCGGGTCGGCGCTGGCGAGCAGCATCGACGTCGCGGTCAGCCGGCCCATCCGGTACGACTGCGCGGCCACCTCACCGGCCTGCTCGCTGAGCCCGACGAGACGCGTCTCGACGTCGGCGAGCTGGGCGGCGAGCGCCTTCTGCCGGCGCTTGGAGTTCTCCAGCTTGTTCTGGGCCTCGATGTGACCCTTCGCCGCCGCCTCCAGCGCCGCCCGCAGCTGCTTGCTGCCGCCCTCGTTCGGGGCGTTCGGGCTGGGTACGGCGGCGGCCGGTCCGGCGGCCACGCCGGAGCCGAGAAGCACGGCCACCGCGGCGAACACGGCGAGCAGCGACCGCCGGACGCGCCGGCCGGTAGGGCTGGTCCTGGGCACGTGATGGTCCTTCCGTCGACCGCCGGCCCCCGCACACCGAGCGGCGTCTCCGCCGGCGCCGGATGGCGGCCTGCTGGCGGAGACCGCCGGTCACGATACCGGACCACGCGCGAGACGCCAGGCCGGCGACGGCGTACGGCGCCAGACGTCGACGCAGCGTGCCGGGCTCGTCGCGCAGCGCCGCTCAACCGCCCAGCAGGGCGGTGCTCACCTCGTCCCAGATCTCCGGGCTGGCCGCGACTAGCAGTCCCCGGCCCTCGTCGGCCGGGTGGTAGTCGGTGCCGTCGAACCGGCGGGCCACCCCACCGGCCTCGCGCACCAGCAGGGCACCGGGCGTGTGGTCCCACGGCAGGGTGCGCCAGAACAGCACGAACTGCTGCGCGCCGGTGAGGATGTCCAGGTATTCGCGGCCGGCGCAGTGCTGGCCGGGCAGCAGCTCGCCGATGCGGCGCCCGCCCTCCTCCACCCGGCGGCGGAAGTCCGCCGGCAGGAACCTCGTCGTCGCGGTGCCGCGCAGCGCGCCCACCTGCGGCTCGGTCTCCGGCGACCGCAGCGCCGCGCCGTCCAGCTCGGTGCCGGCACCGAGCCGGGCCGCCGCCATCGTGCCGTCGAGCGGGTCGTACACCCAGGAGGCCACCGGTGCGCCGTCGGTGAGCAGCGCCGCCATCAACGCGAACGGGCGGCGGCCGGCGGCGAAGTTGGAGGTGCCGTCGACCGGGTCGACGAGCCACACGTCGCCGCTGCCGCGCACGTGCCGCAGCAGATCCGGGTCCTCGGCGACGGCCTCCTCGCCGACCACCACCGACCCGGGACGCAGCCGCCGCAGGCCCTCCGAGATCAGCACCTCGGCCTCGCGGTCGGCGACGGTGACCACCTCGCCGGGCGCCTTCTCGGAGATGTCTGACGCGTCGAGCCGGCGGAACAGGGGCACGACGACCTTGGCCGCCGCCTCCTTGAGCAGCGCGCCGACGTCGTCCAGCAGCGGGTCAGCCACGCGGCGGCAGCTTGACCACGCTGACGAAGAACTCGTCGATCTGGCGGACCACCGAGATGAAGCGCTCGAAGTCCACCGGCTTGGTCACGTAGGCGTTGGCGTGCAGCTGGTAGCTGCGCAGGATGTCCTCGTCGGCCTGCGAGGTGGTGAGCACCACCACCGGGATGCGGCAGAGCTGCGCGTCCTTCTTGATCTCCTTGAGCACCTCCCGGCCGTCGCGCCGGGGCAGGTTAAGGTCGAGCAGGATCAGGTCGGGCGTCACCGCGTCCGCGTACTGACCCTCGCGGCGCAGGTAGGCAAGCGCCTCCGCGCCGTCGGAGACGACGGTGAGGCGGTTGCGGAGCTTGTGCTCCTCGAACGCCTCCTGGGTCATCAGCACGTCACCGGGGTCGTCCTCGACGAGCAGGACCTCGATCGGGCTCTTGCCGTCCGCGGGCGCGGTCATCCCACCGTCTCCTTCATGCCACCGTTTGTACCGTGTCGGTCCGCCTCCGCGGGCGACTCTTCGCGTGCCTCGCCGTCCGGCTGCCGCCCGGCGCCCGCCGGGTCGGTCTCGGTGCCCTCGGCGGCCGGCGCCTCGGCCGGCTCCGCACCGTCCGCCGCGTCCCCGTCCGCGGCGTCCCCGTCCGCTGCCGCCTCCGCCGCCTTGGCGGCCTCGATGTCGGCCTCCAGCGCGGGCAGCGTGAACCGGATGGTCGTGCCCTCCCCGGCGTCGGTGTCCACCCAGACCCGGCCGCCGTGATACTCCACGATCTTCTTCACGATGGCCAACCCGATGCCGGTGCCCGGGTACGCGTCCTTCGAGTGCAGCCGCTGGAAGATCACGAAGATCTTGTCGGCGAACTCCGGCTCGATCCCGATGCCGTTGTCCCGGCAGCTGATCTCCCACTCGTCGTCCACCAGCCGCGCCGACACGTGCACCTTCGGCGGCACGTCGGGCCGGCGGAACTTCACCGAGTTGCTGACCAGGTTGACCAGCAGGTTGGTCAGCAGCGGCTCCTCGCCGCGAATGGTCGGCATCTCGCCCCAGGTCAGATCCGCGTCGGCGTACTGCAACGCCGCCTCGGTCTGCCCCGCCACGTCGCCCATCACCTTGTTCAGGTCGACCTCGGTGAAACCGGTGGTCAACCGGCCGATCCGGGAGAACGCCAGCAGGTCGTTGATCAGCCGCTGCATCCGCTGCGCACCGTCCACCGCGAACGCGATGTACTGGTCGGCCCGCTCGTCGAGCTGCCCCGCGTAGCGCCGTTGGAGAAGCTGGCAGAAGCTCGCCACCTTGCGCAGCGGCTCCTGGAGGTCGTGCGAGGCGACGTACGCGAACTGCTCCAGGTCACGGTTGGAGCGGGTCAGCTCCTCGGCCTGCTTCTGCAACTGGCTGTTGACCCACTCGATGCGCTCCCGCGCCTCGCGTACCTCGTCCAGCTCGCGGGCGATCTTCATGCGCATCTGGTCGATGTCCTCGGCCAGCCGGCGGAACTCCGGCGGGCCGGAGCCCTCGATGTGGTGCCGGTAGTCGCCGTCGGCCACCTCGCGTACCTGGCTGACCAGGGCGGCCAGGGGGCGGATCAGGATCCGGTCCAGCGAGAGCAGCATGACCACGCCGGCCGTGGTCACCACCAGCGCGGCGACGATCAGCAGCACGACCAGCGCGTTGCTCGTCGAGTTGACGCGGTCGGCGGTCTCCTCCCGGACGGTGAGGATCTCGTCCTGGAGCGTGTTCACCGCCGACCGGATGCCGTCGAACTGCTGACGGGTCTCGTCGGTGATCAGCGCCTGGCCGGCCTCCGGGCCGTCCCGCTCGACAGTGGTGATCACCGGCTCGGCCACCTGGGCCCGCCACTGCGCGGTCTCCCGCTCCACCACGTCCAGCGACCGGCGCACGTCCGGATAGTCGGCGGAGAGGTCGCGGATCGACGCGGCCAGGCTCTGCTCCCGCTGCACGCCCTGCTGGTAGGGCTCCAGATCGGTGCGGTCACCGTTCACCGCGTACCCGCGCACCGAGGTCTCCTGGTCGAGCAGCACGCTCATCAGCTCCTGCGCCTGGACGCGCAGCGGGCCGGTCTTGAGCAGCACCGCGTCGATGTTCTCGCGGTTCTTCGCGGCGACCGCCGCCTCGGCGGCGGCCAGCCCGAGCAGCAGCACCACCACCACGCCGAGGAGCGCGACCACCCGCCGCCGCAGGGTCCACCCCTGCTGGTACGCCTTCACAGGTTCCTCCCCGTTGCCCTTCGCGCTCGCGCTCACCGTCCGCTGCCCCGCGTGACCAGCAGCATCGCCACGTCGTCGGCGAGCGGGCCGCCGTTTATCTGCTCGGCCCGCCCGACCAGCCAGGCGGGCAGCTCGGCCAGCGGCACCGCCCGGTTCGCCGGGTCGGCGAGCAGCCCGGTCAGGCCCGGCACGTCGAGGCGTTCGTCCCCGCCGTCCACCCGGCCCTCGATCAGGCCGTCCGTGTACATCAGCAGGGACCAGTCGTCGGTGTCGAACTCCAGGTCGAAGGCGATCGGGCGGCGTGGGCGTACGCCCAGCAGCAGCCCGCCCTTGGCCGGCACCGGCGCGACCTTACCGCCGCTGAGCAGCAGCGGCGGCGGGTGACCGGCGAGGCGTACGGTGGCCCGCGCCGACGCCAGGTCGAGCCGGGTGGTGGCCACCGTCGCGAAGATCTCCTGGAGTCGGCGCTCACTCATCAGCACCTGCTCCAGCGCGGGCAGCACCTCGTCGTCCGGCACCCCGGCCAGCACCAGCGCCCGCCAGGCCACGCGCAGTTCGACGCCGAGCGCGGCCTCGTCCACGCCGTGCCCGCACACGTCGCCGACGATGAGGTCGATGCGGTCCGGCTGGGTCTGCACCACGTCGTAGAAGTCGCCGCCGATCAGCGCGGCGTGCCGGCCGGGCCGGTAGAACGTGTGCACCGACACCTCGTCGGTGGTCATCAGCGGCTGTGGCAGCAGGCCGCGCTCCAGGCGGGCGGACTCGGCCTGGCGCAGCTCCACCTCGCGCAGCCGGCGGGCGTTCTCGTCGGCCCGCTTGCGCTCCACCGCGTACCGCAGGGCCCGGGTCAGCAGGACACCGTCGACCTGGCCCTTGACCAGGTAGTCCTGCGCCCCCTCGGCGACCGCGACGATGCCCAGGTGCTCGTCGGACCGACCGGTCAGCACGCAGACCGCGGCGCCGCTCGCCATCTCCAGCACCCGGCGCAGCCCGTCCAGGCCCTGCGCGTCCGGCAGACCCAGGTCGAGCAGGACGCAGTCCACGCCCATCACCCGTTGCCGGGCCTCGCTGAGACTCGTGGCGACCAGCAGGTCGATCATCGAGTTGGTCTCGGCGAGCAGCTCGCCGACCAGGAAGGCGTCGCCCTCGTCGTCCTCGACCAGCAGCACCCGCAGCCGCTCGCCCGGCGGTACGCCGCCGTGCAGCCCCGCCCCGGCCGACGGCACGTAGGCGGCACCCGACGCACCGGCCCCCCGGACCGGTCGGGTCACCGCCGCGAGTCGCGGGAGTTCGCTGGTGATGTCGGGCTCCTTCCGAATGCCCTGCTGATCCTGACTCAGACAACAGTCGCACACAACGCGACCGGCACCGGCGCGGCGGAGCGTGTGACCGGTCCACCTCCACAGCGGCACGGTCGACCCACGATGTTACGCGGCAACAGTTGTCGCACCGGCAGCGCACCGACCGAGGACTGCCGCCGCAGCCCTCGGGGGTGCAGGATGATCCCCACCCCGTAGATCCACCCCGAGGAGTCCCCGTGGGCGCACCCCCCACCCGCCCCGCCGACCGCGCGTTCACCAGGCCCCGCCGCCGGCCGATCGCCGCCGTGGCCGCCCTTGCCGCGCTGCTCGCCGTCGGGGCGGGCGTCCTGGTCGGTCTCGCCACCCCGGCGCCGCGTCCGGCGGACGCGCCCGCGGGCGAGTTCAGCGCCGCCCGGGCGTACCGGAACGTCCAGGTGATCGCGGCCGAGCCGCACGTGGCGGGCAGCGCCGCCAACGACCGGGTACGCGAACACCTGGTGGCGACGCTGCGCGGGCTGGGTCTGGAGACCGAGGTACAGGACGCGGTCGCGCCCGAGGCCGGGCAGTTGTCCGGCGCGGCGGGCGGGGCGACGCTGGCCCGGGTCCGCAACGTGGTGGCCCGGCTGCCCGGCACCGACCCGACCGGGAAGGTCTTCCTGGTCTCGCACTACGACTCGGTGCAGACCGGGCCGGGCGGCAACGACGACGCGGCCGGCACCGCAGCGATCCTGGAGGTGGCACGGGCGCTGACCACCGGGCCGCGACCCCGCAACGACATCGTCTTCGTGCTCACCGACGCGGAGGAGGCGTGCCTGTGTGGGGCCGCCGGGTTCGCCGGCGACCACCCGCTCGCCCGCGACGGCGGGGTGGTGCTCAACCTGGAGGCGCGCGGCTCCACCGGCCCGGTGATCATGTTCGAGACGTCCCGGGACAACGCGAAACTGGTCGAGATCTTCGGCAAGGCCGCGCCGCACCCGGTGGGCACCTCGTTCGCGGTGGAGATCTACCGGGCGCTGCCGAACGACACCGACTTCACCGCGTTCCTGGACCGGAAGTTCGTCGGGCTCAACTCCGCCTACATCGACGGCGGGGCGATCTACCACACCCCGCTCGACGTGCCGACCCGGGTGGACCGGGGCAGCCTCCAGATGCACGGCGACAACGGGCTCGGCCTGGCCCGCGAGTTCGGCCGTACCGACCTGGGCGACCTGCGCGCCGGGCACGACGCCACCTACTTCCCGGTGTTCGGCGCGCTGGTCCGCTACCCCGGCTGGCTGACCCTTCCGCTCGCGGTGGTCGCGCTGCTCGCGGTCGGCGCGCTCGGCTGGCTGCTGCGCCGCCGGGGCCGGGCCACCGCCGGCACGCTCGCCGCCGGCTTCGGCCTGGCCCTGGTGCCGGTCGTCGTGGCGCCGCTCGGCGCGTGGCTGCTCTGGGCCGCGATCACCACGATCCGGCCCGGGTACGCCGAGCTGCTCGACCCGTACCGCCCGGTCTGGTACCGGCTCGCGGTCGTGGCGCTCGCCGCCGCTGTGCTGTTCTGCTGGTACGCGCTGCTGCGCCGCCGCGTCGGCCCGGCCGCGCTGGCGTTCGGCGGGCTGGCGTGGCTCGGTGTGTTCGGGGTACTGCTCGCCGTGGCGGTGCCCGGTGGGGCGTACCTGACGACAGTGCCGGCGCTGGCCGGCGCGCTCGCCGGTCTCGTGGCGCTCGTCACCCGGCGTGACGGTCCGTGGCCGGTGGTGGCGGTGACGCTCGCCGCCTCGGTGGCGGTGGTGGTCCTGCTGCCGCCGGTGGTGCTGCTGTTCCCGGCGCTCGGCATGGGCATGGGCGCGGTAGCCGCGCTCGTCGCGGTGCTGCTCGGCCTCGCCGTACTCCCGGTGGTGGACCTGCTGCACCCCCGGGCCGGCGGCCAGCGCGGCCTGCTCGCGCTGCGCGCGCGCCGGCTCGGCGCGCTGCCCGCCGCGGCCGCCGCGCTGGCGGCGGTGGTGCTCGCCGGGGTCGGCCTGGCGGTGGACCGCTTCGACGCCGCGCATCCCGTGCCGACCCACCTGATGTACGCGCTGGACGCGGGCACCGGGAAGGCGGCGTGGCTGACTCGCGAGGAGAAGCCGCAGCCCTGGACCGACGGTTACGTCGACCGGAGCATCTCGCTGGCCGACGACTTCCCCGGGCTGGGCGACGGCGAGATGCGCGCCGGACCGGCCACGGCCGCGCCGTTGCCCGCGCCGAAGGTGGAGACGCTCTCCGACACTCGCGACGGTGACCAGCGTGTGCTGCGCGTGCGGGTGGTGCCGCAGCGGCAGGTACGCCTGCTCACACTGCACGTCGACACCGGCACCGCCACAGTGCGGTCCGCCACGGTGGCGGGGCGGAGCGTGCCGGTCGAGCCGGGCGACGGGAAGTGGGGCTTCGGAATCGTGTTCCACGCCCCGCCGCCGGAGGGTGTCGAGGTGACGCTGACGTTGACCCCGGCGGCCGGGCCGGTGAACGTGCGGGCCATGGACGCCAGTGACGGGCTGTCCGGGGTGCCCGGCTTCCGGCCTCGGCCGGAGGGTGTGGGCGTGGTCGGCTCGCACAGTTCGGAGATGCTGGCGGTGGCGCGCACGTACCCGCTCTGACCGCCGATTGATCGACTCCACCTCGCCGGAGTGGCGGTATCCCGCGTGCGGATACCGCCACTCGCGATCCCTGCCGGGCGTGCGGTTCCAGACCGTGGTGGCGATTCCGGCGTCCAGGAAGGCGCCGGCAAGCGCGCGACCCATCGGGCCCAGGCCGAGCACCGTGACAGACGCGCAGTCGAGCCCGTGGCTACGTTCGTTGATCGACGGCGGGCCACGTCCGCGAGACTCGGGGCATGGAGTTCTTCTGCTACCACCGCGATCGGCTCGGCTCGGCAGCTCTGCGTCAGGAACTGGTCGAGGAACACTGGTCCTACATGGACCGGTACGCGGGGCAGATGATCGCGCGCGGACCGACCCTCGCCGATGACGGCTCGCCCACCGGCAGCGTGCACATCGTGAGCCTGCCCGACCCCGCCGCCGCCCGGGCGTTCGCCTTCGACGAGCCCAACTACCAGGCCGGCGCGTACCGGGACGTGATGCTGCGTCGGTGGCGCAACATGCTGGGCCGCAGCATGTGGGACTTCCCCGGCGGCCGGACCGGTGGGAACCGCTACCTGGTGCTCGGCCTCGGCCCGGAGCAGAGCGGCGGCCCGGTGCTTCCGCAGCAACAGGACGAGCTGATCGCGTACGGGCCGCTGCTGTCCGACGACGGCGTGACATGGCTCGGTACGGCGGTGCTGGTGCGGGCGGCCGGGCCGGACGAGGCGCGCGCCGTGCTGGCCGACCGGTACGCCCAGGTGGAGTCGCACAACTGGATGTTCGGCGGACGCCCGGACCAGGGCGTCGCATCTCGGCGCAGCGAACGGGGGTGAACCCCGGTTGTAGGGTCGCGGAAGTGATCGACGCGATCTCGGCCGCCGTGGTGCGGCACCGACGTCCCCTCCTACTCGCGGGCCTGCTGGTGGCGGCCGGGAACGCCGCCGCCATGGGCTACGCCCCGGACGTGGCGCGGGCGTCGACCCTCCCGCTTCTCCTCCTCGCGCTGACCCTCCTGATCCTGGCAGTCATCCGCATGGGGACACGGCCCGCCGCTCTGGTGGTGTTGCCGCGAAACGCGGCCTTCGCCTCACCGGTCCCGGCGTGGCGGGTCCTCCTCGCCCTGGGGCTCCTCGGTCAGTCCTCCGCAACCGCCGGCTCATACCTGCGTTCCGTGGACGCGGGCACCGCGACCACGTCCGAGGTCGTCATCGGCCTGCTCTGGCTCGCGCTGATCGCGCTGCTGGTAGCCACGGCGTGGCGCGGGCACAGCGTGCGGCTCAGCCCGGACGGCGTACGCACGATGGGACTCCTCGGGTCGAGGATGATCCCGTGGGAGGCAGGGCCGCGCGTCGAGGGTCCGAGCAACGACACGCAATCCACCCTGCGGCTGCCGTTGACGATCGCGAACCCGGCGCTGGTACGGCGTCGTGGCCTGGTGGGCCGCCCCGCGATACCCGTCGACGACGTCCAGCCCGGCTTCCTCGCATCCGTGATCGACCACTACGTCGCCCACCCGGACCATCGGGCCACCATCGGCACGCCTGACGAATACCGTCGGCTGGTCACCGACCTGCGGGGTACGGCCGGCTGAGCCGGCTGCCGGCATCACTCCGTCACCGCCACGCCGACCGCCGAACCAGTGCCAGGCCTCGGTGATCGCCACGAGATCGCGGCCGACGACCGGCCACAGCAGCTCGACTGCTTCGACGAGTTCGCCCACGTCACGGCACGCTACTGGCGTGCCCCACTACTTCCAGCGGCATTAATCTCGGCTATCGGCAAGGACGACCAAAGCGGGCTTCCCGCCTCCCGACCTGGTACGCAGACTGTCGACAGATCTTGGTGTCATAGTCCGCGCAGCCCGACGCGCGGAGGCGAATCGGTGCACGTTGCCGCCCGCCACCCGAACCGTTTACTGATCGACGGCGCTGCATGCGGGCCAGCGATACGACCGGGGCATCGGAGATGGGGCGACTCGGCTAGGATTCGGTCTCCTCCTAGCGGAATTGGAGTTCGAGTGCGTCCAAACAAGGTCTTGGCTCTCCTTGCCGTCACAATTCTGGGAGTCGGCCCCGGCTTCGCCACCCCCTCCACAGCATCTGCCTATTCGGCCAGCGATGGCAATGCTCAGGCCCTAGAAGCGGGACCTGCCCCGAGCCACCCCCTGCCCGAGGATGCAAGTGCCGCCAGCGTGTGCGACGGGCCCTACCATCATGCAGAACTCCTCACGGCTTTATCTACCGAAGAGGATCATGGCTGCTATGCATTCGCCACGCCCTACAACGGGTGGATTGGGGTAAATGGCCAGATAACCACGCCGACTGAAGATCCACAGCTCTACTCGACCTACACTGATCACGTTAACGGGTTCGTGCAGATGGTGTCCACCGGGTCGAATTGGTCCGTCTGGAACGCGTGGCTGCAGATCGGTTGGTACAGCGGCACAATTCTTGGCTGCCCGACCACGCCGACCAACGAGTACCGCCTCTATGTCGAGTGGAAACTCCCAGGCCAAAGCACAAGCTGCAGGCAGGTGAGCCCGCTATCCAAGGGCGGATCAGTGATCTATCGGGTTGAGTTTGAAGGTAGCGGGTGCTGGCGGGCCTACTACAACTACAACTCGCTTGCAGAGCGGGTCTGCGGCCTGCCGAACTCGATGGCCGCGTCGACTTCAAACGAGCTGTACAACGGCACTGGCCGCAGCACCAAAATGCCCCGCTCCACGTTTGGGGCAAGCGATCCGAACACGAATGCAGCTCTGCGAATCAAGGGTGCTTCCGGCTATCAGCCCTGGGACAGCTCACTGACCAAAGGCGGCACGATCCTGAAGGACGAGAGGGGATCGTTTTGCCCTTGCTATGTGAACTCACCCTATGCCGCCTACTACCACACGGTGAGATACGGGGGATGATCCCTTAACGTGAAGCCCCGGAACGGCCATCGATCATGGCGGCCGAGAAGCGAGGACCAGGAGGAGGACGACCGTCCGGAGCCCGACGACGGCCGGGAACGGCATGATCCTGCTCCTGGCCCATCTGAACGGCCCACGGTGCGGGTCAGGGGGGTATGCGGCCGCTACTTCCAGCGGAAGTGCACGAACAGCCGGCCGAAGTTCTTCGAGTCCTTCTCGACCCGGTGGTAGAGCTGCTTCACGTCCTTCTGGTCGAGGAAGCGCAGCACCTTCTTCTTGAGCGCGCCCGACCCCTTGCCCGGGATGATCTCCACGAGCGTGGCCTTCTTCGCGACCGCCTCGTCCATGATCCCGCGCAGCGCGCGGTCGATGTCGTGGCCCTTGTTGTAGATGTCGTGGAGGTCGAGCTTGAGCTTCACGGTCCCATCCTAGGTACGCGGAAGGGCAGCCCGGGCGGGCTGCCCTTCCGCGTCATCGGTCAACGACCGACCTTGCCCTCCACCCGCCGCAGCGCGGTGGCGTAGTCGGTGTTCGTCGAGTACATCGCGGCCGCGATGCGCAGGTGCCGCAGCGCGTCCGCTGGCCGGTTCATCCGCTCCAGCGTGCGGCCGAGCACGTGGTGCGCGTAGTGGTCGCTCGGGTCCCGGTCGACCAGCTCGCGCAGCTGCTCCTCGGCCCGGTTGAGCTGGGCCGACTGGAAGTACGCGCGGGCCAGCAGCTGCCGGACCGAGGAGTTGTCCGGCTCGGCCTCGATGATCGGTTCGAGCAGCCGGGCCGCTCCGGTCGGGTCACCCGCTTCGAAGAACATGGTCGCCCGCCGGTACTCCGCCAGAAGATCCACTCGACCCACCTCCCCCTCGTGTCGCGCCAGGCCCTAAGGTCCGACGCTGGCACAACACCGGCGCGAGCGCGAGTGTTCCTGCCGGCGAAGATCAGCCGGTCGGGTCGTACCGGCCGCCGATCAGCTCCCAGGCTCGGACACCACCGACGATTCCGGCAGTGTTCGGGACGATCACCACGTCGTCGCCCATCCGGGCCACCTGCTCGGGCCGGATCAGCCGGGAGTTGCCGCCGCCGAGATACAGCCGGTCCCAGCGGAACACCGGCCGCAGGCCGTCCACCACCTGCCGGATCCGCCGCGACCAGAACGCGTCGCCCAGGCGCCGCCGTTCCGGCTCCCCCACGTACGTGTCGTAGGTGGTGTTCCACCGCACCGGCGCGTGCGACAGCTCCAGGTGCGGCGCCAGCACCCCGCCGTCGAACAACGCGCTGCCAAGCCCGGTGCCGAGCGTCAGCACCAGCTCGCAGCCGGTCCCGGCGACCACGCCCGCGCCGTGCACCTCGGCGTCGTTCAGCACCAGCGCGGGCACGCCGAACGCCTCGGCCAGCGCGGTGCGCGCGTCGTACCCGGACCACTCGGCCACCAGGTCCGGGTCGACGCGGCTGCGCGGCCCGGAGCGGGTCACGTAGTGGGGCGTGGCCACCACGACGCCGTGCCGGATCATGCCGGGCATGCCGACTGTGAGCCGGTCCGCCGTGGGCAGGCGGGCGCCGAGATCCAGCAGCGTCTTGACGAACAGGCCGGGCGGCAAGGGGTACGGCGTGGGCACGCGAAGCGGCCGGGCGCGCATGGTCCCGGCGGCATCCAGCACGGAGGCCTTGATCCCGCCGCCACCACAGTCGATCGCCAGTGTGGTCACCACGGCTGTGAGTCTCCCTCAGATCGGCGCCGGCGCGGGCGCGGGTCACGGTAATCCGGATGCGCCCGCCGGTAGGCTCGGTCACCTGATGAGCGCCACGTTGATCGCCAAGGACCTCACCGCCGGCCACGGTGACCGCATCCTCTTCGAAGACCTCGACCTGGTCGTCGCACCCGGCGACGTGGTCGGCCTGGTCGGGGTGAACGGCGCCGGCAAGTCCACGCTGCTGCGTACCCTCGCCGGTCTTACCCCCCGCGAGCAGGGCTCGGTCGCGCTGAGCCCGCCCACTGCGACTGTCGGCTACCTGCCGCAGGAGCCGGAGCGCCGCCCCGGCGAGACGGTCCGCGACTTCCTGGCCCGGCGGACCGGGGTGAGCGCCGCGCAGGCCGCGCTGGACGCCGCCACCGAGGCGCTCACCGCCGGGGCGGCGGGCGCCGACGACGCGTACGCGAACGCCTTGGAACGCTGGCTCGACCTCGGCGGCGCGGATCTTGACGAGCGGGCCGAACAGGTCGCCGCCGAGCTGGGTCTCGACGTCGGCCTGGACCACCCGATGACCGGCCTGTCCGGCGGGCAGGCGGCCCGCGCCGGGCTCGCGTCGCTGCTGCTCAGCCGGTACGACATCTTCCTGCTCGACGAGCCCACGAACGACCTCGACCTGGCCGGGCTGGACCGGCTGGAACGTTTCGTCACCGGCCTGCGCGCCGGGACCGTGCTGGTCAGCCACGACCGGGAGTTCCTCACCCGCACCGTCAACCGGATCGTCGAGCTTGACCTGCACCAGCGGCAGGTCAAGCACTACGGCGGCGGCTACGCGGCCTACCTGGAGGAGCGGGAGGTGGCGCGCCGGCACGCCCGCGAGGAGTACGAGGAGTACGCCGACACGAAGGCCGGCCTGGAGGCGCGTGCCCGCACCCAACGGGCGTGGATGGAGAAGGGCGTCAAGAACGCCCGCCGCAAGGCCACCGACAACGACAAGATCGGCCGCAAGTTCCGCACCGAGTCGACCGAGAAGCAGGCCGCGAAGGCCAAGCAGACCGCCCGGCTGATCGAGCGGCTGGAGGTGGTCGAGGAGCCGCGCAAGGAGTGGGAGCTGCGGATGGAGATCGCCGCCGCGCCCCGCGCCGGCGCCGTCGTGGCCTCGCTCCGGCAAGCTGTGGTACGCCGTGGCGGGTTCACGCTCGGGCCGGTGGACCTCCAGATCGACTGGGCCGACCGGGTGGCGATCACCGGGGCGAACGGCTCCGGCAAGAGCACCCTGCTCGCCGCGCTGCTGGGGCGGCTGCCGCTGGACGAGGGGCACGCCGCGCTCGGGCCGGGGGTGGTGGTCGGCGAGGTCGACCAGGCCCGGGGACTGTTCCTCGGCGACCAGCCGCTGCTCGACGCGTTCGGCGCCGCCGTACCCGATCTGGCACCGGCGGACGTGCGGACGCTGCTGGCGAAGTTCGGGCTGCGCGCCGACCACGTCCTGCGGCCGGCCGCGACGCTGTCCCCCGGCGAGCGGACCCGGGCCGCGCTGGCCCTGCTCCAGGGCCGGGGCGTCAACCTGCTGGTGCTCGACGAGCCGACGAACCACCTCGACCTGACCGCGATCGAGCAGTTGGAGTCGGCGCTGGCGAGCTACCCGGGCACGCTGCTGCTGGTGACCCACGACCGGCGGATGCTCGACGCGGTGAGCGTGAACCGGCGGCTGCGCGTGGCGGACGGACGGATCGCCGAACACTGATCCGTGCCGACCGGCGCGCGGGGGTCCACAATGAGCGCATGCTCAAGTGGGAGTACGCGCTGCTGGTCCGCCGCCGCCAGGCCGCCGCCACCGACGCCGGGTGGGAGGTCGTCTTCATCTGGTACGGCCCGGACGGCTCCATGATCGACGTGACGCCGTACGGCGACACCGCGCTGACCCACCTCAACCGGGCCGGTGACCAGGGCTGGGAGCTGGTCGCGATGAGCGAGGACCCGTCGCTGCCGGGCAACAACGAGCTGCACCGCTACCACCTCAAGCGGCCGAAGACCGCACCCGCCCAGCCCCGCCAGCGCATGCGAGGCTCCCGCACGGTCCGCCGAACCCTCTCCCCCTAACCCCCACCCACGCGATCTTGCGGTTTCGGCCCCTCGCTTGCCCCTTTTGCGAGCTTGGTCCGGGCCGAAAGTCCATGATCGAGCGGGCGGAGTCGCGAGTGCCGGGTGGGGTCAGGTGCCGGGGGCGGCGGCTGCCGGTGCGGGCTGCCGGTCGATGTCGGGTTCGAGGTAGATCGCCGTGGCGATGGGCAGCGCCCGGCGGATCCGCGCCTCGGCGTCGTCGATGGTGGCGGCGACGTCGGATCCCCGGTCTGAGGTGCTGATCGCGATCTTCGCCGCGACCAGGAGTTCCTCCGGCCCCAGGTGCAGGGTGCGCAGGTGGATGACCCGGTCGACGCCCGGGGTGGAGACCAGCTCGGTGTTGATCGTGCTCACCTCCTCGGGCAGGGCGGCCTCGCCGATGAGCAGGCTCTTCGTCTCGACGGCGAGGACGACGGCGATGACGACCAGCAGGACGCCGATGCAGAGGGTGGCGATGCCGTCGAAGAGGGCGTTGCCGGTGAGCACGCTCAAGCCCACACCGGAGAGGGCGAACAGCAGGCCGAGCAGGGCTCCGGCGTCCTCCAGCAGGATCACCGGCAACTCCGGGGCGCGGGCGTGGCGGACGAAGGAGACCCAGCTCCGCTTGCCGCGTACCTTGTTCGCCTCCTTCACCGCGGTCCGCAGGGCGAAGCCCTCCAGAGCGATGGCGATCAGCAGGACGGCGACGGCGATCAGCGGTGAGGACAGCTCGTGCGGGTCGCTGATCTTGTGGTAACCCTCGTAGACGGCGTAGAGACCGCCGAGGGTGAACAGGATGATCGCGACGATGAACGAGTAGACGTAGCGCTCACGGGCGTAGCCGAACGGGTGCAGCGCGGTCGGGGCACGGCGGGCCCGCTTGCCGCCCACCAGCAGAAGGGCCTGGTTCGTGGAGTCCGCGACCGAGTGCACGCCCTCGGCGAGCATGGACGCGGACCCGGTGATGCCGGCGGCGACGAACTTGCTCACCGCGATGCCCAGGTTCGCGGCCAGCGCCGTCACCACGGCCCTGGTGCTGCCCTCCGCAGCCATCGGCTGTTCCCCCTCGTCGTACGTCACGGTTTTGGGGGGTCAGTGTGCCAGCGGCCCGGCCGACCCGCCGACCGGGGTGCCGGTCGGGATTTCGGCCCGGCGGGCGGGGCGGAGCAGCCGACGGCCGGCGGCCCGGAAAGGTCTCCCGGGCCGCCGGAGACGGTGCTACCTCGTGCCGGTCAGGTCGCCGGCAGGTCGCCGCCGGTCCACTGCGGATGGCACATGAGTCACTCCTCTTCGCCGCCGCTCTCGTCGTCGCCGAAGGAGTCGAAGACCTCGTCGGCGACCATGCCGCCGGCGAAGCCGAGGGCGGCGCCACCGACCACGCCCGCGGCGACGGCACCCATGCCGGGGCCGCCGTGCCGCTCGTGGTGGTGCTCGTCCTTGTGGTGGCCGTACGCGGCGTGCCCGTATCCGGGAGCGCCGTACGCGGGCTGCCCGTAGCCGGGCGGCGGGGGCGGGTAGCCGGGCGTGCCGTATCCCTGGGCGGGCGGGGCGTAGCCGTGGCCGACGTGCCGGCTCTGGTAGCCGTCGAGTGCCTGGCGGACCCAGGCGTCGACCTGCGCCGCCCAGTCGACGCGGTCGGCGTCGGCGTGTGCGACGTGGTAGCGGCCGTAGGAGTCATGGCCGCCGGTGAACAGGCCACCGCGCTTGTCGAACTCCAGCACCACGTCGATTCCGTGCTCGTTCGCGACGAAGGTCAGCTCGACCTCGTTCACGCCGTGGGCGTACTGCGGGGCGGCGTAGTACTCGATCTCCTGGTAGAACGGCAGGCTCTGGTGCAGGCCGGAGATGTGCCCGCGTTCCAGGTCGGCGCCCTTGAACCCGAAGCCGAGCCGGCCGAACGCCTCGAGGACGCGCTCCTGCGCCGGCAGCGGGTGCACGTACACCGGGTCGAGGTCGCCCTTGTCGATCGCACCGCGGATCGCGACCTCGGTACGCAGGCCCATGGTCATGCCGTGCAGACGCTGCCCGTACAGGTCGGTCACCGGGGTCTCCCATGGCATCGCCACCTGGAACGGCAGCGACAACCGCTGGCCCTCGCGCAGGTGCAGAGCACCCGCCACCTGTACGCGGTGGAACTCGACGAGGGCGTCGTACTCCTCCTCCGCGCCGTCGATCTCCACCCGGGTGACCAGCCCGACGGTGATGTGGTCGATCTCCACGTCGTGGCTGCCACCGGTCAGGTTCACCTGCCCGCCCAGCATCAGCCCCGGGCGGGTACTCGGATTGGACAGGACCGTATCGACGCTCGGGCCGCCCACCCCGAACGCACCAAGCATCTTCTTGAACACCACGAACCTCTCCCTCGACGACCGCCGTACGCGCGACACGCGGACCGTGAAACCCTTGTGTCACAACGACATCAACGGCGTCCATGATGGAGGCCGCCGAGCGGGGAAGCCAGAAACGCCACCTGAGAAGTAGCTGGGTGAATCCAGGTGGCTACCCTCCGGCGCCGGGGCGGAGCGCCGCGACGGCGCGCATGGCGACGTCGACGGAGGCCTGCAGGTCCTCGCGGCTCGCGCCGGCCGCGGCGTGGACGGCATGCCCCTCGCTGAGCGCCATCACGAAACGGGCGAGCGCCCGGCTGTCCATGCCGTCCGGGAGATCGCCCTCCTTCGCCGCGCGGGACAGCCGCTCCTCGAGCGCGGCCTCGGTGGCCGCCCGGCCGGCGGCGAGGATCTCGGAGATACGGGCATTCTCCGGGGAGCAGGCGAGGCCACCCTGGATGGAGAGGCAGCCGGCGGGGTGGCCCCCGGCGGTCAGGTTGTCGGCGCTGGCGCGCAGGAAGACTTCGATCGCGGCGTACGCGGTCGGTTGTTCGAGGGCGGCGCGCGCGTTCGCGAGGTTGGTCTCGTGGTAGCGGTCGAAGGCCCGCTTGAACAGCTCCTCCTTGCTGCCGAACGCGGCGTAGAGGCTGGGCCGGTTGATGCCCATCGCCTTGGTGAGTGAGCTGAGCGACGCGCCCTCGTAGCCCTGCCGCCAGAAGACCTCGGCGGCCCGGTCGAGGACCGTCTGCTCGTCGAATGCCCGCGGCCGCCCGGGGGTCGGCGTCTCAGTACTCATGCCTCGACTATACCGCTCGGTACAGAACGTGACCCAGCCCACGAACCGGTCGGTACAGAATGCTGCTACGGTGAGCCGTGAACCGATCAGTACAAAACTGGGAAGGCGAGGGAAGATCATGACCGTCACCCTGATCACCGGCGCGAACAAGGGCATCGGCTTCGCGACCGCCAGACAGCTCCTCGACCTGGGGCACGTCGTCTACGTCGGAGCGCGCGACACCGGGCGGGGCGAGGAGGCAGCCTCGGCTCTGGGGGCGCGATTCGTGCCGCTCGACGTCACCGACGACGACTCGGTGGCCAAGGCGCTGGCGACCGTCGACGCCGACGAGGGACGGCTGGACGTCCTCGTCAACAACGCCGGCATCGCCGAGAACGGTGTCGTCGACGGCCCCACCGCCCTCCGCGTCTTCGACACCAACGCGGTCGGGATCGTCCGTGTCACGGAGGCGGCGCTGCCGTTGCTGCGCCGGTCGTCCAACCCCGTCGTGGTCACGGTGTCGAGCAGCGCCGGCTCCTTCTGGGCGGTCACCGACCCCGAGCGGCCGGAGTACAACCTGACCTCACCGCTCTACTCGGCGTCGAAGTCCGCCGCCACGATGATCACCCTCCAGTACGCCAAGTCCCAGCCGGGGATCAGGTTCAACGCGGTCGAGCCGGGCTACACCGCCACCGACCTGACCGCCTCGATCGGCGGCGGCAGGACCCCGGCGGAGAGCGCCAGGACCGTCGTACGCCTGGCGACGCTTCCCCCCGACGGCCCGACCGGAACCCTCCAGGACGACCTCGGGCCCTTGCGCTGGTAGCCACCCGCTCCGAGAAAGCAACTCCGACCAAGCAGACCGAGACCCCGGCCGGGGTCCGCACATCAGAGGACAGTGACATGACCCAGCACGATCTCCGCGACTGGTACCTGCGCTACGGCACACCGGTGAAGGAGTGGCTGGGCGTACCGCCCTCCGGCGCCTCGTTCGAGATCGTCGAGTACGCCATCTACAAGGTCAGCGACGGGCGGTTCGCGCAGATGACCGCCCCGCACGACTCGGCCGAGATGCTGCGGCAGCTCACCGCCGCCCGCTGACGGGCACCGACGATGACAACCATCGGCATCATCGGCGCGGGCGAGGTCGGCAGCCAGCTCGCCCGCGCGGCGGTGGCGGCCGGGTACCGGGTCGTGATCGCCAACTCGCGGGGACCGTGGACGCTGACGGACCTGGTGGCCGAACTCGGGCCGTCGGCGCGGGCGGCGTACGCGCCGGAGGCGGCGGCAGCGGGCGACTTCGCGATCGTCGCCGTACCGCTGAAGGTCGTGAACGACATGCCGGTCGAGGAACTGGCCGGCAGGGTCGTGCTGGACACGAACAACTACATGGTCTGGCGGGACGGGAACATCCCGGTCCTCGACTCGGGCGAGAAGACGGTCCACGAGCTGCGCCAGGAACAACTCCCCACGTCGAAGGTCGCCAAGGCGTTCACCCACATCCAGGCGCCACGGCTGCTGACCTCGGCCCGGCCCGCCGGCGCGCCGGACCGGCTGGCGCTGTCCGTCTCAAGCGATCACCCGGAGGCGGTCGAGCTGGTGACGCGACTGTACGACCGGTTCGGCTTCGACACCGTGGACAACAGCCCGCTGAGCGAGTCCTGGCGTACCGGCCCGGGCCAGCCGGCATGGATCCGCCACGCGCACCAGGACCGGGAGGAGCTGGTGCGCAATCTGAGGCGGGCACGGCGGCTCGTGACTCCGGTGCGGACGGCAGCGGAGAGGTGAGAGGCCCGGCGCGGAGAGCGATCCTCCGCGCCGGGCCCCGGGTGCCGGTTCCGGTCAGGCGGCGCAGGTGGCGGTGGCGCCCTGGCCGGTGCCGGTGCCCTGGAAGCCGAAGTTGGTGGTCTGGCCGGCTCCGACCTGCCCGTTGTAGCCCACGTTCGTGAACCGGACGGTGCCGCTGGTGCCGCTGGCCTGGGCGTTCCACGTGCCGGTGATCGAGGCGCCGCCGGGCAGCGCGACGGTCACGGTCCAGCCGTTGATGCCGGTGGAGCCGGCGGTGACGTTCACGCTCGCGGTGAAGCCGCCGTTCCACTGGTTGATCGCGACCGATGCGGAGCAGCCGTTACCGGCCGGGGGCGGGGTGGTCGGCGGCGCCGTGGTGGGCGGCGCGGTCGTCGGCGGCGCCGTGGTGGGCGGCGCGGTCGTCGGCGGCGCCGTGGTCGGCGGGTTGGTCGTCGGCGGCGCGGTGGTGGGCGGGTTCGGCGCGCCGTTCGCGAGACTGAAGGCCAGGTCCGGCTGGAACGAACCGGCCGTGTAGCGGCAGCCGTCCGCCTCACCCGGCGGCTTCACCCAGAGGTACGCGTCGATGTTGGCGTCGCCGGTGTTCGTGGTCGGGTACTGCCCGATCCGCCGGTCGGTGTTGTCGTCGGCGCACCAGTCACCGGCGGCTCCCCCGTTGCGGCTGGTGTCGATGACCTGCCGCTTGCCGGAGATGCCCATGCCGTTGAGCGCGGAGATGACCGCCCGGCCGAAGTTGGCCTCGCTGGAGGTGGGGTTGAAGTTCGACACGTTCGTGAAGAAGCCGTCGGCGTACTGCACGCCGGCCGCCCGCAGCCGGTTGGCCGTGTCGTTCGCGCTGTTCCAGGTCGAGTGGCCGCCGTCGAGGTAGACCTTGGCGTTGGGGTTCCCCGACTTGATGGTCTGGGTCGCCGTGGTGAGCGCCTGGTTGCGGGCGTTCAGCTCGCTGGGGCTCAGGCAGGTCTGGAGCGCGAGCGAGTCGGTCTCCAGGATGATCAGGACGGTCTGGTTGCCGAGTCCCCTGGCGAAGTTGGACACCCAGGTCTGGTACTGGTTGAGGTCCGGCGCCCCGCCCGCGCTGGCCCCGCCGCAGTCCCGGTTGGGGATCTCGTACACCGACAGCACCGGAATCTGCTGGGCCGCGTTGGCGGCGCCGACGAAGCCGGAGACCTCGGACTGGATGGTCGACGGGTTGAAGTTGGCGTACCAGCGGGCCTGCGGCTGGCTTGCGATCTTGTCGCGGATGACGGCTGCCCGCGAGTCACCGGGGTTGGCGGCGACCCAGCGGACGACCGCCGAACTCGGGTCGCGGTAGAGCGTTCCGGACACGGTGCCGGCGGACGCGCCGCCGACGGCGAGGCAGACACCAGCCGCGGCGGTGCCCGCGACGGCCGCCACGCTGATGGCCGCTGACCTGCGGCGGGACGAGAGGATAGCCACGACGTGTTTCCTCCTGATCACATAGATGTATCTAAGTTCATGGGAGCGTTCCCACGACGGTAACGGAGGCGGGCGTCTATGCCAAGATGTGAACGGCAGCCACTCTCGGAGGAAGTGCCCGGAGTCGGCCGGTCGGCACGTTCCACCGGTATGCCGGACGGCGGCCGCGCGGCCCTACCCGTAATCTGACCATGGTCACCGGCGCGGGCCCGCCGGCCGACCGACGACGCCGGTGCGGAGGGAGACCAGGGATGACGGCGCTACCAGGCCAGCGTCCGACCACCGTGGGTTCACCGGTCGCCGCGCGAGCCGCGGACGAGGACCTGCGGACGCTGTTCGGGCAGTCCATCGCCGTCTTCGCGGCCCTCGCGGGGCCGACGCACGTGGTCGAGGCGGCGAACCCGGCGTTCTTCGCGGCCATCGGCGAGGAGCGCGCGCGCACCGGGGTCACGCTCGCCGAGTTGATGCCCGAACTGGACGGTCAGGGCTTCATCGCCCTGCTGGACGAGGTCTACCGCACCGGCGAGTCCTACACCGGCCACGACGCCCGGATCATGCTGGGCACCGGGTCACAGGCCCGGGAGACGTTCTTCGACTTCACCTACGAGGCACGCCGCGACGCCGCCGGCACGGTGACCGGGATCCGGGTCATCGGAGTGGAGACCACACAGGTCAAGCAGGCGCAACGGCTGATGGCCGAGCACCGCGCCATGCTGGAGCAGATCGCCCGTCAGGCCCCCCTGGCCGAGGTGCTCGACGGGATGGCCCGCCGCATCGAGAACCTCGCGCCGCAGGAGGTGCTCGTCTCCGTCCTGCTCGCCGACACCGACGGCCGGCACCTGCGCCACGGCGCCGCGCCCAGCCTGCCCGACTTCTACAACGAGGCCATCGACGGCATCGCCACCGGTGAGGGCGTCGGCTCGTGCGGCACCGCGGCGCACCGGCGGGAACCGGTCATCGTCACCGACATCGCCACCGACCCGTTCTGGGTCGACTTCCGCGATCTGGCCGGGCGGGCGGGGCTCGCCGCCTGCTGGTCCACCCCGATCCTGGCCCGTGACGGCAGCCTGCTCGGCACGTTCGCCATGTACCACCGCACCCCGCGCGTCCCGCAGGACGCCGACCTGGCCCTCGCCCGGGTCTTCGCCGGCACCGCGGCCCTGGCCATCGAACGCCACCACATCGAGGAGGCGAAGGCCGCCGCGGACGCCCGCGCGCGGGCCGCCCACGACGAACTGGCCCGGGTGGTCCGGGCGGAACGGGAACTGCGGGCCGAGGCGGAGCAGCGCGCCGCAGCCGCCGCGGAACTCACCGCCCGGCTGCGCGCCGCCGCCGCCGCGCAGGCCGCCTCCCCTCGCCCCGAGCGGTGTCAGCTCGGCGGCAGCGACGGCTGCGCGGCACCCGCCGAGATCAAGGTCGCCGACTCGTGGGGCGACTCGGCGTGGGGCTGCCCGGTCCACGTCGAGGAGGCCATCATCAACGTCCGCTCGGTCTTCATCGCCAACGAGGAGCTCGGCGGCCTGGCCGCCTACGTCAACCGCTGACCACTGACAGTGCCCGGCGGCAACGTCCGGAACCTGTGCGTGCGGCTGGCCGTCACGCCCGGGTGCGGGCCTAGCGTCGGGCGGGCGCGGCCGGCTCGTGAGCGGGACGCGCCGCGGTGAACGGGCTCCGCAGGCGCGTCATGGATTCGGCGCTGACGTCCGCGGTCGGGCTGCGCTCGTCGTCGGTGGCCCCGAGCCCGTCTACACGGAAGGGGTTCAGGGCGAACGTGTTGTCGGGCACAAGGTGCTCCAAGGGAATCTGCACGGCAGCGCTCGACTCAGTCATCGCGGCTGGGAAACCGTGGGAGAAGCAAGGGGTGGCGATCAGTCTTCGGTACCCCGCGTCGTCAGCCTAGCGCGCATCGGCCGGGCGGGCGCGCCGCGGTCGAAATCGGCGATGTTCTTACAGCTGGACGACGTGCCCCACCCGTGGTGGCGTACGGCCCGCGAGGACGTCGAGCCACGCCTCCCGCAGCGCCTCCGGGCCGGTGCCGACCCGCACGTCGAGCCATCCGCTCACCACCTGGGAGAACCGCTGCCAGGCATCGGCGAACCGGTCGTCGAGGCCGGCGCGACCCCAGTCCCGACTGCGCTTGCGGATGCGTACCGGCGCGAAGAAGACCTCCCCGGCGGCGTCGGCGTTCGGCGTCTGCTGGGTGAGCCCGACGGCGATGTCCCGGACGAGGAGATCGCCGAGGTGCGTGCGCAGGGCGGCGCGGGTCGCGGGTGAGCCGGACAGGTCGAGGTAGACGGTCGGTGCGGCGTCGAGCGTGCCGATGTCGTCGTACGAGACGACCTCGTCGTAGCAGCCCAGCGCACTGGTGAAGGCGACATTGCCGGGCGAGGTGAGCCCGATCAGGCGTGGGCCGCGCCCGTGCAGTTCGAACGCGGCGGCGTACGCCGTCTTGCTCGACGCCGACGACAGCACCAGTGACCGCGCTCCGTAGGCGCCCTCGTCGAGGATCTGGTCGGCGAGCATGAACGAGGTGAAGAACAGCGGCCGGAACAGGATCAACAGGTCCTCCTGATCCGCCCGGTACGCCGGATCGCCGCCGGTCGACCGGTAGGCGTTGTACGGCGAGGGCAGGCCGGCCCGGTGTGTGCTCGCGTCGCGGAAACCGGACGCGTCCACCCGGTCCGGGCGCACCACGAGGTGACGGGCGGGCGGAAGATAGCCGTACACCCGCTGGCCCGGTTCGACCCCGGCCACCGCGGACGCCTCGACCTCGGCGAAGCCCCACAGTGGTGGGAGGCCCCACCGCTCGTCGAGCGCGCGGGGAGCGGGCGGGAAGAACTCCCAGTAGCGCATCGCCTCGCCGAGCACCGCGTACGTCACGTTGTTCGCGGTCAGGCCGACGCGCTCGACGCGCAGCAGCGCCTCCCCGTCGGAGAGGCCGGGCGCCGGGCCGCCGACGAGCGTGGTGTCGGCGAGGTCGTCCCGGGCCACAGCGAACGTCCACGAGTCAGGCATGGTCTGACGCTAGGCAGGCGCGGCCCCGGAGACAAGATGCACTGCGAGTGCAAAATCCCACTCCGCGCGGGTCACCGCACCGGCTCGGCCGGAAGCTGGTGCCGGCGGATCAGCCGCTGCCCGATGAAGGTGCGCCAGACCCGGTCGGCGACAGCCGGTTCGACGATCCAGAGGCGGCGCTGCGCGTCGGCGAGGGTGAGCGGCGCGCTGAACAGATCCAGGAACAGCCGGCTGCTGCGGTTGAGGGCGAACACCTGGCCGTCGGTGCGACGGAACAGGTGCCGGTTCGCCGGCAGCTCGCCGGGTGCGCCCTCCTGCTCGTCGGAGCGGATCCGCCGGTACGCGTCCCACACCTGCTCGTCGTCGCGATCCACGAAGACGCCGTTGGCGAGGAACTCGGTCTCGTCGTCGGTGTCGTGCCGGACCCGGTCGTGGGCGAGCACGCCGCGCACCGCCGTGCCGTACCGGTCGTGGTAGAAGAACGTGTGCGGGGTGTCGGTGCTGCCCAGCCAGGGCCGGTGGAAGTGGCCCGGGTTCAGGTCGGCCTTGGCCCTGGCCACCTCGGCCTGCGCCGCCTCGGTCACCGGCTCGTCGTACCGGAGCATCCGGACGATGTCCGAGCCCTCCACCGGCCGCACGTTGGTGATGCCGAACCGCTCCGGCTCCTTGGCGACGATGGCGCCCGGGGTCAGCATGAAGTCGCCGAGCCCGCCGAGGGTCCACAGGTCGGGGTTGTCGCGCAGGAACGTGATGCTGTCCAGCGCCTCCTCCCGGGTCTCGGTGGGGAAGCCGGTGAAGCCCATCATCTGCACGCCGATGTTGGCCTTCGTCATCGCGGTCATGGTGCGCCGCACCTGCTCCGGCTTGGTGCCCTTGTCGATCAGGTCGAGGATGCGCTGGTTGCCGGACTCGAAGCCGACCGACACGGCCACGCAGCCGCTGCGCCGCAGCAGCTCGCAGCGCTCGTCCGACCAGTACTTCTCCAGCCGGATCTCGGCGCCCCAGCGGAAGTCGAGCCCACGCTCGACGACCTGCTCGGCGAAACGCAGGATGGTAGCGGGCGCGAGCACGTCCACCGAGAAGTAGATGAACTTGGCGAACTTCGACAGTTCGGTGACGTCCGCGACCATCTTGGTCACCGTGTCCTGCCGCCACGGGCTGGTGGGGCCGTCGGTGTTCAGGCCGTAGTCGCAGAACGTGCACTTGTTCCAGTAGCAGCCGCGCGTCGGCGAGTAGTAGACGAACCGCTCCGGGCTGAGATAGAGGTCCCACGGCAGGCCGGAGAAGTCCGGCACCGGCACCTGGGCCAGGCGCTCGTAGCGCAACGGCAGTTGACGCTGGCGGCCGTACCTGGGGTGCAGGCGGACGTTCGGGTGCCCGGCCGGCAGCGTGCCGGTGGCGACCGCGTCCAGGATCTCGGTGTACGCGCTCTCCCCCTCCCCGACCACTATCGCGTCGAAGTCGGCGAGCACCTGGAAGACGTACTCGGGCCGGCCGGCGCACTTCCAGAGGTCGGAGATCTCCGTACCGCCGGCGACGAGGAAGGCGTCCGGGCAGGCCCGGCGCACGAGCCGGGCGATCCAGAGCGCGAACGGTAGCTGCCACTGGTAGGTGACGCTGATCCCGATCACCTGATGGTCGCCGGCGGCCAGCCGCGGGATGAGCACGTCCTCGTAGTACGGCTGGAAGGGCCGGTTGAGCCGGCCGAGCAGCGCCTCGTCGGTCAGCGCGGCCACCGAGCCGATCGAGACCATCGGTGGTGGCTGGAGCCGGAAACCGGCCCGGAACTGCCCGGGGAAACCGACCGCGCCGAGCGCGTCCATCCAGGAGATCACGCCCTCGACCGCGTCCTGGTAGTGCCGGTAGTCGTAGAACAGGTTCGGGTCCTGCAACACGCCGATCGACCGGCGCAGCCGCTCCGGGTCCGGGTCGGGCAGGCCGAGGTGGTTCGCCCGGGCCATCAACGCGTCCGGGCCGCTGAGGTCGTCGGTCGAGCGCCGGGACAGTTCCCGTCGCAGCCACTCGTACGCCCCCGGGGTGTACGAGTGGTGGAACGCCTCGATGTTGGCGTCGATGATCTCCGCCGGCCGGTGCCCCTGCGCCCGCGCGTACGAGTCGAGGTAGTTCAGCGAGTGGTATCCCGACGTGGGGTCGGTCAGCGGGGGGTAGACAAGTGCCGCCTTCACCGTTGCGGTCATCGACGCCTCCTCAGCCGATCCGGGCCGCTGAACCGGCCGGGCTGTCCTCCTGCGCGCGCTGCGCCACCGCCGGCAGTCGCGGTGCGCCGAACGCCTTGACGTACGCCACGAGCGGTTCGGCGGCGTACCGGAACGCCGCCAGGCTGTCGAAGCCCCGGTCCCACGCCGCCGCTTCCAGGCCACCGTCGTCGCAGCCCCACAACCGCGCGAAGCACCCGTCGACCACCTCGGTGCGGAAGTGGAGCCGGCCGCCCGGGCGGCGGTGTCCCGTCGTACGCGGGACGAGCGTCTCGTTCAGCGACGCCGCGGTCGCCGCGACCTGCCGCGCCGCGGCGAGCATCGCGCGGGTACGCAGCGGCGCCGCGACCATCCAGAGCGCCAGGCTGCGGTACGGCGTGGTGCCGAACGCCCGCACCAGCACCCGCAGCACCGCCTCGCGGTCGTCGATGCCCCGGTCCCGGTCGGTGAGCCATTCCCAGCCGCCCGGTGGCACGCCGGTGAGGCCACGGTCGCGGGCCGCCCGGTGGGCGCGCTCCTCGACCGCCGGGTGGGTGATGTCGAGTTCGGCCAGCCCGGCCAGCACCCCGCGCCGGTGCCAGGCCGGCGCCTCGGGATGCATCAGCATCAGCACCGCCGCGGCCTCCCGGTCGCTGACCCAGTGGCCGCCGACCGACGCCCCGGCGAACCGTGACCGCCAGCTGTCGAGGAAACGGGTGTGCAGGTTGTCGATCGGCTGGTCCCCGGCGTGCGCCGGGCACAACTCCGGCGCGTTCTCCGCCGCCATCGACAGCAGCAGCCGCGCGTCGGCGCCCTTGGCGTCCCCGGGATCGCGCCGTCGCCAGGTGAGGAACCGGTCCACCGCGCCCGCGGCCCCGGGCGGCGCGGTGCGCTCCAGCGCGCGGTACGACCGCCGCCGGAACGGCAGTTCCCGGGCGATGTCCAGCAGCAGCTCGGCCTCGGCCGGGCTGAGCACTCCGGCGGTGACCGCGCGGCGCAGCTCGACCCGGATGTTCACCAGCGGCTCGCTCAACGTGCGGTGACCCTCCTCGGCGGGCCCGTGCACCACCGCCACCTCGTCGTCGCCGGTGACCACACCGTCGCGGTAGAGCCGGAACACCTCGCCCACGCCACGCATGCCGAACGGCCACAGCTCGGCGGCGCGCAGCGCGCCCATGCTTGCCGCGCCGGCCACCGTCACCCCACGGTCGAGCAGGTCGAGGATCTCCCGGTGACGGACCGGCGGGTGTTGCAGGAAGAACCCGTCGATCACGAGGACCCGGTCGCCGGGGCCGACGTCCAGGCGGAGCAGGTCGCCGTGCGCGACAGGTGGCAGCACCACCGCCTCGGGCATCAGCCGGCCCACCTCGTCGGCCGGCAGGCTCGGTCCGATGAAGACGACATCAGTCACGCGGTGCTCCCGGTCGGGTGCTGAGGGCCCGCTCGTCGAACATGCGCAGGCCGGGGGCGAACACCTTGCTCACCGGGATGCCGATGTCGTCGTGCGTCAGGTCGACGCGGAACGGCTCGACTCCGGTGATCCGCTGCACCCGCGCCGCCAGCTCACGCAGCACCTGGGTCACGTCCCCGGCGGGCGGGGGGTCTCGGCGGACCGGCCCGGCGGGCCGGTCGACAGTGGGCGGCGGCACCGGCGGCGCGCCGACGTCGTGGTACGCCGTGGCGTCGATGTCGTCGCGGGCACCGGAGACCATGACCAGCCGGGACTGCGCCGCCTCCGCCATGGCCCGGCCGACAGCGATCTCGGGGTCGACGTGGCAGCCGAAGCCGCCGAAGGTGACCGGCAGGTCCGGGGACCAGATCGAGGCGGCGTAGCAGGGCACGCCGACCTCGTTCGTGATGTCGCAGACCTCCACCCAGCAGCCGGCCCGGAGCAGCGCCTCGTGCACGGTGCGGGTCATGGCGTTGGTGGCGGTGCCCGGGTCGGTGTAGGTGCGCTCGGTCAGCGGCGAGGTGCAGTACGGGGCGATGCAGTCGCGCTCGACGACCTCCAGCAGGGCGTGCAGGCTGGCCTCGGCGAGCGTGTTGCCGGTGGCCAGCCCGTTGCTGCTGGCGGTGAACAGGGCGCGGTCCCAGCCACGCCGGACGGTGAAGTCGAGTTCGATGGTGGCGCGGGGCACCAGGCAGGGCGTACCGGTAACCAGTCCACGGCCTTCGACCCAGTCGAGTTCGACGGCGGGGGTCAGCGGTGACCGCTCCGCCAGGTGCAGCCACCGCACGTCGTACGGCAGGTCCAGCGCCTCGGCCGGGGACCGGACGGCGGTCCCCGGCCGGAGGTTCTCGGCGTGCCAGGACTCGATGCTCTCCATCACCGCGCTGACCCGGGACTGCATCGCCGTGGCGCCGGTGCCGACGCTCACCGCCATGGTGGCGCCGACCGGCCGGTAGGCGACGTGCACCGGCAGGCCGATCTCGTCGAGCCGGGTGATGTCGGCGACCCGGGTGAGCCGGAACCGGTCGAGCATGCCGCCGACCCGTGCCCAGGTCTGCTCCACTGTGGCCGTCCGGTAGGTGCCGGATCGGAAGGCGATGGTCTCGGTCGTGTCAGTCATCGAGGCTCCCGGCGGGGGTGGGGGGAGGAACTCAGACGATGAGGACGGCGATGATGTTGACGTTGTTGTCGGCCGCCGCGGCCACGCCGCCGGCCACCGTCTCCAGTTCGGCCTCGGTCAGCTCGTTGAGGTCGACCAGCGGCACCTCGGGCACGTGCAGCACGTGCCGGCCGGGCGTGCCGGACCAGTCGGCGACGATCTGCTCCTTGGTGTAGAGCGTGGCGGGCTGGGCGCGGTCGACCTCGACAGTGGCGCCGGGGGCGACCGGCAGGCCGGCCGCGGTCGCGTAGCCGGTCGGGTCGGCGAGGAGGCGCTGGAGTTCCTCGTCGCTGCGCCACACGGCGGTGACCAGTTCCGAGTACTTGGTCACGAACCTGGCACCGTATTCCTGGTCGTCGTTGCTCATCTTTCGGTCCTTTCGTGGGGCTGCGGGCCGGGCGGTTAATTGCTGTGGCGAGAACGCTAGGAAGATCGAGGTGAGGCAATCAAGCATTTCCGCTGACTGCCATCAGAATCTGCCGTGCCGCCCGGCGGGCGGCAGACATCGGTGTCAGGTGCAGCAGCACGGACAGCAGCAGGCACAACTGGAGTCCAGCCCGGCGACGACACTGTCCAGTTCGTCCTCGGCCAGCTCCGCCTCGGCCACCGGCAGCAGCGACGGCACGAACAGCACGAAGGCGCCGGTGACCTCCGCCAGCTCCCACGACTCGACCTGCACCTCAAGGTCCGGATCGGCGTCGGCGACGTCGCGAACCACCCGGACCTGCACATCCTCCGGCAGATGAAGGCCGTAGCCGGCGAGGAACGCCCGCGGGTCGGAGTCCAGCGCCCGCTCCCTGGCCGGGTCGGCCCAGACGTCGGCGACCAGCCGGCTGTACGCGGCCACGAAGACCGCCCGATCGACGTTTGTCACACCCCTGCTCCCTTCGACGGTCGGCCGCCCCGCGGTGACACCGGGACGGCGAAGGCAGCGCGGGAGGCCCGGGCCACCGGTTTCCGATTCATCGTGGGCCCGTGGACCGTGCCGCCCCGCCGGGCGAGTGGGAATTTCATCGAATGTGGCCGCGACGGGGCCGCAGCGCGGCGAAAGCCGGGTAATTGGGAATCAACGGCGTGCCACGGATTGGCGATTCTAATGATTGTCATCAGTGTGAACAAGTAGTGATTCCTCGCCTGTCACCCGCGCGTCGCCCGCACCTAGGCTGCGATCGCCGGCTCGCCCCCGTGACAGCGGTCCGGCGGGGTGCCGTGTTCCGTCACCGAGCGCTGCCGGAGGCCACCGTGACCATCGACGAGGTGACGACGACGCCCGGCGGCCCGGCCGGGTACAGCGTGGAGGAACTCGCCCGCAAGGTCGGGATGTCGCCGCGCAACATCCGCGCCCACCAGGCCCGGCGGCTGCTGCCCCCGCCGGTGCGGCACGGCCGGGCCGCGCTCTACGACGACTCCCACGTCCGCCGGCTGGACGCGATCCTCGCCCTGCAACGACAGGGCTTCAACCTGGTCTCCATCGAGGCCATGCTCGGGGTCCGGGCCGGCGACGAGGCGCCCGACGGGCTGACCGCGATGCTGCAACGACTGGCCGCCGAGCGTCCCGCGCTGGCCCACTCGCTCACCCGGCACGGCGTGATCGGACGGGCCGCCGACGGCACCGTCCGGACCACCCGGCCGCGCCCGCTACGCGCCGCCCTGGACCTGCATCGGGTACGGGTCGGCACGGTGCCGGCGTTGCAGACCCTGAGCGAGGTGCTGGACAGCCTCCGGCCGGTCGCCGGCGACCTGGTCGCCGCCGTGACCGCGAGACTGCTGGCCCTCGCGCCGGAGCTGGCCCGCAACGGCAACCGGTCGTCCTGGGCCGACCTCGACCGGGAGACCCTGCTGCTGACCCAGGGGGTGGTCGGCGTGCTCACCGAGGCGTTCCGGCTCGCCGTGGAGAACCAGGCCGAGGCGCACATCGCGGAGCTGCTGGAGAACCACCTCGACACCGACGTGTGCCTGGAGGACGGCGCGGTCATCGACAACGGCTGACCGGGCGGTCAGCCCGCCGCGGGCTGGCCGTCGGGCTGCCGGCTCTCCGCCACGGCGTCGACGCGTCCCGGCTGGTCCACCAGCTGCCGCCGCGCCAGCCGGTGGAACAGCCCGTTCGGCTGGTCCATCAACTCGTCGTAGGTGCCCCGCTGGACGATCCGCCCCGCTTCGAGCACCACGATGGTGTCCGCCGCACGGACCGTGGACAGCCGGTGTGCGATGACCACCCGGGTCGCGGCCATGGTCGCGGTGCTCCTGGTGACCATCTCCTGGGTCCGGTTGTCCAGCGCGCTCGTCGCCTCGTCGAAGAAGAGGATCCGGGGCCGGGGCGCCAGCGCGCGGGCGATCAGCACCCGCTGGCGCTGCCCGACGGAGAGCGTCCCGCCGCCGAACGGCACCATCGTGCTCATCCCCATCGGCAACGCCTCCAGGTCGTCGGCGAGCCCGGCCAGCCGCGCCGCCTCCCAGACCTGGTCCAGCGGGAAGCTGCCGGCGCCGCAGATGTTGTCACGTACCGAGCCGGCGAAGAGCTGGCCGTCCTGCAGGACCACCCCGCACTGCCGGCGTACCGCGTGCACGTCGAGTTCGGAGAGGTCCTGGCCGTCGTAGAGCACCGCGCCCTGCTGCTGGCGCTCGAAGCCGAGCAGCAGCCGCAGCAGCGTCGACTTCCCGCAGCCGCTCGGCCCCACGACCGCGACGAACTCGCCCGGGCGGACGTGCAGGTCTATGTCGACGAGCACCGGCGGCTCGTCCGGCTGGTACGCGAAGGTGACCCGGTGCAGTGCGACCTCGCCGCGCAACTCGCCCGGGTCCACCCGGTCGGGCCGGGCCTCGGGCTCGGCGCGCAGGATGTCCCGCAGGCCGCCCAGCCGGGGCACCGCCGCGATCACCTCGACCCCGGCGGACACCAGCACGAGCAGCGAGCCGAGCAGCATCGCGAAGCCGACGTTGAGGACGAAGAAGTCGGTCGGCGAGACCCGGCCGGAGAGCGGGCCCATCAGCACGGCGAACAGGACGAGCTGACCGGCGACCGGCAGCGCGGTGGCGAAGGCGACGAGGCCCGCCTGGCTCTGCCGGACCCGTTGCAGCGCCGCCCGGGCAGTCGCGGCCGCCTCCGACCAGCGGGCGTGGGCGCGGGACTCGGCGGCGGCAATCTTGATCTTGACGATGCCCCCGAGTAACTGGTTCGTCATCGCCGCCGCCCGGTGCTCGGCCGGCAGCGCGGCGTGCTGCCGGCGGGCGATCAGGACGGCGAAGGCGCCGAACGTCAGCATCGTGACGACGACGATCCCCACCCCCCACAACCCGAGCACGGGCTCCACCACCAGGAGCATGCCGAGGGTCACCGCGACGGTCGCGGACGCGGACGCGAGCTGCGGCAGCAGCGCGCTCAGCGCCTCGCCGACGAACGAGATCCCCAGCATCGAGTTGGCGATCTCACCGCTGCTGCGACCGGTGAAGAACCGGGCCGGCAGTCGCATGAGCCGGTCCCAGATCGCCATGTGCGTGCCGGACTGCAACCGGCCGTCCAGCCGCAGCAACCGCAGGTTCTGCATCACACCGACCAGTCCCGCGACCACCGCGGCGCTGAGCATCAGCGCGAGGAAGCCGAACAGCCCGTCCACCTCGCCCTGCCGGGCCAGCTGGCCGAGCACCTCGCCGGTGGCCAGCGGCACGCCCAGGCCCAGCACCGCCACGCAGGCGGCGGCGACCAGCAGCCCCCGCACGTCGCGGGCCGCGCCCACGAGCCCGGCCCGCAGCAGGTGACGCATCCGGGCGACCGGCGGCAGCGGCGCCTGCACCTGGGTCGCCTCGGCGGCCAGCGCCGCTGCCCCCGCCGCGTCGATCGGCCCGTACGCGCGGGTCTCCGGGTCGACGTGGTGGTAGCGGCCGCGACGGAACAGCAACGGCACCGCGACGGCGGCCGACGGATCGTCGCCGGTCCGCCACCCCACCAGCGGCCCCAGGTCCCGCCGCCACCACCGGTCCGGAAGCCGCACCTCGCGCAAGAAGAGGCTGGACGCCCGGGACACCGCACGCACCGCCGCCCGGTCGTCCAGCGGCGCGCGGCCGCGGTCCGCCGGCTCGTTGACCGGGCTGCCCATCCCCTCGGTCACCACCCGGAGCACCGAGGCCGCCCGCCCGTACCTGTCGAAGCCGGCCTCCGGGTCCGGGACCGCAAGCGCAGCGCCCGCGCCGATCACCCCGAGTGACCGGCGGGCCGCCGCGGCGAGGATCTCGGCGTCGATCTGCCGACGCCGTTCCACGCCGTTCAGCAGTGCCGCGTCGGCCTCCTCGATCCGGCTCTCCACCAGCCGCAGCAGCCGCACCACGTGCTGGTCGACAGCCGACCGGAGCTGGCCGGTGACCAGCAGGTCCCAGCTGCCGTGGCTCTCCACCGCGCACGGCGACTCGGCCACCACCCAGTCCCGCTCGGCGATCAGCAACAGCTCGCGCTCCCCCGACACCTCCGCCGGGCCCCCGTCGTTGCGGCGCAACTGCCCGCCGGCACTACGCAGCCACCAGGCGCCGCCGGTGGAGACGAGGGTGCTCCCCTGCGCCAGCGACACGATCTCGTGCCCGCTCAGGGTGGACGCCTCCCGGGGCGCCTGCCCCCGCCGCAGCGCGTCGGCGACGGCGACGAGCACAAGGTCCACCGCCGCGACCAACTCCGTGGCGGCGCCGCGCGCCCGCGGCGAGACCTCCTCGTCCGCCGGAAGGCCGGGCCGGACCTGCCGCTCCAGGAGGGACAGGTGTGGCCGGGGCAGCGCGCGCAGTTCCGTGCCGGGCAGCGGCACCAGGATCAGCTGCCACACGCCGATCGCCGTGGACGTCGGCACCAGGCCGCCCGCGGGCAGCCGGGCGACGTGGTGCCGACGGGACGGGTTCAACCCGGTCCGGCGCACCGCGAACAGGTCGGCCTCGCCGCCGGTCACCAGCCAGCCCGCCACCGGGTCGTCCAGGCGGCAGACCTCGCGTACGCCCTCGGCGCAGAAGCCGATCAGGCTACCCGCCGCGGGACCCTCCACCGCGCCGCTCATCAGCGTCTCCTCGTGTCGTGGCGGTCAGTGGTCCCGGACCAGGCGCGCGTACGCGCCGTCGCGGGCGACCAGTTGCTCGTGGGTGCCGCGCTCCACCTCCCGGCCGCCGTCCAGCACGACGATCAGGTCGCAGTCGCGGACCGTGGACAGTCGGTGCGCCACGATCAGGCAGGTCGCCCCCCGGCGGCGCAGGTGCAGATCGATCCGGCGTTCGGTCTCGGCGTCCAGCGCGCTGGTGGCCTCGTCGAGCACGAGGACCCGGGGATTGCGGACGAGCGCGCGGGCGATCTCCAGCCGCTGCCGCTGCCCGCCGGAGAAGTTGCGGGCGTTCTCCCGTACCGGACCGGCCAGGCCGCCCGGGCGGGCCGCCACCTCGTCGTATAGGCAGGCGTCGGTCAACGCGGCGACGACGTCCTCGTCGGCGACGGTGAGGTCCCACATGGTGACGTTGTCGCGGATCGTCCCCTCGAACAGCCGCTGGTCCTGGTCCACCATGGCCACCGTGGCCGCCCACAGGCCGTCGTCGGTGGCCGTCCGTTCCAGGCCGTCCACAGTGACCCGCCCGGTCCACGGGCGGTAGAGCCCGGCGACCAGCCGGCCCACAGTCGACTTGCCGCTGCCGGACCGCCCGACGAGCGCCACCCGGGCGCCCGGCGGCAGGTCCAGACTGAAGTTCTCCAGCAGCGGGCGACCCAGCGGGTTGTAGCCGAAGGTGACCTCCTCGATGCGCAGGTGCCCCTCCATCGGGGTCAACCGCCGCGCGGGCCGGTCCTCGGCCGGCGGCAGCGGGTACCGCTCCACGTCGCGCAGCCGGTTGAGGTCGGCGCTCATGTCCTGAAGCCGCGAGCCCAGCGCGGTCAGGTTGCCCAACGGCCGGTTCATCGCGGCGGCCAGGCTCTGCATGCCGACCAGGACGCCGACGCTCATCGCCTCCGCCACCACCTGCCGGCTGCCCAGCCCCAGCAGCACCGCCGTGGTCCCCGAGGCGAGGAACGCGGGCAGGACGGAGAGCACCGCCGTCGGCACCCCCAGCCGCTGCTGGCGGGAGGCGACTGTGGCGTGCCGCGCCGCGAACCGGGCCACGGCGCGTTCCTCCTCGCCGCCGGCCTTCACCGTCTCGATCATCTGAAGCGTGGTGTAGACGGTGGTCACCATCTTGCTGCGGTCCGCCTGGAGGCCCGCGACGGCAGTCGACCGGGTCGAGGCGACGTAACGCAGCACGCTGACGTTCAGCCCGGCGAGGACCGCCGCGCACAGACCGAGCAGCAGGTCGTACTGGCAGAGCAGCGCCCCGTACGCCAGCACCAGTCCGGTGTCCACGACTGTGGTGGCCGCCCGGCGGGTGAGCACCTCGGCGACCACCTCGTTGCCCCGGACCCGTTGGCCGAGGTCGGCGGCCTGCCGCTGGTCGAAGAAGGCCGGCGGCAGCCGCAGCAGATGCCGGAAGAACCGGGCGGCGCTGCTCAGGGCGAGCGCCGTCTCGGCGCGTACGGTCAGGCGCTGCTGGAGCAGGCTGGCCAGGAAGGTCAGCACCGTCGCCACCGCCACCGCCGCCACCAGCCCGGCGAACGCGGCCCGGTCCTCCTGCAACAGCACCCGGTCGACGAAGACCTTCGCCATCACCGGGATGGTCAAGCCGACCACGGCGATCAGCAGGCCGAGCAGCAGCATCTGCGCGATCGCCGAACCCGGGCCGCGCCACCGCTGCGCCAGCGCCCGCAGCAGCCGGTATCGGGTGCCGCCCGGCCGGAACTCCGGGCCGGGCTCCATGGTGAGCGCGACGCCGGTGAAGGCGCCGTCGAACTCCTCCCAGCTCACCGCGCGCGGCCCGGTGGCCGGGTCGTTTATGTAGACCTTGCGGCCGAGCCCCTCCAGCACCACGAAGTGCTCGAACCGCCAGAACAGCACCGCCGGCAGCGCGACGGTGGCCAGGCCGGCCAGGTCCATCTGGAAACCCTTGGCCACCATGCCGTACTTGCGGGCGCCCCGGAGCACGGTGGCCGCCGTGGAGCCGTCCCGGCTCACCCCGCACACCCGGCGCAGCTCCTCCAGGGGTACGTGCCGGCCGTGGTGGGCGAGCAGGATCCCCAGCGCGGCGGCGCCGCACTCCACCGCCTCCATCTGGATCAGGGTGGGCGTACGCACGCGTCGGCGGCGGATCCGGGGAATCTCCGGCGTCGCGGTGGCGGCTGTCGTCGGCGCGGTCATCGGCCCAGCAACCAGTCGATCGGGTGCTCCCGGTCCACTGTGAACCAGGCGGTGACCTCGCTGGCCGAGTTGAGCTGGAACGGTGGCGGGGACTTGGTCCAGCGCAGGCCACCCGGCGCGGCCGGGTCGGGTTCCAGGGTGACGGTCACCCGCACCACGCTGCCCCGGGCGAGCAGCCGCCGGACGTCCGGCCCGGTGCCCAGGAAGGCGCGCAGCGAGGCCTCCGTCTCCGGGAAGGCGCCGATGGTGGTCACCCGCCCGGCCAGGGTGCCGAACACGTTGCGCGGCGCCGCCGCGGCGGCCACCTCGACCGGTACGCCCGGTTGCAGCAGCGGCGCGGCGACGGCCGGGGCGTAGACGACCGCCTGCAACGCGTCCCCGGCGGTGTCCAGCCGCTCCAGGTCGGCCAGGTGCGTGCCGGGGGTGACGATCTCGCCCTCGGACACCAGCCAGGCCACCACGTACGCGTCACCCGGCGCGTTCTCCACCCGCACCTTGCCGTCCATCGACCGCAGGCTGTAGAGGGGCGTGCCCTTCGTCACCCGCTGGTGCGGTGACGCCCACACCTTGGTGACCTGACCGCTGTCCAGCGCGTCGAGTGCGGAGATGCCGTTGGAGTGGATCAGCACGCCGGCCGCCTCGACGGTCCGGGGCACCACCGTACGCACCGACCAGACCCCGGCGGCGACCACGACGATGAGCAGAGCGGCGGTGGCCAGCCAGTTCGGCACGGTGGTCAGCCGGACCGCCCGGTCGAGCTGCTCGGGCGCCTCCAACTGGCGCAGCGCCTGCCGCCGGAACTTCACCGCCGGCCTCCCGCGCCGGCGGGGTGGCGGGAGCCGAGCAGGAAGTCCGCCACGCTCGGTTCGACGAGCGGGTCGAGCCCGGACAACTCGGCGAAGGCCTGGGAGTCCCCGGCGCCGAGAGCACACGGCGCCAGTCCCATCGCGGTGGCGACGAGATACATCTGCTGGGTCAGCACACCAGCGTCCTTGAGAATCATGGCGTAGCTCATCCCTTCGTACTTCCACATCAGCCGCTGCACGCGCGCGGTGACCACCAGGACCGTCTGCGGCGGCCGGGGCATGGCGCCGGCCGCCCGGGCGTACGCCAGCAGCCGGTCGGCGGCCACGCCCCACCCGGCGACCGGTTCCAGCCGGTGCCCGACGGCGTCGTAGTGGTAGAGCCCGGGGTCGAGCCCCGCGCAGCGCGCGACCAGCGGATAGATCTCCAGCTCGTAGACCCCGCCGCCGCCGGGGTAGGGCCGGTGGCCCACCTCCTGCCCGCCGGCCTCACCGGCGACAGTGGTGTGCTGCGTCCGGTACAGGAACTCCGCCAGCCGGTCCAGCGGCAGCGGCGCGGTGTCGTCGTGCTCGCGTACGGTGCGCCGCTCCGCGACGACCTGGCTGAACGCGGGTTCCGCCTTGGCGATCGTCGCCAGGTCGGGCAGCGGCAGCTCGATCGCCCGGTCCCCGTCGTACGGGCGGCGCAACGGCTGCGGCGCGAAGCGCTCCCGCATCCGGTAGGTGCCGCCCACCGGCAGCGCGTGCCGGCCGGCCCGGGAGCGGTGGTGCAGCCGCAGCTCCTCCGGTGACCAGTACGCCAGCGGCGCGTCGTCGTGCTCCGCCTCGTACTCGGCGTCGGTGACCAGGATCCGGGCGGTGGCCAGCTCGTCGAGCACCCGGCCGGCGGCCTCCGGCGACACGCCGAGCGTGCGGGCCACCGTGTCGGGTCCGAGGCCCGGCACCGCGGCGGCCAGGACCGCACCGAGGGCGGCGTCGGCGCAGCCGACGGTGAGGGTGCTCAGCGACGACGCGGCCACCAGCGTTCCCCGTTCGTGCTGGAGGGTGGCGAAGCGGGAGAGCCGGTAGCGGACCCCGGGGGTGTGCGGACGGCTCTCCGGCAGGCTGCCCCGGCCCAGGCCGGTGGGTACGAGGTCGAGCAGCGGCCGGTCGTCGACCTGGACGCGGCGTTCCAGCCAGCAGTGGGCGAGCAGCCGGCGCAGCAGCAACTGGGCCGGCAACACCCGGCTCTCCCCCTCCAGGCCGCTGATCAGCCGTCCCACCTCGACGTCGCCGACCCAGTCGGCGGCGAGCCGCAGCAGCAGCGCCCGCCGGCCCATGCCCGGTCGCTCCAGGGTGAGCCGGAAGCGGGTCTGCCGCAGCACCAGCGAGCCGTCCTCACCGAGCCGCAGCTCGGCGTCCCGGCGCAGCCGGTACGACTCCTGCACCGGCGGGCCGGCGGCGCCGGTCACGACGGCCACCGGCCGGTCGGGTCCGCCACGGTGCTCATCCCCACATCCCTTCCACGTTCCCGGCGGGCCGGGAGCGCCGGTCAGAAGAACACGTTCAGCGGATTGGCCGACGTCTCGTCGGCGGCCAGCGGGGTCCGGCCCAGTCGGCCCGGCACGTCCCACAGCCGTCCCGGGCCGAGCCGGCGCCAGAAGTGCCGCATGCCGGGCACCACGACCTTCACCACCGCCAGCTCCACGTCCGGACGGGACTGGTCGACGACGATCACCTCCAGGCCGGCCCGCTCCGCCCGGCGTACGCACCGGCGCACGTCGTCGCCCACGTCGCCGGTGGTCAGCGCCGGATGGTCGGCGAGGGTGCGCGACGGTCTGGCCGGATCCGGGGACAGCCAGGGCTGGTCGGCGACCCGTACGGTGCCGAACCAGCGCGTGGTGTCCGGGTCGCCGACGCCGTACCGGTTGGGGCCGGAGCCGGGCCCGCCGACGGCGGGCAGGAACTGGTTCACCTCGGTGAGCGCGCGGGTCAGCGCGACCCGCGCGTCCAGGTGCGCGCCGAAGCCCACCAGGACGTCCTCCGGCCCGCCGTCGACCCGCCGGGACACCGCGGCGAACACCGGTATGCCGAGGTCGGCGGTCAGGTCGAGGGCCCACAGCTCCCGGTTGAGGACTCGGGCGTGGTGGTCGGCGCAGGCCACCGCCCACGGGTCGGCGAACGAGGCGAGGTCCACCCCGGGCATCCGGGACCTGTGGTACCACCACAGGGCCACGCTGTCCCGCTCCACGAGTTCGCAGAAGCCCTGCACGATCGCCTCGGACAGGTTGCCGCCGGCCGCGCAGCCGTTCGAGTCGGCCGAGCACACGCCCAGCCCGGTCAGCTCCGGATGGCCGTACCAGCAGTACGCGGCGGGCAGCTCGCGCGGCTGCCGCCGGGTCAGCGACCAGCCGGTGGTCCAGTCCAGCTCCACGTCGTCGGGCAACGGGCGGGGAACCCGGTGCAGGTGGCCGAGGTCGCGGTTGAGCCGGTTCCGGTCGGCGTACTGCCGCTGCGAGAACAGCAGCAGCTCCCGCAGGTGCACCGCGCGGTCCGGACCGAGCTGCCGGTAGGCCGCCCGGTGCACCGGACGGTCGCCGCGCCACACCCCGCAGTAGCGCTCGACCGCCTCCCCGATCGCGCTCATCCGGGCCTGGAGGTCGGTCCGGCCCTTGCCACCGCTCTGCCCACGCAGGTTGCGGCGCAGGCCGTCGAGCCGGCTGGGCTGGGCGAAGTTGTGCCCGGCGGAGTAGGTGTGGGTGACGCCGTTGTCGGTGGCCTCCAGCGGGGTCAGCCGGCTCACCACGCCCAGGTACCTGCTGACGTGGTGCACGAGTGCCGCGTACGTCTCGGCGGCGTCCCGGGTGCGGGACTCCCCGGACCGGCTGGGCTGGGCGCCGCTCGGCGGCAGGTCGATGCGCGGTTCGGCCTTGCGGACGAGGTCCGGGTCGCCGCACGCGGGGCACTGTGGTTGGCGCACCAGCCGGTGGCTCTCCGTGCTGAGGTCCCGGGTGTCCAGGGCGACCATCCGGCCGGTGAGGCGGGGCGACGTGCCGAGCACGGCGAGCACGGCGAGTTCGGCGGCGAGCAGGCCGGCGGCCGTGGTGGCGAGTCCGGGCAGGACCGCCCGTCCGGGCTGCGGCAGCGGGCCGGCCGGGTCCTGGGCGCCGAGGAAGGCGTTCACCTGCTCGTTCTCCTGCCAGCGTTGCCTCAGGCAGGCCCAGCAGCCGGTACGGCCCGGCACCAGGTGCGGGCCGAGGAAGATCACGTTTCCGTGCGGCCGGGCCAGTGTCCACGCGCGGCCGGCGGCCAGGTGACGGTCGTTCATCGGCGCGAGCCGGGGGTCGAGCATCGACGACGGCAGCACCAGCACCTGGGCGTCGTCATCGCCGAGGTCGGCCGATTCGGGCCCGGCCACCGTCACGGCGAGCCCGAGGGCACGCAGCGCGTCGGCCGTCTCGGCCACCCGCGGCGCCCCGAGGTCCACGACGGTGACCTGGCCGCCGGCCATCCACCGCCGCCCCGCCTCGGGCGGGACCCCCCGGGCGTCCCAGCCGGCGGCCTCGGCCGGCGAGGTGTGCGCCGGGCCGGACGCCAGCAGGCCGTGGTCGCGCAGCCGGGCGAGGGCGGCGGCGACGGCGGCGACCGGGTGCCGGGTGGCGAGCCGGGCCACCACGTCGGCCAGCGGCGCGGCGCCGTCGAGCTGGCCGGCCAGGTCCGCGGCGACCGGATCGTCGACCAGCAGGCTTCGGGTCTCGCCCAGCACCACGAGCGGGCCGTCGGGCAGTCGCACCGGCAGGTAGTCCGATCGGAAGCGCGGACGCCACATGGTTCCTCCCGAGCCTGGTGGCCGGAGCGCGGCACCGCCGGCCCCGCCGGCGATCACGGTTGCTGCCATCGTCGCGTTCGGAGCGTCCGATCCCGCGTGATGCCACCGGTTTCAGCCGTCGGCGGGACGGTGCCCGGTCAGCCGGCGGTGACTGTCAGCGCGGTGTCGTTGAGTCCCAGCACCGAGGTGCCGGTGGCCTGCGCCGGTACGAGCAGCAGGAAGGTCTCCACCCGGGTGACCCGGATCGACTTGCCGCGCACCGCCGTACGGTGGCCGGTGGCGATCAGGTCCGGGCTCTGCGGGACCATCTGGACGGTGGCCGGGCCGCCGGGCGCCGGGCTCAGCGTGTCGGCGGCGTGGATCGTCAGGAAGGTCAGCGTGCCGGCCGGCGTGGTGACCGCGCAGTCCGACCACTTCGCCCGGTCCAGGGTCCGCCGGACCCCCGCACCGGCACCGGCGAGTTGCTGCCCGTAGACCTCCCAGCCGCCGGCGAACTGACCGTCGAGCAGCGGGCTCGACGCGAGCAGGGACCGGTTGCCGGTGGTCGACCCGATGCTGCGCGCGAAGACCTCGGCGGCGAGGGCCCGCCGGCTGGTCTCGTCCAGGGCGGCGCCGCCCGCCGTGGCCGCCCGCCCGTCGATGCTCCGGGCGGCCACCAGCGCGGACTGGGTGACCTGGACGTTGTGGCTGAGCTTCCACTGGCCGTCCGCGCCGAGCACGAACTGGCTGACGTCGGTGGGCGCCAGTTCCGAGCCGGCCAGCTTGAGGGTGGCGGTGACGAGGAAGCAGGACGGGTCGCCGGGCGGCACCGCGAACGCCGGGTTGATGTGCTGGAACGACGGTTGCGTCTGCTGGTTGTAGGCGGCCCGGCGGACCGCTGCGATGCTGAGGTCGAGCGAGGGCGGGACCTCCTGGGTCCGCAGCGTCTCGACGTCGCCGGCCACCGAGGCGGCCGAGTCTGCCTGGTCGAAGGCGGTGAGCACCAGCGCGGCCCGGTCCCGGCCGAAGGCGGCCGGGTCGTCGGGGGCCGGGGTCGCCGCGTCCACCGGCTCACCACCACAGCCGGTCAGGACGAGCAGCGCCACTGTGGCGGCGGCGAACGGCATCGCCGGCACGGCGAGGATACGCGGGCCCCTGACGGATCTTCTGCCCAGCATCTCGTCCTCCATCCACAACCGGTGCACGGGAATCGCGCCCGGTGCAGTCGAGTATGTGAGCGGCGGTCGGCCCCTGCCGGTGGCGGCGCGGCCTCGTGCTACCCGGCCCGTGGGCGTTGCACGGAACGACGTCATCCCGCGCGGGCAGCGGTCACCGATCGGTGTCATCGAGCCGGGCGACCCAGGCGACCAGCCCTGACCGGGAGGTGACGCCGGCCTTGCGGTAGATCCGGGTCAGGTGCGCCTCCACGGTGCGCGGGCTGATGTTGAGCTGCCGCCCGATCAGCCGGCTGGTGACTCCGGTCGCGGTCAGCCGCGCGATGTGCCATTCCCGGTCGGTGAGGGCGGCAGCCGCGCGCGGGCCGACCGGCCGGGCCAGTCGCAGGCCGACCCGTTCCGTTCCGCACCATCCGGCCAGTTCCAGCGCGCGGCGGCGGGCCCGCGCCGCCGGGCCGGGCTGTTCCGCGGCTTCGGCCGCCCGGGCCAGGGAGGCCAGCGCCAGGCTGCGCCGCAGGGCCATGCCGCCGGAACGGAACAGGTCGACAGCGGTCTCCAGGTGGAGCTGCGCCGCCGTGATCTCGCCGCGGGCGAGCAGCACCTCGCCGTACGCCGACTCGGCGAAGCCCCGCTGCCCGGGCAGGCCCACCTGCTCCGCCTCGGCCATGGCCAGCCGCGCCTGCCGTTCGGCGCCGGCCACGTCGCCCGCGGCGAGCGCGGCGGAGCAGAGCAGTTCGTGCCACATCGGCCGGACGGCGGGCTGGAGGCGGCTCAGCCGGCTGTCACCGCCGGCCGAGTGCACCAGTTCGGCGCAGGTCGCCGGGTCACCGGCCAGCAACGCGGCAGTCGCCAGGGCGGTCGCCGCGGCACGGCCGCACCAGGTGGCCGGGTCGGTGGCGATTCCGACGGCGCTGCGGCCCAGCGCCACCGCCCGGTCGTCGTCCCGGGGGTCGCCGCGCCAGGCCGTCGCCTCCGCCTCGGACGCCAGGGCGAAGCTCAGCAGGTGGTGGCTGCCGATGCGCCGGGCGACGATGCCCGCCTCGGTGGCCAGTCCGATGGCCGTGCCCAGCAGGCCCGCGTGGTACGCCACCTGGCTGCGCGCGAGCAGGAGCTGGCAGAGCCCGTCGTCGCGGTGCGAGGCGCGGACGAGCGTCAGCCCACGGTCGAGGTGCCGCACCGCGTCGGCCGGCCGTTCGAGGTACGACTCGCTCAGGCCGAGCGCGGTGAGGCAGTCGGGGTGGTCGCGCAGGTCCCGGTCTGGGAGCGAGTCGACGATGCGGCTTCCGGCGTCGAGCAGCCCACGCGCCTCGTCGAGCGCGCCGTCGTGCACGGCGGCCAGGCTGCGTACGGCCAGGAGGCCGGCCCGGTCGACGCCCGAGCCGCCCGGATCCGCGGTGAGCGCGTCGGGCAGCGCGGTCACGGGGCGGCCGGCCAGGATGCCGGCGACACCGATCTCGGTGGCGAGCCGGTAGCCGCCGGTGGGCCCGGTGCCGGCCGGCAGGGCGGCCAGCTCGCGCCGGCTGATCGCCGCCGCCTCCGCGTAGTTACCGAGCAGGCGTTCCACCCGCGCCCACAGCGCCACCGCGCGGGCCCGTCGTCCCTCCTCGTCGGCGGGGAACAACGGCACGATCTCCTGGAGCAGGGCCCGGCTCTCGGCCAGGTTGCCCGCCTCGCCGGTGATCTGGGCCAGCGCGAGCGACACGTCGCGGCGGCGCTGGGTCGAACCGGCCGTCGGCCGCAGCGCCCGCAACGCCTGCCGCAGCCAGTGGACGGCCAGATCCGGCGCCTCACGCCGGATCTCCTGTGCGGCCCGGGAGAGCACGTCGGCGCAGCGTTCGGCCCAACGGCCGTTCGGCAGGGCGAGCAGGCGTTCCGCGTAGCGCGCCTGGTCCACCGGCGGCGCGCCGAGATCGACGAGCGCGGTGAGCGCCCGCGCGCAGGCCTCCACCCGCCACGCCGGGTCGGTGTCCTGGGCGACCGCCATCCGCAGCACCGGGTGCCGGAGGGCGAACCGTCCGGTGCCGGGTACGCGGCGGATCAGGTCGAGCCGGGCCAGCCGCCAAGCGGCCTCGACCGCCTGTGCCGTCGGCACCTGCGCCACCTCGGCCAGCAGCTCCGGGGCGAAGGGCGCGTCGACGATCGCCCCGGCCCGCAGGCAGGCCAGCTCGACGGGCGGCAGGTCGGCCCACTCGCGGCGCAGGGCGGCCACCGCCGCGTCGGGCAGCCGGGCGCTCTGCGCGTCGCGGATCGGGTCGGTGCCGGCCGGAGCGGGTCCGCCCGGAAGCGCCGCCAGGTAACCCGGGTTGCCGCCGGTCAGGTCGTACCGGGCGCGCAGTTCCGCCGGATCGGCGTCGGGGTGCAGGAGCGCGACCTCGGCGAGGCTGAGCGGCAAGAGTTCGATCCGGTCGTGGGACGCCGGCTCCGGATCGGCGTTCTCGTCGGATTCCGGCGGGCCGAACGGCATCGGGGTCGCCGTCTGCCTCGGGCGGTAGACGAGCACGAGCAGCAGCGGCGCCGGCACCGGATACCGCAGCAGGTGGGCGATCAGGCCGGCGGAGGAGGCGTCCGCCCAGTGCAGGTCGTCGAGGACCAGCACCAGTCCGTCCCGGGCAGCCAGCCCGATCAGCCGGCGGGCCGCCTGGTAGGTCCGGAACCGCCTGACGTCCGACGCCCGCTCCGGTGCCGGTGGCGGCGCGGCGGCCTCCGCCCAGTTCTCCGCGGGTCGCCCGGACCGCAGCCCGCGCCGAGGTGGCTGGCCCTTCGTGAGGGCGTGCCGGAACACGTGGAAGGGAACTCCCCGCTCGTCCGGTGCGCACGTCCCGACGGCCCAGACGACGGCGGGGGCGCATCGTCGCAGGGCCTCGTGGACCAGGCGGGTCTTGCCGACACCCGGCTCGCCGACCACTTCACACACCATCTGCCGGCCCTGGCCGAATGCCGCGTCCCGGACTTTCCCGATACGCGCCAACTGCGATTCCCGCCCGGCGAAGCACGGGCCCGTTGACGCATCTCCCAGCCCAGGTGTCATCACGCAGATCAGACGCTTTCCGGCACACTCCATAGGGGATGGTCGAACTATAGCGGCGGAGCGCCGCCGAATGTCACGGGCCCTGAGGCGGTCGGGCCCTTATTTCATCGAAGTGCCGGAACGGCGATTCTTTCCGAGACCGCACCACAGCCCGCAGAAGGGACTGGTCACTACAAGGGCGGAACGATACCGATATCGCCATGATTATGCGCGGCCATGCGAACCGGCCCGAAACCGATATCGCCGACTTCCGCCAATTTCGGCGAGGCCGAGGCGGGTGACGGGCACCTGGGAGACGAAATGGAAAATGCGCGGGGTTCCCACCCCATGGAAACGGGCGGAGCACGGTCAGCGGAAACGGACGCTCCGCCCAGCCCTCGCCCAGCCCGGCGGGAGCACCGGGCTCACCTGCCGCGATTGAGACGGACGATGGCGCCGTTCAGCGCGGTGGCGAAGAGGGTCCACGCAACGTACGGGGCCAGTGCGGCTCCGGCCGGACCGTCGGTGCGCGCCGCGCGGCGCAGCAGCGCCAGGTTGGACAGGTTCAGCGCGGCGATCTCGGCCAGCGCGGCGGCCGGTCTCCGGGCACCGAAGAACAGGGCCGACCAGCCGGCGTTGAGCGCCAGGTTGAGCGCGTAGCCACGCGCGAAGGAGGCCCGCTCGGGCCCTTCGGAGCGGTCCAGCGCCCGGGCGCCGGCGACCGCGATCAGCCCGTACAGCGGGGTCCAGACGAGCGGGAACGCGGTGGACGGCGGCTGCCACGCGGGCTTGCGCAGGCCGCGGTACCAGCGCGAGGAGGTGGCGGACGAGGTGACGGCGGTACCCGCGGCTGCGGTCGCGGCCACCGCCGCCGCGGTCTTGACCAGGGTCGGTACTCGCATACCGCTCAGCTACCCGGTCAGCCTCGGATCAACCCGCGGGTGCGCCGCCTTCGTCCGCGATCCGTTCCGGGCACCGTCCCGGCGCACAGATCCTTCATCGGAGCACGCGTGAGTCGTAGACAATTTTCACACCCTTCGATAGCCTCGCCATTCAGTGATGCTTGTCGATAGGAGGCCCCATGCGACGGCTCGTGCTCTCCTTCACTCTGGCGGCGATCGGCGCCTGGACCGTGGCGCCGGCGCCGGCCTCGGCCGCACCCCGCCCGGCACCGGCACCCGTCACCGACGCGGTGACCGCCAAACTCCTCGGCCAGGCCGACGCCACCGCCCGGACCGCCGGGCCGCAGCGGACCCGGGTCACCGTCACCCGGGCGAACGGCGGGTGGGCGTTCGGCACCGCAGTGCTGCTGGCGGACCGGTCCGCCGACGCGCACCCCACCGGGTCGGTCTTCCTCGCGCGGGCCGGCGCCAAGGGCTGGACCGTCGCCTTCGACGGCGAGGCCGCGTTCGGTGACCTGGCCGCCGCGTCACCGCTGGTGAGCCAGGACGAGAAGGCGGTGTTCCGCACGCCCGTCACCCCAATGTACGCCGGGAGCGACTTCCGGACCGGAATGGCGCTGCCGTTCGCGGTCGGGCAGACGTGGACGCTCACCGGCGGGCCGCACGGCTGGGGCGGCGGCGCGCCGTGGAGTTCGATCGACCTCTCCGGCGGCGACCAGGTGGTCCGAGCCGCGCGGGGCGGAACCGCGTACACGATGTGCACCGGGTGGATCCGGGTCATCCACGACCGGGGGTACTCGACCGACTACTACCACCTGTGGAGCAGCATCTCCGTCAACGGCGCCGCCGTCGCGCAGGGCGCGTACCTCGGCTACACCGGCACCGACGTCACCTGCGGCGGCTCCGCCACCGGCCGGCACGTGCACTTCGGGCTGCGGCAGAACTCGGCCTACGTCCCGATCGCCGGTCACGGCATCGGGAAGTGGGACATCGCCAACGGCGCCGGTGAGTACCAGGGTGGCGCCCGGCACGGGTCCGCCTTCGCCGGCGTGGGCGGCGCCCTCTACAACTACGGCGCGCTCGGGCTCAACCAGGGAGTCGTCGACGCCAACGGCGGCGGCACGCTGACCCGGCGGTCCGGTCCCGGAACGGGGTACGGCGCCCTCGGGTCGGTCGCCGACGGCGCCACAGTGACCATCGCCTGCTCCGCCAACGGCACCTCGCACACCGGCCGGTACGGCACCACAGCGCTGTGGGACCGGCTCAGCGACGGCAGCTGGGTGTCCGACGCCTACCTCTCCACCGGCGTCAACGGGCCGATAAACGGCTGGTGCTGACCACTCCGGGCCGCGTGCGACCGCGCGCGGCCCGGAACCGCCACCCGTGCGAGTGGATCAGGGTGGCTGCTACCTTCCGGACGCATGGACGACTCCCCTCGCTGGTACCGCCCGGCCCCCGACCTGCTGCTCCTGGTCGGCAGCGCCACCGCGCTGCTCGGCTACCTGATCCCCTGGTTCCGCGCCAGCCGCCTCCACCAGTGGTCGTACTCGGGCTGGACCTACCTGGAGGCCGAGGGCGGCTGGACCTGGCTGGTCGTGGTGTCCCTGGCGATCGCCGTCCTCGCCGGACTCTGGGCCGGCCGGAGCGTGGCGTGCGCCAAGCTCGCGGTCGGCGCGGCGGTGGCCGGGATGTTCCTCGCCGGTGCCGTGGTCGCGGTGAGCCTGGACGCGCTGCCGGAGCGCGACAGCATCGACTGGGTCGGTGAACTGCCCTTCGAGATGGGGATGCCGCTCATGGCGATCGGATTCGGGGCCGTCGTCGCCGGGGCGGTGGGCGCCGTACGCCGACCCGTCGAGGAGTGACGCGACGTCACGCCGCCGGCAGGTCCACCACCCGGGTGGCCCAGCGGGCCATCAGCGCCGGGTCGTGGGTGATGACCAGGACCCCGGCGCCCTGCCGGCGCTGGTAGTCGCCGATGACGGCGGCGACGTGTGCCTGGGTGGAGGCGTCGAGCATCGCGGTGGCCTCGTCGCAGAGCAGGTAGTCCGGCCGGTGCACCAGGGCACGGGCCAGGCAGGCGCGTTGCAGTTGCCCGTCGCTGACCGCGTGCGGGCGGCGGGTCAGCAGGTCGGCGGTGAGTCCGACCAGCTCGGCCAGCTCCGCCGTACGGGCGGCCGCCCGCTCGCGCGGTGTGCCGGTGGCGCGTAGCGGCTCGGCGACGATGTCGGCGAGGCTCAATCGCGGGTCGGTGGCGGCGCGCGGGCTCTGGAACAGGATCGCCACGCGGGTGCGCACTTGCGCCGGCAGGCGATGGCGGACACCGTCGAGCGGTTGCCCGTCGATCGTGACGTGCCCGCTGTCCGGGGCGTGCAGCAGCGCGAGGACGCGGGCGAGCGTGGACTTGCCGCTGCCCGACGGCCCGCGCAGCCCGACCGTCTCACCGGGGGCGATGTGCAGGTCTACCCGGTCGAGGACGCGCTGCCCGCCGTACGCGACGCAGACCTGGTGCGCGGCGAGCCCGCCGGCCGGCGCGGCGCCCCGGGCGGCGGCGTCGGTGGCGTCCGGAACCGTGACCGTCATGCCGGTACCTCCTCGCGAAGCGGGTGGTGGCAGGCGACCCGGCCCGCGCCGTCGGCGGCGAGACGGGGCAGCGTCGCGCAGGTGTCGGTGGCGCGGGCGCAGCGCGGGGCGAAGGCGCAGCCGCCGGGCAGGTCGGTGAGCGCGGGCGGGTGGCCCGGCACCGGAACGAAGGCGCGGTCGGGCAGGGCGTCGAGCAGCCCGGCGGTGTACGGGTGGGCCGGGTCGTCGAACAACGCCTCGGCGGGGCGGTGTTCGACGATGCGGCTGGCGTACATCACCGCGACGGTGTCCGCGACGCGGCGCGCGGCGGCCAGGTCGTGCGTGATGAGCAGGACGGCGGCGCCGGTGTCGCAGCGGCGGCGCAGCAGGTCGAGGGTGTGGTCGACGAGCGGCCGGTCGAGGCCGGTGGTGGGTTCGTCGGCGAGCAGCACCGGCGGGTCGGGCGCGAGGGCGAGCGCGGTGGCGAGCCGCTGCGCCATGCCGCCGGACAGCTCGTGCGGGTACCGGTCGAGGGCGGCCGGGTCGAGACCGACGTCGGCGGCGATCCGGTCGGCGGCGGCGGGCGCGTCGCGGCGGGTGTGCCCGTGCGCGCGCAGCGTCTCCGCCAGCAGCTTCCGGCCGGTCCGCACCGGGGTGAGCGCGGTGGCGGGGCTCTGCGGGACGAGGCCGACGGCCCGGCCGCGTACGTGCCGGGCTAGGTGCCGTTCCCCGACGCCGATCAGATCGACCTCGTCCCGGCCCGGCGCGCGCAGGTCGGCCCGCCCGGTGACTGTGGCGTTGCGCGGCAGCAGGCCGAGCAGGGCGTGCGCGAGGACGGACTTGCCGCACCCGGACTCGCCGACCACGGCAAGCAGCTCGCCGGGCCGCAGCGTGAGGCTCAGGTCGGTGACGGCGTGCACGACGGCGTCCCGCAGCCGGAAGCGGACGGTCAGCCCGTCAACGGTCAGCAGCGCCGGGGCGGTCACAGGTGCAGCTCCGCCCGTACGCGCGGGTCGAGGCGGTCGCGCCAGCGGCCGGTGAGCGCGGCGAGCGCCAGCGTGGCCGCCACGAGCAGGAGGCCGGGGACGATGCTGGCCCACCAGGCGCCGGTGAGCAGCGACCGCTGCCCGTCGTTGATCATGTTGCCGATCGAGGCCAGGTGCGGCGGCAGGCCGAGGCCGAGGAAGGACAGCGCGGTCTCGTGCCAGACGGCGTGCGGCACCATGAGCGTGGTCGCCAGCGCCAGGCGCGGCAGCACGTGCGGCAGCAGGTGCCGGGTGAGCACCCGGGCCCGGCTCGCGCCGCCGGAGATCGCGGCGTCCACGAACGGCCGGTTACGCAGGCTGAGCAGCTCGGAGCGGACGATCCGGGCGGTGGACAGCCAGTGCGTCAGCGCGATGGACGCGATCACCGCACCCAGGCTGGGACGCAGCATCGCCACGATGAAGATGCCCAGCAGCAGGTGCGGCAGCGCGGCGACGGTGTCCACGACGCGCATGAGCGCCCTGTCGACCCAGCCGCCGACGCTGCCGGCGAGCGCGCCGACCAGGCCGCCGATGACGGCGGCGACGAGCGCCGCGACCGCGCCGACGAGCAGCGAGACGCGCAGGCCGTAGAGGCTGCGCACAGCCACGTCGCGGCCGAGGTCGTCGGTGCCGGCCAGGTGCTCCGGCGAGGGCGCGAGCCGGGTACGGGAGAGGTCGACGGCGCTCTGGTCCAGCGGCCACAGGACCGGGGCGAGCAGCGCGGCGGCCACGACACCGGCGAGCATGACGACGGCGACTGTCGTGCCCACGCTGCCGGGACGGCGCAGGCGCCGGACGCGCGCGGGGAGGGCGAGGTCAGTCATCGAGGCGTACCCGGGGGTCGGCGGCGGCGTAGGCGAGGTCGGTGAGCAGATTCGCGGTCAGCACCACGACGGCGGTGGCCAGCGTCGTGGCCGCGAGCAGCGGGAAGTCGGCGCCCAGCGCCGCCTCGACGGTGACCGCGCCGAGCCCGGGCAGGGAGAACACGGTCTCCACCAGGACCGCGCCGCCGACGAGTTCGGGCAGGTGCGTGCCGACCAGGGTGAGGAACGGCAGCAGCGCGGTACGCAGCGCGTGTCCGAACAGGACGACCCGGCCGGGCAGCCCTCGGGCGCGGGCGGCCAGGACGTGGTCGTCGCGCAGGCTCTCGGCGACCGCGTCTCGGACGAACAGCACGAACCACGGGGCCTGGGAGATCGCCAGCACTGTCACCGGCAGCACCAGGTGCCGGGCCACGTCGGCCGGGTCGGTGCCGGTGGCGGTGATGTCGGTGAGCCCCCCGGCGGGCAACCAGCCGAGGGTGAGGGCGAACACGGCGATGGCCGCGAGACCGATCCAGAACACCGGCATGGACTGCACCGCGTACGCGACGGCGCGCAGCGCCCTGTCGAACCAGCCACCCCGCCGGTACGCGGCCAGCGTGCCCAGCAGCACGCTCGCCACCAGCACCAGGGCCAGCGCGGTGCCGACGAGCAGCAGCGTCCAGCCGGCCCGGGACGCGAGCACGGACGTGACCGGTTCGTGCCGGCTGGTCGACCAGCCCAGGTCGCCACGCAGCAGGTTGCCGACCCAGCGGGCGTACCGCACCGGCAGCGGGTCGTCGACGCCCCAGTTGGCGCGGATCTGCGCCAGGTTCTCCTCGCTGGTGGTGAACGCCGCCGCGCCCGCGTACTGCTGGGCCGGGTCGATCGGGGAGGCGGCGCCGAGGGCGAACATGCCCATGCTTGTCGCGGCCAGCACCGGTACTGCGACCAGCAGCCGGCGCCGGACCACGACGCCTGCCCCGGCCAGCCGCCGCCGGCCGGTCACGACTTCTTCGTCCAGGTGTGCACGTTCCACCAGATGCTGTTGGCGACGTCGTGCTCGTGCGGCTCGACCCGCGGCGTCACCCCGGTCACGGAGTCCTTCAGCACGTAGGTGTGCTGGAGGTAGGTGAGGAACACCCACGGCACGTCGGCGGCGAGCTGCTTCTGGAACGTGGCGTACGCGGCCTTGCGGGCGGCCGGGTCGGCGTTGTCCCGGCCGGCCTGCAACGCGGCGTCGGTGACCGCCGAGCGGTACGAGCCGGGGTTGAAGAAGCCCTGCCCGGCGAAGGCCGAGCTGAACAGCTTGTAGGAGACGAAGTCCGGGTCGTACGGCGTGCCGTAGCCCATGATCAGCGCGTCCGTCTTCATCCGCGGGGTGATCGCGTCCCAGGTCAGGCCCTCCGGCGTGACAGTGATGCCGACCTTCTTCGCGTCGGCGACGACGGCCAGGGCCAGTTCCTTGCGCAGGCTGTCGGTGGCCGGGTACAGGATCGTGAACGCGGCCTGCCGCCCGTCCTTGACGCGGATGCCGTCCGGGCCGGGCTTCCACCCGGCGGCGTCCAGCGCGGCGGTCGCCGCGGCGGTGTCGGCGGCCGGCTTGCCGACGATCGACGGCTCGGCGTATTCCGACGTGGGCGGCACCGGCCCGAACGCGGGCTCCCCGGCGCCGCCGAGCACACCGGTCACCATGGCCTGCCGGTCCACCGCGACGTTCAGCGCCCGCCGGATCGCCAGGTCGGCGGTGACCGGGTTGCCCATCGGCAGCATGACGCCCCGGTAGTCGGCGGTCGGCACCTTGTGCACCCGGTAGCCGTCGCGGCTCTCGAAGCCGGAGGCGAGCTTCGGCGCCAGCTCCGCCGCGTCGAACTCACCGGCCCGCGTCCGCTGGGCCCGGACGTTGTCGTCGGCGACGAACGCCACCACCACGCCGGAGTTCGCCGGCTTGCCGTCCCAGTACGCCTCGTTCGCCGCAAGCACGAGCCGGTCGCCGGGGGTCCAGGACGTGAACCGGTACGGGCCGGTGCCGACCGGCTTGCGGTTGAAGGCGGCTTTGTTGACGTCCTGTCCGGCGAACGCCTTCGCCGGGACGATCCCCAGCGCCAGCCGTTGCGGGAACGGCGCGTAGGCGTACTTCAGGGTGAACACCACAGTCGCCGGGTCGGGCGCGGCGACGGAGGCGAGCATGTCGAGGTCGGAGCGCAGCGTCGAGTCGACAGCGGGGTCCAGCACCGCCTGGTAGGTGAACACCACGTCCTGGGCGGTCAACGGGCTCCCGTCGTGGAACAGCACGCCCTCGCGCAGCTTCGCGGTGACCGTCCGCCCGTCCGCGGAGACGGTGGGCAGCTCGCGGGCCAACGCCGGCACCAGTTGGTTGCGGGCGTCCCGGGCGACCAGCCCGTCGAAGATCAACGACGCGCCGTCGACCCCGTAGTTGAGCACCGGATTGAGCGTGTCCGGCTCACCGGCGGTGGCGACCACCACCGTGCCGGCCCCGCTCGTGCCGGTCGACGCCGTCGGCGACGAGCAGGCGGCAGCGAGCAGGGCGGCGGCGAGCAGGGCGGCGGCGAGCACCGCCGCCACGCGTACGGGCATGGGCCTGATCCCCACCGGCAGCTCCTTCGGACCGTCGTCCCGGCAGCAACCGGGCGGGTGCCCCGGCGAAGATCAGATCATCGCGTGCCCGGGCACCCACCCGTTGCTGCCAGCATCCTGTAGTTGCAAATTTTATGCAATAGAGCCGCGTCGACGGCCACGGCCTCCGGCGTCCCGCTCGCCAGGCGACCCGCGAGCAGGCTGAATATGCTCGACTGGTGGAGAACAGCGAACGGGCGGTAGTGGCCGGCATACTGCAGGCGGCCGAGGACGGCGCACCGGTGGAGGCGGTCGAGGCCGTCACCGCCACCATCGCCGCAGCCCTGAACGCACTGAGCGTCTCGCTGCTCATCGCCGACCTCAGCGGTCGCGCGCTGGTCCGGCTGACCCATCAGCCGGCTGACGACGGTCCCGGCCGTCGACAGGACGAGGAGGCCGCCGAGGTCCTCCCCTTCGACGGCGGGCCCTACGAGCAGGCACTACGCCAGCAGACCGCCCGGGTGATCCCCGGTCACGGCCGGTGGACGGTGGTCGCGCCGGTCACCGAGCGGGGAGAGGCGATCGGCCTTCTGGAGATCGACCTGCCGGCGAGCCGGACGACGCGGCGGTCGCCCGGATCGCCCGTACGGCGCACGCGCTGGCGTTCGTCGTCATCGCCAACCGCCGGCACACCGACCTGTTCGAGTGGGGGCAGCGCACCACGCCGTTCAGCCTCTCCGCCGAGATCCAACGCCGGCTCCTGCCCGCCTCGTTCACCTGCGAGGCCGGCGCCTTCACGCTCTCCGGCTGGCTGGAGCCGGCCGCCAGCGTCGGTGGGGACACTTTCGACTACAGCCTGGCGCGAGACGTCCTGCACCTCAGCGTCACCGACGCCATGGGGCACGGCGTGGCGAGCGCGCTCACCGCCACCCTCGGCGTCGGCAGCCTGCGCAACACGCGGCGGCGCGGCGGCAGCCTCGTCGCCCAGGCCGAGGAGGCCAACCGGGCCATCGCCCAGCACGCCAACGTGCGCGGCGCGTACGTCACAGCCGTGCTGGGCCGCGTCGACCTACCCACCGGCCGGTGCGAACTGCTCAACGCCGGTCACATCCCACCGATGCTGGTCCGCGGCGGCCGGGTCCTGCCGGTGGAACTGCCGGCCAACTTCCCTCTCGGCATGTTCCCCGAGGAGGGCTTCCGCAGTGGGGACGTGTCCCTGCGGCCCGGCGACCGGCTGGTGCTGGTCACCGACGGCATGCGGGAACGCAACGCCGCCGACCTCGACCTGCCCGCCGCCCTGCTCCGCCTCGCCCACCTGCATCCCCGCGAGGCGGTGCGAGCGCTGTCCGACGCGGTGCTGGCAGCCGCCGGGCCGGTCCTGGACGACGACGCCACGATGCTCGTCATCGACTGGCACGACGGTCACGGGCCACGGAACACCACCGCCGGCGCCGACCCCGCCCGCGTCAGCCCCGACGAGTGACGCTCAGCGCACCGCCGCCGGTGAGGCCTCCTCCGCCTCTCGCACCGTCTCGAAGAGTGGGATGACGCGGTCCACCGAGGTGATCGAGAAAACCTTGCGTACCGGCTGGCGCACGCCGGCCAGACCCATCCAGCCCTCGCGTTCCCGCAGGCTCTTGTAGGCGAGCACGAGTGCGCCCAGGCCGCTGGAGTCCACGAACCCGACCTGGGTCAGGTCGACGACCACCGCCCCCGCACCGGCCTCCACCACCTCGAGCAACCGGTCACGCAACTGCGGCGCGCTGGCCATGTCCAGATCACCGGCGACCTCGATCACCGGGCCGACAGGCCCCTGCCTGGTCGTCAGCGAGAACTCCACCAATCCCCCTCGACGCTAGCCGGTATGGCTGGTCCCATCCACGGTGCCAGAAGTCGGCTCCGATCGCCTCCCGTGGGTCCGGGTAAGTCACGGCGGCCGCCCGCCGCGTGGCGCAGGACACGCCGGTGCCGGTCACGTATCGAATTGTTCCGCCTTCCGAGCAACCTCGGGCGCCACAAGCGACGTGACTATCCCGAATCTGATCGGAGGTCCGAATGAGTGATCGCGACACGGCGTTCGCCGAGTACTTCTCGGCGAGGCACCACGCCATGCGCGCCACCGCGTATCTGCTCTGCGGTGACTGGCACCGCGCGGAGGATCTGGTCCAGACCGGGTTCACCAAGCTGTACCTGGCCTGGGACCGGATCGCCCGGCACGAGGTGCTCGACTCCTACCTGCGCCAGATCATCGTCCGGTCCTTCCTCGACGAACGGCGGCGGGGCTGGTGGCGGCGGGAACGGGTGGGCACGCCCGACGCCGATTCGCCGATGCCGGCGAGTCCGCACGAGGACCGGCTCGTGATGCTCCAGGCGCTCGCCGCCGTACCGCCCCGGCAGCGGGCCGTCCTGGTCCTCCGCTACTGGGAGGACCTGCCGATCGACGAGGTGGCGGCGCTGCTGGACTGCTCGCCGGGAACGGTGAAGAGCCAGTCCGCCCGCGGCCTCGACACGTTGCGCGGCCTCCTGTCACCCGTGCACTCACCGAGCGAGAAGGGGCAACGATGAACGGAGAACAGCTGCGCGAGGCTCTTCGCGACGAGATGCTCAGCGTCGCCACGGCGCCGCGACTCAGCGTCGACGGCATGCTGCGTACCGCCCGGCGGGCGCGCAACAGGCGGCGAGCCGTCCGGGCGTGCGCCGGGTCGGCGACGGCGGTTCTCGCGGTCGCGGGCGTCGTGGCCATCTCCACCCCGGACGGCGGCGATCGTCGCCCACCGGCCGCGCTGCCGCAGGCCGCCCCGCCGCCGTCGGCGGACAAAAGCGCCGAACCGATGCCGACCGGGCCCGACGGCCTGCCGCAGGAGGACCGCACCGCACGGGCGGGCACCCGGTACGACCAGGGCGCCCTGCTGCTCGACCGGCTCCTCGCCGGGGTGCCCGCCGGCTACACCGCCGAGAAGACCACGCCCGGCGGGACCGGCGAGAAGACGCCGGGGACGCATCAGGCGGACTTCACCGGCCGGGTCGACGGCGTCGAGGTGTGGAGCTACATGGCCTCTGTCGACGTGGCGAAGGGGACGTGGAAGGGACGCCTGCTCACCGAAGTGCACACGCCTGGGAACCGGCTGCCGGCCGAACCGTGCGCCCTGGCCCGTGAGTTCTGGCGCATGGGTGGCGAGTGCCAGCCGGTGACCGTCGGCGACGCGACGGTGGGCGTGGTGGTCCGGCCCGGCGCGGACGACCGGTTCGACCAGTGGGCCGCCTACCGGCACCCGGACGGCGTGGTGGTCTTCGTCGCGCAGGGCTCGTACGACAGGCAGACGCCCGCCGCGCCGCTGCCGTTCACCGCGCGCGAACTGGCGGCTCTCGCGGTCGACGAACGGCTGCACCTGCGGTAGCCGCCGCACGGGCGCGCCTGAACTACCCTCGCCGCGGTGGACACTGTGGAGATCGATGCGCCTGTCGTCGGCGTGACCGTCTACCCGGACCGCGCCCGGGTCACCCGCCGCGGCGGCGTCCGCCTGGCCGCCGGCGACCACCGGGTACGCGTCGCCCCGCTCCCGCCGGGCCTGCGCCGGGACTCGATCCGGGTGGGTGGCCGGGGCGCGGTGACGGTGCTCGGGGTGGACGTGACCGCGTGGCGGCGGGCGCGCAGCACCGACGCCCAGGTCGTCGAGCTGGAACGGCGGCGCCGGGAACTCGCCGACGAGCTGGCCGAGGTCGGTGACACCGACGCGATCGAGGACCAGCGCGGTGAGTTCCTCACCCGGCTGGCCGAGCGCGCGGGTGGCACGTACGCCCGGGCGCTGGCCGCCGGCGACGCGGCCCCGGCCGACGTCGCGGCCTTCACCGACTCGGTGTCCGGTCAGCTCGCCGAGTCACGCGCCCGGCGGCGCGGGCTGGCCCGTCGGCGCACCGAGCTGGCCGAGGAACTGGCCGCTGTCGACCGGGAACTGGACGCGACGCGTGGCAAGCGGGAGCCGGACCGACTGGCGGCCGACGTCTCCGTCTCGGTGGACGCGGACGACACCGAGGTGGAGCTGGAGCTGACGTACCTGGTGGACGGCGCCCGCTGGACGCCCTCCTACGACTTGCGGCTGGTCGGGGACACCATGACCGTCACCTGGTTCGGGCTGGTCAGCCAGGGCACCGGGGAGGACTGGCCGGAGTGCGAGCTCCAGCTCTCCACCGCCCGCCCGGCGGCGGCCAGCGGCGTACCCGAATTGTCGCCCTGGTATCTCGACCGGCTCCGGCCGCAGCCGCCGATGGCCGTGTCGGCCGCGTCGTTCGGCGGCGCGGTGCCGCCGCCGGCGCCCGGCGCGGCGCCGGCGGGCCGTCCGGAGACGGCGCGGGCCGCGGCGCCCCGGCCCGCGGTGCGGGAGAGCGTCGCCGAGGTCGAGCAGGGAGTGACGGCCGCTACCTACCGACCCGCCCGGCCGGTGGCGGTGCCCGCCGACGGCGGCACGCACCGGGTCACCATCGCGGTGCTGGAGCTGCCGGCCCGGCTGGACCATGTGACCGTGCCGGTGCGCGCCGCCGAGGCGCACCTGCGGGCGACGGTACGCAACACGTCGGAGCACACGCTGCTGCCCGGCCCGGCGTCGGTGTTCCACGGCGCGGACTTCGTGGCGGCGACGCGGCTGACGACGTGGGCGCCGGGCGAGGAGACCGAGCTGGCGCTCGGGGTGGACGACCGGCTGCGGGTGGAGCGGAAGCTGTCCCGGCGCACCGAGAGCAGGGCCACGCTCGGGTCGACGCGGCGGCGGGAGGTGGAGTACCGGATCACGGTGGCGAACCACACGCCCCGGGCGGCCACGGTCGAGGTGCGCGATCAGCTACCCGTGTCCCGGGACGAGGCGGTGATGGTACGCGAGACCACGCTGACGCCGCCGCCGGCCGAGCGTACGGAGCTGGGCGAGCTGACCTGGCGGCTGTCGCTGGCGCCCGGCGAGAGCGGCGAGATCGTCCTGGGCTTCCGGGTGGAGCTGGCGAAGGGCGTCGAGCTGACCGGCTGGCGGGAGTAGCCGCGCACGCGTTAAGAAGGGCCCCTTCTTATGCGGAATGCGTTAAGAAGGGGCCCTTCCTTCGGTCTCAGAGGCGACGGCGGCCGTAGGCGCCGGCGAAGATGGCGACGCCGATGGCGGCGAAGCCGACCTGGAGCGCCAGCTCGATCCAGTCGATGCCGGCGGTGTCGTCGACACCGAACGCGCCGGCCACCAGGGTGCCGACGATCGCGGCGACCACACCGATGAGCAGGGTCAGCCAGATCGGGATGTTCTGCTTGCCCGGCACCACCAGGCGCCCGAGCGCACCGATGATGAGACCGATGATGAGCGCGGTGAAGAAACCCGTGACCTCCACGAGAGCCGTCCTTCCCTCGGATGTGTTGGCGACTGGCTGGTTGCCCAGATCAACCACTCGACCAAACCCGGAAGCCGCTTTCGTCACGGAACTGTCATGACCGCCACTGATCAGTGGTCCGAGTGCTGGCGGCGGCGGGCAGCGCCCGGCGGCTCCTCCCGGTCGATGCGCAGTTCCCGTTCCAGCTCGGCGATCACCATGCGGAGGTCGTCCAGGCGCTGGCTGATCGCGATCCGGTCCACCTCGTCCGGGATCCCGTCGCCGTCTTCGTCGTAGTCCGGGGCCAGCCCCTCGGTCATCTCCAGCCGGCGCGCCTCCTCCATCGAGTTGACGATGACGGCGATGAGGATGTTCAGCAGGAGGTTCACCGCGATCATGACGAAGCTGACGTAGTAGAGCAGCGTCCACGGCGACACCTCCAGACCCTGTTCCAGCAGGTCCGGCAGCGTCTCCAGGGACAGCAGCACGAACAGCGTGACGAGCGAGCGGCCGATGTCGCCGTACTGCTCGGGGTAACGGTCACCGAAGATCAGCCAGCCCGCCATGCCGTACACGTAGAGCGTGACGGCGGCGAGCGCGAGGAAGGCCGCGACGCCGGGCAGGCTGCGCCACAGCGCGTTGACGATGGTCCGCAGACCGGGTGAGAAGCGGACCAGACGCAGGACGCGGGCGACCCGGATGAACCGCAGCACCGCCGAGTCGCCGCGCAGGCCCGGGATGAAGATGGCCGCGGTGACCAGCAGGTCGAAGACGTTCCAGCCGTGCCGGAAGAAGTCCTGCGGGCGGCGGCCGTACGCGAGCACCCGGATGGTGATCTCCACGACGAAGATCGCCCGGAACGTCCACTCCGTCCACCGCAGCACCGGCTCGGCGGCGCCGAGGTTCGGGTACGTCTCGATGCCCAGCACGATCCCGTTGGCCATGATGAGCACCACGATGGCCACCTCGAACGGCCGGGACGCGACGAGCCGGGCACAGTGGCCGGCCAGCCCACGTCTTCCGTCGCTGGTCCGGCGTCCGCCGCGCGGCGCCGGAACCGTGTCCCCGATCAGCGTTCCGCTCCGGAGCACCGAGGCCGGAGGGCACGCGAACGACAGGGGGTAGCCACCCGGACACTTTAGTGGATCACCGATGACCGGTGCTCCGGCCCGGCCCGGCCCGGCATCACAGCCAGCCCCGGCGCTTGAACAGCAGATAGAGCGCGCCGCAGACGGCGAGCATCAGGACGATCGCGAACAGGTAGCCGTACCGCCAGCCCAGCTCCGGCATGTGGGTGAAGTTCATCCCGTAGACGGTGCCGATCAGGGTCGGCGCGAACAGGATCGCCGCCCACGCGGAGACCCGTTTGATCTCCTCGTTCTGCTCGAAGCTCGCCGCGGTCAGGCTGCGCATCTCCTCGTTCTGCGCCTGCGACACCAGCGTGGCGTTGACGGTGAGGATGTTCTGGAGCAGATGCCGGAACCCGTCCACCCGCTCCACCACCTGGGTCAGGTGGTCGGCCACGTCACGCAGCCGGCGGCGCAGTTCCTCGTCCGTGCCGTACCTGTCGAAGCCGTGTGTGAGCTCGTCCACGACCTTCAGCAGCGGGCGGGCGGCCCGCTGGAACTGGATCACCTCGCGGCTCAGCTCGTAGATGCGGCGGCTGGCGTTCGGGTCGCCGCCGAACACCTCGGTCTCGATCTCGTCGATGTCGTTCTCCAGCCCGGCCACCACCGGCGCGTAGCCGTCCACCACCCGGTCCAGCACGGCGTAGAGCACGGCTTCCGGGCCGAGCGCGAGCACCTCCGGCTCGGCCTCCAGCCGCCGCCGTACGCCGGCCAGGTCGGGCGTGCCGCCGTGCCGCACGGTGATCACGAAACCGGGGCCGAGGAACAGGTGCAGCTCGGCGAACTCGACCGCGTCCCGCGCGTCCAGGTAGCGGGCGGCGCGCAGCACCACGAACAGGGTGTCGCCGTAGCGTTCCAGCTTGGGGCGCTGGTGGGCGTTGATCGCGTCCTCGACGGCCAGGTCGGGGAGCTGGAACTCGGCGGCAAGCGTGGCCACCTCCTCCCGGCCCGGCCGGCGCAGCCCGATCCAGGCCATCGCGTCGTCGAGCTGTTGCAGGCAGCGGAACGTGTCGGCGAGGCTGACCGGCGACGCCCGGCGTACGCCGCCGACGTAGACGCCGCTGTCGACCAGCCCGTCGGGGCGCTCCGGTTCGGCCACGCCGGCGTCGATGGCGTGCTCGTCCAGTTGCCGGCCGAACCCCTCCGAGGACCGGTTGTCCGCCATGCCCCTCCCCCGCCGCCCGACCGGCTCGCCGAATCCCCCGCCGGCGCCCGCGCAAACGTCAGGGGCGGTAGCGGTAGCCCATGCCCGGCTCGGTGATCAGGTGCCGGGGCCGGGCCGGGTCGTCCTCCAGCTTGCGCCGCAGCTGGGCCATGTACTGCCGCAGGTAGTTCGTCTCGTGGTGGTACTCCGGTCCCCACACGTCGTGCAGCAACTGGCGCTGGCTGACCAGCTTGCCCGGGTTGCGCAGCAGCTTCTCCAGCATGGCCCACTGGGTGGGGGTGAGCTTGACCTCGACGCCGTCGTCCCGGGTGACGGTCCGGTCGGCCAGGTCGACGGTGTGGCGGCCGATCCGCAGCGCGGGCACGGCGGGCGAGGCGGGGGCGAGCCGCCGGGTCACCGCGCGGATGCGGGCCAGCAGTTCGTCCACCCCGAACGGCTTCGTCACGTAGTCGTCGGCGCCCGCGTCGAGCGCGGCCACCTTGTCCTCGCTGCCGGCCCGGCCGGAGAGCACGATGATCGGCACACCGGTCCAGCCGCGCAGGCCCCGGATGACCTCGGTGCCGTCCAGGTCGGGCAGGCCGAGGTCGAGCACCACCAGGTCCGGCGGGTGCCCGGCGGCGGCCTTGAGCGCGGCGGCGCCGCTGTCGGCCACCTGGACGTCGTAGCCCCGGGCGCGCAGGTTGATCCGCAGGGCGCGCAGGATCTGCGGCTCGTCGTCGACGACCAGGATCCGGGTCATTCCCGCTGCCCCTCCGGCTGGCTGGCGGCCGGCAGCCGCAGCACCATGGTGAGACCGCCACCGGGCGTGGTCTCCGGGGTGATGCTGCCACCCATCGCCTCGGCCAGTCCCCGGGACAGCGCCAGCCCCAGACCCACCCCGGTCTGGTTGTCCCGGTCGCCGAGGCGCTGGAACGGCAGGAAGACGTGCTCCCACTGGTCCGCCGGGATGCCCGGCCCGGTGTCGATCACCCGCAGCTCGACCTGTCCGGCGTGCGCGCTGCCGGTGATCGCCGGCGGCCGCCCGGGCGGGCTGTGCCGCAGCGCGTTCGCCACGATGTTGACAAGCACCCGCTCCAGCAGGCCCGGGTCGGCCAGCGCCGCCGGCAGGTCGGCCGGGATGTCCGTGGTCACCTCGGCCGCCGCCGCACCCAGTTCGTCGAGCGCCAGGGGTACGGCGTCCTCCAGCCCGATCGCTGTGGCGCGCACGCCCAGCGCGCCGGCCTGCAACCGGCTCATGTCGAGCAGGTTCGCCACCAGCCGGCCCAGCCGGTCCAGCGACTCGTCGGCGGTGGCGAGCAGTTCCTCCCGGTCGTCCGCGTCGAACTCGACGTCGTGGCTGCGCAGGCTGCTCACCGCCGCCTTGGCCGACGCCAGCGGCGTACGCAGGTCGTGGCTGACCGCCGCGAGCAGCGCGGTCCGCATCCGGTCGGCGGCGGCGAGCGGACGGGCGGTGGCGGCCTCCTCGGCCAGCCGTTCCTGGCGCAGCGCGACGGCGGCCTGCGCGGCGAACGCCTCGACCACCCGCCGGTCGGCCGCCTCCAGCCGCCGGCCGGCGAGCACCACGCTGAGCCGGTCGTCCACAGGCACCACCGTCTCGCCCGCGCTCGGGCTACCAGGCGGCCGGTCGCCGACGCTCGCCACCACCCGCCAGGCGTCCGCCTCCCGGGCACGGGCCGGGCGCCCGCCCGCCTCGTCGGCCAGCTCCAGCACGCTCACCGCGCGCAGCCCGAACGTCTCCCGCAGCCGGTCCAGCAGCGCGGGCAGCGGCCGCTCGCCCCGCAGCACGCTGCCCGCGACGGTGGCCAGGGTCTGCGCGTCGGCGGAGGCCCGGGCCGCCTCCCGGGTACGCCGGGCCGCCACGTCGACCACCCAGCTCACCGCGATGGCGACGCCGACGAACACGCCCAGGGCGAGCAGGTTGTCCGCCTCGGCGATGGTGAGCGTCCGGTACGGCGGGGTGAAGAACCAGTTGAGCAGCAGCGAGCCGCCGAGCGCGGCGACCAGCGCGGGCCACAGCCCGCCGACCAGCGCCACGCCCACCACACCGGCGAGGAACAGCAGGATGTCGTTGGTCAGGGTGAGGTCGGGCAGCGTCCGCAGCAGGAGCGTGAGCGCCGGCATGCCGAGCAGCGCGAGCGCGTACCCGATCAGCCGTCGCCGCCGGGACAGCGCGGCGGGCACCGCCGCGCCCCGGCGCCCGCGCCCCGCCTGCGGGTGGGTGACCAGGTGTACGTCGATCGGGCCGGACAGCGCGGTGGTGGTCACCCCCACGCCCCGCGCGAACACCTGCGCGAACCGGCCCCGGCGGCTCGCGCCGAGCACGAGCTGGGTGGCGTTGACACCCCGGGCGAAGTCGAGCAGCGCCGCCGGGATGTCGGTGCCGAGCACCTGGTGGTACGTGCCGCTCAAACTCTCCACCAGCACCCGCTGCCGGGCCAGCTGGGCCGGGTCGGCGCCGGCCAGCCCGTCGCTGCGCGCGACGTGCACGGCGAGCAGGTCGGCGCCCTTGCTGCGGGCGGCGATCCGGGCGGCCCGGCGGATCAGCGTCTCGCCCTCCGGGCCGCCGGTCAGCGCGACGACCACCCGTTCCCGCGCCTCCCAGGTGTCGGAGATGCCCTGCTGGGCGCGGTACGCGTCGAGCTGTTCGTCGACCTTGTCGGCCAGCCACAGCAGCGCCAGTTCGCGCAGCGCGGTGAGGTTGCCGACCCGGAAGTAGTTGCCCAGCGCGGCGTCGATCCTGTCGGGCCGGTAGATGTTGCCGTGGGCCATCCGGCGGCGCAGCGCCTCCGGCGTCATGTCCACCAGCTCGACCTGCTCGGCGGCCCGCACCACCTGGTCCGGCACGGTCTCCCGCTGGGTGGTGCCGGTGATCTGCGCGACCACGTCGTTCAGCGACTCCAGGTGCTGCACGTTGACGGTGGAGAGCACGCTGATCCCGGCGTCGAGCAGCGCCCGCACGTCCTGCCAGCGCTTGTCGTGACGGGAGCCGGGCACGTTCGTGTGGGCCAGTTCGTCCACCACCACGACCTCGGGCCGCCGGGCCAGCACCGCGTCCAGGTCCATCTCGGTGAACTCGACGCCCCGGTAGGTCGTCGACCGGCGCGGCACCGTCTCCAGGTCGCCGATCATCTCGGCGGTGTGCCGGCGGCCGTGCGTCTCGACCAGGCCGATCACCACGTCGGTGCCGCGCTCGGCCCGGCGCTGGGCCTCCTCCAGCATCGCGTACGTCTTGCCGACGCCCGGGGCGGCCCCGAGATAGATCCGCAGTTCACCCCTGCCCACGCCCCCATCCTCCCTGAGTGCAAGGAAGGGCCCCCTGTTAACGCCTCGCGAGGTGAAGGGGGCCCTTCTTAACGCCTCCGTCAGCGCGCCGGGAACGCCTCGTCCAGCGCGAGGTTGAGTTCCAGCACGTTCACGCCGGGCTCGCCCATGAAGCCCAGCGCCCGGCCGGTGGTGTGCGCGGCGACCAGCCGCCGTACCGCCGCCGGGTCCGCGCCGCGCTCCCGCGCCACCCGGGCCACCTGGATCTCCGCGTACGCCGGGGAGATGTGCGGGTCGAGGCCGCTGCCGCTGGCGGTGACCGCGTCGGCCGGCACGGCGGGCCGGGCCGGAGCGTCCCCGCGTACCGGTGTGACGATGCCGCCCTCGGCCACGTAGTCGTGGCCGGGCCGGGCCGCCTCCACCGGCACGCCCTGCCAGGTGGTGACGAACGGTGTGGCGGGTGCGGCCTGGTTGACGCTCACCACGCGGGTGATCCGGCCGGTGAGACCGTCGGCGCGAAACACGGCGAGCACCGCGCCCACCCCGTCCGGCGTGCAGTACGGGCGCCGCCCGTCCACGCCGTCCAGTTCGCCGACCGCCTTGCTGCGGGCGCAGACCTGGGTGAGCAGGCTCTGCGCCGAGGTCTCCGGGTCGCCGGTGAGCGTGTCCACCACGCTCTCCGGGCCGAGGTTGCCCGCCGCCGTCGAGGTCGGGTCGTAGCCGTCCCCGGCGGCCGACGGGCGGGACTGGAAGTAGCGCGGGACCGGGTTGCCGTCCGCGTCGGTGAACGACTGGCCGATCAGCGAGCTGCCGGCGGTCCGTCCGCCGACGGTGCGCAGCGAGCCGTCGGCCCTGCCGTCGAGGCCGGGGAGCCGGCCCAGGGCGACCAGGGCGAGCGGATAGACCAGGCCGAGCAGCACGGTGAAGACGAGCACCGCGCGCAGGGCGGCCAGGTGCTGGGAGAGCCAACTGGGAAGGCGCATCACGAGATCCCCGGGACGAACTGGACGAGCAGGTCGATGAGTTTGATGCCGGCGAACGGCACCACGATGCCGCCGAGGCCGTAGAGCAGGAGGTTGCGGCGCAGCAACGTGGAGGCGCCGGCCGGGCGGTAGCGCACGCCGCGCAACGCCAGCGGGATCAACGCCACGATGACCACCGCGTTGAAGACGACTGCGGAGAGGATCGCCGACTCGGGGCTTTCCAGGCGCATGATGTTGAGCCGGTCCAGCGACGGGTAGATGCCGGCGAACATGGCCGGGATGATCGCGAAGTACTTCGCGATGTCGTTGGCGATGCTGAACGTCGTCAGCGCGCCACGGGTGATCAGCAGTTGCTTGCCGATCTCCACGATCTCGATCAGCTTGGTCGGGTCGGAGTCGAGGTCGACCATGTTGCCGGCCTCCTTCGCGGCCGACGTGCCGGTGTTCATGGCGACGCCGACGTCCGCCTGGGCCAGCGCGGGCGCGTCGTTCGTGCCGTCGCCGGTCATCGCGACGAGCCGGCCACCCTCCTGTTCCTTCTTGATCAGTGCGAGCTTGTCCTCCGGCGTGGCCTCGGCGAGGAAGTCGTCCACGCCCGCCTCGTCGGCGATCGCCTTCGCGGTACGCGGGTTGTCGCCGGTGATCATCACGGTCCGGATGCCCATCCGGCGCATCTCGTCGAAGCGCTCCCGCATCCCGGCCTTCACCACGTCCTTGAGGTGGATGACGCCGAGCGTCCGGGCCGGTTCCCCGGCGGTGTGCTCGGCCACCACGAGCGGCGTGCCGCCGCTGCCGCTGATCGCGTCGACCAGCTCGCCCACCTGCTCGGTCGGGTGGCCGCCGTTCTCGCGTACCCACTTCATCACCGCGGCGGCGGCGCCCTTGCGGACGTGCCGGACGCCGCCGTCGGCGTCCAGGTCGACGCCGCTCATCCGGGTCTGCGCGGTGAACGGCACGAACGTGGCGTGCGGGACGAGGCCGGGCTCGCGCTCGCGCAGCCCGTACCCGTTCTTCGCCAGCACCACCACCGAGCGACCCTCGGGGGTCTCGTCGGCCAGGCTGGACAGTTGCGCCGCGTCGGCGAGCGTGGCCGCGTCCACGCCGGTCACCGGCAGGAACTCGGCGGCCTGCCGGTTGCCGAGCGTGATCGTGCCGGTCTTGTCCAGCAGCAGCGTGCTGACGTCGCCGGCCGCCTCGACCGCCCGGCCGCTCATCGCCAGCACGTTGCGCTGCACGAGCCGGTCCATGCCGGCGATGCCGATCGCGGACAGCAGCGCGCCGATGGTGGTCGGGATGAGACAGACAAGCAGCGACACGAGTACGACGCCGGTGACGCCGGAGTCGGTGATCGCGGCGGTGTCAGGCGCGGCGGCCTGGTAGCCCTTCGCGAAGATCGCCATGGGCTGGAGCGTGACGACGGCGAGCAGGAAGATGATCGTCAGCGCGGCCAGCAGGATGTTCAACGCGATCTCGTTCGGCGTCTTCTGCCGGTTGGCGCCCTCGACCAGCGCGATCATCCGGTCGATGAAGCTCTCGCCCGGCTTCTGGGTGATCCGGACGACGATCCGGTCGGAGAGCACCCGGGTGCCCCCGGTGACCGCGCTGCGGTCGCCGCCGGACTCCCGGATCACCGGGGCGGACTCGCCGGTGATCGCCGACTCGTCGACGCTGGCGATGCCCTCGACCACGTCGCCGTCGCCCGGGATGACCTGCCCGGACTCGACCAGGACGACGTCGCCCTGCCGCAGTTGCGGCGCGGGCACCGCCTCGTCCCGGTACGCGTTCGCGGCGGCGCCCGGCGTCCAGCCGACGAGTCGCGTGGCGACGGTGTCCTGCTTGGCCCGGCGCAGCGTGTCGGCCTGTGCCTTGCCGCGCCCCTCGGCGACCGCCTCGGCCAGGTTCGCGAAGATCACGGTGAGCCAGAGCCAGACGGTGATCGAGACCGCGAAGACCGACGGGTCGGCCACCGCGAGCACAGTGGTGAACAGCGCGCCGATCTCCACGATCAGCATCACCGGGTTGCGCCACAGCGTGCGCGGGTCGAGTTTGCGCAGCGCGTCCGGCAGCGACGCGATCAACTGGCGGGGGTCGAGCAGCCCGCCGCCGACCCGGCGGCCCGGCGTGCCGGGGGCCGGTGTCTCGCCGAGGGCCGGCGCGTCGGCGGTCTGCACAGGTGCGGTCATGTCCTTGTCTCTCATGGTGGTCACAGCCCTTCGGCCAGCGGGCCGAGCGCGAGCGCGGGAAGGAAGGTGAGCGCGACGAGGACCACAGTCACGCCGACGACCATGCCGACGAACAACGGCCGGTGGGTCGGCAGGGTGCCCTCGGAGGCGGGTGTGGGTTGCTGGCGGGCGAGTGAGCCGGCCAGCGCGAGCACGAAGATGATCGGCAGGAACCGGCCGAGCAGCATGCAGAGCCCGAGCGCGATGTTCCACCACTGCGTGTTCACTGTGATGCCGGCGAACGCGGAGCCGTTGTTGTTGCTGGCCGAGGTGAACGCGTAGAGCACTTCGGACAGCCCGTGCGGCCCGACGTTGAGCGCTGTCGAGGCGTTGCCGGTGGCGAACGCGGCGGCGGTGCCGCAGAGCACCAGCGCCGGGGTGATCAGGAAGTACACCGAGGCGAACTTGATCTCGCGTGAGCCGATCTTCTTGCCCAGGTATTCCGGCGTGCGCCCGACCATCAGGCCGGCCACGAACACCGTGATCACCGCGAGGATCAGGAGCCCGTACAGGCCCGCGCCGACGCCGCCGGGGGCGACCTCGCCGAGCATCATGTTCCCGAGCGTCATCATGCCGCCCAACGCGGTGTACGAGTCGTGGAACGAGTTGACGGCGCCGGTCGAGGTGAGCGTGGTGGCCGCCGCGAACGTGGCCGAGTTCGACACGTCGAAGCGCACCTCCTTGCCCTCCAGCGCCGCGCCGACCGCCTGCGGCACCGTGCCGTGGCCGGTCAGCTCGAAGACGTTCGTGAGGGCGATGCTGGCGAGCGCCAGGATCGCCATGACGGCGACGATCGCGTACCCCTGCCGCTTCTGCCCGACCATCCGGCCGAAGACCCGGGGCAGGCTGAACGGGATCACCAGGATCAGGAAGATCTCCAGCCAGTTCGTCCACGCGGTCGGGTTCTCGAACGGATGGGCGCTGTTGGCGTTGTAGAAGCCGCCGCCGTTGGTGCCCAGCTCCTTGATGACCTCCTGGCTCGCCACCGGCCCGCCGGTGATCGTCTGCGCGCCGCCGGTCAGCGTGGTGACGTCGGTGCCGCCGGAGAGGTTCTGCACCACGCCGCCGAGCATCAGCGCGAGCGCGCCGAGCACCGCGATCGGCAGCAGGATCCGCAGCGTGACCCGGGTCAGGTCGACCCAGAAGTTGCCCAGCTCGCCGGTGCGGCCGCGGGCGAAGCCCCGGACCAGCGCCACCGCCACGGCGATGCCGACGGCGGCCGAGACGAAGTTCTGCACCGCCAGACCGGCCATCTGCACCAGGTGGCCCATCGTCGACTCACCCGAGTACCACTGCCAGTTCGTGTTCGTCACGAACGACACGGCGGTGTTCCAGGCGCCGTGCGGCACCACCGGGTCGAAGCCCAGCGAGAGCCACAGGTGGTTCTGCAGGCGCTGGAACGCGTACAGGAACAGCAGGGAGACGGCCGAGAAGGCCAGCACCGAGCGGGCGTACACGCCCCAGGTCTGCTCGGCGGCCGGGTTGACCCCGACCAGGCGGTAGATTCCCCGCTCCATCCGGGACGACCGGGTTCCGGCGACCACGCGGTACATGTGGTCGCCGAACGGCCGGTGCACGGCGACGAGCGCCACCACCAGCGACAGGACGAAGAGCACGCCGGCTGTCGTCGTGCTCATCAGAAGCGCTCCGGGAACAGCAGGGCGACGACCAGGAACACGCCCAGGCCGACCGCCAGCACCAGGCCGACGGCGTTGACGGCGTTCACAGCTTCTCCACGCCCCTCACCACGAGGGCGAGAGCCGCGAACAGCCCCACCGTCAGCAACACGAACAGCACGTCAGACACGGCTGATCTCTCCTAGCGGAAGATGTCCTCGCGACCGCCTCCCGGCCGCGCCGGCCAATCACAACGCCAGGTCCTGCGGTACGGACAGGGGCTTTGACGGGACCATCACGCGCGAGCGCGGTTTCTTGACGCGCTTTTCACGCCGCCTCCGGAGCCGGTGATCCCGGCCACCGGGTCGGACGCGGCGACGATCCCCCGGAGGTGGCGGAACCCGGCGAGCGGTGAGGCGTGAGTCAGCGGGCGGCGGCGCGGGAGACGAGCGCCTCGGCCACCTCGCGCAGCTTGCGGTTGGAGTCCTGGGAGAGCTTGGCCAGCAGCGTGAACGCCTCCTCGGCCGTGCAGCGCCGCTGGCCCATGATGATGCCCTTCGCCTGCTCGATCACGGCCCGGCTGCGCATCGCCTCCCGCATCTGCCGCGCCAGCGTCGCGGTGCTGTCGTAGAGGTGGGCGTTGGCGAGCGCGACCGCCGCGTACGCGGCGAACTCCTCCGCCAGCTCGATCGACGCCTTGTCGAAGGCGTGCGGGACGCTGCCGTGGATGTTCAGCGCCCCGGTGACCGCCTCCTGGATCGGCAGCCCGATCGACAGCGAGCTCCACACCCCCGCCGCGCGGGCCCGTGCGGCCCAGCCCGGCCAGCGCGGCTCGTCGGCCAGGTCGGGCAGGCAGAGGCTCACCGCGCTGACCGAGGCGTCCAGGCAGGGGCCGTCGTCGTGCGCGTACTGCCACTCGTCGAGGCTGCGGGCCAGGTCGCTGGTGTAGGCGATGGCCCGGTTCGCGCCGGCCTGCACCAGGGAGACGGAGACCTCGGCGCTGCCCGGGACCGCCCGGTTCGCCAGGTCGGCGACGCGCGCCAGGACGTCGTCGAGTGCCACCTCGTCGAGCCGGATCCGGCTCAGCTCCGCGAGCGCTTCACCGGGGTCGATACGGGGGGCTTCCATGCGGGGATCCTCTCCTGGCGGAGATCGTCGGCATCGGTCCGTTCCGCTGACGGTACCCGGGACGGCCGGATCGGAACGCGTCCCACGCTGCGTGCTCCACCCGGCCGACGTATGTTGGTAACGGGTCAAGACATGTGCCCTCCCGCTCGCCGCGCGTCTCGCCGGGGGCGTCCTCGAAACGCCGAGGTCGGAGGTGACATGTCGGGCGAACGGCCGGTCTTCGGCTGTCATCAGGTTCCCACGGCGTCCGGAGCGTTCCGGCCGGACGAGCCGATCATGTGGCTGAGCTGCGACATAGGGGCGGACGTGACCCGGATCGCGGTGGCCGGCGAGGTGGACCTCAGCAACGCGCACCTGCTCACCGAACTCGTGCGGACCGCCGTCGCGGCGTCCGCCCCGCTCGTGGTGATCGACCTGTCGGAGGTCACCTTCTTCGGCGCGTACGGCATCAGCGCGCTGGTGCTGGCGCGGCGGGTGCTCACCGAAAACGGCCGGCGGCTGGTCCTGTACCGGCCCTCCCCGGTGGCCCGTCGCGTCCTCGCCGTCACCGGCACGCTCGCCGCGTTCGAGGTCGTCGATCGACCGGCGCTACCGGCCGCCGGCGATCGGTCGGCACGTCCCGTCGTACCCACCCGCTCCGGGTCGTAGAGTTGTCCGGGTAGCCGACGTCCCGTCCGGGGCGTCACCAACGTGCGTCAAGAAGCGGCGCCGGTCCCGATCCATGCCGGAATCGGGGCGCTGGCCCGTCACCACGGGCCGATCCCCGCCGCTTCCCACAAGGACGTCACCGCTCATGCCGCAGGCCCACCCCGACCTCGCCGCTGCCTTGATCAGACTCGGTCGGATCAAGTACGACGAAGTCGACCTCGACGTGGTGTTGTCGACCATCGCCCAGGTCGCGAAGGACACCCTGCCCGGTACCGCCGAAGTCTCGGTCACCCTGGTGCAGGGCACGGAGGCGCACACCGCCGCGTACACCGGTGAGCTGGCGCTGACCCTCGACGAGTGGCAGTACGCGCAGGGCCGCGGCCCGTGCCTGGACGCGGCCACCACCGGCGCGGCGATGCTGGTGCCGGACATGGCGGCGGAGAGCCGCTGGCCGGAGTGGGCGGCCCGGGCGCACGAGGCGGGCGCGGCCAGCTCGCTGTCGATCGGCCTGCCCATCCAGGAGGCGATGGTCGGCGCGCTCAACATCTACGGCGCGTCCCCCGGCGTCCTGGACCAGCAGGTCGATCTCGCGCAGACGCTGGCCGGGTACGCCGCCATCGCGCTCGCGAACGTCCACCTCTACGAGAGCACGGCGACGCTGGCGCAGCAGATGCAGGAGGCGATGCAGAGCCGGGCCGTGATCGAGCAGGCGAAGGGCATCATCATGGGGCAGCGGCGCTGCTCGGCCGACGAGGCGTTCGCCATCCTGGCCCGGGTGTCGCAGGACTCCAACCGCAAGCTGCGGGAGGTCGCCGAGTCACTCGTCGACCGCGCCGTGCACGGCCCTCGTGACTGAGCGTGCGGTCAGCGCGGCATCGCCCGCCAGCCGGAACCGCTCGCACGCCACGCGCCGGCGAGGATGCTCGCCGAGCCGCGGCTCGGGCACTGCTGGATCTTGGATCGGCCGGATGCCCCACCGATCTGCGCCTGGACCTGCCACTGGCTTCCGTCAGTGCGGATGTAGACGTCACGCCGTCCGCGAGGGTTGCTGACGCCGTTCCACCAGTGTTCCTCGACCACCATGCCGTGACCGTACCCCAGGAGACCTGCAACGGCCCAGACGCAAATCGGTTGCCGCTGCCCGCCGTACGGCGGCACGCTGCCCGGATGACCTCACCGGACCTGCCGCGCCAGTTCACCATTCGCGAGGGCGACCTGCGCGTCCTCAACCCGTTCGACGAGGTCAAGCTGGCCACGCTGGGCCGCGCGATCCGGCTGCGGCCCGGCGACGACCTGCTCGACCTGTGCAGCGGGAAGGGTGAACTGCTCTGCACGTGGGCCCGCGACCACGGGATCACCGGCACCGGGGTCGACATCAGCACCGTCTTCACCGCCGCCGCCCGGGAACGCGCCGCCGAACTGGGCGTGGCCGACCGGGTACGTTTCGTGCACGGCGACGCCGGGGCGTACACCCCGGAGCGGCAGGTCGACGTAGCCGCCTGCGTCGGCGCGACCTGGATCGGCGGCGGCGTGCCGGGCACGCTGGAGCTGCTCGGCCACGCGTTGCGGCCCGGCGGCATGGCGCTCGTCGGTGAGCCCTACTGGCGGCGCGACCCGGCGGACGACGAGACGGTCACCGGCTCGCACGCCCGGTCCCGCGACGAGTTCCGCGACCTGCCCGGCCTGGTGGAGTCGTTCGGCGAGTGCGGCTGGGACCTGGTCGAGATGGTCCTCGCCGACCAGGACAGCTGGGACCGGTACGCCGCCGCGCACTGGCTGAACCTGCGCCGCTGGCTGGACGCCAACCCGGACGACGAACTGGCCCCGGAACTGCGGCGGGAGCTGACCGACGACCCGCTGCGCTACGTCCGCTTCCAGCGTGAACACATGGGGTGGGGCGTCTTCGCGCTTCTGCGGCGCTGACCTGCTTAACGAACGGCTACGCAGGGTAAAGCCAGATCATGGGACAGTTGCGCACCTCGCCGCCGCCGCCACAGGCCACTGAGCTGGAGCAGTGGGTGCTCGACAGTCCCGAGGATCTCCGTGAGCTGCGCGCCTCGCTGCGCGACGCGCTGAACCGGCACGGGCTGGTGCAGGGCGAGCACCTGGACGAGGTGCCGCATCTGGTGGTGCTCGTCGCCACCGAGCTGGCCAGCAACGCGCTGCGGCACGGCCGCCCGCCCACCATCGTCACGTTGCTCGCCACCGACGACCGGTTCCTGCTCGACGTGGCCGACCACGACGTGAGCTCGGTGCCGGAGCTGACCGACATCAGTCCGACGGACTCGGGCGGGCGGGGCCTGTTCCTGGCCCAGTCGGTCTCGCTCGACGTGGGCTGGTACGGCACCGACAAGACCAAGAACATCTGGGCCTCGTTCTCCCGGTGACGGCCCGGCCGGCTCAGTGATCCCCGGCCGGGATCGGGTCGTCGTACTGGCCAGGCGGCCCGACCAGCGGTTCGCCGCCCACCAGCGGCCACGCGTTCGGGGTGCAGCCGTGCAGGCCGAGCGTCTGCTGCACCATGACCGGCGCCGGTCCGCCGCCCCGGGGGCAGCGCTCGTGGCCGCGGCCCAGCCGGTGACCGACCTCGTGGTTGAGCAGGTAGTGCCGGTAGAGGTCGAGATCGGTCACGTGCGGCACCCCGTACACCCAGCGGGCCACGTTGATCACGACCTGGTCGCCGTTGCGGCAGGACGTGTAGCGGTCGCTCGGGTCGTCGCAGAGCCGCCCCCGGGTCACCGGCGTGGTGAGCAGCACAGTGAAGTCGGCCGCGTCGTCGCGGCCCACCCGTTGCAGCCGCCACCGGCCGTCGCCAGTCCAGCCCCGGCGGTCGGCGAGGGTGGCCGCGACGTCCCGGGCGAAGCGTTCCACGTCCAGGTTCCGGATGCCGTCCTCGACAGCGACCCGGTAACGCAGCAGCTCACCGGAGCGCCCGGCGACCGCGCCGACGGTGCCTGCGGTGCGGAACGTGCCCGCGCCCCGGGCCGGGTAGGCGATGGCGGGGGCCACCCGGCCGGCCGCCGGGACCGGCGCGACCGTCGGCGAGCGGCGGGCGTCCGGTGCCGGCGCGCTCGCTGCCGCCGCCGGGACGGCCGGCACCTCGGTGCCGCCCAGCAGGTCCGGGCTTCGCGCGGCGTACCCGCCGGCGGCGAGCACGGCACCGACCAGGGCCAGCGCCAGGAACCGCCCTGATCGCGACCTGCGCCGCCGGTGCAGCCCTCGCCCGTGCCCACCCACGTCGATCTCCATCCGTCGCGCCGCCCGCTCCGGGCAAGGGTACGGATGGCGGGCCCGGACGGTTGAACTGGTGGGCCGGGTACCGTCGGTGCCGGGGTGGGCGACCTGCCGCCTGTCGGAGTCCAGGGAGAGCCACCCGTGTCACCAGCCGAGCGACTGCTCGACGCCGCCGTCGCGACCGCGCGCGGCACCGACGTACGCGCTGCCGAGCGAGCCCTCGACGGGCTCGTGGTGGCCGACGGCGCGGCGGTGGACGCGGCGCTGCTCGCCCGGCTGACGCGGGACGTCGGCCGGCTCTGGCCGCGTGGCTGGCAGCCCGCCGACCTGGACCGGCTCGCCATCCGGCGGCTCACCCCACGCGGCGCCCGGCTGCTGCGCGACGCGATGGCCGCGCAGCGGCGCACACTGCCCGCCCCGGTACCGGCCTGGTTCGACGAGCAGCTCGCCGAGACCGGCGCCCGCTGGGACGACGACGCGGGCTGGCTGGACCGGCGCGCCGACGGCGACCGGATCACCGCCCTGCGGGACGCCGTCGACGCGGTCGTCCTGGTGGCGGGTCTGCCGCCGATCGCGGCGCTCCGGCCGCCACCCGGCTCGGCCGGCACCGCACTCGCCGCCGCGACACCGAGCGGTTCCCGGATGCTCGACCGGGTACGCGCGCTGCTCGCCAAGGCCGAGTCGACCGGCTACCCGGCCGAGGCGGAGGCGTTCACCGCCAAGGCGCAGGAGTTGATGGCCCGGCACAGCATCGACGCGGCGCTGCTCGACGCCGGGGCCGAGCGGTCCGGCGCCCCGGGCGGGGTGCGGATCGGCGTCGACGCCCCGTACGCGGCCGCGAAGGCGCTGCTCATCCAGGAGGTGGCGGCGGCGAACCGGTGCGAGTCGGTCTGGTCCGACGACCTGGGTTTCGCCACCGTCCTCGGCTTCCCGGCCGACCTGGCGGCGGTCGAACTGCTGCACACCTCGCTGCTCGTGCAGGCCACCGCCGCGATGCTGCGCGGCCGGGGCGAACGCGGCCGGGCCGGCGGGCGGCGCACCAAGGGTTACGACGAGTCGTTCCTCAACGCGTTCGCGCTGCGCATCGGCGACCGGCTGCGGGAGGCGAGCGCGGCGGCGGCGGACGAACTCGACGACGACCGGCTGCTGCCGGTGCTCGCGGCCCGCTCGGACGCCGTCCGGGAGCGGGTCGACCAGCTCTTTCCCGGCACCACCCGGCACCGGCTCCAGGTGCGCGACGAGCAGGGCTGGGTCTCCGGCACCAGCGCGGCGGACCGCGCCTCGCTCGACCCGGGCCGCCCGGCACGCCGTCCGCTGCGTGGGGGCCGCTGAACTTCTCCCGGGGGATGATGTCGGATCGGGCGGAGCGGCTCCGACCCGTCTGCGAGGCGCCACCGCCGGTGGCCCCCACCCGAGGAGTGCACAGTGAAGTACATGCTGCTGATCTGGAACCGGCCCGGCTTCGTGGAGGAGCTGACCGAGGCGGAACGCACCGCGATCTTCGGTGAGGTCGACGAGATCATGAAGGAGCTGACCGAGTCCGGCGAGCTGGTCGGCGGCGAGGCGCTGGCCCACCCCTCGCAGACCCGCACGGCCCGCCCGGCCACCGGTGGCGTCGAGATCACCGACGGGCCGTTCATGGAGAGCAAGGAGCAGTTCGCCGGCTATCTGACCGTCGACTGCGAGACCCCGGAACGGGCCGCCGAGATCGCCGCGCGCTGGCCGGACGTACGGCACGGCTTCGGCGTGCTGGAGGTGCGCGCGGTGATGGATCAGGCAGGGACGGAGATGTGACGGCACCTGCGGCCGAGGACCTGCTGCGTACGCTCGCGCCGCAGGTCCTCGGCGTGCTCGTCCGCCGCCACGGCCAGTTCTACGCCTGTGAGGACGCCGTCCAGGAGGCGCTGCTCGCCGCCGCCGTGCAGTGGCCGGCACAGGGCCTGCCCGACCGTCCCCGCTCCTGGCTGGTCACCGTCGCCACGCGTCGGCTCACCGACGAGTGGCGCAGCGAGCACGCCCGCCGGGAACGCGAGGTGGCGGTGGCGGTGCGGCAGCCGGCGTACGCCACTGTCGCCCCACCCGCCGACGAGGACCCGCCGGGCGCCGACGACACGTTGCGGCTGCTGTTCCTCTGCTGCCATCCGGCGTTGCCGGTGAGCGGGCAGGTGGCGCTCACGCTGCGCGCCGTGGGTGGACTGAGCACCGCCGAGATCGCCCGCGCGTACCTGGTGCCGGAGGCGACGATGAGCCAGCGGATCCGCCGTGCGAAGCAGCGGATCGAGGCGGCCGGCGCCCGCTTCACGCTGCCGTCACCGGCCGACCGCGACGATCGGCTCGCCGCCGTGCTGCGCGTGCTCTACCTGATCTTCAACGAGGGTTACACCGCCTCCAGCGGCGAGGCGCTGCACCGGGCCGAGCTGACCGCCGAGGCGATCCGGCTGACCCGGGAGCTGCGCCGGCTGCTCCCGGACGACGGCGAGGTGGCCGGGTTGCTGGCGTTGATGCTGCTCACCGACGCGCACCGGGCCGCCCGTACCGGGCCGGACGGCGAACTGGTGCCGCTGGCCGAGCAGGACCGCACCCGCTGGGACCGGGACGCCGTCGCGGAGGGGGTGGCGCTGGTGACCGAAGCGCTCACCTGGTCGGCGCCCGGCGCGTACCAGGTGCAGGCGGCGATCGCCGCTGTCCACGCGGAGGCGCCCACCGCCGGGGACACCGACTGGCGGCAGATCGTCGCGCTCTACCGGGTGCTGGCCCGGGTCGCGCCGAACCCGATGGTCACGCTCAACCAGGCGGTCGCGGTGGCCATGGTGGACGGGCCGCGTGCCGGGCTGGCGCTGCTGGCAACGCTCGACGCCGACGGCCGGACCTCGGGCCACCACCGGCTCACCGCCGTCCGCGCGCACCTGCTCGACATGGCCGGCGACCGCGCGGAGGCGCGGGCCGCCTACCTGGCCGCCGCGCGGGCCACCACGAGCCTGCCGGAGCGGCGTCATCTTGAGGTACGCGCGGCGCGCCTGGCCGACGACAGCGCAGTCCGGCCGGGCTGACGGCGTCGATCAGAACAACCGCCCACGGTACGGATGCGGCCGGCCCCACTTCTCCTCCCAGCGCAGCAACGCCGCTTCCCAATGCGGCAGGTCGGGGTGGAACTCCCGCGCCACGTTCGGATTGTCGGGGCTGTTGCGCAGGAACGCCCAATACTGTTCCAGCGCCTCGCGGAACTCCGGGAGCGGGTAACGGCCGTGCTCGCTGTCAACCCACTGGTTGCTGATGGAGACGCCCCCCGGCTCGACTGTCACCTCGTAGTTATCGCTGCTCCACTCCTCGAACGGCGGCCGGCCCTGAGCCACGTCCGCCAGCATGGCCAACGCGTCCAGGGCGACCAGGGCATGGTTGGAGATGTCGGTGGTGAGCCACGAGCCCAGCGCGTCGAGGCGCTTGTCGTCAGCCTCGAAGATCGGAAGTCCGAACTGGTCGGATGCGAACCGCGGTGTGCTCACGGATGGCCACCTCCCGCCATCGGGCGGACAGGCCGTCCGCGCAAGTCGTTTCCGCCCGCCTCAGAACAACCGTCCCCGGTACGGGTGCGGCCGGCCCCACCGCTCCTCCCACTGGAGCAGTTCCGCCTGCCATCGCGGCAGGTCGGGCCGGTACTCGCGGATCAGTTCGCGGTTCTCCGGGCGGCCGGCCAAGAACCGCCAGTAGGACTCGACCGCTTCCCGGGTTTCGTCCAGCGAGTAGCTCCCCCGCTCGTCCGCGACCCACTCGTTGACGAACTCGACGCCGGTCGGGGAGAACATGACCTCATATTTGTCGCTGTCCCACCCCTCGTCGAGCGGACGGCCGTTCGCCACGTCGTCGATCATCTGAAGGGCGTCCAGGCACGCCGAGTAGGAGACGGAGACGTCGGTGATCAGCCACGCGCCGAGGGCCCGATAGCGCTGATCGGACACGGTGAACAGCGGGAGCCGGTACTCATCGACGGAGAAACTGATGAACGCCAACGGAAGTCCTCTGGATCATGGGATGACGACCGGCCATCCGTGGGTGAAGCCGCCCGAGCCATTGTAGAAACCCTCGATCACCAGGCCCTTGTGAGTGCCACGCCACATGCTGGTGCCGGGCACCGGCTTCGCGTTCTGGAAGGCACCGGTGATGGCGTTGTCCACCTGGGCGGGCGTCCAGTCGTCGGGGAAGAACGAGCTTTCCCCGCCGTTGCCCTTCTTCGGCTTCCAGGCTCCGTGCGGAGGGTTCATGGTCGGGTCGAAGAACTCCGGTTTGGCGCTGTAGGCCCCGGTCTTGGGATCCTTGACGACGCTGCCGGGCTGAAGCCGGCGACCGGGGAAGTCCTCACCGCCGGGCCGGTAGTGGTAGCCCGACCCCTTGGGCATGCCCGGCTTCACGTGGCCGCCGAACACGTGCTCGGTGAAGTGCGGATTCATCCGGTCGGGCCGGTTGCGCGTCTTGGTCCGCTTGAGAAAGCGCAACGCGGCGCGCATCAACCGGCCGCCTGCTTTACCCCCGCCCATGTCACCTCACCCGTCGACGAGTTTCCAGAGGGCTTCCTGGACGAGGTTGCCGACGATGGTCCGGGCCAGCGTATGGAAGATCGGGATCTCCAGCAGCGAGGCCCCGAAGGTGACCGCCGCGGTGGCGACGGCCTGCGCGATCTGCACGGCCAGGATGACCAGCTGCACGATGACCGCGACCTTGAGGGCGAGCACGATCGCGCCGCAGATGATCAGGCCGGTGCCGGTCAGCACGGCGGCGGTGACACCGTCGCGCAGGCTGTCGGCGGGGCTGTCCTCCTTGTTCCACCAGGTCTGGAACGCGGTGATGTCCTGGCCGATGTGCTGGGTCCAGACCGTGGCCGCCCCGGTGTTCGCCTCGCTCACCACCCCGGAGAGGGTGTCGGAGAACCGGATCCAGGCGTTGCCCATCTCGAAGAGCTTGGTCTCGTCCGCCTCGGGCCAGGTGTAGCCGAGAACGCCGAGCAGCGACCGCAGCTCGCCGGGTAGCTCCATGCCCATGCTCAGCCTCCCAGCATCCGCCGCAGGCCGTCGAGGTTGCGGGTGATGGCCGCCTCGGTCTCGGCGTAGCTGACGGCCATCCGGCCGAGGTCGGCGCCGGCGGCGGCGATCTCGTTGAGCGCGCCGTCGAAGCACTCGAACGCGAACGCGGAGACCTCGTCGTGGGCGGCGCCGATGAGTGAGCCGATGTCGTCGGAACCCCAGGGGCGGCCGAAGCCGGCCAGCTCGGCCCGGAAGGCGGTGAGCGCCGCACCGAACCGGGTCGCGACCGAGTCCAGCGCCGACCCGGAGGCGCCCAGCCGCTCCGGATCGATCTCGACCGGCATCAGCGCCCGTCCTGGCGGGCGAGCCGGTCCTGTGCCTGCATCAGGGCATCGGTGAACATGCTGAACTGGCGCCCCGCGTCGGCCTGGATGCGGCGCAGTTGCTCACCGAGCGAACCCAGATCGACCTCGCCGGGAACGGTGGCGGCCTGCTCCCGCAGGTCGGCGAGAGCGGCGTTGACGGCCGCCTCGATCTCCTCGGCGAGTGCCTCGCTGGCCATCCGCATCACGCGGGGGTCGAGCGTCAGCCCGGTGACCTGCCCGGGTGGGCCGGCGGTGACCCGGATCAGGCCGTCGGCGGCCTCGCCCACGCCTTCCGACGGCGCCACCTGCTCGCCCGCGGCGGTCTGCCGCTGGAGCGCGGCCATGGTTTCGGACAGCACCCGGCCGAAGCCGGACGGGTCGGCGGGATCGGCCATCCGCGACGCTCCTCCCATTCGAGGTCGCTTCGCATCCTATGCACCGGAGCCGACACCGGTGGTCCCGCCGGATCGATGTGGACGGTGGCCTCCGCCACTCTGGAACGTCACCGTCCGTACACAGCACTCCGGGCCGGCCCGTGGGCCGACCCGGTGATGTGTGTGCGTCGCGTACTCAGCTCTTGAAGGCGTCCTTGATCTTCTCGCCGGCCTGCTTGAGCTTGGCGCCGGCCTGGTCGTTGCGGCCCTCGGCCTCGAGGCGCTCGTTGTCGGTCGCCCGGCCGACGCCCTCCTTGACCTTGCCCGCGGCGTCCTGCGACGTGTTGTCGATCTTGTCGTCGAGACCCATGATGACCTCCACTGTTGCGGTTGCCTGACGACAACTGGTTACCCCGTCGCCGGTCCGCGTAATCCCCTCACCCGATCGGGCGAAAGCGCCGCAGCCGGAGGCTGTTGCCCACCACGAAGACCGACGAGAACGCCATCGCCGCCCCGGCGAGCATCGGGTTGAGCAGTCCGGCCGCCGCCAGCGGCAGCGCCGCGACGTTGTAGGCGAACGCCCAGAACAGGTTGCCCTTGATGATCGCCAGCGTCCGCCGGGAGAGCCGGATCGCGTCCGCGGCGGCCATCAGGTCGCCCCGGACCAGCGTCAGGTCGGCCGCCTCGATGGCCGCGTCGGTGCCGGTGCCCATGGCCAGGCCGAGGTCGGCCCGGGCCAGCGCGGCGGCGTCGTTCACCCCGTCGCCAACCATGGCGACCACCCGGCCCTCGCCCTGGAGCCGCTCGACCACCGCGACCTTGTCGGCGGGCAGCACCTCCGCGATCACCTCGTCGATGCCGACCTCGGCGGCCACCGCCTTCGCCACGGTGGTGTTGTCGCCGGTGAGCAGCACCGGCTTCAGACCCAGCTCACGCAGGCGGGCGACGGCTGCCCGGCTGGTCGGCTTCACCGCGTCGGCCACCGCGAGCACGCCCCGGGCCCGCCCGTCCCAGCCGGCCAGGATCGCCGTCCGCCCGGCGGCCTCCGCGCCGGTCGCGGCCCGCACGACCTCCTCGGGTACGTCGAGACCCCGCTCCCGCAGCAGCCGCGCCCGGCCGACCACCACGGTCCGGCCGTCGACGGTGCCGGTCACGCCCAGCCCTTCGGCGTTGGCGAAACCCCCGACCGGCGGCAGCGGCCCGGCCTCGGCCGCGGCCTCGGCGACGGCCCGCGCGATCGGGTGCTCGGAGGCGGCCTCCAGCGCGCCGGCCACCCGGAGCAGTTCGGCGGCGTCCTCGCCGTCGGCGGGCAGCACCTCGGCCAGCGCCATCCGCCCGGTGGTCACGGTGCCGGTCTTGTCCAGCACCACGGTGTCGACCCGGCGGGTGGACTCCAGCACCTCCGGCCCCTTGATCAGCACCCCGAGCTGCGCGCCGCGCCCGGTGCCGACCAGCAGCGCGGTCGGGGTGGCCAGGCCGAGCGCGCACGGGCAGGCGATGATCAGCACGGCCACCGCGGCGGTGAACGCGGCGGTCGTACCGGAGCCGGTGCCGAGCCACCAGCCGAGCGTGCCGGCGGCCAGCGCGATCACGATCGGCACGAAGACGCCGGAGATCCGGTCGGCGAGCCGCTGCACCGCCGCCTTGCCGGTCTGTGCCTGCTCCACCAGCCGCGCCATCTGGGCGAGCTGGGTGTCCCCGCCGACCCGGGTGGCGCGCACCACCAGCCGGCCGCCGGCGTTCACCGTCGCGCCGACCACGGCGTCGCCCGGCCCCACCTCGACCGGCACCGACTCGCCGGTGAGCATGCTGGCGTCGACAGCCGACGTGCCCTCCTCGACCACACCGTCGGTGGCGACCTTCTCGCCGGGCCGGACCACGAACCGGTCCCCGACCGCGAGCTGCCCGACCGGGATCCGGGTCTCCTGCCCGCCGCGCAGCACCGCCACGTCCTTGGCGCCGAGTTCGAGCAGGGCGCGCAGCGCCGAGCCGGCGGTGCGCTTGGATCGGGCCTCGAAGTACCGGCCGGCCAGGATGAACACGGTCACCCCGGCGGCGGCCTCCAGGTAGATGTTGCCGGCGCCGCCGCCGCGGGTGATGTCGAAGCTGAACGGGTGCTTCATGCCGGGCATGCCGGCGTCGCCGAGGAACAGCGCCCAGAGCGACCAGCCGAACGCGGCCAGCGTGCCGAGCGAGACGAGCGTGTCCATGGTCGCCGCGCCGTGCCGCAGGTTGACCAGCGCGGCACGGTGGAACGGCAGCCCGCCCCAGACCACCACCGGGGCGGCCAGCGTGAGCGAGGCCCACTGCCAGTAGTCGAACTGCCAGGCCGGAACCATGGCGAGCACGATCACCGGCACGGTGAGCACGGCGGAGACCCAGAGCCGGGTACGCGCCGCGTGCAGCTCGTCCACCGGCTCCCCGGCCGCTGCCGCCTCCGCCTGCTCGGGCGGCGGCGGCACCACTGCGGTGTAGCCGGTCTTCTCGACCGTGGCGATCAGGTCGGCCGGCGCGATGTCGTCGGCGTACCGGACGGTGGCCTTCTCGGTGGCGTAGTTCACCGTCGCCTCGACGCCGTCCATCCGGTTGAGTTTCTTCTCGATCCGGGCGGCGCAGGACGCGCAGGTCATCCCGCCGATCGCCAGTTCGATCAGGTTCGGCGCGGTGGGCAGCGCCTTTCCCGTGGCAGTCATCGCGGCACCTCCGGCGCTCAACTGTGCCCGTGCCCCGGGGTGCCGTGTCCGGCGTCCGGGGTCGGTGCGGGGGTGGATGCCGGCGCGGCGGGCGCAGGCGCGGTCTGGTCGCCGGCCAGGACGGTGAACTCGGCGGTGTGCACCGCGTCGCCGTGCCGGAAGTCCAGGTAGAGACGGTACGCCCCGGCCGACGGCACCTCGGCGGCGAACGTGACCGCCGGGCCTGCGGGTGTGCGCCCGTCGCCGGGCGTGCCCTCCGGGTGCACGTGCAGGTACGCCAGGTCGCCCTGCCGCAGTGCCACCAGGTGCCCGTACGCGCCGAGGTAGGGCTGAAGATCGGTGACCGGCCGCCCGTCGCGGCTGACGGAGAGCGTGAGCCGGTTGGTCCGGCCCGGCTCCGGCGTGCCGGTCAGGGTGACCGTGTAGCCGTCGACAGTCGTGCTGGTCGCCGGTGCCGGCAGTGGCCGGGCGGCCAGCTCGCCGGGGACGGTGACGTCCAGGCCGAGGGTGAGCGGCTCCCCGCCGCCCGGGGTGAAGTCGGCGAACGCCCGCCAGACGCCGGGGCCGTCCACCGGCGAGGCGACGCGCCAGGTGCCGTCGCCGTCCATCTCCGGGTGGACGTGCCGGAAGCCGGAGAGGTCCCGCCGGGCGACGATCAGGTGCATACGCTTGTCGTGGGCCACCTCGTAGCGGGTGACGGGTGCGCCGTCCGGGCCGGTGATCCGGAAGGCGAACTGCCCCGCCGGGGCGGCGGCGGGCTGGAAGGTGTAGCCGCGTTCGGAGACGAGCAGGCCGCCGGGCAGGTGCGCGGAAGCGCCGCCCGTCTGGCTCTCGTCGCCGTGACCGGCGTCGCCGGCCCCGTGGTCGCTGTCGCTGTCGTCGTGGCGGGTCTCGGCGGCCGGGGTGACGGGATCGGCCAGGTTGCCGATCCCGTACGCCGCGCCGAACACCGCCACGAGGCCGAGGGCGAAGCCACTGAGCTTCGTCGCCGTGTTCATTGGTGTCTCCTCGGTTTCCGCGGGTCCGTCGGACCCGTCACGCACCGACGAGGTCGTAGCCGGCCTCGTCGACCGCCGCGCGGACCGCGTCCACGTCCAGCGGGTCCTGACTGGTGACGGTGACCCGGCCGCCGGCCAGGTCGACCTGGACGTCGGTGACGCCCGGAAGCGCGCTCAGCTCGGTGCTCACCGAGTTGACGCAGTGCCCGCAGGTCATGCCGCTCACCTGGTAGGTGCTCTCCATCTCGCCCTCCGATCTTATACCCCCCAGGGGTACGTTCGAGACGTTAGCATACCCCCGAGGGGTACGCTATCCTCGGTTTCATGACCGCGCCGTCCAGCCCGACCCGGGGCTACACCGCCAGCAAGGACCAACTCCTCGCCCGGCTCCGCCGGATCGAGGGTCAGGTCCGTGGCATCGAGAAGATGGTCGAGGACGACCGCTACTGCATCGACGTGCTCACCCAGATCTCGGCCATCCAGGCGGCGCTGGACAAGGTCGGCCTCGGCCTGCTCGACGGCCACGCCCGGCACTGCATGCACGAGGGCGCCGCCGAGGGCCGGGCCGACGAGATGGCGACCGAGATGATGGCCGCCGTCGGCCGCCTGATGAAGCGCGGCTGAGCGGGGACCTCCGGCCCCCGGAACCAGGCACATCGACCCGCGCCGACGCGTCGGGGCGGTCGTACCGTCGAAGTGGCGGGCAGGCCGACCCCGGCGGACCCGCGGCGACGGACGGAGGGCGGCCCGATGATGTGGCAGAGCCCGATGATGGGCTGGATGTGGATCTGGTCCCTGCTGGTGCTCGCGGTGCTGGCAGGGCTCGTCTGGGCGGCCGTGCGGTGGACCGGCCCCCAGTACCTGGGCCCGACGACGGCCCGGCGCATCCTGGACGAGCGGTACGCGCGCGGCGAGATCGACGAGGACGAGTACCGGCGACGCCGGGCCGGTCTGACCTGATCACGCGAGGCGAGCGTCACCGGTCCCGGTGAGGTCAGGCTGCCTACCATGGCCGGGCGACGACCCGGACGTGGTCGACACGTCCGCGCCGCCCGGGTGACCAGACCGGTCCGGCGGACCAGGCGTCGCCCCGACCGTTGGGAGACGCCATGGGTGCCGACCACACCCGCCCCGCACCCGCCGCGCCGCCGGGCGTACGCCGGCTGCTCGTCGCAGTGGTGGTGCCGCTGTTCGCACTCACCGTGATCGCGGCGCTGGTCCTCTGGCCCCGGCAGGACCGGGAGCCGGTCGGCGGCGCGGACGTCCCCCGCTACCACGGCACGGTGACCCGGGTGGTCACCGAGCCCTGCCCGCCGACCCCGGAGGCCCCGGACGGCGGGGGCGGCCCCTGCGGCACCGTGACGGTGACCGCCGAGCAGGGTCCGGACGCGGGCCGCCAGGTCGAGACGCCGATCCCGGCCGGGCCCGGCGCGCCCCGGGTCGCGGTCGGCGACGAGGTGGTCCTGGTCGAGCTGACCGACCCGGCCGACCCGGCGGTGAAGTCCTACAACATCGCCGAGCACCAGCGCGGCACGCCGCTGATCTGGCTGATGGTGCTGTTCGCCGCCGCGATCGTGGCGTTCGGCCGCTGGCGCGGGCTGGCCGCGCTCGCCGGCCTGGCGGCCAGCTTCGCCATCCTGCTCGGCTTCGTGCTGCCGGGCATCGGCGCCGGCCAGCCGCCGCTGCTGGTGGCCATCGTCGGCGCCGCGTTGATCATGTTCGTGGTGCTCTACCTGACCCACGGGATCACCGCGCAGACGTCGGTGGCGGTGCTCGGCACGCTGGGCAGCCTGGTGATCACCGGCGTGCTCGGCCTGCTCGCCACGTCCGCCACCCACCTGACCGGCTTCGGCAGCGAGGACGCCACCACGCTGTCCATGTTCCAGGCCGACGTGGACCTGCACGGCCTGCTGCTGGCCGGCATCATCATCGGCTCGCTGGGCGTGCTGGACGACGTCACGGTCACCCAGGCGGCCACCGTCACCGAACTGGCGCACGCCAACCCCGGGCTGTCCCGGCGGCAGCTCTACCGCGCGGCGACCCGGGTCGGCCGGGCCCACATCGCGTCCACCGTCAACACCATCGTGCTGGCGTACGCGGGCGCCTCGCTGCCGCTGCTGCTCCTGCTGGTCGCCGACTCCCGCCCGGTCAGCGAGATCCTCACCAGCGAGTTCCTCGCCCAGGAGATCGTCCGCAGCGCGGTGGCCACGCTCGGCCTGATCGCCGCCGTACCGCTGACCACCGGCCTGGCCGCGATCGTGACCACCGCCGGACGGCGCCCGCGCGGCGCGGAGCCGGCGCCGCCCGCGCCCCGGCCGCCGGCCGGACGGGACGACGCGCTGGAGGCGCTCGGCGGCGGAAGGAGTACGGAGGCCGCATGGTGAGACTCCGCAGCGTGACCATCGATTTCAAACGCGACGCTGGTCACGGTGCGCCACGGCGAAATCTCGCTATTGGTCGGCTTCCGGACGTAGATCCTCACGAGTGCTGTCGGGTAACCTCGCTGCCGGTCACCGCCGAAGGCGCGCACCGGCGCCAGCGGTGCCGCCGCCCAATCGCCCACGGGCGAGCCGGGGAACCAGGTACATGGGGTGAATCCGCGACAGCGGTAGGGGCCACTTCCGTCCCGAACCCGTCAGCTAACCCGGTCGGCGGCCGACGGAAGGGAACACTGTGACGGCACCCCTGCGCCGCTGGCTGACACCCGTGGTGGCCGTGCTGGCCTCACTGGCCGTGCTGGCCGGGCCGACGCCGGCGACCGCGGCCCCCGCCGCGGCGGCACCCGGCAACCCCTCGGGCCACGAGGAGGACGGCGAACCGCCGCTCATCACCGAGGCGATCGACTCCGCCAACCGGAACTTCCTCCAGGCCAAGGCGAAGCTCGCCAAGTCGCAGGACCGCCAGCGGCGGCTGGCGGCCGAGGTGAAGACGGCACAGGCCGAACTCGACGCGCTCAGCCCGCAGGTCAACCAGCTCGCCGCCCAGTCCTACCGGACCGGCCGGATGGGCGCGATGGCGATGCTGCTGGAGAGCAACTCCCCCGACTCGTTCGTCCGCCGGGTCAACGCCCTGGACGAGCTGAACCTCCTCAACGCGCAGCGCCTGGCCGCCATCAACGCGGTCAAGACCCGCGCCGAGCAGGCCAAGATCGCGATGGACGCCGAGGTCCGCGAGCAGGAGAAGCAGAAGAACGCGATGGAGCGCGAGAAGGTGCAGGCCGAGCGCGCGCTGAAGCTCGTCGGCGGCCTCGGCTTCACCGGCGGACTGGTCTCCGCCACCTCACCGGTCGCCAAGATCGCCCCCGGCCGCACCGCCGACGGCGGGTGGAAGGCCGAGTCGTGCAGCGAGGACGACCCGACCACCTCGGGCTGCGTCACGCCGCGCACGCTGCACGCGTACAAGGAGGTCCGGCGCGCGGGCTTCAAGCGCTTCGTGGGCTGCTACCGGTCCGGCGGGCCGTGGGAGCACCCCAAGGGCAAGGCGTGCGACTGGTCGCTGCAGAACAGCGGCTTCGCACCCTGGCACAACAACGACACCCGCAGGTACGGCAACGAGGTGGCCGCCTTCCTCATCCGCAACGCCGACCGGCTGGGCATCTACTACGTCATCTGGAACCGGCAGATCTGGTTCCCGGCCACCGGCTGGCGCTCCTACAGCGGGCCGTCGAACCACACCGACCACGTCCACATGTCGCTGCTCTGACGCCGGACACCACGAAGAAGGGGCCGCCCTCGGGCGGCCCCTTTCGTCTTCCCCGTGGATCAGCTCGCCAGCGCCGGGTCTGCGGGCGCCGCCGGGGCGGGCAGCGGGGCCGGGGCCTGCGCCACGGTCCGCACCTCGCCGCCGGCGAGCCGGTACGACATGCCGACCACCGTGCACCGCCCCGCCGCCACCCGCTCGGCCAGCACGCCGGACCGGGCCAGCAGCGTCTCCACGGTCTGCGCGATGTGCACGTCGATGATGCCGTCGAGGTCCTCGACGCCCTGGCGGGCGGCGCGCAGCAGGCTGGGCGAGACCGCGTCCACCACCGCGCCCAGGTGCCCGGCCGGGGCGGCGCCGGTCCGGACCCCCTCGCGGGCGGCCTGGACCGCGCCGCACGAGTCGTGCCCGAGCACCACCACGAGCGGAGTGCCCAGCACGGTGACGGCGTACTCGACGCTGCCGAGCACCTCCGGCCCGGCGGTGTGCCCGGCGGTACGCACCACGAAGAGGTCACCGAGGCCGCGATCGAAGATGATCTCGGCGGCGAGCCGCGAGTCGGAGCAGCCGACGATCACCGCGAACGGGTGCTGGCCGTCGGCGACAGCCGCCCGGTGGCCGGCGTCCTGATTCGGATGCTGGGGGACGCCGGTGACGAACCGGTGATTACCGGCACGCAGTTCGGCAAGTGCCTGCTCCGGGGTCCTCGGCGTCATGTCGCTCACCTCGTCTACCAGGGAACTACCAGGCCGGACGGCCTCGCGACCAACGTTCACACGCCCCTCGGGAGCCGTCAAGATTCGTGATACGCATTTCATACTTTCCCGTCGCCGCCCGCCTCCGGACCGCGCCGATTCGGCAGGTGGCGGCGGTGGCCATAGCATGACCACCATGGCGACCACACCAGTTGAGGACGGGAGCCGCCGTAACTGGACCTTCCTCACCAACCACGGCCACGTGCTGCTGGCTATCGCACGCAACCCCACCGCCCGGCTGCGTGACGTCGCCGACGAGGTGGGCGTGACCGAGCGGGCGGCCCAGGCCATCGTCGCCGACCTGGAGGCCGGGGGTTACCTGCGGCGTACGCGGGTGGGACGGCGCAACGAGTACACGATCAACCCGAAGGGCCGCTTCCGGCACCCGGCCGAGGCCGACCAGCAGGTCGGCGCCCTGCTGGCCCTCTTCGCCGCCGAGCCGGCCGGGGACGCCGCCGCCGACCGGTGACCCGGCCGGGCACCACGTGTGCCCGCGCGAGCGGGCGCGGCGGGTAATCTCAGCGCGTGCGCGACAGCTTGCGGCCGGGCGCGACCACGGGACGCGTCCGGGCCGGACACCGGATCAGGTCCGTCCTCTCCGGAGCGGCGGTGGCCGCCCTGCTCGGCGGCGCGCTCGCGGTGCCCGCGCCCGCGCTGGCCGCCCCGAAGTGCGGCCCGACCGGCGGCCCCGCCCCCACCGAGGTGCCCTGGGCGATCAGCCGCCTCGACCCGGCTGCCGCGTGGCGGGTCGGCAAGGGCGCCGGGATCACCGTCGCGGTGATCGACTCCGGGGTCTCACCGGCCCACCCGCTGCTACGGGGACGGGTGCTGCCGGGGGAGGACTTCAACCAGCTCGTCCGCCTGAAGGGACAGTGCGACCTGGTCGGCCACGGCACCATGGTCGCGGGCATCATCGCCGGCCGGGAGGGCACCGGCTCGCCGTACTCCGGCATCGCGCCGGAGGCGAAGATCCTGCCGCTGCGGGTGCTGGCCGAGAACAAGGAGAACTTCGACCCCAACGTGCCGGCCGAGATCGGCAAGGCGATCCGCTGGGCGGTCGACCACGACGCCGACGTGATCAACCTGTCCCTGGTCACGCTCGACGACCCGGCGCTGAAGTCCGCCGTGCAGTACGCGCTCGGCAAGGACGTGGTCGTCGTCGCCTCCGCCGGCAACCGGCAGGAGAACCGGGAGGACCGGCCGGCCTACCCGGCGGCGTACCCGGGTGTCATCGCCGTCGCCGGCATCGACGAGAAGGGCGGGCACGTCGGCAGCTCGGTCAGCGGCGACTATGTGGACATCGCCGGCCCCGGCCTGAACATCGTCGGGCCCGCGCCGCAGGGAACGGGCTACCGGGCCGAGCCGCAGGGCGGGACGAGCTTCGCCAGCGCGTACGTGTCCGGGGCGGCGGCGCTGGTGCGGGCCGCCCACCCGGACATCAGCACCGAGGAGGTCGCCTACCGGCTGACCCGCACCGCCGACAACCCGCCCGACGGGCACAACGCCGAGGTCGGCTACGGGATGGTCAACCCGTACCGGGCGGTCACCAGCCTGCTCGGCACCCGGAACGACCCGCCGCTGGGCGCGATGCCGCCACCGGCGCCGCCGGCCGACCCGCTGGCCTGGCAGCGCCCGGTCGCGATCTGGGTCGCCGTCGTGGGCGCGCTGCTGGCCGGCGTCCTGCTGACGCTGCGGCCCATCCTGGTACGCGGACGGCGGCGCGGGTGGCGGCCGGGCCGGCGCGACGTCCCGCAGGACGCCTGACGATGCACGACGGCTCCGCCCGGCACGAGCCGGAGCGGAGCCGCTGTGGACCGGTCGGGGTCAGTTGCCCCAGACCTTGGAGTTGCTCATCTCCGTGGTCATGTAGTTCTCGCGCGCGATGCCCACCGCGCCACCGATCTCGTTCAGGACCTTGTTGATGTCCCGCACGGCGGCGTCCCACTGGGCCTGGTGCTGCTGGTAGGCGGCCCGGTCCTGGCCCTCCCACTCGAGCTTGGTCAGCATCGCCCGCAGCGTGTCCAGCTTCTCGTCGATGGTCCGCGAGATGGCCTGCATCTGCTGGTTGCTGCTCTCCAGAACAGCGTAATCAACCTTGATGCTCATCGATTCCTCCTCTGCCTGTCTTCGCGGATCACGGGTTGAGAGCAGCGTGGAACTTGTCCAGCATCTGCTGCTGCTCTTCGTCGTTCACCTGGTGCGTGGTGCCCGACTTGTCGAGCAGGTCCGCGATGTTGTCCATCGCGGTCAGCAGCTTCGCCGTGTCCTCGTTCCAGCGGTTCATCAGGCCCTGGAAGCCCGTGGACGCCTGGCCCTTCCAGGCCATCGCCAGGTCGTCGACCACGTTCCACAGCTTCTTGAGCTCGCCGTCGACGTCGCTGCGCGTGGACCGCACGTCACTCGCGGCGGTGTGCAGAGTCGCTGCACTGACCTCGAACGCCATGCTTCACACCCTTCCGTCATCTTGTGGCGGCGGTTCCGCCGCGCCCTCCCCCGCGGCAAGGCGTACACACCCCACCGACGGACACTTCATCCGAACCGTAGCGGACGACGTCCAACCCGCGCAGCCCTGATGACCCATCGACGTATTCCGACAGCCCTCAACGGCAACGCGATCCGGCGTCGTCCGTACGAGGTGGACGGTCGCCGCCGAGGTCAGGGACGTTCCCGTGTGGATCTGACGATCGTCGACACGCCGAAGGCCAGCACCGCGATCAGCAGCACCACCACGACCCACAGCACCGGCTTGGTGAACGCGCGCTGGAACGCCAGCACCAGCAGCGCCGCGCAGGTGCTCAACGCCACCACCTCGGCGGCCCGCCGCAGCTTCGCCGAGCGGGTCAGCCCGGCGAACAGCATCAGGACCACGAAGACCGGGATGGTCAGCAGCACGTACAGCAACAGCGAGAAGAGCAGGGTTTCCACGCGTCGCTCCCGTCACCCGTAGAACTTGGAGTCCCGCACCCAGTCGATCTTGATGTCCTTGATGTCCGGGTCGGAGCCGGTCGGCGCCCAGCCGGGACGGGAGTCCGCGGTGAAGGTGAACCGGTCGTCGGTGTGGAAGGCGGCCAGCAGCGCGTGCAGCAGCGCGCTGATCTCGCCGAAGACCAGGACCAGGATGGCGGCCGTCGCGGCCAGGCCGGCGATGCCGATGGCCTGGGCCAGCGCCGTGGTGGCGGGAAAGAACTGGAGCGCGATCGAGGCGATCACCGCGACCAGGATCGGCATGAGCGCCTGGGCCAGGCCGGAGACCGCGTCGTTGTACGCGTCGCGGGCCGCGGTGAGCGTGTCCCGGTTGGCGGCGAACGCCTCGGCCAGCGAGTTGATCTCCGCGCCGAGCTTGCGGAGGAACAGGTCGAACGCGTCCCGGTCGTCGAAGTCCCACTCCGCCGCGTCCGGCGGAACCGCCGCCATGGCCGCGCCGAACTGGTCCGCGCCGAGCAGGCGGGCCGCCTCGTCCCACTTCTTGATCGACTCGTTCACCTGCTGGTTGTCGAACGACTCCAGATAGAGGATCGTGCCGATCAGCGCCGCCGAGGCGGCGATCCAGACCAGGTTGCCCTTGGCGATGGCCGCCGCCGAGCGGACCGGAGCCGTGGTCTGCGCGACCGACACCGAGCCGGTCACCGTCCCCGAGGCGTTGGCGATGAGGATCTCCGGTGGCATCAGGCGTCCCTTCCGTGGCGGACCCGGCCGGTCACTTGACCACCCAGGGCTGATCCGACTTCTCCCAGTTCTTCGCGCTCTGTTCGAGCTGCTCGGCGGCCCTGCGCAGATGCTCCACACCGCTGCGGACGTTGGCCAGGTGCCCGTCCACAGCCGCGTTGTGCCGCTCCACCGCCCCGGTGCCGAACCAGCTCAGCGCAGTGCCGGGCAGCTTGACCTCGGCCAGCAGCGTCTCGACGTTGCGCAGGTATTGGATCGGGCCGTCCGGGGCGTCGAGCCGCTGGCCGGCCTTCCGGATCGCGTCGACGTCGACGGTGTTCGGCATCGTCGGCCTTCCTCTCGTTCAGCGCCGCAGGTTGCGGGTCGGGTCGGACAGGTCCACCCCGAAGCGGCGGAACCAGTCTTCGGGGGTGAGCGTGCCGTTCTGCGCCTGGCGGACCATCTCGGAGTCGCCGAGCATCTCGCTCAGCATCTCGCGCTGCCGCTCCTCGAAGGCGGTGTACGCCGCGTCGATCGCGGCCTGCATCGACTCGGCCAGGGAGAAGCTGTCCAGCCGCATCGCCCGCGCGTTCAGCTCGACGTCGCCGACCTTCATGTCGCCGTCCACAGTCACCCGCACCAGCCCGTCCGGGCTCTCCCCGGTGACCCGTAGCTCCGCGCGCTGCCGCTGGAGCTCGGCCAGCCGGCGCTGCTGTTCCTGCGCCTGGCGCAGCAGGCCCTCCATTGCCGCACCGAAACCCGACGGGCTGCTCACCTACGCGCCCCTTTCCCACTCGCGACGATCGATCGGGCCGACGCTACCGGACCGGACTCCCGCCGTCCGTCCCGTCAGGCGGGTTCCGTCCACGCGGTCTGGATGAGCTGCTGACCGTCGCGGCGGCGCACGAGCGTGCCCCGGCCCGGCGGCTGCGGGGTCGGCCGCAGGTTGCCGAAGACCGCGCCCTCCTCCCGGCTGCCGGACATCAGCAGGCCCGGCGAGTCCAGCTCGCGCAGGCGTTGCAGCACCGGCTCGTACAGCGCCCGGGCGACACCGCCGACCCGGCGCGTGATGATCAGGTGCAGGCCGATGTCCCGCGCCTGCGGCAGCAGTTCGTGCAGCGCGCTGAGCGGGTTGCTGCCACCGGAGGCGACCAGGTCGTAGTCGTCCACCAGGATGTACAGCTCCGGGCCCTTCCACCAGCTCCGGTCGCGCAGCTGCGCGGTGGTCACGTCCGGGCCGGGCAGCCGGTTCTGCAGGGCGCTGCGGATCGACCCGAGCCCCTGGCTGAACACCTGGTTCGACGGCGCGTAGTCGAGCAGGTGATCCCCCTCGACCGCGCCCAGCAGACCACGCCGGTAGTCGGCGATGACCAGCCGCGCCTGGGCCGGGGTGTACCGCTCGGCGATCCCCCGGGCGATCAGCCGCAGCAGGTTGGTCTTGCCGCACTCGGCGTCGCCGAACACGGTCAGGTGCGGCTCCCCCGCCAGATCCAGGTAGACCGGGGCGAGCGCCGACTCGTTGACGCCGATCGGGATGCCCGGGGCGGACCTGTCGACCACCTTCGCCAGCTCGGTCACCGTCAGCCTGCGCGGCAGCAGCCGCACCTTCGGCGCCGGCTGTCCCGGCCAGTTCGCCGCGACGTGACCGGCCAGCGCCACCGACGCCTCGGTCAGGTCCTCGATGTCACGCTTGCCGTCGATCCGCGAGATCGCGGTCAGGAAGTGCAGCTTGTCCCGGGTCAAACCGCGACCGGGCGCGCCCACCGGCACGTTCTGCGCCGCCCGCCTGTCGATCTCCGACTCCGACGGATCACCGAGCCGCAGCTCCAGCTTGGTGCCGAGCAGGTCCCGCATGTTGATCCGGATCTCCGCCCACCGCACCGCCGTGATCACCACGTGCACACCGAAGCCCAGGCCCCGGTTCGCCAGGTTGGTGATCGTCTGCTCCAGCTCCTCGTACTCCTGACGCAGCGTGTTCCAGCCGTCCACCACGAGGAAGACGTCACCGAACGGGTCGTCGGCGAACTCACCCGCCGCCCGGCGACGCCGGTAACTGGCCACCGAGTCGATGCCGTGCTGAGTGAACCGGTTCTCCCGCTCGTCGATCACCGCGACCACCTCGGCCACCGTCCGCCGGACCGCCTCGGTGTCCCGCCGCCCCGCCACACCCGAGGTGTGCGGCAGCCCCTCCAGGCTGCGCAGCGCGCCGCCGCCGAAGTCGAGGCAGAAGAACTGCACCTCGCGCGGCGTGTGGGTGAGCGCCAGCGACGCCAGCATCGACCGCAGCATCGTGCTCTTGCCGCTCAGCGACGCCCCCACGATCACCACGTTGCCGCCCGCCCCGGCCAGGTCCACCATCATCGGATCGCGGCGCTGCTCGTACGGCCGGTCCACGATGCCCACCGGCACCGCCAGCCGGCCCCGCCCCGGCCAGTCGGCGGTGGTCAGGCCGTACGTCGGGTGCACGCTCAACTTCGGCAGCAGCTCGGCCAGCCCGGACGGCTCCGCCAGCGGCGGCAGCCACACCTGGTGCGCCGGCTTGCCGCGGCCCTTGAGCTGGCCGATCAGCACGTCCAGCATCGCCACGGCCTTGCCGTCGCCGGCCTGCTCCGGCTCCGGGGTCGCCTCCGCCGGGCTGGGCGTCGCGGGCGCCGGCACGTAGTCGATGCCGTACGGGACGATCCGGCGCTGCACCTGCGCCCGGGTGGAGCGCTGCACCTGCCCCGGCGCCCGGTACGGGCCGGACACGTAGGCGGCGCGGAACCGCAGCATGGTCGCGGTGTCGGTCTTCAGGTAGCCGTGACCGGGCGCGCTGGGCAGCTCGTACGCGTCCGGCACGCCGAGCACGATCCGGCTCTCCACCGCCGAGAACGTACGCAGACCGATCCGGTACGACAGGTGCGTGTCCAGGCCGCGTAGCTTGCCCTCCTCCAGCCGCTGCGAGGCCAGCAGCAGGTGCACGCCGAGCGACCGGCCGAGCCGGCCGATCATCACGAACAGGTCGATGAAGTCCGGCTTGGCCGCCAGCAGCTCGGAGAACTCGTCACAGATGATCAGCAGGCTGGGCATCGGCTCCAGCTGCTCACCGGCGGCCCGCGCCTTCTCGTAGTCGTACCGGGAGACGTAGTTGCCCGCCGCCCGCAGCACCTCCTGCCGGCGGTTCATCTCACCGGCGAGCGCGTCCCGCATCCGGTCGACCAGCGGCAGCTCGTCGGAGAGGTTCGTGATCACCGCGCTGGTGTGCGGCAACGCGTCCAGCGAGGCGAACGTCGCGCCGCCCTTGAAGTCGACGAGGACGAAGTTCAGCTCCTCCGAGGAGTGCGTCACGGCGAGCGCCCCGACCACCGTACGCAGCAGTTCGCTCTTGCCCGAACCGGTAGCGCCGATGACCAGGCCGTGCGGGCCCATGCCCTCGTGCGCGGACTCCTTGAAGTCGAGCTCCACCACGTTGCCGTCCGGGCCCAGGCCGAGCGGGATGCGCAACCGGTCGCGGTGGCTGCGCGGACGCCACGTCTGCCGGACGTCCACAGTCGCCGCGTCGCCGACACCGAGCAGATCGGGCAGCTCCATGCTGCGGGCCAGCGGCTCCTCGGTGCTCGCGCCCTGCTGCTGGGAGAGCCGGAACGGGGCGATCTGCCGGGCCAGCCCCTCGGCCGCGCTCAGGGAGAGCCGGTCCGGCCGGCCGAGCCGCGACGTGGCGGCGCCACGGACCAGGTCCAGCCCGGTGCCGTCCCCCGCGTCCAGGCAGAGCAGCCAGCGCCCGGCGTCGCGCGGTACCGCGCCGGACAGGTCGAACACCGTCGTGCCGAGCAGGCCCGGCCCGGTCAGCGCGCAGGTCGCCGAGACCTCGCCGCCGTCCAGCACCACCACCACGTGCGGAGCGGTGGTCAGCGGCTTCGCCTCCGGCGCGAACCGGGGCCGCCCGCCCAGATCCTGGGCCAGCGCGGTCTCCGCCTCGTCCAGCGCGGCGTACACCATCCGGCGCGCGCCCGCCGCGTCCGTACGCCCCGGGTGCTGGGCGTGCGGCAGCCACTTCACCCAGTCCCAGGCCGCCTGCCGGTCCGGCGCGGCCACCACCACCACCAGGAGGTCCTCCGGGGCGTGGAACGTGACCAGCTGGCCCAGCGCGGCCCGCGCCAGATCCAGCACCGCCTCCCGGTCGCCGCGCAACGCGATCCGGCTGAACGCGCGCAGCGACAGCGCGGTCGGCAGATCCGGCACGCTGGAGTGGGCCCGGACGAACCGGCGCAGCGCGATCGCGCTCATCGGTTCCAGGTCCTCCACCGGCTTGGTCTCCGGCGGCACGATCTCCACCGCGAGCCGCTGCGGGCCGAGCGCGATCCGCACCTCGCCGAAGTCGTCCTCGGTGATCCGCCGCTCCCAGAGCCGGCGCGAGGCGGCGATCGACCAGAGCGCGTCCGGCTCCGGGTGCCGCCACGTCATCGCGGCGCGCTGCTGCTCGGCCGCCCGCCGGGTGCGCTTGCGCATCTGCGCGAGGTAGCGCATGTAGTCGCGCCGCTGGGCGTTCAGCTCGGCCTTGTCCTTGCCGCCGTTGCCGAGCGTGCCGATCGCCATGCCCAGCATGGACACACCGAACAGGCCACCCGCGACGTACGTCATCATGCCGCCGCCGCGGCCCGCGTAGAGGAACGCCATCGCGCCGACACCGCAGAGCATCGGCAGGATCATCAGCACCTGGCCCATGCCCTTGGCCTGCGGCTCGGGCAACTCGGGCGGGGACTCCAGCAGCACCTCGCCGCGCGGCAGCGCGGGCCCCGGTTGACGCGGAAGTCGGCGGAACACCACCGTACTCACGGCTCTCCCTCCCCAGAAGCGGCCCTGATCGTGGTCTGCCACCGCCGGTGAGCGTCGGGTGGGCAACCTGTGCGACCGCCATCGTAGGTAATCTCCGTCAGGCGTCGTGGACCCGTGGGGGCGGCGCCGACGGCCCAGCGGATCGTATGCGAGCACGAGGAGGCCACTGTGGCGACGAAGACGGCGACCGGCGGACTGAGCCGGATCACCATCGTGGCGCCGCGTACCAGGATGGACCTGGCGCTGCCGTCCGACGTGCCGCTCGCCGACCTGCTCCCCACGCTGCTGCGGTACGCGGGCGAGGACCTGGCCGACGAGGGCGTACGGCACGGCGGCTGGGCCCTGTCCCGGCTCGGCGGCCAACCGCTCGACGGTGGCCGTACCGCGGCGCAGCTCGGGGTACGCGACGGCGAGGTGCTCTACTTCAACCCGCGTGCGGCGACCGCCCCCGAGATCGTCTTCGACGACGTGGTGGACGCGGTCGCCACCTCCACCACCCAGCGGGCGGGCGCCTGGCAGGTGGGCACCACACGGGTGTTCGCGGTCCTGCTCGCCGCCTCGGCGCTGGCCGGGGGCGCGGTGGCGACGCTGCTCACCGGCCCGCCGCAGCTGCCCGGCGCGGCCGCCGCCTTCGTGGTCGCGGTGGCGCTGCTGGTCGGCGCCGCGGTGCTGTCCCGGGCCGCCGGTGACAGCCGCACCGGCGCGGTGCTGGCCCTCGTCGGAATCGGTTACGCGGGCGTCGGCGGCCTGCTGGTGCTCGCCGGGGACCGGACGCTCGGCGAGCTGGCCGGCCCGCACGTCCTGCTCGCCGGCACCGCCGTGGTGGTGTTCGGCGCGATCGCCGCGCTCGCGGTCGGCGACCGCCTGCCGCTGTTCCTCGGCGCGGTGGGCGTGGGCGGCGCGGTCGGCCTCGGCGCGGTGCTCAGCCTGGCCTTCGGCATCGGCGCGGCGGCCTCGGCGGCGATCGTCGCGACGGTCGCGTTCGGCGCGCTGCCCGCGCTGCCGATGCTCGCCTACCGCCTGGCCCGGCTGCCGGTGCCGTCCATCCCCACCGGACCGGACGACCTCAAGACCGACACCGAGTCGGTGGACGGCCCGTCGGTGCTGCGCAACAGCGAGCGCGCCGACGGGTTCCTCACCGGCCTGCTCTGGACCGTCTCGCTGCTGGTGCTCGGCGGCGAGGTGGTGCTCGCCGAGGACGGCCGGCTCCCGGCGGTCCTGCTCTGCCTGGTGCTGGCGCTGCTGTCGCTGCTGCGGGCACGCCCGTTCCTCAGCCGCGCCCAGCGCACGCCGGTGCTGCTGTCCGGCACCGTCGGCCTGGGGCTGGTCGCCGCCGCCACGTTCGCCGCGGGCTCGCTCGCGGTACGGCTCGGGCTGATCCTCGGCGGCCTGGCCGTGGTGGCCGTGATCAGCCTGGTCTACGGCCTGACAGTGGCCGGCAAGCGGATCTCCCCGGTCTGGGGCCGGACCCTGGACATCATCGAGATCCTGCTGATCGTCGCGCTGGTGCCGCTGACCTTCTGGGTCTGCGGCGCGTACGGCTGGATCGTCAACCTTCGACCGTGACCGTCCCCATCGCGGTGCCGACCGGCGCGGTGGCGTAGACGCCCGGACCGTGCTGGCCGTCCAGCGGACGGGCCGGCACGCCCGCGCGCCGGGCCATCTCCCGGACCGCCTTGACAAGCGCCTCGGCGTGCCCGTCCATGGCCGCCACCCGCAGCAGCGGCGGCACCCGCCGGCCGCCCGGGAGCACCACCGCGGCGACCGTGTGCGAGGGCGCGGAGGTGGCCGTGACCGCGTCCACGAGCGCGCCGAGCGATCCGTTGGGGCGTACCCGCAGGGCCAGGCAGCGCTGCGTCCAGCCGCCCCCGCGCAGGCTGGTCCACGTCTCCACCGGGGACTCCGGCGCGAGGTCGAGCCCGGCCCCGGACACCACCGCCGCGTGCAGTTCGTCGCGGTCGAGCACCCGGTGGGCGAGGCCGGCGGCGTTGAGCGCCTTGCCGAGCCGGCCCACGCCGGCCGCCACCGTGCGGTGCACGCCGCGCAGCCCGCCGCCCCGGCTCACCGTCTCGGCCCGCGCGTCGGACACCGACAGGCGCAGCGCCACCCACACGGTCCGGTACGCGGACGGCGGCGCGCCGGGAGCCGGGTACCAGACGAGGGTGTGCGAGACGACCTGGGTCTGGGTGACCGGGCCGGAGAAGTCGGCGAGCACCGCGAGCGCGCGGTCCACCACCGCCGCCTCGACCGAGCCGGCGGGCGCGCCGGGACGGCCGGTCAACGCCAGCGCGGCGAACCAGCCCCGGTCGTCCTGCCCGATGCCGAGCCGGGTGCCGCGCTCGGTCAGCTCCACCACTGTCAGCTCCGGCGCGAGCGCGGCGAGCCGCGGGTCACCGCCGGGCGCCGCACCCCGGGCCCGGTCGCGGCGCCGGCGCAGCCGGCGGCGGAGCATCAGGTCCTCGTACCACCAGCGGCCGCCCCGGCGCGCGAAGGCCGCGCCCACGGCCAGCAGCGCCAGTACGGCGACCACCGCGAGCAGCCACGTCGGGCCGGCGGTGGCGAACCAGACGGCGAGCGCCGCGCACTCCACCGCCACGAGCTGCCCGACCACGATCGGGCCGAGCCGTCCCCGGCGGCGCCTGTCCGCCGGGGTGACCGGCCGGTCCGCCGGTACTGCGGGAGCGGTGGCGGTACGACCGGGTGGCGCCTGGAGCTGCGTCATCGGTGTGCGTCCCTTCTGGACATGCTGGGCCTCCGCCGGGCGGCTGCTGTCGTTCGGGCGGCGGACGGGGTCCGGCGCACCCCCGACGGCCCCTTATCGTAGGGAAGCCCGCGGCGCCGCTCGGACCTGTCGTCGTGGACCCACCCCCGCCGGAGGTTAGTCATGCGGACCCGCCGCGATCAGGTGCAGGCGTACCGCTTCGTCACCCGCCGCATCGTCTCCGCCCTGCTCTCCGGCGACCCGGAGACCAACGAGCTGCCGATGCGCCGCCTCGGCATGGCGGTGTTCGGCAGCGTCATCGCGGCAGCCGTGGTGCTCGGCGGCGTGGGCGCGTACGGGCAGCTCACCAGCAACTCCGCGCCGCTGGAGCCGAACACGCTGGTGATCGAGCGGGAGACCGGCGCGACGTACTACTTCGGCGAGGACAAGGTGTTGCGCCCGACGCTCAACTACGCCTCGGCGCGGCTGATCGTCAACGACGCGGCGGCGCAGCCGCGCACCATGTCCCAGGCGTCGATCAAGGACCGTCCACGCGGGCGGCTGGTCGGCATCGTGGGCGCCCCGGACGACCTGCCGGATCGCAAGTCCCTGGTCGGGCTCCCGTGGTCGGTGTGCGACGTACCGGATCCGAACGACCCGCAGCGCTCCACCACGCATCTGGTGATCGACCGCGCGCTGCCGGGCGGCACGTCGCTGGCCGACCGGGCCGTGGTGGTGCGGACCAGCGACGCCCGCTACCTGCTCACCGGCGGTTCCCGGCTGCGGGTGGCCGGTGACGAGCAGGCGCTGGTGGCGTTGAAGATGGCCGGCGCGACGAACCTGACCGTCGGGCAGCAACTGCTGAACGCGGTCCCGGTCGGTCCGGTGCTGCGCAAGCCTTCGATCGCCGGGGACGGCGGCGCGAGCGGGCTCACCGTGGCCGGCCGGCCGGCCCGGATCGGCCAGGTCTACCAGGCCGCCGGCCAGTACTACGTGCTCACCCGGCAGGGCCTGGCCACCGTCCGGGAGGTCACCGCGCTCCTGCTGCTCGGCGGCGGCGGCGAGGTGACGCAGATCACTCCGGACGAGGCGGGCCGGCTCCTCACCGACCAGCGGCTGGACGCGGACGGCCTGCCGGCCCGCCTGCCGGCGCTGCACGAGGTCCGCGTGGGCCGCACCGTGCTCTGCGCCACCTACCGGCCCGGCCCGGCGGGCCAGCCGCCGACCACCACGCTGGAGGTCTTCGACACCGCGCCGGCCGAGCTGACCTCGGCGACCGCGATGCCGGCGCGGCAGGGCGGCCGGGACGCGGTACGCACCGCCGAGCACGTGCTCCTGCCCGGCGGCAAGGGCGTGCTGGTGCAGGCCACGGCCGGCGAGAGCGGCAAGGCGGCGGCCGGGTCGACGGTCTACCTGATCACCGCGCAGGGCATCCGCTTTCCGCTGGGCACCGCCGGGGGTGACGCCAAGAGCGCGCTCGGATACGGCGACGTGACGCCGCTCGCGGTGCCCGCCTCACTGCTGGCGCTGGTGCCGACCGGCCCGACGCTGTCCCGGCAGGACGCGATGGCGTACTTCGATGCGTCAGCGCCCGCGGCGCCCGCCGCGACACCCTCGGCCGGTGGTGCGGCCGCCCAGGTCCAGGGCGGTTGACCGCCCTCCCCTCATCCGAAGTGGAGGATCCGCGTCACGGGTCGCCCGGGTTGGCACGCTTCGACTAACCTGAGTGCGGCGTACGGTTATCGACGAGGACTACGGGGATGCAGCCATGACGGGGCGCACGACAGTAGACGTACTGTCCTTGGAGGAGTTCCACCAGCGGCTCGAGCGGCGCCTGGACCAGGCGGAGTCGGTGTTGCGCAAGCTCAACACCCAGATGCAGTGCCGCCCGCCGGCCCTCGGCACGTTCACCGACGCGACCGACAACGCGCGTCGCTACTCCGAGACGCACCAGAGCTACGTCAACCACGTCGACCGGCTGCGCCGGGCGATCCTGGCCGCCCGCGAGGCGACCCAGAAGATCATGACGAACTACAAGACCGCCGAGGCCCGCAACGCCGCCGCCGCGGCCGACATCGCCGCCGCCCTCTCCGGGCTCGACGAGGCGATGAAGCAGCCGAAGGAGGACCCGCGTGTCTGAGTACACCCGGCGCTACGAGCACGTCAGCCACGAGGAGCTCTACCAGGACGTCAAGGCGGGCGACCCGAAGCAGATCGAGGCGCTGAGCGCCCAGTGGACCTCCCTGAAGGGCACGCTCGACGACCTCGGCCGCGATCTGACCGCCGACCTGGAGGCGCTGACGAAGACCTGGTCCGGCGACGCCGCGCGGGAGTTCCACCGCCGGCTGGGCATGGTCGTGAGCTACTCGGGCAGCCTCGCCGAGGGCATGACGGGCATCCGGCAGGGCCTCGACATGATGTCCAGCGAGCTGCGGGCCGCGCAGGCCAAGGCCGAGAGCCCGGAGAAGACGGAGGACAACGACAAGCTGCTCTCCGGCGCCGGCAAGGGCTTCCTGCTCGGCGGCGCCGCGGGCGCGGTGATCGGCGGGATCGTCGGCCACCAGCAGGACAAGGCCGAGCAGGAGAAGGCGCACCAGCGGATGGTGCAGGTCGTGGCGAAGCTCGCCGAGGGCTACGACTTCTCGGCGTACAGCCGGATCGTGGTGCCGGAGCCGCCGGCGGCCGAGCTGCCCGGCCACACCGGTAACGGTGACCCCACGCTGCAGAACGGCCCGTCGGTGAAGACGCCGTCGTCCGGCCCGAGCCTGGGCAGCTTCGGCCCGGGCGCGAGCGCCACCGCGACCAGCTCGGGCGTGCACCACGCGGCCCCGACCGGCGGCACGCCCGGTGCGGGCACTCCGGGTTCGGGCGCTCCGGGCGGCCAGCCCGGCGCGGGCACCCCGGGTTCGGTGCCGACCACCGGGACGGTCGACCCGGGCGGCACCTCGCTGGCCGGCGCCACTCCGCTGACCAGCACCCTCGGCGGTCCGACTGTCGGCGGCGGCCCGGGCTTCGGCCCCGGCGGCGGCCCGGCGACGATGACCGCCGGCGGCCCCGGCGGCGGCTCGCTCTACGGTGCCCCCGGCGTGCTGAGCACCGGCGCGCTCGCGGGCACCGGCCCCAACTCGGCGGCCTCGGCCCGCCTCGGCGGCATGCCCGGCGCGGAGACCCGCTCGGCAGCCGGCACGGGTCGGCTCACCTCCGGTCGCGGCCTCGTCGTCGACGCCGGGAGCAAGTCCGCCGAGCGCACCGGCGGCGCAAACGGGCGGCCCGCGATGGCCGGCCGCGGCGGCGTGCTGGGCGGGCGCGGCGGCCACGGCGACGACGAGTCGGACGGCCGGCTGACCTGGCTCACCGAGGACGAGATGGTCTGGGGCGACGGTGACGCCGCTCCGCCGCCGGTACTCGGCGGCAACTGACCCCGGCATCCACGAGACGGCGCGGCACCCCGGCAGGGGCGCCGCGCCGTCTCGCGTCGGGCCTGCGTGAGGGTCCGTCCACACCGACTCGTGTGGTGGCTCACGTAACCCGCAAGATCTTTGAGCTGCAAGATCGTCTGCCGACCGATAGGTTGAATTGGTGCTGCCCGTAGCGTTCGCCCCGTCCACCTGGACGGCGACGCTGCGCCGAATCGCCCGCACGGCGGTGGCCGGCCTGGTGCTGATCGTCGGCCTCCAGGGCATCGCCGCCACACCCGCCCACGCCACCGCGTCCTCGCACGCCACCGCCTCGCACGCCGTCGAGCACGTCGCGACGATCGAGCACGTCGCCGTCATCGAGCACATCGCGACGCCGCGGGCGGTCACGGCCGGCCACGCACGTTCCGCCGCACTCACGGCGGGCGACGCCACGACCACTGCCCTGCGGACCACCGGTCCCGGCACCGGCCCCGCCGTCGCCGAAGCCTCTTCCGCCGGCTCCGCCGGGCGCGTCCCCGGCACCGAGGTCGTCGCCGCCGCCGACCCCGGCCGCGCGCACATCGCCCGTCGCGGTCCGCCGCGCGCCTGACCGGGCGCCCTTCCGGTACGCCCCGGCGCGGCCTCACGGCCGCACGCCTCGCGCCCTGCCGCGCGTGCCGCGTCTCCGTTCACGACGCGCACCCGCCCGGATGCCCGGGCCACAACCGCTTATCGTCCTTCGTTCCACCTTGAGGTGCTGGTGATGCAGACCGTCTTCTCCGCCGTCCTGCCCGACATGCCCACGGCCGCCGTGATCTGGCTGGTCCTGCTCGCCGTGGCCGCGACAGTGGTGGCCGCGCTGATCGTCCGCCCGTCCCGGTTCCGCTCGGAACTCGTCGACCGGATCAGCGACGCCGCCCGGCCGAGCAGCATCGAACAGGCCGAGCGGGCCCGCGTACAGGACCGGGACCGGGACCGGGACCGGTACGCCGACGAGGTCGCCGTGGCCGCCTCCCGCGCGGCGGCTACCGCGGAGCGCAGCCGGGCGGAGTGGCTGACCGCCCAGGAGGAGGCCGAGTCGGCCTGGCAGGCGTACCAGGCGGCGGAGGACGACGTACGGCGCCTGGCTGCCGCCGCGGCGCTGCCGCTGCCCCGGACCGCCCGGACCCCGGCCGAGTACGCGGACCGGGAGCGCTGGCTGCACCGGGCCGCGATGGACGCCCAGTGGCGCAACGAGATCACGGTGCGGCAGCTCAGCGACATCCTCGGCGGCAACGGCTGGGACCCGACCCGGCACCCGGTCGAGCAGGAACTGCTGCTGCGCCGGCTGGTCCGGGACAACCTGGCGGCACGGCACCGGGCCGCCGCCCAGCGGGAGCAGGCCGCCTGGCAGGCAGCCGAGCTGGCCGCGGCCGCGGCGCAGAGCCTGCGCGACGAGGTGTTCGCCGCACTGCACCCGGTCGCCGAGCCGCAGGCGGAACTGTCCATCGTCGGGTTCGCCGGGCCGGAGACCACCCGGGAACTGCCGGCCGGGGCGGCGGCCGTCGAGGTCACCCGCGAGCTGCCCCCGGTGGCCCGGGGACGGGCGGCAGTCGCGGCCTGAGAGTTCGCTGCCGGCCGGTGCCACGTCAGCGGGCGGCACCGGCCCGGCTCGACTAGCGTGATGGCGTGTCCCGTGAAGCCTGGGTGCTCGTCGTGCTCGCCGCCGTCGTCGCGGTGGCGATGCTGGCCGGGGCGGTGGTCCTCGCCGTCCGGCTGGTCCGCACGCGCCGCATGCTCGGCGCGCTCGGCGCCGGCGGCAAGGTCGCGTTCTACGGCGCGCTGATCTACACGATCCTGCCGGTGGACCTGCTGCCCGACCCGATCTACCTGGACGACATGGGCGTCCTGGCGGGTGCGCTGTTCTACCTGGGCCGGCTGGTCGCCAAGCACCGCGCCGAGCAGCGGGCCGCCGGGGAGTCCCCGGTGAAGACGCTGCCGCCGGCACCCCGCCGCTGAGGTTCCACAGGTACGCCGAACGAGGAGACGACATGGCGGGACGGCACCGGTTGGATCCGGGCGACGAGCGGGTGGCCCGCTTCTTCGCGGACCGGCACCTCGCCACGCTCACCACACCCCGTGCCGACGGCACCCCGCACGTCGTACCCGTGGGGGTGACCTTCGACCCGGCGGCCCGGCTGGCCCGGGTGATCACCTCCGCCGGGTCGGCGAAGGCCCGGCACGTCGCGGTGGCCGGGCCGGACGGCGTCCCGGTCGCGGTGTGCCAGGTCGACGGCCGGTGGTGGCTGACCGTGGAGGGCCGGGCGGTGCTGCGCCGCGACCCGGAGTCGGTGGCCGAGGCCGAGCGCCGGTACGCCGAGCGGTATCGCACCCCGCGCCCGAATCCGGAGCGGGTGGTCATCGAGATCGCGGTGACCGGGCTACTGGGAAGTCTCCCCGGCTGAGCCGTCCGTCCGGTTCCGGTGTGGCCCCGGCCACGCCTGGAAATGGCGTGCCGCAGTAGGGCGGTTGAACTCTCCGTACGCCGAGCGCCACTCCTGGTGCCACGTCTCCCGCACGGAGCCGTCGACCCCCGAATGGAGCCTCGACAATGAATCCGATCATCCGTAAGTGCGTGCTGTCCGTCGCCGGCCTGGCCGCTGCCGGCGGTGCCGTCGCCGGCCCGGCCGCCGCCCATGCCGCCCCGGTCAAGGGCAAGGGTGACCGTGCCGCCGACTACGAGTACCAGGCGCAGCCGAACTACTTCTACTGCGGTCCCGCCTCGACCCGGATCGCGCTGTCGGCCGAGGGCAGGGACGTGAGCCAGGACGAGCTGGCCGCCAAGCTCGGCACCACCGAGAACGGCACCGACTCGGCCATCGACATCACCCGGGTGCTGAACGAGTACACCGGAGGCAAGTACCGGACCACCGAGATCCGCGACGACGTGGCCACCCGTGGGCAGGTCGACCGCCTGCGCGCGGACATCCGTACCGCTGTGGACGACGACCGGCCGGTGGTGGCGAACATCCTGGGCGGTGCCCGGGACATCGACGGGGTGGAGCACAGCTACCCCGGCCACTACGTGACTGTGGTGCGGTACGAGGGCGACGGCGACCGGGTGCTGATCGCCGACCCGGCCCGGCCGGACGAGCCGACGTACTGGATGGACGTGACCGAGCTGGCCAACTGGATCGCCGGCCGCGGCTACAGCTCCTGACCCCGCCTTCTGACGCACGGGCCGGTCTCCCCTGTGGAGGCCGGCCCGACGCCGCGGCGGCCACGCTCCCCATCCGGGGGCGTGGCCGCCGTCGTGTTCCGGCGCCGAAGCGGGCGTACGTCAGCGACCGGTGTCGCCTTCGCCGGTGCGCTGCTGCGCCATGTCGACGCCCTTGTCGATCTGCGCGTCGTACTTGCCGCCGCTGCGCTTGTCGGCGGCGTCGCCCGCCTTCTCGATCCCCTGGTCGACCTGCTTGTCATGCTTGTCCGCGAAGTCCTTGGCCTTGTCCATGAAGTTGCTCATGTCCGATCTCCCTTCGATACGTTGAATGCCTTCCCTGAGGCCGGGGGCACAAACACCGGGTGGGTGGTTACCGCCCTGGTGTCGGATCGATCCCTGTCGGGTACCAACGGCCACGATCGAGGAGGGCGACGTGGACGACGACGCTGGTATACCCGGGCGGGCACCGACCGCCGGACCGCGACAGACGTGGGCCGGACTTCCCTGGCCGGTACGCACGGCTGTCACCTGGAGCGCCTGCCTCCTGGTCGTGACGGCCGGGCTGTGGCTGCTCGGGCAGATCGCCGTGTTGCTCGCGCCGCTCGCCGTGGCGCTGGCCGGCACGCTCTTCCTCGCCGCGCTGCTCGACCCGGTGCTGGTACGCCTGCGCCGGCTGCGGGTGCCGGCCGGGCTCGCCGCGCTGCTGAGCATCCTGCTGCTGCTCGGCATCCTGGGCGGCGCCGGCGTCCTGGTCTGGAACCTCACGGCGAGCCAGTTCAGCGAGTTGAGCCAGCAGCTCGACGAGGGGTTGCAGCGCACCCGGGACTTCGTCACGTCGAGCCTGCCCGTCACCGACCAGCAGCTCGACCGGCTCGTCGAGCAGATCCGGCAGGGCCTGAGCAGCGGCGCACCCGACCCGGTCGCCGGGGCGCGCAAGGTCGCCGAGGTCGCGGGCGCGGTGCTGCTCGCCCTGGTGCTGCTGTTCTTCCTGCTCAAGGACGGCCGTTCGATGTGGCGTTGGGTGCTGCGCAGGCTGACCGGCCCGCGCCGGGAGCTGACCGCCGAGGCGGGACGGGCGGGCTGGCGGACGCTCGGCGCGTACAGCCGGGGCACGATGATCATCGCGGCCATCGACGCCATCGGCATCGGGCTGGCGCTTGTGGTGTTGCGTGTCCCGCTGGCCCTGCCGCTCGCCCTGATCACGTTCCTCGGCGGCTTCGTGCCGATCATCGGCGCCACGGTGGCCGGTGCGGTGGCGGTGCTCGTCGCGCTCGCCGCGAACGGCCCGACCACCGCACTGCTCACGCTTGCCGCCGTGATCGCCGTCCAGCAGATCGAGGGCAACCTGCTCGAACCCCTGGTGATGCGGCGGCAGGTGCAGCTTCATCCGGCGGTCATCCTGGTGGTGGTCACCGCCGGCACGCTGGTCGCCGGGGTCGCCGGTGCGTTCGTGTCGGTGCCGATCGCGGCGGTGCTCTGGCGTGTGCTGGACACCGTGCAGCGGCACCGCGCCGCCGAGCGGAGCGGGAACGCCGCACCCGGCCCGGCCGCCGATCCCGGCCGAGCCGCCGAAGCAGCGGGCTGACGGCTGACGGCTGACGGCTGACGGCTGACGGCCGGCACGATCGGACAGCCACCCGGCGCCGGCTGACTGCCGACACGAGTTGCGGGCCGCCGGGACCGCTCCACGCGGGCTGGTCAGGCGGGGTGCGGCTGGCGCAGGTGGGTGGTGAACCAGGTGCCGGCCTGGTCGGCCACCTGCTCCAGCGTGCCGGGCTCCTCGAACAGGTGCGTGGCACCGGGCACGATGCGCAGCTCGGCGAGCTCGCCCAGCGCGTCCCGGGCCTGCTCGTTGAGCACGATCACCTGCTCGTCCAGGCCGCCGACGAGCAGCAGCGTCGGTGCGCGTACCGCAGTCAGGGAGCTGCCGGCCAGATCCGGCCGCCCGCCCCGGGAGACCACCGCGCCCACCCGGTCCGGCCGGGCCGCGGCGGCGACCAGGGCGGCGGCGGCACCGGTGCTGGCACCGAACAGCCCGATCGGCAGCCGGCCCAGTTCCGGGTCGGCGTCCATCCAGTCGACGATCCCGGCGAGGCGCTCGGCCAGCATGCCGATGTCGAAGCGCAGCTCGGCGGTGATCTCGTCCCGGGCCTCCTCGTCGGCGGTCAGCAGGTCGACCAGCATCGTGCCGAGCCCGCGCTCGTTCAGTGCCCGCCCGACTGCCATGTTGCGCGGGCTGTGCCGCGAGCTGCCGCTCCCATGAGCGAACAACACCACCCCACCGGCCCTCGCCGGCACCACCACGTCCCCCACGAGCCCGCCCGCAACCACAGGAACCGAAACCTCACGCATCCCCTTCACCGCCCCTCCCGCTCTCCCCGCGCATACCCCCCACCCCGACGATCATGAAGTTGACGGCCCAGAAAGCGCTTCCTCACCCCGCCAACCTCATGATCACCCCCGCGTGAAGGGTTGCGTTGACGTCGGCGGCAAGGTTTAGCGTCAATCGGCAGAGAGGGACGGGGGCGGCGGATGCGGATCGGGGAGCTGGCGCGGCGGGCCGGTACGAGCACCCGCACCCTGCGCTACTACGAGGCACACGGACTGGTCCGTCCGCACCGGTCCGCCAACGGATACCGGGTCTACGACGAGGCGGAACTACGCGTCGTCCGCGAGATCCGGTCCCTGCTGGCGATCGGCTTCGGTCTGGACGACATCCGCCCGTTCGTCGCCTGCCTGCGCGCCGGGAACGACTCCGGTGACGTCTGCCCCGATTCGGTGGCGGTGCTGCGGCGCAAGCTCGCCGAGGTGGACGACTACCTCGACCGGCTCGGCGACGTCCGCCGCCGGCTGCACGACCAGCTCGCCCACGCGATCATCCAACGGGAGGAAACATGCCTCAGGACACGGGGACCGGACGGCTGACAGCGGTCACCGACGAGACCTTCGCGGCCACAGTGCTGGCCGCCGACCGGCCGGTCGTGGTGGACTTCTGGGCCGAATGGTGCCCACCGTGCCGGGTGGTGTCGAAGCACCTGGCCGAGCTGGCCGAGGAGTTCGGCGACGCGCTGCGCTTCGTGGCCGTCAACACGGACGAGAACCCCGCCACCACGCGCGACCACCGGATCATGTCCGCGCCGACCATGCTGGTGTTCCGGCGCGGCGAGGTGGTCGGCTCGATCGTCGGCTCCCGCCCCAAGGACCACCTGCGCCGCAGCTTCGCCCAGCACCTGGACGGCTGAGCCCTCGACCGGGACGGTTGAGACGCCGCCGGGCGGGAACGCGCGGGGTGACCACGGACCCCGACCGATCGCGAGGATCGTCATGGCGAAACAGGACAGGTCCCGGGAACAGGAACGCACCGACCAGGAACGCCGTGAGCAGGAGCTGAAGGACTCGCCGGACTGGGCCGACCGCGCCGCGACGGCGCGTACCGCCGACGACCCGCGGGCCACGGCGCCGCGCGACGCCGGCGGGCGTCCGTCGAACGGCCGCCAGTTCTGAGGTACGCCTACCGAGCGGTCCCGCCCCTGGGGGCGGGGCCGCTCAGTCCATGCGTTCGGGCAGGTGCATCAGCGGCGCGCGGCCCTGCGGCTGCTCCGGCTGCGGCCCCTTCGGGTGTGCCGGGGGCACCGGCACGGTGACCGGCTGCGCGGAGGTGACCCGCAACGGCTCGCCGTGGTGCCGCAACTCCACGACGGTGTCCGGCCCGCCGTTGCGCAGCGAGTACGTCGTCTGGTGCGGCCGGACGTCGACGCGCAGCCGCATCCCGTGCCACTGGAGTGAGAACTCCAGGCGGCTGAGGCGGCTGGAGAGCCGGGGTGCGAAGGAGAGCGTCCCGTCGTGGTCACGCAGCCCGCCGAAGCCGGCCACGAGCGCGATCCAGGCGCCGGCCAGGGACGCCATGTGCACGCCGTCGCGGGTGTTCTCGTTGAGGTCGTGCAGGTCCATCAGCGCGGCCTCGCGCAGATAGCGGTGGGCCAGTTCGAGGTAGCCGACCTCGGCCGCCAGCACCGCCTGGGTGCAGGCGCTCAGCGACGAGTCGCGTACGGTGCGCCGCTCGTAGTAGACGAAGTTGCGCAGCTTCTCGGCGGCGCTGAACGCGTCGCCCCGCCAGTGCATGGCGAGCACCAGGTCGGCCTGCTTGACGACCTGCTTGCGGTAGAGGTCGAAGTACGGGTAGTGCAGCAGCAGCGGGTACTTCTCCGGCGGCGTGTGCTCGAAGTCCCACTCCTGGAAGCGGGTGAACCCCTCCACCTGCTCGTGGACGTCGGTCTCCGCGTCGTACGGGATGTGCATGTCGTTCGCGGCGTCCCGCCAGGCGGCGGCCTCCTCCTCGGTGACGCCGAGGTCGAGCGCCTGGTCCCGGTAGCGCATCGCGCAGTCCGCCGCGGTCAGCAGGTTCCGCTGCGCCATCAGGTTGGTGTAGACGTTGTCGTTCTTCACCGCCGTGTACTCGTCCGGGCCGGTCACGCCGTCGATGTGGAACCGTCCGGCGCGGTCGTGGTGGCCGAGTGAGCGCCACAGCCGGGCGGTCTCGACGAGCAGTTCCAGGCCGATGTCCCGTTCCAGCGCCTCGTCGCCGGTCACCAGCACGTAGCGGCGCAGCGCGTCGGCGACGTCGGCGGCGATGTGGAACGCGGCGGTCCCGGCCGGCCAGTACGCCGACGACTCCGGCCCTTCGATGGTTCGCCACGGGAAGGCCGCCCCGGCGAGGTTCAGTGTGCGGGCGCGTTCCTGCGCCTGGGCCAGCGTGTCGTACCGCCACTGCAACGCGTCGCGCACGGCGCCCGGCTGGGTGTACGTGAGCACCGGCAGCACGAACATCTCGGTGTCCCAGAACGCGTGGCCGTCGTACCCCGGGCCGGTGAGGCCCTTGGCCGAGATGGGCCGCCGTTCCGCGCGGGCGCCGGCCTGGAGGACGTGGAAGAGACCGAACCGGACGGCCTGCTGCACCTCGGGGTCGCCCTCGACGCGCACGTCGGCGGCGTCCCAGAACGCGTCCAGGTATTCGCGCTGGGCCCGGCGCAGCCCGTCCCAGCCGTCGAGCCGGGCCGCGGCCAGTGCCGCGCCGACCTGGTCGCGCAGCGCCGGGAGGGACCGGCGGCTGGACCAGCCGTACGTGAGGTACTTGACCACCCGGAGCGTCTGGCCGGGCTTGAGCACGCAGCCGATGGTGGTGCGGACCCAGTCCTCGTACCCCTCGCTCTCGATCGTGGTGCGTTCGGGCCCGTCCACGTCGTGGCCCATCGCGGCGGCGACCCGCAGCCCGCTGACCTTGGTGCGGTGGATGAGCTGGCCGCCGTCGTCGGTGGTCAGCTCCTCCTCGGCCTGCAACGGCGATTCCAGCACGGCGGCCACCCGGGGGTCGCGGCTCTGCGGCGGCAGCGACTCGTTGGCGACCAGCTCGGACTGGAGGATCAGCCGCAGCGGCCCGTCGACCGGCTCGACCTCGTAGTGGATGGCGGCCACCGAGCGCTGGGTGAACGACACCAGCCGGGTGGTACGGACCTTCACCTCGCGTCCGGCCGGGGAACGCCAGTGCAGGTCCCGCTGGAGCGTGCCGGCGCGCAGGTCGAGGACCCGCTCGTGGGCGAGGAGTTCGCCGTAGCGCACGTCGAGCGGTTCGTCGTCCACGAGCAGCCGGATCAGCTTGCCGTTCGTGACGTTGACGATGGTCTGCCCGGACTCGGGGAACCCGAAGCCGGCTTCCGCGTACGGCAGCGGGCGCAGCTCGTAGAACGAGTTCAGGTAGGTGCCGGGCAGCCCGTGCGGCTCGCCCTCGTCGAGGTTGCCACGCAGCCCGATGTGCCCGTTGGAGAGCGCGAACACCGACTCGGACTGGGCCAGCACGTCCATGTCGAGCCGCATCTCCCGGACGTGCCAGGGCTCGACCGGGTACGCCCGTTCCCGGATCACGCGGCCGGCTCCGCGGCGAGCAGTTCGGCGAGGTCGGTGACCACCACGTCGGCGCCGTGCGCGAGCAGTTCGCCGGCCTGGCCGACCCGGTCGACGCCGACCACGTACCCGAATCCGCCGGCCCGTCCGGCGGCCACCCCGGCGAGGGCGTCCTCGAAGACGGCGGCCTGGGCCGGTTCGACGCCGAGCAGCCGGGCGCCTTCCAGGAACGTGTCCGGGTCCGGTTTGCCGCGCAGCCCGTTCGCGCGGGCGACCACGCCGTCCACCCGCGCCTCCAGCCAGTGGTCCAGCCCGGCGGCGTGCACCACGGCGGCGCAGTTGGCGCTGGCCGAGACGACAGCGCGGCGCAGCCCGGCCGCGGTGGCCGCCTCCAGGTAGCGCACCGAGCCCTCGTACGCCTCGACGCCGTTGTGCTCGATCCGCTGGAGCAGCACGACGTTCTTACGGTTGCCGAGACCGTTGACGGTGTCCGCCTCGGGCGGGTCGTCCGGCGATCCCTCGGGCAGCGTGATGCCGCGCGAGGCCAGGAATGTGCGCACCCCGTCGGCGCGCGGTCTGCCGTCCACGTACCGGTTGTAGTCCGGTCCGCTGTCGAACGGGTGGAACGGCTCGCCGGTTTCGGCCGACCGTCGCCTCAGGTACGCGTCGAACGTCTCCGCCCAGGCGGCGTTGTGCACCTTGGCGGTCTGCGTCAGCACACCGTCCAGATCGAAGAGACACGCGCTCACGTGCTCGGGGAGGCCCAGCATCGCTTGAATCTAACCAGAGCCCGCGCCGGGTAAACACCGTTCCGGGCTCAGCGGTTCGGACGCAGCGTCCAGATCACTGTGAGCGAGGAGGTGAGCGTGCCGTCCTCGGTGCGGACCTCCACCTCGACCGGGAACTCCGGCCGTCGGCCGGCGTCCAGCTCGGCCAGCACCTCGGCGGGGACGCCGCCGAGCCGCGCGGTCGCCAGCACCGGGCCCATCGCGATCTTGCGGAAGTGGACCGACGCGGTCACCGGCAGAGGTACGGCCCGGTCGAGCACCTGCCCGAAGGCGGCCAGGACTGCCGCGCCGGAGGCGCTCTCCCCCAGCGTGAACATGGCCCCGGCGTGCGGGCCGCCGAGGTGGTTGTGGTGCGCCGGCAGGTCGGGGAGCCGGGCCACGACGCGGACCCCGCCCTCGGCCTCGGGCGCCACCTCGACGAACTCGATCCCGAGCGTGCGGGCGAACGGCACGGCGTCGAGGAGACCGGCCGCCACCTGGCGAGAGTCGATGCTCATGCCCGAACGCTACTCGCCAGTAATAACACCGGCAAGGCCGATCCCCTGGTCAGCCCGCGCTCAGGTCGGTACGGCGGACGATCCACCAGACGACGAGGAGCGCCAGCGCGGTCAGGCCCAGGTAGCCGCCGGCGACGATCAGGTGGAACTCGGGGATCCGGCTGCCCGGCTGGTACTGGAGGTGCTGCTGAAGGTTGTGCTCGACGAAGCAGGCGAGCGTCCGGCCGGTGCCGTTGTCGGGTGGGCAGAGGTGTTGCAGCTCGACCCCGCTGAGCTCACGCCCGGAGGCGTCGAACGCGCCGGACGGCCCGTCGACCCCGTAGTCGATCATGCCGCCCTTGACGACCAGGGCGTTGTCGCGCAGCACACCCACGCCCGGCCCGCCGATGACGCGGTGCGCGGTCAGCGGCTCCATCAGCGTGGGGTAGCGCCACCGGACGAAATAGGTCAGGCCGACGAAGCCCACGATCACGCCGAACACGGCCGGCAGCGTGCGCTTGATCGCGGCGCCGAGCGCTACGCCGACCGCGAACCAGCAGAGGCTGATCACGGCCGGAAGCATCGCCGTGTTGAGGAACGGCCCGTACTCGAAGAGGCTCACCGGGGCGACCCGCGCCTGGAGTCGCTCCAGGTGGTCGCTGACGCCGGCGACGGCCGAGGTCACCGCCGCCACGAACAGGCCGAGCAGGGCCAGCCTCGTCCAGAGCCACCGCTGCGGGGAGACATCCTGACTCCAGGCCAGCAGCAGGGTGCGCTGCTCGTGTTCCCTGGTCAGCACCGGGACGCCGACGAACACGCCGATCAGCAGCGGCATCCACTGCACCACCTGCGACAGGACGGCCAGGGTCAGGACCAGGCTGGAGGAGCCGCCGAGCCGCCGGCCCTGTGGCGAGTCCTCCGCGCAGAACGTCTCGTGGCACTGGTGCCACAGGTTCGTCAGCTCCACGGACAGGTAGGTCATCCAGCCCACCAGGACGGCGGCCAGGACCAGCGTGCCGATCACCGTCCAGCGGTGCTGACGCCAGGTCAGCCAGAGCAGACCGCGTACGCCCCCGGCGTACCCGGGGTCGCTGCGGCGGTTCGTGGGTGCGGACAGCTGGCCGACCGGGCTCATGCGGCTGCCTCCCGCTCGTGCGGCGCGGCGGCCGACGCTCTGAGGTGGGTCAGGATCAGCTCGTCCAGGGTGATCGGCTGGGCGGTCCAGCCGGGCGCCACGACCGCGTGCGCCGCCGGTGCCGCCGGCCGCCGCAGCACGAAGGTGGACTGGCGGCCGGTGTGCTGCGCCTGGACGATCGTGCCCGGCCCGGGTGGCTGGTCGGCGCGGGGCCCGGTCAGCCGGACGTGGCTGTCGAGCAACTCCTCGACGTCGCCGGTGAGGACGGGCCGACCGGCGTCGAGCAGCAGCAGGTGGTCACCGACGCCGCTCAGCTCGGCGACGATGTGGGTCGACAGCACGACTGTCATGTCGTCGTCGGCGACCTCCGCCAGCAACTCGCCTGTCACCTCGACGCGGGCCAGCGGATCCAGGTTGGCGAGGGGTTCGTCCAGCAGCAGCACCGCCGGGCGGGAGCCGAGCGCGACCGCCAGCGCGACCTGCGCCCGCTGCCCGCCGGACAGCTTGCCGCAGCGCCGGTCCAGCGGGACGGCGAAGCGGTCGAGCCACGACAGCGCCCGCCGCTGGTCCCACACGCGGTTCGTCGAGCGGCCGAAGCGGAGCATGTCCGAGACGGTGAAGTCGCGGTAGAGCGGCTTGTCCTGGGCCAGGATCGCCACCCGGCTGCCGCCGTCGGCGGACCCGCCCCGCACCACCTGCCGGCCGCGCACCAGCACGGTGCCGCCGGTGGCCGCGAGGGTGCCGGCGATGATGCTCAGCAGCGTCGACTTGCCCGCGCCGTTCGCGCCTACGAGCGCGACGACCCGGTTGGCGGGCAGCGCGAACGAGCACTCCCGCAGCGCCCACACGGTGCCGTAGCGCCGGCTCAGGTCACGCGCCTCGACGGCGACCGGCTCGCCGTTCACGCCGCGCCCTCCGCGTTCTCTCTCCTCGCGGGTGTCGCGTTCGCCGCGATCACCGAGGCGAGCAGCGCCTGGACGTCCTCGTCCTCCAGACCGGCCTCGCGGGCCTGGCCGAGCCACCGGGCCAGGCTGCCGCGCAGGCGGGCCATGACGTGGGGATCGGCGTGCCCGAGCGTCCCGCTGACGAACGTGCCCGCCCCCTGCCTCGCCTCCACCAGGCCGGACAGCTCCAGCTCCCGGTACGCCTTGAGCACAGTGGTCGGGTTGACGGTGCACGAGGTCACCACGCTGCGCACGGTGGGGAGCTGGTCCCCTGGCCGCAGCGTCCCGATCCGCAGCGCCTCACGGACCTGCCGCACCAGCTGGGCGTACGCGGGGACGCTGCTGGACCGGTCGACATGAAAGTTGATCACCCTGGTGACCCTCCGTCAGATTGTTATGGTTGAGTAGAACACCAGTTAAGCGTCATGGCAACATCCGGAGGGCGTTTCGCCGGCCGCCGACTGCGGGTAGCCAGTGGCCCATGAACCGCGATCTCGCGCGTGGGCTGACGGTGGCGTGGGCGCTACCGGAGTTCCGCGACGGGCTGCGTCACCTCGTCGACCTCGACGAGGTGACAGTGCTGCTGGCCGCGCTGTCCCTTCCGGACCGCGACCGCGAGGTCGAGCGGAGCGCGCTGGGCCTGCTGCGGTCCGGGCTCGACAGCACCGAGGTCCGGGAGGCGGTGTTGCTGCTGCTGGAACGGGACACCGTACGCCGGCCGCTCGTCACCGCGGCGGTGGAGCCGATCGCCGACCGGCCCGGCCTGGTCACCGCCGTCACGTCCGCGGCCGAGGATCCCCGGGTACGCCACGAGGTACGGGCGATGCTGGACAGCGCCGGCGTACGCGAGCTGATCTGGCGGGCGGTCGACGACCAGGTGAGCGACAACCGGTTCGGGCTGGTCCGCCGGGCGGCGGTGCTGTTTGTCAGGCACCCCAGCGCACGGCGCCTGGGGTGGGCGCTCCGCCGCCACGGCGTGCTCCGCGAACTGCGCCGCAGGGCGTGACACCTGATCTTGCTGATGCCCGGTCGTGTCACCGCCGAGACGTTCGGACGCTAGTGTCCGGTCGATGCGATCCGGTGCGGCGAAGGCGGCAGCGACTCTGGTGACCGTGCTCGGCACACTGCTCGTCGTCACGAGCTGTCTCAGTTGCGTCCCGCTCCTGGCGCCCTCCGCGCCGTGCGACGGTGACACCTACGCTTCGGCGCAGGCGGCGAGGGATGCGTACGCCCTGCTGGTCCTGGCGATGACGGCGACGGCGGTTCTCTCCGTCGTCGTGGCCCGGGTAGGCCTCCAGCCCCGAATCCGGAACCCCTGGCCGTGGCTGGCATTCGCCGTACTGGGAATCGCAGTGAGCGCCGGCCTGATGATCCCGATCGATCGCGCCGCCTCCTGCTGAGGTCCGCGCGGCCGTCACTCGTATCCCATCGCGGGGATGATCTCGCCCAGTTCCCGCTCGACGTACGCGCGGGTGTCCGCGTCGAACTGGCCGTCGCGGTGCGCCAGCTTGGCTGACTGGAAGGTCGACGAGGTGGGGTAGTCCTCGACGCCGAGCCGCCCGAACAGGACACGCCGCTGGTCGGGCCAGTCGGCCGCCAGGTCTTCCGCCTTCACCTCGACGTATCGCCGGCCCGCCAGGTCGGTGGCGTTCTTCCAGGCCAGCCACCTGTCGTAGACCGGCAGCAGGTAGGCGAGCACACCGTCGACAGTGGACGGCGCCCACGGCTGGGCCAGGTGGGAGGCCAGCACCGCGACCGGGTGGCGCTTGATGTGCACGATCGTCGCCTCGGGGACCAGCTCCCAGAGGAAGTCCATGGCGAAGAGGTTGAACGGGGTCTTCTCGCACCAGGTCGGCTTGCCCGCGTCGGCCGCCGCCCCGCCGAACAGGGTGTCGACCAGGCCGCGCAGGACGCCGATCAGCTCGCCCCGGTCCCGGAAGTGCCTCGCGACGGCCCGCCGCCGGCTGGCCGGCCCGAACGGCCCGGCCGGCCGGTCGCCGTCGCCGAAGCCCTCCGGGGGTGCGGGTTCGTCGTACGCGTACGCGATGATCTGCGGCCAGAGCCGGTGTACGGCGTCCCGGTACCGGCCCACGCCGACCAGCTCGGGCACGGTCTTGCCACGGTCGTCCCGCCGTCCGGGGACCCGTACGGTGAGGAAGTCGCTCAGCCGGTGCAGGGCGTCCTCACCGACGATGGGGTCGTATCGTTCGGTGAGCGCGTCGGCCAGGTCCCGCAGGCCGCCCGGTTCGACGATGAACTTGGTCTCCATCGGGATCCGGTGGATCAGCGGATGCTGGCCGATGACGTCGGCGATCCGTGACGTGCCCGAACGGCCCGTACCAGCGACGAAGACCGGCGAGAGGGACGGCATGGACGGCAGTCAAACTCCCGGCCCGGCGCGGGGGCAATCCGATTATCACCGCCGCGATCAGCTGATCGACCTCCTGGCCGACGCGGTCGGGTCCGTCACCGTGGCGCACCCGACGCGGGTCGCCGTCGACGGGCCGCCCGCCGCCGGCAAGACCACGCTCGCCGACGAGCTGGCCGCCGTCCTGCGGGCCCGTGGCCGGTACGTCATCCGGGCGACAGTCGACGACTTCCTCTTCCCCCGGGAGCGGCGCTATCGACGCGGCGAGTTCTCGGCCGAGGGCTGCTACGTCGACACCCACGACCACCAGTCGCTGAACCGGGTGCTGCTCGACCCGCTCGGCCCCGGCGGCGACCGGCGCTTCCGGCTCTCGGTCTACGACCACGCCACGAACGCGGTGGTGTCCCCGCCGCTCGCGACCGCTCCCGCCGACGCCGTGCTGGTCTTCGACGGCGTCTTCCTCCTGCGCCCGGAACTGCTCGACCGGTGGGAGCTGCGCGTCTTCGTGTCCACCGCGCTCGACAAGACGGTGGATCGTGCCGTGATCCGCGAAAGCAGCGTGTCGACGAGAGCCGACGTCGAACGGCGCTGGCACGAGCGGTACCTGCCCGCCCAGCGGCTCTACTTCGCCACGGCCCGCCCGGCCGAGCACGCCGACGTCGTCGTGCACAACGACGATCCCCGGCAGCCGATCTGGGAGACCCGGACACACGCGGATGGCAGGCTGGCGACCATGGACAGGAATCAGGTGGCCGCCTGGATCGCGGCGTACGAGCAGGCGTGGCGCACACCGGGCACGGCGACGCTCGGCACGATGTTCACCGCCGACGCGAGCTACCAGCAGGGGCCGTACCGGGATCCGGTCGTCGGCCTGCCCGCCATCACCCGCATGTGGGACAGCGAGCGCGACGGCCCCGACGAGGTCTTCGAGATGACATCGGAGATCGTCGCGGTCGACGGCGACACCGCTGTGGCACGGGTGCAGGTCCGGTACGGCGACCCCGTCCACCAGGAGTGGCGCGACCTCTGGATCATGCGGTTCGCCGAGGACGGCCGGTGCCTGTCGTTCGAGGAGTGGCCGTTCGCGCCGGAGAAGCAGGCCGCCGCCGGGTGAGACCGGCCGTCTATTCGGCGGATATCTCCCCGAGGATGCGTCGCGCCTCGGCCGACTCCTCCGCGTCCTCGGGGTCGTCGAAGGTGCGGGAGTAGGTCGCCAGCGTCTTCCAGAGCGCCCAGCCACGTCCACGCGCCCAGGCCGCGTCGTCCACCGACAGCCGCTCGCGGAATGCCGCCCGGCCCTCGACGCTCAGCAGCGTCCAGGCGATCGCCAGGTCGCAGGCCGGGTCTCCGACGCCGCATGTCCCGAAGTCGATGACGGCGGCCAGCGAGCCGCTCGCGAGCAGCAGGTTTCCCGGGGCGATGTCGCCGTGGAACCAGCGGTCCACCCCGTCCCAGCGGGCGCCGAGCGCCCGCGCCCAGATCTCGCGAACCAGCGCGGCGTCGACGTGGCCGTCCAGCGCCGCGAGCGCATGCTCGACCTTCTTGTCGTACGTGCGCAGCGTGCCGCCCCGGAACCAGTTGTGGACGCCGGGCCGCGGACCACCGGCGGTGTCGACGTCCTGTAGGGCCGCGAGGAATCCGGCGAGGTCGAGGGCGAAGCGCACCGGGTCGGCGATACGGTCCACGCCCGCGGTCTCGCCGTCGAGCCAGCGGTAGATCGACCACGGATACGGGTAGCCCGCGCCCGGCTCGCCCTTTGCCAGCGGTACGGGGATGGGTAGCGGCAGCCGAGCGGCGAGGGCCGGAAGCCACAGGTGTTCCTTGTCGGCAGCCAGGGCGTACTCGGCGGCGCTGGGCAGGCGCACCAGCAGCTCGGGGCCGAGGTGGAAGGTCCAGTTGTCCCAGCCGCCGTTGGCGACCGGTTCGATCCGGAGGCCGGCCAGGTGCGGGAACTGGTCGGCGACCAGGAGACGCACCTGCTCCACGCCGACGGCGGTGCGCCGTGGCGGGGGACCGAGATCCGGTACGTCACTCACGCCCGTTTGGCGTACGCGACAAACGCCGTCCAGGTCGACGGAGTGAACGCCAAAACCGGCCCCTGCCGGTCCTTGCTGTCCCGCACCCCCACCACACCGGGCAGGTTGTCCGCCACCTCGACGCAGTCGCCGCCGTTACCGCTGCTGCGGGTGCTCTTGCGCCAGGTCGCGCCGGTCAACTCCATCGCTTCGCCGCCTCCGAGATCGCCGCCAGGGTCGCCCCGTGCGGCATCGCCTCCGCGCGAATGGACTCCCACGTCTGCCGCAGTGCGTTCACGTCCACCGCGCGCTCCACGATTGTGCCGTGCAACGGGTTGTCCAGGTAGCCCACATCGTCGCCGTCGGCCGGGGTGGCGAGCACGAACGCGCCGTTGAGCCCCGGATAGGCACCGACCGTCTCCGGCACCAGGTGCAGGTGCACCCGGGGCCGCCGTGCCATCTCGATCAGGTGCTCCAACTGCTCCCGCATCACCTTCGGCCCACCGACCGGGCGAGCCAGCACCGCGTGGTCGAGCACCACCACGAACTGTGGCGGCGCCGGGCCGTCCAGCACCGCCTGCCGAGCCAGCCGAGCGGCGACCTGGCGCTCGACGGCCTCGCCGACGAACTGCGCGGCCCCCTCGTAGAGGGCTCGGGCGTACTCCTCGGTCTGCAACAGACCGGGCACCACCAGCGGTTGGTAACTGCGCAGCGCCGTCGCCTCCTGCTCGATGCTCACCCACTCGCGGAACCACGGCATCAGCGCCTCCTGCATCAGCGCGTCCCGGATCCGCACCAGCAGGCCGCCGCCGTTCAACACCTCGTCGCAGCGCTCGGTGAACTCGGCGCGGGGCGCCCGGCGGCACTGCTCGACGGCCGCCACCAGCGACGCCGAATAGCTCACCCGCTCGCCCAGCGCCTCCTGGGTCAGCCCCGCGTCGGTACGTAACCGGCGCAGCTCACCGGCGAACAGTTCCCACAACGGGACACGGATCATCTGCACACCTCTGCACACGGCTGCACACGGAAGTCGGCCGGTCGGACGGCCAGGAAGGTGGGGGTGGAACGCCTCCCGACAGTAGCCGCGCCGTGACGAGACTGTCACGCAGCGGAGCCGAACTCGTCCGGTTCCCGCTAGCGAGAGGAGTGCAGGTGATCAGTCACCAGCTGGGGCAGCCGCCGGACGGGCCGGCACCGGACCGCCCCCGGCCGTACCCGCCGCACGCCACCCCGCACACGCCGCTGCGTCCGATGTGGTGCTGCCGGTCCTGCGGGCAGCCGTGGCCGTGCCCGACCGCCCGGCTGCTGCTCCACGGCGAGTACGCGGACAACCGGATCGGGCTGTCGATCTACTTGTGCGGGCTGATGTACGAGGCGACGCGCGACCTCTACCGGCTGAACCCGGACGACGCGCCCGCCCCGGCCGACCTGTTCGCCCGCTTCGTCGGCTGGGGCCCGTACCGCCGTCACCGGCCCGTCCCACCGGGCGACGGTTGTTAACAAGGGGCCCTTCCTCTACCGGAGGCGTTAACAGGGGGCCCCTCCTTTCACCGCCAGCCGACGTCGATGCGGTCGCCCCGCTCGTCGAAGAAGTGCAGCGCGTCCATCCGCACCTGCACGGCGAGCGGGTGCCCGGGCGACACCTGCGGGTACGGCGCGAGCCGTACCGCCAGTTCCGCCGGGCGGCGGTGGTGTCGGCCCGGGTCGGGCAGCACGCTCGTACGGTTGCCGCCGCCGGCCTCCGGGGTGGGAGCCGACGTCTCCGGGGCCCGCCCGGTGAGCCGCTGCATCACCTGGTTGAACCGGCGCAGGCCGCGCTGGCCCGGCGGGGCCTGCTCGACGGGGGTGCCCATCTCGTCGACGACGATCGCGGTGGCGCCGATGTCGAGGAACGCGAGCGACTCGTGGCCGTGGTGCTCCAGATAGCGGATGCGCCCGTGCAGCACGTCGCCGGCGGTGTCCGGGGCGACCGGGGTGAGCGCCTCGGCGCGCATGCCGACCACGATCCGCTCACCGTGGTAGTGCGCCACCGCCCGGCTGCGGATGTCGTCCCAGGGCAGGTAGAGCGACTGCTCACCGAGGCTCAGCGCGACATAACGGTCCAGGTGGACGTAGACCGACGCCTCCAGCAGGTTCATCCGCGGGCTGCCGAGGAACGCGGCGACGTAGAGCGTGGCCGGCCGCCCGTACACCTGGGTGGGGGTGCCCACGTCCTGGAGCACGCCCTTGCGCATGATGGCGACCCGGTCGGCCATGGTCAGCGCCTCGGCCTGGTCGTGGGTGACGTAGATGGTGGTGACGCCCAGCTCGCGGGTGAGGCCGGAGATCTCCGCCCGCAGTTCGGCGCGCAGTCCGCTGTCCAGGTTGGAAAGTGGCTCGTCCATCAGGAACAGGCCGGGCCGGCGCACTATCGCCCGCCCCATGGCGACCCGCTGCCGCTGGCCGCCGGAGAGCTGGCTGGGCTTGCGCCCGAGGACGTCGCCGATGCCGAGCGCGCTCGCCACGTCCTGGATCCGCTCACCGCGTGGCGCCGGTTCGACGCCGGAGAGCCGCAGCGGGAAACCGATGTTGTCGCCGACCGTCATGTGCGGATAGAGCGCGAAGTCCTGGAAGACCATGGCGATCTTCCGGTCGCGTGGTGGCAGGTCGTTCGCGAGTTCACCGCCGAGCAGGATCGCTCCGGAGGACGGGTCCTCCAGCCCGGCGACCATGCGCAGCACCGTCGACTTGCCGCAGCCCGAAGGGCCGAGCAGCACCATGAACTCGCCGTCGTTGACGTCCAGATTGATGGTGTCGACCGCGACTGTTCCGTCCGGGAACACCTTGGTGACATCCTTGAGCGCGACGGTGGCCACCGTCACCTCCCCAGTTCCTCGCCCCAAACCCGGGAATGACTGTGGCCAGGATCATCCGATTCGCACATCGGGTAAACGTGCCATGTTCGGCTCGTGACAGTCCTATTAAGCGGCATTCGCCGGGCTCCGAAGTTAAGTGACCTGCCGGTAACCGCTTTTACGGCGTTTCGCCGAGGAACACGCGGCGCACCACGCGCTCGGCGGCGTGCCCGTCGTCGAGCGCGCAGAACCGCGCCCGGAACGCCGACCGGGCCCGCTCGGCCGCCTCGCCGTCGACAGCGCCGGAGCGGAACACGTCGAGCAGGTCGGGAAAGTCCAGCGCCACCGCCCCGGGCGGCTCGGCCAGCAGGTCGAAGTAGACGCCACGGGCGACCCGGTAGGCGTCCCAGTCCGGTGCGTACACCACTACCGGCCGGTCCAGCACCGCGTAGTCGAACATCGCCGAGGAATAGTCGGTGACCAGCGCGTCCGCCGCCAGGTAGAGGTCCTCCACCCGGTCGTACGCGCTCACGTCCAGCACGCCGTCCGCCGCCGGTCCCCGAGGATGCCGCTCCCGGTCGTGGAAGTAGTGGCTGCGCATCAGCAGCCGGCCCCGCGGCCCGAGGACGTCGAGCATCCGGTCCGGGTCGAACGGTGGCCGCCAGCCCGGCAGGTGTTCCCGGTGCGTCGGCGCGTAGAGCACCACGTACTCGTCGGGTGCGATGCCGAGCGCGGCGCGGGCCTGGCCCCTGTCCTCGGCGGTGGCCAGCGCCAGCCGGTCGTTGCGCGGGTAGCCGACCTCCAGCGTGGTGTAGTCCGCCGGGTACGCCCGCTCCCACATCTGCGTGGAGAAGCTGTTCGAGGTGATGCTGTAGTCCCAGCGGTCGACGCGGCGCAGCAGCCCGGCGAAGTTCATCCCCATCGCGCCCACCGGGTAACGCTGCTGGTCGAGCCCCATCACCTTGACCGGCGTGCCGTGGTGGGTCTGCACGTGCACCGAGCCGGGCCGCTTGCGGACGAAGTCCGGGAAGTTGACGTTGTTGACGAGCCAGCGGGCGCGGGCCAGGACGCGGTGGTACTCGGGGGTGCCGGCCACCACGTACTCCACGCCCGGCGGCAACGCTGGCACCCGGTCCCGGCGGACGATCCACACGCCGCGCACCTGCGGCGCGAGCCGGCGGGCCGCCTCGTAGATCGCCGCCGGATTGCACGAGTAGCCCCGGTACCAGTAGGCCGCGTAGACGGCCAGCGTCGGGTCGATCGGCCGGTGCAGCTCGGCCCGGTAGTACTCGCCCAGCGCCAGGTCACGCGCCCGCCGGGCAGTACGCCGCACCACGGGTGCGACCCGTCGCCGGGCCAGCCGCGCGGTCCGCCGGGCCGTCTCCCCCGCCTGGTGCGCCTCGCGCAACGCGCTGAACGTCCGCCAACGGCCGGCCGCCACCAGCCGGTGCTTGAGCCCTTCCGGGCCGGGCGGGACCGGGTAGCCCTCGGCCGGCAGGAACCGCACGTAGTCGGCGTGCATCTGGGCGAAGAACGGCGCCCGCAGCTCGGGTGCGATCCGGTCGCCGTTGCCGAGCACCGTGAGGTAGTGCCAGATCATCCGCTCGAAGACCGCCGGCCGCAGCCCGGCCACCTCCGGCCCCCAGCGGTCCATCAGCCCGAACACCCGGTGCCACTGCGGGAAGACCTCGAAGTGCCGGTCGCCCCGGGTCCGGGTGATCGCGCCGGTGCGGCGCTGCCGGTAGTTCAGGCAGATCCGGTCGAGTACGCCGATCCGCCCGGCCGCCATCAGCGCCGGATAGCTGAACGAGACGTCCTCGTACCAGCCCGGCTCGAAACGCAGGCCGCGCTCGTTCAGGAACTCCCGGCGCACCACCCGGTTCCAGGCGGTGTGCAGCAGCTTCAGCGTCTCCGGCCGGTCCCGCAGCGTGAACGTCGTCGCGCCGGGCGGGACCGGGAACACGTCACGCATCGCGCTGCGGGTGCCGACGTTGTTCCAGTGCGCCCGGACGTGGTCGACGATCAGCACGTCCGGTGCGGTGTCGCGGAGTCGGCCGGCCACGTGCGGCAGGCAGCCGGGCACCAGCCAGTCGTCGCCGTCGACGAACCACACGTACTCGCCGACAGCCCGGTCCAGCCCGATGTTGCGGGCCGGACCGAGCCCGACGTTCTCGGCCAGGCTGACCGGGCGGACCCGGGGGTCGCGGAGCGCGTACTCGGCCAGGATCTCGCCGCTGCCGTCCGGGGAGGCGTCGTCGACGCCGATCACCTCGATGTCGCCGAACGGCTGGTCGAGGATCGAGTCGAGACATTCCCGCAGGTAACCCTGCACCTTGAAGGCCGGCACGACGAAGCTGATCAAGGTCATCCGGCCCGCCCTCCGTCAGCCCGCCGAGCGCACACCCCCATGGGCGCGGGCCGGCAGGACCACCCAGGCGAGGACCACGCTCGCGACGAAAACCACGAGAAGGTACGCACTCATTGTAGCCAGCGCGAAGCTCACAGTTCCGGCGGTTGACGCGGCTGCCAGCAACACCGAGCGGCCGAGCCAGCCCAGCGTGGCCGCGTGCAGCGGTGGTGCCGACTGCCGCTTCTCCAGCCGCGCGGTCAGGTCGTAGTGCAGCAGCGTGAGCACCAGGACGTACCCGAAGATCAACCAGGTCGGCGCACGGCCGGCCACCCCGACCGCGATGGCGAACAGATACTCGGCGGCCCGCAACGCGGCCGGCACCAGCCAATCGAGCGGCCCGTCGTGCGGTGCCCGCGAGCCCTGCGCCGCGCCGAGCAGCAGCACCAGCGCGAGCACCGGCACGAAGACCGGCAGGTCACCACCGCCGTGCACCGCGAGCAGCGCCCACACCAGCGTCCCCGCCGCGCCGAGCGCGCCGAGCACCGCCAGCAGCAGCGGTCGCCGCGCGGTGGGCAGCGTCCGCACCAGCAGTCCGTCGTCGCGGTGCAGAGCCGCGTCCACGGTGGTCAGCACCGGCACGCGCATCCACCGCGCCCGCAAGGTCCGCAACCCCCCGGTGTACGCGAACGCCAGCGTGCCCCAGACCAGCACCGCGACCAGCGCCACCAGCGGCCCGAACAGCGCGGCGGCGATCGCGATCAGCGCCCACCGCTCCCCGATCGGGAACACCACAGTGCGCTTCAGCCAGTACGACACCGAGCCGGTGTCCGCCTGCACCCGGGTCGACGCGGCGTTCAGCTTGCCGCCGATGCCGCCCGCGTCGGCGCTCACCACCTTCGGCCGGCGGGCCGCCTCGTCGTGCAGCGCGCCGTACCAGGTGTCGGTCATGTGCCGCACGGTCTGCAACGTCATTGCCGCCAGCGCCAGCGCCCAGCCGTACCGGAACCCGGCGTGCGTGGCGCCGTAGCCCAGACCGGCGTAGACCACGTACTCCTTGAACCGGTCGGCCATCGTGTCCAGCCAGCCGCCCCAGGCGCTGAAGTGCCGGGTGTAGCGGGCGAGCTGCCCGTCCACGCAGTCGAGCACGAAACCCAGGTAGAGCAGGACCGCGCCGGCCACCAGCGCCGGGCGTCCACCGGCGCCGAACAGCACCGCCGCGGCCACCGCGAACGCCACCGAGACCATGGTGACCCCGGTCGGGCCGATCCCGATGCGGGCGGCGGCCTTCGTGACGTACGGGGACCAGGTGCTGACGAAGAACGTGGTGAAGAAGTCGTCGCGCTCCTTCACCGACAGCTTCAACTCGGCCCGGTCCTCGTCGACGGCGGCCACCGCCGCCTCGGCCGCCGTCCGCTGCGCCTCGTCGCCGACCCGGTGCGCCACGAGCAGACGTACCCTCTGGGCGAAGATCAGCGTGCCCCGGGCGGCGAGGTCGGCCACGAGCCGGTCCACCGCGCGCAGCGGCCCACCCCCGGCGGCGCGGCGGGCGGCGTCGGCGAGCGCCGGCAGGTCGGCCGCGCCCACCCGCAGCGCGCCGCCGAAGACGCCGCTCGCGTCGGCGGCGCCGACCTCGACCACCTGCCCGCGCTCCTCGCGCACCGTGGCCTGCCCGGGAGCGGGCGGATCGGTGAGCACCAGCGCCACCGTCGGCCCGACCGGGCTGGTCGCGAGATGCTTGAGTACGGCCGTGTGCGCCACCAGGTCCGCGCCGCTCACCAGCACCGGGCCGGTCGCGGCGGCCACCAGGTCGGCCAGCTCGGTCAGGTCGGCGGCGACGCGCACGTCGTCCGCCCCGGCCCGGCGCCACTGCGCGGCCAGGCGTTCGGCGAGCGATTCCCCGTCGGGTCGGCCCGCCGCCGGTCCGGCGGCGAGCACGATGGCGAGCGTCACCGCTTCGCCGCGTCGGCGTAGGCGGCCAGCGCCTCGTCGATCGTCCCGTCGACGATCAGCCGTCCGGCGTCGAGGTAGAGCCCCCGACGGCAGAACCGGGTGAGGTCCTTGTCGTTGTGTGACACCAGCACCAGCGTGCGCCCTTCCGCGAGAAGTCGCTCGATGGTCGCATAGCACTTCGCGCGGAACTCCGCGTCCCCGACCGCTGTCACCTCGTCCACAAGCAGCACCGGGTGCGGCAGGTGCGCGATCACCGCGAAACCCAGCCGCACCTTCATCCCCGACGAGTAGTGCCGCACCGACGTGTCGATGGCGCGTTCCACCTGCTCACCGGCGAACGAGACGATCTCGTCGAAGTGCTCCCGCAGGTACGCCGTCGAGAGCCCGTGCAGCCCGCCCACCAGATACAGGTTCTCCCGGCCGGTCAGATCACCGGAGAACCCGGCGGACAGTTCGAGCAGCGGCGCCACCCGGCCCTGCACCCGGATCGACCCCTCGTCCGGGATGAGCACACCGGCGATCAGCCGCAACAGCGTGCTCTTGCCGGTGCCGTTGCGGCCCACCACGCCCAGCGTCTCGCCCGGCTCGACCCGGAACGACAGGTCACGCAGCGGCCAGAACCGGCCCGCGTCCGGGTCACGGGCGCCCCGGTGCACGATCAGCTCCCGCAGCCGCAACTGCCGGCGCCGGTTGCGGACGAACCGGATGCCGAGCCCGTCCGCCTCGATGATCGGGGCCATTCAGAGTTCCTTCAGCACTGCCGGTTCGAGCCGGTGGAACGCCCACCAGCCGAGCGCCAGCACCAGCACGCTGCCGGACACCGTGATGGTGAGCAGCCGGGCGTCCGGGAACTCGTCCGGATACCAGACCGCGTGGTGCAGCTGGAAGATCCCGACCAGCGGGTTCAGCTCGTACCCGAGCTTGACCCAGCCCGGCATGCCGGACTGCCGCACCAGGTCGAACGGATAGATGATCGGAGTCGCGTAGAACAGCAGCCGGATGACCAGCCGCATCGTGCGCTCGATGTCGCGCATCAGCACGTTGCCCGCCGACAGCAGCAACGCCAGGCCCACCAGCAGCACGAACTGCACCGCCACGGCGAGCGGCAGGGCCAGCAGGCTCCAGCCGGGGCGGATCTTCCCCTGGCTCGCGTAGATCGCCGCCACGGCGGCCAGGATCGGCAGCCCGGCCAGGTACTCGGCGAACCGGCCGGCGACCCGGCCGATCGGGAAGATCGGCCGGGGCAGGTTCATCGTGGTGATCAGCCGGGACTGCCCGGTGAGCGCGTTCGCGGCCTCGGTCAGCGCCGAACTCGCCCACATCCAGGCGAAGATGCCGGTGATCAGGAACAGCGGGTACGACCCGGCCGCCTCACCCAGGTGCCGCCGCGTCGCGCCGGAATAGAGCACGCCGAAGACGAACCAGTAGATCAGGCCCATGCCGAGCGGCTCGATCAGCGACCAGAAGTAGCCCAGCACCGACTGCTGGTACTTCACCGCGAGATCCCGCCGGACCAGGATGCGCAGCGAGGTGCGGGCGGACCAGAGCGCCGCGACGCCTGACGTCACCGCATCATGGTCGCGTCTTTTCCGTGCCGGCGCGTCGGCCGTCCGCGCCGGGTCACCCCAACGAGGTCAGCACTCGATCACGTTGACCGCGAGCCCGCCCCGCGCGGTCTCCTTGTACTTGACCTTCATGTCCGCGCCGGTCTCCCGCATGGTCTTGATGACCTTGTCCAGCGAGACGTGGTGCACCCCGTCCCCGCGCAGCGCCAGCCGGGCCGCGGTGATCGCCTTGATGCTGGCCACCGCGTTGCGCTCGATGCACGGGATCTGCACCAGGCCGCCCACCGGGTCGCAGGTCAGCCCCAGGTTGTGCTCCATGCCGATCTCGGCGGCGTTCTCCACCTGCTCCGGCGTACCGCCGAGCGCCTCGGCCAGCCCGGCCGCCGCCATCGAGCACGCCGAACCAACCTCGCCCTGGCAGCCCACCTCGGCCCCGGAGATCGACGCGTTCTCCTTGAACAGCACGCCGATCGCGCCGGCCGCCAGCAGGAACCGGACCACCCCCTCCTCGGAGGCGCCCGGCACGAACCGGGTGTAGTAGTGCAGCACGGCCGGGATGATCCCGGCGGCGCCGTTCGTCGGCGCGGTGACCACCCGCCCGCCGGCCGCGTTCTCCTCGTTGACCGCGAGCGCGAACAACGTCACCCAGTCCATCGCGCGCAGCGGATCCTGGCTGCCGGTCTCCGCCTCCAGGCCGCGCCGCAGCTCGGCCGCGCGCCGCCGGACCTTCAACCCACCCGGGAGTACGCCGTCGCGGGTGCAGCCGCTCTCCACGCACTCGCGCATCACCCGCCAGATCTCCAGCAGCCCCGCCCGGACGTCCGCCTCGCTGCGCCAGGACAGCTCGTTGGCGAGCATCACCTCACTGATCGACAGGCCGGTGCCGGTGGTGACAGTGAGCAGTTCCGCGCCGGTGAGGAAGGGGTGCTTCACCCGGGTGCTGTCCGCCTTGATCCGGTCCGCCCCGGCCGCCGCCTCGTCCACCACGAACCCGCCGCCGACCGAGTAGTACGTGCGCGCCCGCACCTCGTTCCCGGCCGCGTCGTACGCCGCGAACGTCATCCCGTTCGGGTGGTACGGCAGCGACCGCCGGCGGTGCAGCACCAGATCGGCGTCCGGGTCGAAGTCGATCCCCTGGCTGCCGAACAGGTCGAGCCGCCGCTCGGCACGGATCCGCTCCACGCGCGGGCCGACCGCGTCGGTGTCGACGGTCTCCGGGGCCTCGCCCTCCAGCCCCAGCAGCACCGCCCGGTCGCTGCCGTGCCCGTGTCCGGTCGCGCCGAGCGAGCCGAACAGCTCCGCCCGTACCCGCGTCACGTCGGCGAGCTGCCCGTCGGCCTTCAGGCCCGCCACGAACGTACGGGCAGCCCGCATCGGCCCGACGGTGTGCGAGCTGGACGGCCCGATACCGACGCTGAAGAGATCGAAGACACTGATCATTTTGCTGCTTTCCTCGCCGTCGTCCCCGTTGTGCGGATCCGAGCCGGTGCGTGGGTGCCGCGCCCGCCGGGCGGGTAGACGGCCGGCGCCCGGGGTGGGGGCGCCCGACCGGCGAGCCTACCTCGCCCCCATGAATACCCGCCCCCACTCCGCCACATGCCCGACGCCCCGGCCCGGCCTCGCCCCCTACCCGCTCCTTGTCGGGCCACCTCCCCGGCGGGCGATCCCTCAGGCCCCTCCACTCCTCGTCGATCTTGGAGTTGTGGCACCCGGAATAGCCCATTTCACGGCATACGAGAACCGCCACAACTCCAAGATCGGCGGACCCACCCCGGGCTCACGGCTCACGGCTCGGAGCTCCGAGATCTTGGTACCAAACGGCCCCCATAGGGGCACTTTCCTACCAAGATCTTCACTGATCCCAGTCGACGCGACGCATGTCTCGCAAGGCGGTCAGCACTCGACGCAGCAACCAGCCGGACGGCGTCCCCCGCACTCACTCACCCCGCCGCTCCCGCGATCTTGCAGTTGCAGCCCTCGCCAAAGGTGCGAATCGGGCACAACGAGGGCCGCAAGTGCATGATCGACGGGCGTGGGGAAGGAGGGGGCGCGGGCTCGGCTCGAGCGTGGCCTGGCTGAGCAGGGCCGGAGCATTGCGGACGGCGTCGCAACGGGGAGTGATCGTTGAGCGGCCGATCAGGCGGCGGCCGGTGGATCTGCTGCGGACGGCAGAGGGCGACGGCGGCAGAGGGCGACGGCGACAGAGGACACAGGGGCGAGTCGGTGGGGGCGGTCCGGGGTAAGCACCTACGGGTGCCCGGGTCGCCGATCCTCCTCGGGGCTGAGGGCGCGGCGCGTACCCCTCTCTACCGTGGAATCAGCGCGGCGGATCGCCGCAGAAGTGGGAGACGACGATGAGTCGCAAACTGGTCCGGCCCCGTGAGGGGCGCATGATCGCCGGTGTCTGCGCCGGCCTGGGGCAGCGGTTCGGCATGTCCGCCGGGATGGTCCGGCTGCTGTTCCTGCTGTCGCTGCTGCTGCCTGGCACCCAGGTCATCATCTACCTGGTCCTGTGGATCCTGATGCCGAACGAGGACCGCTACCTCGCCACCCGCTGACGCGAGACGAGCCGGGACACCGGCACGCGAACGCGCCCGCCCCTGACCATCGGGGCGGGCGCGCGGCGTACTGCGCGGTCAGGGTGCCGCGTAGGTGACAGTCACCTTCTCGTACCCGAGGGAGCGCAGCAGCCCTTCGAGCATCTTGCGGGTGTTCTCCTCGGCCCGGGCGGCGAGCCCGCTGTCCCGGGCGGCGGCGGTGATCCGGTCCTCGGCGAGCTTGTAGACCTGCTGCTGCCGGTTGGGGTCGCCGGCCACCAGGTCGTTGAGCCGGTTGATCAGGCCGCGCTGCTCGGCGAAGACGTAGCTCTTGTCCATGTCCAGATCTGTCTCGCCGAGCTGCGGCGCGGGCAGCTTGATCTCGGCGGACTTGCCGTCCTCGGAGACGACGACGGCACCGTCGGCGATCTTCGCGAAGTCGACGTACGCCTCGACCCGGCCCGCCCCGACGAACAGCGTGCGCTCGTTGAGCAGGAAGTCGGGCACGTTGCGCCGGTCGTTCTGCACGTCGACCACCACCTGGAAGTTGCCCTCGGCGGCGACGTAGCGGCTCAGGTCACGAATCGACTTGAGCAGCGGCGGCTGGCTGCGGTCGGTCTGCTCCTTGGCGAACGGGTTGCGGAAGTCGGGCAGCAGGCCGCTGGCCTGCACGCCGAGCATCACCACCACCGCCAGCGCCGCGGCGCCGAGCACCCAGAGCAGGCCGCGTGCCGCACCGCCGCCCGACGCCGGGGCGCCCGGCGCGGGGTCGTGCTCCGCCTCGGGCGAGCCCTCCGCCCGGTCGCGAAGGGAGTCGCTGGTGGGGTATTCCGGGAACTCCCGGGTGGGCTCGTTGTCACCGTCGCGGGCCATCGCCCTCACCGTCCTCGTCCGACACTGTGCTCGCCCGACACATCGCTGCTCGTCCGACCCATCGCTGTTCGTCCGACCGATCGAAGCTCGCCCGACCCATCGAAGCCCGGCCGACACATCGACTGACAATGACGGTACGGCCACCGTGCGACACTCGCGCGCCGAGCGACCCGATCGGGTGAAACCGCAGGTCAGGCGAACGCGGACAGGCCGGTGAGCCGCTGGCCGATGACGAGCTGGTGGATCTCGGAGGTGCCCTCGTACGTCAGCACGCTCTCCAGGTTGTTGGCGTGCCGCATCACCGGGTACTCCCCCGAGACGCCGTTGGCACCGAGGATCGTGCGGCACTGCCGGGCGATGGCGAGCGCCTCGCGCACGTTGTTCAGCTTGCCCACGCTCACCTGGTCGGGCCGCAGCGTGCCCGCGTCGGCGAGACGGCCCAGGTGCAGCGCGAGCAGCATGCCCTTGTTCCACTCCACCGCCATGTCGGCGAGCTTGGCCTGGGTGAGCTGGAACCCGGCGAGCGGGCGGCCGAACTGGGTGCGCGTGGTCGCGTACTCCAGGGCGGTCTCCAGGCAGTCGCGGGCCGCGCCGAGCGCGCCCCAGACGATGCCGTGCCGGGCCTCGGTCAGGCACCCGAGTGGCGCCTTGAGCCCGATCGCCTCGGGCAGTCGCGCGTCAGCCGGCAGCCGGACGTCGTCGAGCGCGATCTCGCCGGTGAGGGACGCGCGCAGCGACATCTTGTGCCGGATCTCGCGCGCCGTCACCCCGGGCGTGTCCATGGGTACGGCGAAACCGCGCACCCCCTCGTCGGTACGCGCCCAGATCACGCCCACGTCGGCGATCGGCGCATTGGTGATCCACAGTTTGCTGCCGTTGAGGATCCAGTCGTCGCCGTCGCGGCGGCCCCGGGTGGCCATCGAGCCGGGGTCGGAGCCGTGGTCGGGTTCGGTGAGCCCGAAGCAGCCGATCGCCTCACCGGCCGCCATGGCGGGCAGCCAGCGCTGCTTCTGCTCCTCGCTGCCGTAGCGCCAGATGGCGTACATGGCCAGCGATCCCTGCACCGAGACCAGCGACCGGACGCCGGAGTCGCCGGCTTCCAGCTCCAGGCAGGCCAGCCCGTACGCGACAGCTGACGCGCCGGCGCAGCCGTACCCGGTCAGGTGCATGCCGAGCAGGCCGAGCTTGCCGAACTCGCGGGCCAGTTCACGGGCCGGCACCTGGCCGTCCTCGTACCAGCCGGCGACGTGCGGGCGTACCCGGTCGGTCACGAGCCGGCGCACGACGGTGCGGATCTGCCGCTCCTCCTCGCTGAGCGAGGCATCGATGTCGAGCAGGTCCAGAGGAGTCATGGCGTCACCTTAACCAAGACTCAGGGAGGCGTCACTCGCCCTGGTCACCGAGGACGAGCACGCGCGCGTGGATCTGGTTGCGCTGCTGGAGCGCCGCGCGCAGCGCCCGGTGCAGGCCGTCTTCCAGGTAGAGGCCGCCGTTCCACTGGACCACGTGCGGGAAGAGGTCGCCGTAGAAGGTGGAGTCCTCCGCGAGCAGCTTGTCCAGCGCCAGTTCGCGCTTGGTGGTGATGAGCTGGTCAAGCCGCAGCGGACGCGGCGGAATCTCGGCCCACTGCTTCAGCGTGAGGTTGTGCTCCGGGTAGGGACGCCCGTCCCGGACCGCCCTGAAGATCACGGCGTGCTCTCCTCCCCAGGCCAGGCTGACAATGTGGATGTCAGCCTAACCGCTCAGGTCCACCGTCCCCGCCGCACCACATCCTGCACCGGACGCCGCCCTCGGCGCAGCGACGGTGACCGGTGGTCGACGGCCCGGTAACCGATAGTCAACGCACCGATCGGGTGCAGTTCCGGCGGTACCCCGAACGCCTCCCGGTACGCCCCGATCCGTTGCGGCGGGATGCCGAAGAAGCAGGCGCCCAGACCTTCGTCCACGGCGGTGAGCAGCATCAGCAGCGCCGCGAAACCGGTGTCCACGTACCAGTAGGGCACCGGCCAGCGGTCCTCGTCGCGGTCCGCCCAGCCCTTGTCCGGCTCGGCGTAGCGGTCCAGGTAGGCGTCGCGGTTGCCGTGCGGCACCACGATCAGCGGCGCCCGGCGCATCCCGGCCAGCCAGCGTTCCCGGCCGCCTCCGCCCGGCGTGGTGGCGGCCCAGAACCGTTCCCGGTCCGCCGGTTCCTCAAGCACCAGGAAGCCCCAGCCCTGCGAGAACCCGGCCGACGGGGCCCGGACGGCGTGGTCCAGCAGCCGGTCCACCACCTCCGGCGGCACCGGCCGGCCGGGGTCGTAGTTGCGCACCATCCGGCGGCGCCGGACGACGTCGGCGAACTCCACGCTCAGACCTCCGGGCGGACGCCCCAGGCGCCCCGCCAGGTCTGCCCCGGCTCCAACATGATCAGATCCCGGCCGGAGCGGAACGCGTCGGGCGGGCAGGTCATCGGCTCCACCGCCACCGAACGGCGGTGCCGTTCCCCGCCGAGCGTGTCCCCGGTGAACACCTGCCACCAGCCGAACTCGCGGTCCGCCCAGATCCGCAGCCCGGACGAGCCGTCCGGCGCGCTCAGCACCACCGCCGAGCCGCCGTCGGCGTCCCGCTCGACGTCACCGAACGCGGTGTCGAGCACCAGGTCGCCGATCGGGCGCGGGCTGGTGAAGTCGAACTCGGAGCCGGTCACCTCGGCGGCGGCGACCGGCAGCAGGCGGCTGTCCACCAGCACCCGCCGCCGGGCCGGCACGCGCAGCCGCATCTCGTTCACGCCGACCTTCGGCAGTTGCAGATAGGGGTGCACGGAGAAGCCGAACGGCGCCGGCTCGCCGGAGAGGTTCGTCGCCTCGTGCTCGGCCCGCAGGCCGTCCGGGCCGACGCTCCACCGGGCCCGCAGCCGCAGCGCCCACGGGTAGCCGGGGCTGGGCGGCAGGTCGTAGCCGATGGTGACGCTGTCCGCCGACTGCTCGATCGGCTGCCACCGCGCCCAGTTGACCAGGCCGTGCAGGGCGTTGTGCCGCTCCGGCTCGGTGAGGTCGAGCTGCAACGACCGCTCCCCCACCGTGTAGGCGCCGTCGCGGATGCGGTTCGGCCACGGCGCCAGCACCTGCCCGGCCGAGCCGGGGCAGACCTCGTCCTCGGCGTACCCGTCGAGGTGGTCCACGCCGTCGAAGCGGTAGGCCCGCAGCCCGCCGCCGACCTCGACCACGACGGCCTCGTGGCCGTCGGCGGCGATGGTCCACTGTGTACCGGACGGTGGCTGCACGTCGATCCCCATGCCGGCGACCCTACCGTCAGCGCCGGTCCTCGGCGGGGGTGACCGAGCGATAGCGAAGCAACGCCGGGAACGCCGCCACCAGCAACACCGCCAGGACGGCGGCGGCGATACCGCCTCCGACCATGGCGAAACCGGTGCCGAAGGCGGCGGCCGTCGCACCGGCGCGCAGGTCGCCCAGGCGCGGGCCACCGGCCACCACCACCGTGTTCACGCCCTGGAGGCGGCCCCGCATCCGGTCCGGCGCGTAGACCAGCAGCATCGACTGGCGCAGCGTGGCGCTGACCAGGTCGGCGGCGCCGGCGACGCCGAGCAGCACCACGGCGAGCCACAGGCGCCCGGCCAGGCCGGCGAGCGCGATCGCCACGCCCCAGGCGACCACCGCCACGGTGAGCGCCAGCCCCTGCCGGCGTACCCGGCCGATCCACCCCGAGGTCAGGCCGCCGAGCATCGCGCCGATGGCGATGGAGCTGTAGAGCCAGCCCACCGCCGACGCGCCGCCGAAGCGTTCCTGCGCCAGTTCCGGGAAGAGCGCCCGCGGCATGGCCAGGATCATCGCGATCAGGTCGATGGCGAAGGAGAGCAGCAGCACCCGCGTGGTGGCCAGGTAGCGGAAGCCGTCGACGATGCTGGCGAATCCGGCCTTGCGGACGCCGCCGCCCGGGTCCGGCGCGGGCGGCATCGCCGGCAGCCGCAGCGTGGCCCAGAGCGCCGCGGTGTACAGCAGCGCGTCCGCCGCGTACGCGATGGGCAGGGCCGTCTCGACCTGCCACCCGGCGAAGATCAGGCCCGCGGCGAGCGGGCCGAAGACGGCGGCGGCGGTGAACGTGGTGAAGTTCAGCGTGGTGGCCGCCGGGACCAGCTCGGCGGGCACGAGCCGGGGCAGGATCGCGCTGCGGGCCGGCGAGGTGATCGCGAATGCCGTCGACTGGAGGCCCACCAGCAGCAGGAGCAGCAGCGGGCTGCGCACCCCGGCCAGCGACTGCACCAGCAGCCCCAACGTCGAGGCCCAGAGCACGCAGCCGCCGACGAGCAGCACCCGGCGGCGGTCCCGGGCGTCGGCGATCGCGCCGCCCCACAGCCCGAACACCAGCAGCGGCACGAACCCGGCGATGCCCAGCAGACCGACCCAGAGCGAGCCGCCGGTCAGGTCGAACATCTCCACCGGCACCGCCACGGCGGTGAACTGGAAACCGAACATGGCGACCGCGTTGCCGGTCCACACCCGCCGGTACGCGGGCACGCGCAGCGGGCGCAGGTCGATCGCCCAGCGGCGCGGTTCCCGCCGCCCGGCCTTTGTGACATCGGTCACGGCGCGAGCCGCTCGACCACGAAGAACCCGCCATCGGTACGCCGGAAGCGCAGCCGGTCGTGCAACCGGCTGGCCCGGCCCTGCCAGAACTCGACAGTCTCCGGACGCACCCGGAACCCGCCCCAGTACGGCGGCGCGGGGATCGGCTCCACGTCGGCGAACCGCTCGGCCGCCGCCCGGTACGCCGAGTCCAGCGCGACCCGGTCCGGCACCACAGTCGACTGGGTGCTGGCCCACGCCCCGAGCTGCGAGCCGCGCGGCCGGCTGGCGAAGTACGCCTCGGTCTCGGCGCGGTCCACCCGCTCGACCCGGCCGGTCACAGTCACCTGCCGCTGCATCGGAAACCACGGGAACACCAGGCTGGCCCACGGATTCGCGGTCACCTCGGTGCCCTTGCGCGAGCCGTGATTGGTGTAGAAGACGAAGCCGTCCGGGTCGTACCCCTTGAGCAGCACGGTGCGGCCGCTGGGCCGCCCCCGGTCGTCGGCCGTGCCGAGCACCATCGCGTTCGGCTCGGGCAGCGGATGGGCCACCGCGTCGGCGAACCAGCGGGCGAACTGGGTGTGCCAGTCCGGCGCCAGGTCCGTCTCGGTCAGGCCCAGGTCGGCGGCGTACTCGTTACGCATGCCGGCCGGGGCGGGTGTGTCGCCTGTCACTGTGGTTGTCCCTCTCCCGGGCGTGCCGGCGTCCCCCGACGCTGGCCAGGCCCCGGTACCCAGTCTTCTCCTACTCTCACCGACGGCCAGCGGCGGGGATGTCGCGTGGCGCACAGTGGCTGTGGGTCGCGCAGTCTGTTACCCACCGGGCAAGATGTTCCGAACCACACCCCTGAAGGGTCGCCTGAGCTGCGGGGCTCGATCAGCCCGCCCGGGCGCGCCGAGCCGAAGCCAGGAGACGACATGTCCGATTTCAAACCGGGCCTGGAGGGCGTCGTAGCCTTCGAGACCGAGATCGCCGAACCCGACCGCGCGGGGGGATCACTGCGCTACCGGGGCGTGGATATCGAGGACCTGATCGGCCAGGTCTCGTTCGGCAACGTCTGGGCGCTGCTGGTGGACGGCCGGTTCGGCCCGGGCCTGCCGCCGGCCGAGCCGTTCCCGGTGCCGGTGCACTCCGGTGACATCCGCGTCGACGTGCAGTCCGCGGTCGCCATGCTGGCCCCGTACTGGGGGCTCAACCAGCTTCTCGACATCTCCGACGAGCAGGCCCGCGAGGACCTGGCCCGGGTGTCGGTCACCGCGCTGTCCTTCGTCGCCCAGTCGGCGCGCGGCCTGGGCCTGCCGGCCGTGCCGCAGAAGGAGATCGACAAGGCGGAGACCATCGTCGAGCGGTTCATGAAGCGCTGGCGCGGTGAGCCCGACCCGCGGCACGTCAAGGCCGTCGACGCGTACTTCATCTCGGCCGCCGAGCACGGCCTGAACGCCTCCACCTTCACCGCCCGGATCGTCGCCTCCACCGGTGCGGACGCCGCGGCCTGCATCTCCTCCGGCATCGGCGCGCTCTCCGGCCCGCTGCACGGCGGCGCACCGTCCCGGGTGCTCAGCATGCTGGAGGCGGTCGAGCGCAGCGGCGACGCCGACGGGTACGTCAAGGGCGTGCTGGACCGCGGCGAGCGGCTGATGGGCTTCGGCCACCGGGTCTACCGGGCCGAGGACCCCCGCGCCCGCGTGCTGCGGCGTACCGCCAAGGAGCTGGGCGCGCCCCGCTTCGAGGTCGCCGAGGCGCTGGAGAAGGCCGCGCTGGCCGAGCTCCAGGCCCGCCGCCCGGACCGCGTCCTCGCCACGAACGTCGAGTTCTGGTCGGCAGTGGTGCTGGACTTCGCCGAGGTGCCTGCGCACATGTTCACCTCGATGTTCACCTGCGCCCGGATGGGCGGCTGGTCGGCGCACATCCTGGAGCAGAAGAAGCTCCAGCGGCTGGTCCGGCCGTCGGCCACGTACGTCGGCCACGGCCCGCGCAAGCCGCAGCAGGTCGAGGGCTGGGACGCCATCCCGCACGGCGTCTGACGTGTAAGGAAGGGGCCCCGCTTAACGCCTCCGGTAGAGGCGGGGCCCCTTCTTAACGCCCGCCTCCGTGCACACGAGGCGCTGCGCCGCTGTGGCGCACGACTCAGCACCGACCGTGGGACCAGCCGCCGGTCCGGGCCGCCCGGGTGGGAGGATGAAGGCCGGCAGCGCTGCCGGCCGGGTTCGGACCCCGGCCGCCTCGTGCGCCCGGCGCACGCCCGGCCATCGGTCCGCGCCCGCACCAAGGGCTCGTCCCGCCCATGCGGAAGGATCTTGAAGACCGTGGCTGACGTACCGACCATCCGGATTCCCGACGAGATCAGGCCCGCCGACGGACGTTTCGGCTGCGGCCCGTCCAAGGTCCGTCCGGCCGCGGTCTCCGCCCTCGCCGACGTCGCCACCAGCTACCTGGGCACGTCGCACCGGCAGAAGACGGTCCGCGACCAGGTGGCCCGGCTGCGCCGCGGCCTGGCCGAGTTCTTCTCCCTGCCCGAGGGCTACGAGGTGGTGCTCGGCAACGGCGGCACCACCGCGTTCTGGGAGGTCGCCACGTTCGGCCTGATCCGTGACCGGGCCCAGTTCGCCAGCTTCGGCGAGTTCGGCGCCAAGTTCGCCAAGTCGGTCGCCGACGCGCCGTTCCTCGGTGAGCCGACCGTCCGCAAGTCCGACGCGGGCAGCGCCCCCACGCTCGTGGCCGAGGCCGGCGTGGACGTCTACGCCACCCCGCACAACGAGACCTCCACCGGCGTCGCGGTGCCGATCAGCCGGGTGGCGGGCGCCGACGAGGGCTCGCTGCTGCTCGTCGACGCCACCTCCGGCGCGGGCGGGCTGGACGTGGACGTCGCCCAGACCGACGTCTACTACTTCGCGCCGCAGAAGTGCTTCGGCTCCGACGGCGGCCTCTGGCTGGCCCTGATGTCGCCGGCCGCGCTGGCCCGGGCCACCGAGGTCAAGGAGTCGGGCCGCTACATCCCGGCCTTCCTCGACCTGGTCACCGCGATCGACAACTCGCGGCTGGAGCAGACGTACAACACCCCGGCGCTGGCGACCATCTTCCTGGCCGCGGAGCAGACCGACTGGATGAACTCCCAGGGCGGGCTGGGCTGGGCGGCCAAGCGCACCGCCGAGAGCGCCGGCATCGTGTACGGCTGGGCTGAGCGCTCGTCGTTCGCCACGCCGTTCGTGTCGGACCCGGCGCTGCGGTCCAACGTGGTCGCCACCGTGGACTTCGCCGACGGGGTGGACGCGACGGCGATCGCCAAGGCGCTGCGCGCCAACGGCATCGTCGACACCGAGCCGTACCGCAAGCTCGGCCGCAACCAGCTGCGGGTGGCGCTGTTCCCGGCCGTCGAGCCGGCCGACGTCGAGGCGCTCACCGCGTCCATCGACTACGTGGTCGAGCGACTCTGATCACGTCGTCACGGTGCGTGGTCGTCGGGGCTCCGGCGGCCACCCACCGTGATCGTTACCGCAGCTCAGTCACGACATGCCGGGGTGTCGCAGTCCCCATCTCCGGGTAGATGAGCGTACGGTGGTGCGAGACGCCCGGGTGGCCGGCTCCCGTGGCGTGACGGCCAGCGAAGCGGGACGGAGGCAAGCCCATGCGCCCAGTACGCTTCGTCGCCCTCTCCGAGGACGGCCAGGCCCTGGTGCTCGCCGACGAGGTGGGGCGCCTGCTGGCGCTGCCCATCGACGAGCGGATCGCGTCGGCGCTGCACGCCGAGCCGGGCGCCCCGCCGCTCGTGGTGGTGCCGAGCGCCACCGACCTGACCCCGTCGCTGTCCCCACGGGACATCCAGGCCCGGATCCGTTCCGGCGAGTCCGCGGAGGACGTCGCCCGCATCGCCGGCGTGCCCGTCGACCGGGTCCTGCGCTACGCCGGCCCGGTGCTCCAGGAACGGGCCATGCTCGCCCAGCACGCCCGGCGCACCCGGCTCAAGGGCGCGGAGAAGCCGACCCCGCTGGCCGAGGTCGTCAACGGCCGGCTGGCCCAGCACGGCATCGACACCGAGAAGATCTCGTGGGACGCCTACCGCCGCGACGACGGCACCTGGCGGATCATCGCGACCTGGCCGTCCGGCAAGGCCACCGCCCAGGCGGTGTGGGATCTGGACAAGACCCGGCAGCACGTCGCCCCGCACGACGACATGGCGCAATACCTCTGCGCCGAGCGGCCCACGCCGATCCTCGGCCAGGAGCCCGCGCCGGAGCGGGGCGGTCACGCGCTGCCCGGTCCGTCGCGCGGCGAGCCGAGCCGGGGTGGGCACGGCCTGCCGGCCGCCTCCGAGCACGCCCGTCCGGGGCGTGACCCGATCCGCGCCGGCCGGGATGCGCTGCTCGCCTCGCTGGACCGGCCGCTCGGCGGTACGTCCGGGCGTGGTCTCGACACCCGCTCTCCGGCCGCGCTGGCCGGGCCGGAGGCGCCCCGTCAGCGGGCCGTCGCCGGTGGTGCCGCGGCGCTGCTCGGTGGTGGGCAGGGTTCGGCCTTCGACGACGACTCGGACGCGCCGAAGGAGATCCCGGCCGTACCCTCGCTGGCTGTGCTGCGTCCTCGGCGCACCGGCCCCGCAGCGGCGACCGGCGGTGCGGCCGCCGAGTCCACCGAGGCCGGCGGCAAGCCGCGCAAGCGGCTGCCGAGCTGGGACGACGTGCTGTTCGGCACCGGCCCGGCGGCCCGCGAATCCTCCTGATCCACCGCTCCACCCTGGCCCGTTGAGAGGGCACTCTAAGTGCCGGCGTGCCAGGGTGGAGTCATGGAGTACACGAACCTGGGACGCACCGGTCTGTCCGTGAGCCGACTCTGCCTCGGCACGATGAACTTCGGTCCGCAGACCGACGAGCCGGACAGCTTCGCCATCATGGACCGGGCGCTCGAACACGGGATCAACTTCTTCGACACCGCCAACGTCTACGGCTGGAAGCTCGGTGAGGGCGTCACCGAGCAGATCGTCGGCCGCTGGTTCGCGCAGGGCGGCGGGCGCCGCGACAAGGTCGTCCTCGCCACCAAGGTCTACGGCAAGATGGGCGAGTGGCCCAACGAGCAGGGCCTGAGCGCCCGGCACATCATCCGGGCCTGCGAGGACTCGCTGCGCCGGCTCCAGACCGACACGATCGACCTCTACCAGATGCACCACATCTCCCGGACCACGCCGTGGGAGGAGATCTGGCAGGCGATGGAGACGCTCGTCGCCCAGGGCAAGGTGATCTACGTCGGCTCGTCCAACTTCGCCGGCTGGCACATCGCGCAGGCGCAGGCCGCCGCCAGACAGCGCAACTTCCTCGGCCTCGTCTCCGAGCAGTCGATCTACAACCTGCTGACCCGCCACGTCGAACTGGAGGTCGTCCCCGCCGCGCAGCACTACGGGCTGGGCATCATCCCCTGGTCGCCGCTGCACGGCGGGCTGCTCTCCGGCATCATCCGCAAGATGGCCGAGGGCAGCGCGGCGCGCGGCACCACCGGCCGCTCGGCCGACGCGCTGGCCGAGCACCGGAAAACCATCGAGGCGTACGAGAAGCTCTGTGCCGACCTCGGCCACGACCCGGCCGACGTGGCGCTGGCGTGGCTGCTGTCCCGGCCGGGCGTGACCGCCCCGATCGTCGGTCCGCGCACCATGGACCAGCTCGACCGCAACCTCGGCGCCCTCGACGTCCACCTGGACGAGCCCACCCTGACCCGCCTCGACGAACTGTTCCCGCCCGTCGGCAACGGCGGCCCCGGCCCCGAAGCCTGGGCCTGGTAGCCCTCCCTTCCTCCCCCGCCCTCGCCTCCTAGCCCCGTCGATCTTGCAGTTTGTGCCCTCGATTCGGGCGGTCAGGGCGTTTTGCCCGGGCCGAAACTGCAAGATCGCGGGCGAGAGAGGGTGAGGGGAGGACTACAGGGGCCAGGTGGCGACCGGGGTGTGGCGGGTGGGTGGGGCGGGATGGCTGCGGACCAGGGTCAGGTGGCCGGCGGGCCACTCCGGGCCGGTGTAGCCGTCCAGGGTCTTCAGGTCGGCGCGGAGGTCGGCCTCGGGCACCCGATCGCCGGGGCGGGCGATGGTCAGGTGTGGCCGGAACGGCTTGTCGTCGCAGGGCAGCCCGGCCTCGCGCAGCCCGCCGCGGATCGTCCCGGCGAGCGCTCCGAGCGCATCGATGTCGCCGCGCACGCCGACCCAGAGCACTGTGGACCGGCACTGACCGAAGCTGCCGCCACCGGCGAGGCGCAGTCGCGGGGTGCGAACCGTCCGGGCGGCCGGGGCGAGCGCGTGCTCCACATCGGTCAGGCGGTCGTCCGGCACCTCGCCGAGGAAGGCGAGGGTGAGGTGGAGGTTCGCCGGGTCGGCGAGGCGGGCGTGGCGGGCGCCCGCCACCCGCAGGCCCTTGATCCGGGCGGTCAGATCCGCGACCGCAACGGCAGGCGGGTAGATCGCCGCGAAGAGACGCACCCGCTCAGCGGTGTCGCTGGTGGTGCGCGGCGCGGGCGGCCGGCAGGGTCAGCCCGGCGGCGTGCAGCAGCCCTTCGACGCGTACCCGCTCGATCTCCCGGTCGACGCCGTCCAGTTCGCCGAGATGCTCGGCGATGCCGAGCGCGTGGCAGGCGGCGCGCAGCCGTTCGTCGTACGCCTCGATGACCGCGCCGTGCCACACCACACTGCGGTCGGCGGCGGCGAGCCGGTGGCCGCCGAGGCGGCGCAGGTCGGTGGCGAGCTGTTCCAGCGGACGGCGGCCGCCCTTGTCGAACTCGGTGAGGTCGATGTCGCGGGTCAGCGCCTCGGCCTCGATGGCCCGGTCGAGCCGCGCGATGGTACGGCGTTCCCGACGCTGCTCCCGCCACTCGGCCCAACCGCAGGCGACCCGATCGATGATCTCGTCTGCGCAGAACAGCAGCGCGAGCAGGGCGGGCAGGCAGCAGACGGCGAGGATCGCCAGAGCCAGCAGCAGTCCCTGCCCCACTTCCACACATCGAAGCTAAGCCCTGCCGCACCGGCCCGCCACCCGTTTGGGTAATCGGGCCGGTACGACCGGCTATCGGGGCTACTTGGCGCCGGGTGACACCACGTAGAAGCGGGGCATCGGCAGCATCCGCAGCCGAAGCCGGGCACCGGAGCGGCGCAGTTGCCAGGCGAGCGCCAGCAGCGCGGCGGTCAGCGAGATCAGGCCGCCGGCCCAGATGCTCGCGCCCGCACCGTACGTCTCGGCCACCCAGCCGATCACCGGGGCGCCCACCGGGTTGGTGCCCAGGAACACCAGCACCCACAGCGCCATCACCCGTCCCCGGAAGGACGCGTCGACACCGAGCTGCACCCGCTGGTTTGCCGCCTGGGCGAAGTAGACCATGAAGAACCCGGCGGGCAGGAGCAGCGTCACCACCAGCCAGTACGCCGGGGCGAGCCCGACCAGCGTGCCGAAGGCGGCGCAGCCGATCGCGGCGCCGAGCACCAGCCAGACCGAGGGGCGGCTACGCCGGCCGGTGCCGGCCAGCGCGCCGACCAGCGCGCCGACCGCGAGCGCGGTGCTGAACAGGCCGAACGAGGCGGCGCCGGTGTTGAACACGGTCTTCGCGAGCGCGGCGAGGGTGAGCTGGAAGTTGAACAGGCTCATCCCGATCACCGACATGAGGACCATCGGCAGCAGGATGTCCGGCCGCCGCGCCACGTACCGGAGGCCGTCGACCACCCGGGCCTGGTCGCGCTCGCCGGTCGGCGGCAGGTCCTTGCGGTACAGCTCCTCGGTACGCATCCGGACCACGTTCACCAGCGGGGCGATCGAGCTGAGCGCGGTGACCAGGAAGACCGGGCCGACGTCGACGGCGGCGATGGCCAGGCCGGCGACGGCCGGGCCGACGATCCGGGCGGAGTTGAACACCGCCGCGTTGAGCGAGAGCGCGTTCGGCAGCAGCGACATGCCGACCAGCTCGGAGACGAACGCCTGGCGCACCGGCGTCTCGACCGCGTTGGCGACGCCGAGCAGGGCGGCGAACGTGAAGACGTGCCAGAGCTGCACCAGGCCGGTGAGGACCAGGGCGCTCATGGCGAGCGCCAGCACGGTCCAGAACGCGTTGGCGACGAAGAGCAGCATCCGCTTGTCGTAGCGGTCGGCGAGCCGGCCGGACAGCAGCGTGAGCAGGAGTACGGGGGTGAACTGCAACGCGGTGACCACGCCGAGGGCGGTCGCGGAGTTGTCGCTGAGCTCGAGGACGAGCCAGTCCTGGGCGATGAACATCATCCAGACGCCGATCAGTTTGACCAGCTGTCCGGTGGCGAAGAGTCGGTAGTTACGGACTCGTAGGGACTGGAACATCGTGCTCAGCTTGGCCTGCACTCTAGGTGCGCCTCCTCGCGTCGGTACGTTTCATCCACGAGTGACGAAGCGAACCGCGGGCGGCGGTGTCAGGCGCGAGCGATGCCCTGGAGGATCTCCGCGGCACGCCGTAGCGTGTCGCGTTCGTCCTCGGTCAGTGCGGCCAGCCGGGTGGCCAGCCATTCGTTGCGGGCCCGCTCGAACTGGTCGAGCACGGCCCTTCCCCCTTCGGTAGCCGCCAGTATGACCTGCCGTCCGTCGGTCGGATGGGGAGTCCGCTGCACGAGGCCGCGTTCCTCCAACTTCGCGACGATCTTCGTCATCGTGGGTGGCTGCACCCGTTCGACATCGGCCAGTTCCCGTGGCGTGAGGGCGCCCGCCAGCTTGAGGCTGGTGAGCGCCGACAGCTGGGTGACCGTGAGGTCGCCGACCGGCCGGGCTTGTCGGACCCGCCGGTTGAGCCGGGTGATCGCATCTCGCAACTGAGGGGCCAGTTGCGCCGGTGGCACGCGTTTCGCCGTCACCGTCCGCTCCGTCACAACTAGTTAGCTTAACTAATGAGCCTGGCTAACGACATGCGTTATGACCAGGCTCACCAGCGTCAGAGCAACACGGACTCGACGGGCCCGCGCAGGAAGTACACGACGAACAGCACGGCGACCCCGTACAGCAGGGGGTGGACCTCGCGGGCCTTGCCCTTCGCCACCTTCAGCAGCACGAAGCTGATCACGCCGGCCCCGATGCCGTTCGAGATCGAGTAGGTGAACGGCATCAGCGCGATGGTGAGGAACGCCGGGATGGCGATCTCGTAGTCGGTCCAGTCGATCGTGCGGACCGCCGTCATCATCAGGAAGCCGACCACCACCAGCGCCGTCGACGCGGCCTCGAACGGCACGATCAGCGACAGCGGCGCCAGGAACATGGCGAGCAGGAACAACACGCCGGTGACCAGGTTGGCCACGCCGGTCCGGGCGCCCTCCGCGACGCCTGCGGCGCTCTCGATGTACGAGGTGTTGCTGGACACCGAGGCCGCGCCACCAGCGGCGGCGGCGATCGAGTCGACGAGCAGGATCTCCTTGGCCTTCGGCGGGGTGCCCGTCTCGTCGAGCATGTCCCCTTCCTGACCGATCGCGACCATCGTGCCCATGGTGTCGAAGAAGTCCGTGATCAGCAGGGTGAAGATGAACATCAGCGGCACCAGCCAGCCGACCCGGCTCCACGAGTTCAGCACGTTGAACTGACCCAGCAACGACAGGTCGGGCACGTCCACGATCTGCTTCGGCAGCTCGGGAACGTTCAGCGACCAGCCCTTCGGGTTCGGCTTGCCGTCGACGAAGGACGGGCCGACCTTGGCGACCGCCTCGACCACGATGGCCAGCACGGTGGAGGCCAGGATGCCGATCAGGATCGCGCCCCGGACCCGGCGCACCACGAGCACCAGGGTGATCAGCAGGCCGACCACGAAGACGAGCATCGGCCAGCTGACGATCTTGCCGTTGATGCCCAGTCCGACCGGCACCGTCGAGTTCGCCGCGTCCGGCACCCGCCTGACGAAACCGGCGTCGACCAGGCCGATGATGGTCAGGAACAGACCGATGCCGACACCGATCGCGGTCTTGAGCTGCGTCGGCACCGAGCGGAACACCGCGGTACGCAGCCCGGTGAGCACCAGGATGCCGATCAGCACACCCTCGATGACCACCAGGCCCATCGCGTCCGCCCAGGTCATCTGCGGCGCGATCTCGTACGCCACGAGCGCGTTCACGCCCAGGCCGGCGGCGAGCGCGATCGGGAACCGGGCCACCACGCCCATCAGGATCGTCATCAGGCCGGCGACCAGGGCGGTCGCCGCGGCGAGCGCCGGAATGGCGAGCGAACGCCCGTCACCGTCCTTCCCGCTGCCCAGGATCAGCGGGTTCAACACCACGATGTACGCCATCGTGAAGAACGTGGCGAGGCCGCCTCGGATCTCACGGCTCAGCGTCGACCCGCGAGCCGAGATCAGGAAGAAGCGGTCGAAGGCGTTTCGTGGGTGCGCGGGATCGGGCGGCGTGCCGTGATCCGGCGGCGGAGCAATGGACATCGGGTCCTCATCTAGGTCATCGACTGGATTTTGTCGCGCGCATCGTCCCAGATCACCCGCCTGGCAGGGAAGAACGATCACGTACGCTGGGCCAGTGTCACAGGAGCAACAGCCGCGGCCGGAGCCGCTCGACCCGCCGATGGTGCCGTTCGCCGTCGCCGGGCTGATCGCCTGGGCGGTGGCCGGCCTGGTGCTACTGATCTTCTTCCGGGACTGGCTCACCGAATCCGGGCGTCAGAACTGGCTCTGGACCTGCCTCGCCGGTTTCCTGTGGGGCTTTCCCGGCCTGGCGGTGATGATGCGGCACGACGCCAACCGGCGCCGCCGGCGCGCTGCCGCCGGGCGGCGGCAGCGCTGACCGGTCAGGGGTGGCCGTACGGCTCCGCCGGCTCGGCCGCCTCCACCGAGCCCGGGGCCCGGCTGACAGTCATCGCCTCGACCGCGCTGTCGTCGTAGACGGTGGGCAGTTCGTCGACTGGCGTCTCCGGCGTCTCCACAAGCGTCTCGGAGTGCGCGCCGCACCCGTGGTCGGCGCTCACCACCCGGCCGTCGTCCGGGGCGTAGAAGTTGCCGCAGGCGCCGAAGGCCAGGCGCAGCGAACCGGCCAGCGGCAGGTAGAAGCCGCAGGTGCCGCAGCGGGCGGCGGCCGGCGCGGCGACCGAGATCGCGGCGTCCGGGCCGTGGTCACCGTCGTACCAGCGCTGGGCGGCCTCGGCACGGCCCTCCCGGGACAGCACCCGGGGCCGGCCCAGGCCGAGCTCCCAGGCGGTCTCCTCCACTGCCGGATCGTCGGAGAGCAGGTAGCCGGGGGCGAGCCGCTCGTCGTCGGCCGGGGTGGGCAGCAGGTCACCCGGGCCCAGGTCGCCCGGCTTGAGCCGCTCCTGCCACGGCAGCCAGCCCGGGGCGAGCAGCGCGTCCGGGCCCGGTAGCAGCACCGTCTCGCAGACGGTGACGTGGCGGCTGCGCGGCACCCGGGTCACCGTGACGGCCCAGCGCCAGCCGCGGTAACCGGCCATCCGGCACTCGAAGTAGTGGGTGACGACCCGATCGCCCTCGGCGACCGCCTGGAGATGATCGCCGATGTCGGTGGGCTCCACCTCGGTGATCGCGTCGCGGGCCACCTCGACGGCGGCGGCGCAGACCTGGTCGAGCCGGGGAGCGCGGGCGGAGGCGGGCCTGGTCACCGGACCATTGTTCCCCATGCCCGTCCACGGGCGACAGGCACTCCCCGGAGTCATTCTCTCCGGGTGATGCGGCGCACGTGGAGCGGATGGGCGAGGATGGGACGCATGGCGCTGTCCTCCCGCTCCGGCCGCTCCTTTCTCGGGCGGACCGTCGGCACCGGCATCCGCGCCACCCGGCTGCTGCTGCGGGGCTCGCTGCACGGTGGGCGCTGGATGACCCGGCGGGCCGGCACCGCCCGGGCCCGAAGCGCGGGCAACGAGGTGGGCATGGTCCGCCTGTTCGACCTGCACGCGCTCTCCTGCGCCGGTGACACGCTCATCGCGATCGGCCTGGCCGGGACGATCTTCTTCGACGTGCCGCTGGGCGAGGCGCGCAACAAGGTGGCCCTCTACCTGCTGGTGACCATGGTCCCGTTCGCCATGCTCGCCCCGGTGGTCGGCCCGCTGCTCGACCACTTCCGCCACGGCCGGCGGTACGCGCTCGCCACCACCATGCTCGGCCGGGCGTTCCTGGCGTGGCTGATCTCCGACTACATCGGCGGTTTCGGGCTCTACCCGGCGGCGTTCGGCGTGCTCGCGCTCTCCCGGGCATACGGTGTGGCCCGCTCGGCGGCGGTCCCCCGGCTGCTCCCCGAAGGGCTGGGGCTGTCCCAGGTAGGGGCGCGCGCGAGCGTCTACGGCACGGTGGCCGGCGCGCTCGTCGCGCCGATCGGGCTGGCCGCGTTCTGGTTCGGGCCGCAGTGGCCGCTGCGGGTCGCCTCGGTGATCTTCCTGATCGGCATGGTGATCTCGCTCCGGCTGCCGCCGAAGGCCGACTCCGAGCCGCCCGAGCGGATGCCGCACCCGCTGCGCGCGCTGCGCCGCCGCGACGGCGAGCGCCCGCTGGGCCGGGGCCGCCCCAGCGGACGGCTGGTGATCGCCACGCTGATCGGCGCGGCGGCGCTGCGCGGGCTCTACGGCTTCCTGCTGCTGTTCCTGGCCTTCGCGATCAAGGCCGGTGACCTGACCACCGACTTCTTCGGCCGCGACCTCGGCGCCCAGGGCGCGCTGGGCCTGGTCGGCGGCGCGCTGGCGGTAGGCACGTTCCTCGCCACCGCGCTCGGCACCCGGCTGCGCATCCACCGGCCGACAGCGCTCCAGTCGAGCGGCACGATAGTGGTGGCCGGTGTGGCGGTGCTCGCCGCGCTGAAGTTCTCGCTGCCGATGGTGGCGCTGCTCTGCCTGGTGGCGGCCATGATGAGCGGGATCGCCAAGCTCGCGGTGGACGCCTCGATCCAGGAACGCATCCCGGAGCGGCTGCGCGCCAGCTCGTTCGCACACTCGGAGACCGCGCTGATGCTGGCGTTCGTGGCCGGCGGCGGGCTCGGGCTGGTGCCGTTCACCGGCCTGATCGGCGTGACGGTGGCCGCCGCGGTGGCCGCGCTGGTGGCCGTACGCGGCGTGCTCGTCGCCGGCAAGCTGCGCGGTGAGCACCTGGCCGGCCGGCCGCTCGGCGACGAGGAGCTGGCCGCGGAGCAGGCGACCCGCGACGAGAAACCGGCCACCACCTCGCTCGACGACCCGGCGCCCACCTCACCGGCGCCCCAGCGCTCCGGCCCGCCGCCGGACGACGAGGGGCTGGCACCGCCCGGCTTCCACATCTACCGGCCGTCCTCCTCGGTGGGCGGCCCGGGCGGCGTCGAGGACACCGAGCGGCGTGATCCCCGGGGGCCGGTGGCGTGAGCGGTCTGCTCGTGGTCACTGCCGTGCCGGCAGAGGCCGAGGCGATCCGTGCCGGCCTCACCGCACCGGCAGCGCCGGACATGACGGTGCCGCCGGGCGGGACGGCATCGCCGGACGTGACGGTGCTGCCCGTCGGGGTCGGCCCGGCCGTCGCCGGGGCCGCCACGGCACGGCTGCTGGCGCTGGCCGAGGCGGCCGGGCGGCCGTACCGGGCGGTGGTCAGCGCCGGCATCGCCGGAGGGTTCGTCGGCCGGGTCGCGGTGGGCGGCACGGTGCTCGCCGACCGCAGCGTCGCCGCCGACCTCGGCGCCGAGTCGCCCGCCGGTTTCATCCCGGTCGAGGACCTGGGCATGCCCCCCGAGTTGCTGGGCGGCGGCCGGATCGTCGCCGCCGACCCGGGCCTGCTGGCCCGTCTGCGCGCCGCGCTGCCGGGGGCCACCGTCGGCACGGTGCTCACCGTCAGCACGGTGACCGGCACCGCCGCCAGCACGGCGGCGCTCGCCGAACGGCACCCGGACGCGGTGGCCGAGGCCATGGAGGGGTACGGCGTGGCGGTCGCCGCCGCCCAGGCCGCCGTGCCCTTCGCCGAGCTGCGGACCGTCTCCAACCCGATCGGCCCGCGCGACCGGAGCGCGTGGCGGATGCGGGAGGCGTTCGCCGCGCTCACCGCCGCGGCGGCCGCCCTCCACTGATCCCGTCCACCTGTGGATAACCCTGTGGAGAAGTCGTCGGGCTGGGGACGGCGGGCTCAGATCGTGATGACGACCTTGGCTCGTGCGTGCTCGGTTTCGAGGTAGCGGACTGCCTCGGGCACCTCGGGCAGCGAATACGTCCGGTCGACCGCAGGGGTGAGCCGGCCGGCCTCGGCGTGCTCGCGCAGCACGTCGAGGTGCGCCCGGCCGGGTGAGGTGGCGAGGACGACGACGCGCTGGCTGATGACCGGCGCGACCAGCCGTCCCCGCGCCAGCAGCCCGATCGGGCCGAGAAGGCTGCCGCCCCGGTAGACGCCACCACCGGAGAGCACGAGCGTCCCGCCCGGCGTGAGCGCCCGCCGCAACGCGGTCAGGGGGCGGTTGCCGACCAGGTCGAACACCACGTCGTGGCGGCGCCCGTCGCGGGTGAAGTCGTCGTGGGTGTAGTCGACCACGTGGTCGGCGCCCAGGGAGCGGACCAGCGCGACGTTGCGGGTGCGGCACACGCCTGTCACCGTCGCGCCGAGCGCCTTCGCCAACTGGACGGCGAGCGTGCCGACGCCGCCGGAGGCCCCGTTGATCAGGACGCGGTGGCCGGGCCGGACCCGCCCGGCGTCGCGCAGCCCTTGCAGCGCGGTGACGCCTGCCAGCGGCAGCGCCGCCGCCTGCGCCGGGGTCAGGTTCGCCGGCCGCGGCGCGACCAGGTGCTCGGGCACGCACACGTACTCGGCGAACGCGCCGTCGGCCTCGCCGAGGTCGCCGAAGACGGCGTCGCCGGGGCGTACCTGCCGCACCTGGGCGCCGACCGCCTCGACCCGGCCGGCGAAGTCGCGGCCCCGGATGCGGGCCCGGGGCCGCGCGAGGCCGAGCGCCAGCCGCGACAGCCGGGGGTCGCCGCGCATGACGTGCCAGTCGTACGCGTTCAGCGCGGCTGCCTCGACCCGGACGAGGACGTCGCCGGGGCCGGGCGCGGGCGTCTCGACGTCGGCGAGCACGAGTGTCTCCGGTGGGCCGTACCGGTCCTGGACGATCGCCTTCATGTCGCCACTCCCTCCCAGGTGTACGGCGTACACCATGATGGGACAAGGCTAGGTGTACGCCGCACACCAGTCAAGGCGGTTACTGTGTCAACGGCCTTCGGGAGGACTGGGGACGACATGGCGAAGCAGGCGGAGACGGCACGAAGGGCACCCCTGACCAGGGATCGCGTCCTGCGTACCGCCGTCGTGCTCGCCGACCGGACCGGCATCGAGTCGCTGAGCATGCGCAACCTCGCGCAGGATCTCGGCGTCGTGCCGATGGCCCTCTACAAGCACGTCGCCAACAAGGACGAACTGCTCGACGGCATGATCGACATCGTCGTCGCGGAGATCGACCCGCCGGCGCCCGGCGACTGGAAGCAGGCGATCCGCCGGCGCATCCTGTCGGCGCGGCAGATGCTGCTCCGCCACCCCTGGGCGTCGCTGGCGATCGAGTCCCGGACCACGCCCACGCCGGCCGTCCTGGCCTACCTCGACTCGACAGTCGACGCGCTGCGGGCCGGCGGTTTCTCCACCGACCTGGCCCACCACGTCATGCACGCGCTGGGCAGCCGGGTCCTGGGCTTCAGCCAGGAACTGTTCGACACCTCCCGGCAGGCCGGGCGATCCGGCGCGACCAGCGCCGGCACACCGGCGGACCTGCCGCCGGAGGTGGCCGCCCGGTTCCCGCACCTCGCCGCCATCGCCACCGCCGCGTCCCACGACGACGACTCGGTGGTCAGGCCGGGCTGCGACGACCAGTTCGAGTTCGAGTTCGCCCTGGACCTGCTGCTCGACGGCATCGAGCGGCTGCACCGGACCGGCTGGACGTCACACCGGACGGGATGACGGGCCGCCCGGGCGACGGGGTTACGGTGGGACCGTGGCGCTCTCCCTGGCGATCTCCCCCTGCCCCAACGACACGTTCGTCTTCGACGCCCTGGTGCACGGCCGGGTGCCGGGCGCCCCGCCGGTCGAGGTGACCTACGCGGACGTGGACGTCACGAACACCGCCGCCGAGCGGGGGGCGTTCGACCTGGTGAAGGTCAGCTACGCGGCGCTGCCCTGGCTGCTGGAGGACTACCACCTGCTGCCCTGCGGCGGCGCGCTCGGGCGGGGCTGCGGCCCGCTGGTGCTGACCCGTGGCGACCGGACCGACCTGTCCGGCGCGACGGTGGCGGTGCCCGGCGAGCGGACCACTGCGTACCTGCTGTTCCGGCTCTGGGCGGCCGACCAGGCACCGGCGCGCATCGAGGTGGTGCCGTTCCACGAGATCATGCCGGGTGTGGCCGCCGGCCGGTACGACGCCGGCCTGGTCATCCACGAGGCGCGCTTCACCTACCCGCGGCACGGGCTGACCGCGCTCGTCGACCTGGGCGAGTGGTGGGAGGGCGACACCGGGCTACCGATCCCGCTCGGCGCGATCCTGGCCCGGCGGGGCGCCGTCGACCCGGTCGAGGCCACCGCCTGGATCCGCGAGTCGGTACGCCAGGCGTGGGCCGACCCGGAGGCCAGCCGGGAGTACGTCCTCGCGCACGCGCAGGAGATGGAGCCCGACGTGGTGGACCGGCACATCGGCCTCTACGTCAACGAGTTCACCGCCGACCTGGGTGAGGCCGGCTTCGCCGCCGTGGAGGCGCTGCTGGGCCGGGCCGCCGACGCCGGGCTCGTCCCTCAGACCTCCAGCTCGCGCGCCACCGCGTGGACCAGCTGAGCGATCTTCTGGGAGGTCTTCCGATCCGGGAAGCGACCCCGGCGCAGGTCCGGCTGGACCTTCGCCTCCAGCACCTTGATCATGTCTTCCACCAGGCCGTGGAGTTCCTCGGCCGGCCGGCGGCGCAGCTCCGCCACGGACGGCGGCGCCTCCAGCAGCTTGACCCCCATCGCCTGGGCGCCCCGCCGGCTGTCGACCACGCTGAAATCGACCCGCTGGCCACCCTTCAGGTCGGCGACACCCGCCGGTAGCGCGCCCTTCGGCAGGAACACGTCGCCACCCTCGTCACTGGTGACGAACCCGTACCCCTTGGCGGCGTCGTACCACTTCACTCGACCCGTCGGCACCTGTTGAACCCCGCTCCACTCGAACCGTCTACCCCTCCAAGGCTAGCCCGATGATCCGGTCCAGCGCCCTCGGGAATTCGACGAGATCATCAAGCACCAGATACGCCCCGGCCTCGGCCAGTTCGTCGGCCGAGCAGGGGCCGGTCGCCACTGCCACGCCGGGGATTCCCGCAGCTCGCGCGGCGGCCATGTCGGCCACGTGGTCGCCCACGTAGAGCGTGGCGCCGTGCTCGCGCAACGCGACCGCCTTCTGCTCCGCGAACACGTCCCCGGCCAGCTCGTCCACCGGCAGGCCGAGATGGTCCAGGTGCAGCTTCGCCAGCCGGCCGATCTTCGCGGTCACCACCATCGTCCGGCCGCCGCGCTCGTGCACCGCGCGCAGCGCGGCCTCGGCACCCGGCATCGGCACGGTCGGAGTGATCGCGTACGCCGGATACAGCTCCCGGTAGAGCGTCACCGCCTCCTCGACGCGCTCCGGCGGGAACCAGTGCGCCAGCTCGGTACGCAGCGGCGGGCCCAGCCGGGAGACGGCCAGTTCCCCGTCCACATGCACGCCCGTGCGCGCGGTCAGCGCCCGGAACGCGGCGGCGATCCCGGGCCGGGAGTCGACCAGAGTCATGTCGAGGTCGAAGCCGACCATCAGCGGAGGCATGCCGAGAACCTACCCAGCGGGCTAGCGTGGTACGACGATGACCACCTCACTCGCCGACCACCTGCGGGCCCTCCCCGACGAGCCCCTGGCCGCCCTGCTCCAACTGCGGCCGGACCTCGTCGTGCCGGTGCCGGCCGACGTGTCCGCCCTCGCCCTGCGCGCCCAGTCCCGGGTCTCCGTGGCCCGGGCGCTCGACGGGCTGGACCAGTTCACCCTCCAGATCCTCGACGCCGCCCGGCTCACCCGCGATCCCGAGGGCACCACCTCCACCGACCAGATCCTGGCCATGGCCACCGCCGGGCCGCACCCGCCCGCACCCACGACGGTCCGCGCCGCCGTCGACCGCCTCCGGGCCCGGTTCCTGCTGTACGGCCCCGAGCACGCCCTGTGCGTGGCCGGCGGCATCGACGAGGTGTCGCCGTACCCGGCGGGGCTGGGCCGACCGGCGGCGGAGCTGGACCCGCGCGCGGCGGCGCTCTGCGCGGACCCGGCGAAGCTGCGGCGGACGCTGCTGTCCGCGCCGCCCTCGGCCCGGGCGGTCCTGGACCGGCTCGCCGCCGGGCCGCCGGTCGGGACCGTGGCGCCCGGCGCGCTGGAGGCCCCCGCCACCGGCGCCGAGGACGTGCTCCCGCCCGACCTGGTCAACGGCGGCGCCCCGACCGGCTCGCCGATCCGCTGGCTGGTCGAGCACCGGCTGCTGGTCCGGATGTCCGGCGGCCGCAACGGCACCGTCGAGCTGCCCCGCGAGGTGGGGCTGGTGCTGCGCCGCGACGCCGGTCCGCTCGGGCCGCTGCGCACCAGCCCGCCGGTGGTGTCCGGCCCGGCGCGCGAGGTCAAGTCCGTCGACTCGGCCGGGGCCGGGCAGACCATGGAGGTGGTCCGGCACATCGAGGCGATGCTGGAGGCGCTGACCGCGGAACCCGCCCCGGTGCTGCGCTCCGGCGGCGTCGGCGTACGCGACCTGCGGCGGCTCGCCCGCGGTCTCGGGCTGGACGAGCCGACCACCGCGCTGCTGTTCGAGGTGGCGTACGCGGCGGGGCTGACCGGGGAGATGGAGCTGACCGGTGCGGCCACCACGCGGTATGGCGGTGACCAGCAGATCCTGCCCACCGGCGGGTACGAGGTGTGGCGCGCGGTGTCCCTGGCCCAGCGCTGGGACCAGCTCGCCCGCGCCTGGATGTCGATGCCCCGCCAGGCCGGCCTGATCGGGCAGCGCGACGACCGGGACCGGCCCATCTCGGTGCTCTCCGCCGAGGCGGAACGGGCCGGCGCGCCGGCCGCCCGGCGGGCCGTGCTCGCCGTGCTGGCCGACCTGCCGCCCGGCACCGCGCCGACCCCGGACGAGGTGCTGGAGCTGCTGGACTGGCGCACGCCCCGGCGGGCCCGGGGACGGGAGGCGGCGCACCGGGAGGTGCTCGCCGAGGCCGCCACGCTGGGCGTGACCGGGCTCGGCGCGCTCACCTCGTACGGGCGGCTGCTGCTCGCCGAGCTGACCGAGGCCGACGAGCGCGGTGACGACCCGCTCGGGCTGCGCTCCGACGCCGAGTCGGGCGACGCGTCGACGACGGTACGGGCGCTGGACGCGCTGCTGCCCGCCCCGGTCGACCACGTCCTGGTGCAGGCCGACCTGACGGTGGTGGTGCCCGGCCCGCCCGACCCGGCGCTCGCCGCCGAACTGGACGTGGTGGCCGAGCACGAGTCGGCGGGCGGCGCCAGCGTGCACCGGGTCACCACGGCGAGCATCAGGCGGGCACTCGACGCCGGCTACACGGCCGACGACCTGCACGCGCTGTTCCGCCGCCGCTCGCGCACCCCGGTGCCGCAGGGCCTGACCTACCTGGTCGACGACGCGGCCCGCAAGCACGGTGGGCTGCGCGTCGGGTCGGCCGGGGCATACGTGCGCAGCGACGACGAGGCGCTGCTCAGCGAGGTCCAGGCGGACCGGCGCCTGGAGCCGCTGGCGTTCCGCCGGCTCGCGCCCACGGTGCTGGTCACCCCGTACCAGGTCAACCGGATGCTCACCGCGTTGCGCGACGCCGGGTACGCCCCGGTGCCCGAGGACGCCAGCGGAGCGATGGTGCTGGCACGCCCGAAGACCCGGCGGGCGCCGGCCCGCACCGCGAGCGGTCGCGCGGTCGACCCGCTCGCCACGCCGAAGCTGCCGATGCCCCGCCTGCTCGGCGTGGTGGAGCAGATCCGCCGGGGCGAGGCGGCGGCCCGGGCGGCGCGGCGGGCCCCGGCGGTGGTCCGCGGCGGCCCGGCGGCGGCCGGTCCGACGCCGGTGTCCGGGCACGGCGACGCCCTGGCGGTGCTCCAGCAGGCGGTACGGGACAAGGCGCTGGTCTGGGTGGGCTACGTCGACGCGCACGGGGCGACCGCGTCCCGGCTGGTCCGCCCGGTGTCGATCGGTGCCGGCTACCTGCGCGCCGAGGACGACCGCACGGAGATGCTGCACACGTTCGCGCTGCACCGGATCACCGCCGCCGTGCTGGAGGAGTGAGCTACTCCCCGTTGCGGCGCAGCGTGCCGATCACCGACACGGCCAGCAGCAACGCGAACGCGGTGCCGGCCGCCTCACCCACCGAGTCGACGAAGCCCTGCTGCTGCACCAGCAGCCCGAACAGGAACCAGCCGAACACCCCCGCCGCGGCCGCCGCGTAGGCGAGCACCACCGCCGTGGGCACCTCCTGCTGCCGCGCCCGTTCGTCCTCGGGAAGCACGTCCTGGTCAACGGTCATGGCAGTCCCTCCCCGTCCCGGCATGGACCCGGCTTCCAGGGTTACACCAACCGGACCGCGCGGACAGGGGTTAAAACCCTGATCCGGGCGGTCCGGACACGGGTAGGGCGGGCGCGGGCCGGTTCGGGTGCCGGGGCGGCGTGCTCAGGTGCCGGGGCGGCGGCCGATCACCACCACGCGGGTGCCGACCGAGCCCAGCTCCCAGAGGCGTACCGCGTCACGGTGCAGCAGGTTCACGCAGCCGTGCGAGCCGATCGCGCCGTTGTGCAGGTAGGTGGTGGTCTCGTGGAAGCCGATCCCGCCGTTGAACTGCTGCCAGTACGGCAGCCACACCTCGTACGGGTTGGACCACTCGCGCGGGTTCTTCCAGCCCACCGAGTACGTGCCGGCCGGGGTGGCGTAGCCGGACATACCGGTACGGGTGACTGTCGGGCCCATCACGACCTTGCCGCCACGCATCGCCCAGACCGTCTGCCGGGTCAGGTCGACGCAGAAGGTGAGCCGGGAACCGGCCTTGCACCGCGCGGTGTCGGTGGCGGCCAGCCGCTTCGCCACGTCGTACGTGGTGGGGCCGGCGCGACCGGAGGACGGGCTGATCCCGTACCGGATCTGGAACTTCTTGATCGCCGCGCAGTCGGCGGCGGACTGCTCGCCGTCCACGGTCAGCGTCCCGAAGCCGCCCAGCCGGGTCAGGTACGTCTCCACGGCCCGCTGGTGCTCCCCCTGCGGGCACCCGGCGGACGCGCTCGGCTTCGGCTTGGGCTTGGTCGTCCTCGTCGCCTCCGGCGACCGGGAGGGTTTCGGCGAGGCCGTCCGGCTCGGCTGCGCCGACGGGGACGTGACCGGCTGCTCCGGCGCGGGCGACGCGCTCGCCCCCGATGCTCCCTCCGTCAGCCCGACCGGGCCGGGGGTGCTCCCCCCGGTGCCTTCCGCCTGCGGATCGAGCGCACAGGCGCCGACACCGACCAGCACGACCACCGCCAGGGCGGTGGCCCGTGCGAGAAACCGGACACGCTGCATGGGCCCTCCCTGGACAATCGTCCCGCTTGCTAGACGTGTGGGACGAGTATGACGTTGCCTGTCCAGCGAGACTTTTTTGCGGTGCCCTCCGGCGTGCAACACTGGATGGTCGGCCTGCGGCAGGTCAGCCGGGCGCAGACGGGTTCCGGGCGGCGGGTTCCGGGCGATGCGAGAGGACGCTGGCGTGAGCGGTGGACCACTGATCGTGCAGTCGGACAAGACGCTGCTGCTGGAGGTGGATCACCCCGACGCGCAGGCGTGCCGGATGGCCATCGCGCCCTTCGCCGAGCTGGAACGCTCCCCCGAGCACGTGCACACCTACCGGCTCACGCCGCTCGGCCTGTGGAACGCGCGGGCCGCCGGCCACGACGCCGAGGGCGTGGTCGACTCGCTGATCAAATACTCGCGCTACCCGGTGCCGCACGCGCTGCTGGTCGACGTGGCCGAGACGATGGACCGGTACGGCCGGCTCCAGCTCGCCAACGACCCGGTGCACGGCCTGGTGCTGCGCGCCCTGGACCGGGTGGTGCTGATCGAGGTCGCCAAGAGCAAGAAGCTCGCCGGCATGCTCGGCACCAAGATCGACGACGACACCATCGCGGTGCACCCGTCCGAGCGGGGGCGGCTCAAGCAGGCGCTGCTCAAGCTGGGCTGGCCCGCCGAAGACCTGGCCGGGTACGTGGACGGCGAGGCGCACCCGATCGAGCTGGCCGAGTCCGGCTCCGACGGCGGCAAGCCGTGGACGCTGCGGTCGTACCAGCGGGAGGCGGTGGAGGCGTTCTGGGCCGGCGGCTCCGGCGTGGTGGTGCTGCCGTGTGGCGCCGGCAAGACGCTGGTCGGCGCGGCGGCGATGGCCGAGGCGAAGGCGACCACGCTGATCCTGGTCACCAACACCGTGGCCGGACGGCAGTGGAAGCGGGAGCTGATCGCCCGCACGTCGCTGACCGAGGAGGAGATCGGCGAGTACTCGGGCGAGCGCAAGGAGATCCGCCCGGTCACCATCGCCACGTACCAGGTGCTCACCGCGCGGCGCGGCGGCGCGTTCACCCACCTGGACCTGTTCGGCGCCCGCGACTGGGGCCTGGTCGTCTACGACGAGGTGCACCTGCTGCCCGCGCCGATCTTCCGCTTCACGGCGGACCTCCAGGCCCGTCGCCGGCTCGGCCTCACCGCGACTCTGGTACGCGAGGACGGCCGCGAGGGCGACGTGTTCAGCCTGATCGGCCCGAAGCGGTACGACGCGCCGTGGAAGGACATCGAGCAGCAGGGCTGGATCGCACCGGCGGAGTGCACCGAGGTACGGGTGACGCTCACCGACGCGGAGAGGCTGGCGTACGCGACGGCGGAGGCCGAGGAGCGCTACCGGATGGCGGCGACCGCTCGCACGAAGCTGCCTGTGGTGCGGGCGCTGGTGGAGCGGCACCCGTCCGAGCAGGTCCTCGTCATCGGCGGGTTCCTCGACCAGCTGCACCAGCTCGGCGAATACCTGGACGCGCCGATCGTGCAGGGCTCCACCACGAACAAGGAACGCGAGCGGCTGTTCGACGCGTTCCGCTCCGGCTCGTTGCGGACCCTGGTGCTCTCGAAGGTCGGCAACTTCTCCATCGACCTGCCGGAGGCGGCTGTCGCGATCCAGGTGTCCGGCACGTTCGGCTCCCGCCAGGAGGAGGCGCAACGGCTCGGCCGGGTGCTGCGGCCGAAGGCCGACGGCCGGCAGGCGCACTTCTACACGGTGGTCTCCCGGGACACCATCGACACCGAGTACGCCGCGCACCGGCAGCGGTTCCTGGCCGAGCAGGGGTACGCGTACACGATCGTGGACGCCGACGACGTGCTCGGACCGTCGCTGCCGAGCGTCGACTGACCGGCGTGCCGGCCGGGCGGGCCGCCGTGCTGCGGCCCGCCCGGTCTCGCGGTCAGCCCTTGCCGCTGGCCCGGAACGCGACCCAGGCGTCGCTCATCCGGTCGGCCTGGCCCGGGGTGAACATGTTCATGCAGGAGTCCTGCGTGTAGTCCATGAAGTTGTGGATCGGGTCCAGCCCCGGCGCGGTGCAGGTGTCCGCCCCGATCGGGCAGTTGAACTGCGGCGCCGCCTCACGCGGCGTGTCGGCCACGAAGTCGCCGGACGCGGAGCAGCCGTGCGCGAACGTGTGCTCCAGCATCAGCCAGTGCCCGACCTCGTGCGTCAGCGTGTCGCCGAGCGCGTACTTGCCGGCCGTGCCGCCCGGCATCGACTCGTCCAGCATCACCACGCCGTCGATGTAGTCACGGCCGTTGTTGTAGCCCTTCGGGAAGTACGCCCAGCCGAGCAGCCCGTCACCGATGTTCGCCGCGTAGACGTTCAGCGTGCGGGAGTCGCCGGTGTAGAGCGCCTTCTTCATGTCCCGCTCGTTCTTGCCCGGCACCACCGTGTACCAGGCACTGTTGACGGTCCAGGTGGTGTCCACGAGCGAGAAGCGGAACGGCGTGTCCGACGCGTCCGCCGCCGTACGACCCGCGAACGAGTCGTTGAGCACCGTCATCTGCGCCGAGATGAGCGTGTTCCAGCGGGCCTTCTCGGCCGCGCTCAGCTCGTGGTCCGAGATCATGTGGAAGATCGTCGGCACGGTGACGCTGCCGTTTGCCAGGCGCGGCGCGTCCTTGATGACGCCGTACGCCTTGGCCTCGTTCGTCGAGTAGAGCGCGGGCTCCTTGGCGGTGGCGCCCTCGCGCACCCGGGCGGCGCTGTGGTTGCCGGCACCCGGCTCGCACTCGGCGACCACCGGGGAGGCGGCCACGGGTGCGGGCGTGGCGGAGGCTCCCCCGGCGGTCAGGAAGGTGGCGGCGGCAGCGACGAGCACCGCCAGGTGGATTGTCGGTTTCCTGTGCATCGTTGCACCTTTCGAGAGACATGAAAGGAGTACGACGCGGGGTTGTCAAAGCTGCGGATCGATGACGTCGTCGTCCCGCCATAAGACCACGTCAATGGGCATCGGCAACAGTCCCCGGCGGGTCCGTCGACGTCACGGCGTCGGTGATCACCCGCGCGACGCACTCGTAGTCGCGTACCAGCGGCCCGACCAGCGCACGGTCCGGCTCGAACGCGGCGACCAGTCCGCGTACCAGATCCCTGAACCGGTCGTCCGGGCCGAGCCGCCGCCCCCGGTGCCGGCGCGCGACGCTGCGCCAGCGGCGCAGGCCGACGTCGGCGAGCCGTTCGCGGAGCTCCGGCGCGGGCACCGGGCAGCCGTTCGCCCACAGGTCGGCGAGGCCCCGCATGATCGCCGTCCGGGTCGGGTCAGTCATGCCGGTAGCGGGCGCGGCGGCCAAAATGTCCGAAGCCGAGCCGCCGGTACAGCCCGGCAGCCGGATTGTCGTCGTTGACGCAGAGCCACACGGCGTCCGCGCCCCCGTCGGCGAGGCCGCGCAGCACACGAGCCACGAGGTAGGCGCCGACCCGACGACCGCGCCACCCGGGCACCACACCGACCTGGTCGATCCAGTCGTCGAGCACTGTGACGAAGCCGGCCGCCTCGCCGTCCGGACCACGCGCGAGCAGCGTCAGCTCCGGCCGGAAGTCCTCGTCGTCGCGCAGGTCGCCCAGCCACTCGCCGGCCTCGGGCTCCACGAAGCCGGGCCGGTCGGCGAACGACGCGCGGTAGGTGGCGAACAACTCCCGCCCCAGCGTCGCCGGCTCCACAGTCACCCCGTCCGGCGCGGCGACCTCGGGCAGCGCGTCGAGGTCGTGCCGCAGCACCCACTCCAGGAACGTCCGCATGTAGCCGCGTCTGGTGAGCAACTCCTCCGCGCCGACGTTCCACGTCTCCGTGGTGACCAGCAGGCCCGCGTCGCCGGCGTGCTTCTCGGCCCAGTCGAGCAACGCGCCGCCCAGCCCGCGTCCGCGCCACGCCGGGTGCACGAGTCCGGTGGCGGTGGCGGGCGTCCGCCCGGTGCCGACCCCGACGGCCGCGACCAGGTCGCCGCCGGACCAGGCGCCGTGGGTACGCGTCTGCAGCAGCCGCGCCCGCACCAACGGGGTACGCCCGAACAGCGGCAACCCGCCGTCAGCGACGAGGCACGCCCGCGCCAGGCCGGTCAGTGCTGGTAGGTCGTCCTCGCCGAACTCCCGCCAGACCAGCGCACCCGTCCCGTCCACGCCCACTCCCGTCGCCCGCCCCACCCGGCCGCCACGCTCCACCGAGGCAGTAGGCCCCACCCCCTCCCCCACGGTCAACCAGATTCCCCACCCGCCCCCGCCCTCGCCGCCCCACCCGCCCCGCCCCACCCGACCCGCCGATCTTGGAGTTATGGCGCCTCCAATGTCGACTTCGCGGCTTTTGCAAGGTGCCACAACTCCAAGATCGCCGCGATTCGTCAACGGCCGCCCGCCGCCGGCCCGGGATCCGCCGAGATCTTGGTACGGCCCCGCCCCCCCCATGGGGGCGCCCTCGTACCAAGATCTACCTCGGCCGGGGTCCTGGAGACGCGGCAGTTCACTCCCTACTGCGTCGATCATGCAGTTGTCGCCCCGGCGAAAGCCCGCAAAACCGGCACCCGAGGGGCAGGAAGTGCAAGATCGACGGCGAAGGCGGGAGGGAGGGAGGGCGGGCGGGTCAGGGAGTGGGGTTGGCGTGGATCTGGATCGTGGCGCCGGCGGACAAGGGGGCCAGCAGCCACCTCACGGGCTGCTCGTCCTCGGTCGGGTCCACCCGGAGGCGGTCGCCCGGACGCAGGTCGAGCTGGGTGGCGATCTCGGCGGCCAGGCGACGCCACGCGCCGAAGCTGGTGCCGTCCGGCGTCGCCGGGCCGGCCGGGTCCACCGCCGTGTAGTCCGGCGGGTCGGTGGGGTGCCGCAGCACCTCGGCCGACCAGTCCAACCAGCCCGGCGGCACCTCGGCGAGCGGGCCCGGCCCGGTGCCCATCAGGTAGCGGTGCGTCCCCTCGGGCACGTCCTCCAGCCAGTCGTCGAGGCGTTCCGGCGTCACGAACACCGCGTCGTACGGCCGGTCCGCGCCGGGTTCGAGCACCGGCAGGCCGGCCAGCGCGCGAGGACGGAACGAGACCGTCAGACCGACCGACCAGGCGCCGATCAGCACCGCCGCGGTACGCCAGTGCGGCGGCAGCAGCACCGCCACCCGGTCACCGGGGCGCAGCCCGCACCCGTCGCGCAGCAGCCCGGCACTGCGGGCCGCCCACTGGCCCAGCTGCGGCCCGGTCAGCTCGGTGCGCTCGCCGGTGGCGTCGTCGAGGTAGGTCAGCAGCGGCGCGTCGGCCGCGACGGCGGGTGCGTGGGTGGCCATCTGATGCGCTCCTGTCTGACGGTCAGCTCACCCTAGCCGGGCAAGCCTGTCGATCAGGAGGCCGAACCGCCGGACGGTAGTCGCGCACCCGCCCGACCGGCGAGGACAAGCCACCGCGCCCAGCCGTCACGCACCCCGGCGGCCAGCCGTCACGACCGCCCGAGCCGGACGCGGTGGCGCACCCGGACGGCCAGGCGAGCCGAGCCGGCGCACACGCGGGCGACCAGGCCGGGCAGGGCACTCGGGACACACCGGACGCCGCAGCAGAGCACCGGCCATCGACTTTGGTCGCCGGCTCGGTCGTCCGACGGCCGTATCCGAGGGCCGGGTGGCTGCGCGACGGTTGCGGTCATGACGACCGAACCCCCGTGTCGGCGGCTGGTGCCGGTGATCGCGCTGCTGCTGATCGCCCCGTGGACGGCCGAGTGCTCCTGGGGCGGCTTCACCCTCATCGGCATGCCGTTCGTCGTGCTGGTGCTCGCCCCGATGTACGGCGGGGCCGCGCTGCTGATCCGCGAGACGGCCCGGCGGCTCGGGCTCGGCTGGCCGGGGATCGCGCTGCTCGCCGCCGCGTTCGGGGTGGTCCAGGCCGGCCTTGTCGACCAGTCCCTGTTCAATCCCGGGTTTTTCGACGACACCCAGTTCGCCGGCACCCGGGCCGCCGCGGAGGCCACGCTGGTGCCCGGCCTCGGGTTCAGCGCGAGGCAGGCAGTCGACTACGTGGGCAACCACGTGGTGCTGACCATCTGCGCGCCGATCGCGCTCGTCGAGTCGTACCTCGGTGCGGGCCGCCGGGCACGGCCCTGGCTGGGCCGGCCGGGGCTGGCCGTGGCGGCGCTGCTCTGGCTCGGCGGCAGCCTGCTGGTGTTCGCCGACGACGGTGGCCGCAAGAACTTCCTGGCCTCGCCGGTCCAGTTGGCGTTCGCCACCGGCGTGGCGCTGGCCCTGGTCGCCGTCGCCCTGCTCCGCCACCGGCACGCCGCGTCACCGCCCACCGCACCGACGCCCGGGCCGACGTCCACCCGGCCGACGCTCGCCGGACTACCGCCCGCCGGCCGACCGCACACCGAAGCCGGCCCGCCCCGGCCGCTCCGGCCCGCGCTTGTCGTGGCGGTGGCGTACGTGGGATCGACGATCGCCCCCGGCTGGCCGGGAGTCGTGCTCGCCCTCGCACTCGCCGGGATCGCCGCCGTCCTGCTGACGCGCTGGTCCCGCCGGCCCGGCTGGGGACAGCGGCACGTACTCGCCACCGGCTCGGCCGGCCTGGTCGTCGCGGCGGCGCTCGCGTACACCGTGCCGACCTATGCCCCGGCGAGCCCGGCGGCGGCGCTGGTGGGTGACGTGGCGATCAGCGTGATCGTGCTGCTGCTGGTGGGCGGCGCGTGGTGGCGGATCACGGCAGCTCGGGTCCGCCGTCGAGCAGCGGGGCCAGCAGGTCGCCCTGCTGTTCCACCCGCTTGAGCACCTCGCCAGCTGTGTACGGCCGCGTCGACGGCCGCTTCCCCGCCGCCCCGGCCTCCACCTCGTCCCAGGTCAGCGGCGTGGACACCGAGGGCACCGACTGGGCCCGCAACGAGTACGGCGCCACTGTCGTCTTCGCCGCGTTGTTCTGACTCCAGTCGATGAAGACCTTGCCGGGGCGCAGGTTCTTCGCCATCTTCGAGACGATCAGCTTCGGGTGTGCCTGCTCCAGCTCCTGCGCGATCCGCTTGGCGTAGTCGGAGACGAGTTCGGCGTCCTGCGTGCCGGCGATCGGGCAGCAGAGCTGCATGCCCTTCTTCCCCGACGTCTTCGGGAACGAGGAAATCCCGTCGTCGGCCAGCCGGTCGCGCATCAGCAGCGCCACCCGGCAGCACTGCTTGAGCGCGGCCGGGGCGCCCGGGTCCAGGTCGACGACCATCATGTCCGGGTGCGCGCCGATCTTCCACTGCGGAGTGTGCAGCTCCAGCGCGGCCAGGTTGGCCAGCCACACCAGCGTGGGCAGCTCGTCGCAGACCACGTAGTCGATGGTCTCCCGCCCCTTCGTCGAGCCGGGCGCGGGCAGGTTCTCGGTGCGTACCCAGGCGGGGGTCGCGGCGGGGGCGTTCTTCTCGAAGAACGAGCCGCCGTCGACGCCGTTGGGGAACCGGATCCGGGTCAGCGCGCGGTCGCGCAGGTGCGGCAGCAGCACCGGGGCGATCCGCGTGTAGTAGTCGATCACCTCACCCTTGGTGAAGCCGGCCTTCGGGAACAGCACCTTGTCCAGGTTGGACAACTCCAGTGAGCGCCCCTCGACCTCGACCTTGAGCCGGTCAGCCGGCATCGTCGACCTCCTCCGGCGGTTTGTCCGGGCGTAGGCGCAGGATACGCGGGAAGCGCAGTCGGCCGTCCGGCGTGCGCTGGCCGTACTTGACCTCCACCACGATCCGGGGAGTTACCCAGATCGCGCCCCGGGCATCCTCGCGCGGCACGCCGGCCGCGAACGGCGACGCGGTGGCGCGCAGCGGTTCCAGTTCGCGCAGCAGTTCCCGTTCGATGGCCGCGCCGATCCCGCCGCCGACGCGTCCCCGGTAGATCAGCCGCCCGTCCGGGCCGGGCACGCCGACCAGCAGCCCGCCGACGCGCCGGGCGCCGGGCCGCCAGCCGCCGACCACGAAGTCGGCGGTCACCTCCAGCTTGACCTTCACCCAGTCCGGCGAGCGCACGCCGGGCCGGTAGAGCGAGTCGACCCGCTTGGCCATCACCCCCTCCAGCCCGTGCTCGCCGGCCGCCGCGTAGGTGGCCGGGCCGTCGGTGAAGACCGGCGGCACCGCCCACCGGGCGGCGCCGAGCCCGAGCGACTCCAGCGCCGCCCGCCGCTCCCGCCACGGCCGGGCGGTCAGGTCGACGCCGTCGAGCCGCAGCAGGTCGAAGATCATGTACGTGACCGGCACGGTCGCCGCCAGCCGCGCCGCCTTCACCGGGTTGCGTACGTGCATCCGCTCGGCGAGCGCGGTGAACGAGGGCTGCCCGTCGGTGAAGAGGACCACCTCGCCGTCGAGCAGCGCGTCGTCCACCTGCTCGGCCAGGTTGAGCAGTTCCGGGTACGCGGTGGTGATCTCGACGCCGGAGCGGGCGTAGAAGTGCCTGTCGCCGCGGGAGATGTCGGCGAGCGCGCGTACGCCGTCCCACTTGAACTCGTACGACCAAGCGGCGCCGGCCGGGAGCTGCCCGGTCGTCGCGAGCATCGGCTTCAACGGCGCGCCGGGCACCTCTCGACTGTAGTTGCGCACGGAAGCGCGTGCGTCTCGTTCGATCGTTTGCGATTCTGGTGGTCAACCGGGGAGAGGAGCGCGGGAATGCGGGCGATCTGGAAAGGAGCGGTCTCGTTCGGCCTGGTGTCGATCGGGGTGAAGGTCTACTCGGCCACCGAGGAGAAGGACATCCGTTTCCACCAGGTGCACCGTGAGGACGGCGGCCGGATCCGCTACAAGCGCACCTGCTCGGTCTGCGGCGAGGAGGTCACCTACGACGACATCGCCAAGGGGTACGACATCGGCGGCGGTGAGATGGTCATCCTCACCGACTCCGACTTCGCCGACCTGCCGTTGAGCACCTCGCACGCGATCGACGTGCTGGAGTTCGTACCGGCCGAGCAGGTCGATCCGATCCTCTACAACAAGGCGTACTTCCTGGAGCCGGAGGGCTCGGCGACGAAGCCGTACGTGCTGCTGCGCGACGCGTTGTCCGACTCGGAGCGGGTGGCGATCGTCAAGGTGGCGTTGCGCCAGCGCGAGCAGCTGGCCACACTGCGGGTCCGCGAGGGCGTGCTGCTGCTCAACACCATGCTGTGGCCGGACGAGATCCGCCGGCCGGACTTCGGTTTCCTGGACGAGGACCTGAAGGTACGCCCGCCGGAGCTGGCGATGGCCAGTTCGCTCATCGACTCGATGGCCGGCGAGTTCGAGCCGGACGCGTTCACCGACGACTACCGGGCCGCGTTGCAGGAGGTCATCGACGCGAAGGTCGAGGGCCGCGAGGTGGTGCAGCCGGAGGAGGAAGAGGCGGCGCCGGCCGCCGCGGTGGACCTGATGGCCGCGCTGAAGGCGTCGGTGGAGCGGGCCCGGGCGGCCCGGGGCGAGGCGCCGTCCGGTGGCGGGGCCGAGCCGACGCCGATCTCGTCCGCCCGCTCGGCGAAGAAGGCCGCGAAGAAGGCGCCGGCGAAGAAGGCCGAACCGGCGAAGAAGACCGCGGCCAAGAAGACGCCCGCGAAGAAGACGGCCGCCAAGAAGGCCGAACCGGCCAAGAAGACGGCAGCCAAGAAGACCCCGGCGAAGAAGAAGAGCGCCTGACGCGTACGGCGAGGGCCCCGCCCCCGGTGGACGCGGGGCCCGCGCCGCTCAGCCGCGGCCGAGCTTCTCGGTCGGCGTGACGCGGACGATGACGCGCTCCTCGCCGGGGCGCCGCCACGGGTAGGTGTCCTGCCCGAGGTACTTCTTCGCCATCCGGTCGATGTGCTCGTCGGCGCCTTCGGTGACGAACTCCGCGGTGCCCTTCACCCAGAGGGTGCGGAAGTCGTCGGCCTTGTCGACCACCGACACCGCGACCACCGGGTTGCGGGCCATGTTGAGGTACTTCTGCCGGCCCTTGGCCGTGTTGAACACGATGTGCTCGCCGTCGGTGTCCACCCAGACCGGGGTGACGTGCGGGGTGCCGTCGGACTCGACCGTCGCCACGTGCGCGAGCTGCGGTTCGCCGAGCAGTGCCAGGTCTTCTTCAGTGAGGATCGCCATGGCCGGACCGTACCCCGGCGCGGCGCCCCCGTATCGGGCTTCGTGTCCGGATCGTGGCGGGCGTATGGGCACGCTGGGGCTCCGGGCGGGTACCGTGTGCGCTGGCCTCGGCGGCGGCCCGCCGGGGGCGCACCCACCCACCTGCAGGGAGTCGACGTGAGCGAGCGTGTGGAGAACCGGTCGGAGGGCCAGGCCGCCCCGGCCACCAAGGCAGGGCGGCGGCTGGCCGCCCAGCTGGCCGAGAAGAAGGCCGCCGAGGCGCGTCGCCGCCGGCAGTCGATGCTGGGCGCGGCGGTCGGCGTGCTCGCCGTGGTGGCCCTGGTCGGTGGCCTGGTCTGGCTGAACAGCGGGGACGACGACAAGGCGTCCACCGCCGGTTCCTCGGCGAGCCCCAGCGCCCCGGCCGAGCCGACCGCGATGCCCGCTCCGGAGCTGCCCGCCGGCATCGACCCGGCGCTGAAGACCAAGCCGACAGTCAAGGCCGGCACGGGTGAGCTGACAAAGCTGACCGTCACCACCCTGGTCAAGGGCACGGGCCCGGCGGTGAAGAAGGGCCAGGAGATCACCACCAACTACGTGGGCGTCACCTACAAGGACGGCAAGGAGTTCGACGCCTCCTGGAACAACGGCCAGCCGGCCACCTTCCCGATCGGCGTGGGCCAGGTCATCAAGGGCTGGGACCAGGGTCTGGTCGGGGTGCCGGTGGGCAGCCGGGTGCAGGTGGACCTGCCGGCCGAGCTGGGATACGGCACCAACCCGCCCCAGGGTTACCCGGCGGGAGCGCTGCGCTTCGTCGTGGACGTGCTGGCGGCGAAGTAGGCCGCGGGTCTCGCGGGATGCTGGTAGGCCCGGCATCCCGCGAGACGGCCGTCTCCGCGCCCGATCAGCTCCGGAAGTAGGAGTTGGTGGTCGCCTCGTTGTACGGCGTGTAGTTCCAGAGGTGGTAGATCTGGCCCATCTGGCCCCACTTCGAGCGGACGTAGTTCCCGGTGCCCACCCAGATTCCCGAGTGGTCGTCGCTGGAGTAGGAGATCCTCATGCCGGAGTACCACACCAGAGGCGTGTGCCAGAGCGTGTAGCTGCCGTCCTGCCAGTACTTGTCGTCGCCGGGGCTGTTCATCCAGCGGTCGTTCGACGTGGCGGTGGAATACCAGGCGTAGGAGTGGCAGTTGTACTTGCGCGACGCGCTCCGCTCACGCGTCGCCGACGGGTAGTTGGTGGCGACGTAGTTGTTGTAGGACGTGATCTGCGCGCTGGTCAGTTCGGAGGTCATGACGATGACAGAAACCGATGTGCCCCTCGGCGTGGAGACTGTGCTCGAGTAGTCCTGCGTGCTGAACCCGTCGGTCACCTCGTGGCGGGCGAGCGGCTCGGCCAGGTGCCGGCGAACCGCGTCCACGGTGGTGGCCGTGGCGTCCGGCACCAGCTGGACGGCTTCGCGCAGCAGCTGTGACTGCTTCCAGTTCCAGCCTTCCCGCACCCCGAGCGCCCGGCCGAGCAGGACCGCGGTGGGCTCCAGCCCGGCCTCGCCGTACACCTTCGCGTGGCTCTGTTTCACGGTGAACTTCTCCAGCCCGAGGCGCAGGAGCGATTCGAGTTGGCCCGCCGACATGGCGTCGAGCACCTGCGGTTGCGCGAGCAGACTCTCCAGCTTCCAGGCTTCGAGCGTCCGATCACCCGCCTGCAGTTCGGTGGCCGTCGACGGGATGGCGGCATCCAGCTTCCGGTAGCGGTTCAGCAGCACCGCGCCCGCGTCGGGGCGGGCCAGCAGCTCGCGGAGCCCGGTGAACCGGGAAGCCACCGTCTCCAGGCCCTGCTGGACGTTGTTGAATGCCAGCGCGTCGGGCAGCAGGGGGTAATCCAGCACCGCCGTGGCGAGTTGTTCCGTGCTCATGGCCGCGACTGTCGCACGAGGAATCTGGACGGCTTCCACCATCGCCTTGTGCGTCGTGAGGCTGCGCCATTCGGGCGTACCGCCCTTGATCGCGTATTGGAATGGCGGAGGTGCCGCACCCACCGATTGTGCGGGCATGAGCCCGGCCGCCACCACCACCGCAGCCCCCGAGAGAACTGCCCTTCTCGTCACCCGACTGAGTCTGCCCATCCCTGGTCCTTTCGGTCCTCGCCGGCATGCCGGCACACTGAAGTAACTCGGCGCATCCCTTCGGATGCATAGAGTGAGATGAATCTATCGTTGATCGTCGTTCCCCGCTGCCCCTCCGCTTCCGCCCGGTCACCACGGGCAGTAAGTTCATGCTCACCGCGGGCGGTCCGGCCGCTCGCGGTGATCTGCCCACCGACGCGGAGGTGCACGTGGCGGCGCTGGACGAGACCGGGGTGACCCGGCAGATGTGGACGCTCTACGAGCCGGTCCACGCGGTGACCTACTTCCACCCGCGCGCCCGGGCCGCGTTCGAGGCGGTCGGGCTGCGGGGCTACTGGCGCGGCTACTTCGCCGGCCGGGCCGCGCCGCTCGGGCCGGTCGACGCGCCGGCGGTCACCGCCGCCTTCTTCAGCTTCGCGCCGGCGATGGTGGCCCGTGCGCTGCCCTCGGTGTGGCGCCTGGCCACGCCGGAGGAGGCGCTGCGGGCCCGGCTCACCGGGGGTGTGCAGGCGCTCGCCGAGTTCACCTACGAGCTGCCCGAGTCGCACCTGGTCGAGGCGGCCGACCTGCTGGAGGAGGCGGCCAGCCGGGTGGAGGTCGCCGGCCGGGTGCTCGGCGCGGTGAACGCCGCGCTGCCCCGGGGCGAGTACCCGCTGGCCCGGCTCTGGCAGGCCGCCGCCACGCTGCGCGAGCACCGCGGCGACGGCCACGTGGCGGCGCTGGTGACAACCGGGCTGGAGCCGGCGGAGGTGGTGGCCTGGCGGTGCCGGGTCGACCAGTCCCGCGAGTTCCACCAGCCGGCCCGGGGCTGGACCGACGAGCAGTGGGCCGCCGCCGAGCGAGGCCTGGTGGACAAGGGCTGGCTGACCGGCGACCTGAGCCCCACGCCGCACGCCACGGAGACGTTCCGCGTGGTCGAGGAGGCCACCGACCGGGCCGCGGCGGGCCCGTGGCGGGCGCTGGGCGCGGAGCGTACCGCCCGGTTGCGGGAGCTGCTGGAACCGATCGCGACGCGCTGCCGCACGATCATCCCGCCCAAGGCCCCGATCGGTCTTCCGGCGCAGCGTTCGGCGGGAGTGACGCTGCCCCGGTGAGTCCGGCCGTCGGCTGGGGCAGGATGGTCCTCGTGGTGGACGCGGTGCTCTTCGACCTGGACGGCGTGATCGTGGACTCCGAGCCGGTCTGGGAGGAGGTCCGGCGGGCGTACGTGGCCGAGCACGGCGGCGCCTGGCAACCGGACACCCAGCGCCGGCTGATGGGCATGAGCACCGGTGAGTGGGCTGCCTACCTGAGCGGTGAGCTGGGCGTCGACAGGTCGGCCGAGCAGGTCGCCACCGAGGTGGTGACCGAGATGGCCCGGCGGTACGCGCAGCGCGTACCACTGATCGACGGCGCGGACGCGGTCGTGCGCCGCATGGCCGCGCGGTGGCCGCTGGGGCTGGCCAGCTCGTCGCCGACCCGGCTGATCGCGGCGGCGCTGGACGCGACGGGCCTGGCCGGCTCGTTCGGCGCGACGCTGTCGACCGAGGAGACGGCCCGGGGCAAGCCCGCGCCGGACGTGTGGCTGGCGGTGGCGCAGCGGCTGGGCGTCGACCCGGCCCGGTGCGTGGCGGTGGAGGACTCGTCGAACGGGGTCCGCTCTGCCGCGGCCGCCGGATGCCGGGTGGTGGCGGTGCCGCACGCGTCGTACCCGCTCGATCCGGACGCCGAGGCGCTCGCGGCCGTGCTGCTCCCCTCGATCGGCGCGCTCACGCCCGAGGTGGTGGCGGGGATCGACTGAACCACCCACCTGCCGCCACCACCCGGCCTACGGTCGGTGACATGAGGGCTGTGGTGTACGAGGGGCCGCACGAGGTGGCCGTCAACGAGGTCGACGACCCGCGGATCGAGGATCCGAACGACGTGGTCGTCCAGGTCACGACGACCGCCATCTGCGGTTCGGACCTGCACATGTACGAGGGACGGACGGCCGCCGAGCCGGGCATCGTGTTCGGCCACGAGAACATGGGCGTGATCGTCGAGACCGGGCCGGGCGTGACGAGCCTGCGCGTGGGTGACCGGGTCTCGATGCCGTTCAACGTGGCGTGCGGGTTCTGCCGCAACTGCCGGGAGCAGCGCACGGGGTTCTGCCTGACGGTGAACCCGGGCTTCGCCGGCGGCGCGTACGGCTACGTGTCGATGGGGCCGTACCGGGGTGGGCAGGCGGAGTACCTGCGGGTGCCGTTCGCCGACTTCAACTGCCTGAAGCTGCCGCCGGGAACCGAGCACGAGAACGACTACGCGATGCTCGCCGACATCTTCCCGACCGGCTACCACGGGGTGGCGATGACCGGGCTGCGGCCGGGCGAGAACCTGACGGTGATGGGCGGCGGGCCGGTCGGGCTGATGGCCGCGTACTCGGCGGTGCTGATCGGGGCGTCCGAGGTGTTCGTGGTGGACCGGGTGCCGGACCGGCTGCGGCTGGCCGAGTCGATCGGCGCCACAGCGATCGACTTCAGCGCTGGCGACCCGGTCGAGCAGATCCGGGACCGGACCGACGGGGTGGGGACCGATCACGGCGTGGACGCGGTGGGCTACCAGGCGTCCGCGCCCAGCGGCGAGGAGCAGCCGGCGCTGGTGCTGAACACGCTCGTGGAGGTGGTGCGCGCGACCGGGGCGATCGGCGTGGTCGGGCTCTACCTCTCGGCGGACCCGGGTGCCCCGGACGAGCACTCCGCCCGGGGTGAGCTGCTGTTCAAGGTGGGCAAGCTGTTCGAGAAGGGCCTGCGGATCGGCACCGGGCAGGCGAATGTGAAGACCTACAACGCGTACCTGCGGAACCTGATCACGGCGGGGCGGGCGACACCGAGCTTCGTGGTGAGCAAGGAACTGCCGCTGGACGCGGCGCCGGAGGCGTACCAGCGCTTCGACCGCCGCGAGCCGGGCTACTCGAAGGTCGTGCTCAAGCCGGCCGCCTGACGAGCCGTCGTACGGTGGCCGGGTGCGCCCGGGGCCGCATGTTCGGGCGGCTGCCGGGTAGCGCACCCGGAAGGACGGCGGAGGGACGGCGATGAAGGCGATCGTGTACGAGCGCAGCGGGGACGCCTCGGTGCTCCAGGTGGTCGAGCGGCCGGTGCCGGAGCCCGGTCCGGGCGAGGTGCTGGTGCGGATGGCCGTGTCGGGGGTGAACCCGACCGACTGGAAGGCCCGCGAGGCGTGGCCGCTGCCGGCCGGCTGGCAGATCCCGCACCAGGACGGCGCCGGGGTGGTCGAGGCGGTCGGCGAGGGCGTGGACCGGACGCTCGTCGGTGAGCGGGTCTGGGTGTGGGAGGCGGCCTGGCAGCGGCCGTGGGGCACCGCGGCCGAGTACACGGTGGTACCGGTCCGGCACGCGGTGCCGCTCGGTCCGGCCTCGTTCGACCTGGGCGCGGCGCTCGGCATCCCGTTCATGACCGCGCACCGCTGCCTGACCGCCGGTGAGTTCATGCCGGACAGGTTGCACGCCGGCGCGCTGAGCGACCACGTGGTGCTGGTGCAGGGCGGCGCGGGCGCGGTGGGCAACGCGGCGATCCAGCTCGCGAGCTGGGCCGACGCGTGTGTGATCAGCACTGTGAGCAGCCCGGAGAAGGCGCAGCTCGCGGCGGCGGCCGGCGCCGACTTCGTGATCAACTATCGCGAGCAGGACGTGGTCGAGGAGGTCCGCAAGGTCGCGCCCGACGGGGTGCACACGATCGTCGAGGTCTCCGCCGCCCGCAACGCCGCCGCCGACGTACGGATGCTGCGCACCGGCGGTGCGGTCTGCGTGTACGCCGACGACGGTGGCGACGAGATCACGTTGCCGATCCGGCCGCTGATGGGCCCGAACGCGCGCTGGCAGTTCGTGCTGATCTACACCGCGCCGAAGGTGGCGAAGGCGCAGGCGGTCACCGACATCGCGGCGGCGGTGGCGCAGGGCGCGATCCGGATCGGCGCGGAGGCCGGCCTGCCGCTGCACCGGTATCCGCTGACGGAGGCCGCCGCCGCGCAGCGGGCGGTGCAGGACAGCGTGGTGGGCAAGGTGCTGGTGAGCACCGCCGACGAGTAGGCGACCGGATTTCCCCGACAGCCGGACAGACGCGAACAAGTTTCGCAACAATGACGGTGCGGGTCACCCCGTAACGGACGGGCGGCCCCGGCGCGGTGCGAACGCCGGGGCCGCCCTCTGGGAGGAATGTCCGTTGGGAACGCGTCCTACCCGTGTAGGCGACGGTACGCCCCGAAGCGTTACGACGCGGTCAGTTCCCGCACGTCGAGCCCGCCGTCGGCGTACCGGGAGCGCACCACCTTCTTGTCGAACTTGCCGACGCTGGTCTTCGGCACCGCGTCGATGAAAGCCCAGCGCTCCGGCAACTGCCAGCGGGCCACCGAGCCGGCCAGGAAGTCACGCAGCTCCTCGGCGGTCACCGAGGCGCCCTCGCGGACCACCACCGTGGCCAGCGGACGCTCGTCCCAGCGCTCGTCCGGCACGCCCACCACGCACGCCTCCAGCACCGCCGGGTGGGCCATCAGGGCGTTCTCCAGCTCGACCGAGGAGATCCACTCCCCACCCGACTTGATCACGTCCTTGGCGCGGTCGGTCAGCGTGATGTAGCCGTCCGGCGAGAGCGTGCCGACGTCACCGGTACGCAGCCAGCCGTCCCGGAACTTCTCCTCCTCCGGGGCGTCGTCGCCGATGTACCGGGCGGTCACCCACGGCCCGCGTACCTCCAGCTCACCCACCGACGTCCCGTCGGCGGGCAGCGGCTCGCCCAGCGGGCCGACGATCCGCGCGGTCACGCCCGCCGGGACGCGGCCCTGCGTGTAGCGGTAGCGCCAGGCGTCCTCGCCGGTCGCGCCGGCCGGTGCCCGGGAGACCGATCCCAGCGGCGACATCTCGGTCATGCCCCAGGCGTGGATGACGTCGATGCCGTAGCGGTCGTGGAACGCGTGCATCAGCGCGGGCGGGCAGGCCGATCCGCCGACGATCACCTCCTTCAGCGAGGAGAGATCCACCTCGTGCGCGTCCAGGTAGGCCAGCAGATCGGTCCAGATGGTCGGCACCGCACCGGCCAGCGTCGGGCGCTCGGCGGCGATCATCGTGGCGATCGGCTCGGCCTGGAGGAACCGGTCCGGCATGATCAGCGACGCGCCGGAGAGGAACGCCGCGTACGGCAGGCCCCACGACATCGCGTGGAACATCGGCACGATCGCCAGCTCCCGATCGTTCGGGCCGAGCCCGAAGCCCTCCGGCATGCAGACCTGGAGCGAGTGCAGGTAGATCGAGCGGTGCGAGTAGGCGACGCCCTTGGGGTTGCCGGTGGTCCCCGAGGTGTAGCAGAGGGCGGCGGCGTCGCGCTCGTCCACCTCCGGCCAGTCGAAGTGGTCCGGGCGGTCGGCCAGCAACGCGTCCCAGTGGTGCACGGTGATCCGGGCACCGGCCGCGGCCAGCAGCGGTGCCGGGTCGCCGCCACCGACCACCACCACGTGCGCGACTGTCGTCATCTCGCCGATCACCCGGGCGAGCAGCGGGATGAGCGTGGTGTCGACGAGCACCACCCGGTCCTGCGCGTGGTTGGCGATGTAGGCGACCTGGTCGGGAAAGAGCCGGATGTTGAGGGTGTGCAGCACCGCGCCCATGCTCGGCACGGCGAAGTAGGCCACCAGGTGCTCGTTGTTGTTCCACATGAACGTGCCGACCCGCTCGTCGCCGGTCACCCCGCACTCGTCGCGCAGCGCGTGGGCCAGCCGGGCGGCGGCGCGGCCGACCTCCGCGTACGTCATCCGGCGGGGCTCGGCGCCGGTCCAGGTGACCACCTCCGCCGCGCCGTGCACGGTGGAGCCGTGTTCGAGGATCCGGGCGACCTGGAGAGGGGCATCCATCATCGTGCTACGCATGGGTGACAAAGTAGTGGCGGCGGTCACATCTGCGTAACCCCCGGAATCGCCGAGGCGGCAGCGAACGGTGCGTAGATTGTCCGGGTGAGCATCTCGTGGGCCGACTCGTACGTCGGGCAGCTCCGCGCCCTGGCCGGTGACCGCACCCTGATGTTCGTCGGCGCCCGCGCCGTGGTGCGCGACAACGCCGCCCGGGTGCTGCTGATCCAGCGCTCCGACAACGGCCAGTGGGCGTTGCCGGCCGGTGCCATGGAACTCGGCGAGTCGATCGCCGACTGCGCGGTCCGGGAGGTCCGCGAGGAGACCGGGCTGCGGGCGCTGCGGGTGAGCGCGTTCGCGCTCTACACCGGCCCTGATCGCACCCACACCAACATGTACGGGCACACGTACCAGGTCTTCACCACCGCGTTCCGGGTCGACGAGTGGGACGGCGAGCTGACCCGGTTCACCGACGAGACCACCGACGCCGGGTTCTTCCGCCCGGCGGACTTCCCGCACCCGCTGTCGTCGAGCGTGCCCGAGACGCTCGCCGACCTCGACGTGTTCGAGCAGACAAACCGCCTGATCCTCAAGTAGCCGCGGCTCAGAGCATCGTCTGCGACTTCGCCTCCATCTCGGCGGCGGCCTCCTCCTTCGACTCCTTGGCCAGCGGCTTGCCGCCGGGCGCGGGCGCCTTGCCGCCGATCGGGTCGGCGCCGCCGGTGGCGCCCTGCGGGCCGGTGCCGCGCAACTGGTGGTTCGGCATGGCCAGCGTGACCAGCACGGCGACCACCGCGATCAGCCCGGTGGTCAGGAAGACCAGGTGCAGCGACTCCACGAACGCGGCCTGGACGGCGGCGCGTACCGGAGCGGGAAGCGCGAGGATGGCGGCCGGATCGTTGATCGAGAAGTTCCCGCCGGCCGCCACCGCCGCCCGCTGCTCCGGCGGGAGCTGCGCCAGCGCGCCCGGCAGCCGCGCGGACATCTCGGCGGTGAGCCGGGACGACAGCACCGCGCCGAGGATGGCCACGCCGAACGAGCCGCCGAGCGACCGGAAGAACGTCGCCGACGAGGTGCCCGCGCCCAGGTCGCGGACGCTCACCGCGTTCTGCACGGCCAGGATCAGCGACTGCATGCACAGGCCCAGCCCGACGCCGATCACCACCATGTAGCCGAACGCGAGCCAGAGCGAGGTGTCCACCTGGAGCCGCTGGAACAGCAGCATGCCGGCCACGAGTACGGCCGCGCCGGCCACCGGGAACCACTTATACCTGCCGATCCGGCTCATCGCCCGGCCGGTGAGCACCGAGGTGACGATGACGCCGGCCATCATCGGCAGCATCAGCAGACCGCTGCGGGTCGGCGAGGCGCCCTTGACGATCTGGAGGTAGAGCGGGATGAAGATGATCGACCCGAACATCACCAGGCCGAGCACGAAACCCGCCCCGTTGGCGAGCGCGAACGTGGCGCTGCGGAACAGCCGCAGCGGCAGGATCGGCTCCCTGGTCCGGGCCTCCTGGACGACGAACAGCACGCCGAGCACCGCGCCCGCGGCGAACAGTCCGACGATCACGCCGGAGCCCCAGGCGTACTCGGCGCCGCCCCAGCTCAGCGCCAGCAGCAGGCAGCTCACGCCGGCCACCAGCAGCGCCGCGCCGATCCAGTCGACAGTGTGCTCCCGGCGCTCGAACGGCACCAGCCGCATCACGTGCCAGCAGACCACGATGGCGAGGATCGCCAGCGGCACGTTGATGTAGAAGATCCACCGCCAGTTGTTCTCCGCGAAGTAGCCGCCGACGAGCGGCCCGGCCACCGACGACACGCCGAACACCGCACCGAACAACCCCTGGTAGCGGCCACGCTCCCGGGGGGACACCACGTCCGAGATGATGGTGAACGCCAGCGTCATCAGGCCACCAGCGCCGAGGCCCTGCACGCCCCGCGTGACGATCAACTGGGTCATGTCCTGCGACAGCCCGGCCAACAGCGAGCCGAGTAGGAACATGCCGATCGAGAACAGGAAGACCGGCCGGCGTCCGTACAGGTCGGCCATCTTGCCGTACAGCGGCGTCGAGGCGGTCGACGCCAGCAGGTACGCGGTGACCACCCACGAGTAGTGGTTGATGCCGCCCAGCTCACCGACGATCGTCGGCAGCGCGGTACCGACGATGGTCTGGTCCAGCGCCGCCAGCAGCATGCCGGTCATCAGACCGAACATCAGCAGGCGGATCTGACGGGCGGGCAGCGCGGGACGGGCGGCTTGGGCGGTCATCCCGCTTCCTATCCCACCGGGGGCGGATCATGCCCCCGGTGGGCGTACGAGTTTTCAGCGGGCGGCGTGTCGCCCTTCGGCGAACTCCTCGACGATCTTGTCGCAGAACGCCGGCAGGTCGTCCGGCTTGCGGCTGCTGACCAGCCCGTTGTCGGTGACGACCTCCTTGTCGACCCAGTTCGCTCCGGCGTTCGTGAGGTCGGTGCGCAGGCTCGGCCAGGAGGTGATGGTGCGGCCCCGCACCACGTCCGCCTCGACGAGCGTCCACGGGCCGTGGCAGATCACGCCGACCGGCTTGCCGGCGTCGAAGAACGCCTTGACGAACCGGACCGCCTCCGGGTCCGTCCGCAGGAAGTCGGGGTTCGCCACGCCACCGGGCAGGACCAGGGCGTCGTACGCCCCGGCGTCCGCCTCCTTGGTGGTGACGTCGACCTGGTACTGCTTGCCGTGGTCGAGGTGGTTGAAGGCCTGGATCGTGCCGGACTCGATGGAGACCAGCTCGACCTGGGCGCCGGCGTTCTCCACCGCCTCCCGGGGCTTGGTGTACTCGACCTCCTCGACGCCGTCGGCGGCCAGGAAGGCGATGCGCTTGCCCTGAAGTGTCGCTGCCATGCTGTTCTCTCCTCTCCGGGGTATACGTGTGAGACGGTTCCCCCGCCCGATGCCGCGAAACCGGACGCATCGGGTGGCCCGCGTCGCGTTTGGCCCGACGGCCCGGGGGGATCCGCAGAGGCATGGCAGGAGCAGCAGCGGAAGAGCGCCGGCTCGCCACCGTTGTGGCGAGCTGGCAGCAGCGTCCCGTGCTGGTCGTCGGGGACGCCATGCTGGACGAGTGGCGGTTCGCCGAGTCGGAGCGGCTCTGCCGGGAGGCACCCGCGCCGGTCCTCACCCTGCGGCGGCGGATCTCCGCGGCCGGCGGTGCCGCCAACACGGCGGTGAACGTGGCGGCGCTCGGCGGCCGGGTCGCGCTCGTCGCCCCGGTCGGCGCCGACGTGGCCGGTGACGAACTGCACGACTGCCTGGACCGGGCGGCGGTCTGGGACCGTACGGTGAGCCAGCCGGGCCGGCACACGCCGGTCAAGCGGCGGATGCTCGCGGGCAACCAGATCCTGCTCCGCGAGGACTCCGGCAGCCCGGAGGACGGGCTGGACGCCGACGCCGTGGCCCGCCTGCTCACCGCGCTGCACTGCGCCACCGAGGAGCTGCGCGCGGTGGCCGCCGGGCAGCCGGTCACGCTCGTGGTCTGCGACTACGGCCTGGGCGCGCTGCCCTCGGCGGTACGCGCCTGGCTGGTCGCCAACCGCGACCGGTACGGCACAGTGGCGCTCGACGCGCACGACCTGGCCGACTGGCGCGGGCTGAACCCGACTGTGGTGACGCCGAGCTTCGCCGAGGCGACCCGCCTGCTGGCCCGCGCCGCCGCCGGTTTCGCACACGCCGAGCGGGACGCCGTACCCCATGGAAGTGACCTGCACCTGGACCACCCGGCGGAGGCCGACGGCCCGTCCGAGCTGATGGTGGGCGCCGCGCCCGGTGGATCCGGCGACCGCGCGCCGGGTGGCCCGCACCCGGCCCCGGGCACGCCCGCCGCGCAGGCGCCCGCCGGCCCGACCGGTGAGCCGGTGCCCGGCGAGGAGCGGGTGGCGCTGACCGGGGACGGGCTGAGCGTCACCGGCACCGGCGTGACGGTGAGCGCGGCGGCCGGCGCCGGCGTGGACCGGGCCGTGCTGGCCGAGTCCCGCCTGCCCGAACTGCGCGCGCACACCGGCGCCGACGTGGTGGCGGTGACCCTGGACACCGAGGGCGCGGTGGTCGGCGGCGCCGAGGGCACCCCCCGGCGCAGCCACAGCACCCCGGTCCCGGCCAGCCACGCGGTGGGCGCCGGGGACGCCTACCTGGCGGCCATGACGCTGGCGCTCGCCGCCGACGCGGGACTGCCCACCGCCGCCCAGCTCGCCCAGCTCGCCGCCACCATCACGGTGGCCGACACCGGCACCTGCGTGTGCCGGCGGCAGGACCTGCTGGCCGCGCTCGGCACCGGCGCGGACGAGGGCGGCCACCCGGCTCTGGTGGGCGCGGACGAGCTGGCCGCGCTCGTGGACGAGCACCGGCAGGCCGGGCGGTCGGTGGTGTTCACGAACGGCTGCTTCGACGTGCTGCATCCCGGGCACGTCCGCTACCTGACGCAGGCCCGCGCGCTCGGCGACCTGCTGATCGTGGCGGTCAACTCGGACGGCAGCGTACGGCGGCTCAAGGGCCCGGACCGGCCGGTCAACCCGGTCGAGGACCGGACCGCCCTGCTGGCGGCGCTGGCCTGCGTCGACCACGTGGTGGTCTTCGAGGAGGACTCCCCGGCCCGGCTGATCGAGGCGGTCCGGCCCGACGTCTACGTCAAGGGCGGCGACTACCCGCCGGAGATGGTGCCGGAGGCACCGCTGGTACGGCGGCTGGGCGGGCAGGTGCGCACGCTCGGGTACGTGCCGGACCGCTCCACCTCGGCGATCATCGACCGCATCCGCGCCCAGTCGCACAGCATGGGCGAACGCACCGAGCGGAGCGAGGGCCGTGAGGTCATGCCCGGCGAGCACAGCATGAACGAACGCACCGAGCGGAGCGAGGGCCGTGAGGTCATGCCCGGCGAGCACAGCATGAACGAACGCACCGAGCGAAGCGAGGGCCGTGAGGTCATGCCCGGCGAGCACAGCCCCGCCGTGGGCGAGGGCAGGCCGGCGTGACCCGTCCGCTCGACCCGGGCACGCCCGGACGGTTCCGGCAGCACCGGCGGCTCGACGTGCTGATCCCCACCCGCAACCGGCCCGCCGAGCTGGCGGTCACGCTGTCCGGGCTGGCCGCCCAGGAGGGCGTACCCGGCTTCGGGGTGGTCGTCAGCGACCAGTCCGACGGCGAGCCCGCGTACGCGCACCCGGCCGCGGCCACGATGGTCCGGGCGCTGCGCCACCGGGGGCATCCGGTGCTGCTGACCCGGCGGCTGCCGCGGCGTGGCCTGGCCGAGCACCGGTCGTACCTGCTGGCCCAGTCGGCGGCCGACGCGGTGCTCTGCCTCGACGACGACGTGTGGCTGGAGCCGGGCGCACTGTCCCGCCTGGTCACCGCACTGGACGAGCTGGGCTGCGGGTTCGTCGGCAACGCGGTGCACGGGCTCTCCTACGCCGACGACGTCCGCCCGGACACGCACGAGCACTACGAGGAGTGGACCGGGCCGCCGGTGCCGGAACGCATCCTGCCCGGCACGCCGGAGTGGCACCGGGCGTCCATCCACCCGGCGGCGAACCTGCTGCACATCACCGAGAAGCTGCACCTCGCGGCGGGCGAGTGGCGGGCGTACAAGGTGTCCTGGATCGGCGGGTGCGTGCTCTACGACCGGGCCAAGCTCGTCGACTCCGGCGGCTTCGACTTCTGGGAGCGGCTGCCCGAGCGGCACCAGGGCGAGGACGTGGCCGCGCAGCTCGCGGTGCTGGAGCGCCACGGCGGTGCCGGGGTACTGCCCAGCGGGGCCTACCACCTGGAGTCGCCGACCACTGTCACCGAACGCGACGTGGAGGCGTGGGAGGTGGTGCTCAGCGAGTCACCGGCGGAGGTGTGAGCAGCTCGCGGGCCGCCTCGACCACCTCGGCGACCGGCACGTCGGCCACGAACGACACCCGGTGCGGACACTCGCCGTCGCCCGGCCGGTGCGGGTAGATCCCGGGTGTGCAGTCCACGCCGCACACCGGGCAGTGGGTGGTCCAGGCGGCGATCGGGCGGTGCCGCCCGCGCAGCGGCGACGCCCCGTTGATCAGGTTGCCGACCCAGAACACGCCCACTGTCGGCGCACCCACGGCGGCGGCCAGGTGCAGCGGGCCGGTGTCGTTGGAGACCACGAGCGCGCAGTCCGCGTAGGCGGCGGCGAGCGCGCCCAGGCTGAGCGTGCCGACCTGGGGACGCACCGGCACGCCGGCCGCCGCCACCACCGCGTCGACCGTCTCCTGCTCGGCCGGGGTGCCGGTGACAAGCACCTCGTACCCGTCTCCGGTCAGCTCGCGGGCGACCTCGGCGAAGCGTTCCGGCGGCCAGCGCCGCCGCGTGTCGGTGGCGCCCGGGTGCAACGCCACCCGGGGCCGGGTGGCTTCGCCGAGCACGGCGGCGGCCTCCGCCCGGTCGGCGGCGGTGACCGCCAGCGCCGGGGTGATGGTGGTGGCCGGCGCGCCGACCAGCGCGGCCACCTCCAGGTAGCGGATCACCTCGTGCTGGTAGTAGACGTAGCGCAACCACCGGTCCAGCGGCGGCGCGCCCTCGGCCCGCAGCCCGGCGGTGACCCGGGCGCCGAGCCCGGCCACGAGCGGGTTCGAGTTGCCGCCGCCGCCGTGCACCTGCAACGCCAGGTCGAACCGCTCGGCCCGGGCGGCGGCCTGGAACGCCGGCACGTCGCCCGGCGACTCGCCGGGCCCCGGGTCGCGGATGCCGGGCGCCGCCGGCACCACAAGCACCCGGTCCACCGGGCCGGGCCGGTCGCGCCAGAGCGCCGCGTGCCACGGCGCGCCGAGCAGCACGATCTCCGCCGACGGGTACGCCGACCGCAGCGCGTCCAGCGCCGGCAGCACGAAGATGAAGTCACCGAGCGCGTTCGCGCGCAGCACGGCGATCCGCTCGACGTCAGGGACTCGCTCGCCGACCGGTCCGAGCACCGACGAGTCGCGGCGCGGCGGCAGACGCGCCGAGCTGGAGTCGTCGGACGGGCTGGTCACGCGGCTCCTACGGCCTGTCGATCTCGTCGAGCGCGGTGTCCGGGTGGTGCAGTTCGCGGTCCGCGGCCGGGTCGGCGGGCATCGGCGTACGGTCGGCGGCCGGTCGCGGGCCGGTGCGGCCGACGGTGATGGTGCGCGGCGCGGGCCGGGCCGCCCGGGGCAGGCGCACCCGGAGCAGGCCGTGGTCCATCACCGCGTCGATCCGGTCCGGGTCCACGCGGGACGGCAGGTCCACGCGGTACTCGAAGCCCCGGGTGGTGAAGCCGCCCGGGATGCCGTGGTCGGCGTTCACCTCGGCCTCCGACCGCGCGCGTACGCACAGTTCCCGGTCGTCCAGCTCGACGGCGACCTCCTCCGGCGCGACGCCGGGCAGCCGGACGACCACCTCCCAGCCGTCGGCCGTCTCGGCCAGGTCCACGTCCTGGCCGCCGGACCGTCCGCCGACCAGCCGGCTCAGCTCCGAACGCAGCGACTGGAGCTCGCCCATCGGATCCCAGCCCTGCTGGCGGCCACGCCAGCCCCGTCCGCCACTCTGTTCCGTCATCGCACGTCTCCGATCCGCCGTGTCGCCGAGGGGGGTCGCAGCGAGCTGGGCGCGTTGAGATCGTGCTCCGGGTCGACGCCGACACCGAGCCGGTCCACCAGTTCGCCGCCGAGCCACGCGCTGACGCCGAGGATCGCCAGGGCGACCACCTCGATGGCGACGAGCGCGCCGCCGGCCGCCCGCGAGTCCGCGTTGAGCCGGACCACCCAGACGGCGGCGAACAGCAGGATGACCGCCACGTTGGCGGCGGCGTGGGTGAGCCCGACCCGCTTGGCGCGGGTGCCGGCCGGTAGGGCGAGCAGGTCGAACGCCCCGGCCGCCGCGGCCAGCAGGCCACCGATCAGACCGACGGTGATGTTCCAGTACGCGACCTCGGCGAGGAAGCCGGGCCCGCCCACGGTGTCCACCAGGTCGAAGATCACCGCGGTCACGAAGAGTGCCACCGGGAACATCACGAGCATCGGATGCACGGGATGGCCGAGCACCTTGAGTCGGCTCTCCATCTCGGCCTCCATCCGTCGCGTCCGGACGCACGCTGCGCACCGGTCCCTACCCGTCGGCCCCGGGGGCAAACCCGGCGCTCGACGCGCTCACCTAGGCTGACCATGGCGGATCGCGGCCCGTCGCGGGGCGGAACCGCCGTCGAGGTCAACGGACGGGGGAGGAAGACGTGACGATCCGGGAGATCACCGACGAGGCGGAACTGCGTGACGTGCTCGGCACGCCGACCGCGCGGGCGCTCGCCAAGGAACGCCGTACGCTGCACGAACGCGACCGGGAGTGGCTGGCCGCCTCGCCGTTCTGCCTGCTCGCCACCGCCGGCGCGGACGGTGCCTGCGACGTCTCCCCCAAGGGTGACCCGCCCGGCTTCGCGCTGGTGCTCGACGACAGCACGATCGCGATTCCGGAGCGGCCCGGCAACCGGCGGGCCGACGGCTACCGCAACATCCTGGCCAACCCGCACGTCGGGCTGATCTTCCTGATCCCCGGCCGCACCGACACCCTGCGGATCAACGGCCGGGCCCGGCTGATCTCCGACGCGCCGTGGTTCGCCGACATGGAGGTCAAGGGCCACCGGCCGGTGCTCGCCGTCGAGGTCGCGATCGAGCAGATCTTCTACCACTGCGCGAAGGCGTTCCTGCGTTCCGAGCTGTGGAAGCCGGAGACGTGGCAGCCGGACGTGCTGCCGACCCGGCCCCGGCTGATCAAGGAGGTGGAGGCCCCGGCGGAGAGCCTGGCCGACCTGGAACACCACTACGGCCCGGACTACGCCCGGAAGCTGTACGTCTGACTCACTCCTGCGGGGTGAAGCGCGCCGGCACGCCGACGTCGGACAGGGCGCGGGCGAGGTGCGGTGCAGTGGTCTTCACGTACGCCGCGCCGATGTGCGAGCCGCCCCGGTAGATGAGCACGTTGCCGAACACCACCGGGCACCTGTCGGTCGGGCAGACGGCGTCGAACAGGTCGATCATCTTGACCTTCGGCGCGCCCGCGACCGCCTGCCGCTGCATCCGGTAGCCCGGGTCCTGGTCGTGGCGCTCCCTGTCGAACGCGCAGGCGGACAGTCGCTTGCGGTTCTTGTCGGCACAGGCCACCGCCGCCCCCGGGTGCGGGTTGTTCGCCAGGACGACGACCTTGGTGCCCACCGAGTCGAGCTTCTTCCACGAGGCCCGTACGCCGGACACCATCGCGGCGACGGTGGCGCGCTTGCTTGCGCTGTCGAGGGCCGTGGACGCCGACTGCGAGGTGACCACGTAGTCGGGGCGCTCCTGCACCAGGCGTTCCAGCAGCGCGCGGTTCCACTGGATGCAGTCGGTGTAGGGCTTGCCGGACCCGTCGCCCTTGAGCACCTGGGCACTGGTGAAGGCGCATCCGGCCTTCGCCATGATCCGCAGCTTCCAGCCGTTCTGCGCGGCGAGCACCTGGAACGCGGGCAGCCACTGGTCCATCTTCGAGTCGCCGACCAGCGCGACGGTGGTGGCCCCGTTCGGGTCGCCGTACGTGCAGGACAGCACCTCGGCACCCTCGACCTGCTGGAAGCACTTGTCGCGGTTGGTGTCCGGCACGTCCATGAAGCCCTGCCGGATCTGCAGCGGATCCGGGGTGATCACGTCGAACCGCTCCGGGACCGGACCGATCGGCGCGGTGCCCGGTGCTGTCGACAGGAGCGCGGCGCCCGGGGCGTACCGGCTCTTGGTGGTGGTCGCGGCGGCGGCCCACGCGCCCATCAGCACCAGGACCAGGCCGGCGCAGATGCCGGCGAGCGTGAAGTTGCCGCCCAGGCTCAACGCCAGACGCGGCGACGTGGAGATCTTCCGCGAGTAGCGCAGCGGGTTCTCCACCAGCCGGAACGTGAGCCAGGCCGGCACCACCGAGGCGAGCGCCACCACCAGGCCCTGCGTCACCGACAGGTCGCCGAAGTGCGCGGCGGCCACCACGAGCATCGGCCAGTGCCACAGGTACAGCGAGTACGACAGGTCACCGATCCACTGGAACGGACGCAGGCCGAGCACCATCACCGGCCCCCGGGAGCCGGCTGCGGCGCCGGCCGCGATGACCGCCGCCGCGCCCAGCGTGGGCAGCGCCGCCGCGTATCCCGGCCACGCGGTCTTGCCGCTGACCAGCAGCGCCGCCGCCACGATCGCGACGAGGCCGAGCCACCCGAGGACGAGCGCCACCGACCGGGGCATCCGCGCGGCGCGGACCGCCAGCAGCGCTACCGCCGCGCCGACCGCCAGCTCCCACAGCCGGGTGGTGGAGACGAAGAACGCCCGCTCCGGCGAGTTCGCCGTCTCGACGATCGACCAGACGAACGACGGCACCGCCAGCACCGCGAGACCGGCCCACAGGACCGGCCGTACGTTCGCCCGCCGGAGCTTGCGCGCGGCGAGGAGGGCCAGCACGATCAGCAGCGGCCAGAGCAGGTAGAACTGCTCCTCCACGGCGAGTGACCAGAAGTGCTGCACCGGCGACGGCGCGACGTCCTCGGCCAGGTAGTCGACAGCGCGGTCGGCGAACCGCCAGTTGACGACGTAGGTCGCCGCGGCGGCGATGTCACCGCCGATGACCTGCCACTCACCCCGGGGTACGAACAGCCGGACCGCGACGGCGGTGGCCGCCAGCACCACCGTGGCGGCGGGCAGGATCCGCTTGGCTCGGCGCGCGTAGAAGCCGGTGAGCGAGACCCGCCCGCTTCGCTCGATCTCGGAGATGAGCTGCCCGGTGATGAGGAAACCGGAGATCACGAAGAAGACGTCGACGCCGACGAAGCCACCGGGGATGAACGGCAGCCCGGCGTGGTAGAGCAGCACCAGCCCCACGGCGACGGCCCGGAGCCCGGCGACGTCGGCCCGGAACCGGCTCGGCGTCGTCTCCCGGCCCGGCTCGCGCCCGGTCGCCGTACCGGCCGGCCCCTGGTCCGGTGAGCCCTCCCGATCGGCAACCTTCGTCAACGGCGGGGAAGTCATCGCGATCCTCAAACTCTGCGGGCTGGGGCCAGGGAACGATAACGGCTCGTCAGGCGGGGGGACAATCACGCCGCTCCGCCTCGATCGCATCCGGTGGGTGGCCCGGGCCTGCGATGAGGTTGAATCGGCGACGTGGCGAAGACCCTGACGATCACCACCCGGAACGCGAGCTTCCAGCAGTGGCAGGCGCTGCTGACCAACCGCACCAAGCGGCAGCGCTCCGGGGAGTTCCTGGTCCAGGGGGTACGCCCGATCACCGTGGCCCTGGAGCAGGGCTGGGAGATCCGCGCCCTCCTGCACCCGGACCGGCAGCCCCTGTCCCGCTGGTGCCGCGACCTGCTCGACCGCGCCGACGCCCGGCGGGTCGCGCTCGCGCCGGAGCTGATGCGGGAACTGAGCGGCAAGGAGGAGGAGTCCCCCGAGCTGCTGGCCGTCGTGGCGCAGCCCGCCGACGACCTGGCCCGCATCCCGGCCGGGCCGGCCATGCTCGTGGTGGTCTTCGACCGCCCCAAGACCCCCGGCAACATCGGCACCCTGATCCGCTCCGCCGACGCCTTCGGCGCCTCTGGCGTGATCGTCACCGGCCACGCCGCCGACCCGTACGACCCGAAGGCGGTCCGGGCCAGCACCGGGTCGCTGTTCGCCGTACCCGTGGTGCGCGTCGCCAGCCACCGCGAGATTCTGGACTGGGTCGCCGCGGTCCGCGCGGACGGGCTGCCGCAGGTCCAGATCATCGGTACGGACGAGCACGGGGACGTGGACGTCGCCGAGCACGACCTGACCGGCCCCACTCTCCTGCTGGTCGGCAACGAGACGCACGGGCTGAGCAAGGGCTGGCAGGAGGCCAGCGACCGGATGGTGCGCATCCCCATCGTGGGGGCGGCGAGTTCGCTGAACGCGGCGGCGGCCGGAACGGTGGCGCTGTACGAGGCCGCGCGGCAGCGCGCGAAGCAGCGGTAACCCGAGAGGGCCGGGCCGATTCCGACATGGGTCGGGATGGGGACCGGCCGTCCAGGCGACTGTCGATGCCGACCGTCCCGTCGGCATCAACACTGATCGGTGAATGGTCACCGGCTCGGTGGATGTCGGCGACGCTGCGTACAACTAGCTTCGGAGACGGCCCACACGACGACTCGGCGATCCGGCAAGGGGTGCCATGACCGATCACGAACCGGCTGCGGGAGCGTGGGACCTGACCTCGCTGCTGTCCACGCAGCCGGCTCCCTCGGCGGATCCCCCGGCAGCCGAGCCGCCTCCCCGGCCGGCCACGCCTCCCCGCCCCGAGCAGGCCCCGGCCGCCGACACCCCGCCCGCCGACACCCCGATCGTCGACACCACGCCCGACGACACCACGGCGCCGATCACGCCCGCCGAACCCGCCTCCTCGCCGTCGCCGGCGGCGGATGCGGATGCGGAAAGCACTCCGGTGTGGATCCGGGATGCCGCGACGACGCCCGCGCCGGACGCCCCGCCGAGCCGGTCCGTCGACCAGCCGGACCAGCCGGTGTACCCGACCGTCCCGAACCGGCGTGTGGTGCTGGTCGGTGGCGCCGTCGCCGCGGTGCTCCTGGCGGCGGTCGGCGGGGTCACCGCCGTGACGATGGCGAACCAGGGCGACCGGCAGACGCAGCCTCCGGCCGCTGCCCCGTCGCCGCCCGACGCCGGGTTCACCGAGTTCCCGGCCACGACCACCACCGGCGATGCGCCCGTGCCCGAGTCCACGCCGGCCGAGCCGGGCCCCGAGCCCTCGACCGACCCGGCGACCGGGCCGGAGGCCGAAGCGCTCGAGCAACTGGAGCAGCTACGCCAGCAGGACGCCCTCACGACGGTGTTCGACGGCCGGTTCGTCGCACAGCTCGCGTCGAAGAGTGTGGGCATCGTGGATCCGCTTCAGACCACCGCCGCCGGTTCGCACACCTTCACCGCGGCTGACATCCTGGCCGAGCACCTGGCTCTGCGGTCCGCCCCGAGCCGGGGCACGAGCGTGGTGCTCGTACTCAGCACCGACTTCGGCAAGCGGCAGCTCTACCAGGGCAACCCCCTGTGGGTCACGTTCGCGCTCGGTGACTTCCCCACCCGGGAGTCGGTCCAGCGCTGGTGTGCGAAACGGTTTCCCGGACTGACCGGGGAACGGCTGACCAACCAGTGCACGGCACGGAAACTCGAGGCGCACCAGTGAGTGACGTTCCACCGTGGGCGCGCGCTCGGCGGCGTACGGGGACGAAGCCGTCATCCCCGCCGCCACCGACGAACAGGCGGCGTGTCCTCGGACCGGCCGGCGACGCGGACCCGGCACACACCGGACCACCACCGTTCGACGGAGCCGGCTCCGGCAGACGGGCACCCGGCCCGGCCGGAGCCGGGCCGCCGAGCGGTGAGCGCACCTCCACCAGCGCACCACCAGCGTCCGCACCGCGACCACAGACGCCCACCACAACGGCCGGTCCGCTCGTGGGAGTCCTGCTGGGGCCGGTCCAGCCGGATGTCGAGACCCGCCGGTTCCGCGGCGCCATCGTGCTCTCCTGCGCTGCCGTGCTGACGATCGTGCTGACCGCGGTGCGTGCCGCCCTGGGCACCCTGGACGGCGTCATCGTCGCCGCCGGACTGCTCGTGCCGCTCGCGCTGGCCGCCGCCGGCCTGGCCGCGGCGCGGCTCAGCCGCCGGTACGCACGCGGCAGGCAGGACGGCGACGTCACGGTCCGCCGGTTCCGGATCCGGTCTCCCGACGGCGGAACCCATTGGTACGCGCTCCAAGGCAGCGTGCCCGACGAGGCCCTGCGCGCCGGTGACATCGTCCGGGCCCGGCGGGGCAGGCGGGGCCGGCGGGCGGACGTGGCGGTGGTACGCGAACTCGACGTCCTCGCCACGCTGGAGGGCCCGGTGATCCGGCACGTCCGGGGCCGGGCCGGCAGCGCGTATCTCGTGCGGGCGTGGATCGACCGCCTCTGCCTGATCGTCGCGTCGCTGGTCGGCGGCGGCGCCCTCGTGCTGGCAGCCGGCCTGCTGGCATGAGTGCACGCGCCCGCCGCACCGGGCGCGGGCTCAGTCGCCGAACACCACCACCCGCCGGCCCTGCGCGGGGCCGCCGGACGGGCCCGCGGCGGCACCGGGCGCCCGGCCCGCCGGCACCGCCCGTTCCCGGCCCCAGCCACGGATCTCCTCGATCTGCTCCGGGTTGGTCCGGCTGAGCGGGAACGTGTTGGCGAACGTGTCGGTGACGAACTCGCTGCGCAGGGCGGCCGCCCCACCGTTCAGCATGACCTCGGCGCCCACCTCGTGCAGGGCCGACTCGATGTCGCTGCCGGCGAACCCGTCGGACATGCCGACCAGCTTGTCGAGCAGTTCCGGTTGCGGCTCCTGCCCGACGTAACGCCGGTAGTACATGGCGATGATCTCGCGACGGTCCTCGTCGTCCGGCAGGTCGACGAAGAACAGCTCGTCGAACCGTCCCTTACGCAGCAGCTCCGGTGGCAGCGAGCGGACGTCGTTCGAGGTGGCGACCACGAACACCCGGTGCGCCGACTCCTGGAGCCAGAACAGGAACTGGCCGACCAGGCGGCGGCCCACACCGGTGCTGTCGTGCTGACCGGCGAGGCCCTTCTCGATCTCGTCGATCCAGAGCACGCAGGGCGCCACCCGGTCCGCCGTCTCCAGCGCCTCCCGCAACCGGCCCTCGGACTGGCCGACGTACTGGCCGAGGATCGCGGCGAAGTCGAGACGGTAGAGCGGCAGGCGCCACTCGCCGGCAATCGCCTTGGCCGACAGCGACTTGCCGCAGCCGGGAACGCCGACCAGCAGTACGCCCCGCGGCGGGCGCAACTCGCTGCCGCGCAGGTCGGCGACCATCAGCTTGTGCTTGCGGCGTAGCCAGTCCCGCAGGCTGGTGAGCCCGCCGACCTGGCGGTCGGCTTCTCTGAGGCGTACCCGTTCCAGGCCGGCCAGCGACCCGAAGTGCTTGTCCTTGAACTCGGCGAGGTGCTCGACGTCGCTGGTCTCGACGCTGCCGCGGGTCACCAGCGTGGCCATCACGTTGATCGCGGTGCCCTCCGGCACCCCGACCAGGAACTCGGCCGCGCGGCGGGCGTCCTGCTCGGTCCACGTGATCGGCACGATCCCGTGGTGGTCCCGCAGGAACTCGACGATCACCTCGTACATCTCGTCGGCGTCGGGCAGGTCCAGCGTGACGGACATGCCGAGCCGGCTCAGCCCGCTCCACATCGGGGTGTCCGAGATGACCACGAGGCTGCCGGAGTTGGCGTCGGCGAGCCGGGCGAGCTCGGCGACGTGCCGGGTCACCGAGTTGTCGCCGCTGAGATCCTCCGGGTCGACGAAGATCACGGTGGCCTGCGCCCGGCTGGTGAACTGCTGCGCGGCGAACTCGAGCGCGCCGGTCAGCGACCGGTCCTCCAGGGCCGGAGTGTTGTGCCGCAGGTCGCGTACCCCGGTGGCACGGGTGTAGATCCAGAACGGGAGCGCGGACCGTTTCGGGTTGGTCGCCATCTGCCGGACCAGGCGCAGCGCGCGGGTCTGCTCGATGGTGCGCACCCCGATGATCGGCACCCGGGCGGCGATGTAGCTGTCCAGGTCACGCAGGGATTCGGCGTAGTTCGACACGATGCCTCGGCTTCGTCAAATGATCACCCGGCGCGTCGGCCGGTGCGTGGGGGCGATGTCCCAGCCACCCCCGGGGGCGGCCGGCGTGGTGGTGAGGGCGTTCTCGCGTACGGTGCGCAGCCGGGCCTCGACGGCGGCCCGCGGCGTGCCGGTGCGTTCCAGCCGCACGATCTGGTCTTCGAGCGACGTCTGCAGGGACCGCACCTGGGCCTCGATCGTGTCGACGAGTCGTTGGCGCAGCTCGCCGGGGAGTCCGGGGTGTCCGGCGACCGCCCGGATGGGCGCCAGCCGGGCCCGCGCGTCGTGCATGGCACGGGCCGCGGAGAACTCGTCCCGGGCCCCGCTCAGCTCCCGCGACAGCAGGTCGGCACCCGCTTGCAGGCGCTGCGAGAGGGCGTCGGTGAGCCGGAGGACGAACCGTTCCCAGTTGTCGCCGTGCAGGTCGTCGTCGGCGATCGCGGGCAGGGTCGCCGGATCCGGGGTGGCGCCGGCGGCCCAGTTCTCCAGGAAGGCGGCCCACGCGGCGTAGTGGCCGCCGGTGGCGTACACGATCAGCTCCGCCGTGAACGCTGGACCAGGATCTCACCGGGCGGCAGGGGATCCCACGACGGCAGGCCCGTGACCATCCGGCGGACCCGGCTGGTGGAGCGGGGCTGCTGCGGCGCGGACTGGCGTGCCCACGGCACCGTGGCGTCGCCGGTGCGCTGCCCCGGTACTGACGATGCGGTCGGGTCGGGTTTTCCGGTCACCTCAGGCTCCTCCGGTGGCATCTGCTTCGCCGGCCACCCGGCGTTCGAAGGGGGACGCGGCGGCGCCCGACCGGGACAGGTCCTCGATGAGCGCGCGTACCGCTGGTTCCTTGCTGTCGGCGGCACGGAACGCGGTCGACCAGTCGGTCACCTCCGCGCTCGCGGCACGCAGTTGCAGGATCGAGTCGTGCTTGGCCTTGGCGATGAACCGGGCCGCCTCCTGCTGCCGGGTCGCGGCCGTCTGCGATCGCACGTAGAGCACCAGGAACCAGATGCCCGCGGTGGCCAGACCGAACAGGATGCCGGCGGCCTGCAGGCAGAGCGTGAACACGACGAGCACGGCGGCGCTGACGATCCCGGGAATGATCGACTGCTTCATCCAGTCGAACCCGAGACTGGCCAGGTACGGCTGGGAGGTGCGGTCCCAGTGCTGGGCGAGCGACTGCTCCAGCTCGGGAAGCGGCCTGGTGAACGAGCCGACCCAGCGGGGTAACTGGAAGACGCGTGCGCCTGGGTTGTGGGTGCTCTGGAACACCGCTTCGACGTTGGCCGGCAGGCCCTGCCGGTAGCTCATGCTGAACTCGGCGTGCGCCGTGGCGAACCAGTCGTGGCAGAACGCCACCGCCATCCGCTGCGTCGATCGGGAGACGCCGATGCCGGCCGGGTTGAGCGCCGACTCGGACTGGATGGTCAGGTAGTCCAGCGTGGTCTCCAGGGCCGCGAGGTCGGCCGGCACATCCTGCTGCGCGGCGGCCAGGTCACCCTGGTGCCGGATGATCGCCTCGTTCAGCGCGTAATCCCGGCGCAGCGGCAGTTCCTCGTCGTCGTACTCGTTCACCAGCTGGTCGAGGATGTCGTCGACGGCGTCCTCCAGCTGACCGGCCACCACGGGCTCCTCCGCCGCCAGCGCCGCGTACTTCGTGATCAGGTTCTGGTGCGCGTCGGCCCGGGCCAGCGCCTCGGCCATCGCCGGGAACTGCGGCGAGAGCGCGGCGAGGCGAGGGAACCGCTCCGGCGTGGGTGCCGCCACGTGCCGCTCGACCTCGGCACGCCACCGGTCCACCTGGGCCCGCCGCATCGCGTCGTCGTCGAGAAGCTGCGCCTGCCAGGCCTCCAGCCGCTCCTGCACCATCTCAAGGCCGGCCGGCCCGAACGCCCCCTGCGCGACGCACTCAAGCACCACCGCGAAGTGCCGGCCCAGCCTGGTCGGGTCCTGCGCGGCGAGGTACTGCCGCAGCCAGCGCACCGAGCTCTCCCGCCGGCCCTGCCGGCGCAGGACGAGCGCCATGAACAGCGACGTACGCCCGGCTGAGCGCCGGAACGCCTCCTGGATCGCCCGGTCGCACAGATCCGGCTCGTCGCCGGCCCACGCACCCAGCGCGACCAGGGCCGGAGCCAGCCAGTACCGGGGATTCTGGATCATGAGCTGCTCGCTGACCGAGCGGACGGTCTCCTCGGAGAGCAGGCCGACGTCGAAGCCCTGGAGCACACCGACCGCCGAGCGGCGGACCACCTTGTGGTGGCCGAACTGATACTCGAGCCGGCTCTCGATGGTGCCCTTGTTGGTCAGCGCGTTCTGGAGGTTGTCGGCCTTCCGCGCCTCCAGCACGAATCGCTGGAAGTCCGCGATGAGCCGGGCCAGCTCGTTGTGTGTCTCGTCGGCACGCTGTCCCACGCTGGCCACCTGGCCGCTGACCAGGTCGATGCGGGTGTTGAGTTGCACCGTCAGGTTCTCGAGGCGGCTCAACTGGCGGGACAGGGCCAGGTCGTTCGTGCTCACGATCGTCCTTCCGATCCGCCGACGACGGAGCCGTCGGGCAGTACGGGATGCAGGGTGCCGCTGGCGTAGACCTCGATGTACGCGTACGCGCCGGTCCGGGCGAGCATCCGCGCCTGCGCGAACGGCTCCGGCATCACGTCGCCCGGGGCGTAGTGCTCGACGATGGAGTGGAACAGGTCCAGCCGGTGGTCGACGTACGGCGGACCCAGATAGCAGGTGGCGACGAAGCCGAGCGGCACGTCGCCGAACTCGCGCTCGTACTCGTCACGCACCCACTTGGCCAGTTCGGCCCGCGCGCCGGCGTCGAGGTGACCGTCGAGGCGCCGGACCGCTTCGAAGAGGCCGGCGTGCCGCCGCTTGCGCGTGTCCCGGCTGGTGGTCTGTCGTTGACGACCGAGTCCGGTGACGTCGAGCTTCGCGTTCAACGGCGCCTCGACCCGACGCCGGTGTGCGGATTCCATTATTCCTGGACCTCGGATTCTTCCAATTCGGAACGTGTACGCCAGACTTCGTCGTATCGATACGGATCGCAAGGCCCATCGCGCCACCTTCGCTGATCCAGATGAATGGACCACCCTCGCATGATCGGTGGGGACGGTTGGACGACCGGTCCGATTGACAGGACTACCGGTGCCCGGCCCCACGTCGAACCTGCCACGTTCCTGCTGGCGGATCCCGGATTAAGCCGGGATCCAGGTGCGGCAACAGTCGATGATGGACACTCCTGCCCGGCCGGAGGGCGGCCGTCTGATCCTTGTCGGCATTTCCCGGGCGTGGCAGACTTGCGCAGCCTCATCGATTCCCGAGCCCATTTCCGGCGCGGTTTAGCGCGCCTTTTCACCCCTGACCTGGAGGGGCCGTGGCCATCACCGGCACGCGAACGCATGCGACCGCGCCGTTGTCTGCCGGCGAATCGTTCATCGCATTCCCGCTCGTCGCGGCAATGGCGGGGGACACCGCTCAGGTGACCGAGTCGGATGTCGGACACGACCTGCCGGAACGGGGCCTGCCCGGGTGCGACCGGTGGTGGGCGGCACGATGACCGTGTACGCGCTGCTGGTAGGTGTCGACGCCTACCGGGCGGTCAGTCCGCTCCGGGGCTGCCGGGCCGATGTTACGGCCGCCCGGGACCTGCTGACCGCCCAGGTCAAGGGCACGCCGCCAGCGATCCGCACGCTGCTCGACGGCGACGCCACCCGGGCGGCGGTCATCGACGGCATCCGGATGCACCTCGGCCTTGCCGGGCCGGGCGACACGGCGCTCTTCTGGTTCGCCGGGCACGGCTCACAGGCACCCGCCCCGCCCGGCCTGTGGTATCTCGAACCGACCGGCATGGTGCAGACCCTGATCTGCGCGGACAGCCGGGAGCACGGCACACCCGACCTGTACGACAAGGAACTCGCCGTGCTGCTCGGCGAGGTGGCGGCCACGGGCGCGCACACGGTGGCGGTGCTCGACTGCTGCTACGCCGGCGGCGCGGCCCGCAACGAGGTACCGGAGCAGGAGGCACGCGCCCGGTACGCTCCCGCGCGCCACGACGTACCCGACATGGCGGCCCTGGTGGCTGCCGCGCCGCTCGCGGCCGACGCGGAGTACGTCGCCCTGGCCGCCTGCCGCTCGTTCGAGCTCGCCCAGGAGTTGCCGCTGAACGGCCTCACCCACGGTGTCTTCACCTGGGCGCTGTTGCGCGCTCTGGCGCGGCTCGGACTGCACGCCACCAGCCGGGACCTGCTGACCCGGGCCCGTTGCCTGGTCGAGGACGTGGTCCCGAACCAGGTTCCGGAGCTCTTTCCCCAGGTGCCCGGGCCCGGCGACCGGCCGTTCCTGGGTGGTCCCCTCGCCGTGGGCGGCGCCGGTGTGGTGATGCGCCACCTGCGCGGCGCCTGGGAGATCGACGCCGGCACCTGTCACGGCCTGCCTCCGGGCACCGGTGACGGGGTGCGTGTCGCCGTCGCGGGCGAGCCGGTACGGCGGGAGGCCCGGGTCGTCTCGGTACGCACCGAGCGCAGCCTGGTCGAGCCGGCCGGCTGGGAACCCGACGAGGAGAAGCAGTACCCGGTGGTGCTGGCGAGCATGCCGTTGCCGGCCACCACCGTCGCGGTCGACGGCGACGAGCCGTTGGTCCGCGCGGTGACCGAGGCGATGGCGCCGTCCCCACACGTACGGCTTGCCGTCGCCGAGGTGCCCGAGCTTCGGGTACGAGCCGACGCCGGCGGCCGGATCCGGATCCTCGGCACGGACACCACACCTGTCGCGCCGGAGATCGCCGGCGGCCCGGCCGCCGTCGGCCGCGTCGTCGAGACGCTGGAACACATCGCCCGCTGGCGGCAGGTCAAGGCACTCGACAACCCGCTCTCCGCGCTCGCGTCCCGGGTGGTGGTGGAGATCGTGGAGGCGCGGCCGGGCGAGCGCCGGGCGCCGCTCGACCGCCCGCCGATCCGGCCCGGTCCGGACGGATCGGTACGGCTGAACTACCGCTTGTCGGGCCACGGCTGGGTTCCGCCCACCGTCTTCATCCGGCTGCACAACCACGCCGGCCGCCCGCTGCATCTCGTCCTGCTGGACCTCACCGACCGCTATCGGGTGTGGGCGGGTCTCTTCCCCGGTGGCCGCGTCGAACACGGCCGTGCCGCGGCAGCGCTGGAGGGCCGCCCGGTCCAGATGGGTCTCCCGCCGGATGTGCCCCCGGCACCGGGCCGGGCGGTGCGGGACTGGTTGAAGCTGTTCGTCGCCGAGGAGCACTTCAGCTCCCGTCCGTTCGAGCTGCCCCGGCTCGGTGAACCGGGGCTCTCGACGCGACGCGACGCGATCGGGCTTCGCGGCGTGCTCGACCGGCTGGGGCGGGCTGCGGTGCACCGGGACGCGAGCGCGGTTGCCGTCGACGACGTCTACGACTGGGCCACCGTCACGGTTCCGATCCGGACCGTCGTTCCGGACGGCCGGCCGTGACCGCCGGCTTCGACGAGCCATCGATCGACTATCAGATCGCCTGGCTCACCGAGGCGTTCGATCGGGCCGAGGGCACCGACCGCGCCGACCTGGCGGTGGCCCTCGCCGAGACGTACACGCAGCGCGCCCAGGACAACGAGGACCCGGCCGACCTGACCGCCGTCGTCGACCTGTTCACCCGCCTGCTGGCAGACCACCCGGACGATCCGGACACCGACGAGTGGAGATTCGAGCTCGGGCTGGCGTACGGCAGGAGGAGCCTGCTCACCGACGACGCCGCCGACAGCGAGCAGGCCATCGCGGTGTGGGAGCCGCTGCGGGCGGAGACCGCGCCGGGCAGCCCGGAACGCGCGCTGGTCGCCGCGCATCTCGCGCAGGCCCACTGGGACAGCTGCCGCCTGCGCCCGGACAGCGGACCGGCGGAGATCCGCCACGCCGCCGAGGCGGTCGACGAGTTGCGTCCGGACGTGGCCGGCACGGATTCGGCCGCCTTCGTCACGCTCCAGTCGGGCATGCTCCACCTGCTCCTGGCGGAGCGACTCGGCGACACCGACCAGTTGCGCCTGGGCATCTCGATGCTCGACGCCGCGCTGCCCGACGCCACGACCGAGACACCGGGCTACCCGCTGGCCGCGTGGATGTTCTGCCGCGCAGGCATCGAGCAGTTCCTGCTGGCGGGCGACCCGGCGATCCTGGACCGGCTGATCGCCGAGGGCCGCCGCGCGGCGGACACCCTCCCGGCGGACTACGACCTGCTGGTCGACCTGGCGGACGCCTACCGGCGCCGGTGGGAGGCCCGCGACGACGCGGCCGATCTCGACGAGGCGATCGCGTGCCTGCGCCGAGCCCCCGACGACCAGCCGGCCGAGCTGGCGGCGGCGACCCGCGCGGCGTGTGGCGAGTTGCTGCGCCTTCGCGCCGTGCGAGACGACTCCGCGGCGGATGCGGACGCGGCGGTACGGCTGGTCGAGGAAGCAGACGGGCTGGCTCCGGGCCAGTGGGGACAGGAACTGGCCGGCGCCCTCTTCGCCCGCTGGCAGGTCAGCCACGCGCTGCCCGACCTGGAACGGGCCGGCGCCCGCATCGACCAGGTCCTGGCGGCCGGCCCGGCGGACCCGGACGCGCTGATGCGGGCGCACATGTTGCGGCTGGCCATCAGCGACGGTCAACTGGCGGACGAGTGGCGCCGCGAACCGGGCCGGGTGCCGGCGAGCGGTCCGCGGGTGTCCCGCGAGGTGGAGGCGGCCCGGCGGGCATGGCCGGTCGTCGACCGGCACGCCGGGCCGCAACCGCGTGCCGCGTTCGCCATTTGTCTGGCCCTCGCCGAGGTGTCTATCTGCGCCTGGAACCCCGGCGCGCTGCCCTCCGACCGGATCGTCGCCCTCCTGGACGCCACCGAGGGAACGGACGGCCTGCCGCCCGAGCTGGTGGACCTGCGCAACCTCGGCCGGAGCGTCGTGTCCTACGCACGGGAAGCCGGGCATCCGGGCCGGTGGGACGAGGACGGGGAGGGGTTCCAGGCCGCCCTGCGCCTTGCGCGCCCGGACGCCCATCCCGAGGTCCGATCCCGGGCGCTGGGGGTGCTTCACCTGATGCTGAACGGTGTCTCCACCCGCTCCGGTGACCTCCGCGCGTTGCAGGCGGCCAGGGAGCAGCTCCGGTCCCTCCGGTCGCCCGACGGTGAGCCGGACCGGGAATCCGTCCTCCTCGCCCGGTTGTTCGAGCTGGGCATTCCCGGCCGGAACCCCGAGGAGTTGGTGGCGGAGGCGGCCGAGTTACGCGGGCTGCTGCGGGATCCCGAACTCCCGTACTGGGCCCGTCTGGCGATGCCGATGGCCGAGGCCCTGGCCGACCTGTCAGCTGCCGCGGGCGGAGAACCGATCGAGCCGCCCGGAGTCGTCGCGGACGGGGACAGTCGTACGCAGTCGATTCAGATGCTGCGGCTCCTGCCGGCCGTCGTGTCGGCTCTCACCCGCCGCGACGTCGCCGCCCTGCGCGCGGCCGCCGAGCAGCTCGGGAAGCTGATCGAGCTGCTCCCGCCGGAGCACATCGGTCAGCTGGGAGCGGCGGTGTTCGGCGGTCGGGCCGAGCTCGGCGTCGCCGAGATCGACCCGGGCGACACCGCCGCGGCCGAGCGCGGGGTGCGGCACCTGGCCCGTGCGATCGACCTGCTCGGCGGCCCGGACCACTACAGCTGGTCGAACACCCTGATGACGTACGCCTCCGCGCTGCGGACCGCGAACCTGCCCGGCGGCCCCCGCCACGCCGACTCACGCGAAGCCGGACTGAGCGCACTTCGTGGCGACCTGGGGCAGGTGCTCGTGCAGTCCGGAACCGACGACGCCTTCACGGCCGCCCGCGACGCGGCGGGTCACGCGGTCACCGTCGCCACCTGGTGCCGTCAGGACACCGCCGACGACGACCTGATCGCCGCGCTGGACGCCGGCCGAGGGCTGGTCCTGCACGCCGCCATGTCGTCACGGCTCATCGCCGACCAGCTCGCCGCCGCCGGCCGCGAGGACCTGGCCGTGCGGTGGCAGCATTCGGCCGGATACGGACACGACCGGCTCACCGGTACGCCGTTGGGCGCCCTCCCCTCGCTTGCCGAGGTGCCGGACGACCTGCGGGCGCAGGTGCTCAGGACCCTCCTGGCGGAGGACCGGAGCGGGATCCTCCAGCCCGCCCGGCCCGCCGAGATCCGGGCGGCCCTGGCCGCGGTCGAGGCCGACGCGCTCGTCTACCTGGTACCGACCACGGCGGACGCTTCGGGTGCGGCGGTGCTCGTACCCCGCGAGGGCGAGGTCGACGTCCTCGCCCTGCCCGACCTGCGGCTCGACGCGGCCGCCGGCTTCGGCCGGCACACCGGCCGGTTCCGCGACGCCCAGCCGGCCGAGCCGTCGGCGGAACCGATGTCGATCGACGACATCTGCGCCTGGGCCTGGTCCTCGGCGATGGGCCGGCTGGTCGCCCACGCCCACCGGTGGCGTAGCGGGAACCGGCCGGCACGCCTCGTCCTGATCCCGCTCGGCCTGCTGGCCACAGTGCCCTGGCACGCCGCCTACCGTGGCGACGGGACCACCCGGCACTACGCGATCGAGGATGTGGTCGTCTCGTACGCGGTCTCGGCCCGCATGTTCTGCACCAGCGCCCACTTCCCGGTCCGGCCGGTACGCTCCGCGCTGGTCGTCGGCGACCCCACAGGTGAACTCGGTTTCGCCGCCGCCGAGGCACGAGCCGTGCACGCCGCCTTCTACCCGGACGGCACCCACCTCGGCGGCGACGTCCCCGGTGACCCCGAGGGCACCGCCACACCGGCCCGGGTGCTCTCCTGGGTGTCGTCGGCCGCGCCCGGCCCGTCACTGCTGCATCTCGCCTGCCACGGCCGGGTGGATCCGCACCGGCCCGCGGACGGGCACCTCGTGCTCGCCGGTGGCGTCCTGCCGGCCCGCCGGCTGCTCGACGAGTCCCGTCTCGCCGAGCTGGCGATCGAGCGGGTGTTCCTGGCCGCCTGCACCACAGGCGTCACGCACACCGACCACGACGAGGCGTTCAGCCTCTCCACCGCATTCCTGGCGGCGGGCGCGCGGACCGTCTTCGGATCGCTGTGGGCGGTGCCGGACGCCGAGACCTCGCTGCTGATGTTCATGGTCCACCACTTCCTCAACACCGAGGGGTGCGAGCCGGTCGACGCGCTGCACCGGGCCCAGCGGTGGATGCTCGACCCGCAGCGCCGGCCGCCGCCGGGCATGCCGGCGGAACTGAGCCGGCAGACCACCGGCGACTCCGTGGCGAGGCCGGAGTCCTGGGCCGCCTTCACCCACTCGGGACGGTGAGCGTCACCAGCCCAGGTGCAGGAACCCCGCCCAGGTCGACAGGTCGTCACCGTCGAGATCGGCCACGCGGCGGGCCAGCGCCGCCGGCATGTCCGCCGGAACCGCGCGCTCACGGTCGACCATCCACCGCTGAGCCCGGTTCAGCGCGTCCGCCGGCCGGCGACCCTCGGCCCGCAGGTAGTGGTGGGCCATGAACATCAGCAGCGAGGTGGCGTCGCTCGGCACCTGCCACAGCGACCCGAAGACGGTCCGCGCGCCGGCCGCCAGGAACGCGGTGGAGAGGCTGAACGCCTCGTCGAACGCTCCGCTGGGGACGCTCGTCGTGCAGGCGGCGAGCGCCACCACACCGATCGCCCCGTCCTTGCGCCCCTCCAGGATGTCCCGTGCGGTGAGCCGGGCCCGGCCGGCCAGCAGCAGGTACGAGCCGTCGATGCCCTGTCCCACCGCGCCGTGGCAGGCCAGATGCAGCATGGGTCGTGCCCGGCCGGCGCGGCGCAGCCAGGCGAGCACCGCCTCGGGGGTGGCCGCCGACGAGGCCCCGGAGTCGTCCGCGTCGTCGACGAGCAGCTCGGCGTCCGGATAGAACGCGGCCCGCACGGCGAGCGCCTCGGTCCGGGCATCCGGCAGGTCGTGGGTGGGATCCCCGACCACCAGGCCACTTCCGTCCTGGGGGATCGGCGTGCGGTCGGCGTTCTCGCAGAGCAGCCGGGCCGAGGGCGCGTAGGAGAACTCGGCCTGCTGCACCGCGTACCAGCCGTCGTGGTCGCGCGCGGCGTGCCAGGGCACGGCGGCGAGCCGGCCCATCGGTACGAGCAGCAGCCGCGGCGCCCGGGACAGGCCCCACCGCCCGGTCTCCGCGAGCAGCGGGCCGATCGCCACCCGCCACGCCCACCCCGCGAGCCGGTCCAGGGAGTCCCGCCACCTGGTGACCGGATCGGCGGTCTCGGCGTCGCCGTCCCCGCCGCCCACCTCGCCCGCGTCGCGGGCCGCCAGCAGGCGGCTGTATCGCCGCACCGGGTCGTCGTCGGACTGCACCAGTGACGGCAGGGACAGCGCGAACGGCTCGCTGCCGTTCGGCAGGACCACCGCCGCACCGGGCACCCCGAGGCGCCCGGGCACCAGGTAGACGAGCGCGTCGTGGCGCATCGCCCGCAGCGCCGTCCGGATCTGGTCGAGCGACGGTGGGTCCAGCACGTCCGGCACCGGCACGTCGCTGAGCCGTGCGCCGGTGAGCGCGGCCAGCACGTCACGCCGTACGTCGGGGTCGTCACTGCCGGTCTGCCAGCGGCGGGCCAGCTCGTCGTGGCCGAGCGCGTGCAGCCGGGCGGGGATCCCCATGGTGACCGTCGCGGCGTACAGCATCAGGCAGCGCCCGGCGTCGAGCGCGCCCACCGCGCCGCCCGCGTCGCCGTCGGCGAGGCACCAGCGGGCGACCTCGGTCGCGTCGTCCACCACATCCCTGGCGGCGGCTGCGGCGTCGGCGGTACCGGCCTGCAGGAGCACGCTCCAGGCGTAGCCGCGCAGCGCGCGTTTACCGGCCTCCCGGCCCTCGGCGCGGCGGCCCGCCAGCCGGTACGCGTGCGCCGAGGCCATCTCGGCGAACGCCCACACCGGGTGCGCCACGTCCCCGGTCGCCCGACGGGCCCTGCCGAGGCGGCGCAGTGCCTCGTCCAGCGCCTCCCGGCCGGCGCCGAGCTCGTAACGCACACAGAGGAACCGGCCCAGCATGACGTCGATCAACGGCCGGTGCGGATAGTCCGGGGGCGCCACGTCATAGGCTCGGCGCAACTGGTTCACACCGCGCGCCAACCGGTCGGCGTCACCTCGTTCGACTGCCTCACGGCAGATGCCGACGCCGGACACGATGAGGTGGAGCGCCCGCTCGCCGGCCGACAGGCCGGGGTCATCGGCGGCTTGGCGCTGTGCCTGCTCGGCTCCGGGCACCCCCGTGAGCACCGCGCCGGCAGCGATGTACCGCCGCAGCGTCGAGGTGCTGGGCGCGGCCGCCGGTAGCCGGTCCACCAGGCCATTCAGGCGCTGAAGGGAGTCGATTACGTCCCCGGTCTCGCCGCGCTGACCGGACCCGAGTGCGTCGACGGTCTCCAGGATGATCTCGGCGAACTGCCGTTGTTCGCCTGTCACCCCGGCGTCGAGCATGGCCCGCACCTGAGCGCGGGTCTGCCGGGCATCGGCGTAGAAGCTCCGGTCCTGCCCGCGCTTCGTCAGCAGGGCCATTCGCAGTGCCACGGCGACCCACGCGAACGGGCCCCCGGCCGCACGGGCCACCAGCTCGTCGGCCCGGACGAACGCGGCGGCGGTGTCGAAGTCGGCGTCGTCGGTGAGCGCCGCGCCGGTGTCGACCATGCCGTGAAGCAGAGCCGCGGCCGTCTCGTCCAGGCCGATCGAGTCGATGGTGGCGCGCTCACGGACGGCCTGGAACTCCTGGCCCCGCAGGGCGGCCCGCAGGGCACACAGGACCAGGGTCAGCCCGACCACAGTGCGCTCCGGACCGGTGTACGCGGCGGCGGCGAAGTCGGCTTGGGCGCGGGCCAACGTCGCCGCATCCCCGTCCCCCTCGTAGCGGCGCAGCCATGCGTAGGCGCGGGCCAGCAGTTCCGCGCTGCCCAGCGGAGGCTCCGACCGGGACAACGCTTCCAGCGCGGCGGTCACGTCCTCCGGTGCGGCGACCCGCAGATGCGCGACCGCGGCGACCGGATCGTGCCACCGTACGCTCGTGGTAGCCGTCACAGGGCCTCCTCGGCACGTCGGCGGAGCCGGTCCGGGTCGGTGACGGTGATCCGGCGGTAGCCGGTCCGGATGACGCCGTCGTCGCGCATCCCGCGCAGCGTCCGCTGCACGGTGTCGTCGACGGCGCCGACGAGCGTCGCGAGTTCGGCGTGGGTCAGGTCGACAGCGATGCGCACCCCACCGTCCACCGGATCGCCGATCACCTCGACCAGCTCCAGCAGCACCCGGGCGAGCCGGACCGGCACCGGGAAGGCGCTGAAGTCGGCGCGACGCAGGTTGGCCCAGTGCAGGCGCCGGCCGACGGTGGCTGTCACCTCGTTCGCCACCTCGAGATGCCGGCTCAGGAAGGCGCGGAAGGCAGCCTGCTGGATGACGGTGGCGCGGACCTCCCCGCAGGCGGTGACGGTCGCGGTTCGCTGGCCGTCGGTGAGCGCGGCGAACTCGCCCACGAGGTCACCCGGGAGGCGTACGGCCAACAGCTGCTCGGTGCCACCGACCGACATGGTCACCTTGGCGACACCCTGCTGGATGATCTCGACGTGGGTGTCCCGCCCGCCCTCGATGAAGATCCGCCGGCCCGACGAGATGTCGCGCGTGACGCCGAGGGCCAGCAGTTTCCCCTGCAGCTCCGGCTCGAGCCGATCCAGAAAGGAGCCGGGTGCCCACGAAGACATGAAGACATTCGAACCGGTCCATCACTACGGCGCAATGGCACGGTAGGGCCGGAAACAAAGGGGCTGTGGGCTGATCGGTCGGCCGAACGACATCCACCGGTGTCTCAGTCGTGGGTACGGCGGGCCGGACGGCCGATACTGTCGTCGTCGATGCACACGCCCGTAGGCTGCGATGCGGAGTGACCGCGAGCCACGGCTACCGACTCCAGGTCGACTGTCAAGCGTGGGCGGGACCGAATGGAGGATCCGGTGAGCTGGGTCGCCAACGTGATGCTGTCGGTGGGCCTGACCGACCGCCGGAACGCGGAGGCATTCATCGGCTGGCTCGACACCCAGTGCCGCTGTCGTGAACCGGGCACGAGTTCGGGCGGCTGCGGTAGCCTGCGCCTCGTCACCGCCGTGGACAACCAGTGGGGCGGGCACAAGAACCCCGAATGTCAGGTGTTCGCTGGTGCACTCAACCACGCCGACCTCACCGCTGTCGTGGCGCGTTTCGGGTCCGGGGCCTGGCACAACCCCAACGCCGTGCAGCTCTTCGTGATGGACCAGGAGCAGTTCTTCTTCCGCGTCTGGATGATCCGCGACGGCGCTCTCCGCCAGTACGCCCCTTCGTCGCCGGACGAGGACGACGACGGGTTCTGGCCTCCCGCCGGTGGCGTGACCGACCTCGGGAAACGGCGAAGCCCAGGCCGATGACCTGGGCTTCTGTACCGAGCCGCCTGACGGAATCGAACCGTCGACCTACGCATTACGAGTGCGTCGCTCTAGCCGACTGAGCTAAGGCGGCAACGATCGTCAAGTGTACGGCACGCCCCGCCGGAAGCCGAACCGGATCCCCCCACCCCGGAACCCGGACAACGGACCACATCCGCCCCGCTACGGGAGAGACTTCGCGCCGCGTCCGGACTACCCTGCGGCGGGTGACCGACGAACCGCCGCGACCGGCACCCGAGGCGCATCCCGGCGAGCGCGCCACCCGCCGCCCTCGCCGTATCGACCCCCGGGAGCTGGGTTTCACCCCGCGCCGGCCGGTGCCCTGGCTCGCGCCGCTGCTGCTGATCAGCACCGGCCTGCGTACGTTGCTGGCCATGCTCTTCGGGGCGTACCTGGACAAGCGCGAGTTGCAGAACGCGTTCAGCGACGGCACGTTCCGGCAGGTCGGGCCGGACGGCGGTCTCTGGCTCGACTACGTGGCCGACCTGGGTGACGGCTTCGACGCCACGTACTCGGTGGCGTACCTGCTCGCCCAGCCGGAGCTGACCGTGGACGGGCGCCGGCTCCCCCGCGCGCAGACGCTGGTGATGGGCGGCGACCAGGTCTATCCGGCGGCGGGCTACGAGGCGTACGAGGACCGGTGCAAGGGCCCGTACCAGGCGGCGCTGCCTGTTGCCCCGCCGGAGCAGCCGACGCTGTTCGCGGTGCCGGGCAACCACGACTGGTACGACGGGCTGACGGCGTTCCTGCGCCTGTTCGTGCGTACCCGGGACCGGCACTTCGCCGGTTGGGGCACCGGCCAGTCCCGCTCGTACTTCGCTGTGGAGCTGCCGGCCGGGTGGTGGCTGCTCGGCCTCGACGACCAGTCCGGGTCGTACCTGGACGACCCGCAGCTCACCTACTTCGACGAGGTGGCGCGCAAGCTCACCCCGGAGTCGAAGGTGATCCTGGCGGTGCCGGCGCCGACGTGGGTCAAGGCCGTCGACCACCCCAACGCGTACGACTCGATCGACTACTTCATCCGTACGCTCGTCGCGCCGACCGGGGCGCAGGTGCGGGTGCTGGTCTCCGGCGACCTGCACCACTACGCCCGTTACGCCGGGCCGGACCGGCAGCTCATCACCTGCGGCGGTGGCGGCGCCTACCTGTACCCCACGCATCGGCTGCCGGAGACGCTGGAGGTGCCGCCGCGCGACACGCTGACCCGGCGGGCCAGCAACACCCAGGAGTACGACCTGGCCGCGCGCTACCCGGACAAGGCCCGGTCCCGCCGGTACGGCTGGGGGATCTTCGCCCGCCTGCCGTTCCGCAATCCGGGCTTCGCCACGCTGCTCGGCACCCTGCACACGCTGCTGATGCTGGCCATGGCCGGGGTGGCGGCGCAGCGGGTGGGCACCACGGAACAGCGGCTGTTCAGCGTGCCGCTGGCGATCATGCTGGTGGTGGCGATGATGGGCGCGGTGTTCTTCGCCAAGCCACCCACGGCGGGCGGGAAACGGCACGCCCGGCACTGGATCCTCGGGGTGGCGCACGGGCTGGCCCAGGTGGCGCTCGCCGCCGGGGGCACGTGGGTGTGGTTGCGGCTACCGTTCTACGACTGGCCGTGGCCGTTGCCGGCGGTCGCCGCGCTGGTGCTCTACGGCCCGGTGATCGGTCTGGTCGCCAGCCAGCTCGTGGCGCTCTACCTGCTGGTGGCGGGCGCGTTCGGGGTGAACCTGAACGAGCTGTTCGCGGCGCAGGGCATCGAGGACTCGAAGGCGTTCCTGCGGTTCCGGATCGACCCGGACGGCACGCTGACGATCTACCCGATCGCGGTCGACCGGGTGTCCCACGACTGGCAGCTCAACCCCGACCAGTCCCCCACCGCCCCCTGGCTGACCCCGAAGACCCCGCTGACCCCCCGCCTGGCCGAACCCCCCATCGTCATCCGCTGACCCGACCACCCCGGTGATCAAGGAGTTCGTGTCCTGTCCGGGCGCGATCGGAGACACAAACTCCTTGATCACCGGGGAAAGGGTGGGGGGAAAGGTGGGTGGGTCAGCGGTTTTCGTGGGCCTGTCTGGGGCCGCAGACCGAGGCTCGGGAGCACATCGAGCGGGAGCCGTCGGCGTCCAGCCGGACCGTCACCGCGTCGCGCGGGACACTGTGGCCGACCACCTTGCCCTCGCCCTGCGGCGTGGACACCCGGCTGCCGACCGCGGGGGCCGTCTCCTGGAACTTCTGGTACAGCGGGTGCTCGTACTTCAGGCAGCACATCAGCCGCCCGCACGCACCGGAGATGCGCAGCGGGTTGAGCGGCAGATCCTGGTCCTTCGCCATCCGGATGGTCACCGGCTCGAAGTCGTTGAGGAACGTGGCGCAGCACAGGTCACGCCCGCAGGAGCCGATGCCGCCCTGTACGCGGGCGGAGTCGCGGGCGGAGAGCTGCCGCAGCTCGACCCGGCAGTGCAGCGTGGCGCCCAGGTCGCGGACCAGCGAGCGGAAGTCGACCCGGTGCGGCGCGGTGAAGTAGATGGTGGTGCGGTCGCTGCCGTTCTCCGGGGTGGCCAGGACGTGGTCGACGGCGACCACCTTCATCGGCAGGCCGTGTTCGCGGATCAGCCGCTTGGCGGCCACCTTCGCCTCGGCCTTGCGCCGGCGCAGCGTCTCGTCGCGGCGCAGGTCGTCGTCACCGGCGATCCCGGCCAGTTTCGGGAAGCCGTCGGTGTCCTCGCTGACCCACTGCGCGGCCCACACGCACTCGGCCACCTCGGGCCCGTCGTCGGTGGGCACCAGCACCCGGTCGCCCACCTGCGGGCGCAGCTCGCCCGGGTCGAGGTAGTAGAGGCGCCCGTACCGGTTGAAGCTGACCGCGCAGAGCATGCCCATGCGCCCCACCCTACGCGGATCGATGCCCGCCGCACGGCACACCTGTCGCCGCCCGGTCACCCGCCGCAGCGATCATCGTCGTCGACCCGGCCGAACCGGCCCCTTCGCCTCGCCCGGACGGCTGAATCTGCGTCGCCCCCCTGACAAACACCGCGTGAGCGCGTTGAGTGAAGGCATACCTGCGGGGGGTGCAGGGGAAGGCCACGGCGCCGCCGCCGTCACCGGCCACGGCCGGTCCGGCGCGCGGCGCCGTGGACCGTCAGTAGCCGATCCGGGTGGTGCCGCCGTAGCGCGGGGCGGTGGTGGCGCGGTCCCGCCAGGGCATCTCGGTCAGGCTCGGCCCCCACTGCCGCAGCAGCGTCTCGGCGCCGTCGTAGGCCACCCCGAGCACGCCCAGGACCCTCGTGGCGATCTCGGCCGCGGCCGATGCCCCGAACCGGCCGGGCTCGACGCCGGGCCGGGTCGCCGCGTGCACCGCGACCGCCTCCGCCGAACCCAGCACCTCGGCCAGCGCGCGGGCCAGCGCGGCCCGGCTGCCCTCCACCCAGCCGGCCAGCGCGTCGGCGTAGCCCGCCGTCGACTCCAGCCGCCCGACCAGGCTCTCCGGCCCCTCGTCCAGGTGTCGCAGCAGCGCGGAACGCGCCTCGTCGTAGGCCGACGCGGCGGTGCCGGACCAGGCGACCTGGTCGGCCAGCAGGGCGCAGGTGTCGTCGTACCCCCGGACGAGCCGGCGCACGGCGTGCCCGGCGCCGGTCAGCAGCGCGGGATGCAGGTCGAGGAACTCGCGCACGGCGACGCCGGGAAGGACCTGCATCCGGCGCAGCAGCGGCCAGAGCCGGTGCCCCTCGGGCGCACCGGCGGCCAGCAGCGTGTCGACGCGGGCGAGCAGGTCGAGGCCCGGCTCGGCGAGGCGGTCGAGGGCGTCCATCAGGCCTCCCGGGCCAGCCGCCGGGCGACCGCGTCGTCGGCGGCGGCGTAGCGGTCGGCGGCGCTGCGCAGCGCCGCCGCGGCGGCGGCCAGCCGGACGGCGGCGGCCTGCGCCTCGCGTGCCCGGTCGGCGGTGGCGAGCATCCACTGGCGGTGCAGCGCGCGGCCCACCTCGCCGGGGCGGCCGGCGGCGTCCGCGCCGAACGCGGGGTGCGGCGGGTCGGTGGCGGTCACCGTGCGGGCCAGCGTGGCGAGGGTCGCGCCGGCCTCGTCGAGACGGGCGGCCAGGGCACGCAGCGTCTCCATGTCAGGCTCCCGCCAGCGGCCGGTAGGCCGCGAACGTCTCGTTGTGCAGCTTCTCGCGCGCCCACTGGGCCGCGTCGGCGGCAGCGGTCACCGCGGCCTGCACCGAGCCGGCCACGTCGCGTGGGCTGCGGTGGTGCAGCGGGCCGAGGAAACGCACGTCGGTGATGCGCCCACCGGCGGTCACCACCACCTCGACGAGCCCGTCGGGCGAGCGGACGGTGACCTCGACCGTCGCGACCGCCTGGTCGAACTCGGCCTGCAGGTTCTCGATCCGGCGGTAGCGCCGCACCGCCTCCTCGATCCAGGCCTCGTCGATCTCGCCCCGCGGCATCGGCGGACTCCTCCCGGCCGGTCGGCCAACCCTCACTGAGCGTGCCGCCACGATCACCACGGCATCACCGGACCGTACCGCACCTCAATCGCGCGTGTCGATGCCCTGTGGACAGCGCGGACGGGCCCGGCTCAGCCGCGCCAGAGGGCCAGCATCATCGCCTCCACGGCGATCCGCGGCTTGACGTTCGCCTCGATCGCCGCGCGGCACTCAAGCACCGCCTCCAGGCGGCGCAGCGAGCCCTCGGCGTCCCACTTCTGCGCGCCCGCCCCGGCGAGCGACGCGGTGTCGGCGTGCACCGGGGCGACGGGCGCCCGCAGCGCCATGGTGAGCGCGTCCCGGTAGAACCCGGCCAGGTCGACCAGGGCGCGGTCGAGCGCGTCCCGCTGGGCACGGGTGGCCCGCGACTTCTGCCGCTTCTCCAGGTCCTTGAGCTGACCGGCCGCGCCGCGCATGGCGCCGGCCGCGCCCCGGCCGGTGCCGCCCGCGCCGAGCGCGGTCTGCAACGCCGTACGCTCCGCCTCGTCGATCTCCGCGACGGACGCGGCGGCCTCCGCCTCGGCGGCCTCGATCAGCGCCGAGGCCGCGTCGAACGCCGCGCCCACGCCGGTCAGCCGGCGCGGTACGGCCAGCACCGCGTCCCGCCGCTGCCGGGCCTCCGGGTCGCGGGCCAGCCGCCGGGCCCGGCCCACGTGCCCCTGCGCCGCCGCGGCGGCCCACTCGGCCACGTCCGGCGCGATCCCGTCGCGGCGCACCAGCACCTCGGCCACCGCTGTCGCCGGCGGCTGCCGCAGCGGTACGACCCGGCACCGCGACCTGATGGTCACGGAGATGTCGTCCGGGTGGGTGGACGGGGTGCAGAGCAGGAAGACGGTACGCGGTGGCGGCTCCTCGATCGCCTTGAGCAGCGCGTTGCCGGCGGCCTCGGTGAGCCGGTCGGCGTCCTCGATGATCACGATCTGCCACCGGCCGCCGGACGGCGCGCTGGCCGCCCGCAGCACCAGCGCGCGCATCTCGTTGACGCCGATGGACAGGCCCTCGGGCACCACGACCCGCACGTCCGCGTGGGTGCCGGTGAGCGTGGTGTGGCAGCCGGGGCAGCTGCCGCACCCGGTGCCGTGCACGCACTCCAGCGCGGCGGCGAACGCGCGGGCGGCCACCGAGCGGCCCGATCCGGGCGGGCCGGTGAAGATCCAGGCATGGGTCATCCCGGCGCCGGGATCGGCCTGCGTGGCCGGTACCGGAGCCGGATCGCCGTCGTAGTCCTCGGCGAGCGCGTCGAGGTCGTCGTACCCGCCGGCCGGCCCGCCCGCGCGGACGGTCACCGACGCGGCGGCGCGCAGCAGCGCGGCGGCCGAGGCGGCGGCCCGCCGCAGCGTGGCCACCGCCTCGTCCTGCCCGACCAGATCGCCGAAGACGTCTGTCATCTTCGGGGTTGCTCCATCGTCACCAGCTCCGCGTCGGATAACTCGGGCTGGACCGAGGTGTCCGGGCCCTGCGCCGGACGGGGGTGCACGATCCCGCCGGGATCGGCGAGGAACTCACCCACCCGGCCGGCCACCGCCTCGGCGATCTCGTCCACCGGGCGGGAGGCGTCGAGGACCAGGTAACGCTTCGGGTCACCGGCGGCCAGGTCGAGGAAGGCGTACCGGACCCGCTCGTGGAACGTCAGCGACTCGGCCTCCAGCCGGTCGGTGCCCTCGTTGCGGCCCTCGACCCGGTTCAGGCCGGTACGCGGCTCGACGTCGAGCAGCACCACCAGGTCGGGCTTGAGGCCGCCGGTGGCCCAGGAGGAGAGCCAGGAGACCTCGTCCACCGGAAGCGTCCGGCCGGCGCCCTGATAGGCCAGCGACGAGTCGACGTACCGGTCGCTGATCACCACAGCGCCGCGCACCAGCGCCGGGCGGACGACGGTGGCCACGTGGTGCGCCCGGTCGGCGGCGTAGAGCAGCGCCTCGGCGCGCGGCGACGGTGCCTCGTCGGGAGCGGTGCCCAGCACCAGGGAGCGGATCCGCTCGCCGACCGGCGTGGCGCCCGGCTCGCGGGTGACCACCACGTCGCGGCCCTGCGCCCGCAGGCGCTCGGCGAGCACGGCGAGCTGGGTGGACTTGCCCGCGCCCTCGCCGCCCTCGAAGACCACGAACAGGCCGCTGGAGACGAACGGCTCGGCCGGCATCAGCGGACGGCCCCGGATCGAGCCCCACAGGTCGGCGAGGACCGGTACGCCCTTCTTGTCGTCCATCTGGCCGAACGCGCTGATGCCGGCGATGATGCCGGCCGCGCCGGCTGCGAGCAGCAGCAGACGGGTCGAGGAGATGGAGATGCCCAGGTCGGCGATGGTGAGCTGGCGGGAGCCGCCGACACCGACCAGGAGGCTGCTCAGCGCGATGGCCAGGATCAGCACCAGCCGGGTGCCGATCTGCACCACGGCGAAGACCCGGCCGCGTACCTCGTCGGCCACCTCGCCGCCGAGCAACGTGGTGCCGGCCAGGAACGCCATGCCGGCACCCGCGCCGACCAGGATCGCGCCGAGGATGGCCATGGACAGGTGGATGGCGAAGGCGAGCACCAGCACGGAGGCGCTGGCGAGCACGATGCTCATGCCGAACCAGCGGCGGCGGGACATGTCCCGCACGATCATCGGCCCGAGGCCGATGCCGAGCGCCAGGCCGACGAAGATCGCGCCGAAGAGCAGCGAGAACGCGGCGTCACCGGCGCCGAGCGAGTTGGCGAAGAACTTGCCGGTGCCGACCACGATGCCGCCGCCGGCGAACGCGCCGAAGATGCCCAGCACCAGGCCGCGGACGAGCGGGGTCTGGCCGATGTATTTCCAGCCCTCGGAGAACTGCCGGAACATGCTCTGCTCCGTGCGCTCCGCCTCGGCGCGCTGGGCCTGGCTGATCTCCTTGATCCCGAACGCCACCACCAGCGCGGTGGCCAGCCGGGAGAAGGCGTTGAACCAGAGCGCGAGCTGGGCCGGCTCGGCCCAGTCGGGCAGGTTGCCGCCGACCGCGCTGGGCAGGCCGCGGGTCAGCACGGCCAGGGCGACGGCCGCGGCCACCGGCGTGAGGCCGTACGTGGTGATCAGCGTGAGCTGGTTCGCCGCCTCCAGCCGGGTACGCGGGATCAGGTTGGGGACCGCCGCCTCCTTGGCCGGGATCCACAGCAGGGTGATCGACTCGATCAGGAACGTGGCGATCAGCGCCCAGCCGACCACCAGCCCGCCCGCCGCGCCGGTGAGCGCGTACAGCGGGATCGAGGCGAACAGCACGAAGCGCAGCAGGTCGCAGATGACCATGGTCCACCGGCGGTCGAACCGGTCGGCGAACACGCCGGCCACCGGGCCGAGCACCAGCGCCGGGAGCAGCCGGATCGCGGTCACGCCACCGAACGCGGCGCCCTGGGCGGTGCTGCCGGAGACCTGGGAGGCGGCGAAGAGCGCGGTGGCGAGCAGGCCGAGCCAGTCGCCGAAGGAGGCGGCGCTGAGCACGATCCACAGCCTGCGGAACGGCCGGATGCGCAGCACCGAGCGGATGGCGCTGAGACCCGAGTGGTCGGCGGCTGTCCCGGGCGACGACACGCCGGGCGACTCGCCGCTGTTCTGGCTTTCGATGGCCGTACCTCCACGTGCCGGCCCAGGTCTGGGCATCCCCGGTGGAACACTCTAGTCGCGCAGGAGAGGTCGTCCCCCGCGACATTCACCTGCTCGCCGAGCCTAGGCCGCTGAGACCACCGGCCGCAGCCCGGACAGACGCGAGGGTATTTCGCATTGCCGTCCAGACAGTTAGCGTGCAGACGTGGCCATCGACCGTGACAAAACTCGCGATCGTCTCGACCGGGCGACCGCTCACCTCGACCCGCCGTACGCCGTGGTCGACCTCACCGCGTTCGACGCGAACGCCGAGGCGCTCGCCGGCCGGTCCGGCGGCAAGCCGCTGCGCGTGGCGAGCAAGTCGGTACGGGTCCGGGAGCTGCTGACCCGGGCGCTCAAGCGTCCCGGCTGGCACGGCGTGATGGCCTTCACGCTGCCCGAGGCGCTGTGGCTGGTCCGCTCCGGCGTGAGTGACGACGTGCTCGTGGCGTACCCGACGGCGCACCGCGGCGGCCTCGCCGAACTGGCCGCCGACCCGGCGCTCGCCGACGCGGTGACGCTGATGGTCGACGACGCCGCACAGCTCGACCTGATCGACCGGGTGTGCCCGCCCGCGCGCCGGCCCGCGCTGCGGATCTGCCTCGACCTGGACGCCTCCTGGCGCCCGCTGGGGGGCCGGGTGCACGTCGGCGTGCGCCGCTCCCCGGTGCACAGCGCCACGGCGGCCGGCACGCTCGCCGCCGTCGTCGCCGGCCGGCCCGGCTTCCGGCTGGTCGGCCTGATGTCGTACGAGGCACAGATCGCCGGCCTCGGCGACGCGCCGCCCGGACAGGCGATGCTCGGCTCGGCGATCCGGGTCGCGCAGCGCGGGTCGTACCGGGAACTGCTCGCGCGCCGCTTCGCCGCGGTCAGCGCGGTACGCGAGCACGCCGACCTGGAGTTCGTCAACGGCGGCGGCACCGGCAGCGTGGCCGCCACCAGCGCCGACCCCGCGGTCACCGAGGTCACCGCGGGTTCCGGCCTGTACGGGCCGACGCTGTTCGACGCGTACCGTGCCTGGCAGCCGACCCCGGCGGCGTTCTTCGCCTGCGCGGTGGTCCGCCGCCCGGCGCCCGGGCTGGCGACGGTGCTCGGCGGCGGCTGGATCGCCTCCGGCCCGGCGGCGGACAGCCGGCTGCCACGGCCGTGGCTGCCGGCCGGGCTGAAGCTGCTCGGCGCGGAGGGCGCCGGTGAGGTGCAGACCCCGCTGGCCGGGAAGGCCGCCGACGACCTGCGCGTCGGCGACCGGGTGTGGTTCCGCCACGCCAAGGCGGGCGAGCTGTGCGAACACGTCAACGAGGTGCACCTGGTCGAGGGGGACGCGGTGGTCGCCACCGTGCCGACCTACCGGGGCGAGGGGCACGCCTTCCTCTGATCTGCTCCACCACGTGACGACGGCGGGCCCCGGCGCCTCGGGAACCCGCCGTTCACCGTGTCGCTCAGCCCTGGTGGGCGGCCTCCGGGAGGGCGTTCACCTGCCGGTGCAGGTACTCCCGGATGAGCGCCTTCGCCTCGACCAGCACCCGCTCGTCGCCGTCGGTGCGGCGGCGGAAGGCCAGCTTGATCAGGGCGTCCGCGGCCTCCACCGCGACCTCCAGGTGGAACCGCAGGTCGGGCACCCCGGCCAGGCCGAAACGCTCGGTGAGTACGCGGGCGAGCTGCTCCGCGATGACCCCGTTGTTGTCCCGCTGGTCGTCCAGCAGGTGCAGGTCGACCACGTCGCCGAAGTGCAGGGTACGGAAGCCGGGGACGGTGCGGTGCATCGAGATGTACTCGTCGATCGCCGCGTCGACGCCGTCCCACCAGTAGGTCAGGTCGTCCGAGGAGAACCGCTCGTCGAGCCGCTGGAGGTAGGACTCCATGGTGCGCAGCGTCAGCGCCTGCACTATCGCCCGCTTGTCCGGGAAGAACTGGTAGACCGACCCGATCGCCACCTCGGCGCGCTCGGCGAGCAGGGTCGTGGTCAGCCCTTCGTACCCCACCTCGTCGACGAGCTCGGCGCAGGCGTCCAGCATCCGCTGGACCCGCGCGACACTTCGACCCTGCACCGGTACCCGACGCAGCGGCCCGGTCGTGGCGGCTGGTGTGGACACTCGGCGCCACCCCCCTTCGACGGATGAACATATCTGCACGTCACGAGTCTGTGACTACCGGTACAACGAGCCGGGCTCGATTGCGGTATTTACCAGGCACAACGTTCCTGATATGAATTCACTTCATATTCATGTCGAGGAGTGGCCGTCATGACCGGTACCCCCACCTGGTCCAACTGGGCCGGCAACCAGCACAGCACCGCGCTCCTCACCGTGCGTCCGCGTAGCGTCTCCGACGTCGTCGAGGCGGTCCGCCAGGCCGCCGCGGCAGGCCGGACCATCCGCGCCACCGGCAGCGGCCACTCGTTCACCGCCACTGCCGTCGCCGACGGGCACCGGATCGACCTCGCCGAGTTGGAGACGGACGTCACAGTAGATGTGACGCGCCGCCTGGTCACCGTACCGGCCGGGATGACGTTGCACACGCTCAACGATCTGCTCGCCGGACACGGGCTGGCGATGCCGAACCTCGGCGACATCGACGCCCAGACCATCGCCGGCGCGCTCTCCACCGGCACCCACGGCACCGGGGCGAAACTGGGCTGCCTGTCCACATTCGTGGCCGGGCTGACGCTGGTCACCGGCACCGGCGAGGTGCTGCGCTGCTCGGCCGAGGAGAACCGCGACGTGTTCGACGCCGCCCGGGTCGGGCTCGGCGCGGTGGGCGTGCTGGTCGAGGTCACGCTGCGCTGCGTGGACGCGTTCGTGCTGCGCGCGCACGAACGCCCGGCCCCGCTCGCCGAGGTGCTCGACGACCTTCCCGGCCTGTACGAGGCGCACGACCACGCCGAGTTCTACTGGTTCCCGTACACCGACCGGGTGCAGGTAAAGACCAACGACCGGGTACCCGCCGACGACCGGCCGCTGCCCCGCTGGCGCGGCTGGCTCGACGACGAGTTCCTCTCCAACACCGTCTTCGCCGGCGCCTGCCGCCTCGGCCGGGCCGTACCCGCCGTCGCGCCCACGATCAGCGCCGTCTCCGCCCGCGCGCTCACCGAACGCACCTACACCGGCCGCTCCGACCGGGTGTTCTGCACCCCGCGCCGGGTCCGCTTCGTGGAGATGGAGTACGGCCTGCCACGCGAGGCGCTGCCCACCGCGCTGACCGAGCTGCGCCGGATCGTGGACCGCCTGCCGTTCAAGGTGCTGTTCCCGGTCGAGGTGCGCTTCACCGCCGCCGACGACATCTGGCTGTCCCACTCGTACGGGCGGGACTCCGCGTACATCGCCGTGCACCAGTACGTGGGCATGCCGTACGAGCCGTACTTCCGGGCGTTCGAGCAGGTGGCGACCGAGTTGGGCGGCCGCCCGCACTGGGGCAAGATGCACTGGCGCGACGCGGATTCCCTGGCGAGGGCCTACCCGAGATTCGCCGACTTCCAGTCCGTCCGCGCCCGCCTGGACCCCGCCCACATCTTCCAGAACCCGTACTTGACTCAGGTCCTAGGCTCCTGAAGATCTTGGAAGGAAAGGGCCCTCATGAGGGCCCTTTCCTTCCAAGATCCCGGCTGGCGGTCACCCCGGCCAACCCGCCGTACGCAGGGCGGCGCGGAGTTGGGCGATCACCTCTTCGGGATGGGCGCGCAGGGCCCAGGCGGGGAACCGCAGAACCCGGTCGCCCTCGACCCACAGGTCGTTCTGCCGCCGCATGTCCGCCCAGGCGTGCGCCGGATCGAGATGCTGCCCGCCGTCCACCTCGACGTGCACCCGCCACTGCTCGAAGTACGCGTCGAGGTAGCGCCGCCGGCCGGCGGAGTCCCGGCGGACCACCTGTCGGGTCGGTTCGGGCAGGCCCGCGCTGCGGACGAGCCCGAGCAGGTCGAGTTCGCCCAGGGAGTGCGCACCCCCGACCGCATCGGTGGCGGTGGACAGGATCAGTCGTCGTCGGCGGATCCGGGGCATCCGCTCGACCACCTCGTGCAGATCGTCGCTGCCCACCAGCCGCTGCTGGAAGGCCGCCGCGACGATCGCCCGAGCCTGCATGTCGTTCGGTGCCCACTGCGCGGCGTCGACGATCGACCGGGCCGCCGCCGTCCGGGGCGGCGCGGCGACGGGCACCACGTCGGAGTCGGGCAGGTGGGTCGTCCGGTGTGCCAGCACGCCGGTCGGCAGCGGTGACCGACGGGTCGTGGCGGGCAGGAGCAGGTGGACCACCCGGTCCGGGAACCCGCGCAGCCCGCCCGCCTGGGCAGCCGTCACGCCACCCAACAGGGCGGTGGGCCCGGCCGCCAACACCGCGATCCACCGCCGCTGAGCGGGACCGACCGGGCCGTTGTGCGCGACGAGAACCGCGCGATGCGCCTGCCGCCACCGGCCGGTGGTCACCCGGTGGCGGATCGCCCTACGGGTCAGATGTGCCCGTGCCTGCTGAAGGCTGAGCACGTCCTCCTGCCGGAAGAGCAGCCAGGTCAACTCGTCCGCGTCGTCCGACGGCAGCGCCCGCCGCATCCCGCCCAGGAGTTCCCCACCCGCCCACAATGGCCACCCGGCCGGCTGTCCGCCGCCCCTGTGGACAACCACAAGATCTTGGAAGGAAACGGCCCTCATAGGGGCCCTTTTCTTCCAAGATCTCGGGAGGTCACTCGTTCGGGGTTGAGGTCGCCTTCTTGGGGGCGGCCTTCTTGGCGGGGGCCTTCTTCGCTGCCGTCTTCTTCGCCGCGGCCGTCGTCTTCTTCGCCGCCGTGGTCTTCTTCGTTGCCGCCGTGGTCTTCTTCGCCGCCGTCTTCTTCGCCGGGGCGGCCTTCTTCTTCGGGGCCGGGCCCTTCGCGCGCTTCTCGGCCAGCATCTCCGACGCCTGCTCCAGCGTCAGCTCCTCCGGTGTCTGCCCGCGCCGCAGCGACGCGTTGAACTCGCCGTCTGTGACGTACGGCCCGAAGCGCCCATCCTTGATCACCAGCGGCTTCTCGGTGAGCGGGTCGTTGCCCATCTCCCGCAGCGGCGGCGCGGCGGCCCGGCGCTGGCGCGTCTTCGGGGCGGCCAGCAACGCCAGCGCCTCGTCCAGCGTGACGGTGAACATCTTGTCTTCCGAGTCCAGCGAGCGGAACTCGTCACCGCGCTTGACGTACGGGCCGTAGCGGCCGTTGTTGGCGAACACCTCGGCGCCGTCCGGGGCCACGCCGATCAGCCGGGGCAGGCGCAGCAGCTGCAACGCCTGCTCCAGGGTGAGGCTGTCCGGCGTCTGCGAGCGCAGCAGCGACGACTTGCGCTCGCCGCTGGCCACGTACGGGCCGAACCGGCCGGACTTGAGCAGGATCGGCTCGCCTGTGGACGGGTCGTCGCCGAGCTTGCGCTCGCCGCCGCCGCCGAGGAACAGCTCGTGCACCTTCTCCGGGGTCAGCTCGTCCGGCGCCAGGCCGTCCGGGATCGGGGCCCGGTCGCCCTGCGAGCCGCCCTCCTCGCCCTCACCCTCACCAGAGGCCGAGGCCGAGCCCGAAACCGAGCCGGGCAGCGCCCGCTGCAGGTACGGCCCGTACCGGCCGACCCGGACGACGACCTCGCGGCCCTCGTCGTCGGTGAACAGCGGGATGGAGTTGACGCTGCGCGCGTCGATCTCGCTGAGGTTCTCGGTGACCAGCTTCTTCAGGCCACCGGCGTGCGCGATGGCCTGGTCGCCGGTGCCGTTGGTGCTGCCGAAGTAGAAGGAGGTGAGGAAGTCGACGGCGGCGTGGTCGCCACCGGCGATCTCGTCCAGCTCGTTCTCCATGCTGGCGGTGAAGTCGTAGTCGATCAGGCGGGGGTAGTGCCGCTCCATCAGCCCGATCACCGCGAACGCCAGGAACGACGGGATCATGGCCTGGCCGCGCTTCACCACGTACCCGCGGTCCTGGATCGTCTGCATGATCGACGCGTACGTGGAGGGCCGGCCGATGCCCAGCTCTTCGAGAGCCTTGACGAGCGACGCCTCGGTGTAGCGGGCGGGCGGCTGGGTGTGGTGGCCCTGCGCGTTCAGCTCGTCGGCGGTCAGCGGCTGGTCCTTCACCAGCGTGGGCAGCCGCCGCTCGGCGTCCTCCGCCTCGGCGTTCTCGTCGTCGCTGGACTCGACGTACGCGCGCAGGAAGCCGGGGTCGGTGATGGTCTTGCCGGTAGCGCCGAAGTCGGCCTCCTCCTGGGCGGAGGAGACGGCGCGGATGCGCACCGACACGCTGGAGCCGACCGCGTCGGTCATCTGCGAGGCGATGGTGCGCCGCCAGATCAGCTCGTAGAGCTTGAACTCCTCGGCGGACAGCTCCTTGGCCACCTCGCCGGGGGTGCGGAAGTTGTCGCCGGCCGGGCGGATCGCCTCGTGCGCCTCCTGCGCGTTCTTCACCTTGCCGGTGTAGCGGCGGGGCTCCGGCGGCACGCTGCGCTCGCCGTACAGCTCGACGATCTGCCGGCGGGCCGCCGTGATGGCCGTCTCGGACAGGTTCACCGAGTCGGTACGCATGTAGGTGATGTAGCCGTTCTCGTACAGGCGCTGCGCGGTGCGCATCGTCTGCTGCGACGAGAACCGCATCTTGCGGGCCGCCTCCTGCTGAAGCGTGGAGGTGATGAACGGCGCGTACGGGCGGCGGCGGTAGGGCTTCTCCTCGACCCGGGTGACGGTGAACGGCTGGTCGGCCAGGCGGGCCGCGAGCCCTCGGGCGCCGCCCTCGTCGAGGTGGACCACGCCCGCGCCGGGCCGCACCCGGCCGGTGGTCGGCTCGAAGTCCTTGCCGGTGGCGATCCGGTCGCCGTTGAGCGCGACGAGCGTGGCGTTGAACGTACGCGGGCCCTCGCCCGGCTTCGCCACCGCGAGCGTGGCCAGGATGTCCCAGTACTCGGCGGTGCGGAACGCCATCCGCTGGCGCTCCCGCTCGACCACGATCCGGGTCGCCACGGACTGCACCCGGCCCGCCGACAGCTTCGGCATGACCTTCTTCCACAGCACCGGCGAGACCTCGTAGCCGTAGAGGCGGTCGAGGATGCGCCGCGCCTCCTGGGCGTCGACCAGGTCGCGGTCGATCTCCCGGGGGTTCGCCACGGCGGCCTGGATGGCCGGTTTGGTGATCTCGTGGAAGACCATCCGCTTGACCGGCACCTTGGGCTTGAGCGTTTCCACCAGGTGCCAGGCGATGGCCTCGCCCTCGCGGTCCTCATCCGTCGCCAGGAAGATCTCGTCGACCTCCTTGGCCAGCTTCACCAGCTTGCTGATCTGCTGCTTACGGTCGGGCGAGACCACGTAGAGCGCGTGGAAGCCGTTGTCGACGTCGACGCCGAGCCGTGCCCACGGCTCACCCTTGTACTTCGCCGGGACGTCGGCGGCGTTGCGGGGCAGGTCCCGGACGTGGCCGAAGCTGGCCTCCACGACGTACCCCGGGCCGAGGTAGCCCGAGATCGTCTTGGCCTTCGCCGGTGACTCGACGATGACCAGACGGGTGGTTCCAGCGTTGCTCGGCACGTCTCTCCCCGACCTCACTCCTACGCCATGCCCGCTTCGGGCCGTGTTGCGCCACCCGGACCACACGCGGTCCGGATGTCCAACGTAACGCGCCGTCCGCGTTCCGGGTTTCGTGGGCGGCAAACGGGCCGCCCTCCCGGTGCCCGCCGGCCGCACCCTGCCGGACGGCGTCACGGTACACCGTGGGTAGGGCAGCAGGCGTGTCACTGTGACGATCGCGCACTCCGGCGGATCCGTAGCCGGGTGTCAGGCTTCGGACACCGGCTGTCATCCTCGGGAGCCCGGCCACTCCGCCACCGGCGCCGTCGCCGGCCGTTCCCCCACCAGCTCCGCGAGCCGGGACATCCGCCGTGCGCCGATCCGGAACGCGGGCCCGCCCTCGTCCGGCTCCACGAACGCGGCCGGCAGTCCCACCGCCGCCAGCGCGGCGCGGACCACCGGCCAGGACGGCTCGTCGGCCGGTCCGAGCCGCAGCCGGAAACCGGCCGGCTCGGCCGTGCCGGCGGCGGCCACCCAGAGCCGCAGCCGTCGCCCGTCCAGGTGGAAGCGGGCCGGTGGCCGCTTCACCGCGCCGCGCAGCCAGGCCCGCGCGAGCGGCGCCAGCATGCTCGTGTACGCGGTGCGCACCCGGTGCCGGCCGTCCTCGGCCGGCTCCCAGCTCGCCGGCACGCCCCGGGCGCCCAGCTCGGCCACCAGCACGTGCACCCGCCAGGCGGCGTCCACCACCACCGAGATCCGGGCGGTGCCGCCCATCCGCCCCACCTCACCCGGCCCGGCGAGCAGGCCGGCGAGATCCGCCAGCGCCGGATCGGCCGCCTCGGTGGAGAACAGCGAGGGCTGGCGGGCGGGGTTCGGGGTGGGAGGGGTCAGCGACACTCCGGGACCTCGTCGAAGGCCTCTTTCAGCTCTGTCGAGTTGAGCTTGCTGGTGTCCAGCGCGCTCGCGTCGTACTCCTTGTTCAGCGTGTCCACTGCGGCGCGCACGCCGTCGTAGAACGGGCCGGCCTGGGCGGTGTCGAGCCGGTCGATGGAGTCCCGGGCCCGGCCGTACGCGTCGCGCATCTTGCCCAGCGACCCCAGGAACCCGGCGGACACCTCGGCGCCGCGCTCGGCCTCGGGCACGCCCGCCTCCTCGACCTTGCGCCGGGCGTCCTCGCTGGCCTGCTCGGCCCCGGCGAACAGCCGGACCAGGTTCTCCTTGGCCTGCGCCGGGGTGGTCTGCGCGGTCATCTGCTGCTGCGTGCTGCTGGTCAGCTTGGAGATCTCCGCGCGCCACGGGGCGAGCGCCTGGCACACCGACGCGGCCCACACCCGGGGGCTGGGACCGCCACCGCACCCGGTGACGACGAGGACCAGCGTGGCCAGGACCACCGTGAGCTTTCCGGCGGTTGCCGCCCGGCGCGTACGCATGCGATGCAGCGTACGACCTCCGGGCGGAACCGCCACCGGTCAGGTTTGCCGGGTGCGGGGTTCCCGGCCGGCCGGGGCCGGCCGGGAACCGTCGCGTGCGATCAGGCGTTCACCGTCTCCGGACGCTGGTCCGGGGTGCCGGCGTCGCTGTCCGAGTCGGTCATCGCCACGCCCTTGCGCTTGCTGAACACCACGGCCCCCGCGATGATCAGCGCGGCGACCACGGCGATCGTGATGCGCAGCGGGTTGTTCTTGTCGTCGCCCACGCTCCAGGCGACGACGGCCGGTGCGATAAGCAGCGAGACCAGATTCATCACCTTGAGCAGCGGGTTGATCGCCGGGCCGGCGGTGTCCTTGAACGGGTCGCCGACGGTGTCGCCGATGACAGTGGCGGAGTGCGCGTCGGAACCCTTGCCGCCGTGCGCGCCGTCCTCGACCAGCTTCTTGGCGTTGTCCCAGGCACCGCCGGAGTTGGCCAGGAACACCGCCATCAGCGTGCCCGCGCCGATCGCACCGGCCAGGTACGCGGCGAGCGCACCCGCGCCGAGGCCGAAGCCGACGGCGATCGGGGCCAGGATGGCCAGCAGGCCGGGGGTCATCAGCTCGCGCTGCGCGTCCCGGGTGCAGATGTCCACGACCTTGCCGTACTCGGGCCGCTGGGTGCGGTCCATGATGCCGGGCAGCTCGCGGAACTGGCGGCGTACCTCCATCACCACTGCCCCGGCGGAGCGGGAGACCGCGTTGATGGCCAGGCCGGAGAAGAGGAAGACCACGGCCGCGCCGATGATCAGGCCGACCAGGTTGCGCGGGTTGGCGACGTTCAGCAGCTCGTCGATCAGCGCGGTGGTGTCCTGATTCCCGGTCGCGTCCGCGTACGCCGTCTTGAGCGTGTCGGTGTACGAGCCGAACAGCGCGGTCGCGGCCAGCACCGCCGTGGCGATCGCGATGCCCTTGGTGATCGCCTTCGTGGTGTTGCCGACGGCGTCCAGCTCGGTGAGCGTCCGCGCGCCGTGCTCGTCGATGTCGCCGGACATCTCCGCCACGCCCTGCGCGTTGTCGGAGATCGGGCCGAACGTGTCCATCGCGACGATGACGCCGACCGTGGTGAGCAGGCCGGTGCCGGCCAGCGCGACGGCGAACAGGGACAGCGTGAGCGAGCTGCCGCCGAGCAGGAACGCGCCGAACACGCCGGCGCCGATCAGCAGCGCCGAGTAGACGGCCGACTCCAGGCCGACGCTGATGCCGGCGAGGATGACGGTGGCGGCGCCGGTCTGCGAGCTCTTGCCGATGTCCTGCACCGGGCGCCTGTTGGTCTCGGTGAAGTAGCCGGTCAGCGCCTGGATCGCGGCGGCCAGCACGATACCGATCACTACCGCGCCGATGGCGACCAGCCGCGGGTTGCGGTCGACGTCGGTCAGCCCGCCCTCCAGCTCGGCGAACGTGGCCGGCAGGTACGCGAACGCGGCGATCGCGACGAGCACGGCGGCGATCAGCGCGGACAGGTAGAAGGCCCGGTTGATCGCGGTGAGGCCGTTGCGGTCGCTGGCGCGCAGCCGGGTGATGAAGACGCCGACGATCGCGACCAGCACGCCGATGGTGGAGATGATCAGCGGGAAGACCAGACCGGTCTCACCGAACGCGGCCCGGCCGAGGATCAGCGCCGCGACGAGCGTGACCGCGTACGACTCGAACAGGTCGGCGGCCATGCCGGCGCAGTCGCCGACGTTGTCGCCCACGTTGTCGGCGATGGTGGCGGCGTTGCGCGGGTCGTCCTCGGGGATGCCCTGCTCGACCTTGCCGACCAGGTCGGCGCCGACGTCGGCGGCCTTGGTGAAGATGCCGCCGCCGACCCGCATGAACATGGCGAGCAGCGCGGCGCCGAAGCCGAAGCCCTCCAGCACGGTCGGCGCGTCGCCCCGGAAGATCAGCACGACCAGCGCCGCACCGAACAGGCCGAGGCCGACGGTGAGGAAGCCGACCACGCCGCCGGTGCGGAAGGCGATCTTCATGGCGCCCTCGCGCCCGCCTTCCCGCTCCCGGGCGGCCGCCGCGACCCGCAGGTTGGCGCGGGTGGCCAGCCACATGCCGGCGCCGCCGATGAACGCGCTGAACAGCGCACCCACCACGAAGAACGCCGAGCGGCCGACCTTCACCAGCGTTTCGTTGCCGTCGGTGTCGTGCACCGGCAGCAGGAAGAGCAGCACGACGGCGATCACCACGAAGATCGCCAGCGTGCGGAACTGCCGCAGGAGGTACGCCGACGCGCCCTCCTGCACCGCGCCGGAGATCTCCTGCATGTTGGTGGTTCCCTTACCGGCCGCCAGGACCGCCCTGGTGAGGGCGGCCGCGAAGACGAGCGCCACCAGCGCGATGACCGCGGCGATGACGACGTACGTCACGTTGGCTCCGGTAAGGGACAGTGCGCCGCCGTCGGCGGCCAAGGTCCCGGACATCTATGTCCTCCTGTACCGAACAACTCGCGCCGACCCGTGGAGACGCACGGGCCGACGCCTGGATGCGGACTCGCAAGCGCGTGCCGACCCACCCCGGCGGATCAGCGATGCTCCCGTTCCCGCCGGCTACGGGATGGGATCACTTGCTGACAACCCGCGTACTGTAGCCCTCTGGCGTGGCGGAGGTCACACCGAGGGGGCACCGTGTCTCGATGATCTTCGCAACTGTGTTATGCGAAGAAATCTGATATATGGCGCGACCAATACGACGAGGCCGCGCCCCCTGCGTGAGCGCGGCCTGCGTGTGCGAAACGGGTCAGGCGCGGCCGGCCGGCCAGGACATCCGCACCTCGGTGCCGACGCCCTCGTCGACCGGGCGGACCTGGAGATCCTCCACGAAACCGGCGAGCAGCGCGAAGCCCACGCCGGTGGTCAGCGCGTCCTCGCTGAGCGACTCCTTGGCCAGTTCGTCCGGCCCGAGCGCGGCCAGGCCGAGGCCCGCCTCGATCGGGGCCCGGTCCACCACCCGGACCGTGTAGCCGCCGCCGTCGGACATCTCCACGTACACCGGTTCGGCCAGGCCGTACTGCCTGTGCAACGCGACCGCCCGGGTGCACGCCTCACCGATGGCCAGGCGCACCTCGTCCAGCAGGTCCTCGCGTACGCCGGCCCGCCGGGCCACCGCGACGCCGACCAGGCGGGCGGTGCGCACGTGCACCGGAGCCGGAGAGAAGGACAGCTTGACGGTGGCCATCACGCGCCGGTGGAGTCGGCGGCGATGGCCGCGTCGACTGTCGGATGCAGCGGGAAGACCTGGTCGAGGGCGGTGATCCGGAAGATCTTGAGCAGCGGCTCCTTGTCGCAGACCAGCGCGAAGGAACCCCCGGCCGAGCGCAGCCGCTTGAGCGCGCCGACGAGCACACCCAGCCCGGTCGAGTCGAGGAAGTCCACCCGGCCGAGGTCGACCACCACGTGGCGGGCCCCACCGTCGATCAGCTCCAGAAGCCGTTCCCGCAGGCGGGGGGCGGTGTAGACATCCACCTCACCGCCGACCTCGAGCACCGTGTGCTCCCCCACGGCGCGGGTCGCCAGCGACAGCTCCATCGGCCCCTCCTCGGTAAACTCTCCTGGGCATCTAACCATCTCCCCGTGCGGCCCCTCGGGTCACCGCCAGGGCTCTCCCCTTACCCCCACCCTGCGGTTCCCAATTCCGAACACCAGTGCGAGAGTGCAGGACGTGACCGACCACAGCTCCGGCCCGCGGCGTGCTCCGGGTGAGCTGCTGCACCGGCTGCGGCTGCGCCACAGCTCCGACCCGGTCACCCACGTCGAACGCGTACCGGCCCGCGTCGGCGAACCCGTCGGGTGGCCCGGGTGGGCACCGGAGGAACTGCGGGCGGCGTTCGCGCGGCGCGGCGTCGTCGCCCCCTGGCGGCACCAGGCCGAGGCCGCCGAGCTGGCGTACGCGGGGCAGCACGTGGTCGTCGCCACCGGCACGGCGTCCGGCAAGTCCCTGGCGTACCAGCTTCCCGCACTGAGCACGCTGCTCGCCGACCCGCGCGCCACGGTGCTCTACCTGGCACCGACCAAGGCGCTCGCCGCCGACCAGCTCCGCGCCGTCGCCGGTCTCGAACTCGACGGGGTACGCCCCGCCACCTACGACGGGGACACCCCGCGCGCCGAGCGGGAGTGGATCCGCCGGCACTCCCGGTTCGTGCTGACCAACCCGGACATGCTGCACCACGGCATCCTGCCCGGCCACGCCCACTGGTCCGGGTTCCTGCGCCGCCTCGCGTACGTGGTCGTCGACGAGTGCCACACCTACCGGGGCGTCTTCGGCTCACACGTCGCGCACGTGCTGCGGAGGTTGCGGCGGCAGTGCGCCCGCTTCGGGCGTACTCCCGTGTTTCTGCTGGCCTCGGCCACGTCGGGCGACCCGGCGGCGGCGGCCGGGCGGCTCACCGGCCTGCCCGTCACCGCCGTCACCGAGGACACGTCGCCGCGCGGCGGGGTGACGTTCGCGCTCTGGGAGCCGCCGCTGCTCCCGCCGACCGACTCGTCCGCCGACGCCGACCTCGTCCAGGTCCGGCGCTCCGCGCTGCGCGAGACCGCCGACCTGCTCGCCGACAGCGTGATCGAGGGGGTACGCACGCTGGCGTTCGTGCGGTCCCGCCGGGGTGCCGAGGTGGTGGCCGCGAACGCCCGGCGGTCACTCGACGAGGCGGTGCCCGGCCTGGGCGACCGGGTGGCCGCCTACCGGGCCGGCTACCTGCGCGAGGAGCGCCGCGAGCTGGAACGGGCGCTGCTGCACGGCGACCTGCTCGGGCTCGCCTCCACGAACGCGCTCGAACTCGGCGTCGACCTGGTCGGGCTGGACGCGGTGCTGATCTGCGGCTGGCCCGGCACCCGCGCGTCACTGTGGCAGCAGGCCGGGCGGGCCGGGCGCTCCGGCGACGAGGCGCTCGCCGTGCTGGTGGCCCGGGACGACCCGCTCGACACCTACCTGGTGCACCACCCGGAAGCGCTGTTCGGGCGCCCGGTCGAGGCGACGGTGCTCGACCCGGCCAACCCGTACGTGCTCGCGCCGCAGCTCGCCTGCGCCGCCCACGAGTCCCCGCTCACCCCGGCCGATCTGGACCTGTTCGGCGAGGGCGCGAAGGAGGCGGTGGACTCGCTGGTCGAGGCGGGGGCGCTGCGGCAGCGGCCCACCGGCTGGTACTGGCGGCACCGGGAACGCCCCGAGGTCGACCTGCGCGGCGAGGGTGGCGCACCGGTGTGCGTGGTGGAGGAGTCCACCGGCCGGCTGCTCGGCACCGTCGACGGCGGGTCGGCGCACTTCCTGCTGCACACCGGCGCGGTCTACCTGCACCAGGGCGTCTCGTACGTGGTCGACTCGCTCGACCTGGCCGACGGGTGCGCGCTGGTGCACGCCGAGGAGCCGGACTGGTCCACCCACGCCCGCGACGTCACCTCGCTGTCGGTGGTGTCGGTCCGCTCGTACGTGGACGCCGGACCAGTCGGCCTCTTCCTCGGCGAGGTGGACGTGACCAGCCAGGTGGTGTCGTACCAGCGGCGGCGCATCGCGACCGGCGAGGTGATCGACACCCGGCCACTCGACCTGCCCGCGCGGGAGCTGCGCACCGTCGCGGTGTGGTTCACGCTCTCCCCCGAGTCACTGACCGCCGCCGGTGTCGAGGCGGCGGACGTGCCGGGCGCCCTGCACGCCGCCGAGCACGCCGCCATCGGGCTGCTGCCGCTGATGGCGACGTGCGACAGGTGGGACATCGGCGGGCTGTCCACCGCCCTGCACCCGGACACCGAGGCGCCGACCGTCTTCGTCTACGACGGGCATCCCGGCGGGGCCGGTTTCGCCGAGCGGGCGTACGGCACCGCCACCGCCTGGCTGCGCGCCACCCGGGACGCGATCGCCGAATGCGGGTGCGAGACCGGGTGTCCGTCCTGCGTCCAGTCCCCGAAGTGCGGCAACGGCAACAACCCGCTGGCCAAGCCGGAGGCGGTGAAGGTCCTCGACGTGGTGCTGACCAACCTCGCCGCGGCCGGTCCCGCGGACGGCCCGGGCGCGGGCGGCCCGGGGGCGGGCGGCGGCCTGGGTCCGGAGGTGGGGCGCGGTGAGGCGCTGCCCCGCCAGGGCGACCGGGTGGCCCGCCCGGCTCCGGCGACCGGGGGCACACCCGCCTGACCCGCACGGGTCGCGGCCGGCAGGCCGGCCCGCCGGACGGGCGACCCACCAGCCGGAGGTTCGACCGCCGCTTGGAGGGGGTCGCGGTATCGGAAGGCGCTGGATCTCATCACTTCGGCCGACCGGTGCGGATCACGCGATTTCGGAGGGCATGCAGCGGGCCGGTGTGTCTGGTTGGTGGGACGAAGGCATGAGCGTGGGGCGGTCGGGGCATTGATGTATGGGAGCGCTTCCATGCATCATTTCCGGTAGCGCACAGGTGACCCGAGACCCGTCCCGCCGGAGGTGCAGCCGTGGCCGACACGATCGCCGAGACCGTCGAACTGCTCTACACCATCGACCAGGAACACCTCACCCCCGACCAGCAGATAGCGCTGGGCACCGCGATGGCCACCCTCGCCCAGGCGGAACGGCTGGAGCAGATCAACGAGCGTCTGCGCGGCATCCATCAGGTCCTGAACACCTGGGCGATGAAGGCCACCGTCGACGGCGGCCGCTGACCCTTGGGCATTGCCCGGACGTGCCCGTCGGGTCCGCAGCCCGGCGGGCCGGGCCGGGCGGGTCGGGCTGGGCGGGTCGGGCTGGGCGGGCGGGTCCGCCGGGCCGGGCGGGTCAGGCGGGTTGCGGCGCGGCGGCGCACACCCTGCGCGACGTGTCGGCGCGCAGGTCCCGCATGGGTTCTGCCCGCCCGGGCAGTGGTGGTGTGATCGGGCCAGCGGCGGTCGGTCTGCTGTGCGAGACTCCGGCGACCCTCGAAGGAGATCTGATGTCGCCCGATAACCTGCAGGCCCAGCACCGATTCATCATCCGTCAGCGGATCCGGATGATGGTCAACCAGTACGAGGTGCACTCGGTGGCGCCCGACGGCTCCGAAGGAGGGCTGCTCGCGTTCGCGCAGCAGAAGCGGCTCGCCTTCAAGGAGCAGGTGACCATCTACACCGATGACACCAAGCAGTACCCCCTTCTCGGCTTCAAGGCCCGTCAGCGGCTCGACCTCGGGGCCACCTACGACGTGACCGACCACGCGGGCAACCCCATCGGGCTGTTCCGCAAGGACTTCGCCCAGTCGCTGCTGCGCTCGACGTGGCACGTCGAGCAGCCCGGCCTGCCGCCCGCCACCGGGCAGGAGCGCAGCATGCCGGTGGCGCTGCTGCGCCGGTTCGTCGACTCGCTCTCCTGGCTGCCGTACCACTTCGATTTCGTGGCCGGCGGCCAGCCGGTGTTCTCGGTCGACCGGAAGTGGGGGCTGCGGGACCGGTACTCCGTGGAGATCCAGCACCCGCAGATCGACCGTCGACTGGTCATCGCCATGGCGGTCGGACTGGACGCCCTCCAGTCCCGCTGACCCGCCGCCCCCGGCCCGGCTCTCGGCCCGGCACTGGCGGCCGCCCGTCAGGACCGGGCCGGGCCGGCCCGGGACGTCGCGGCGGCGTCCCGGGTCAGTCCCGGCAGCGGTGCGACACGTACCCGCGCCGTGACGATGAGGTCCAGCCCGTCGACCCGGCACCCGGTCATCCGGCCGCCGTTTGCGGAGACCAGGTCGGCGGCGCGACCGCAGGCGGCGTCGGTTCCGTCGAGCACCTGCCCGGCACCGGCCAGCGCCCCGAAGTCCGCCGCGTTGCGGGCCTGATGCCGCGCGCACCGGGCCGCCCCGAGCGCGGCACCGAACACCCCGACCAGCACGAACACGAGCCCGATCGCGAGCAGGCACACGGTGGCACCGCCCCGGTCCGCCGAGGACCTGCCGCCGGGCTCCCCGCGCTTCACCGTCCCGCCCGTGATCGGCGGTCCTCCTGCGGCGGGCCAGCGGGAGGACGAGCAGGCCGGGAAATCGTCAGCGCTCACGGCACCGGCCCCGGCGCACCGGGTTCCACTGCGGCCACTGCCTCCCCCGAGACGACCAGGCGAGGCAGCCGCGTACCGAACGTCCGGACCGGGGCCCGGACCGTCGCCGTCACGCGGTCACCGGCGACAGTCACGGCCACCTCCGCGCCGTCCGGGGCGTACCGGGTGCCGGCTGGCGTACCGGGCTCGCCCCGGGCCGCGGCGAGAGCCGCCTCCCGGGCCGCGTCGACACACGCGACCCGGGTGCCCACCGCGTTGACCGCGGTCAGACCGGCGACGAGGAGCATCATGAGCGCCGGCAGGCCGGCCGCCAACTCGGCGGTGAAGGAGCCCCGCTCGCACGCGGCCCACGAGCGCCACCGCCGCCACACCGCCCCGGCCCGGGCGCTGGCGGCGTCCCGGAACGGGCCGGGCTCGGCCGATACGCCCATCGGGACCGCTGAGGTCAGCCACCGACCGTGACGGCCGGCCCGCCGGCGCCCGGTCACTTCAGGGCCCGGTCGATGACGGCGGTCAGCGCGGACTGCACGTTGCCGGAGGTGAGCACCTTCAGCAGGATCCCGGCGAAGGCCACCGCGGCGAGGGTGCCCACCGCGTACTCGGCGGTGTTCATGCCGGCGTCACCCCGCAGGCGGGTGAGGAGCTTGCGCATGTCGTACGTCCCTTCTCGATGGATCACAGCACGTCGCCGAGGACGGCGACGATCACCGGCACCAGACCGGCGAGAATGAAGGCGGGCAGGAAACACAGCCCGAGCGGCAGCACGATGAGCACCCCCGCCCGGCGGGCCGCCGCCTCCGCCGCTGTCGACCGTTCGGCACGCAGGTCGTCGGCCAGCCGGGTCAGCGCGCGAGCCAGTGCGGCACCGCTGTTCGACGAGCGGACCGCCGCCGCGACCACGGGTTCGGCCCCGGCGACGCCGCTCAGGTGCGCCCATGCCTCTCCGGGGCCGCCACCGAGCTGCAGCGTGCGGCCGACCCGGCCGAGCCGGTCCGCGAGCGGCCCGCCGAGCGCCTCGGCCACGGCGAGCGCCGAGCGGTCGACCGGTGCGCCCGCCCTCAGCGCGGCGGCCAGCAGATCCGCGGCCAGCGGCAGGTCGGCGGTCTCCCACAGGCGCCGTTCCCGGACGGCGCGCGGCTCGATCCGGCGCAACAGACGGTCGGCGGCGACACCGGCAAGCAGCCCGAGGAACGCTCCTGTCGCACCGCCGACCACCACCGTCACGGCGATACCGGCCAGCGCCGCGCCGAGGCGTACCCGATCCGGCCACCACGCCGGGCGGGCCGGCGTCGGCACCGGGGCGAGCCGGCGCAGCCGCCGCGCCGGGCGGGCGACCGGACCGGCGACGACCAGCAACGACGCGGCACCGCCGAGACAAACGGCGGCCAGCACCTGCCGTGCCATCAGGCGGCCCGTCCCGGCGTGACGCCGAGCCGCTCGGCCCAGAGCAGGCCGCCGACCTGCAACACGACCGCCGCGATCGCGCTACCGGCGCCCACCGGCGTGTGCAGCAGCACCGCCACCGGGTCGACCCCGATGCCGTAGCCGAGACCGATCCCGCCGAGCGGCAGCGCCGCGAGCAGCCAGGCGGTCGCCCGCGCCCCGGCGGCCTGGGCGGCGGCAGCCGCAAGGCCCCGATCGGCGGCGCGGGCGTCGGCCTCGATCCGTTCCAGCAGGTCGGCGAGCGGCGCGCCGGTCCGGTCGGCCAGCCTTCCGGCGGCGCGGGCCAGCCGGGCGACGCGTCCCGGACCGGCGTCGGCACCGCCGTCGACAGGTAGCCCGGCCCGCAGGTCTGCGGCGACGGCGGCCAGCCGGTCCAGGTCGCGGCGGTGCGCGAGTGCGGCCGCCCGGTGGGTACGCCGGCGCAGCACCGCCCGAGCCGCGAGCACGCCGTAGGTGGCGAGCACCACGGCGGCCACCGGGCCACCGAGCAACGCCCCGGCCACGGCCCCGCACAGCGCCGCCGCGGGCAGCGCACGTCGGGCGGAGAGGCATGGCGCGGCGGCCCACCGCCGGATCCGACGTCGTGGCGGGTCCGGCGGTGCCGGACGGGCACCCTCCACCCGCTCACCTGGGATGCGTGCCGTACCCAGAACCGCCAGCCGCCGGGCGCGACCGGCCCGTACCGGCCAGGCGACGGCGACCGCCGCGGCGGCCAGCAGCAGGACCGCCTGCCACAGGTGACCGGTCACGACGGTTCCCCCGGGTCAGGCCAGGCAGCCTGGAGGATCGGCGGCACCGGCGCTCCCCGCTCCCGCACCAGTCCGGCGAGCGTCCGGGCCGCCGGACCGAGCCCTCGGCCGCGTACCCATGCCGGGACCACAGTCACCACCCGGTCGGGCCCGTCGGGCAACAGCAGGCCGATGGAGTCCAGTACGCGTCCCTCGCCGGTACGGCGAAGCTGGAGGACGACCTGCAACGCGGCGGCGACCTGGGCGTGCAACGCGAGCCGGGGCAGACCGCCGAGCATCCCCAGCGCCTCCAGCCGGGCCGGGACGTCGGCAGGGGCGTTCGCGTGCAGCGTCCCCGCCCCGCCGTCGTGGCCCGTGTTCAGCGCGGCGAGCAGGTCGACCACCTCGGCGCCCCGGCACTCGCCCACGACCAGCCGGTCCGGCCGCATCCGCAGCGCCTGCCGTACCAGGTCGCCGAGCCCGACGGCACCGGCACCCTCGACGTTCGCGGTGCGCGCCTGCAACCCGATCACGTGCGGGTGCACCGGGCGCAGTTCGGCGGCGTCCTCCACCAGCACGATCCGCTCGGTGCCGGGCACCAGCCCGAGCAACGTGTTGAGCAGCGTGGTCTTGCCGGAGCCGGTGCCGCCGCTGACCAGGTACGCGAGGCGGGCCGTGACGATGGCGGCCAGCAGCGGGGCGACCGGCCGGGACACGGTGCCCCGCTCGACCAGTTCGTCGAGGGTGAACGGCCGCTGCCGGAAGGTACGCAGCGACAGGTAGGGCCCGTCGGTCGCCACCGGAGGCAGCACCGCGTGCAGCCGGGTGCCGTCGGGCAGCCGCGCGTCCGCGTACGGGGAGGCGTCGTCCAGTCGCCGCCCGGCCGCCGAGGTGAGGCGCTGCGCCAGGCGGCGTACGTCGTCGAGCGTGCCCAGTGGCACGGCGACCTGACGCAGTCCCCGCCCTCTGTCGACCCAGACTCGGACCCCGTTCACCAGCACGTCGGTGACCTGCGGGTCGGCGAGCAGCGGCGCCAGTGGACCCGCGCCGACCAGGTCGTCGTGCACCCGGTCGGCGATCCGCAGCAGCGTGGTGTCACCGAGCACCGCCGCCGCCGGTTCGGCGCGTACCGCGGAGACGATGGCCGCCGGCGTGACCGGGGTGGCCTCGGCGGCGAACCGGTGCCGGACCCGGGCGGCCAGCTCCCCCGGTTCGGGCGTGGTCACGCCGCACCAGCCGCCGACGAGCCGATCATCTCGTCCACGAGCCGCTGGCAGAGCGCGGCGAGCGGCCCCTTCCCGCTCGCGCCCGGCGCCTCGCCCCGCTCCAGCCCACGGCACAGTCCCGGCTCGGGTCGCAGCGTGCCGGCGAGCGGCAGGCCCAGCGCCCGGGACACCTCGGCCGCGCGGAGCCGACCGGGCGCCGGGCCGCGCACGATGACCGAGAGGTCGACGCAGTGTGGCGCGGCGACAGCGGCGACCCGGGCCGCCGCGGCCGCCGCCCTCAGCTCGGCCGGTACGACGAGCAGAGCGCGGTCGGCGGCCTGGAGCGCGATCACCGCCGCGTCGTCGAGGTGCCGGGGCAGGTCGAGCACCAGCAGATCCCGCCCTCGCCGTCCGGCGTCTACTGTGGCGGCCATCGCCTCAGCCGGCAGGTGCCGCAGGTCGCCCCGGTCCCAGGAGAGCACCACCAGATCGCCTCGGCTGGGCAGCGCGCGGATCAGCGACGGCGGGTCGACCCGCCCGTCCGTGCCGGCCAGTTCGGGCCACCGCAACCCGTCGAGCTGCTCCCACCCGAGCACCAGGTCGAGACCGCCGCCGAGCGGGTCGGCGTCGACCAGCAGCGTGCGCAGCCGGGACCGGGCCGCCGTGACGGCGAGCCCACCGGCCAGCACGCTGGCCCCGGCGCCTCCCCGCCCGCCGAGCACCGCCACCACCCGGCCCGGCCCCGGGCCCGCCGGCCCGGCCACGCATTCGGCGAATCGGTCGACCAGCCAGGGCTCGGCCGCCGGCAGCGTCGCGACGTGCTCCGCGCCGATCAGTTCGGCCAACTCCGTACCCGGATCGAGCTCTCCGGAGCGACCGACCAGGACCGTGCGGGCGCGGCGGGGAAGGCGTGCCCGCAGGCAGGCCGCCGCCTGGTCGGCGCCGACGAGCACCAGCGGCGCCGGGGCCCAGCGGGCCCGGGCGGCGGCCGGATCGGCCGCCAGCTCGACCTCGGTGCCGCCGGCCGCCGCGAGTCGCAGCAGCTCGTCGAGGAGGTCGCCGTCGGAGGTGACGAGCAGGGGCAGACGACGGTACGGCGGAAGCGGGGTACGGGGCGGCATGGCGGCCTCCATCAGTCGGACTCGGACGTGCCGGGTGCAGCCTGCCCGGCCGGACGGTGCGAGACCGGTGCCCTGTGGACAACCGAGAGGGTTGTGGACAGACCTCGGTACGCCGGTTGATCTGCTATGCGCCCGAGACGAAGGTGTCGAGTGGACCGTCTGCCGTTGACGCCAGAGACCGTCGTTGACCTCCTCTAGGCCCACCGGCCGATGGCCGTGGTCGACTGGATCAACTACGAGCGCCGCCGGCAGCAGTACGCGGTGCTCCGGCCCGGCCAGTCGGACCGGCAGCAGACGTACGTCGGTCGTCCCTGGGTGGTGGCCGACGAGCGGGGCCGAGGACTGGTGTGTTTCGAGCCGGCCCGGTACACCTGCGCACCGTGATCCGCTGAGCCGTGCCGGGTGCCCTCAGGACGTCTGGCTGTTCGGCCGGGGTCGTTATCAGCCATCTGCTGTGGCACTGCGGACATGCGGCCCGACGGCCGCCCGTTCCTGGGCTTCGCGCGTCGACTCGTACCGACTGGTCGCCCTGGCCAGATATCTCTGCAACTCAATGTGACGGAACTGGTAGACCGCTCCAATCTGGCGGAGGACACCGAGGCGGTGAGCGTCGTCGACGAATTTCATGAGACGCCACGGCAAGTCACCCCGGACGGCGAGCCAGAAGCGGGCGATGACGAACGGGCCGTACGAGGACTGGACGCACGCCGCCACCAGCCCGACGGTCAGACCGGCGGCGAGGCCGACGCTGGGGCGTACGCCGAAGGCTGCGCCCAGGCCAAAGGCGAGTCCGCCGAGGGTACCGACCATGAGGAAGGTCCCGCGGTCGCGTTGGAGCACGCTCAGCGGGTCCGCGATCTTGTTCGGGTCTACGGTGGTGCCCTCAAGACCAGCGGCCAGGCCGCCGAGCACTCCGACGACGATGCCGGCGAGGATCCCCAGGCGAAGCTCGGAGCGCAGCCACACCTGTGTACCGATGGCGAGTCCGACGGTGATCCCGACGACGAGACCGACCTTTGAGTAGTGCAGGGCCCGCACCTCCCGGGCCGGACGGCGCAGGCCGGTGAGCACGACGACTGCGCCAGCTGCCAACCACGCGGCGACTCCGTCCACCAGACCCGCGACCACGCCCCTGCCCAGACCGGCGGTCAGTGCCACCGCCATGCCGCCCAGGAGGCCGCCCGCGAATCCCCGGCGTCTACCACCGATGGCACCGGCGCCGATGCCCGCACCCAGACCCCCCATGAGGCCGGCCCAGACCGGGGTGCCCCGCAGGACGTGGCAAAGCATCCCCCCGGCCAGCGCACCGAGAAGACCACCGACGAAACCCGCCGCCATGCCGCCCACGATGCCGACGCGTCGAGGCACCATCAGGAGTTGGAAGGTGTTCGGGTGCCGACGGCCCGATCCGTTTCCCGGGTGCCCGATCGGCAGAAACACCACGGCCAGGGCGACGAGGATGCCGAGACCGAGACCCATCCCGAGCGTGTCACCGAACGCGGCGACCAAGCCGACCGCGAGCGCGGGCAGGGCGCCGACCGAGAGAGCGATCACCGGAGCGCCGACCTTCTCGCGCAGCTCCCACCAGGCCAGGTCGACTACGGCCCGCTTCTCCAGCCAGACGGCGAGGAGGCCCAGCCATCTGATCGCGCGTTCCTTGTCACAGAACGGCTCGGGTTTCTGCCCGGGGAACTGCCGGTAGGCGGCGGGCAGGAACCCGGCGAACAGGTGCTGATCGAGCGCCGCCCGGTCCCGGAAGCGGTCGCTGTCGGTTAGCTCGTCGGGGTGAGGCAACTCATCCAGGGGCTCCTCAGAACGAGGGTTGTAGATCGCCCGGGCCAGGCTGATCTGAAGCGGGGTGGTGAGAACCTCGCGCAACGGCTCCGATCGGGTTGCGGCAGCGAAGACGCCCGACCACCGCTCCTCCCCGCCCTCGGCAGCCAGGTAGTAGCGAGCCGCAGGGAGGCGTACCGACTCGATCTCAATGGCCAGGGTTAGGTGCAGTCGGCCAGCCGTGCCGGGATTGTCGTCGACGAGTTCGGCGAACTCTTCCGTACGGGAAGAGAGCACGAAACCGGCGCCTCGGCGCATCTCGTTGTTGATGCCGTCGCGGGCAGCGGCGCGCAGTGCTGCGGGCAACTCGTCGAACCCGTCGAGGACCGGCAGGAGCAGGTCTGCGTCGATCAGTCGTCGTGCCCAGGTGACGCCCCGGCCATCGGTCTCCCCCAGTTGGGGGTGGTCGTTGGAGAGCCGCGTCTCCAGCCAGTCGTACAGACCGGTGTGTTTCGGGTCCCACGACGCGAGTGAATAGAGGACCGGGACAGCGTTGACGCCCTTGGGCGTGCCGCGCAATTTGAGCAGGCGCAGAACGAGGCGGACCAGCGCGACGGTCTTGCCGGAACCGGCGCCGCCGAGCACGAGCAGCCGCCGAGTCGGCGCCCGCCGCAGTAGCACCTCGGCAAGGTCGAGGTCGTCACCTGCCAGGGCGGTTGAGCGCGCCCAGCCGCCTTCGGGTGCCGGCCACCACTCACTTGCCGCAAGATGAAGCGTGCTGAGCGGGGTGGTCAGCTCCGCGGGCGCCACCTTCCAGCCCAGGGGGAACGGGCGCGGTTCGTTGAGGTTCCGCGTGCCCATCTCCGTCGTCCATTGACTGCTTATCGCGTCGGCGAGGTTGTTGAGCACCGCGTCCAGCGACGGCTGCTCGTACCTCTGATCGCGCTCGCGGACCGCAACGGCCAGGGCGAGGACGACGGCAGCCCCGGACAGTGCCCACTGGCGCGTTCCCCACTCGTCAGGAGTACCGCCGGTAGCAAGGTTGATGAGGGCGGGCACGACGACGAGGCCGATCAAGGTGCTGGGAATCACCGTCCGCCGCGAAGCCATGCACCCACGGTAGCGATCCGAGCAAGCCTCACCCTTGTTCGGCTGACCTGCGTCCGCTGATCGAAAAGTACGCCCCGTCCAGCGGTCGCCCGAACGCCTCGAAGATCGACTGATAGCCGACACGAGCCCCGTCCAGCAGCGTTCCGCGATCGAGCGTGAGCCGCCGTACCCGATGGGAGCCGGCGGCGGGTCGGAGCCGTAGAACGGACGTACCCCGCACGTCCACAGTGGTGCCTGTCTTTAAGAGCTGCTTGTCGGCCTCCCAGGCGATACGCGCCTCAAGTGCCGCGTCGCCGAGTCCCCGTGCCCACTGGTTGAGGGTGCGGTGCAGGACGAAGCTGGTCACCCGGTTCGCGTCCGTGGGGGTTCCCTCAGGAGCTGTATTGATCATCAGGACATGGGTGGCGCCATCGGCCAGCGCCGGATACAGGGGATCGGGCCAGAGCAGTCCGCCGTCGAGGTAGCGATGGCCATCGAGCCGGTACGGACGACCTGCGAGGATCGGCAACCACGACCCGGCCATGAGATAGCGGTGGATGTCCGGGGCGACATCTCGGACATCCAATGGCTCCGGCAGCATCGTGTCCACATTTGACAGGGCGATCCGCACGTCGAAAGGCGAGTCGGCCAGCGCGACGGTGTCGAGCGGAACTTCCTCCCGCATCACCCGCTCGAACACGTACGGCATGTTGAGGCGCGGTCGGTGCACCAGGTAGGCCGGATTAACGAAGCCGCGCGGAAGGTGGTCGTAGTAGACGGAGAGAGCATCCCAGCTGCCGCCTGCCGCGAAATATGCCAGATTGATGGAGCCCGAAGAGGTGCCGTACATCCGGTCGAAGACGCGGGTGATGCCCAGGTCGCGCAGTGCGATGAGCATCGCGCCCGACACCACGCCGCGCATGCCGCCACCCTCGAGGGTGAGCGCCAGGACATGGTCGTCGGGCTTTCCGGCGAGCCGGTCGCGGATGACCTGCCAGACGTCCGGCCGTGCCATTTCGTCGCTCACAGCCTCCACCTTCGCCCACCGCTGGGCGAGGCGGCAAGGGCGGCCGGTGACGCCGGTCGCCACCTGAGGCTGCCGGCAGGTGCCGCCGCCTCGTCTCTGGACGTCACCGATCTCGTGTTCATGCCGGTCGGTTCAACAGGCGTACCTGTGCCGCCGGGTGGATTCCGCCCTGCGCTGGCTGGCCCGCACCGCCGAGACCGTCGTCGGCCCGGCTACGCGCCCCGACCCGACCGGCTGGTCAGACCGCGTGAACTGAACCTGTCACCTACTGGTCCAGCAGACCGTCCCCGGGTGCCGGTGACCTGCGGTGGCACGCTCCCACCACAAAGGGACGACCCCCGTCGGGGGGAGACGGGGGTCGTCTTGTGGTTCGGCTCCGGGGGGGTCGAGCCGAACCGACTCAGCGGTTACGGGGGGTGCAACCGCCGAGGGTCGAGCGGCGCCGGGTATGCGAACTCCCGTCGCGTGCACAAGCATGCCGCAGTCGACCCTTATACGTCGAGTGTTGTTCACTCCACGCAAAGCTAAATTCATCGATAACCGCCTGTGACCGACGTCACTCCTCCGGGTGCTCATCGGCTTTCGCCACCCGGGCGGACGCCCGGACGTCGCCCGTCGGGCTAGACTTTCGCGCCGTGGGCCGTAGCGCCGCTTTCTTCGATCTCGACAAGACCGTCATCGCCAAGTCGAGCGCCCTGGCGTTCGGTCGGCCGTTCTACCGGGACGGGCTGATCACCCGGCGTGACGTGGTCAAGTCGGCGTACGCGCAGTTGATGTTCCGGCTGGGCGGCACCGACGAGCAGACCATGGCCCGCACCCGGGACTACCTCGCCACGCTCTGCAAGGGCTGGCCGGTGGAACAGGTCCGCCAGATCGTCGCGGAGACGCTGCACGAGCTGATCAACCCCTATGTGTACGCCGAGGCGGCCGCTCTGATCGAGGAGCACCAGGCCGCCGGGCGGGACGTGGTGCTGGTCTCGGCGTCGGGCGACGAGATGGTCCGGCCGATCGGTGAGCTGCTCGGGATCACCGACGTGATCGCCACCCGGATGGGTGTGGTGGACGGCCGGTACAGCGGCGAGGTCGAGTTCTACGCGGCCGGTCCGAGCAAGGTCGAGGCGGTCAGCGAACTGGCTCTGGAGCGCGACTACGACCTGGCCGACTCGTACGCGTACTCCGACTCGTACTCCGATCGGCCGTTGCTGGAGTGCGTGGGGCATCCGACGGTGGTCAACCCGGATCGGGCGCTGCGCAAGCTGGCGGTGGAGAACGCGTGGCCGGTGCTGGAGTTCCGGCACCCGATTCCGCTGGGTCGCCGGCTGCGCGAGCGGCCGGCGGTGCCGGTCGCCGCGGCGGCACTCGGTGTGGGCGTCGGCGTGGCCATCGGCATCGCCTGGTACGGCCGGCACCGCCGCGCCCGCACCGCCGCACCCACCGCGTGACGCCCGCGCACCTCAGGACGCGGCGAGGATCTCGTCGCCGATCAGCGTGATCTGGTCGGCGCCGACCTCCACCGCCGTCATGTAGTGCCGCAGCCAGGAGCGCAGGCCGTCGGGCGTGCCGGTGGCGAACGCGCCGGCCGCGCCGACGTACTCCGGTTCGCGCTCGCAGTGCCCGACGTCGACCGCGACCAGCCCGCGGGGGTCGAACCCGGTGGAGATCAGCACCAGCCGGGCGGCGGCGCGGGCCACCACCCCGGACGGGCCCGGGAACGGGCGCAGGTTCAGCAGCTCGCCGTGGACGACGGCGGCCAGCACCAGCGGTGGCACCTTCGTGCCGCCGGCGACCAGGGCGGCCAGCCCGTCGAGGCGGGCCGCGACCACCGGGTCGGCGACCGGGCGGCCCAGTTCCTCCTCGGTCACCACGTCCCGGGCGGCGAGTACGTGCAGCCGGGCCATCACCTGCCGGGGTGCCTTGGGCCAGAGGTCGCTCAGCCCGGGCAGCGCCCCGGCGACCCGCAGCGCGCCCTGGAGCACGGGGTCGGTGACGGTGCCGGCGCGTACCTCCTCGCGGTCGTGGACGCGGCCCTCCAGCGCGGCGCTGGCCACGGCGGAGCGGAGGCTGACCTCGGCGGCGACCTGGCCGCCCTGGCGGCGCAGCGCGCGGTGCCGGTGGGCCTGGTCGACCCGCTCGCGGGCCTGCTCGACGGCGGTGGCGACGTCGGCGAGCGCGAGCAGCGGGGCGAGCGGATCGGTGGTCACCCCGTCACGCTAGCGACCACCGGACTCCTCCCGAGCCCGGGGTTGTTAATAAGGTGCCCTTCCTCTACCGGAGGCGTTAATAAGGGGCCCTTCCTTACACCTCGGCGCGAGGGGAGGGCCGCTGGGCGCGCGGTGAGGGGACGGGCGGTCGCGGGCACGGTAGCCGGGGCTAACCTTCCCCGCAGTAGGAGACGCAGGTCACGCGACGAAGGAGTCACCGCATGAGCGAGGCATTGGCCAACTTGCTGAACGAGACGCGCCAGTTCCCGCCGCCGGCTGAACTCGCCGCGAACGCCAACGTGACCGCCGAGGCGTACGAGGAGGCAGCCGGCGACCGGCTGGCCTTCTGGGAGCGCCAGGCCGGCCGGCTGGCCTGGGCCCAGCCGTGGGAGCAGGTGCTCGACTGGTCGAACGCCCCGTTCGCGAAGTGGTTCACCGGGGGCAGGCTCAACGTGGCGTACAACTGCCTGGACCGGCACGTCGAGGCGGGCCGCGGCGACAAGGTGGCGATCCACTGGGAGGGCGAGCCGGGCGACACCCGTACCGTCACCTACGCCGACCTGCACAAGCTCACCTGCCAGGCGGCGAACGCGCTGACCGAGCTGGGCGTGACCGCCGGTGACCGGGTGGCGATCTACCTGCCGATGATCCCGGAGGCGGCGGTGGCGATGCTCGCCTGCGCCCGGATCGGCGCCACGCACAGCGTGGTGTTCGGCGGCTTCTCCGCCGACGCGCTGACCAACCGGATCCAGGACGCCAGCGCCAAGGTGGTGATCACCGCGGACGGCGGCTTCCGCCGGGGCAAGCCGTCGGCGCTCAAGCCGACGGTGGACGAGGCGGTGGCGAACTGCCCGTCGGTGGAGCACGTGCTGGTGGTCCGGCGTACCGGTGAGGAGGTCGCCTGGTCGGCGAAGGACCACTGGTGGCACGAGACCGTGGAGACGGCGTCGCCGGAGCACGAGGCGCAGGCGTTCGACGCCGAGCACCCGCTGTTCATCCTCTACACCAGCGGCACGACCGCCCGGCCGAAGGGCATCCTGCACACCACCGGCGGCTACCTGACCCAGACGTCGTACACCACGCACGCGGTGTTCGACCTGAAGCCGGAGACGGACGTCTACTGGTGCACGGCCGACATCGGCTGGGTGACCGGGCACTCCTACATCGTGTACGGCCCGCTCTCCAACGGCGCCACCCAGGTCATGTACGAGGGCACGCCGGACACCCCGCACAAGGGCCGGTTCTGGGAGGTCGTCGACAAGTACAAGGTGACCATCCTGTACACCGCGCCGACGCTGATCCGCACCATGATGAAGTGGGGCGAGGACATCCCGGCCGGGTACGACCTGTCGTCGCTGCGCCTGCTCGGCAGCGTCGGCGAGCCGATCAACCCGGAGGCGTGGATCTGGTATCGGCAGCATGTCGGCCGCGCTGAGCTGCCGGTGGTGGACACCTGGTGGCAGACCGAGACCGGTGCCATCATGATCTCGCCGCTGCCGGGCGTGACCGAGGCGAAGCCCGGCTCGGCGATGAGCCCGCTGCCAGGCATCGTCGCCGACGTGGTCGACGACCAGGGCCAGTCGGTGCCGAACGGCGGCGGCGGATACCTGGTGCTGAAGGAGCCGTGGCCGTCGATGCTGCGGACGATCTGGGGCGACGACAACCGGTTCCTGGAGACGTACTGGTCCCGGTTCGGGGCGGGCGCGAACACCGGCGACGAGTGGGTCTACTTCGCCGGTGACGGCGCGAAGAAGGACGACGACGGACACATCTGGCTGCTCGGCCGGGTGGACGACGTGATGCTGGTGTCCGGCCACAACATCTCCACGACCGAGGTGGAGTCGGCGCTGGTCAGCCACCCGTCGGTGGCGGAGGCGGCGGTGGTCGGCGCGACGGACCCGACGACCGGCCAGGCGATCGTGGCGTTCGCCATCCCGCGTGGCAGCGCGGAGACCGCGGGTGACGCGGGCGAGCAGCTCATCGCCGACCTGCGCAACCACGTGGCGAAGACGCTCGGCCCGATCGCCAAGCCGCGGCAGATCATGCTGGTGCCGGAGCTGCCGAAGACCCGGTCCGGGAAGATCATGCGCCGGCTGCTGCGGGACGTGGCGGAGAACCGGTCGCTCGGCGACGTGACCACTCTCCAGGACTCCTCGGTGATGGAGTTGATCTCGTCGGGGATGAGCGGCAAGTCTGACGAGGACTGACCAGGAGGCTTCGGCAGCCCAGTGGTTGTGGTGGGTGGTGGTCCGGCGGACCGCCACCCACCGTCGTCTGCGCGTGGTGCCGTACGCCGGCAGGGACGGGGCAGCACGCGATCATCGGGCGTGGGACAATGACCTTCGTCGAGTTCCTTCGAACGGGGGTGGCGGAAATGGTCATGCTTACTTGACGCGGATGCATCCATAGGGACTTTCCGGCCTCTTCGGCCAGGATCATTTCTTCACCTCATGTGCGGGCTGTTCATTGTCCACACATTGGTCGCTCCTTGGTGCGCAATATTCACCCACCGCACCCGTGCGGATTCATTGTGCGCTCTTCCGCGTCGCCTCCCGAGGAATGCCGATGTTGAGAGTCACCATTCACGCAAGTGATCCCGCCGCTCGGCGCATGATCGCCGACCTCCTCACCTCGGCCGGCGTGACCGTCGTGCCGGCGATGTCCGGGGCGGAGGCGTCCGGGGCGGAGGCGTCCGGGGCGACCTGTGCGGCGGGCTCGGGCCGGCTCGAGCCCGCCGCGCCGCCGTGTCCCGCCGACTCACCCGAGCCACGTTGTGTGCTGGTGGTCGAGGCTCCGACGGCAGCGCGGCAGCCGCCCTGGCCGGTGTCGCCGCCGCGAACGGCGCCGGCCGGCGGGCAACGGCTGTCCCAGCGGGAGAGCGAGGTACTGGAGTGCATCGCCAGCGGCCTCACCCACGGGCAGACCGCGGTGCGGCTGCAGGTCAGCATCCACTCGGTGAACACCTACGTCAAGCGGCTGAAGGCGAAGCTCGGCCACGGCAACAAGGCATTTCTCACCCGGGCCGCGATCGACTCCGGGAAACCGGCGGACGGCCGACCGGAATGTCCGTGAGACGGGCCGCCAGCGGCGTCGGGCCCGCCGCACGAAAGCTCCTGTCCCTCGTTTACGGGACAGGCGGTCCCGAGCCGGCATCACTATTCTTCGATTACACGTCGCCGCGCCGGGACAACCCCCACCAGACGATCGGCGCAGCGATTATTCGACCGGAGTGGAGGACCATTTGAGAACAGCGACGACCCCTTATCGGCGCATTGCCGGGGTGCTTGCCGCGCTCATGATCGGCAGCGCCGCGGCTTTCGCCGCCCCCGCGTCGGCGATGGCGGAGATCATCGATCCGGATGAGCCCTACGACGGCATCGAGGGAAACTTCACCGGCGGTGACGTCACCGACCCCGGGCTCGAGCAGCCGACCGACGACCAGACGAACCTCAAGCTCCAGATCTCCCAGGAGTGGTACGCGGTCAACGTCCAGGGGGCGGATCCGACCCAGCTCACCAAGCTGCAGAACGACTACACCGCACAGTACGGCGACTCGGGTTACGTCGATCCCGGTGACGGCGCCGGCCTGCGTACCACGGCGGCCAGCAGCCGTATCCTGCCCTTCGTGCAGTACGCGCAGGCCAAGGGCTACTACTGCGGTCCCGCCTCGGGCTACATGATCATCCGCTACCTGCACGGCTCCGGGTACACCAGCCGCTACAACGGCAACAGCCTCTCCCAGGCCAACCTGGCCAACAGCGCGCACATGAACACCGAGGCCAGCCACAGCACCACGTGGACCAGCAAGCGGTTCGCCACGGGCATCAACCGTTGGCGCAACGTCCCCTGGTACGTGCAGGTGCCCAAGCCCAGCGGCTCGCTGCTGCCCAAGATCTTCACGCACAGCGTGGGCGGCAACGGCATGCCGATCGGCGCGGACACGGTCGAGTTCGCCGGTGGCTCGCACTACAACGGACACCCGACCAACAAGACGATCGGCCACTGGATCGTCGGCTACGGTTACGTCCAGTCCGGCCAGAACACCACCTGGGCCGATCCGGCCACCTCGGTGTGGTCGAGCACGAAGAAGTCGTTTACCTACACCACCTCCACCTTCGCCACTCGGTTCCTCCAGTCGAACGGAGTCGTTTACTAGCCATGCGCCGGACACTGACAGTTGCGTTGATCCTTCTGACTGTCGGTGGCTGTGACGACGGTAAGGGGGAGGACGCCGCCGGACGGGCAGCGTCCTCCCCCGTCTCCTCACCCAGCGCCGACACCGACAGCGGCTCGACCACAGGTGCCCCTTTCGAGATCGGCTCCCGGCACGCCACGAAGGACGCGGCGAGCGCGCGAGAGGGCCGCGAGCTGCGTGGAGGCTTCGTCGTGGGGGGTGCGCAGGCAGGCGGCCGCACGCTCAACCATCTTGGCCTCACCCCCGACGGTCAGCTCATCAGCGCCGCCAACCCCGTTCCCAAGACGGGTGACGGCGAGCTGGGCATCGGCCAGAGCCGGGTGGGTCTCTACTCCGGCGGGCGGGCGCGCACCCTGTCCCCGGCCCCGAGCGGCCCGCCCCGACAAGCCATCTACGCCGACGCGGACGACCGGACCGTGGCCTGGATGGAGACCTCCAGCACCGACATGTACCAGATGGACTGGCTGGTGTACGGCTTCGACCGGAGTTCCGGCCGCTCCGTGCTGCTGGGTGACTCGGCACCGATCGCCAAGGGCAAGAAGATGCCCATCCCACCGGGCAGCTCCATGCTCTCCGTGGGCACTGATCGGGTCTACTGGACCACGACCGTCCCCACGACGGGCGAGCGTGACTTCGGCGCGCAGATCCTCGCCAGCTCGCCGGCCGGCGGTGCGGCGCCATCGGTCGTCGCCCAGCGGGCGAAGCTTCCGGCCGCAGCCGGCAAGGACCTCTACTATGTCCGGTCCGAGGACGTGGCTCCCGGATTCCCGAAGAGCCGCTACGAGATCCACAAGGTGAGCGGCGGCCGTGACAGCGTGTACGCCTCCGGCCCGCTGACCGGAGAGCAGCAGGTCAGCGCGCTCACGGCGGAGCCCGGGCACGTCTCCTGGATCGTGACCGGCGCCACCGAGGAGACGCCCGGGACCTTGTTCGTCCTGCCGTCGGCCACCAAGCGGGCCATCGAGGTGACCCTCGGCGACAATGGCCCCGCCATGACGCTCGGCTCGTCGCCGAAGCTCGTCTGCTGGAGCAACGGCAGTGGCAGCGGCGACGCCGGCCAGTACGTGCTCGACGTGGCGACCGACCGGATGTGGCGGCTCGGCGAGGCGCCGGGCCTGAGTCTGGCCTTCGCCGGTGGCGACTTCGTCGCCTGGTCGAAGTTGGGGTCGGAACCGCAGAAGCCAGAGCAGAACTCGCTGAGGGTGGCGCGGTTCGTGGGCGGGAAAGCCTGACCACGACGCGGACGGCACGGCCGTCGATCGGCGGACCCGCCGCTGACCCGAACGGGCAGAGCCGTCGGCTCACCCCTGTCGATGGCGCGTTTGGTCGGCTACGTTCAGCCGAACCGGCGGAATTCGACAGATGTCACTGAGTCGCCGACCTTCACCATTCCCTACGAACGGAGTGGCATGCTCCCCATGTCGCAGCACAGGGCACGGCGACGCCTACTCGTCGCGCTGCCCGCCATCGCGCTCGCGGCCACGTCGCTGACCGTGACGGGCAGCGCGGCGGCTCAGCCTGCCCGGTCCGCACCGGTCACGATCGGGGCGGACGAGCACTACATCAACTACGCCGAGCCCGAGGTCCAGCCGGACACCGGCGGCAAGGAGGTGAAGGGCCGCGACGGCGTCTTCTCCTCACCGGCGGACGAGGCCCGCGCCTACGACCGCAAGTACGCCGGGGGTAACCCGATCGCGGCGCGCGAGCTGGCCAAGCTGGAGGCCAAGTCCATCCGGACCGGCAAGAGCCCTCGCAAGATCAAGCAGGCCAAGAGCACGCAGACCGCCAAGCTGCTGACGCTGCTCGTCGAGTTCAACGACAAGGCCAACGACGACTTCACAGGCGTGATGGTCCCGAAGACGGTGTTCGAGGACCGCACCTGCGTTCCCGGCACCGTGCAGAACGGGCCGCGCCACAACACGATCCCGAACCCGGCCACCCTGCCGCACAAGGACAACAACTCGATGTGGGTGCCGGACTTCTCGCCGGCCCACTACGACAAGATGCTGTACAGCAAGAAGGGCATCACCGAGCGGGTCCGCAAGGACCTGAAGGGGCCGGACGGCAAGCCGGGCATCAGCCTCGCCGGACGGACCATGCACAACATGTACCTGGAGATGTCCAAGGGCGCGTACACCGTGGACGGGCAGGCCAGCCCGTGGATCACGGTGCCGCACTCGGAGGGCTGGTACGCCGCCTCGCGCTGCTTCCAGGACGAGAACGGCAACTGGGTCGCCGGGCGTGAGCAGTCGATGAACGGCCACCCGGACAACCCGCAGGGTGCCGGCCGGCTCGCCACCGACGCGATCGACGCGCTGGCCGCGGCCGACCCGAACTTCCCCTGGGCCGACTACGACATCGAGGACCAGAGCGACCGCGACGGCGACGGCAACTACCACGAGCCGGACGGTGTGATCGACCACCTGGTGCTGGTGCACGCCAACCAGGGCAAGTCCCGCGGTGGCGGCGACGTCGGCATCTACTCGGTGTGGGCGCACTCCTCGACGGTGACCGGTGGCTACACGATCCCGGGCACCAACCTGAAGGTGTCGAACTACATCGTGCAGCCGGAGGACGCCGGCGTCGGCGTCTTCGCCCACGAGTTCGGGCACGACCTGGGCCTGCCGGACCTCTACGACACCTCCGGCAACGCCGACTCCGACGTGGACTTCTGGGACCTGATGGCGTCCGGCTCGCACTCCGGCGAGATCTTCCAGGCGCTGCCCACCCACATGGGCCTCTGGGACAAGTGGGTGCTGGGCTGGGCCGAGCCGAAGACGTTCGGTCCGGGTGACCGGTCCAAGCTGGTCAAGCTCGGGCAGACGTCGCGTACGCCGGTCGGCACCGAGGACGGCATCAAGATCGACCTGCCGGACAAGGTGATCTCGCTGGCGACGCCGCACAGCGGCTCGAACATGTGGTACTCCGGTGCCGACCAGAACTGGGCCGACGTCAAGCTCAGCCGTACGGTGTCCGTGCCGAACGCCGCCGACGCGAAGTTCTGGATGTGGAACAACTTCGTCATCGAGACGGACTGGGACTTCGGCTTCGTCGAGGTCTCCACCGACGGCGGCGCCACCTGGAACGAGCAGAAGGTGTACGCCGAGGGCGGCGCGCTGGTCTCCACGAACGACGGCTACGCCGACCCGAACGGCCGCATGGTCGACTTCGGCAACAAGAAGTACGGCCTGACCGGCAGCACGGGCGGCTGGCGGCACGACTACGTCGACCTGTCGTCGTACGCCGGGCAGACCGTGCAGGTGCGGCTGCGGTACGCCACCGACGAGGCGTTCGTGGAGCGCGGCTGGTTCGCCGACGACTTCTCGGTGACCGGCGGCGGTGCCACCACCTGGAGCGACGACGTGGAGAGCGGCGCGGCGGGCTGGACCCAGACCGGCGGCACCTTCACCGACACCAGCGGCGCGGGTTGGTACATCGACTCGGGCACCCAGGTGAAGTCGCACTACTACCTGGCCGAGTGGCGTAACTTCGACGGCTTCGACAACGGTCTGAAGTACACCTACGACACCGTCTACTCGCACGAGGCGTGGAAGGTCGACCGGATCGCGTACAACGCGCCGGGCATGCTGGTCTGGTACCGGGACACCCAGCTCGGCGACGTCAACCACGTCACCGCGCAGATGACCGCGCTGCCCAGCTACGGCGCCAAGGGCGGGCTGCTGATCGTCGACTCGCACAACGACCCGCTGCGCCGCAAGGGCGTCGCGGCCGAGAAGGACCCGTCGGTGCTGAAGAACCTGCCCAGCCGGCCGCAGTCCTCCAACGCCGCGTTCGGCCTGAAGCCGACGTACCCGTTCAAGGAGTGCCTGGAGGCGGCGGACGAGCCGTACAGCGAGTACTGCACGAAGTTCGGCCCGCAGGCTCCGGTGCGCGGCTTCACCGACGCCAAGGGCTGGTACCCGGGCATCGAGATCCGCGACGGTGCCGCGTACGCGCGGGACAACGACGCCTCGGTGGTCGTCCCGTCGCGGGGCAACCAGCAGTACACGACCCGGGTGGTGAACCCGGACGGCACTCCGGCGACGGACTACTACGGTTCGACGCTGGGTGGCGGGGCGATCGTGCTCGGCACCGGCAACCCGGGTGACGCGGGCGTCCAGTACGGCGTCTCGATCATCATCAAGCGGGCCGCCAAGGACAACTCGTACGCTCAGGTGTACGTCGTCCCGCCGCGGAGCTGAACCGTACGTTCAAACCGGAACCGGAATGACCGAAAATGAGCTGAACAAGCTCGATGGGGGAAGGGTGGGGGGGGGGGGCGGGGCGGGCGGCGCCGGGGGGGGGGGGGGGGCGGGGGGGGGCGCGCCCCCCCCCCCCCGGGGGGGGGGGGGGCCCCCCCCCCCCCCCCCCCCCCCCCCCCCCCCTTCCGCGTTACCGCTTAATCCATGACTGTCACTGCAATCCATGATCGAGACATCGCTGCTGGTCAACGGCTCGGTGACAGGCCGGTGTGTGACGGCGAAAAGCATCCCCAACAAAAAGTTGCTACAAATCGACGCACACATCTTCCCACCAGTCGCAGCAGTGTCTATGTTCACCCTTGGTCCCACTAGTGGGACGCTCCACCGGCCCGTACCCCCAGTTGGGCCGGTTCCCTCACACCGGAGGTACCACGTGCGCAAAGTCGCAGTGGGTCTGCTCGGGCTTTCGCTGACCGCGACGGGCTTGGTGGCAGGCACGGCCGCCAGCGCCGCGCCGACGCCGAAGCTGCCGGCCGCCGCTCCGTCGGTGGCCGAGCCTGCGCAGGCTGAGCACGACCTGCCCAACCCGCTCGAGGAGAAGCGGCGCGCGCTGCGCCAGGAGGGCCTGAGCGAGGTCCTGTCCGGCAGGGCGAAGGCCGAGAAGATCAACGGCAGCACGGTCGTCAAGGTCGGCGAGCGCGCTGCCGCGGGTCCCTCGGCGGGCAGGTCCGCCAAGAGCACCAAGGCCGGCAAGGGCCCGGTCAAGGACCAGTACGTCGAACTCTCCCGCAAGCAGACCGACAAGATCTTCGTCATCCTCGCGGAGTTCGGCGACGAGCGGCACCCGAGCTACCCGGACCAGGACACGAACCCGAACATCCCGGGTCCGGCCCGGTTCGACGGACCGCGCGTCAACCAGATCCCGCAGCCCAACCGGGCGGTGGACAACTCCACCGTGTGGCAGGCCGACTACAGCGCCGACCACTACCGGCAGCTGTACTTCGGCACCAACCCGGGTGACGAGTCGCTGAAGCAGTACTACGAGGCCCAGTCCTCGGGTCGGTACAGCGTCGACGGCGAGGTCACCAACTGGGTGAAGGTGCGGTACAACGAGGCTCGCTACGGCCGCTCCGGCGGCTACCCGTGCGCCTCGAACGTCTGCACCAACACCTGGGCGCTGGTCCGCGACGCCGCCAACCAGTGGGTCGCCGACCAGAAGGCGCAGGGCCGCTCCGACGCGGAGATCGCCGCGGACGTCAAGGCGATGGACCAGTGGGACCGGTACGACTTCGACGGCGACGGCAACTTCAACGAGCCGGACGGCTACATCGACCACTTCCAGATCGTCCACGCCGGCGGCGACGAGGCCGACGGTGACCCGTACCAGGGTGAGGACGCCATCTGGAGCCACCGGTGGTACGCCTTCGCCAGCGACCAGGGCAACACCGGCCCGGAGAACTTCCCGGCCGGCGGCACCCAGATCGGCAACACCGGCGTCTGGATCGGTGACTACACGATCCAGCCGGAGAACGGTGGCCGGAGCGTCTTCTACCACGAGTACGGCCACGACCTCGGTCTGCCGGACGACTACAACGTGGTCAGTGGTGGGGACAACAACAACGAGCACTGGACCCTGATGGCCCAGAGCCGGCTCGGTGCCAAGAACGACGGTGGCATCGGCGAGCGCGGCGGCGACCTCGGCGCGTGGAACAAGCTCCAGCTCGGCTGGCTCGACTACGAGGTCGTGGTGGCCGGACAGAAGCGCACCCTCCAGCTCGGCCCGCAGGAGTACAACTCCAACAAGGCCCAGGCTGCCGTGGTGGTGCTGCCGCAGCGGGAGTACACGTTCCAGAACGGCAAGCCGTTCGAGGGTACGAAGCAGTTCTTCTCGGGCAACGACGACGACCTGAACAACGCGATGACGCGCACTGTCGACCTCACCGGGAAGACCAGCGCCGCGCTGTCGATGAAGGGTCGTTACAGCATCGAGGCGGACTACGACTACCTGTTCTTCGAGGCGTCCACCGACGGTGGCCAGACCTGGGCCTCGCTGCCCGGTACGGCCAACGGCGCCCCGCTGAAGGAGATCTCCCCCGGGCGCTACGCCCTGGACGGCTCCAGCAACGACCAGTGGGTCGACATCAACATCCCGATGGACGCGGTCGCCGGCAAGGTCGTGCAGTTCCGGCTCCGCTACCAGACGGACGGCGGTGTCTCCGAGGGCGGCTTCTACGGTGACGCGATCACCGTGACCGCCGACGGTCAGACGCTCCTCACCGACGGCGCCGAGGCCGGCGCGAACGGCTGGACCCTCAGCGGCTTCAGCATCGTCGAGGAGACCTACACCCGTAAGTTCGACAACTTCTACATCGCCGGCAACCGGTCGTACGTCTCGTACGACAAGTACCTCAAGACCGGCCCGTACTTCTTCGGCTACGCGAACACCCGCCCGGACTACGTGGACCACTACGCGTACCAGGAGGGTCTGCTGATCTCCTACTGGAACCTCCGGTTCGCGGACAACGACACGTTCGCGCACCCGGGTGAGGGTCGGAACATGATCATCGACGCGCACCCGCGGCCGATCTACAACCTGACCGGGCAGCCCTGGCGAGCCCGCGTCCAGGTCTACGACGCGCCGTTCAGCCTGAAGAAGGCCGACTCGTTCACGCTGCACCTCAACAGCCAGCCGCAGTACATCCGCGGCCAGGCGGCGCAGCCGCTGTTCGACGACACCAAGCAGTACTGGTACCCGGAGCTGCCGAACCACGGCGTCAAGCTCCCGGCCACCGGCACCAAGATCAAGGTCCTGGAGCAGAACGGCACCTCGATGAAGGTCCGCTTCTCCTGATCCACTGATCGACGCACGACGCGATGCCCGGGCGGGTGAACCGCCCGGGCATCGCCCTTTGCGGGGAACCCGGCGCACCCCGCCGGCGTCCCATCCGGGTGACGCCCCGTGCCACGCTGCCGGCCGCCCTCGCGCTGGTGCCGCTCGCCGGCACGGGGGTGCGGCGGAGACGGAGGATCCGTGCCTGACGACCCCCAGCCGGCCCCGAGCGGCGCCGGCGCGCCCGCTGATCGCCCCACCCCGCTGTCCGCCACCGACCTGCCGACGCTGCGCCGGCCCGCCGGCCCGCCGAAGAAGCCGACCGACAACCGGCCCACCGGCGTCGTCGTCGGCTGGATCACCCGGGGCGGGTCCGGGCCGTGCTACGGGCTGATGGACGAGAACGGCACGGAGTACGCGGTGTACGGCCCGAACGCCGGCGAGCTGCGCAAGGGCGACCTGGTCACGCTACGGCTCACCGCGCGGGACCGCGCCGTCGACTGCGGGCCCGGCATCCCGATGCGGATCGTCAATGAATGACGTCCGGTAGCTACGCGACTCCGGGTGCCCGCCCGGAGAAATCCCTGATCCTGGTCACCTGCGGGGCCGGTGGGCCACCGGCGGCCCTAGGCTGTGCCCCATGACCGACCAGCGCGGCGGACCCGTCGACGAGTCCTGCGTACTGCCCGAGGGGCCGTGGACGCACCGGTTCGTCGGCGCCAACGGCAGCCGGTTCCACGTCGTCGAGGCGGGCACCGGTCCGATGGTGCTCTTCCTGCACGGCTTCCCCGAATACTGGTATGCCTGGCACGAGATGCTGCCGGCGGTCGCCGACGCGGGCTTCCGGGCGGTCGCTGTCGACCTGCGCGGTTACGGCGCGAGCGACAAACCACCCCGGGGGTACGACGGCTACACGCTCGCCGCCGACGTCGCCGGCCTGATCCGGGCGCTCGGGGAGCGGTCGGCCACGGTGGTCGGCACCGGTGCGGGCGGGCTGATCGGCTGGACCGCCGCCTCCTTCCACCCGACCCTGGTCCGGCGGCTCGTGGTGCTCGGCGCACCGCACCCGCTGCGGCTGCGGGCGGCCATCTTCGCCGACCCGCGCGGCCAGTTCACCTCGGCCACCGCGACGCTGAAGTTCCAGCTCCCCCGCTACGAGCACGTACTGACCCGGGACGGCGCCGCCGAGGTGGAGGAGACGCTGCGCCGGTGGGGCGGGCCGCGCTGGGTGTCCGGTCCCGACTTCGCCGACTACGCCCACTGCTGCCGGGTGGCGATGCAGATCCCGCAGGCCGCGTTCTGCGCGATGGAGGGCTACCGCTGGGCGTTCCGCTCGGTGCTGCGGCTGCACGGCTACCGCTTCGTGAAGCTGATGCAGAGGCCGCTGGTCACGCCGACCCTGCAACTGCACGGCGCACTCGACCAGGCCTCACTGCCCCGCACCGCCCAGGGCTCCGGTCGCTACGTCACCGCCCCGTACGAGTGGCGGCTGCTCGACGACGTGGGGCACTTCCCGCACGTGGAGGCGCGGGACCTGGTGCTCGGCGAGGTCCTGCGCTGGGCGAAGTCCTGACTCAGACCCGCTGCTCGCCGAGGTCGGCCACCTCGGCAGCGGGTGCCCAGCCCTGGTAGACGCCGAAGTCGAACGCCTCCAGCCCCATCGCCTCAGCCACCGGCCAGCGCCCACCTGTGTACTCCAGCCGCAGCCAGCCCTCGTGCTCGGCCAGCACGATGAACGGCTGCCCCTGCCAGGTGCAGGTGGTCCGCACGTACGCCAGATCGTCGACCTCGGTGGCCGGCACCACCCGGACGTACCGGCCGGGACGCACCTCGGTGAATCCGTCGTCCGGGCCGGGCTGGTACAGGCGGACGTCGTCCCCGTCAGGACTGGCCTGGTACTCCCGCCCCCGCCAGCGGGCCACGTAGCCGTCGCGGCTCACGCCTCGGCCGCCTTGCGCCACAGCAGCTCGTCGGTGTCCAGGACCGCGACCAGCCTGCTGTCACCGTCCGCGCCGACCCGCCACAGCTCGGCGCCGTGCGGAAGCCGCGCACTGTCCACCTTGAACTCCGCGATCACGTCGCTGCTCTCCCCCGGCGCGAAGCCGTTGCCACGGAACGGGGGCCGCTCGATCACCCAGCCCTCCATCGCCCGCATCGCCGCCTCGTTCGGGCCGCCGTACGGGATCCGGTAGAGGCTCGGCCGGTAGGCGGGCCACCGCAGCAGGTAGATCTCCTCGTCGTCGGGGGAGAACGGCGAACCCGGGTGGCCGAGCCCGAGCGCACGGTACAGCTCCACCGGCGTACGCAGGTGTGCCAGTTCCCCGGCCCGGTGCACGAATCCGGAGACGCGGTCGTAGCCCCGCTCCAGGTAGTAGGCGAGCTGGCTCGCCGCGATCACCTTCTGCATGGTCACCGGCCGGTTGTCGGTGACCGGGTGCCCCTGCGGACGCGGTCGCTCCGCCGGCTGCGGCGCGGCGGCGGGCTCCGGATCGTCGCCCAGGCCCACCTCGGCCGCCCAGTTGGCCAGTGCGAGGACCTGCTCCCCGGGGTACGACGCGCCCACCGGACTGCCCGGGTTGACCCGGAACGACCAGGCCGCGTCCGGCCACCTGCGGATGAGCTGGACGAACTTCACCCGTACCGTCTCGACCTGGCCCTCGGTGTGCTCCGCCAGGCGCTCCGGCGAGGTGTAGACAGAGACGCACGTCTCGCCGTCGACCGGCTCGGTGTGCCAGACGAAGCCGGGGTCACCCGGCCGGCTGCCGGCGGCCGAATCAGGCGCGACCGGCAGCAGCACCCGGGCCAGCAGCAGGGTGGTGAGGAAGCCGTCGGTGCTTCCGCTGCCCGCGGCGGCCAGCAGGTCCTCCTCCACGTCGTTCGCCGGCACGAAGTCGGCAGCCGCGTCCGCGGTGCTCGGTCCGGCGGCGGGTGGCGGGTCGACGGTCGCGGGCTCCACCGGGGCCGGCGTGGACAGCGCCACAGTCGGGTCACCGGGCGCGAACAGCGCAGTGGTGACCGGCTCGTCGGTCACCGGCTCGAAGAGGGACACGGTCGGCTGTTCCGCCGGCACGGGCTCGGCCGGTGCCGGGCCGGTCAGCGGCTGGGTCGGCACCCGGTCGAACAACGACACCGTCGGCTCGGCCTCAGCCGGACCGGACAGCGGCTCGGCCGGCGCAGGGTCGAACAGCGAGACCGTCTGGTCCGCCGACGGCGACGGCGCGAACAGCGGCGCGGTGGCTTCGCCTGCCGGGGCCGACGGCTCGAACAGTGACGTCGTAGGTTCCTCGGAACCCGGCCCGAGCGACACCGTCGGATCGTTGAGCGGCGTGCTCCGGTCCGGCGTGCCGGTCACGCCGGCCTGGGCCGGCGCCGGCTCGGCGAGGTTCACCGTGTCGTCGGCGACCAGCGGCTCCACGGGCGACGACACGGTCGGATCGCCCGTGCCGCCCCATGGCGCTGCCGCGCCCCCGGCCGGTTCCGGGCGCGCCGGGCCGGCCTGCTGCGCGGACCAGAACGGCGCGGGCTCGGTCAGGTCGCGGGCCTCGATGACGGTGCCCTCGATGACGATGGGTGTGAAGTCGCGGCGTGGCGCGGGCGGCGCGGAGACCGGTTCGGCGAACGACGGGGACAGTTCCTCCGCCGGCTCGTCGACCGTCTCCCACCCGGTCTCGGCCGCACTGCCGCCCGGTGCGGCCCCCCACCCGTCAGCCGTGGCCGCGGGTCCGGCCGTGACCGGGTCGGCGTGCGCCGCCGGAGCGGGTGGAGCGTGCCGCCGGGGCAGCGCCTCGGTCGCGTCCTCCTCGGGCGGGCGGGTGGGCCGGAACGCCCGGGTCGCCTCCTCCGAGCGGGACGCGGGCGGCGGCTCGTCCGTACGCGCCGGGAACGGGTGGGTGGGGCCTTCGCGGACCGGCTCGTTCAGCGGCCGTCGGCGCGGGAACGGCTGCCCACCGGCGAACCGGGTCGGCGGGGTGGCCCGGTCGCCGGCCCGGCGTGACGGGTCCAGCGTCGACGGGCGCCGGGCCGAGCGGCCACCGGACGAGGGTTCGAAGAAGGAACGGGACGGCGGCGGCGCGGTGGCCACCGACGGCTCGTCGGCGGGTGCCGCCGGGGCGGCCGCGAAGGGGTCCGGCTCGTCCGGGCGGCGGCGCAGGTCGGTGAGCCAGCCGTCGAGGGCGTCCGTATCCGGCTCGGCGGCGGCGCGGCCCGGGACGTCGGCGTCCGCTGCCCGGCGGCGCGGCGGCACGGTGGGCAGCCGTCGCCCCAGGACCGAGGCGGCCCGCATCGGCACCGTCGGCGGCTCGCCGGTTTCCACCAGCCGCTCGTCCCCGCCCGGCGCCCCCGCGACCGGCGGTACGGCCGGAGGCGGCACGACCGATGGCGGAACAACGGCGGAGGGTACGGCCGGCGGCGGCATCGCGGCGGACGGCATGCTCGGCGGCGGAACAGCGGCAGGCGGGACGGGAACGGCCGGCGGTCGGGGCGCGGCCTCGGGCACCGCGTTCCGGGCCGCCCGGGTGGCGCTCTCCACGCGCTCCAGCCGGGCGCGGGCGCCCATGGTGCGGCCGGGCAGCCGGACGTCGCCCCGGGAGAGCTGAGCGACGTACCAGGCGGGCAGGTAGCCCTCGATCGGCAGGCCGGGATTCACCGCCAGCCACCACTCGGGGTTGGGCCAGCCGGCCGCCAGATCCGGGTAGGGGACGCGGCGGGTGGGCCCCGCGTTCTCGCCCAGGCTCGCGCGCAGCGCGGCGGCGGAGGTGAAGGCCAGCACGTGGGTGCGGCCCTCGGCGGTCCAGGTGCCCCACCCGGCGGCCGGCCCACCCGCTACCGGAAGCAGGAGATCGACGCGGGTCAGCACGCGGAAGTACTGCTGCTGGTCCTGCGCACGCAGCGCGTCCCGCATCGCCACCTCGGCCTCGGTGGCCGGCTCCCATCCGGTCACGGCCACCTCTCCTTCCGCGAACAGGCCACAGGCATCGCCTACAACCTACAAGGTCGCGGCAACATCAGGACTTCTGCCCATCGACGGTCGGCCCCGAACCGAACGAGCCGCTAACATCCCGTTCCGGAGTCGACACATTACGGAGGTCGTCGATGTCTCGGCCAGTCGCGTACCCCGTTGTGGCCACTCTGGCGACGCTCCTCGTCACCGCGTCTCCGGCCGCCCCGGCGACGGCCGCCGCGCCGGCCGGCTGCGCCGGGCCGCTCGCGCCGGTCCGCCCGGTGGCGGACCAGCCGTGGCCGCAGCAACGGTACGCCCCGGACCGGCTCACCCCGCTCGCGACCGGCGCCGGAGTCGTGGTCGCGGTAGTCGACTCGGGAGTGGACAGGTCCCATCCACAGTTGGCCGGCCGCGTTCTCGACGGCGCCGACTTCCTCGACCGGGGCGGGGACGGCACCCGGGACTGCGCCGGGCACGGCACCGGCGTGGCGAGCATCATCGCCGCCGTGCCGCAGCCCGGCGTCGCGTTCCGCGGCCTCGCGCCGGGCGTGCGCATCCTGCCGGTACGGGTGAGCGAGCAGCAGGTGGTCGAGGGGCGGGAGTCGGGGCGCACGGTCGACGCGGCCGGATTCGCCCGGGCCATCCGCTGGGCCGTGGATCACGACGCCGACGTGCTGAACCTGTCGGTCGTGCTGTACGCGGACGACCCGGCCGTACGCGCCGCCGTCGCCTACGCGGTGCGGCGGGACGTGGTGGTGGTGGCCGCCGCCGGGAACCTGCACGACAACGGGGATCCCCGGCCCTATCCGGCGGCGTACGAGGGGGTGCTCGGCGTCGGTGCGATCGGGCGGGACGGGACGCGGTCCGCGTTCTCCCAGACCGGCTCGTACGTGGACGTGGTCGCCCCGGGTAGCGAGGTGCTGATGGCGGCGCCCCGGGCGGGACACCAGCGGGCGGAGGGGACCAGCTACGCCACCCCGTTCGTGTCGGGCACCGCGGCGTTGCTACGCCAGTACCGGCCCGGGCTGAGCGCCGACGAGGTGGCCGGACGCATCATGGCCGCCGCCGACCCCGCACCGGGCCGGGACGCGGGCTACGGCGCGGGGGTGCTGAACCCGTACCGGGCGGTGACCGAGTCGGCCGGCGCGGCGGGTCCCCGTAGCCGGCCGGGTGCGGTGCTTCCCGCCGACCGTCCCGATCCGGCCGCCCTCGCCCGCCAGTCGCGCCGGGACACAGCCCGGGATCGGGCGCTGCCGGCCGCCGCCGTCGCGGGCGGGGCGGTGGCACTCGTCGCGGCGCTCGCCCTGGTGCTGCCGCGCGGCGCGCGCAGGCGATGGCGGGCGGCCGACCCGGCCGGGACGGCGGCGCCGAGATGACCGCCGGTCACAGACGCAGCCGCGCGGCCCGGGTCACCTGCCCGGGCCGCGCGGCGTCGGTTCACTGGAACAGGTTGGCGTTGCGCTTCTCGGTGTCGAGGTAGTCGGCCGCGGAGTCCTCCACCGCGAGCTTGATGTCGCGCAGCATCGCCTGGAGATCCTGCGAGGCGGCCCGCCACCGGGACTGCCGCACCTCGTACGCCTCGCGGGCCTCGCCGTTCCAGCTCGCCACCAGCGGGGCGGCGTCGCGTTCGAGCTGACCGAGCTGGCTTTCCAGTGTGGACAGCGCCCGTTGGATGTCGGCGCCGGCCTGTTGCAGGGCGGCGAAGTTGACGACCAGCACACCGTGCTCCATGAGTCGATCCTTCCGGTTGTCAGAGGGGCAGCTGGATGCCGCGGTTGGTGCCCGCCACCCGGCCGGCGGCCTCGGTGTCGGAGACGTCGTACTGCCGGCCGGCGGTGCGGATCGCGGTGGCCGTCTCGCGCAGCGCTCGCTGAAGGGTGGCCTGATCCCGTGCCCACTGCTGCTTGACCTGCGCGAACGAGCGCCCGCCGGCACCCCGCCAGGCCTGTTGCAGCACCTCCAGCTCGGCCATCAGGCCGCTGAGCATGGTCTGGAGCGACTGGTCGACCTGCTCGAACTTCGCGGCGGTCTGCTGCATCACCGCGGCTTCTGCCTGGGTCTGGGACATCCCGGACGTCACCTCGTCTCCTCGGTCGTGGCTGGCCAGCGTGTGACCACCGTGGACTCGTCGGCGGCGCCCGGGGCCGGTGGAGGGGAAGCCTGGCGGCGGCGAGCACGCATCTCGACGATTTCGTCGCTGACGGTAGCCGCCCGACTCCGGTTCTGCCACCCCTGCGGGCTCCCCTGTGGACAACCAGCCCACTACGATGAGCCACGGCAGCGTCACGCGGAGGTCCGGCGAGGAGGTGCGGTGACCGCGAGCACGTCCGAGCGGCACGCGTCCGCCCCGGTCCGAACACCACAGTGGACGACCCGTCCGGCAGCCCGACTGCGCGCCGGCCAGATCGTGGCGACCCAGGTGGCAGCGGCGGTCGTGATCGCGGCCGCCGGGCGGGGCATGGTGCCGACGGCCGTCGCGCTGCTGTCGGCCGCGCTGCTGCTGCCGGCCGCGTGGGTGCGGGTGCGGGGCCGATGGCTGCACGAGTGGCTCGCCACCGCCGCCGCGTACCTGACCCGGCGCCGCGCCCTGTCACCGGCAGCCGATCCGGTGGCGCTGCTGGAACTGCTCCGGCCGGGTTCGGTGATCGGGGCGACGGAGGCGTCCGGCGGCGCCGCCGTGCTGCACGACGCCGCCGGCCTGACCGCGCTGCTGGAGCTGGGCGACCCGGACGACCTGCTCGGCGAGCACGCCCGCGATCTGCCGACGCCGTTCGACCTGCTGCCCCCGGCCGGTCCGGACGCCCCCGCGATCCGACTGCAACTGGTGTTCTCGTCGTCGCCCGCACCCGCGCCCGCGATCGCCGGCGGCCCGGCCGGGACGTCGTACCGCCAGCTCACCGACGGGCGGGTGGCCGGGCGGGCACGCGTGGTGCTGGCCGTCCAGGTGCTGCGCGCCGACGGCCGGCCGGACGAGGACCTGTTGCGTACGCTGTCCGGCACCCTGCGGCGGCTGGTCCGCCGGCTCGGCCCGCTCACCGCCCGGCCGCTGGGCGGCGACGCGGCGTTGCGGGTGATCGCCGAGCTGGCCCATCACGAGCCCGGCGCACCGGTGCGGGAGACCTGGCCACTGCTCACCGTGGGTGGCTTGACGCAGGCCACCTGGCGGTTGCGCCGGTGGCCGGATCCGCACGGCGAGGCGGCTCGCGGGCTGGTCGGGCGACTGCTCGCGCTGCCCGCCACCGCCACCACCGTCGCGCTCACCGTCGGTCCGCGCACCGGCCCGGCACCGGTCCCGGCCGAGCTGGCGGTACGGGTGGCTGCCGGGAGCCCGGCCGAGTTGTCGGCCGCGGAACGCACGCTGCGCCGGGTCACCGGGGACGTCGGCGGTGAGCTGCGCCGGCTCGACGGTGAGCACCTGGCCGGGCTGGCCGCCACGCTGCCGTTGGCGGCCTCTGCGGGGGTCATCCCGGCGGCCGGGTCGCCTCCGCCCGCACTGGACCTGCCCTCGGCCGCCGCCGGGCTGATGGTGGGCGCCAACCGGCACGGCACCGCGCTCACCGTGCGGCTGTTCCGGCCGGCCCCGACCCGGGTGCTGCTCGTCGGCGGCGTGCCCGCGGCGCAGCTTCTCCTGCTGCGGGCGCTGGCGCTCGGCGCGCGCGTGGTGGTGCAGACCGGCCGTCCCCGGTTCTGGGAGCCGTTCGCGCGCGGCGTCGGGACGCTCGGTGGTGGCGTACCGCTGCTTCCACCGGGGCGCCCGATCGGCGGCGCCCCCGGCTCGCCGCTGCACCCGCTGCTGGTGGTGGTGGACGCCGGCCCGGTGCCGCCGGAGGCCGGTCCAGCCGCTGCCTGGCAGTCGGTCCTGGTGGTGCGCGACGAGCTGACGCCGGCCGACGCGCCCGCGTTGGCCCGCGCGGACCTGGCCGTCCTCCAGCCGCTCGACCCGGACGAGGCCGCGTTGGCGGGCGCGGCGCTGGGTCTGGGCGGCTCCGCCGAGTGGCTGACCCGGATCCGCGACGACATGGTGGCGGTGGTCAACCGGCGGGCCCTGCGCTGGGCGCTGCTCTCGCCCACACCCGTCGAGTCGCAACTCGTCGGCCGTCCGGCCCGGCACTGAGGCACCGGCCCGGCAGGCGGCGGCCCGGTGCGCCCGCACAGCCCAGCAGGTCGGCAGGCCCGGCAGGCCCCGGCATGGCAGCTTCCCCTGGTGGTACGGCCGTGGCACGATCCCGGCCATGGATTTCCTGAAGGGTCTTCTGATTCGCGTTGGCTCGACGGCCGTGGCGTTCTGGCTCGCCACGCTGATCATCCCCGGCATCTCGCTCGACTCCGGCTCGACCGTCGAGACGGTGATCACGCTGGTGCTCGTCGCGGTCATCTTCGGCGTGGTGAACGCGGTGCTCCAGCCGATCATCAAGACCGTGGGGTGCGGCTTCTACCTGCTGACCCTCGGTTTGATCGCGCTCGTGGTGAACGGCCTGCTCTTCCTGCTCACCAGCTGGATCGCCGGTGAGGCCGGACTGCCGTTCCACGTGGACGGGTTCTGGCCGGAGGCGGTACTGGGCGCGCTGTTCGTCGGCATCGTCACCTGGATCCTCGGCGCGGTCCTCGACCGCGACTGACGCCGGCCCCCGGCCGGTCACGCCGGCCGGGGCCACCAGGCCAGCAGGAGGGAATTGGCTGGCGTGCGGGCCGGGTCGCGGTACTAGCCTCGGCCGGGTGTTCACCCTGACCCGCGCGGACGGCTACGAGATCAGCACCGACCCGGACCGGCTCGACCTGGACCGGGTGCACGTCTGGCTCTCCACCGACGCGTACTGGGCGCTGGGGCGGGAGCGGGAGACGGTGGCACGCGCGTTCGCCGGCTCGATCGGCTTCGGCGTCTACCGGCCGGGTGACGGCGCTCAGGTGGCTGTCGCCCGCGTGGTCACCGACCGGGCCACGTTCGCCTGGCTCTGCGACGTGTACGTGGACCCGGCCGAGCGGGGTCGCGGGCTGGGATCCTGGCTGGCCGGCGCGGTCCGCGACCACCTGGCCGAGCTGGGCGTACGCCGGATCCTGCTGGCCACTCTCGACGCGCACGGGGTCTACGCGAAGGTCGGCTTCCGGCCGGTCGGGACGGATCGGTGGATGGAGCTGGATCAGCGGGTGACGCCGGTCACCGATAAGGACCAGTCGGGCGGCCCGCCACTTACGGTGGAGCCGTGAACCAGCTCCGGCTCGGCTACCTGTACGGCGTCGGCGCGTACCTGATCTGGGGTTTCTTCCCGATCTACCTGAAGCTGCTGCGCCCGGCCGGGCCGGTGGAGATCCTCGCGCACCGGATCCTCTGGTCGGTGGCGTTCGTGGCGCTGCTGCTGGCCGCCACGCGGCACGTCCGCTTCCTGCGCAAGCTGGCCCGGCGGCGACGCGCGCTCGCCGGCATCGGGCTGGCCGCCGCGCTGATCGCCGTCAACTGGGGCACGTACATCTACGGCGTGAACTCCGACCGGGTGGTGGAGACGGCGCTCGGCTACTTCATCAACCCGCTGGTGTCGGTGCTGTTCGGCGTCCTGGTGCTGCGGGAACGGCTGCGCCGGGCGCAGTGGGCGGCACTGGGTGTCGGCGCGCTGGCGGTGGCGGTGCTCACCGTCGACTACGGCCGGCTGCCCTGGCTGGCGCTCACCCTGGCGTTCAGCTTCGCCGGGTACGGGCTGGTCAAGAAGCGGCTCGCGCTGCCCGCCACGGAGGGGCTGTTCGTCGAGTCGGCGGTGCTGGCGCTGCCCGCGCTGGCCTACCTTGGGTGGCTGTCGGCGCGCGGCGACTCGACGTTCGGGCACGTCTCGGCCGGGCACACCGCGCTGCTGGTGCTCGCCGGCGCCGCCACCGCGATCCCGTTGCTGCTCTTCGCCGGGGCGGCGAACAGGCTGCCGCTGTCCACTGTCGGCATGTTGCAGTACCTCGCGCCGATCCTCCAGCTCGGCTGCGGCGTGCTGATCTTCCACGAGCCGATGCCACCGGCCCGGCTGGCCGGCTTCGCCCTGGTCTGGCTCGCCCTGGTGGTCTTCACCGCCGACGCCCTGCGCCACTCCCACCGCACCCGCCAGGCCGCCCGCACCGCGTCCCCCACCCCCACCCCGTCCCGCTGATCTTGCACTTTCCGCCCCGGCAAAGCGGGCGAAAGACCCACACCGGGGGCCGAAACCGCAAGATCGACGAGGCGGGAGAGGGCGGGCGGCGGCCGAGGGTCAGCGGAGGTCGTAGGCGAGGACAGGGGAATCGGTGCCTCGGAGCAGCTCCAGGCGGACCAGCTCGCCCTTGGTGAAGCGGGTGACGCCGGAGAAGCGCAGGTCGTCGCCGGGGGCGGCGAGCCACGAGCCGATCTGCTCCGTCGCGCCGTCCGGACCGTGCGCCACCAGCCGGAACGTGTACGCCTCCCGGTGCCCGGCCCGCCTGTCGTACCCGCAGTGCATGGTGACCTCGGTGCCCCACGGCGTCTCGGTCAGCCCCACCTCGGCGTGCACCGGCACCGTCCCGGCCACCGGCCGCATGGAGGCCAGCGCCACCGGCGGCTCGGCCGGGCCGCCCGGCGACTGCACGATCCCCACCCCGACGCCGGCCAGCACCGCGAGCGCGGCGGCGGCGAGCGCTGTCAGCGCGTACCGTCGGCGGGAGCGCGACCGCTCACGGCGCTTGCGCTCGCGCGCGGCGTCGAGCAGCGCGGGCACCCGCGACGTCTCCGGTCCGACCTCCAGGAACTGCTCCAACCCGGCCGGGTCGAGCCGGCCCAGCAGGCCGGGCAGCACGGCGATCTCGGCCACCGCCTCCCGGCACTGCGCGCAGCCGGCCAGGTGGCGCTCGTAGGCGACCCGGTCCGCCGGGGCGAGGGCGCCGAGCACGTACGCCCCGTCGTCGTGTGCGAACTCGCAGCGTGTCATCCGGTCACCCCCATCTCGGCCAGCGCCAACCGTAGTGAGCGCAGCGCGTAGTGGGTACGCGACTTCACCGTCCCCGGTGGTACGCCCAGCCGCGCCGCCGCCTCGGCCACCGAACGCCCCTGGTAGAAGCACTCGACCAGCACCTCCCGGTGGGTCGGGCTGAGCCGGTTGAGCGCCTCGGCGACGGTCCACGCCTCCACCGCGCGCTCGGTCTCGTCGACAGTCTCGGCGGTCTCGGGCAGCTCGTCCGTGTAGACCTCGCCGACCCGGGCCGAGCGTCGCCGCCAGGCGTCGATGGCCAGGTTCCGCGCGGTGGTGAACAGCCAGGCGCGTACCGAGCCGCGTCGCGGGTCCAGCGACTCGGGGTGCCGCCAGGCGCGCAGCAGCGTCTCCTGCACCAGGTCCTCGGCCCGGGGCCGATCGCCGTTGACCAGCCGCAGGGCGTGCGCGTACAGCGCGTCGGCGTGCTCGTCGTGCAGCGCGCGCAGCAGTTGGGCGTCGTGGTCGCTGATGGCGGTACCTCGCTTCCGGCGGCGGGAAACCGGGCGATGCGTTCGTCCTTCCATACGTGCCGTGACGCCGAACGGTTCATCCGCAGGTCAGGGCGGAGCTGTTCACGTCCGGTTCAGATTCGGGCCGATCCCCGCTCACCGGGCCCTGGCAGCGTCCGGCGGGTAAGCGCCCGGGCCGTCTCGCCCGGGCGCCTTCCCCGACATCCGATCAGGAGGCTCCACCCCATGAGCGACCGGCCTCGCCTGCTTCCGCTGCTGGGCGGCACCCGCCACGGCAGCCGCGACGCGATGACCTGCCTGTACCGGTGCGGCAACGCGTGCGACCACCCGGTGCCGAACCCGACCGACAACCCGTACTTCGGCGACGTGGTCGGCACCGAGATCTCCCGGCGCGGCGTGGTCCGGGCCGGCGCGGTCGGCGCGCTGGTGCTCGGCTTCGGTGGCGCCGCCGCCGGCGCGCTCGCCGGCGCCGCCCCGGCCGCCGCCGCTCCCGCCGCCCCGCCCGCCCCCGGCGGCGACGTCGCCGTCACCGGCGCCGGCCACCCGGGCAGCGGCGCGCTGACGTTCAAGCCGATCCCGCCGAACAAGCTCGACACCCTCGTCGTGCCGAACGGGTACGACCACTCCGTCGTGATCCGCTGGGGTGACGAGGTCGTCCCCGGCGCGCCCGCGTTCAACCTGGGCCGGCAGACCGCCGCCGCCCAGTCCAAGCAGTTCGGCTACAACAACGACTTCGTCGGCGTGCTGCCGATCGACCGTCGGCGGGCACTGCTCGTGGTCAACCACGAGTACACGAACGAGGACCTGATGTTCCCCGGCTTCACCAGCCAGGACGCGCTCACGGTGGAGCAGGTGCGGGTCGCGATGGCCGCGCACGGCATGTCCGTGGTCGAGCTGGAGCGGGTGGAGAACACCGGGCAGTGGCAGCCGGTACGGCGCGGGCGGCGCGAGTACAACCGCCGGGTCACCGCGCTGGCGACGAAGTTCGAGCTGACCGGCCCGGCCGCCGGGTCGGCGTGGCTGCGTACCGCCGCCGACCCGAAGGGCCGGACGGTCATCGGCACGCTCAACAACTGCGCCGGTGGCGTCACCCCGTGGGGCACTGTGCTCTCCGGCGAGGAGAACTTCAACCAGTACTTCGTCGGCGGCGACGGCGCGCCGGAGGAGCAGAAGCCGAAGCTGACCCGCTACGGCATCCCGACGGACGTACGCCACCCCGGCGGCAGCCGCGAGTGGGAGCGGGCGGACGAGCGCTTCGACCTGGCCAAGCACCCCAACGAGGCGAACCGGTTCGGCTGGATCGTCGAGATCGACCCGTTCGACCCGCAGTCCAAGCCGCGCAAGCACACCGCGCTGGGCCGGTTCAAGCACGAGGGCGCCAACGTCATCGTGGCGCGCAACGGCCGGGTGGTCGCGTACATGGGCGACGACGAGCGCTTCGACTACCTCTACAAGTTCGTCTCGGACAAGAAGTTCATGCCGGGGAAGTCAGCGGTGGCCCGGCGGCACAACCTGACGCTGCTGGAGTCCGGCACGCTCTACGTCGCCAAGATCGAGGGGGACAGCCCGGCCGCCGAGATCGACGGTTCCGGCACGCTTCCGGCCGACGGCGGCTTCGGCGGCCGGGGCCGCTGGATCAAGCTGGTCAGCGGCAACCGCTCGTACGTCGAGGGCATGACCGCCCCGGACGTGCTCACCTTCACCCGGCTGGCCGGCGACAAGGTCGGCGCGACCAAGATGGACCGCCCGGAGGACGTCGAGCCGAGCCTGCTCACCGGCAAGGTGTACGTGGCGCTGACGAACAACAGCGACCGGGGCAAGGCCGGCAAGGCGCCGGCCGACGAGGCGAACCCGCGCAACAGCAACCGGCACGGTCAGATCCTGGAGCTGGTCGAGGAGCGCGGCGACAACACCGCCGAGACCTTCTCCTGGTCGCTGCCGATCGTCTGCGGCGACCCGGCCGACGCCTCCACCTACTTCGCCGGGTACGACAAGACCAGGGTCTCCCCGATCTCCTGCCCGGACAACGTCGCCTTCGACGCCACCGGCAACCTGTGGATCTCCACCGACGGCAACGCGCTGGGCAGCAACGACGGCCTGTTCGCCACCGCCGTCGAGGGTCCGGAGCGCGGCCACCTGAAGCAGTTCCTCACCGTGCCGCTGGGCGCGGAGACCTGCGGCCCGTTCATCACCGGTGACAACCGCTCGGTCTTCGTCGCCGTGCAGCACCCGGGCGAGGTCACCGGCGCGTCGGTGGAGAACCCGGCCTCCACCTGGCCGGACGGCGACTTCGCCAAGCCCGGCGTGGTGGTCACCTGGCGTCTGGACGGCGGCCCGATCGGTAGCTGACCCACCCCTGGAGCGGTCCGGCGCTGGACCGCTCCGCGCGGGGCCGTCGACCCACCAGGTCGGCGGCCCCTCGTCAGTTCGCGGCCCCTCGCCAGTCCGCCCCTCGTCGGTTCGCCGCCGCTCGTCAGTTCTCCGAGGCGATCCCGTCGGCGATGGCCCGCGCGGCGGTGAGCAGCTTGGCGCGGACCACCCGGGCCGAGGTCATCATCTCCCCGGCCGGCAGCGCGCACGCCAGCACCACCCGGCGCTCGATGTCCTTGTCCGGGGCGACGAGCACCGCGGCACACGCCACGCCCTGCCGGAACTGCCCGAGTTCCAACTGCATGCCGCGCCGGTCACCGGCGGCCAGGTCCGCCTCGAACGCCTCGACGCTGGTGAGGGTGGCGTTCGTGAACGGGCGCATGCCGTACTCGCGCAGGTAGCGGAAGCGCTGTTCGCTGGTGAGCGTGGCGAGCAGGCTCTTGCCGAGCGCGGTGGCGTGCGCGCCCTCGTCGAACCCGGGCACCAGGTCTTCCAGGTAGGGCGAGCGCGGCCCCTCGGCGGACGCGGTCACCGCCACCTGGCCGCCGACGAAACGGCCGAGGTAGTGGCTCCAGCCGGTGTCCGACGCCGCGCGACGCAGCGCCTCACCCACCGCCGGTGGCCCCCGGAACGCGGTGACCAGCTCGCGGTAGCGGTCGGCCACCTCCAACCCCACGATGTACGTCCCGTCCTCGCGCCGGATCACGTAGCCCTCGTAGGCGAGCGTGCGCACCAGGTGGTAGGTGGTGGCGACGGTCAGCTCGCAGCGCCGGGCGATCTGCTTCACGGTGAGCCCTCTCGGCGCACGGCCGACCGATTCGAGCACGCGAAGCGCGCGGGAGACGCTACGGATCAGGTCCGAAGGTTCCGCCAAGGGGTCGCGCACAACCACCTCCGCCGCCGGGGACTTACACCATATGAAAAACCGGCCGAGTGCGAAATGCCTGTTCGGATGGAGGATGCCAGAAGACCGGACACAGACGGTACGCCCACCGACACGATGAGCAGCCAAAACGCGCGGGCGTAAGGTGTGCTCGCGATGACTGAAACAGTTTCGCGAGCCACCCCTCCGACGTCCCGGCGCGCGGTCACGGTCGGCGCGGGTGCCACCCTCACCACGATCGTGTGCGTCCTGCCGGTGTTCCTGGTCGGCGGGCTCGCCGTACAGCTCGCGGACGAACTCCGCTTCAGCCCGGCCGGGCTGGGTCTCGCCGTCTCGGTCTACTTCGGCGTGAGCGCGCTCGCCTCGGTGCCCTCCGGCGCCCTGGTCGAGCGCTTCGGCCCGGCCCCGGTCGCCCGGGCCGCCGTCGTGCTCTCCGCCGCCTCGCTGCTCGCCGTGGCCGGGCTGGCCCGTTCGTACCCGGTCCTGGTGGCGCTGCTGGCCCTGAGCGCCGCCGCCAACGCCCTCGGGCAGCTCGCCAGCAACGCCGCGCTGGCCGAGCACGTGCCCGCCAGCCGGCAGGGCCTCTCGTTCGGCGTGAAGCAGGCCGCCGTACCGGCCGCCACGTTGCTGGCCGGTCTTGCGGTCCCCACTGTCGCGCTCACGGCCGGCTGGCGCTGGGCCTTCGTGGCGGCCGCCGTGGCCGCGCTGGCCGCGCTGCCGGCCGTACCCCGGGCCGGACGGGACCGGCGGGCCGGGACCGCCTCCGGTCGCCGTCCCGGCGGCAGAGGCCCGCTCGTGGTGATCGGACTGGCCGCGACGCTCGCGGCGGCCGCCGCGAACGCGCTCGGCACGTTCCTCGTCGACTCGGCTGCGGCGCGTGGGCTCTCCCCCGGTCTGGCGGGCCTGACGCTGACGCTGGGGAGCGTGGTGTGCGTGCTCGCCCGGGTGGGCTTCGGCTGGCTGGCCGACCGGCGCACCAGCGGGCACGTCGGGCTGATCGCCGGGATGCTGCTGACCGGCTCGGCCGGCCTGATCCTGCTCGCGGTGACCGGCTCGGCGCCGCTGGTCGCGGGCGTGGTGCTCGGCTTCGGGCTCGGCTGGGCATGGCCGGGGCTGATGAACTTCGCCGTGGTCCGGCTCCACCCGCAGGCGCCGGCCGCCGCCACCTCGATCACCCAGACCGGGGTGTACGCGGGCGGCTGCCTGGGTCCGCTCGGCCTGGGCGCGCTGGCCGGCGCGGCCGGCTACCCGGCGATGTGGCTGACGGCGGCTACGGCGATGCTCGTGGCCGCCGTCCTGATGCTGCTCGGCGCCCGCCTCCTACGCCCCACTGCCACCCTCGCCTGACCGCCCACGCCCTCGCGCCCGACCCGCTCGACCCGCCCCGGCTCGCCCCCTCGGCGTGGCGATCATGAAGTTGGCGGCGCGACACGCCGGGCACGCGGCAGCCAACCTCATGATCGACGAGGCCGGAGCGTGGCAGGCCAGGGCGGCGGGGTGGCCGGGTGAGGGTGGGTGGGCGCGACGGGGATCAGCTGGTGCGGTCGGCGATGTAGTCGCAGAGCGACTCCAGCGCGCGGCGGGCCGGCCCCTCGGGGAGCGGAGCCAGCCGGGCGCGTGCGTCCTCGGCGTAGCTGCGCACCGTCTCCCGGGCGCGCTTGAGCGCCGGGGACTCCCGCAGCAGTCCGAGCGCCTCGGCGTGCAACGCGTCGTCCACCAGCGGGCCGGTGGACAGGATCTCGCGCAGCCGTACGCTCGCCGCGTCCGCGTCGTCGGCGGCCAGCGCGTACAGCACCGGCAGGGTGGGCACACCCTCGCGCAGGTCGGTGCCGGGGGTCTTGCCGGACTGGACCGACTCGCTGGCGATGTCCAGCAGGTCGTCGGAGAGCTGGAACGCGACGCCGATAATCTCGCCGTACCCGGCCAGGGCCTCGATGTGCTCGGGCGACGCGCCGCCGAACATGCCGCCGAAGCGGGCCGACGTGGCGATCAGCGAGCCGGTCTTCTCGGCGATCACGTGCAGGTAGTGCGCGACCGGGTCGGTGTCGCGCGGGCCGACAGTCTCGGCGATCTGGCCGTGCACCAGCCGGGCGAACGTGCGCGCCTGCAGGCGTACCGCCTCGGGGCCCAGGTCGGCGGCGATGTCCGCGGCCCGGGCGAAGAGGTAGTCGCCGACCAGGATGGCGACCGAGTTGGTCCAGCGGGAGTTGGCGCTCGGGGCGCCACGCCGCACTGCGGCCTCGTCCATCACGTCGTCGTGGTAGAGCGTCGCCAGGTGGGTGAGCTCCATCACCACGGCGGCGGGTACGACCTGGGGTGCGTCCGGCTCGCCGAACTGGGCGCCGAGCGCCACCAGCAGCGGACGGAACCGCTTGCCGCCGGCCTCCACCAGGTGCCGGGACGCCTCTGTCACCAGCGGATCGGCGCTCGCCACGCTCTCCCGCAGGCTCGACTCGACCCGGTCGAGCACGCCCAGCACGGAGGCTTCGACGCGCGGGTCGGCGAGGTGCAGGCCGAGCGCGCCGAACTGACCTGAACGCTCGCCAGCCGGGTTCGCCACGTCCTCAACCATGCCACACCCGTTCGACCTGCTCGTCGACGGGGATACGCCGAGGGCCGGCACGCCACGGCATACCGGCCCCCGGTGTGATCACCTCTGTCATCTGACGAATTCGGCGGCACCGGTCGTCAGGTCGAGCAGCGGGCCGGGCACCACGCCCAGCGCCAGCGTGGCCACCACGCCGATGACCAGGGCGGCCGAGGTGAGCGCACCCGGCACGGTCACCGTGGGGGTGGACTCGCCCGGCTCGGACAGCCACATCATCACCACGACCCGCAGGTACGGGAACGCCAGCACCATGCTGGTCAGCACACCCGCGATCACCAACCACGCCTGGCCCGCCTCCAGGGCCGGACCGAAGACCGCGAACTTGCTGGTGAAACCGCTGGTCAGCGGGATACCGGCGAAGGCCAGCAGGATGAACGTGAAGATCGCCGCGAAGAACGGCGAGCGGCGGCCCAGCCCGGCCCAGCGGGACAGGTGGGTGGCCTCCCCGTCGGCGTCGCGCACCAGCGTCACCACGGCGAACGCGGCGAGCACCGAGAAGCCGTACGCGGCCAGGTAGAACATGGTGCCGGAGAGCCCTTCGCGGCTCGGCGCCAGCACACCGACGAGCAGGTAGCCGGCGTTCGCGATCGACGAGTACGCCAGCAGGCGCTTGATGTCGGTCTGGGTGACCGCCAGCACGGCGCCGACCAGCATGGTCAGCACCGCGATCGCGCCGAGCACCGGGGTGAAGTCCCAGGAGGCCCCGCCGAACGCCACGTGGAAGACGCGCAGCAGCGCGCCGAACGCGGCGACCTTGGTGCAGGCCGCCATGAAGCCGGTGACCGGGGTCGGTGCGCCCTGGTAGACGTCCGGCGTCCAGACGTGGAACGGCGCGGCGGCGGCCTTGAACAGCAGGCCGATGGCGAGCAGCGCCATGCCGGCGAACAGCAGCACCGGGCTGGACGGGGAGTCGGTGACCGCGGCGTGCACGGTGGCGAAGTCGACGCCCGCCGTACGGCCCGGGATCCCGGAGGTGAAGCCGTAGATCAGGGCCACACCGAACAGGAAGAACGCCGATGCGTACGCGCCGAGCATGAAGTACTTCAGCGCCGCCTCCTGGCTCAGCAGACGCCGGCGGCGGGCCAGCGCGCAGAGCAGGTAGAGCGGCAGCGAGAAGACCTCCAGCGCGACGAACATGGTCAGCAGGTCGTTCGCCGCCACGAAGATCAGCATGCCGCCGATCGCGAACGACATCAGCGGGTAGACCTCGGTGGCGCCACCGACGCCCTCGGCCTGCCGCCGGTCCTCCGCCGACTCGGCGGTGACCGCTGCGTGCGCCACGAACGCGCCGCCCCGCTCCACGGTGCGCTCGCCGACGAGCAGCAGCGCCATCACCGCGAGCACCAGGATGGCGCCCTGGAGGAACAGCGTCGGGCCGTCGATCGCGATGGCACCGCCGATGGTGATCAGCCGGTCGTCGGAGTTCAGGATCACCATGACGATCGCGGCGAGCATCGCCACCAGGGCGAGCCCGAGCTGCACCGCGTTGCGCAGGCGACGCGGCACGAACGCCTCGACCAGGACCCCGAGCAGCGCCGCGCCCAGCATGATCAGGATGGGAGCGAGTGCCGCGTAGTCGATCGACGGCAGCCTCAGTTCACTCACTTCGCAGCCTCCTGGACGCTGCCGACCTCAGGGGCGGGATCGGACTTGCCGACGTCCTGCATGGTCGCCTGGACGGCGGGGTTGATGACATCGGTGACCGGCTTCGGATAGAAGCCGAGCAGCACGATCAGCGCGATCAGCGGCGCGACGACCACCTTCTCGCGCAGGGTGAGGTCACGTCGCATGCCCTCGACCTCGGTCAGCGCCGGGTTCAGGGTGCCCTGCGTGGTGCGCTGCACCATCCACAGCACGTACGCCGCCGCCAGGATGATGCCGAGCGTGGCGATCACCGCGACCGGCTTGTTGACCGTGAACGTGCCGATCAGCACCAGGAACTCGGAGACGAACGGCGCGGTACCGGGCAGCGCCAGCGAGGCCAGACCGGCGAAGAACAGCACCCCGGCGAGCACCGGCACCAGCTTGCCGGCGCCGCCGAAGTCGCTGATCAGCGCCGATCCGCGCCGGGCGATCAGCATGCCGACCACCAGGAACAGCAGGCCGGTGGCCAGGCCGTGGTTGAGCATGTAGAGCACCGCGCCGGTGCCGGCCTGGGTGGTGAACGCGAAGATGCCGACACCGATGAACCCGAAGTGCGCGATCGAGGTGTACGACACCAGGCGCTTCAGGTCGTTCTGGCCGACCGCCAGCAGCGCGGCGTAGATGATGCCGATGACGCCCAGCGCCAGCGCCCACGGTGCGAACCACCGCGACGCCTCCGGGAACAGCGGGAGGCAGTAGCGCAGGATGCCGAACGTGCCGACCTTGTCCAGCACGCCGACAAGCAGCGCGGCGGCACCGGCCGGTGCCGCGCCACCGGCGTCCGGCAGCCAGGTGTGGAACGGGAAGAACGGCGCCTTGATCGCGAAGGCCACGAAGAAGCCGAGGAACAGCCAGCGGGCCGTGTCGGTGGCGAACTCCGCCTGGCTCAGCGCCTGCCAGTCGAAGGTCTTCCCGCCGACCACCCAGAGGCCGATCACCGCGGCCAGCATGAACAGACCGCCGACCAGCGAGTAGAGGAAGAACTTCACCGCCGCGTACTGCCGCTGGTGGCCGCCGTAGCTGCCGATCAGGAAGTACATCGGCACCAGCATGACCTCGAAGAACACGTAGAACAGGAAGACGTCGGCGGCGGCGAAGACGCCGATCATCGTGCATTCGAGGACGAGCAGCAGAGCGAAGTACGCGGGCACCGAACGCTTCGACGCCTCGGCGTCGTGCCAGGACGCCAGGATCACCAGCGGCACCAGGATCGCGATCAGCATCAGCATGACCAGCGCGATGCCGTCCACCTCGAAGGTGAAGTTCACGCCCCAGTTCGGGATCCACGGGTACGACTCGCGGAACTGGAACCGGTCACCACCGGCGGAGAAGGCGAACCACATCACCACCGAGAGCACCAGCACCAGCAGCGACCAGCCGAACGCCACCAGCTTGGCCAGGTCGGGACGGCTGCGCGGCAGCAGTGCCACCACCAGGGCGCCGACCAGCGGCGCCACGGTCAGCACCGAGAGGAACGGGAAGTTGGACATTATTCGGCCTTACCTCCGTCGTGACTGCGTGGCCCGCCGGCGGGGGCGGCCGCGTTGAGGTCGATCACGCCAACCACCCCGCCTGCACCGCCAGGAACGCCGCCACCACGAGCAGCGCGCCGGTCAGGATCGAGGTCGCGTACGACCGCACGAAGCCGGTCTGGAGCCGCCGGAGCCGGCCCGAGCCCCCGCCCACGGCGGCGGCCAGGCCGTTCACCAGCCCGTCCACGCCCCGGTTGTCGAGGAACACCAGCGCCCGGGTGAGGAAGATGCCCGGCTTCTCGAAGACCGCCTCGTTGAAGGCGTCCGTGTAGAGGTTGCGGCGGGCGGCGGTGACCACCACGCCGGCCGGCTGCGGCTCGGTGGCCGTACCGGAGCGGAACAGGAACCAGGCCAGCCCGGCGCCCAGCACGGTGAGCAGCAGCGACAGCGCGGTGAGCAGCCAGTGCGCCAGCACCGGCGCGTGCTCCCCGCTCTCGGCCGCGAGCCCGTTGGTGGCGGTGAGCCAGTCCGGCACCGAGGTGGCGAGCAGGAAGCCCGCGCCGACCGAGCCGACCGCCAGCAGGATCAGCGGGATGGTCATCAGCTTCGGCGACTCGTGCGGGTGCTCGATGTCCTCGGTCCAGCGCTTCGGACCGTGGAACGTGAGCACGAACAGCCGCGTCATGTAGAACGCGGTGAGCCCGGCGCCGAGCAGCGCGGCCAGCCCGAACAGCCAGGCCGTCCAGCCCTCCCGCTCGAACGCGGCCACGATGATCGGCTCCTTCGAGAAGTAGCCGGAGAACGGGAACATGCCGATGATGGCGAGCCAGCCCATCATGAACGTCAGCCAGGTGACCTTCATGTACTTGGACAGCCCGCCGAAGCGGCGGATGTCCACCTGGTCGTTCATGCCGTGCATGACCGAGCCGGCGCCGAGGAACATGTTGGCCTTGAAGAAGCCGTGCGCCAGCAGGTGCACGATGGCGAGCGCGTACGCGCCGCCGCCGAGACCGACGCCGAGGAACATGTAACCGATCTGGCTCACCGTCGACCAGGCCAGCACGCGCTTGATGTCGTCCTTGGCCGCGCCGATGATGCAGCCCATCAGCAGGGTGAGCGCGCCGACGCTGACCACCACGAGCTGGAGCGTCTCGTTGGCCGAGAAGATCGCGTTGGAGCGGGCGATCAGGTAGACGCCCGCGGTGACCATGGTGGCCGCGTGGATGAGCGCGGACACCGGGGTCGGGCCCTCCATCGCGTCCGGCAACCACGCCTGGAGCGGGAACTGACCGGACTTGCCGGCCGCGCCGAGCAGGAGCAGCAGGCCGAGCACCAGCACGGTGGTCGAGGTCATCGAGCCGACCCCGTTGAACACCTCGTCGTACTGGGTGGTGCCGAGCATGGCGAACATGATGAAGATGCCGATGGCCAGGCCGGCGTCGCCGACCCGGTTCATCAGGAAGGCCTTCTTGCCGGCGGTGGCCGCGCTGGGCCGGCCGTACCAGAAGGAGATCAGCAGGTACGACGCCAGGCCGACGCCCTCCCAGCCGAAGTAGAGCATCACGTAGTTGTTGCCGAGCACCAGCAGGAGCATGGCGGCGACGAACAGGTTGAAGTACGCGAAGAACAGCCGCCGGCCCTTGTCGTGCGCCATGTACTCCACGGCGTAGAGGTGGATCAGGAAGCCCACCCCGGTGATCAGCAGGACGAAGACCGCGGCCAGCGGGTCGAAGAGCAGACCGAAGTCCACCTTCAGGTTGCCGACCGCCATGAAGTCCCAGAGGCTCAGCTCGACCTGCTTGTTCTCCAAGCCGCGGAGCTGGAAGAAGTAGGTCAGCCCGAGCACGAAGGCGGCGCCGATGGCGCCCACGCCGAGCCAGTGGCCCCAGCGGTCGGCCCGCTTGCCGAGCAGCAGCAGGATCGCCGCGCTGACCAGCGGGATCGCCACCAGCAGCCAGACACTGCCCAGCATCCCGTCCGCCGTGGCGAAGGTGACGGCTTCGGCTGGCTCAGACTGGGCGATCGTCAGAATCTGTTCCACCACGAGCCCCTCAGTACTTCAGCAGGTTGGCGTCGTCGACGCTGGCCGAGCGCCGGGTCCGGAAGATCGCCATGATGATCGCGAGCCCGACCACGACCTCGGCCGCCGCGACCACCATCACGAAGAACGCCATGATCTGGCCGTTCAGGTCGCCGTTGATCCGGCTGAACGTGACCAGGGTCAGGTTGGCCGCGTTGAGCATCAGCTCGATGCACATGAACAGCACGATCGCGTTGCGCCGGACCAGCACGCCCACGGCGCCGATGGTGAACAGCACCGCCGCGAGGATGAGGTAGTAGTCCGGGGTCATTTGTCAGTCCCCTTCGGTGCGGTCTCCTCGGCCGTCAGCTCGCGCACCGGCAGGATCTCCGGGATGCTGCGGTCGGTCAGCCGGCCGTCGGGCAGACGGGCCGGGGTGGCCACCGAGGAGGACGTGGCGTAGACACCCGGGCCGGGCTTCGGTCCGGGGTAGTTGCCGGGGCGGAACCGCGCCTTCATGGTGGCGATCTGGTCCATCCGGTCCGCCTTGCGCCGCTCCACGTGCGCCAGCACCATCGCGCCGATGGCGGCGGTGATCAGCAGCGCCGAGGTCAGCTCGAAGGCGAAGACGTACTTGGTGAACAGCAGCCGGGCGATGCCCTGCACGTTGCCCTCGCCGTTGGCCTGGTCGAGCCCGACCGCCTGGACGCCGTCGAGCGCGCGGTACAGGCCGGTGCCCACCAGGCCGGCGAAGCCGAGTCCGAGGACCACGGCGGCGACCCGCTGGCCGCGCAGCGTCTCGATGAGCGAGTCGGACGCGTCCCGGCCGACAAGCATCAGCACGAACAGGAACAGCATCATGATCGCGCCGGTGTAGACGATGATCTGCACCATGCCGATGAACGGCCCGGCCTGGAGCACGTAGAACACGCCCAGGCAGAGCATGGTCAGCACCAGGAAGAGCGCGGAGTGGACCGCGTTGCGGGCCCACACCATGCCGACCGCACCGAGCAGGGCCAGCGGGGCGAGGATCCAGAAGGTGACCTCCTCGCCGCCGGACACCTGGCCGGCGGCGGCGAGCACCGTAGCCGAGGTCATGCCTTGCCTCCCTTGCCCGCCGCGGCGGCGGACCGCTGCTCGGCCTGCTCGGCGCCGGGGAAGGTCACGCCCGGGTGCTCCTCGACCTGGTACCGGCCGGGGCCCATCGGCGAGCGCTCGGCGCCGGCCGAGGTGCCCGGGTTGGTGAGCGCGCCGACGTAGTAGTCCTTCTCGCTGTCGCCCAGCCGCATCGGGTGCGGCGGCTGCTCCATGCCTTCGAGCAGCGGCGCGAGCAGCTGCTCCTTGGTGAAGATCAGGTCCTGCCGGTTGTCCCGGGCCAGCTCGTACTCGTTGCTCATGGTGAGCGAACGGGTCGGGCAGGCCTCGATGCAGAGCCCGCAGAAGATGCACCGGGCGTAGTTGATCTGGTAGATGCTGGCGTACCGCTCACCCGGGGAGAAGCGCTGCTCCTCGGTGTTGTCGCCACCCTCCACGTAGATCGCGTCGGCCGGGCAGGCCCAGGCGCACAGCTCGCAGCCGATGCACTTCTCCAGCCCGTCCGGGTGCCGGTTGAGGATGTGCCGCCCGTGGTAGCGCGGCGCCGAGACCGGCGGCTTGAACGGGTAGTCGGTGGTGACGACCTTCTTGAACATGTGCGAGAAGGTGACACCGAAGCCCTTGAACGTTCCGGTGATCGCGCCCACGTCACACCTCCCTGGAGTCCGGGCCGGCGACGACGTTGGCCGGCTCCCGCTCGGCGAGCACGCGCTTGGTACGCGGGCTCGGCGGAACCTGAAGATCCATCGGCGGCAGCGGGAAGCTGCCGTACGGCCGGGTGTCCGCCTGCTCCTGGAGCGACGGCTTCGGCTCCTTCTTCCGCGACGGCCAGAAGAGCGTGATCAGCAGCAGCACGCCCGCGCCGACGGCGGTGACGAGCAGCCGGTCCCGGGTCTGCCAGTCCTCGATCGAGCGCAGCCCGGCGAGCACCATGATCCAGACCAGGTTCAGCGGCAGCAGCACCTTCCAGCCGAAGCGCATGAACTGGTCGTACCGGAGCCGCGGCAGCGTGCCGCGCAGCCAGACGAAGACGAACACCAGCATGATGACCTTGCCGAAGAACCACAGCATCGGCCACCAGCCCTCGTTGGCGCCCGACCAGATCGTGATCGGCCACGGCGCGTGCCAGCCGCCGAGGAAGAGCGTCACGGTGAACGCCGACATGGTCACCATCGCGACGTACTCGCTGAGCATGAACAGCGCGAACTTCAGCGAGCTGTACTCGGTCTGGAAACCGGCCACCAGCTCCGACTCCGCCTCGGGCAGGTCGAACGGCGCCCGGTTCGTCTCACCGACGATGGCGATGAAGAACATGATGAAGCTGGGCAGCAGCAGGATCGCGTACCAGCCCGGTGCGGCGAGGTCGAAGCCGCCGATGCTCAGCCGGGTGCCGTCGCCCTGCGCGGCGACGATCCCGCTCGTCGACATGGTGCCGGCGGTCATGAAGACCGCGACCACGCTCAGGCCCATGGTGACCTCGTACGAGACCAGCTGGGCCGCCGAGCGCAGGCCGCCGAGCAGCGGGTACGTGGAGCCACTGGCCCAGCCGCCGAGCACGATGCCGTACACGGCGAGCGAGGAGAAGGCCAGCACCACGAGCACCGCCACCGACACGTCGGTGACCTGCAGCGGCGTCCGGTGCCCGAAGATGCTCACCATCGGCCCGAACGGGATCACCGACAGCGCGGTGACCGCGCAGACCACCGAGATCACCGGAGCGAAGAAGTAGACGACCTTGTCGGCCTTGCGCGGGAGGATGTCCTCCTTGAAGGCCAGCTTCACGCCGTCGGCGAGCGTCTGGAGCAGACCGAACGGGCCGGCCTGGTTGGGGCCGGGCCGCACCGCCATGCGGCCCACGACCCGGCGCTCGAACCAGACGCCGAGCAGCGTGGCCGCCACGGCGACGACGAACGCGAACAGGATCTTGCCGAGGACCAGCCACCACGGGTCCTTGCCGAAGTCGGCAAGCGTCGGGTCCTGCGCCGCGAGGATGACGGGGTTCACTGCACCCACCTTTCGTTCCCGCCTGCGGAGACGCTCACCACGTCGCCGGACGTCGCGCCGAGGCCGCGCCGCACGGTGGAGCCGGGTGAGTTGGTCGGCAGCCAGACGACGCCGTCGGGCATCTCGGTGATCGCCGCCGGCAGCGTGATCGCGCCGCGGTCGGTCCCCACCGTGACCGGGTCACCGTCGGCCACGCCCAGCGCCTCGGCGGTGCCCTTGCCCAGCCGGACCACCGGCGGGCGGGCGGTGCCGGCGAGGTGCTCGTCGCCGTCGGTGAGGCTGCCCAGGTCGATCAACTGGTGCCAGGTCGCGAGCACCGCCTCGCCCGGTCCGGGCTCGCGCACGGCGGCCGGCTCGACCGAGGGCGCCGACGGCCGCTCGATCCGGGTGCGCGGCAGCGCGCCCAGCTCGCGCCGGATGCTCGGCACGTCGCCGGTGCCCAGCCGCACGTCGAGCTGCGCGGCGAGCGCGTCGAGGATGCGGGCGTCGGTCATCGCGCCGGTGTCCAGCACCTTCTCGAACGTGCGCAGCCGGCCCTCCCAGTCCAGGAAGCTGCCGGCCTTCTCGACCACGGGCGCGACCGGCAGGACCACGTCGGCCCGGCGGGACACCGCGCTCATCCGCAGTTCCAGGCTGACCAGGAACGGCACCGCGTCCAGTGCGGACTCGGCCAGGCGCGGATCGGCCAGGTCGGCCGGGTCGACGCCGGCCACCACCAGGGCGCCGATCTGGCCGTTCGCGGCGGCGGTGAGGATGCCGTCGGTGTCGCGGCCGGCCTGGCTCGGGATCACCCCGGCCGGGATGTCCCACGCCTCGCCCAGCTCCGCGCGCGCGGCCGGCTCGGTGACCACACGGCCGCCGGGGAGCAGGTTGGGCAGGCAGCCCGCGTCGACAGCGCCGCGGTCACCCGCGCGCCGCGGCACCCAGACCAGCCGGGCACCGGTACGCCGGGCGACGTCCGCCGCCGCCGACAGCCCGCCCGGCACCTCGGCCAGGCGCTCGCCGACGATCAGGATCGCGCCGGGCCTCCCCAGCGCCTCGGCCACAGTGGCGTGCTCGGCCAGCACGCCGGCCTCCTCGCCGGGCACCACGCGGGCCAGCTTCGCCCCGAGCTTCTCCAGGCCCCGGGTGGCGAACGGCGCGATCGCGTACACGGTGAGCTTCTTCTTCAGGTACGCCTTGCGCAGCCGCAGGAAGAGGATCGGGCACTCCTCCTCCGGCTCCAGGCCGACGAGCACCACCGCGGGCGCGTTCTCCACGTCCGTGTAGGTCACGTCGGTGACCCCGGCGACGCTGCTGGCCAGGAAGTCGGCCTCCTCGCGGGAGACCGGGCGGGCCCGGAAGTCGATGTCGTTGGTGTGCAGCGCGATACGGGCGAACTTCGCGTACGCGTAGGCGTCCTCGACGGTGAGGCGGCCGCCGGTCAGCACCGCCGTGCCGGTCGCGCCGTCGCGGGCCGCGCGCAGCCCCTCGGCGGCCCGGGTCAGCGCCTCGCTCCAGGACGCCTCGCGCAGCTCACCGGTCTTCTCGTCGCGCACCAACGGCGTGCTGATCCGGTCGAACGCGCGGGTGTACTGGAAGCCCCAGCGGCCCTTGTCGCAGTTCCACTCCTCGTTCACCGCCGGGTCGTCGCCGGCCAGCCGGCGCAGCACCTTGCCACGCCGCCAGTCGGTGCGCTGGGCGCAGCCGGCCGAGCAGTGCTCGCAGACGCTGGGCGTGGAGACCAGGTCGAACGGGCGGGCCCGGAACCGGTACTGGGCGCCGGTCAGCGCGCCCACCGGGCAGATCTGCACGGTGTTGCCGGAGAAGTACGAGTTGAACGGGACGTCACCGGCGTCGCCGTCCTCGCCGTACTCCTCGTCCCGGTAGATGTTGATCTCCTCGTGCGAGGAGCGTCCCATCAGGTCGATGAACTTGTCGCCGGCGATCTCCTCGGAGAACCGGGTGCACCGCTGGCAGAGCACGCAACGCTCGCGGTCGAGCAGCACCTGGGTGCTGATCGGCAGCGGCTTCGGGTACTCCCGCTTGTGCTCGTGGAACCGCGAGTCGGTCCGGCCGGTGGACATCGCCTGGTTCTGCAGCGGGCACTCGCCGCCCTTGTCGCACATCGGGCAGTCCAGGGGGTGGTTGAGGAGCAGCAGCTCCATCACCCCCTCCTGGGCCTTCTTGGCGACCGGGGAGGTGAGCTGCGTCCGCACCACCATGCCGTCGGCGACGGTCTGGGTGCAGGAGGCGACCGGCTTGCGCTGGCCCTCCACCTCCACCAGGCACTGCCGGCAGGCGCCGGCCGGGGCCAGCAGCGGGTGGTCGCAGAAGCGCGGGATCTCGGTGCCGAGCTGCTCGGCGACGCGGATCAGCAGCGCACCCTTGGGCGCGGTGACCTCGACGCCGTCGATGGTCAGCGTGACGGTCTCGGTCTGCTTGGCTACGTCGGTCATCAGTGAGCTCCAACCAGCTGCTTGTCGGAGAGCTTCGGAGCGGTACGTCCCTCGATGTAGTCGAGGTAGTCCTGCTTGAAGTACTTCAGCGACGAGGTGACCGAGCTGGTCGCGCCGTCACCCAGACCGCAGAACGAACGGCCGAGGATGTTGTCGCAGGTGTCGAGCAGGGTGTCCAGGTCCTCGTGGGTGCCCTGGCCGGCCAGGATGCGCCGGTAGACCCGGACCATCCAGTAGTTGCCCTCCCGGCACGGGGTGCACTTGCCGCACGACTCGTGGTGGTAGAACTCCAGCCACCGGTAGGTCGCGTACACCGGGCAGTCCTGGTCGGAGAAGATCTGCGTGGCGGTGGTGCCCAGGATCGAACCGGCGCCCGCCACCCCCTCGAAGTCCAGCGGCACGTCCAGGTGCTCGGCGGTCAGCAGCGGCGTCGACGAGCCACCCGGGGTCCAGAACTTCAGGTTGTGCCCGGGCTTCATGCCGCCGGCCAGCTCGATCAGCTCGCGCAGCGTGATGCCCATCGAGCACTCGTACTGGCCCGGGTTGGCGATCCGGCCGGACAGCGAGTAGATCATCGGGCCGGACGACTTCTCCGTGCCCATCGTCTTCCACCAGTCCGCGCCACCGAGCACGATGTACGGCACGCTGGCGATGGTGCCGACGTTGTTGACCACCGTCGGGCTGGCGTACAGGCCGTGGGTCGCCGGGAACGGCGGGCGCAGCCGGGGCTGGCCCCGGAAGCCCTCCAGCGAGTCCAGCAGCGCGGTCTCCTCACCGCAGATGTACGCCCCGGCGCCCGAGTGCACCACCAGGTCCAGGTCGAAGCCCGAGCCGAGGACGTTCCGGCCGAGGTAACCCTTGGCGTACGCCTCGGCGACCGCGCTGCGCAGCCGCCGGGCGGCGTGCACCGCCTCACCACGGATGTAGATGTACGCCCGGTTGGCCCGGATCGCGTACGAGGCGATGATGACGCCCTCGACCAGCGAGTGCGGGTCGTAGGTCATCAGCGGCAGGTCCTTGCAGGTGCCCGGCTCGCCCTCGTCGGCGTTCACCACCAGGTAGTGCGGCTTGCCGTCGCCCTGCGGGATGAAACCCCACTTGAGACCGGTCGGGAAGCCCGCGCCGCCCCGGCCGCGCAGCCCGGAGTCCTTGATCAGCTGGATCAGGTCGTCCGGGTGCGCCTTGAGCGCCTTGCGCAGGGCGGCGTAGCCGTCCAGCTTCTCGTAGGTGCCGAGCCGCCAGGCGTCCGGCGACAGCCAGCGCTTGGTGAGCACCGGCGTGAGCTTGGCCAGCGTCTCCGGCCGAGGAGTGGTCACTTGCGGACCCCCGATCCGTTCGCGTCCGCCGGGTCGGCGCCGCCCGCGCCCGTACCGGATTCCGCTTCCTTGAGGTTGCGCTCCTGCGCGCCGGCCGCGTCGCCGGCGGGCTTGCCGTCGCCGGCCGGCGGGTTCGCCGCCGCGCCGGCCGCCTCCGCCGCCTGCGCGTCGCGCGACGCCGGGGCCGGGCCGTCCACCGGGACCTTGGTGCCGGGCGCGTCCGGCACCGCGGTGCCCGCGTCCGGCTGCCGGGTCTCGGCGGTACGCACCTGCGGCGACTTGTCGTCCGGGGCCTTCACGTCCGGCGCGGTGCTGCCGGTGGCCGCCTCCGGCTCGGCCGCCTCACCCGCGCCCGAGTTGCCGGCGGGTGCCAACTTGACCGGCTCGGGCGCCGGGGCCGGCTTCTCGGCCTTCGCCTTCGCCTCGGCGGCGGCCCGGTCGGCCTCGGCCTTGCTGCGGATCGGCGTCTTCGGGTCGAAGCCCGGCACCGAGACGCCGTGCTGCTCGGCCAGGCGCAGACCGCGCAGGCTCGGCTCGCCCGGCCCGCCGTCGGCCACCGCGCCCTCGCGCTCGTCGGCGAAACCGGCGAGCTGGACGGCCATCTCCTTGAGCGTGCACAGCCGCGCGCCCCGGGTGGGCATCGGACGGCCACCGGCGCGCAGCTCCTCGACCACGTCGAGCGCGGCCTGCGGCTCCACGTTGTCGAAGAAGTCGTAGTTGACGGTCATGACCGGGCCGTAGTCGCACGCCGCCAGGCACTCGGCGTGCTCCAGGGTGATCTTCCCGTCGGCGGTGGTCTCCTCGTGCCCGACGCCGAGGTGCTCGGCCAGGGTGTCGTAGACCTTCTGCCCGCCGAGCACGTCGCACATGGTGTTGGTGCAGACGCTGACCAGGTAGTCACCGGTGGGCTTGCGCTTGTACATGGTGTAGAAGGTGGCGACGGCGCCGACCTGGGCCTTGTTGAGCCCGAGCACCTCCGCGCAGAACTCGACACCGGCCGGGGAGACGTAGCCCTCCTCCGACTGGACCAGGTGCAGCAGCGGCAGCAGCGCCGAGCGGGACCGGTCCGCCGGGTACCGGGCGATGATCTCCCGCGCCCGGAGCCGGGTCTCTTCAGTGAACGTGCTCATCGGTCACAACCACCCATCACGGGGTCCAGCGAGGCGCCGCCGGCGATCACGTCGGCGATCAGGCCGCCCTCGGCCATCGCCGGGAGGGCCTGGAGGTTGACGAAGCTCGGCTCCCGGTAGTGCACCCGGTAGGGCCGGGTGCCGCCGTCGGACACCGCGTGCACGCCCAGCTCGCCGCGGGGCGACTCGATGCCGACGTACACCTGGCCCGGCGGAACCCGGAAGCCCTCGGTGACGAGCTTGAAGTGGTGGATCAGCGATTCCATCGACTGACCCATGATCTTGGCGACGTGCTCCAGCGAGTTGCCCATGCCGTCCACGCCGATGGCGAGCTGCGCCGGCCAGGCGATCTTCTTGTCGGAGACCATCACCGGGCCGGGCTTCAGGCGGTCCAGCGCCTGCTCGATCAGCTTCAGCGACTCGCGGATCTCGGCCACCCGGACCAGGTAGCGGCCCCACACGTCACCGTCGGTGTGGGTCGGCACGTCGAACTCGTACGTCTCGTAACCGCAGTACGGCATGGTCTTGCGCAGGTCCCAGGCGAGGCCGGCGCTGCGCAGCACCGGGCCGGTGACGCCGAGCGCCATGCAGGCGGTCACGTCGAGCACCGCCACCTGCTGCGTGCGCTCCAGCCAGATCGGCTGGCCGGAGAGCAGGTTCTCGTACTCCTTGAGCCGCTTCGGCATCAGCGTCAGGAAGTCGCGGATCTTGCGGATCGCGTCGTCCGGCACGTCCTGCGCGACACCGCCCGGCCGCACGTACGCGTGGTTCATCCGCAGGCCGGTGATGGTCTCGAAGATGTCGAGGACGTACTCCCGCTCGCGGAAGCCGTACAGCATCATGTTGATCGCGCCCAGCTCCATGGCGGTGGTCGCCAGCCAGACCAGGTGCGACGAGACGCGGTTGAGCTCCATCATCAGCACGCGGATGGTGGTGGCCCGCTCGGTGATGTCGTCGGTGATGCCGAGCAGCTTCTCCACCGCGAGCGCGTACGCCGTCTCGTTGAACAGCGGCGAGAGGTAGTCCATCCGGGTCACGAACGTCGAGCCCTGGACCCAGTTGCGGTATTCCAGGTTCTTCTCGATGCCGGTGTGCAGGTAGCCGACGACCGAGCGGGCCTCGCGGACCGTCTCGCCCTCCAGCTCCAGGACCAGCCGGAGCACGCCGTGGGTGGACGGGTGCTGCGGACCCATGTTGACGACGATCCGCTCGTCGTTGATCGGGTCCGTGCCGGAGACGACCTCGTCCCAGTCCCCGCCGGTGACGGTGAAGACCTTGCCCTCGGTCGTCTCGCGCTCGGTCGCGTAGTTCGACGTGGTCATTGGTACGACCTCCTACGGTCCGGCGGGGGGATCTCCGCACCCTTGTACTCGACGGGGACGCCGCCCAGCGGGTAGTCCTTGCGCTGCGGGTGGCCCTCCCAGTCGTCCGGCATGAGGATCCGGGTCAGGTTGGGGTGGCCGTCGAAGACGACGCCGAACATGTCGTACGCCTCCCGCTCCTGCCAGTCGGCGGTCGGGTAGACGGCGGTGACGCTCGGGACGTGCGGGTCCTCGGCGGAGACCGCCACCTCCAGCCGGACCATGCGGCGGTAGGTCATCGAGGTCAGCTGGTAGACCACGTGCAGGCGGCGCTCCGCACCCAGGTAGTCCACACCGGACACCGAGGAGAGCAGCTCGAAGCGCAGCGCGAGGTCGTCGCGCATCACCTGGCAGACCTCGGCGATCCGCTCCGGGCGGACGTGCAGGGTCAGCTCACCCCGGTCGACCACGACCTTCTCGATCGCGTCGCCGAAGTCGGGATACGCCTCCTCCAGCGCGTCCCGCACCTCGTCGAAGTAGCTGCCGTACGGCCGGGTCGCCTCCTCGATCGGCTTGCGCTGGCGGACCAGGCCGCCGTAGCCGGAGACGTCGCCGGTGCCCTGGTTGCCGAACATGCCCCGGCCGGCCGGGCTGGCCGGCGGGTACTCGGCCGGTGCGGTGGAGCTGGCGCCGACCGGGGTGGTGGGTACCGGCACCCCGCCGTCGTTGGTCTTGTCGTTGCTCATTTCGGGCCCCTATGCGACGCCTGAAGGTGGTTCTGCGCCTTCATCCAGTTCTCGATCCGCAGCTGCTCCTCACGCCCCTCGCGGACCGCCTTCGTCCACTCGGCACGGCGGGCCTTGTCGCTGCGGTACGACGAGGGCATCGAGCCGTACGGCACCACCGGCACGTCGCCGCGCGCCTGGCGGGCCTCAAGCATCTTGCGGCCGTTCGGGCCCAGCGGCTCGTGCATGATCTTCTCGCGCAGCTTGAGCACCGCGTCGATGAGCATCTCCGGCCGGGGCGGGCAGCCGGGGAGGTACATGTCGACCGGTACGACGTGGTCGACGCCCTGCACGATGGCGTAGTTGTTGAACATGCCGCCGCTGCTGGCGCAGACGCCCATCGAGATGACCCAGCGGGGCTCGGCCATCTGGTCGTAGATCTGGCGCAGGACCGGGGCCATCTTCTGGCTCACCCGGCCGGCCACGATCATCAGGTCCGCCTGGCGGGGCGAGGCGCGGAAGACCTCCATGCCCCAGCGGCCCATGTCGTAGTGCGGGCCGCCCGCCGCCATCATCTCGATGGCGCAGCAGGCCAGACCGAACGTGGCGCCCCAGACCGAGGTCTTCCGCGTCCAGTTGACCAGCTTCTCGACGCTGGTGAGCAGGACGCCGGAGGGGAGTTTCTCCTCGATGCCCATCTGCTACCTCCTCAGTCCCAGTCCAGGCCGCCGCGCCGCCAGACATAGGCGTAGGCGACGAAGACCGCGACGATGAACAGGACCATCTCCACGAAGCCGAAGATCGGCAGGGCGTCGAAGGAGACCGCCCAGGGGTAGAGGAAGATGATCTCGATGTCGAAGACGATGAAGAGCATCGCCGTCAGGTAGAACTTGATCGGGAACCGGCCGCCGCCGACCGGCTGCGGGCTCGGCTCGATGCCACACTCGTACGCCTCGAGCTTGGCCTTGTTCAGACGCCGCGGGCCGGCGAGTCGGGCAGCGGCCACGGAGAACAGCGCGAACGCCGCAGCGAGGGCGAACAGCCCGATGATGGGTGCGTAAGGAGAGAGCGTCATCGTTGTCCCCTGCTCGTCCTTCCCTGACCTCGGTGGTTGGCCAAAATCACACTATTCACGTCCCTGAGACCTCGGTCGTCGGGGGGTCGATCTCTGTCCGGCTCGTGGTCGGTGGTCTCCTACACGGCCGGGGCCACCTTCGTCATCGCGTTGATGACCCGGTCCATCGCGTCCCCGCCGCGCGGGTCGGTCAGGTTGGCCAGCAGCTTGAGCACGAACCGCATGAGCATCGGGTGCGGCATGCCGTGCTTGGTCGCCATCCGCATGATCTCGGGGCGGCCGATGAGCTTCACGAAGACGCCGCCGAGCCGGTAGTAGCCGCCGAAGCGGGCCTTCAGCTCCTGCGGGTACGCCATCAGCGCCCGCTCGCGCTCCGCGCCGGCCGGGCGGGCCAGCGCCTGCACCAGGACCTCCGCGGCCATCTCGCCCGACTCCATCGCGTACGCGATGCCCTCGCCGTTGAACGGGTTGACCATGCCGCCGGAGTCACCGACAAGCAGCACGCCGCGGGTGTAGTGCGGGACCCGGTTGAAGCCCATCGGCAGCGCGGCGCCGAGGGTCGGACCCTCCGCGTTGGACTCGTCGGTCATCCCCCAGTCCTCGGGGGTGTTCGCGAGCCAGTCGGTGAGCAGCTTGCGGTAGTTCGTCTTGCCGAACGCCGAGGAGGAGTTGAGCACACCCAGGCCGACGTTCACCCGGCCGTCGCCGAGGCCGAAGATCCAGCCGTAGCCGGGCAGCAACGCGTCGCTGCCCTTGGCCCGAAGCTCCAGCCAGGACTCCAGGTAGTCGTCGTCGTGCTTGGCGGGCGAGCGGTAGTAGCGGCGGACCGCCACGCCGATCGGGCGGTCCTCCCGCTTGGCCAGCCCGAGGGCGAGCGGGAAGCGGCCGGAGACGCCGTCGGCGGCGACCACGAGCGGCGCGTGGAAGGTGGCCGGTTCCTTGTCCGGGCCGACCTCGGCCTGCACGCCGATCACCCGGTCGTCGGCGTCGAGCACCGGCCCGAGGACGTTGACGCTGGTGCGCAGCTTCGCCCCGGCGGCGACCGCCCGCTGGGCGAGCAGGTCGTCGAAGTCGAGCCGGGTCCGCACGAGGCCGTAGTTGGGGAAGCTGGCCAGGTCGGGCCAGTCCAGCTCCAGGCGTACCCCGCCGCCGATCACCCGCAGGCCCTTGTTGTGCAGCCAGCCGGCCTCGGGCGAGGTGTCCACGCCCATCCGGATCAACTGCCGTACGGCGCGGGGCGTGAGCCCGTCGCCGCAGACCTTCTCCCGGGGAAACTCCGTCTTCTCCAGCAGCAGCACGCGTACGCCGTGCCGCGCCAGGTGGTACGCCGTGGCCGATCCTCCGGGACCGGCGCCCACGACGATGACGTCGGCGTCGTTCTCCACCGCGGTCATCCGCGCCTCCTCCCGCATGCTCGTGAAATGCTTCACAAGCCGATCCGGATGGAGTCTATGACCGGCGTTACACCAGTACGCGCTGAGGGGGGCCTAACTTGGCGGAAACGCGCCGGTAAGAGCGTCGAGAGCGGTCACGGACGGGCCTGCGCGGCCGGTCCCAGCCCGGCGTCGAGGCGGATCGCGTCGGGCAGGTGGTCGCGCAACGCGCCGCCGGCGGCCCGGTCCAGCGCGGCGAGCACCTCGGCGACGACCTGGCGGACATCGGCGGGATCCGCGCCGGCCAGCTCGCGGAGCTGCGCGATCAGCTCGGCGGCGTCGTCGTCGGTGGCGGCCTGGTCTGGTCCCGTCATGGAGGCGAGCCTACGGGACAAAGTAGACCAGAATCGGATATTTACGAAATGGGTGGTCAGTGCGGCCGGACTGTCAGTTTCGGACTGCCCGGTGCAGCGCCACGACGCCGCCGGTCAGGTTGCGCCACGCCACCCGGCCCCAGCCGGCCGCCGCGATCCGCCCGGCCAGCGCCGCCTGGTCCGGCCAGGCCCGGATCGACTCGGCCAGGTAGACGTAGGCGTCCGGGTTGCTCGACACGGCGCGGGCCACCGCCGGCAAGGACCGCATCAGGTACGACAGGTAGACGGTGCGGAACGCCGGGTTGACCGGCGTGCTGAACTCGCAGACCACCAGCCGCCCGCCCGGCCGGGTCACCCGGGCCAGCTCGGCCAGCGCCGCGTCGGTGTCGTTGACGTTGCGCAGCGCGAAGGAGATGGTCACCGCGTCGAAGCTGGCGTCGGCGAACGGCAACCGCAGCGCGTCCCCGGCCAGCAGCGGCACCGACGGACGCGTGCGCTTGCCGGCGTGCAGCATGCCCAGCGACAGGTCGGCGCCGACCGCGTACGCCCCGGAGTGGGCCAGCTCCTCGGTCGACACACCGGTGCCCGCGCCCACGTCCAGCACCCGCTCGCCCGGCCGCAGCCCGAGCGCCGCCCGGGTGGCCCGCCGCCAGGACCGGTCCTGCCCGAAGGAGAGCACTGTGTTCGTCAGGTCGTAGCGGGCCGCGACACCGTCGAACATCGCGGCGACCTCGTGCGGCTGCTTGTCCAGGCTGGCGCGCTGGCCCTGCGGGGTACGGCTCACCCCTCCACTCTGCCAGCCGCGCGCCGCCCGCCTCCGCCCGGGTACGCGGCAGGGCGGGGTGGTCGCCCACCCCGCCCTGCCGTCATCGCCGCTCCGGTCAGTCGCCGGCGCGCTCCTCGTCCGGAGTGACCAGGACCACCTTGCGGCGGCGGGACAGCATCATCAGCGCCGCACCGGCCACGAGCACCGCCGCGCCGGTCCCGCCGATCAGGCCGATCTGCATACCGGTCACCGGCAGGCCACCGTCACCGGTGCCGCCACCCGTGCCACCACCCGCGGTCGGGGTCGGCACCGCCGTCGCGCCGCCGGTCGGCGTCGGCCCGGCGCTCGGCGACGAGGTCGGCTGGGCGGTCGGCGACGGGCTCGGGGTCGGGCTCGACGGCGGGCTCTGGTCGACGAAGACGTCGAACAGCGCGGTGTTGTCACCGTCGTCGGTCTCGGCGAACGCCCGCCGCTGCGCCGAGCTGGCGACGCGCGGCTCCTCCTCGGCCGCACCGGCGGCACCGTCGAGGCCCTTGGCCCAGACGATCCCGGGCCGGAGCAGCTTCTCGGTCACATCCGCGCCGACAGTCACCCGGACGTCGGCGGTGTAGTACTGGCCCGGCTTGAGGACCGCGCCCGCGTCCTCGCAGTACGCGTTGAGGACACCGCCCAGGTTCTGCTCGACGCAGCCCTCGGGCAGCTTCGCGAAGGTGACTCCGGCCGGCAGGCCGATCCCGTACGCGATGCCGGTGGCACGCTTGCTGCCGTCGTTGAACACGGCCCAGTCCAGCGGCGCGGTCCCGCCCGGCCGGACCGGGCGCAGGCCCGGCTCGCCCGCGTCGTCGCCGTCGACCACCACGTCGGCGTACACGTCCTGCACCCAGGTGGTGAGGTCGTAGCCCGGCTCGGTGACGGTGATGTCGTGCTCGATCTCGTCCAGCACCCTGGTGCTCTCGCCCGCGCTGATCGCGACCGTGAGCGTGCCGGCCGCGCCCTTGCCGCCCTTGGCGAACAGCGGGATGCCGAAGTCCTCGGAGGTGCCGGCGGGCAGGTCACCGAGCAGGCAGGAGAAGGCGGTCCCCCGGATGTCGCAACCGGCCGGGACCAGCACGCCGACCTTGCCGGTCTTGAGGCCGTTCGTCTCGACGGTGACCCGGACGTCCTTCGCGTCCACGGTCCCGACGGTGTTGTTCACCTGGAACTTGAACGGCTTGGCCTTCGCCTCGCTGACGCCCTTGGCGAGGTGGTAGCTGAGCGGGATGAGCTGGAGGTCGGCCTCGTCGGCGGCCTGCGCCGGGCCGGCGAGCGCGCCGAGACCGGCGGTGGAGAGCAGGGCCACGACGCCGGCGCGGGCCAGCGTGGACCGGTAGCGGAAGGTCATTGTTCCCCCGGGGATAGGGAGGCGTGATCACGCCGAACGAACGGACGGTACCGGAGCGACGCGTCGTGACGCCAGGACCCGGAGGTGGGAATTCCCATCGATACCGGCAGACGGCAGGGGCGGGATGGTCACCCATCCCGCCCCTGCCGCGGTGCGTTATGTGAACGGCCCTCATGGGCCGATGGAGGACGACGGTCCCCGACGACGCCGCAAGCGTAATGGCGTCGCCGGCTCACCGGGCCGCGCTCGCCCGGGTCGCCGCCGACCTGTTACCTGCCTGCTCGCGGCCCGGATCGGTGGTGTCGCGCGGGCAGGCTAGCCGCCGGTGATCACGCGGGTGAAGACCCTGGGCCGAAGCTTCACCGGAAACGGGCGGACCTCCGGCCGCATGACGGACCCCGACCGGCCGAACGGCGGAACCGGGTCAGTTGACCTCGACCAGCGGCAGCGACTTCCCGGCCCCGCCGCCGGGCAGCGCGATCGACGAGAAGTGCGAGACCACGCGGTCGTCGCTCGGGTCGTCGGCGGGCGTGTGGTGCACCGCCAGCCGGTTGTAGAGCGTGTCCCGCTGGGCCGGGATCCGGTCGGCCGACCGGATCATGCCGATCAGCTCGTGCAGGTTGGACCGGTGCCGGGCACCGGCCGAGGAGATGACGTTCTCCTCCAGCATGATCGAGCCGAGGTCGTCCACGCCCATGTGCAGCGCGAGCTGCCCGACGTCCTTGCCGGTGGTCAGCCAGGACGCCTGGAGGTGCGGCACCGTCTCGAAGAACAGGCGGGCCACCGCGACCAGCCGCAGGTATTCCAGCGTCGTCGCCTGGGTGCGGCCCTTCAGGTGGTTGTTCTCCGGCTGGTACGTCCACGGGATGAAGGCCCGGAAGCCGCCGGTGCGGTCCTGCACGTCGCGGATCATCCGCAGGTGCTCGATGCGCTCGGCGTTCGTCTCGCCGGTGCCCATCATCATGGTGGCCGTCGACTCCAGGCCCTGCCGGTGCGCCAGCTCCATGACCTCAAGCCAGCGGGCGCCGGACTCCTTCAGCGGCGCGATCGCCTTCCGCGGCCGGTCCGGCAGCATCTCGGCGCCGGCGCCGGCGATCGAGTCCAGGCCGGCGGCCTTGATCCGGGCGATGGCCTCGTCCAGGCTCACGCCGGAGACCTTCGCCATGTGCAGGATCTCGCTCGGGCCGATCGAGTGGATGGCGAGCTGCGGGTACGCCTTCTTGACCGAGGAGAACAGCTCCTCGTAGTACTCGACGCCGTAGTCCGGGTGGTGCCCGCCCTGGAGCATGACCTGGGTGGCACCCAGCTCGACCGCCTCACCGCAGCGGCGCAGGATCTCCTCGGTCGGGTGGGTCCAGCCCTCCTTGTGCTTGGGGGCCCGGTAGAACGCGCAGAACTTGCACGCCGTCACGCAGACGTTCGTGTAGTTGATGTTGCGATCGATGAGGTAGGTGACGATGTTGTCCGGGTAGCGGCGCCGCCGTACCGCGTCGGCCGCCTCGCCCAGCGCGTGGAAGGGCGCGTCGGTGTAGAGCAGCAGCGCCTCCTCGGGCGCGATCCGCCCGCCGTCCGCGCCGCGTTGCAGGATGTCGTCGATCTCCCGGTTCGCCGTCACATCCCCGAGCGTACGTCGCGACCGGTGGATGCCGCCGTACTGGGCCCTCCGGTGTGAGCCGAACGCACTTCCCCAAAAATATCCTCAAGATCGAAATAAAACATCGTTGGTTCGTTGACAAGATGTTGAGCATCTCGCATCATCTTGTTCGACATCCATCGACGCATCGGGGTGGGACGTGAGCGAGACGGACACCGCTCCAGGCATCGCGGCCCGGTGCCGAGCGGACGGAGGACTAACGGAAGCAACCCTCGGCGAGTTGCGGGACGAGTTGGGCTACCGCAAGCTCGGCCGCTGGGTCCTGGCCGAGATCGCCGACACGCTCAGGGCGACCGGCCTCGGTTTCTTCCCTCCCCACCGGCTCGACGCGGCGCTCAACACCGAGCCACGGCAGTCGCAGACGGTCTGGATCTACGTCCGGGACGGCGGCCCCCGAGCACGTGTGATCGATGCAATCCTTCAGCCGGACGACTGTGACGTCCGAGCGGAGCTGGACGTCATCGGCACCAAGAACCCCGCCGGCCTGACCGCCCGGCAGAAGCTCGACCGCATCAGGGAAATCGTCAACGCCTGACCGGGTCCGAGCAGCGACAGGAGAGCCTCGTCCCATGACCGCGCACGTCTTCGTCGACGAGACCAAGGAGCGAGGGCTACTCGTCGCCGCCGTGGTCATGCACCCGGCCGACCTGAACGCTGCACGCCGGTCGATTCGGGATCTCATCCTGCCCGGCCAAGGCCGCATCCACTTCCACAAGGAGAGAGACGACCGGCGCCGTCAGATCATCGACGGGTTTCTCGCGCTCTCCGCGCACGCTGTCATCTTCGACGCGAAGGACCATCGCAACGCCCGGGTCGCTCGCGAAGCCTGCCTCGTCTCTCTGGTGGAGCACACGGCGAAGATCGGGGCTGCCCGCCTCGTCCTGGAACGCGACGACTCGACCTTCCAGGCCGATCAGCGCCTGCTCTTCGAGCAGGTCAGGAAGTGTGGGGTGGACGGAAGGCTGCGGTACGACCAGCTACGCGCCCACGAGGAGTGTCTGCTGGCCGTTCCCGACGCGTTGGCCTGGTGCTGGGCCAAAGGCGGGCGCTGGAAGGACTCCATCCGCCGCATGATCAGTGAGTCGCGACAGGTCTGACGAGGCGCAGACAGCGCGAGACCCGGCTCACCCACCGTCCGGAAGGCTGCCGGGTCCACTTCCACGGGGCTAGTGCCCCTGGCAGTTGAAGGTTACCGCTGTCCGAACCGTTCGGACAAGAAATGGACGTGGCAGGCCGCGTCTACGCTCTCGGCGTGTCAGTCGTATCGCCCTCACCCGCTCCCGTACGCGTGGCCGGTGCCCGCTCCGCCCTCTGGTCCCTCACCATGACCGCCGTGCTCGTCGGCTTCGGCCTCGCCGTGATCGCGGTCAGCGCGGTGGTCGGCCACCTCACCGTGGGACTGCCGATCGCCGTGCCGATCTCCGTCGCCCTGGCCGGCTGCCTCGCCTTCGCGGTCGGCCTGCGCCTGCTGCACCGGGGCTGGTGGCTGACCCTCCTGTCGGTGCTGCCGGCGCTGTTCGTGCTGGTGGGCACCGTGCAGCTCGCGCCGGAGTCGGTCCTCCGGGAGCGCGGCGTCGCCCAGCAGGTGACCATCACCGACGTGGAGACCGTCGGCAAGCGGCACGAGTTCGTCCTCCAGGGCGACACCGGCCGGCTCGACGAGCCGTTGGTCTACCGGGGCAGCTCCCCCGGCTACCGGGTCGGCCAGCGGCTGACGGTGGTCGTCGACCCTCGGGGCGAGGTGGAGCTGGCCGACGAGCGGGACGTGGACCCGGACGGAAAGCGGGCCATGCTCGTGCTCGGTGCGGCGGGATGGACCCTGCTCACGCTGGTCGGCGGGTGGCGCGGCCACGTCAGCCGGGCCCGTGGCCGCGCCGCCACGGCACCGCCCGTGGTGTTCTGACCGGCGGCGCCGCTACGCGTCGTAGTCGACGGTCAGCTCGTCGGTGACCGGGCTGGACTGGCAGGTCAGCACGTAACCGGCGGCCACCTCGTCCGGCTCCAGCGCGTAGTTGCGCGCCATCGTCACCTCACCCGCCGTCACCTTCGCCCGGCAGGTCGAGCAGACGCCGCCCTTGCAGGCGTACGGCAACTCGCCGCGCACCCGCAGCGCCGCGTCGAGCACCCGCTCGTCCCGGCCCATCGTGAAACTCGACGAGCGGCCGTCCAGCACGATCGTCACGTCGGTGCCGGACCCGGGCCGGTCGGCCTCGCGGCGGACCGGCTCCGGCGGCGCGTCGACGTGGAACAGCTCGGTGCGCACCGCCGCGTCCGGCACGCCGCGGCCCGCCAGCACCGCCTTGGCGTCCACCACCATGCCGTACGGGCCGCAGAGGAACCACTCCTCGATCTCGTCGCCGGGGACGAGAGTGTCGAGCAGCCGGGTCAGCCGGTCGGCGTCGATCCGCCCCGACAGCAACGCCGACTCGCCCATCTCCCGGGACAGCACGTGCACCAGGTGCAGCCGGGTCGGATAGCGGTCCTTCAGGTCGGCCAGTTCCTCGGCGAACATCACCGAGTTCGCCGTGCGGTTGCCGTACACCAGCGTGAACGTGCTGCGCGGCTCGGTCGCCAGCGCGGTCGCGGCCAGCCCGAGCACCGGGGTGATGCCGGAACCGGCGACCACCGCGCCGTACCGGCGGGCCCGGTCCGGGGTGAACGCGGAGGTGAAGTGCCCCAGCGGCGGCAGCACCTCGACGGTGTCGCCGCCCCGCAGCGCGCCGCAGGCGAAGGCGGAGAACGCCCCGCCCGGGACCTCACGCACCCCGATCCGCACCCGGCCGTGCCGGGCCAGCTCGTCCGGGGTGGAGCAGATCGAGTACGACCGCCGCACCTCCCCGCCGTCGCCCTCGGCCGGGCGGCGGACGGTGAGGTGCTGCCCGGCGGAGAACGCGAACGTCTCGCGCAGCTCCTCGGGCACGGCGAACGTGATCGACACCGAGTCGTCGGTGAGCCGGTCCACGGCGGCCACGGGCAACGGGTGGAAGACCGGCCGGCGGCGCACCGGCCGGGTGATGGTGACAGTCACAGCGCCTTCAGGTGGTCGAAGGGTTCGGAACAGGAACGGCAACGCCACAGCGCCTTGCACGCGGTGGAGCCGAAGCGGCTGATCTGGCTGGTCTCCGGCGACCCGCAGCGCGGGCAGCGTACGGCCAGCGTCAACGGCACCACCGTGTCGTCGCCGCGCGGCGCGGGCGGGGCGATGCCGGCGGCGGCCAGCTTGGCCCGGCCGGTGTCGGAGATCCAGTCGGTGCTCCACGCCGGGTGGTAGACGGTACGGACCTCGGCGTCCGGGTGCCCGGCGGCGGCCAGCGCCCGGCGGATGTCCGCCCGGATCACGTCCATGGCCGGGCAGCCGGTGTAGGTGGGGGTGATGGTGACGACGACCCGGCCGGTGTCCGGCTCCTCGTCGACCGCGCGCAGGATGCCCAGCTCGTCGATGGTGATGACCCGGATCTCCGGGTCCACCACCGCCGCCGCGGCCGCCCTCGCCTCACTCACCAGTGCCACTCCGGGCTCCGCTTCCCCGCACTCACCAGTCGGCTCCGGGGTGGGCGCGGTGCAGCACCTGCATCTCGGCGAGCAGGTAGGAGAGGTGTTCGGTGTGCAGGCCGTCCCGGCCGCCACCCGGCGTCCAGCCCGTCTCCGGGCGGGTGAGCGTGGCCTCGTCCAGCACCGCCGTCACCGTGGCGTCGAAGTCGGCCCGGAGGCCGGCCGGGTCGACCGGCGCCGCCGGGGACGGGTCGAACAGCTCGTGGACGTACGGCCACACCTGGTCGACCGCGTCCTGCATGCGCCGGTGCGACTCCTCGGTGCCGTCGCCGAGCCGCTTCACCCACAGCGCGGCGTGGTCCAGGTGGTACGCCGACTCCTTGCGCGCCTTCGCCCCGACCGCCGCCAGCCGCTCGTCCGCGCAGCCGGCCAGCGCCGTGTAGAGCGGCACCTGGTACGCGGCCAGGAAGAACAGTTTCGCCATGGTCACGCCGAAGTCGCCGTTCGGCAGCTCGACCAGCAGGCAGTTGCGGAACTCGCGGTCGTCGCGCAGGTAGGCCAGGGCGTCCTCGTCCCGGCCGGCGCCCTCCAGCTCGCCCGCGTACGTGAGCAGCAGCCGCGCCGCGCCGAGCTGGTCGAGGGCGATGTTCGCCAGCGCGATGTCCTCCTCCATCTCGGGAGCGCGGGAGGTCCACTCACCGAGGCGCTGCGCGGCGATGAGCGCGTCGTCGCCGATGGCGAGCGTGAAGTCGAAACTCATAGGTGGGCAGCCCCTTCGGGGACCTCGTAGAACGTCGGGTGGCGGTAGACCTTGTCGGCGGCCGGGTCGAAGAAGGCGTCCTTCTCGTCGGGGCTGGACGCGGTGATCGCGCTCGCCGGCACCACCCAGATGGAGACGCCCTCCTGGCGGCGGGTGTAGAGGTCCCGCGCGTTGCGCAGGGCCAGCTCGGCGTCGGGGGCGTGCAGGCTGCCGACGTGGGTGTGCGACAGGCCACGGCGGGCCCGCACGAACACCTCCCACAGGGGAGATGACTCACTGCTCATGCCGCGACCGATTCCTTTCGCTCCACCCGCTTCGCGGCGTACGCCGCGGCGGCCTCCCGTACCCACGCGCCGTCGGCGTGCGCCTTGCGCCGGTGCGCCATCCGCTCCCTGTTGCACGGCCCGTCGCCCTTGATCACCCGCATCAGCTCGTCGTAGTCGGGCTGGGTGTAGTCGTACGCCTGCCGCTCGTCGTTCCAGCGCAGGTCCGGGTCGGGGAGGGTGAGGCCGAGCACCTCCGCCTGACCGACGCACATGTCGACGAAGCGCTGACGCAGCTCGTCGTTGGAGAAGCGCTTGATCTTCCAGGCCATGGACTGGGCGCTGTGCGTCGAGTCGCCGTCGGGCGGGCCGAACATGGCCAGTGACGGGTACCACCAGCGGTCGACCGCGTCCTGGGCCATCGCCTTCTGCGCCGGGGTGCCGTGCGCCAGCGTGTGCAGGATCTCGTAGCCCTGCCGCTGGTGGAACGACTCCTCCTTGCAGACCCGGATCATCGCGCGGGCGTACGGGCCGTAGGAGCAGCGGCACAGCGGCACCTGGTTGACGATCGCCGCGCCGTCCACCAGCCAGCCGATCGCGCCCACGTCGGCCCAGGTCAGCGTCGGGTAGTTGAAGATCGAGCTGTACTTCTGCCGCCCGTCGAGCAGCAGCTCCACCAGCTCGTCGCGGCTGATCCCGAGCGTCTCGGCGGCGGCGTAGAGGTAGAGGCCGTGGCCGGCCTCGTCCTGCACCTTCGCGAGCAGGATCGCCTTGCGCTTGAGCGACGGCGCGCGGCTGATCCAGTTGCCCTCCGGCTGCATGCCGATGATCTCGGAGTGGGCGTGCTGGGCGATCTGCCGGATCAGCGTCCTGCGGTACGCCTCGGGCATCCAGTCGCGGGGCTCGATCTTCTGATCCGCGCTGATCACGTCGGCGAAGTACGCCTCGACATCCTCGTCGGGCACCGCGCCGCCGCGCCGGGACCGCGCCGCCGCCTCGCGCAGCGCCGCCTCCGCGGCCTCCACCTCGCCGAGCAGGCCGCCGCCCGGAGCGTCCTCCGGCGGGGCGAAGTCGTTGCCATACATGCAGCCAGTGTTACAGCTCGGCACGAACCACACCAGGGGGTGTAACAGGTTTCGGCGATCGTCTCGCGCAACCGGGCACATGCGCCCCCTCATCGGCCCAGGTCGCTGTGATGTCGATCACTCAGCTCCGGTTAAACCTCCCAAGAGAGGCAAAGTGGCTCAATATCCCGCCGACCCGGCAAAGTCATGGGTGTCGAGACCTGTCATCAGGACTGTCCGGAAGTAGACTTCCCCCCGGCAAACCGTTCGGCTTCATGATCGTCACCGTTCAGGCCATCGTCCCCCGGCCTGTCGGCGACCGGGCCGGACCCATGCGAAGCGCCGGTCCCCCCGGCCAGACATCTGGAGCTCACCACTCATGCGACCTCGCGTGACCATGGCGGTCGCCATCGTGGCGATCCTCATCGGTGGCGTCATGCTGGTGCCGGCCGCGTACGCGAAGTTCTCCGCCGGCGCGGGGGGCATCGGCGGCGGCGAGCAGGTCCCGGTGCCCGCCCCGACGGCGCCGGCTGCGCCGACGCTGCGCGACGCGCCGGTGTCGGTGAACTTCAAGGGCGAATTCTTCTCCTGGGCCCTGATGGATCGCGAGACCGGCAGGGTCACCGGCGCGCAGAACATGAACCAGACCAGCTCCACCGAGTCGATGCTCAAGGCCTGGATCGTCGCGGACTACCTTCGCCAGCTGGGCGACAAGCAGCCGAGCGCCGGGCTCAAGAAGGCGGCGATCCTGGCGATCCGGGACAGCGACGACGACGGCGCGAACGCCGTCTACCGGGCGGCGGGCGGCTCCTACAAGCCGCAGCCGGGCGGCCGGCCCGACCCGGTCATCGCCCGCGCTATCCGGATCTGCGGTCTGACCGACACCCGGCCCGGTACCGTGCCCGACTACAAGGGCTGGTGGAGCTTCACCGAGATGTCCCCCCGGGACGCGGCCCGCCTCGGTGACTGCATCGCCGACGGCCGCGCCGCCGGCCCCAAGTGGACCGAGTGGCTGCTCAGCGAGATGACAAAGGTGGCCGGTAGCGTCACCAAGCAGGCCACGCGATCCGGCGGCGGCCGGTGGGGCATCATCGACGGCCTGCCCGCGACGATCAAGGCGCAGGGTCCGGTGCACATGAAGAACGGCTGGACGCAGCTCGCCTACGACGGCAACTGGCACGTCAGCTGCCTTTCGTTCACCGACAAGTGGAGTCTCGCCGTGATGATGCGGTACCCGGGAAGCGCCGGCCTGCCGTACGGTGCGAAGATGTGCGCCGCCGTCGCCACCCAGCTCGTGACGCCGCAGCCCGGCGCGGCGCTCAAGGTGCCGCAGCAGCCGGTCGGGAAGCTCTGATGGCCGGTGCCCGGCGTCGGCCCGGCAGCTATCGGCGCCCGCTCGCGTTCAGCGCCCTGGCGGTAGCCCTCGTCGGCCTGCTCGGCCTCTCCCTGCGGGTGATCCCCGGCTCACCGCTGGAGGCGACCGCGAACTCGCGTCCGGAGCCGGCCGGCGAGCGGTCCGCCCAGCGGACCGTGGACCGCGGCGCGAAACCGCGGGTGGCCCCCTCGCGATCCCTGGAACCGCTGCCGTTCGAGGCGAAGAACCTGGACAGCCTCAAGATCAAGGGCTGGTACGGCTGGTCCGTGCTGGACAAGCGCACCGGAAAGATCATCGGCTCGGCGAACATGGGCCAGACGAGCACCACCGCGTCCCTGATCAAGTCCTGGGTGGTGGCCGACTACCTGCGCCTGAGCGCGGAGGACGGCAAGACGCCGAGCGACGCGAAGCTGGCCGACGCCACGAAGATCATCCGGGACAGCGACAACACCCGGGCCCAGGAGTTCTACCGGAGCGTCGGCGGCACCGACTCGATCGAGCGGCTCATCTCGATCTGCAAGCTGACCGACAGCGAGGTCGCCTCCGACGGCGGCTGGAGCCAGACGCTGCTGTCGCCCCGGGACGCCGCGCGCCTCGGCCTCTGCATCGACGACGGCCGGGCCGCCGGGCCGAAGTGGACCAAGTGGCTGCTGAACGAGATGCGCCAGGTACGCGCCCCCGGTGACTTCGGCATCCGCAAGGCGTTCCCGGCGGCCGAGCAGAAGAAGATCGCCATCAAGAACGGGTGGATCGACCGGCAGGACGAAGAGGAGTACCACGTCAACTGCCTGGCCATCGGCGACACCTGGACGATGGGCGTGATGCTCCGCACCCCGTTCGGCGTCGAGGGCGGCTGGGACTACGGCATGGACGCCTGCGAACGGATCACCAAGGCGCTGCTGCGCCCGGCCACCTGAGCAAGCTCAGCCCTGGAAGAACTCCGGACCGTCGGCCGGCAGCGCCGGCACCTCCCCGTACGCGGCCGCCCGGCGGGCGAACTCGCGCAGCCCGGCCACCTGCCGCTCGCCGAGCGAGAAGTCGAGCGCGCGGAAGTACGTGGCGAGCGTCGCCGCGTCGAACGTCTCCCAGCGGGCCGCCGCCTCCGCCACCTGGTCCAGTTCGGCCAGGCACAGGTCACGGGAGCGCAGGAACGCCTCGTGCACCTCCTTGACCAGTCCCGGGTGGGCGGCGGCGAACTCGCGGCGTACCGCCCAGACGGCGAACACCATCGGCAGGCCGGTCCAGTCGTGCCACGCCTGCCCCAGGTCGGTCACCTCGAGACCCTTGGCCGGCGCCTCGTAGAGCGCGCGCAGCGCCACGTCGCCGATGAGCACTCCGGCGTCGGCCTCCAGCAGCATCTGGGTCAGGTCCGGCGGGCAGCGGAAGTACTCCGGGCGTACCCCGTGCCGCTCGGCGAGCAGCAGCTGGGCCAGCAGCACCCCGGTACGCGAGGTGGAGCCGAGCGCCACCCGGGCGCCGTCCAGCTCACCCAACGGGCGGGTGGACACGACGTTCACCGAGAGCACCGGCCCGTCGCTGCCGACCGCCAGGTCGGGCAGGAGCAGCAGGTCGTCGGCGTGCTTGAGGAACTCCACCAGCGTGATCGGGCCGATGTCCAGGTCACCGGCGACCAGGGCGGCGCTCAGCCGGTCCGGCGAGTCCTTGTGCAGGTCGACGTCGATGAGCGCGCCGGATCGCATCAGCCCCCAGTAGATCGGGAGGCAGTTGAGAAACTGGATGTGCCCCACCCGGGGGCGGGCGATGCGGTCGGCCATGCCCCGACCGTATCGCCGTGGCTTGCGTCGCGCCGCCGGGGGAGCCGATGGAGTGGTGAACTCCGCACCCGTAATGAAAGGAAGGGCCCCCTGTTAACGCCTGCGGTAGAGGAAGGGCCCCTTGTTAACAGCGGCGGTCACGCGGGCTCCGCCGCGGCGGGTGCGGCGCGGGCGGCGCGGGCGGCGGGTGCGGCGCGGGCGGCGCGGGCGGCGGGTGCGGCGTGGGCGGCGGCGCGCTCGGCGCGTACCGCGCGGCGGACCGGCCAGGCCAGCGCCACCACCACCAGCAGGCCGGCCACGCCGCACCCGGCGACGAGCGTGCGCGGGCCGGCCACCTCCAGCAGCAGGCCACCGACCAGGTAGCCACCCATCGCGGCGCCCTGGGCGGCCGCACCGAAGGTGGCGAAGGCCCGGCCCCGGGCCGCCTCCGGCACCCGCCGTGCCAGCAACAGGTTGTTGAAGACGTTGTCGCCGCCGTTTGCCACGCCGCCCAGCAGCCAGATGGGCACGAGCAGCCACGCCGAGGGCACCGCCGCCGAGACCAGCACCGCCACGCCGCATCCGCCGAGCAGCACCAGCCCGGCCCCGAGCAGCGCGCCGTCGTCGGCGAGCCGGCGGGCGACGCGGGCGAACAGCCACGCGCCGAGCACGATGCCGAGCGTCCACGAGCCGGTGACCAGGCCGTACACGGTGGCGCTGCTGCCGAGCGTCTCCCGGATGAAGAAGACCTCGATGACGTTCACCGCCCCGACCGCGCCGACCACGGCGGCCAGGCTGCCGACCATCACCGTCAGCAGCGGGTCGCGCCGCAGCCGCCACCGGGGTGCGGCCACGGCGGCGGTTCCGGCCGCCGCCCTGCGGCCTCCCCTGTGGGTACGGACGAACAGCCCGGCCGCCACCAGCGAGAGATAGCTGAGGGCGCCGAGAAGCAGTGGCACCCGGGTGCCGAACTGGCCGACGAGCAGCCCGGCCAGCGCCGGCCCGGCGAGTGCGCCCAGCGTGCCGGCGGTCTGGTTCAGCGCGCCCGCCCGGGGCAGGTCCTCGGGCAGCACCATGACCGGCACCAGCGCGGAGATCACCGGTTGGGTGACCGCGAGACCGGTGGCCAGCAGCGCCACGAGTGCGATCACCAGCACCGGATCCGTGGCGTACGCGAGCGCCACGCATGTCGCACCCTGGCCGGCCCCGGCGGCGATCAGCAGCACCCGGCTGTCCACCCGGTCGGCGAGGCGGCCGGTCAGCGGGGCGAGCGCCACGAGCGGCAGTGTCGCGGCGAGCAACAGCCCGGAGACCGCGAGCCCACCGGCCCCGGCGGACTGGAGCGCGAGCGTGAGGGCGCTGGTGACCAGGAAGTTCCCACAACTGGAGACGCCGCGCGCGGTCGCCGCGAGCCAGACGTCCGGCCAGCGCGACTCGTCAGTTGTGAAGGACATACTTCGAAAGTAATCCTTCACAACTGACGCGCGCAACCCCTCAATCGAGCGGCATCGCCCGGTACTGCGTCGCCACCGGCCGCGCTCCGGCCGGTGGATCGGCCCGGGTCCGCCGCCGGTACGGCTCCAGCAGCGCCTGGATCGCGTGATTCAACTCGGTCAACTCCTCGGCGGTCAGGAGCAGCATGCTGTCGCTGAACCAGGTCGCCGCGTACCACTCCGGCGGCTCGTCCGGCGCGCGGCGCAACCAGTCCCGGACCCGCTGGGCGTCGCGGACCATGTGCGCCTCCACCAGCGCCGCCTCGGCGGCACGCGCCTCCGGGTCGGCGCCCGGCCCCACCTCGACGCGGTACGACGGATTCACCGCCTGCCAGACCCGCTCCCGGGCGTCACCCCGGCCGGGAGCCTGCTGGACCAGCCCGAACTTCGCCAGCTCGCGCAGGTGGTAACTGGTCGCACTCGGCGACAGCCCGGCGATCTCGGCGCACTCGGTGGCCGTCGCACCGCCCTCCAGCGTCCCGAGGTGTTCCATGATCGCCATGCGGGCCGGGTGAGCCAGTGCCCGCATCACCTGCGGGTCACTGATCGTCACCCGACTCCTGCCGGGAAGCGCCTCCGTCATGCCTCAATGATCCCGGGTCCGCCGACGCCGCCACCAGCCAGATCTTGGTACGGGGGCGCCCTCATGAGGGCGGTTCCGTACCAAGATCGGTGCCTGCTTCGGAAATTCGGTGGCGTCGGCGTTCGGGGCCGGTAGAGTCGAGGGCCGCCCGACGGCCGCGGTGAGCATGCACCGCAGCGGACGTCCCCGCGCCGGGAGCAGGCCAACCGCCCCGGACACGCGAGCGAGCCTCAGTTGAGCCATCGGAGTTCATCGTGCCCGCAACCGACCTTGACGCCACACCGAGCCTCGACGCCGAACTGGCCGCCGAGCGTGCCCACCTCGACGCCTCCCGCGCCGCGCTGACCCGGATGCGGGAACGCGCCGAGGCGCTCTTCGCCACCGGCGACAAGGTGGCCGGTGACTCGTACACCGCCGAGCAGCTCGGCCGGCACATGGCCCGGCGGGTCAAGGAGCTGGCCGACGACCCGAGCACCCCGCTGTTCTTCGGCCGCCTGGACTTCGGCGGCGACGACCCGGACCACGCCGGGCGGGACTACCACGTCGGGCGGCGGCACGTCACCGACGAGCTGGGCGAGCCGCTGGTGCTGGACTGGCGGGCACCGGTCTCCCGGTCGTTCTACCGGGCAAGCGCACGCGATCCGCAGGGCGTCGCCGTACGCCGCCGGTTCGGGTTCAGCGCCGGGACGCTGACCAGCTTCGAGGACGAGCACCTGGCCCGGGGCGAGGAACTCGGCACCGCCAGCCGCATCCTCACCGCCGAGATCGAGCGCCCGCGCGTCGGCCCGATGCGCGACATCGTCGCCACCATCCAGCCGGAGCAGGACGAACTGGTCCGGGCCGACCTGGCCGACTCGATCTGCGTACAGGGTGCCCCGGGCACCGGAAAGACGGCGGTCGGGCTGCACCGCGCCGCGTACCTGCTCTATCTGCACCGGGAACGGCTGCGCCGCTCGGGTGTGCTGATCGTCGGGCCGAACCGGGCGTTCCTGTCGTACATCGCGGCGGTGCTCCCCGCCCTCGGGGAGGTCGAGGTCGAGCAGGCCACTGTGGAGGACCTGGTCGCTCGGGTGCCGGTCCGCGCGGTGGACGACCCGGCCGCCGCCGCGCTCAAGCACGACGTCCGGATGGCCGAGGTGCTGCGCCGGGCCGTCGAGGCCCACATCGGTACGCCGACCGAGCCGATCATGGTGTCGGACGGCTCGTACCGGTGGCGGATCGGGCTCGACCCGCTGCACCGGCTGATCACCGAGACGCGCCGGGAGGGCCTGCCCTACGCGACCGGCCGGGAGCGGGTCCGGGCGCGGGTGGTGGGGCTGCTGCAACGCCAGGCCGAGGCCCGCCGGGCGGAGTCACCGAGCGACGCCTGGCTGCGCCGGATGAGCCGGATCAAGCCGGTCACCGACCTGCTCGACGCGGTCTGGCCGGCGCTCACCCCGGACGGCCTGCTGCACCGGCTGCGCACCGACGCCGACGCGCTCGCCGCCGCCGCGGACGGCCTGCTCACGCCCGAGGAGCAGGAGCTGTTCCGCGCCGGCAAGACCGCGCGCACCGCGAAGGCGACCCGGTGGACCGCCGCCGACGCGGTGCTCGTCGACGAAGTCGCCGGGCTGCTCGAACGGCCCGCCGGCTTCGGGCACGTGGTGGTCGACGAGGCGCAGGACCTCTCCCCGATGCAGTGCCGCGCCATCGCCCGGCGCAGCGAGCACGGCTCGATCACGCTCCTCGGGGACCTCGCCCAGGGCACCGCGCCGTGGGCGGCTACCGACTGGCGGGAGTCCCTGGCCCACCTGGGCAAGCCGGACGCCGCCGTGGTGCCGCTGAGTGTGGGCTTCCGGGTGCCGGCCGCCGTGGTCGCGTTCGCGAACCGGCTGCTGCCGGCGCTCGCCGTCGACGTACCCCCGGCCCGGTCGCTTCGCCACGACGGCGCGCTCGACGTGCGTACCGCCGAGGACCTGACGGCCGCGACGGTGGCCGAGGTGCGGGCGGCGCTCGCGCACGACGGCTCGGTCGGTGTGATCGCCGCCGACGACGCTGTCGACCGGCTGCGCGCGGCGCTCGCCGACGCGGGTGTCGAGACCGCTACCGCCGACGACGTCGAGGCCGCGGCGCGCGTCACCGTGGTTCCGGCGACGCTGGTCAAGGGCCTGGAGTACGACCACGTGGTGGTCGTCGAGCCGGCCGCGATCGTGGCCGCCGAGCCGCGTGGGCTGCATCGCCTCTACGTGGTGCTGACCCGGGCGGTCTCCCGGCTGGCCGTGCTGCACCGCGAGCCGCTGCCCGCGCCGCTGACCGCCTGACGCGGTCAGACGGCCAGCGCGGCGGCTACCTCGCGCAGCGGGCGGCCCGACTCGGCGATCGGCACGGTGAACGACAGCCAGGAACCGTCGGTGAAGTCGATCCGCAGCCGCTTCGGGTTGAGCCGGTGCCAGCCCACCCGCGCGGAGGCGATTTCCGCACGCGCGGCCGACCAGGCCACCGCGGTCTCGGCCAGCGCGCGTTCCTCGGCCTCGCGCCCGGCGAGCAGCTTGACGCCGCCGGTGCGGCAGACCACCAGCCGCCGGTCGGTGACCGCGAGCAGCGTCTCCCGGACCTGGAGGTCGGGCCGGGCCGGGCGGAGCGCGCGGTGCAGCCGGGAGGCGGCCGAGCCGGGTGCGCCGCGCCCGGCGATCCCCCAGCCGATCGCGTCGACCAGGCGGTCGCCGCGATCCCAGGTGGCAAGGGGCAGCAGCACGTTGAGCAGCACCGAGCCGGCAGTCCGCCGGCTCGGCTCGGCGGTGGGCTCCGGCTCGGGCGGCGGAGCCGGGGCGAGCCCCTGGCCGACGTCGGCCTTGGCGTGGGCCAGGACGCGCTCGCCCGGCTCGACGAGCAGGCCGATCCGGTCGCGGTATCTGGTCTCGTCCATCGGCTCAGTATCGGTCGTGGCCGTAGCCGTCGTCGGCGGGGCGCTCCGCGCCCGGCGCGTTGCTCATCACCTCGCCGACGATCTCGCGGACCCGGGCGGCGGCGGCCTCCTGCGCCCGGTTCGCCGCCGAGGTGATCTCCTCGGCCAGCGTGTACGAGTCGAGGCGCATGGCCCGTGCGTTGATGTCGGTGGAGAGGATCTTGCCGTCGGCGGCGGCCACGACGGTGACCAGGCCGGAGTCGCTCACGCCCTCGGCGCTGCTCTGCTCCAGCTCGGCCATCCGCGCGCCGAGTTCACGCTGCCACCCGTCCAGGTTGCGGGCGAGCGCCTCGATCCGGTCCAGGGCCGGGAACGTCATTGCTGCCTCTCAGTTCACGATCGAGTCGAACACGTTCTGCACGCCCTTGGTGTACGGGCCGAGATCGTCGCGGTACGTGCCGTCCACCAGGTAGTTGCGGTCCTTGCGCCCGTCGGAGACGTCGTGCAGGCCCATGCCGGTGTCGAGCAGGGCACCGCCCATGCCGGGGATGTTCACCGGGGACGCCTGGTTGATGACGAACTTGCCCGGGAAGAGGACGGCGGCGCGTTCGACCTTGAAGGCGAGCGCCGCCTTCGTGTAGCCGGACTTGTTGAACGCGCTGTACGCCTTCTTGGCCCGGCGCAGCTCCATCACCACCTTGGCGTAGTGCTCGATCAGGTTGGCGACCTTCTGGAGCTTGGTGGCGAGCTTCGTGAGGATCTCCGCGAACCGCGCCACGATCTTCACCATGCGGCCGACCGTGGTGGCGAGTCTCGCCAGCACGCGTACCACTGTGGCGGCCAGGCTCACCCCGGCGCTCAGCACCGCCGCCACCGCCGCGATGATGACCTCGGTCAGGAACCAGAGCAGGAACTCCAGGATCAGTTCGACCAGCAGGTTGAACGCGTCCACCGCCGCGTTCGCGGAGTCGACCAGCACCTCCTTGGTGCCGTCCAGCCCCGCTGCGAGGTCGTCCATCGCCGCCTCGATGGACTGCATCGAGGCGTGGAACTTCTCCGCCGCGTGGCCGTTCCAGGCGCCGCGCAGCCGGGCCCGGTCCGCCACCTGGTCACCGGCGATCTGCCGGACCGCCTCGCCGGTGGTCATCGCGAGCTGGGCCGCCCGCATCAGGTCGTCCGGCTCACCGGCGACCAGTTCCAGGAGCTGCTCGAACGGCCAGAGCACCGCGTTCGACAGCGGCTTGAACGGGTCGGGCGTGCCCGACACGATCTGCTCGAAGTAGGTCTTGTTGCGCTGGAGCGCCTCGGTGCTCATCGCCCCACCCCTCAGCCGCCGGCGGTGAACATGGTGTCGTTCGCCGCGTCCGTGTCGTCGTAGGCGGCGGCCGTCTCCATCAGGCCCGAGGCGATGGTCAGCATGGTCTCGGCGCCGTCGGCCAGCCCTTGCAGGCACGCCTCGAACTGCTGCTCGTACGCGGCGGCGAGGCTGAACGACGCGGGCATCACGCCGAAGGAGTGCCGGGCCACGTGGCCGTCGCGGAACATCCGCTCCAACTCGCGGAACCGGGAGGAGCGGTCCCGGGAGGCGAGCGCGAACGTCCTCAGCGCCTCCGGCTGGACGTCGAGATTCCTGCTCGGACTGGTCACGGACCCTCCCCAGTGTCCGGTCGGAACTTCCACCGTCGTCGACGGCGTCACCAGACTAGGGGATGCGCGCAGCCGGGCACGGGACACCGCGACTGGCGCGGGCACGGTAGACAGGGGATGCACAGCCCCTCCGCCCGAGGAGACCACCGATGATCCTGGCCCGCGCCGAACAGGTCAGCCGCCGCTACGGCGAGGTGCTGGCGCTGGACCGGGTCGACCTGACCGTCCGGGCCGGGGAGCTGGTCGGCCTGCTCGGGCCGAACGGCGCCGGCAAGAGCACACTGATCAACCTGCTGGTCGGGCTGCGCCGCCCCACCGCCGGCCGGGTCGAGCTGTGCGGCGGCGATCCGCGCGACCCGGCGAGCCGGCGGCAGCTCGGCGTCACGCCGCAGGAGACCGGCCTGCCGGGCACGCTGCGGGTCGGCGAGGTGGTCGACTTCGTCTCGGCGCACTTCCCCGACCCGGTGCCGCGGGGCGAGCTGCTCGACCGGTTCGGCCTCGCCGACCAGGCACGCCGGCAGACCGGCGGTCTCTCCGGCGGGCAGCGTCGCCGGCTCGCGGTGGCGCTGGCGTTCGTCGGCCGTCCCCGGCTGGTGGTGCTCGACGAGCCGACCACCGGCCTCGACGTGGAGGCGCGGCACGCGCTCTGGGACGCGATCCGCGGCTTCCACGCCGACGGCGGCACCGTGCTGCTGAGCAGCCACTACCTGGAGGAGGTGGAGGCGCTCGCGCAGCGGGTGGTGGTGATCGGCCACGGGCGGGTGCTGGCCGACGACTCGGTGGCGGCCATCCGCGGGATCGTCGGCGTACGCCGGGTCAGCCTGGTCGCCGACGACCTGCCGGCGCTGCCGGGCGTGGTCACCACCGAACGCGCCGACGGGCGGGTGCACCTGCTCACCACCGACGCCGACCAGCTCGTCCGCGACCTGGTCACCTCCGGGGTGCCGTTCCACGATCTGGAGGTCCGGCCCACCTCGCTGGAGGAGGCGTTCCTCGCCATCACGGCCGACGACCGGCCCGCGCCCACCCCCGCCTAGGAGACCGCCGTGCCGCTCGCCCTGGTCCACGCCCGCTACCACCTGTTGGAGATCATCCGGGTGCCGGTGGCGGTGGTGGGCAGCGCGTTCTTCCCCGCCGCCTCGATGCTCTTCTTCGTGGTGCCGTTCGCCGGCGACGACCCGGCCGGCGCCACCTACGCCACCGCCGCCATGGTGACGTTCGCGGTGATGACCGCCAACATCTTCCAGTACGGCGTAGGCGTCTCCGAGGACCGCGACCAGCCCTGGAACCCGTACACCCGGACGCTGCCGACGGGACCGGCTCCGCGGCTGGCCGGGCGGATCCTGGCCGGGGTGGTCCTGACCTACGTGTCGATGATCCCGGTGGTGGTGATCGCGGCGGTCGCCACCGAGGCGCGGGTCAGCGCGGTGCGGTTCCTCCTCGGCCTTGGCGCCGTGGCCGTGGTCTCGGTGCCGTTCACGCTGCTCGGCCTGACGATCGGCTACTCGCTGCCGAGCAAGGCCGCGATCGTGGTGGCACAGGTGATCTTCTTCCCGCTCGCGTTCGGCGGTGGGCTCCTCTCCGGGCCGGACGACGCGCCCGGCTTCATCAAGGCGATCGCCCCCTACCTGCCCACCCGGGGCGCCGTGGAACTGATCTGGGCGGCGGTCACCGACTTCCGGCCGGACACCCGGGCGCTGGTGATGCTCGTGGTCTGGGTGCTGGTGCTCGCCGCGCTCGCCGGCTGGGCGTACCGGCGGGACGAGGGACGCCGCTTCAGCTGACCTTTTGTCCGGTTCCGGCCCGGTGGCCGACCCGGCGGTGCCACGATGCCGACAGGGCGGGCGAGCGGAGCCGCCCCCGGCGAGAGGGGTCACCGTGAACGGCGTCGAGCCCGGCACGCCCTGCTGGACGGACCTGGCCACGCCCGGTCTGGACGACGCCCGACGGTTCTACCCCGAGCTGTTCGGCTGGACCGGGCAGGTCTCCCCCGAGCCGGAAGCCGACGGCTACACCGTCTTCCGCAAGGACGGCAAGGCGGTCGCCGGGGCCGGGCCGCCCGCCACGCCGGACCAGGTGCCGGTCTGGTCGATGTACGTGGCGACCGACGACGCCGACCTGGTCGCGACCCGGGTGGAGGCGGCCGGCGGGCAGGTGGTCGTCTCGCCGTTCGACGTCGCCCAGCAGGGCCGGATGGCAGTGCTCGCCGACCCGGCCGGCGCGGTGTTCAGCGTCTGGCAGCCGATGGCGATGCGCGGAGCCGAGCTGTACAACGCGCCGGGTGCGATGTGCTGGAACGAGCTGGTCACCCCCGACCCGGAGGGCGCGAAGGAGTTCTACGCGCTGGTCTTCGGCTGGCATCCGGAGGAACGACCGGCCGGGCCGGACGCGTACACCGGCTGGCGCTGCGGCGCCCGGATCGTCGCCGGGATGCTGCCCCGGGCCGAGCCGCTGCCGGCGGACCTGCCCGCGTACTGGGCTGTGTACTTCGCCGTGGAGGACACCGACGCGACCGCCGCCCGGGCCGCCGAACTGGGCGGCACCATCCTGGTCCCGCCCCGCGACAACCCGGCCGGACGCGGCGCCGCCCTACGCGACCCGTCCGGCGCCCTCTTCTCCATCTCCACCCTCCGCTGACCCACACCCCCCACCCCCACCCGCCGTCGTCTTGCAGTTGCGGCCCTCCCGACGGGGCATACACCCCTTTTGCCGGGACTAAAAGTGCAAGATCGCCGGGGTGAGGCGAGGACCGTCGAGATCTTGGTACGAATCGGCCCTGCCGGGGGCCATTCCGTACCAAGATCTATCTGCCATCCCGGGAAACGGGACACCGATCCAGGATGCGAGACGGCGACCGCCGAGGGAGGGGGTCAGGTTGGGCGGACGGGGACCACGAGGGGGCCGTGGTCGCCGGGGATCACTCGGATGTGGGCACGGTAGTGGCGGGCCAGCAGCTCCTCGGTGAGCACCTCCTCCGGCGGCCCGGCGGCGGCCACCCGGCCGTCGGCGAGCAGCACCAGGCGGTCGGCGTACTCGCCGGCGATGGAGAGGTCGTGCATGGTGGCGAGCACCGTCAGGCCGTGCTCGCGGCGGAGCTGGTCGACCAGTTCCAGCACCTCCTGCTGGTGCCCGATGTCCAGCGCGCTGGTCGGCTCGTCGAGCAGCAGCAGGGTGGCCCCCTGGGCCAGCGCCCGGGCCAGGAAGACGCGCTGCCGCTCGCCACCGGAGAGCGTCGCCAGCTCACGGTGGGCGAACGGGCCCAGGTCGAGCCGGTCCAGCACCTCGTGCACGGCGGCCAGGTCGGCGGCGGACTCGCGGCCCAGCGGCGGGATGTACGGGGTACGCCCGAGCAGCGCGTAGTCGAACACCGACATGCCGATCGGCACGACAGGCGACTGCGTCACGGTGGCCACGACACGGGCGCGGTCGCGGCGGCGGAGCGCGCCGATCGGCGTACCGAAGAGTGCCACCTCGCCCGGGCCGGTGAGCAGGCCGCCGACGACGCGCAACAGGGTCGACTTGCCGGCGCCGTTGGGTCCGATCACGGTGACCCACTCGCCCGCCGTGACGGTGAGGTCGACGCCGGCCAGGACCGGGCTGCCGCCCAGGTCGACGCGCAGGTCGTGGACGCGTACGGCGGGGGCGTTCACATCGCCACCCGGCGGGCGGTCCGCAGGACCAGCACGAAGAACGGGCCGCCGAGAAGCGCGGTGACCACGCCGATCGGGATCTCGGCGGGCGCGGCGGCGGTCCGGGCGACCACGTCGGTCAGGGCCAGGAACGCGCCGCCGAACAGCATCGACAGCGGCAGGATCACCCGGTGGCTGGAACCGGCGAGCAGCCGCATGGTGTGCGGCACGATGATGCCGACGAAGCCGATCAGGCCGGACGCGGAAACGGCGGCGGCGGTGCCGAGCGACGCGGCGGCGATCAGCAGGTAGCGGGAGCGCTGCGGGTGCAGGCCGAGACCGGCGGCCTCGTCGTCGCCGACGGAGAGCACGTCCAGCTCGCGGCGGTGCAGCAGCACCACCACGGAGGTGAGCACGAAGTACGGCAGGACCAGCCACACGTCGTGCCAGCCGGCGGTGGCCAGCCGCCCGAGCAGCCAGGAGTAGACCTGCTGGATGTTGTCGGAGTGCTGTTGCAGCAGGTACGTCTGCCCGGCGGCGAAGAACGCGGACACCGCCACGCCGGCCAGGATCAGCGTGGCGGGTGACCGGTCCCGTCCCCCGGCCGCGCCGAGCAGGTACGTCAGCATCACCGCGCCGAGCGACCCGACGAACGCGGCGAGCGGGATGGTGATCGGCAGCCCGGTCAGCGCACCGCCCGCGCCGGCGCCGAGGACGATGGCCGCGGTGACCGCGAAGCCGGCGCCGGCCGCCACGCCGAGCAGGTACGGGTCGGCCAGCGGGTTACGGAAGACTCCCTGGTAGCAGCCGCCGGCCAGGGCCAGGAGCGCGCCGACGAGCAGGCCGAGCACGACCCGGGGCAGCCGCAACTCGGTGATGATCGCGACTTCCCGCTCGGTGAGCCCGCTGTCCAGGTGCACACCGGGCAGCAGGTTGAGCAGTTCGGCCGCGACGCTGCCGGGCGGCAGGCTGACCGGGCCGAGGGAGACGCCCGCCACGAGCGCGACGAGCACCGCCACGACACCGGCGAACAGCCAGCGTTTGCGCAGCCCGGCGGGGCGGATCGGGGCAGCGGCAGTGCCGCGCGCCGCACGCCGCCCGGGGCGGGGCAGCAGCCGGGCACCCGGCCGGGGCGCGTCGGGCGTCCCGGCCGGGCTCGGGGCGGAGTCCGCCTGTCGTAGGGCCACGGTCAGGCCGGGACCTTGGCGGTGGCGTCCACGATCACCTTGAGCAGGTCGACCACGCGCGGGCCCCAGCGCGAGGCGATGTCGTCGTCCAGCTCGACGATCTGGTTGTTCTTCACGGCGGTGATGCCGGACCAGCCGCTGCGCGCCTTCACCGTGTCGGCGCTCTGCTTGCAGCACTTCGTGTCGGAGAGGAAGACGAAGTCGGGGTTCGCCTTGACGATGACCTCCTGGGAGAGCTGCGGGTAACCGCCGTTCTTCCCGTCGGCGTCGGACGCGTCGGCGATGTTCTCCAGCCCGGCGAGCGCGTAGATGGTGCCGATGAAGGTCTTGCTGGTCGCGCTGTACAGCTCCGGGCCCAGCTCGTGGTAGTAGGTCAGCTTCTCCGTACGCTTCGGCAGGTCCTTGGTCAGCGCGGTGATGTCGTCCTTCATCTTCCGCACCACGGCGTCCGCCTCGGCGCGGTGACCGGTGAGCGTGCCCAGGTCGGTGAGCTGGCGGTACGTGTCGTCGAGCGTGGTCGCGGCGGGAACCTGGAGGACCGGGATCCTCAGCGCGACGAGCTGGTCGGCGATCTTGTTGAGGTTGTCGGAGATGACCACCAGGTCGGGGTTGCGGGAGGCGACCGCCTCGGCGTTCGGCTGGTAGCCGGACAGGTCGGTGCGGGGCGCCTCGGGCGGGTAGTTCGACTGGTCGTCGACGGCGGTGACCTGCTTGCCGGCGCCGATGGCGAACAGCATCTCGGTGGAGGTCGGCGCGAGGGAGACGATCTTCTCGGGCCGCTTGTCCAGCGTCAGCTTGCCGACGGTGGCCGGGAACGCGCCGCCGGAGCCGCCGGCGGCGGGGGTGTCGTTAGAGGTCTTCTCGGCACAGCCGCCGAGGAGCAGCACGCCGGCCGCGAGCGCGGCGGCGAAGAGCCGGGGGGTACGTCGGGACATGGAACCTCCTGTCGGTCGAGGAGTGTGGTGCTTCGCCGACAGGAGGAAAGGCCCGCCCGCGAGGCGCCCTTCCTCGAGAGCGCGTGTCGCGACCGGGCCGCAGGCGACCTGGCTCGTCCCACGTCCGTCGGCGCCGGCGGAAGGCCGGCGCCGCGCGTACGGGGCATCACAGTTGCGGGACAGCGCCGGTTTCACACCGGCTTCGCTGTGGCACGGTCGGTGCCACCGTAGCGCACGACCAGCGGAGATCGTCGGGACGGGAGGGGTGAGCGGGAACCCCGGCGGGGGTGGAACCGGGGTTCCCGCCCGGTGGTGAGGTCAGCAGTACTGGCTCTGCTTGCCGATCGCCCGGTACGGGCAGTCGGCGTACTCGGACAGCAGCAGCACGGCCTCCCGGTTGCGTGAGGTCTGCGCCGGGATCACCTCGTCCGGCGGGTAGAAGCCGCCGCCGGAGGCCGAGCCGGGGTACATCTCGAAGGTGTACGCCCAGATCTTGTGGGCACCCCACATCCAGTCGATGCTGGTGCCGTCGGCGATGTAGAGGTCGCTCGACTGTTCCGGGGTGTAGTTGTTCGTCGCCGCCATCTGCCGCCCGATGGTGGCGAAGGTGTTGTACTGGTCGGTGTTCATGCCGGTGGCGGTGTTGTTGTACGTGTAGCCGTACGGCCAGAGCACCAGCTGCGAGTAGGTGTGGAAGTCGATGTTGGCCTTGATCTGCTGCACCCCGCCGACGACCCGGCTGTTGACGAAGTTGCGCAGCGCCGCGGTCTCCGGTGCGGAGAAGGCGGAGGGGCCCCGGTAGGTGTCCGACGACTTCGTGCTGGACGAGCCGCCGCAGCAGCCCCACTGGTAGCCCCAGTTTCGGTTCAGGTCCGTGCCGACGGCAGTCGACCCGCTGTTGGGTTGCCGGTTCTTGCGCCAGGACCGGTAGGAGCCGGTGGCGATGTCGTACTCGCTGCCGTCCGGGTTGACGGTGGGGACGATCCAGATCTCCCGGGAGTTGACGATGCTGGTGATCCGGGAGTCGCTGCCGTAGTTGTCGGTGAAGAGGTTGAGCAGGTAGATCGCCATCTCGACGGTCAGGTGCTCGCGGGCGTGCTGCTGGGCGTTGAACAGGATCTCCGGCTCGGCCTCGTCGGTGGCGACGTTGTCGGAGATCTTCACCGCCATCAGGTCCCGGCCCTGGTACGACGTGCCGATGCTCAGCTTCCGGGCGATCGTCGGGTGGTCGGCGACCACCTTGTTCACCACGGCGGTCAGCTCGGCGTAGTCGTGGTAGTTCGAGTCGGCGGGAGGGAACGCGTTGGCGGTCATGCCCCCGTCGGCGGGTGCCGGCGCGACGTCCTTCTCGAGCCGGAATCCGAGCCGGGTGATCGCGTTGGCCTCGGCCCTGGTCGCCGTGACGTGCAGCACGCCGTGCTCGGAGTAGTCGATCGCGGCCCCGGTGGAGGCGACGGCGGTGCGGTCGGCAGCGGTGCGTGGGCCGAGCACCCGGTAGGCGACGCTGGTCGGCTCACCGGAGCCTTCCGGCGCGGGGCGGGCGACAGCGGGGGCTGCGGCCGCGGCGACGATGGTCAGGCCGACGGCGGCGGCGAGCGCCAGCCGGCGGCGGAGCGGAGAGGCGCGGAAGGCCATTGACAACCTCCTGGGGGTACGGGAGATCCCGTTGTCCGCACACTCCACCAGGAGACACATGGTCATATCAATATCCGTCTCTATCTTTACCCATCCCGACCTGATCCTCACTTCGGCAATGATTTTCTATGCCTGAACATCTGGCGAAACTTCCCGCCAAGCGCGACAGTGAACGGCAACGATGCCGTCTCCCTGTGGAGCTGCCATGTTCGGAAGACCCATGCGCGCGGCCGCCCTCGCCGGGCTCACCGCGCTCACCCTCCTCGGCACCAGCGCACCGGTCCAGGCACAAGCCCCGCGGCCGGGCGTCACGCACGACGAACAGATCACCTTTCAGGAGTTCTCCCGCTTCCCCGACTGGCGTAGCGGCACCCACCAGGGCACCCGCGCCGTACCGGGCCGCCACCCGGCGCTGACCATCGACCGCCCGGCGGGGACCACCGAGTTCACCGACGAGCACACCGGCGCCACCCGCACCTGGGAGTACGCCACCTGGACCTCGCCCGAGCGGCGGATCGGCTTCGACGCCAGCGAGATGGTCGCGTCGTGGAACGCCGCCACCCCGGCCGGCACCTGGATCCAGGTCGAGCTGCACGGCACGTACAACACCGGGGCACAGACCCCGTGGTACGTCATGGGCCGCTGGGCCTCCGGCGACCAGGACATCAAGCGCTCCACGCTGGACGGGCAGGGCGACCCGTGGTCGAGCATCTGGACCGACACGTTCTCGATCGACGACGCCGACGCCGGGGTGCTGCTGCGCTCGTACCAGTTGCGGCTGACCCTCTACCGCGCGCCCGGCCAGGCCGCCGCGCCGCAGGTCCGGATGCTCGGCGCGATGGCGTCGAACGTGCCGGACCGGTTCACCGTCACCCCGAGCCGGGGCGGCATCGCCTGGGGCACGGAGCTGGCCGTGCCGCGTTACTCGCAGAACATCCACATCGGCGAGTACCCGGAATACGACGGCGGCGGCGAGGCGTGGTGCTCGCCCACCTCGACGGAGATGGTGGTCGAGTACTGGGGCCGTAAGCCCTCGGCCGAGGACACCTCCTGGGTCGACCCCTCCTACCCCGACCCGACAGTCGACCACGCCGCCCGGATGACATACGACTACGAGTACGAGGGCGCGGGCAACTGGCCGTTCAACACCGCGTACGCGGCGAGCTTCCCCGGCCTGGAGGCGCGGGTCACCCGGTTGCACTCGCTGGACGAGGCGGAACGCTTCATCAAGGCGGGCATCCCGGTGGTGACCTCGCAGTCGTTCCTCGCCAGCGAGCTGGACGGGGCCAACTACGGCACCTCCGGGCACCTGTTCGTGATCGTCGGTTTCACCGCCGAGGGCGACGTGATCGTCAACGACCCGGCGTCCTCGTCGAACGACGCGGTCCGCAACGTCTACAAGCGGGAGCAGTTCGAGCAGATCTGGCTGCGCACCAAGCGCTACCGGGCCAACGGCACAGTGGCCTCCGGCTCCGGCGGCATCGCGTACCTGATCAAGCCGGCCGACCGGCCGTGGCCGGTCGTCCCGGGCTCGACCAACTGGTGAACCGCTCGACCGGCTCGACCGGCTGGTGAACGGCGAAGGGCCCGGCGTGACATCGTCCGCCGGGCCCTTCGCCCGTCCGCTCAGCTGTCGCGGCGCTCGCCGTCCGGCTCGGCCTGGTCCTCACCGGCCAGCGCGGAGCGCAGCCGCTCCTTCTCCACGCGACGCCGCTCCGCCGCCTCCGCCATCTCCCCGGCCATCTCGTCCCGCACGCCCTTGAGCAGGAAGAACGACAGCGTGGCGGAGAAGATCAGCGCCAGCATCAGCCGCAGGAACATGTTCATGTCGACGAACCAGAGGGCCGCCATTACGACGACGAACAGCCCGATCCGGCCCAGCGTGTACTTGAGCGCCGCGCTCATTCCCGCATTCCCACTCTCTTCGTGCCTCAGCCCGTACGCCGGGCCAGCCAGTGCACGCCATGAAACCAGACGGTGGCGTAGACCACGGTGAACACCGCCGCGGCCAACGCTCCGGTGAACAACGCGGGCAGCCCCGAGGCCAGCCCGGCGGCGAGCAGACCGGCGAGTACGCCGAGCGCGATGCCGGCCAGCGCGGCCACCACCCGGGCGGCGCCGAACTCCCAGGCCCGGAACTCGTCCCAGAACAACCAGAGCGGCAGGATCACCGCCAGCCAGCCGTTCGTGCCCCCGAATCCGCTGTCGCCCACCGTGGCGAACGCGAACTCGAAGACCAGCAGCGCCAGCACCCCGATGACCAGCCCGGCCAGGGTCACACCGAGCAGGTCACCAAGGGTCAGGATGCGCCCCTCGGCGTCACGCCGGGGGAAGGCGCGCTGCTGTTCCTCGCCGCTCATCGCCAGGTCAGGCCCAGACCTGCTGCGGCTCGGACCGGCGCTCCGCCGCGGACGGGGGCGCGTCGTACTCGCGGACGATCTCGTAGCGGGTGTTCCGCTCGACCGGACGGAAGCCCGCGTCCCAGATCATGTGCAGCAGGTCGTCGCGGTGCATGGTGTTGGGGGTGCCGTACGAGTCGGCGTCGTGCGTGATCTTGTATTCGACGACCGAGCCGTCCAGGTCGTCGACGCCGAAGTTCAGCGAGAGCTGCGCCACCGACAGGCCGTGCATGACCCAGAAGCACTTGACGTGCGGCACGTTGTCGAACAGCAGCCGGGAGACCGCGAACGTCTTGAGCGACTCGGCCGGCGAGGCCATCGTGGTCCGGGCCTGGATCCGGTTACGGATCTTGCCGTCCGCCGAGTCGACGAAGTCGTGCTGGTAGCGCAGCGGGATGAAGACCTGGAAGCCGCCGGTCTCGTCCTGCAGCTCACGCAGCCGCAGCACGTGGTCGACCCGGTGCCGGGGCTCCTCGATGTGGCCGTAGAGCATGGTCGACGGCGTCTTCATGCCCTTCGAGTGGGCCAGCCGGTGGATGCGCGACCAGTCCTCCCAGTGGCAGTTGTGGTCGACGATGTGCTGGCGGATCTCCCAGTCGAAGATCTCCGCGCCGCCGCCGGTGAGCGACTCCAGGCCGGCGTCCATCAGCTCGTCGAGGATCGCGTCGGCGGTGAGCCCGCTGATCTTCTCGAACCACTGCACCTCGGTCGCGGTGAACGCCTTGAGCTTGACGTTCGGCAGCGCGGCCTTCAGCTCGCGCAGCACCTTCGGGTAGTAGCGCCAGGGCAGCGTCGGGTGCAGGCCGTTGACGATGTGCAGCTCGGTGAGCTGCTCGTCCTCCATCTCCTTGGCCTTGCGGACCGCCTCGTCGATACGCATCGTGTAGGCGTCCTTCTCGCCCGGCTTGCGCTGGAACGAGCAGTACGCGCACGACGCCGAGCAGACGTTCGTCAGGTTCAGGTGCCGGTTGACGTTGAACATCACCCGGTCGCCGTTGAGCTCGGTACGCCTGTGGTGGGCCAGCCGGCCCAGCCAGGTCAGGTCGTCGCTGGCGTAGAGGGCGATGCCGTCCTCGCGGGTCAGCCGCTCCCCCGCGTACACCTTCGCCTCGAGTTCGCGCTTGAGTCCGGCGTCCATCCGTTGGCCACGTCCTTCCACCTGGGTTCCCGATCGAGCCTACGTCGCGGGTCCGACCGCCCGCCGACGTGGTGCGCCGGTTCACCGGCCGTCACGCTCCGCACATCGACATCGTCGCAACCGTGAGGTAAGACAGGGTGGGGCGGAACACACACCAGGGCCGTCCTGTCCCGACACGCCCCAACCACGCGTGACGGACCCCAGACCGGACGGGGAGCGGAATGGCTCACAGCACCAAGGCCCGACGGCGACGAGCACGGCAGCCGGTGATCTCACCGATCCTGCGCCCGGCGCTCTGGTCCGCCCTCCTGGGTGCGGTGGCGGCCGCGGCGCTCGCCACACCGGCGTGGGCCGATCCGCTGCCCGACGCCGTGCCCGACACCGGCTCCCGGCCCCAGGTCACCGGCCCCCTGCAACTGCCCGGCTCGTCCGGCGCCGTTCGCGGCGTACCAGGCACCGTTCCCGGCGTACCAGGCACCGTCCCGGGTCTGCCGGGCACCGTTCCCGGCACCGTCCCGGGCCTGCCCGGCGTCACCACTCCCGGCGGCGCGGCGGGCCTGCCCGGCACCACAGGCGTCACCAACCCGGGCGACGGCCCGCTGATCGCGCAGATCAACCAGCTCGACGCCCGGGTCACGCTGCTCGGCGAGGAACTGCTCCGGATCAAGACCGAGCGGGACGCCGCACAGACCGAGCTGACCCAGGCCGCCGCCCGGCTCAAGGAGGCCCGGGACGCGCTCACCCGCGCCCAGGAGAACGCCAAGAGCGCCGCCGCCGACGCGGTCAAGGCGGACGCGGCTCTGCCGCCCGGCGAGTTCGGCGCCAGCCTGCGTGACTTCGCCAACCTTCAGCGCATCACCCGGGGCGACAAGGCCGAGGGCGCCACCACGTCGGTGACCGGCGAGCTCCTCCGCGCCACGAGCGCCGAGCGGGTCGCCCGGGAGGCACACGACTCGGCGCGGCGCCGGGCCACCGAGAAGGGCGCGGCGTTCACCCGCGCCGGGGCCGACCTGCGCAAGCAGGAGACCGCGCTCGTCGCGCTGCGCAAGGAGAACGCGGCGAAGCTGCTGGAGATCGAGCGCCTGGCGGACGCCGCCGAGCAGCGGCTCGGCACCTCGTACGTGGTCGACCAGAGCATCGACGGCCTGGTGGCGGACCCGAAGGCGCTGGCCGCCGTGCGCTACGCCCTCGCCCAGCTCGGTGACCCCTACCTGTGGGCCGCCGAGGGCCCGGACCGGTTCGACTGCTCCGGCCTGATGCTCGCCTCCTACCAGTCCGCGGGCTACCGGGGTCTGCCCCGCGTCGCCAAGGACCAGTACTTCGCCACCCGTTCCCGTACCGTCTCGCCGAACGCCCTGCTCCCCGGCGACCTGCTGTTCTTCGCGTCGAGCAGCAGCTGGACGAGCGTCCACCACGTCGCCATGTACATCGGCAACGGCAAGATGGTCGAGGCGCCACGAACGGGTGACGTGGTCAAGATCTCGGTGGTCCGCTGGTCCCGGCTCTACGCCGCGACCCGGGTGATCGGAGCGGTACCCGCCCCGGCCACCCCCGTACCGCCGCCGGCCGTGCCGACGACGCCGGCCACCCCGAAGCCGTCGACCACGCCCAAGCCGACGCCCAGCACGCCGAAGCCGTCGACCACGCCCAAGCCGACGCCCACCACCCCGAAGCCGACCACGCCCACCCCGAAGCCGACCACGCCCACGCCGAAGCCGACGACGTCCAGCCCGGCGCCCACCACGCCGCCGCCCAGCCAGTCGGCGGAGCCGGAGCCCAGCCAGAGCGCGAGCGCCGAGCCGGACACCAGCAGTGCCGCACCGAGCAGCAGCAGCGTCGCCCCGTCGAGCAGCACGTCCGGCAGCGGCTCGGCCAGCCCGAGCAGCAGCGCCGACTGACCCGACCGCCGCTCCGGCTGTGTTCCCGGGCCGGAATATGGCACGGTGAGATCCAGGCACTTCCGGTCGGCGCCACGGCCGGAGGCGAGCGTGGGTGCGGAGGGCGAGATGGGCGAGCAGGACGTTCCGGCGGCGAAGGTCCACCCGGGACCGACGCCCGACCCCGCCGACCCGACCGGCGGCGACGACGGCTCGGCCCTCGCGGGGCCGGTGGCCGTCGCGCGGGCGCGGGTATCGGTCGCCGGCGCGGCCGTAGCGCCGCCCGCCGGTGCCGAGCAGCCGCTTCCGCAGGCCGGCCCCACCACCTATCGGGCGGGCACCCCGGCGGACACCCCACCGCCGCTGGACCGGCGCCTGCCCGGCGCCACAGTGCCGCCGTCCAGTTGGTCCGCCTTCTCCGTGGCCGAACGTCAGGCGACGCCCCAGCCGGTCACCGTGCCGCCCGGCTCGGCCGGCATGGCGCCCGGGCCCGTCGCCACACCGGCGGAGCCGGACGGCGACGCCTCCCCGGGCACGCCCGGCGGCGCTCCGGCGGCCATCCCGGCGCCCCGCGTCTCCGGTTCCGCACGTGTGCCCGCACCCGCGCCCGCTCCGCCCGCACCCAGGCCGTCGGCATCCGCGCCGCCCGCCGCCACGGACGCGGCCGCAGGGGACGTCGCGGCACCCGCCGACGCCGTGGACTCGGCAGGCCCTGACAACGCACCGGCCCGGCAGGCGGACGCCGCCGACGGAACCGGCTCGGGACCGCACCACGGCTCCGCGACCTCGCCCGCCGAATCCGCCGAGCCGACGCCGACCGCCGCCGACCGCCCGGCCCCGCTCGGTGGCGCGTCCTCGGCAGCTGAGTCAGGCGCACCCGCCCGGGCCAGCGCATCCGTGCCCGGCCTGAGCCGCGTCTCGGCCGAGGAGGTCGCCGCCTCGGTGGGGGCCGCCCCGCCCGCCGCCGCCACCGTCTACCGGGCCGGGCCGGTGAACCCGGAACCGCCGGAGCCGGTCCAGCCACCGGAGCCCGCGCAGCCTCCGACGCCGAACGGCCCGGAGCCCGAGCCGGCGCCGACCCCGGTGCCGGGTCCGACGCCGCCGTCGCCGCCGGTCCCCGAGCCGGAACCTCCGCTCCGGCCCACGCCGCCTCTGCCCCCACCGCCCGCGCCCACCCCGCCGGCGCCGGCCCCACCCGGGCCGGTGCCGCCGGTGCCCGGGCCGCCGGTGCCGCCGCCGGGTCCGGCGGTACCCCCGCCACCGGCCCCGCCGGGACCGATGCCCGCGCCGCCGTTCCCGCCACCACCGGCGATGACCGGCGCTCCGGACCCACTGCCCGCGCCGCCGTTCCCGCCACCATCGGCGATGACCGGCGCTCCGGACCCGCTGCCCGCGCCGCTGTTCCCCGCCCCGCCGGCCGCACCGGCGTTCCCGCCCGCGCGGGCCGCCGTACCGGGTCCGCCGGCGACGCCGGCCCCGCTCGTCGCGCCACCGGTCACGCCCGGCACGTCGGGCGGTGCGCAGCCGTCGTGGGCCGTCGCACCCGTGCCGGACCCGCCGCCCGTGGTGCCGGCCCCGGCGCTGCCGACCTGGCCGCCGCCGGCCGCGCCCGCCCGCGACGCCGACACGACCCGTCCGGTACGCCCGCAGCCCGCCGGCCCGGACCTCGCCACCGCCGCGTACGGCGGGACGGACGGCCCGGGATTCGCCACCGTGTCCTTCCCGCAGGGCAACCCGCTGGAGAACTCCGGTTCCCTGACCGGGCACATCCTGGCCCAGGGCTGGTCCGAGGACAGCCCGGCCGCCCGGGGCGGCAACACCAAGGTGATCATCGTGTTGGCCGTCGCGCTGGCCATGCTCATCGGGATCAGCCTGCTCGTGGTCGTCCTGGCCAACGACGCGTTGAGCGGCCTGACCGGGACCATGCTCATCGAGTGACAGGGGTGAGCCCGCCCACTACCGCCTCGCACTGTCGTGGCGGAGTGGGCGATTCGCCGTACACTTGTCTGCGATCACTGACCCGGCGCGCCCCGAGTGCGCGCCCATGGGCGATCTTGCGGGCGATTCGGCGGCGTGACAGGCCGCGGCGGGCCATCGCGAAGATGCGCCCCGCTCGAGAGGTATTTCTTGACCACGTTCGCTGAACCCAGCACGTCCCCGTCCGTCGACCCGACCCCGGAGAACATCGACTTCGCCTCCCTCGGCCTGCCCCGGCAGGTCGTCGAGGTGCTCACCCGGCAGGGCATCACCACCCCGTTCGAGATCCAGCGGGCCACGCTGCCCGACTCGCTCGCGGGCCGCGACGTCCTCGGCCGGGGCCAGACCGGCTCCGGCAAGACGCTCGCCTTCGGCCTGCCGGTGATCTCCCGGCTCGCCGACCGCAACCGGGCCCGGCCGCTGCACCCGCGCGCCCTGGTCCTGGTCCCCACCCGGGAACTCGCCATGCAGGTGAACGACGCCCTGATGCCGCTCGGCAAGGCGGTGGGCGTGTTCCTGAAGACCGCCGTCGGCGGTGTGCCGTACGACCGGCAGATCGACGCGCTGCGCCGTGGCGTGGAGATCGTCGTGGCCACCCCCGGACGGCTCGGCGACCTGATCGAGCGCGGCGTGTGCCGCCTCGACGACGTCGAGATCACCGTCCTGGACGAGGCCGACCAGATGGCGGACATGGGCTTCCTGCCCGAGGTCACCCGACTGCTGGCGAAGACTCCGGCGGACGCGCAGCGGCTGCTGTTCTCGGCCACTCTGGACAACGACGTCGACACGCTCGTCAAGCGGTTCATGACCGACCCGGTCACCCACTCGACCGCACCGGCCACCGCCGCCGTGTCCACCATGGATCACCACCTGCTGCTGATCCCGCCGCACGACAAGTTCGCGGTCGCCGCGTCCATCGCCGCCCGTGAGGGCCGCACCATGCTGTTCGCCCGTACGCAGCTCGGCGTGGACCGGCTGGTCGAGCAGCTCGCGGCCGTCGGTGTGCGGGCCGGTGGGCTGCACGGCGGCAAGACCCAGCGCATGCGCACCAAGACGCTCGCCGAGTTCCGCGAGGGCCGGACGCCCGTGCTGGTCGCGACCGACGTGGCGGCCCGGGGCATCCACGTCGACGGCGTCTCGCTGGTGCTGCACGTGGACCCGCCGAAGGACCCCAAGGACTACCTGCACCGGGCCGGCCGTACGGCTCGGGCCGGCGAGTCCGGCGCGGTGGCGACGCTCGTGCTGCCCAAGCAGCGCCGCACCACGCTGGCCATGATGGAGAAGGCGGGCGTCGAGCCGGCCGAGACCCGGGTCCGGGCGGGCGACGAGGCGCTGGCCGAGCTGACCGGCGCGCGCGAGCCCAGCGGCGTACCGGTGCGGGACGAGCCGGAGCCGAGACGCGGCGGCGGCCCGCGTCGCTTCGGCGACCGCGACGGCCGGGGCTTCGACCGTGGCGGACGCGGCTTCGGCGGCGGACGCGACTTCTCCGACCGTGGCGAGCGCCGCTTCGGCGACCGTGACGGCCGGGGCGAGCGCCGCTTCGGCGACCGGCCGGCGGGCGAGCGGTTCGCTGATCGCGGCGGTGACCGCCGGTTCGGCGACCGGCCGGCGGGCGAGCGCTACTCGGGCGAGCGGTCCGGCGGCGAGCGCCACTTCGGGCGGCCGGAGCGCCGCGACGACCGGAGCTTCGGCGGCCAGCGGTCCGACGACCGCGCTCCGCGCGGCGACGACAGGCGCTTCGGCGAGCGGTCCGACCGGCCGTACGGCGACCGGCAGCGGCCGGTGGCCGGACGCGGGTACGACCGCGACGAGCGGCGGTACGACGACCGGCCCAGTGGTTCGCGCGGCTTCGGCGACCGGCGCCAGGACGACCGCCCGCAGGCCGAGCGCCGTTTCGGTGACCGGGGCGACGCGCGTCCGGCCGAGCGCCGGAGCGGTTTCCGGGCCGAGGGGCGGGGCCGGGACGACAGGCGCGGTTTCGGCGGTCGTCCGCCGGCACGTACCCACTGATCTGAGCGCACCCACTGCCGCCGTCGAGCATCCGCTCGGCGGCGGCAGTGCGTCTGTGGTGATTTCGGCTCCCGTTCTAGCTGCGCGGCGTGAGGACGGGATACCGCCGGGTCGGCTCATTCCACAGCGACAGGCGATGACGAGGCCGCCAATCGGGCGGTGGCGTCGGGATGGTCTTGTCGATGGTCTGCCGGAGGCTGCGCCGAGCGGACCGGCCCCACGACCAGGCGACCCAGCAGCCGAACGCCTGGGCGATGACGGCGGCCAGCAGCAGACCGGTGCCGATCGGGTCAGACATTGCGCACCGACCGCAGCCAGCCCAGGAACCGGACGTGCATCTCGGCGGGGTCCGGCGGCTCGGAGTAGAGCCTGGTCAGGTCGACGGTCGCCTGCCGCATGAGGGCAGCCAGATCGACGGCGAGGTTACGCCGGTCGTGCTTGTAGTCAGCGACCAACTCGACCTTTGCGTTTTCGCACGGCCAGTTGAGCAGGTCTGCCGTGCAGACCCAAAGGGGTTTCAGCGGAGCGTGGCGCTGGGTCACTCGGGGCCTCCTGCCGTGGGTCGGCTTCCAGGTGGCACCCCCGTCCGCCGCGAACTCGCCACCGGGCGGGGGGCCTGATCCATCAGATCGCCCCCTCGTCGCCCCTGTCAACATTGACGGGCCCACGTAGGCGTGATCATTTGTTCGCGTCAGCATAGGCGGGTCAGCCCGCTCCTACCTTCGAAGTCGTGACCAAGGAGACGGGACCGGGCGAACTCGTCGCGGCCGGTGAGATCTTGAAGATGCTCGGCGTGGGCAGATCGAGATTCCGCGAGATCCGGCGGCATCCCGCATTCCCCGCGCCGTATCAAGAGCTGTCGGTCGGCGCGGTCTGGCTGAAGCGGGACGTGGAGCGGTACATCCGGGACCACCGGCCGCCCCGGCCGGCGGACGACGACGAGTAGTCCGACGAGGCATGATCCGTACGTCTCGCGCCTCCTTCGTCGGGTGAGACGACCACGCCTGTACGGGCCCGGCGAGCTGGCCGCCCTGTTCGGCGTGTCGCGTCAGCGGGTTCTCCAGATCACCCGCCGCCCCGGGTTCCCTGAGCCGCTCGCCCGACTGATCGGCATGAACGTCTGGGACGCTGACGAGGTCGACGAGTGGGCCCGCCACAACCGGCCGCCGCGCCCCACCGAGGGCGACGAGCAGGGGTAGCCGGTGACCCTCCGGCCGGCGGCGGCGTTCGCGCATCCGCTGCCGCCGACGGCCGGGTCGCGTAACGTCCGGACCATGCCGAAGTCGCTCTTCTGGGCCCGGACCGACACCGCCGGTTCCGAGCACGTCGTGCTCGACGACGGTCAGGGGCTGACCGCGCAGGGTGTGGCGCTCGCCGTGGATCCGATCCCGTACACGTGCCGCTACCGGCTGGCCGTCGGGCCGGACTGGGCGACGAACCGGCTGGAGGTCGAGGCCGAGGGCGCCGGCTGGTCGCGGAGCGTACGCCTGGAGCGGGGCGGGGACGGGTGGCGCGTGCGTACCGGCGAGGAGGGTGACCTGGACGCGGCGCTGAGCGCGGCGGGTCACCCACCGGCGGGCCTGCCGGGTACCGACGATCCGGGCCGGCTGGCCGAGGCGCTCGACGTGGACCTGGGCGGTTCCCCGCTGACGAACACGCTGCCGATCCGCCGGATCGGGCTGGGGCGGCTGCCCGCCGACCTGGCGACGGCCGTGAACGTGGCCTGGGTGCTGCTGCCCGGCCTGGCAGTGGTGCCCGCCGAGCAGGTCTACACCTCGCTGGGTCCGGGCCGGGTCCGGTACGCCAGCGGCACGTTCACCGCCGACCTGGAGGTCGACCCGGACGGTTTCGTGGTGCGTTACCCGGGGCTGGCCGAGCGGGTCGACCCGCGCTGACCGCCCGGTTCAGGCCGGCCAGGTGCCCTCGGTCAGGAACCGGTCGATGGTGGCGAGGTGCGGGGCGAGGTCGAGGCCCTGCGCGGCCACCCACTCGTCGGAGTAGTAGGTGTCAACGTACCGGTCGCCCGGGTCGCAGATCAGCGTGACCACCGACCCGGTACGCCCGGCGGCGCGCATCTGGGCGATCAGCCCGAACGCGCCCCACAGGTTGGTGCCGGTGGAACCGCCGACCCGGCGGCCGAGCACGGCCGAGCCGGCCCGCATCGCGGCCAGCGACGCGGCGTCCGGCACCTGCACCATCCGGTCCACCACGCCGGGCAGGAAGGACGCCTCGACTGTGGGCCGCCCGATGCCCTCGATCCGGGAGCCCCGGTCGGTGGACACCGACCAGTCGCCGGCCTGCCAGGCGGGGTAGAACGCGGAGTTCTCCGGGTCCACCACGCAGAGCTTGGTGGGCAGCCGGCGATAGCGGGCGTAGCGGCCGATGGTGGCGCTGGTGCCGCCGGTGCCGGCCCCGACCACGATCCAGGCGGGCACCGGGTGCCGTTCCAGCGCGAGCTGCGCGTAGATCGACTCGGCGATGTTGTTGTTGCCCCGCCAGTCGGTGGCCCGCTCGGCATAGGTGAACTGGTCCATGAACCGGCCGCCGCTGTCCTCGGCGAGCCAGCGCGCCTCCACCACCACCTTCGACGGGTCCCCGACCAGGTGGCAGCGCCCGCCCTGGAACTCGATCTGGGCGATCTTCTCCGGCGACGTGGAGGCGGGCATGACCGCGATGAACGGCAGCCCGAGCATCCGGGCGAAGTACGCCTCGGAGACGGCAGTCGAGCCGGACGACGCCTCGACGATCGTGGTGTCCGGGCCGATCCAGCCGTTGCAGAGGCCGTAGAGGAACAGCGAGCGGGCCAGCCGGTGCTTCAGCGAGCCGGTGGGGTGCACCGACTCGTCCTTGAGGTAGAGGTCGATCCCCCACTCGCGGGGCAGCGGGAAGGGCAGCAGGTGGGTGTCGGCGGAGCGGTTGGCGTCCGCCTCGACCGCGGCGATCGCCTCGGTCACCCAGCGCCGGCTGGCCTCGTCGCACCGGTCGAAGTGAGTCACGACGGCAACGTTACAAGCGAGGTGACCTCGCGTTTGCCTGGACCCGGCGGGCCTGCCGCCGCTGGCCGGCCCGCCCGGCGGCCCGGATCACCGGTGTGAGGGCCAGCGCGAGCCGGGGGAAGGCGTCCAGGAGCCGTACCTGGGCGCCGCGCCAGCGCGGCAGGCTGACCACCGGTCGGGGCCGCCGGGCCAGCCGCACGGCCCGCGCGGCCACCCGCTCCGGCGTGAGCAGCGAGCCGGTGAAGGACGCCAGCGCTCCCGGGTCGTCCAGCTTGTCGTGCAGCATCGGCGTCCAGATCCCGTCCGGGCACAGGCACGACACGTGTACGCCCCCGACGCCGGCCATCCGCAGGTCGCTCTGCGTGCCGAGGCTGAACGCGAGCAGGGCGTGCTTGCTGGCCGCGTACACCGTCTCGCCCGGCGCGGCGATCAGCCCGGCCAGCGAGACGACGTTGAGCACGTGGCCGCGGCCCTGCTCGCGCATCACCGCGACGGCGGCGAGCGTGCCGTTCATCGCGCCGAGCGCGTTCACCTCGACGACCGCGCGCCGGGTCGGGGCGTCGTGCGCCCAGGACGGGCCGGTGACCAGGATGCCCGCGTTGTTCACCCAGAGCCCGAGGCCGCCGGGCGCGGCCGCCGCCTCGGCGGCGACGTCCGCGCAGGCGGATTCGTCGCGTACGTCGAGGGCGCGCGACCAGCCACCCAGCGGCGCGGCGGCTTCCGCCACGGCACCCGCGTCGACGTCGGTGAGCAGCACGTTCCACCCGTCGGCGTGCAGGGCGGCGGCGATCGCCCGCCCCAGCCCGCCGGCCGCGCCTGTGACCACCGCCGCACCGCGTCCCGAACTCGTCATCGGCGCACGGTAACCGCAACCCCCGCGCGGAGGCCAGAGGCGTCAGGCGGTGGGTGGTTCCAGCGGCTGCGGGCGGTTCTCCCACTTGGTCGACAACGCGATGCTGGTACGGGTGGACGCCACACCGGCCGTCCGGTTCAGCCGGACGATCAGCTGCTCCAGCTCGGCGATCGTGCCGACTCGCGCCTTGAGCAGGAAGGACTCGACGCCGGCCATGAAGTAGCAGGACTCGATCTCAGGAATGCGGCGGAACGACTCCAGCACATCGTCGGTGTCCGCGTCGGAGTCCTCGATGATGCCGATCAACGCTGTGACGCCGAGCCCGATCGACTCCGGCTCGACCTCGGCCCGGTACGCCCGGATCACGCCGCTGGACTCCAGCTTGCCGACCCGCTCGTGCACGGCCGGGGCGGAGAGGCCGACCTGACGGGCCAGCTCGGCGTACGACAGACGGGCGTTGCCCCGCAGCAACTCCACGAGGCTCAGGTCGATCGTGTCCACGGAGAGTGACCCTATCCGCTCGACGGCTACCGAACGCGGTCGGTACCCGCGGCCCGGCCCTTCACAAACGTACGATCAGGGGGTTCTCCGCCGGTACCATTTCCGAACTTCCCAGTGTGTGCGTTTTTCGCGTTTGACGGACACGCCCGGTAGCCGGTGCTGTAATTGCCATACGTCCCTCATGACGGCTCTGGGCTCGCACCGGCCGGGGGCAGTGTGTTCAGCCGGGGGCTTCGTCGACGCGAGGAGGGGGCTGTGGACACTGGAGATCGCCTGCTGACACCGGGTGAGGTCGCTGCGCTGTTTCGGGTGGACCCGAAGACCGTGACCAGATGGGCAGCGGCCGGCCGGATCGGCAGTATCCGGACTCCAGGAGGGCACCGCCGGTTTCGGGAATCCGAGGTGCGGGCCCTGCTCGAGGGGGAGGGCATGCTGGACGAGGCGGAGGACATGGGCAAGGCCCGCAACATGGGCCAGACCGCTTCCACCGGCCCCGGACCGGCGAACGCCGGCATGTACTGAGCGTGCTGGGCGCGGTCCGATCGAGGGCCGCGCCCCCGCACGCCGGGGCGGTCAGTCCGCAGCGGCCTCCCGGCGGCCGGCGGCCAGCTCGCCGGACCACCGCCGGAACAGCGTGTGCTCCACGCCGAGCGCGTCGAGCACCTTCCCGGCCACGAAGTCCACGAGTTGCCCGGCGGACGCCGACGCGCCGGCGCCGTAGAAGCCCGGGCTGGCCGGCAGCACCACCGCGCCGGCGTCGTGCAGCGCGATGAGGTGTTCCAGGTGACTGCGGGTCACCGGCGTCTCCCGGGGCACCACCACGACCGGGCGGCGCTCCTTGAGGTTCACCTCGGCGGCGCGCTGGAGCAGATCCTTCGACAGCCCGATCGCGATGCCGGCGCACGCGGCGGTGCTGGCCGGCACCACCGCCATGCCGCGTACCGGGTAGGAGCCGCTGCTCGGGCCGGCGGCCAGGTCACCGGCGGGCCAGTGCCGCAGGTCCGCGCCGGTGAGGTCGCGGTCGAGCCAGGCGGCCAGGTCCTCGGCCCAGTGCGCGTCCCGGAAGGGCCGGCCGGTCTCGTCCAGCACCGTCAGCCGGGCCGCCCGGGAGACGATCAGGTCCACCGCCTGGCCGGCGTCCAGCAGTGCCCGGACGACAGCCGCCGCGTACGGCGTGCCCGAGGCTCCGGAGACACCCACCACCCATGGTTCGCGCATGCCCTCAAGCGTGCCTGGTCGCGGCGGACGCCGGGCGGGGACCCCCGATCGGTCGGCCCGCCCGGGATGTCCAGCGGATTCACGCGACATCCCACGGCATGAAAGTCTTCGATCGGCGATCGACTTCCACGGAGGGGCCGGTGATGACGGGGGCGGTGCTGCGGGCGCTGCGCTCCGACTGCCCCGTCGCACCCCGCATCTCCCCGTACGCCGACCGGGTGCAGGGCTGGCTGGTGGAGCACGTCGACCGGCTCGGCCTGCCGGCTGACCCGGACACCCGGCGACGGCTGGCGCGGGCCGGCTTCGCCCGGTACGCGGGCCGCCTCTACCCGGACGCCACCGAGCCCGACCTGCGGGTGCTCACCGCGCTGTTCACCTGGTTCTTCCTGGTCGACGACGCCTGCGACGGGCGGGACGGGCTGACCCCGGCGCAGATCCGCGCGTTGCGCGACGGCGCGCTCGCGTTGCTGCGCGAGGGTCCGCGCGCCCGCCACCCGGGCTTCTCCGGCCCGCTGCGGCGTCTGCTGGTGCAGGCGTGGCGGGAGCCGCGCCGCCGGATGCCGGCCCGGTGGCGGCTGCGTTTCGCCGACGCGGTCGCCGACCACCTCGACGGGGTGCACCGGGAGGCCACCGCCACCACGTCCGGCCGTGCACCGGGCGTCGCCGAGTACGTGCGGCTGCGCCGGGCCACGTCGGCGGCGTACGTCTCGTACCCGCTGATCGAGTTCGCGTCCGGGCGTCCCCTGCCCGACGCGGTCTACCACCATCCGGCGCTGCGGCGGCTCGCCGACCTCGCGAACGACCTGCTGTCCTGGTTCAACGACATCGCCTCGCTGGAACGCGACCGGGTTACCGGCGGCGGACACAACCTGGTGCTGGCGATGGCCGCCGAGCGGGGCGTGCCGGTGCCGGCGGCGGTCGACCTGGTGGCCGGGCACTGGCGGGCCGAGATGGGGCGATTCGCCGCGCTCCTGGCGGCGGCGCCGTCGTTCGGGCCCACGCTCGACCAGGCCGTCGCCGTCCACCTCGACGGCCTGGCCGCCGCCGTGCGCGGCACCGTCGACTGGACGCTGGAGAGCGCCCGCTACCCGGTCGGCGCGACGCCGTGAGCCGGTCCGGGTTTACGGCCGCAGGCCGAGCCGGATCACCAGGTCGAGCAGCGCGAGGACGAACAACGCGATGCCGACGAAGCCGTTCGCGGTGAAGAACGCCCGGTTGACCTTGCTCAGGTCGGTGGGGCTGACCACCATGTGCTGGTAGGCGAAGGCGACAGCGGTCAGCGCCAGCCCGATCCACCACAGCCAGCCGAAGCCGACCCAGGCGCCGAACCAGATGAACAGCGCGAACGTCACCACGTGCGCGACTGTGGACGCGTGCAGCGCGAAGCGCCGGCCGTACCGGGCGGGGACGCTGTGCACGCCGATCTCCCGGTCGATCTCCGAGTCCTGGCAGGCGTAGATCAGGTCGAAGCCGCCGATCCACAGGCCCACCGCCGCACCGAGCAGCCACGCCGGACCGGAGCCGTCGAGCGTGCCGGTGACCGCCAGCCAGGCGCCGACCGGGCCGACCGCCTGCGCCACCGCGAGGATCGCGTGCGGCCAGTTGGTGAACCGCTTGCCGTACGGGTAGACCACCAGCGGCACCACGGCGAGCGGCGCGAGCACCAGGCAGAGCGGGTTGAGCAGGGCGGCTGCGGCCAGGAACACCACGAGCGCGACCGCCGCGCCGGTCCAGGCCGTCCGCACGCTCACCGCGCCGGTGACCAGTTCCCGGTTCGCCGTACGCGGGTTCCGCGCGTCGATCCGCCGGTCCAGGATCCGGTTCGCGGCCATGGCGAACGTCCGCGCGCCGACCATCGCCACGGTGATCAGCAGCAGGTCTCCCCAGCGCACCCGGCCGCCGTTGAGCTGCATGGCGGTCAGCGCCGACAGGTACGCGAACGGCAGCGCGAAGACGGAGTGCTCGATGGCGACGAGCTTGAGGAAGGACGAGACCCGGCCGGGCCGTTCCTGTACTGCCGCCGTCATCAGATCCCGTATTCCTTCCAGCGCTTGTCGACGAGCGAGACCACCTCGGGCGACATGCGCATCTCCTCCGGCCAGCCCCGGGTGTAGCCCTCCTCGGGCAGCTTCCGGGTGGCGTCGATGCCCGCCTTGCCACCCCAGAACTGCTGGTACGAGGCGTGGTCGAGGTGGTCGACCGGCCCTTCGGTGAGCATCAGGTCACGGGCGTAGTCGACGTTGCCGAAGGCGCGGAACGCGACCTCGTTGTAGTCGTGCACGTCGCAGTCCTCGTCGACGATCACGATCAGCTTGGTCAGCGACATCATGTGCGCGCCCCAGATCGCGTTCATGACCTTCTGCGCGTGCTTCGGGTAGCGCTTGCGGATCGACACGATCGCGCAGTTGTGGAAGACACCGGCGGCGGGCAGGTCGTAGTCGACGATGTCCGGGATCAGGAAGCGCAGCAGCGGCGCGAAGATCCGCTCGGTGGCCTTGCCGAGACCGTGGTCCTCCTGCGGCGGCTGGGACGTGACGATCGAGTGGTAGACCGGGTCGCGCTGCGTGGTCATGCACTCGATGTGCATGACCGGGAACGGCTCGACCGGCGTGTAGAAGCCGGTGTGGTCGCCGAACGGCCCCTCGGGCAGGCGCTCGCCCGGCTCGATGTAGCCCTCCAGCACGATCTGCGCGTGCGCCGGCACCTGAAGCGGGACGGTCAGGCAGTCCACCATCTCGACCCGCTCACCGGCGAGGAACCCGGCGAACAGGTACTCGTCGATGTCGGCCGGCAGCGGCGCGCTGGCCGAGTACGCCACGACCGGGTCCGCGCCGATCGCGATCGCCACCGGCAGCCGCTGGCCGAGCCGCTCGGCGACGGCGTGGTGCGCCGTGGAGTTCTTGTGGATCTGCCAGTGCATGCCGATGGTGTTGTGCGAGTGCTGCTGGAGCCGGTAGAGCCCGAGGTTGCGCTTGCCGGTCTCCGGGTGCTTGGTGTGGGTCAGCCCGAAGTTGTGGAAGATGCCGCCGTCGCCGGGCCACACCTGCAACCCGGGCAGCCGGTTCAGGTCGACGTCGTCGCCCCGGTAGACGACCTGCTGGCAGGGGGCGGTCTTGACCTTCTTCGGCGGCATCGACTTGAGCTGCATGACCTTGCCGAGGCCGCCCATCATCCCGGAGAAGCCCTGCGGCAGCTCCGGCTTGAGCATCTCGCCGATCCGCGCGCCGATCTCGTCGAGGTGTTCCACCCCGAGCGCCATCGCCATCCGCTTCTCGGTGCCGAACAGGTTGATCGCCACCGGCATCTCGCCCCGGGTGGGGCGCTCGAACAGCAGCGCGGGCCCGCCGGCCCGGACGGTGCGGGTGACGATCTCGCTGATCTCCAGCGTGGGGTCGACCGGCGCGCTCACCCGCCGCAGCTCGCCCGCACGCTCCAGCGCCGCGAGGAAGTCCTTCAGATCGGTGTACGGAAAGCGAGCCGCCATAACCCCCATCCTCCCCCACCTCCCTGAGATGCAAGGAAGGGCCCCTTGTTAACGCATCCGGTGGAGGCGGGGCCCCCTGTTAACACCTTCGCCGCATGGACGGAGGTCGGCCGGGTAGTCGGCGGCATGGACGAACCGCGGGTGCCGGCGGGCTTCACCGAGCAGCGGGCCAGAGCCGGCGACGTGGAGATCAACTATGTCCGGGGTGGCCGGGGGCCGACCCTGGTGCTGCTGCACGGCTATCCCCAGTGCTGGCGCATGTGGCGGCACGTGCTGCCGGAGCTGGCCCGGTCGTACGAGGTGATCGCCCCGGACCTGCGCGGCTTCGGCGACAGCGACGCCCCGCCCGGCGGATACGACAAGAAGACGATCGCCGCCGACCTGCACCGGCTGCTGACCGGTCTCGGTCTCGCCGAGGAGATCCGGCTGGTCGGGCACGACCTGGGCACCATGGTCGCGTACGCCTACGCCGCCGCCCATCCCGAGTCGGTCACCCGGCTGGTGCTCAGCGAGGCGCCGATCCCCGACGAGAGCATTTACGCGATCCCGGCGCTGACCGCCGTCGGCCCGGCGGTGTGGAACTTCGGCTTCTTCAACGTCCCCAACGGCCTGCCCGAGCAGCTCGTCGCCGGGCGGGAGGCGCTCTGGGTCGACCGGTTCACCGACTCCATCATGGTCAACAAGGGCAGCCTGGGCCCGGGCGACATCGAGGAGTACGCGGGCCACCTGCGCGACGAGGCGCACCTGCGGGCGAGCTTCGGCTATTTCCGGGCGTTCGGGCAGGACGTCGCGGACAACACGGCGTACCGGGGCACGAAGCTGCCGATGCCGGTGCTCGCCGTCGGCGCGCAGGCCAGCCTGGGCGGGCAGGTGGCCGAGCAGGTCCGCCGCTATGCCGGCGCGGTCACCGGGGCGGTGGTGGAGGACTGCGGCCACTGGCTGTTCGAGGAGCAGCCGGCGAAGCTCACCGCGCTGCTGCTGCCGTTCCTGCGGGGCTGACCGGCGCCGCGCGGCTCAGTGCCGACGGGCCGACCGACGTTGCGCATCACGTGGCGGAGTTGTGCCACACATCAGCTGTCGGATCACATGGCGTAGGGCCTCAGGCGGCGGGCGTCCAGGCGTACGCGGCCAGCGGCGGGTCGAGCGGCGCCTCGGTGAGCCGGTTGGCGAACGTGGAGATCGTGTACGTGCCGACGCCGAGCACCACGTCCAGCGCGTGCCGTGGCTGCCACCCGGCGGCGAGCAGCGCGTCCAGGTCGGCGTCGGGGACCGCGCCCCGGTGGTCGAGCACGGCGACGGTGAAGCGGCGCAGCGCCTCCAGCCGGGGGTCGGGTACCGTCGCGCCGGTCCGTAGCGCCTCGATCAGCGCCGGCGCGGCGGCGTGGCGGACCAGCGTCGCGGTGTGCATCGCCACGCAGAGGTGGCAGCCGTTGCGGGTGGCGACGGTGAGCACGACCACCTCCCGGGCGACCGGGTCCAGGTCGGTGGCCTCGAACGCGGCGTTGGCGGCGAGGAAGCCCTTTAGTAGTTCGGGCGAGCCGGCCATCAGGCCGACGGCGGCGGGCAGATGGCCCAGTGAGCGGCGTACGCCGGCCATGACCGGGCGGGCGGCGGCGGGCGCGGTGTCCGGCTCGTACGCGGTGAAGCGGGACATGACTGTGCCCCTCTCGTAAGATGGTCAACGTGGTTGACGGAATGGTAAACGTGGTTGTCGAACATGGCAACGCCTGACCGCCCCGGCTTCGCGCTGCCGCTGCTCCTGCTCGCCGGCTTCCGTACGCTCGTCGATGACCTGCACGCCGAACTGGCCCGCCAGGGGCACCCCGAGCTGCGCCCGGCCCACGGCTTCGTGCTCCAGGCCGTCGGCCCGGCCGGGACCACCGCCTCCGACCTCGGCCAGCGCCTCGGCGTCTCCAAGCAGGCCGCCGGCAAGACGGTGGACCGGCTGGTCGCCCTCGGCTACCTGGAACGCGTGGACGACCCCGCCGACGCCCGCCGCAAGCTGGTCCGGATGACCGCGAAGGGCCGCGACGGGCTGCACCGCTCGGCGGTGGTCTTCGACGAGCTACGCAACCGCTGGGCGGCCACGCTCGGCGCGGACCGGGTCGCCGCCATCGAGGACGACCTACGCCGGATGGTCCCCGCCGACGTGTTCCGCCTGGACGTCCCCGGCTGGTTCGGCGGGTGAGACGCCCGCTCAGCGCCCGTAGAGAAGTGCCGGGTCTACCAGGACCACATCCGCCCGACCGGCCGCGGCGTCGACGAGGTCGTCCTCGAAGCCGTGGCCGCCCGCCAGCAGCAGCCGCGCTCCGCCCGCGTCGAAGCCGGGTCGCTGCCGCACCAGCAGGGCCCGGATCCGCTCCAGCCGCTGGAGGTCGGCCCGGCCCAGCCGGCGACCCCACTTGACCTCACCGATCGCCAACAACGGGCGAGGGCCGTCGCCCGGTGGCGGCTCGCCCACCGCGACCAGGTCGAGTTCGTGACGCGTCCGGGTGTCCGGGTCGGTCAGCGTCGCCGCGCTCACCTCGGCGACGTGCCCGCCGAGAAGCTCGGGTTCGGCGAAGCGCAGCGACCACTGCCGCACGATCTCCTCGAACCGGGGCCCGAGCACCGCGCTTGCGTAGCGCCGCTGTGAACGACGCCAGACGTCGGCTCCGCGCCGCTGCTCCAGAGCCGTCCACGCCGGGCGCATCACTGCCTGGTAGAAGGTGATCAGCGGTTCGGTGATCCGGTAGCTGCTGCGACCGCTGCGCAGCGGGTCGGGCTCACGCACCAGCAGTCCGGCGTCCTCCAGCACGGTCAGCGGGTGCTGGAGGTCGGTGGCCTTCCGCCCGATGTAACCGGCGATGCCGCCACGGCTGGCGTTCCCTTCCGCGACGGCGGCGAGAACCGAGTGGTACAACGCGGTGTCCCTCAGGTCCGGATCCTCGGCCAGCAGGTACCGGGCCTCACGGAACAGCGGCCGGGCCGGGTTCAGGACCGTCCGCACGATCCAAGCGTCGAAGTCGTCCGGCCCGGCCGGGGTGTCGTCCTGGACGTACTCCCGGCGGTACGCGGGGGTGCCGCCGACGACGGAGAAGACGCGTACCGCCAGCAGCGGGTCGTCGATCTGCCAGAAGGCCGCCGCAGCGCGGAAGTCCAGTGGCTGCACCGGCAGCTCCAGACCGGCCCGCCCGCGCAGCGGCGCCGATCCGGCGAGCAGTCCTCCCATGAAGGACAGCGCCGAGCCGCACAACAACAACCGCGCCCGGGAGCCGGTCCGCTCCGGACGCCCGGGCGTCAGCGCATGCTGGATGATCGACGGCAGGTCACGGGCCGCACGCACCAGGTACGGGAATTCGTCGAGGACGACAGTGACGGGGCGTTCCCGTCCCACCGCGAGCAGCGCGTCGACCGCAGCACCCCAGTCCGGCAGGTGGACGGGACCGGGTGACCCGGAATACGCGCCCAGCGCCTCACCCAGCCGGCGCAGCGATTCCGTCGACGTCGCCTCGGTAGCGCCGAAGTAGAAGCCGTCGCTCGCCTGCGCAAGTTGGTACAGCAGCAGGGTCTTGCCCTGCCTGCGGCGGCCGCTGACCACGCCGAGCGTCGCGCCGGGCCGGTCGTCGGCCACGAACCGGGCCAGTTCGGCCCACTCGACGTCCCGGTCGAAGATCTCTGCGGGCTTTCCGAGCAGCGGCATACCGACACCACACTTCTTATAACTACAGTTCTAAGAAGTGTAGTCCTACATTCTGCGTCACTGACAGCTTCGCCGACGGCGGTTCATCATCGACGGATGGACGACGCGTACGTGGCAGGTGACCCGGACGGCCTCAGCCCGCTCCAAGCGGAGATCCGCGACGCCGTGGCCCGCGAACTGCACGCCCAGTTCGCGCTGCGGGCGGACCGCCTCGAACTGGCCGATCTGCCGGAGGTGGCCTACCAGGTCACGCGCCGGGTGGACGAGGTGCTGAGCGGTCGCCCGGCCGCTACACCCCGGCGTACGAGTGCAGGCCGGTGAAGAAGAAGTTCACGCCGAACAGGTTCATCATCACGGTCAGGAAGCCCACGATGGAGATCCAGGTGGCCACGTTGCGCTTCACGCTCGGCGTGGCCCGGGCGTGCAGGTACCCCGCGTACACCACCCAGGAGATGAACGCCCAGGTCTCCTTCGGGTCCCAGCCCCAGGCGCGACCCCAGGCCGCCTCGGCCCAGATCGCACCCGCGATCACCGCGAAGGTGAAGATCGGGAACGAGAAGGCGTGCAGCATGAAGGTCAGCCGTTCCAGCCCGGCCGCCTCCGGGAGGCGGCGGGCCAGGGTGTACGGGAAGCTGCGCCGCCCCTGCTCCCAGCCGGACCGCATCAGGTACGCGGCGGCGGGCACCACGCCGAGCAGGAAGATGCCCGAGGCGAAGATGATCGTCGAGACGTGGATGATGAACCACCACGACTGCAGCGCCGGCATCAGCGGCTCGATCGGCACGTAGAGCTTCAGCTCGGCGAACGCCAGCAGCAGCACCATGACCAGCGTCAGGAACAGCCCGAGCCGGCGCAGCCACGGCTGCTTCCAGAGCACCACGAGCCAGGCCGCCATGCCGATCCAGGTGCCGGTCAGCACGAACTCGTACATGTTGCCCCAGGGCATCCGGTCGGCGGCGAGGCCCCGGGTGACCACGGCGCCCAAATGCAGCGCGGCGGCGAGCACGGTGAGCCAGCCGGCGATCCGGCCGGCCAGCACGGCCCGCGCGCCGGTGCGGTCCGGGCGCTGCGGCGTGGCCGGGACGGCCGGCTCGTCGATCGCGCCACCGGCACCGCCGACGCCCGCGCCCACCAGCTCACGCGCCGGTGCGGCAGCGGGCACCTTCCGCGCGTTGCCCAGCGCGAACTCCACGGCGTGGCTGATCATCGCGATCAGGTACGCCAGGATCGCGAACGCGACCAGCTGGTCGGAGAGTGCGGACATCACTCGTCTCCTTCTCGCGCCCGCCGCGCGTCCGGCGCGTCACCGCTCACCGCGGCGAGGAGCTGCGCGAACTCGTCGGCGAACCCAGGGTGCTCGGTGCGCGGCAGCCCACCGGCCTCCACCAAACTACTACCGCTCGTCGGAGATCCGCCCTCGGGGGCCGAAACCCGGAACCAGACCCGGCGCCGCCGGGCGAACAGCGAACCCATCAGGCCCAGCAGCAGCGTGCCGCTCGCCACCAGCAGCAGCGTCTGACCGGGCGCGTGCCGGACCGCCAGCGTGACGTACGGCTCGGTGCCGAGGAACTCCAGCGTGCTGCCGTCGTCGAGGGTCCACTTCTCCCCCGGCCGCAGCAGCTTGGTGCCGATCTCCTTGAGCTTGCCGTCGTCGATCTGCCGCCGGTCCAACGCGTAGACCGAGCCGGGGATGCCGGCGTCCATCCCGAGGTTCCCCCGGTACGCGGTCAGGTTCACCATCGGGTTCCGCTCGGCCGGGTACTGCGACGAGACGTACGGCGCGCTCTCCGGCCCGGTCGGCAGGTAGAGCCCGTCGAAGGCGATCTGCTGGTCCGGGGCGCGGGCGCCGGTCTTCGGGTCGACGTTGGCGTCCGGGAAGATCGCCACGCCCTCCTCGGTCGCGTTCGAGTCACCGGTACGCAGGAACGGCGCGTCGCTGGTCTGGCTGCGGCCGTACTTGTCGGTGTACTTCAGCAGCGGCGCGTAGCCGTTGCCGAGCAGGTAGACGTTCGCCGAGCCGAGCCGCAGCGGCGAGTTGACCGAGAAACCGGCGGTCCGCGCCTCGCCGCCCGGCTCGTCCACCGTCACCGTGGCCCAGTAGCGGGACGCCAGCCCGGACGGCAGGTAGTCGGCCTCGAACTTCTCCAGCGTCAGGCAGAACGGCGGCAGGTCGGAGCTGTCCACGCGCGGGCCGAGCGACGCCTCGGCGTACTGCTGGCGGGTGTTGCAGAACGCGTTGTCCGCGCCCGCCACCAGGATGCGGTTGCCGTGCCAGCCGTACCAGGAACCGAGCGCCACCCCGAGCAGGACGGCGACCAGCGACACGTGGAAGAGCAGGTTGCCGGTCTCCTTGAGGTAGCCCTTCTCGGCGGAGACCTCGTTGCCGCGCACGGTGACCCGCCACCGGCGGCGACGCAGCACCGCCGCGATCGCCTCGGGGTCGGCGGCGGCCGGGGCCTCCAGCACCGCGTGCTGCGGCAGCCGGTCGAACCGTCTCGGCGCGGCCGGCGGCCTCATCCGCAGCGCGCGGACGTGATCGCGGGCGCGGGGCAGGATGCAGCCGATCAGCGAGGTGAACAGCAGCAGGTAGATCGCGGAGAACCAGACCGAGCCGAAGACCTCGAACGCGCCGATCTGATCCAGCCGGGGCGCCAGGTCCGGGTGGTCGACGAACCACTGGTTGACCCGTTCCGGGTTGACGCCGCGCTGGGGCAGCACTGAGCCGGGGATGGCCGCGACGGCGAGCAGGAACAGCAGGATCAGCGCGGTACGCATGCTGGTGAGCTGCCGCCACGAGTTGCGCAGCAGCGCCAGCACCGGGTTGACCCGCCGCCGGGGCGCCTGCGCGGGCGGGGTCGACGGCCGGTCGTCGACTGCCGTCATCAGATGCTCACCTCGCCCACGCCGACGGTCGTCTGCAACCAGATCACCACGTTCACCCAGCCGCCGGTGATCAGCGCCAGGCCGATCGCGATCAGCAGCGCGCCGCCGATCCGGGTGACCCAGCGGCTGTTGCGCCGGACGGCGCGGAAGACCCCGAGCAGGCGCTGGAAGCCCAGCCCGAAGACGACGAACGGTATCCCCAGCCCGAGGCAGTACGCCACGGCGAGCAGCACAGCCCGGTCGGTCCCGCCCTCGGTGGCCGCCATGCCGAGCACCGCGCCGAGCGTCGGGCCGGTGCAGGGCAGCCAGCTGAGCGCGAAGACCGCGCCGAGGACCGGTGCGCCGAGCAGCCCGGCGGCGGGCAGCCAGCGGATACGGAACTCGCGCTGCATGCCGGGGATCACACCGAGGTAGCCGAGGCCGAGCACCACCACCAGCGCGCCGATGACGATCTCCAGCGTGCGCTCGTACCGGAAGAACAGCTTGCCGACGCCGGAGAAGAGGATCGCGGTGGCGACGAACACGACTGTGAAGCCCGCGATGAACAGCAGCGTTCCGGCGAGCACCCGGCCCTTGACGGCGGCGGCGGTCCGTTGCGGCGCCGCCCGCTCGGCGACGCTCACGCCGCCGCCGGTGTCGCCGCCCGCGGTGGTGCCGCCGCCCGCGAGGGTGGTGCCGGTGTTAAGAAGGGGCCCTTCCTCTACCGGAGGCGTTAAAAGGGGGCCCTTCCTTGCACCCTCCAGGTCGGAGCCGGCCAAGCCCGTCACGTACGACAGGTAGCCGGGCATCAGCGGGAGCACGCACGGGGAGAGGAAGCTGACCAGTCCGGCCAGTGCCGCCGCGCCGACCGCGAGCAGCAGCGGGCCGGACTCGGCGAGCTGGCGGAACGTCTCGCCCATCAGCGGGAGCCGTTCGGCGGCGGCGACTCGGCGGCGACCTTCTCGACGATCGGCCGCAGCTCGTCCTGGGTGACGGCCCGGCGGATCACCACGGCGACCCGGCCCTCGCGGTCGAGCACGACGGTGGCCGGGGTGGTGTTCGGCGGGATGTCGAAGTTGAGCGCCTGCCGGCTGGCCGGGTCGAAGATGCTCGGGTACGTGACCCGGCCCTCCTCGAAGGCGATCGCCTTGTCCTTGCTGTCCTGCACGTTGATGCCGAGGAACGTCACGCCGGAGCCCTTCGTGGCCTGGTAGGTGGCCTCCAGGTCGTCCGCCTCGGCGCGGCAGGGGGCGCACCAGGAGCCCCAGAAGTTGACCACGACGACCTGACCACGATCGCGGGAGATGTCGTAGCTGCCGCCGGTGAGCAGCTCACCGCTCACCTTCGGCGTCTTGGAGCGCTGCTCGGGGGCGCAGGTGACCGTCGAGCCGTCGGCGTCGCACCGGCTCTCCTGGCTGTCGGAGGAGCAGCCGACCAGCGCCGTACCGGCGGTGACGGCGGCGAGCAGGGCGGCGGCAAGCCTCCGGGTGAACATCAGGCCCCCTTGGCCGTCCGGGCGGTCGGCGAGATCGAGACGAGGTGGGCGGCCGGCTCGGAGTACCCGATACCGACGATCTTGGCGCCGTCGAAGTGGAACGAGGTGAGGCTGGCCAGGCCGCACTGGCGGCGGCGCGGGTCGTGCCAGAGGCGCTTGCGCTCGACGTGCCGGCGCAGCGTCCAGATCGGGAGCTGGTGCGACACGAGCACCGCCTCGCGCCCCTCGGCGGCGACCCGGGCGGCGTGCAGCGCGGCGAACATGCGCTCGGCGATGGCCCGGTACGCCTCACCCCAGGACGGGGTCACCGGGTCACGCAGCACCCACCAGTTGCGCGGGTCGCGGAACGAGCCGTCACCGGGCGAGACCTTCTTGCCCTCGAACCAGTTCGCGCTCTCGATCAGCCGCTCGTCGACGCCGACGGAGAGGCCGAACTGCGCCGCGATCGGCTCGGCGGTCTGCTGGGCACGCTCCAGCGGGCTGGCCACCACGTGCACGACGGTCCGGTCGGCGAGCGCCTGCGCCGCCGCCTTGGCCATCTGCACGCCCAGCTCGGAGAGGCGGAACCCGGGCAGGCGGCCGTAGAGGATGCCGTCCGGGTTGTGCACCTCACCGTGCCGCAGCACGTGCACCACTGTCTCGGCCATGGTTACCCCCCGTGTCCCGCCGCTGCCGCCGCCCGCGCCGCCACCGGCAGGGCGGCGGCGATCTGCTCCCACGCGGCGTCGTCGATCGCGGTCGAGACGAACCACGACTCGAACGCGCTCGGCGGCAGGTAGACGCCACCGGCGAGCATCGCGTGGAAGAACGCCTTGAACGCGGGCACCACCTGGGTGCGGGCGCTGTCGTAGTCGTGCACGTCCGCGTCGGTGAAGAAGACCGAGAACATGTTGCCCGCGGTGGACAGGCGGTGCGGCACGCCCGCCGCGGACAGCGCCTCGGTGGTGAGCTTGCCCAGCGCGGCGGCGGTCTCGTCGAGCCGCCGGTAGAGCGCGTCGTCGGCCAGTCGCAGCGTGGCGAGCCCGGCCGCGCAGGCCAGCGGGTTACCGGAGAGCGTTCCGGCCTGGTAGACCGGGCCGGCCGGGGCGAGCCGGGCCATGATCTCCGCACGCCCGCCGAACGCCGCGGCGGGCAGGCCACCGCCCATGACCTTCCCGTACGTCCACAGGTCCGCGTCCGACGGGTCGAGGCCGTGCCACCCGGCGCGGGACACCCGGAACCCGGTCATCACCTCGTCGACGATGAGCAGCGCGCCGTTGGCGTGGGCGATGCGGGCCAGCTCGGCGTTGAAGCCGTCACGCGGGGCGATCACGCCCATGTTGCCGGCGGCGGCCTCGGTGATGATCGCGGCGATGTGCTGCCCCTCGGCGGCGAACGCCTCCTCGACCGCGCGCAGGTCGTTGTACGGCAGCACGATGGTGTCGCCGGCCGCCGCGCCGGTCACGCCGGGCGAGTCGGGCAGGCCGAAGGTGGCCACGCCGGAGCCGGCGGCGGCGAGCAGCGCGTCGGAGTGGCCGTGGTAGCAGCCGGAGAACTTAATGATCTTGGCGCGGCCGGTGAAGCCGCGGGCCAGCCGGATCGCCGACATGGTCGCCTCGGTGCCGGAGTTGACCAGGCGTACCTGCTCCACCGGCGTCCGCGCGATGATCTCCTCGGCCAGGTCGACCTCGCCCGGCGTCGGCGTGCCGAAGCTGGTGCCGAGCACCGCCGCCTCGCGCAGCGCCTCCACCACGGCCGGGTGGGCGTGGCCGAGGATGAGCGGGCCCCAGGAGCAGACCAGGTCGACGTAGCGCCGGCCGTCGGCGTCGAAGAGCCACGGACCCTCCCCCCGGACCATGAAGCGCGGGGTGCCGCCGACGGCACGGAACGCGCGTACGGGAGAGTTGACCCCGCCGGGCACGACGGCCTTGGCGCGGTCGAACAGGGCCTCGGAGGCCGGGGCGTCGGCCGGGTAGCGGCCGGATCCGGCGGAATGCGTCTCGGTCACGATGGGGCCATTGTGTCAGCGCCGGAGTGCTGCCTGGCAGGCACCCCGCAACGGGGGTTACCAGGCTCACCCGCCGGAGCGGCGCGACGGGCCGACGGCGATCGGCTCGACAGGCCCGATGGTCGAGATCGCGATAGGCTGACCGGGTGGATCGTGCCGAACTGTCCATCACCGTACACCGGACGGGTGACGAAGCAGTGCTTCGCCTGGCCGGTGAGATCGACATGCTCACGGCCGCCCAGCTCTCGACTGTGGTGAACGAGGTGCTGGCGGATCCGCCCCCGCGCATCGTGCTCGACCTGGCCGGGGTCACGTTCTGCGACTCGCAGGGCCTCGGCACGCTCGTGGTGCTCAGCCGCAAGGCCAGTCACGCCCAGTGCCTGCTGATCCTCACCAACGTGGGCGACTTCCTGATCCGCGTCCTGGACATCACGGGCCTCCGCAGCGCCCTGATGATCCGCAACGAAGCCACCCAGTAACGCACGCCCCTCCTTCGCGATCTTGCACTTGCGGCCCTCGACCTGGGCGATTTGCCCCGTTCGCCGGGGCCGCAAGTGCAAGACGCTTCTATGTGTGTGGTGATCGGTTCGGCTGGTTGCCGTTAGGGTTCGGCATCGATGATCACTTGGGTGACTCTTCGTCGATCCGGCCGCTCGGGTTGTGGGTGTGCCTTGTGCAAGACCTGTCCCCGGGTGGTCGTCGGCGCCGGCCCGGTCCACCCTGCTGGCCTGATCAGAAGCCTGCCCGTGCGAGCACACGTGGCCCATCACAGATCTGCCGCCGTGGTGACTGCTTCCCGAGCCGACGCCAACTGTCCCGGTCGTCGCTGGCTAAGGAGCAACAATCCGAGATGGCAAGGATCGTAGAGCGGGTCGCGGATCGCTGCGACGTGGTGGTGGGGGTGGACACCCACACCGACACGCATACCGCAGCTGTGGTTGACCGGCTCGGTGGGGTGTTGGCGCAGGTCACCGTGTCCACCGACCCAGACGGGTTGAGCCAGCTGTTGGCCTTCGCCGTCGAGCACTGAACCGCCCCGAGTCTGGTGGATTCCTCAGACTGTGACCAGCTGCGGCTGGTCGGGCTGGTGTTGAGCGTAGAACATCGATTCGTGTTCGGCGGGTGGCCGGTGTCCGATGGCTGAGTGCAGGCGGTGGTGGTTGTACCAGTCGACCCATTCGGCGGTGGCCAGCTCGACGTGGGCGAGGCTGCGCCACGGCCGCCTGGGTTTGATCAGTTCGGTCTTGTAGAGGCCGATCGTGGATTCCATGAGCGCGTTGTCCAGGGCATCGCCGACGGTGCCGATGGAGGCGTCGATGCCGGTGGCGACGAGGTGGGTGGTGAACCGGAACGACGTGTATTGGGATCCGGCGTCGCTGTGGTGGATCAGGCCGCGTTGCACGGTCCGGCCGTCGCGGTCGCGGCGCCACAGGCCCATGTCGAGGGCGTCGAGGACGAGGGGTGTGCGCTTGTTGGTGGCGGCGGACCAGCCCACGGTCGCCCGGGAGTAGACGTCGACGACGAATGCGACGTAGACGACGCCGGCGAAGGTGGCCACGTGGGTGAAGTCGGCGACCCAGCAGCGGTTCGGGGCTGCGGCGGTAAAGTCCCGGGCGACCAGATCAGCGGCGCGGTCGTGGCCAGAGTCGGCCACGGTGGTGCGGATCTTCTTGCCCCGCACGATCCCGCGTAGGCCGGCGTCACGCATCAGCCGCTCGACCGTGCACCGGGCCACCTCGACGCCGTCGCGGCGCAGCTGCTGCCACACTTTGCGGGCGCCGTAGACGCCGTAGTTGTCCGCGTGGACCCGGCGGATCTGCTCGGTCAGTTGCGCGTCGGCCACGGCCCGCGCCGAGGGCGGCACCGCCTTGGCCTTGTAGTAGGTGGAGGCCGCGATCTGCACGCCGTGTCCGGTGAGGGCACGGCAGATCGGCTCGACTCCGCCGAAGCGGGCCTTATGCTCGTCGATGAACCTCACGAGCGTGTGTGTGGCCGGTCGAGCTCGGCCGCGAAGAAAGCCGACGCGGCTTTCAAGATCTCATTTGCCCGGCGTAGTTCGGCGTTCTCCCGCTTCAACCGGCGCAACTCGGTTGACTCCTCGCTCGTCACGCCCGGGCGGGTGCCCTGGTCGACCTCGGCTTGGCGGACCCACTTACGCAGCGTCTCGGCCGACCCGATCCCGAGCTTCGCCGCGATCGACCCGATCGCCTCCCACTCTGTCCCGTAATCGGCACGATGCTCACGAACCAGGCGCACCGCACGATCACGTAGATCCCTCGGGTACTGCTTCGGCATGGTCAGATCCTCTCAAGCAAAGAGGTCTCCACCAGCACCGGGGCGGTTCACGTCACCGCCGCGATCGCCCTGACCGCCTGGTCCCACCCCGGCCGCATCCGATCAGAAGCCGCCTACGCCACCCTCGCCGGCGCCGCCCCCATCCCCGTGGCCAGCGGCCGCACCGACCGACACCGCCTCAACCGCGGCGGCGACAGAACCCTCAACAGCGCCCTGCACACCATCGCCCTGACCCGCCGCCGCATCCACCCCGAAACCCGCGACTACATCACCCGACGCCGCGCCGAAGGCCGCACCACCAGAGAAATCACCCGCTGCCTCAAGCGCTACATCGCCCGACAGCTCTACCGCACCATCACCAACCACCACCGAACCACTTGACAACCCCCACTCACAGATCGGCGCGGCCTAGGCGACGGGGAGGTCGCGGCGGCGGAAGGTGAGCAGACCTGCTGTGGCCAGGGTGACCGCCAGGGCGGTCAGCACGTAGAGCGGGGTGGGGGTCCAGGTGTCGCGGAGCACCTGCGGGGTGTGCGTGAACGGGGACGCGTCCAGCAGCCACTGGTCCAGCTCCAGCACGGCGCCGAGCTGACCCAGCAGCACGCAGGCCGCCAGCACCACCCAGGCGGCCGGCGCGAGCCGGGGCAGCAGGCCGTAGAGCAGCACGGCGAGCCCGGCCAGCACCCACGCCGCCGGCACCTGGGCCAGGCCGGCGGCGAGCATCCGGCCCAGTTGGCGGGGCACGTCACCGGTGCTCAGCCCGTACGTCAGGCCGGTGGCCAGCCCGGTCACCGCGAGCACCACCACCGGGCCGAGCAGCGCGAACGTCACGTGGGAGAACAGCCAGGTCGAGCGCCGGGTCCCGGTGGCGAGCACCGGCTCGGCGTGCCCGGCGGACTCCTCCGCGCGCATCCGCAGCGCGGCCTGGATGCCGTACCCGGCGGCGGCCAGCCCGGCCAGGCTCAGCGTGACCCCCAGGTAGGCGTCGGCCATCCCCGACGCCCCGCCGAGCCGGGCCACGATCTCCTCCATCCGCGGACTCCCCTCGACCGACCGGCCGGCCGCCTCGGCCGCGCCGCCGAGGATCAGCCCGAGCAGGCCGAACCCGACCGACCACCAGAGGATCTGCCCCCGGTGCAGCCGCCAGGCCAGCCCGAACGGACCGGACAGGGCACCACTCGCGGCGGCCGGGCCGAGCCGGGGCGGCAGCACGCCCGCGCCCAGGTCGCGGCGGACCGAGATCGGGTACGCGAGCGCGGCGAGCAGCACCGTCGCCGCCAGCGGCAGCAGCAGCACCCACCACCGCTCCCCCTCGTACGGCCGGACGCGGGCGGCCCAGCCCAGCGGGGACAGCCAGCTCGGCCAGTCGTTGCCGGCGGTGTCCCCGGCCAGGCGCAGCCCGAACGCGGCGCCGAGACCGGCGAGGCCGATGCCCCGCGCCCCGCCCGCGGTCTCGGTGAGCTGGGCGGCCAGCCCGCCGAGCGTGGCGAAGACGGCGCCGGTCAGCACTGTGGCCAGCCCGTACGCGACCGACCCGCCGACCGGCAGCCCGGTCGAGACCAGCCCGGCTGCGGTGAGCAGCCCGAGCGCCAGGTCGGCCGCGTACGTGACGAGCAGCGCGGCGGTCAGCCCGGCGTGCCGCCCGAGCACGCTGCCGCCGAGCAGTTCCCGCCGCCCGGCTTCCTCCTCGGTGCGGGTGTGCCGGATGACCGTGAGCAGGCTCGCCAGCGCCACGATGAGCAGCAGGAAGCCGCTGCGCTGGGCGGTCAGCCCACCGATGCTGTCGCCGTACGCCGGGCCGAGCAGCGCGACGATCGACGGATTGCGGGCGGTGCCCTCCAGGTACGCGGCCCGCTCGGCGGCGGTGGGGAACAGCTCGGAGAAGCTGGCCGCGTACGTGATTGGCAGCACCGCGAGCACCAGCACCCACAGCGGCAGCAGGAGGCGGTCCCGGCGCAGGATCAGCCGGACCAGGTGACGGGTGCCGGTGAGCGTGCTCATGACCGGCCCGCCGTCTCGGGGCGGGCCGGGCCGGAGGAGGGCGCCGACGCGGAAGGCGCCGTCTCGTAGTGCCGCAGGAACAGTTCCTCAAGCGTGGGCGGCGTGCTGACCAGGCTGCGTACGCCCAGCTCGGTGAGCCGGCGCAGCGCGGCGTCGAGCGACGCGGTGTCCACGTCGAAGCGGACCCGCTGCCCGTCCACCCGCAGGTCGTGTACGCCCGGCAGGTCGGTCAGGCCGTCCGGCGGCGCGGTGACCTCGGCGTCGATCGCGGTGCGGTGCAGGTGGCGCAGATCGCCGAGCGTGCCGGACTCGACGGTCCGCCCGGCCCGGATGATCGTCACCCGGTCGCAGAGCGCCTCCACCTCGGCCAGGATGTGGCTGGACAGCAGCACCGTGCGCCCCTCGTGGACGGCCCGGCGGACCCAGTGCTGGAAGACCTCCTCCATCAGCGGGTCGAGCCCGGAGGTCGGCTCGTCGAGGATGAGCAGTTCGACGTCGGAGGCGAGCGCGGCGACCAGGCCGACCTTCTGCCGGTTGCCCTTGGAGTAGGTGCGGCCCTTCTTGCGCGGGTCCAGCTCGAACGACTCCAGCAGTTCGGCGCGGCGTCTCGGGTCCAGCCCGCCGCGCAGCCGCCCGAGCAGGTCGATCACCTCGCCGCCGCTGAGGTGGGGCCAGAGCGTGACGTCACCGGGCACGTACGCGAGGCGGCGGTGCAGCGACACCGCGTCCCGCCAGGGGTCGCCGCCCAGCAGCCGGACGGTCCCCGCGTCCGCCCGCAGCAGGCCGAGCAGCACCCGGATGGTGGTCGACTTGCCGGATCCGTTCGGGCCCAGGAAGCCGTGCACCTCTCCGGTGCGGACGGTCAGGTCGAGCCCGTCGAGAGCCCGGGTGCGGCCGAACGTCTTCACCAGTCCGGACACATCGATTGCTGTTTCCATACTTCAGAAGTTACGCTCGTTTCACAAACTTGTGAAGACTGTAGGGTCACGGGGTGAGTGTCGAGGAGCCGACCATGAACGTGCCGCCCCAGCACGACGAGGAGGAGGTCCACCTCTTCGTCGAGCGGATGGCGATGGCCTTCGCCGACGTGGGCTTCCCCCGGATGGCCGCCCGGGTCCTGTTCACGGTGATGAGCGCCGACGACCCGCTCACCGCGGGCGAGATCGCCGCACGGCTCGGCGTCAGCGCGGCAGCCGTCAGCGGCGCGGTCCGCTACCTGACCCAGTTCGCCATGCTGATCCGCGAGCCGGTCAAGGGGTCCCGGAGCGACCGCTACCGGATGCCCGACAACCCGTGGTACGAGGCGACGATCACCAAGACCACGCTCTACAAGAACTTCATCGACATCGCGGCCGGCGGGGTCGACGCGCTGCACGGGCGCAGCACCCCGGCCGGCGAGCGGGTCGCCGAGATGCGCGACTTCTTCCTCTTCGTACAGGAGGAACTGGAATCGCTCGGCGACCGCTGGCGGGCCCGGCGGGCCGCGACCGGGCACGGTGGCCCGGCCGGCGGCTGAACCGTCAGCGGGCGTTGCCCCAGCGCGCCTGCTCCAGCAGCTCCACAGCGCGCTCCCGGGTCGACGGGTCGTCGTCGGCGCGCAGCAGCGCCGTCGCCTCGTCCACCGCGTCGGTCAGGTGCCGCCACTGCAGATCCCGCTCGCGCACCAGGTCCGACTGGGCGGCGAGCTGCCGCGTCTTCACCCACAGGTCGACGAAGACCGTCACCTTCGCGCGCAGCACCCACGGGTCGAACGGCTTGGTCAGGTAGTCGACCGCGCCGGCCGCGTAGCCGCGCAGAGCGAGCTGGGCGTCCTTGTCCGCGGCGGTCAGGAAGATGATCGGTACGTGCCGGGTGCGCTCGCGCCGCTTGATGTGGGTGGCCGTCTCGAAGCCGTCCATGTCCGGCATCTGGGCGTCCAGCAGGATCACCGCGAAGTCGTCCACCAGGAGCTGCTTGAGCGCGGCCTCGCCACTCTCCACCGCGACCGACTGCACCGGGAGACCCTGGAGGATCGCCTCCAGCGCCATCAGGTTCTCCCGCCGGTCGTCCACCAGCAGGGCCTTGGCCGTCTGCGTCACGCGTTCTCCTCGTCGCCTCGGCTCCGGCTGATCCAGGACGCCATCAGTTCGATCAGCTCGTCCAGGTCAACCGGCTTGGTGATGTAGTCGCTGCCGCCGGCGCCGAGCGCCGACTCCCGGTCGCCGGGCATCGCCTTGGCGGTCAGGAAGACGATCGGCAGGTCCGCGAACCGGTGGTTGCGGCGGATCTGCGCTGTCGTCTCGTACCCGTCCTGGTCCGGCATCATGGCGTCCATCAGGACGATGTCCACCTCGGGGTGCTCGGCGAGATGGCGCACGCCGTCCGCCCCGTTGTCCGAGTACAACACGGTCATCCCGTGCAGTTCCAACGCGGACGTCAGCGCGAACACGTTCCGTACGTCGTCGTCGATGATCAGCACGGTCACGCCGTCCAGGCGCCGGGTCGCCGGCGTCTCCTGTGGCTGCGGCAGCTCCATCGGCATGAGCAGCGACGACGGCAGGCCCGCGCGGCTCGGCGACGGCGGGGCCGGCGCCACCACCGCGTCCGGCGCCAGCACATCGGGTACGAAGAGAGTGAACGTCGAACCCTGACCGGGCGCGGACGAGACGGTGATCGTGCCGCCGAGCAGGCGGGCCAGATCGCGGCTGATGGACAGGCCGAGCCCGGTCCCGCCGTAGCGCCGGCTGGTCGTGCCGTCCGCCTGCTGGAACGCCTCGAAGATCAGCGACAGCTTGTCGTCGGAGATCCCGATGCCGGTGTCGATCACGGTGAACGCGATCACCCGCTGCGCGTTCGTCAGCGCCGGCACGTCGAAGACGGCGTTCTCGGCCGCCGGGCCGATCCGCAGCGTCACCGCGCCGTTGTCGGTGAACTTCACCGCGTTCGACAACAGGTTGCGCAGGATCTGCTGCAACCGCTGGGCGTCGGTGACCAGCGCGGGCGGCAGGTCGCGGCTCACCCGCACCTGGAAGTCCAGGCCCTTCTCCTCGGCCTGCGGCGCGAACGCCTGCTCCACGTAGCCGCGGATCTCGGCGAACTGGATCTCGGTGGGCTCCACGTCCATCCGGCCCGCCTCGATCTTGGACAGGTCGAGGATGTCGTCGATCAGCGACAGCAGGTCCGACCCGGCGCCGTGGATGGTCCGGGCGAACTCGATCTGCTTCGCGCTGAGGTTGCGCTCCGGGTTCTCGGCGAGCAGCCGGGCCAGCAGGAGCAGCGAGTTCAGCGGCGTACGCAGCTCGTGGCTCATGTTCGCCAGGAACTCCGACTTGTACGCCGACGCGCGGGTGAGCTGCTGCGCCTTCTCCTCCAGGCCGAGGCGGGCCAGCTCGATCTCCCGGTTCTGCGTCTCGATGTTGGCCTTCTGCTCGGACAGCAGCTTCGCCTTGTCCTCCAGCTCGGCGTTCGTGCGCTGCAACTCGGCCGACTGGTCCTGCATCTCGTGTGCCAGCCGCTGCGACTGCGCCAGCAGCTCCTCCGTACGCCGGTTGGCCTGGATGGTGTTCACCGCGACGCCGATGGTGAGCACCAGCCGCTCCAGGAACGCCAGGTGCAGCTCGGAGAACGTGGCCACGCCGGCGAACTCGATCACGCCGAGCAGTTCGCCCTCGAACTGGACCGGCAGCACCACCAGGTCGGCCGGGGGCGTGTCGGCCAGCCCGGACCGTACGACGAGACGTCCGTCCGGCTGCGCCTTGACCCGGATCGTCCGGCGCGACAGCGCGGCCTGCCCGACCAGCCCCTCACCGGGGCCGAACGTGACGTCGTGGCCGCGCGCCACGTACCCGTAGGAGGCGGTGAGCCGCAGCCGCATGCTGCCCTCGGAGCTGTCCGCCAGGAAGAACGCGCCGAGCTGCGCGTCCACCAGCGGGGTCACCTCCTGCATGATCATCCGGCAGACCTCGCCCAGGTCGCGCTGGCCCTGGAGCAGACCGCCGATCCGGGCCAGGTTCGAGTCCAGCCAGCCCTGCTCGGCGTTCTTCTTCGTCGTCTCCCGGAGGGTGACGATCATCTGGTTGATGTTGTCCTTCAGCTCGGCGACCTCGCCCTGCGCCTTCACGTTGATCCGCTGGGTCAGGTCGCCGCGGGTCACCGACGTGGAGACCTGCGCGATGGCACGCAACTGCGTGGTCAGCGTCGAGGCGAGCTGGTTGACGTTCTCGGTGAGGTCGCGCCACGTACCGGAGACGCCCTTGACCTGGGCCTGACCACCCAGCTTGCCCTCGGTGCCCACCTCGCGCGCCACGCGTGTCACCTCGTCGGCGAACGACGAGAGCTGGTCCACCATCGTGTTGACGGTGTTCTTCAGCTCCAGGATCTCGCCCTGCGCGTCCACCGTGATCTTCTGACCCAGGTCACCGTTCGCCACGGCCGTGGTGACCGAGGCGATGTTGCGCACCTGGCTGGTCAGGTTCGACGCCATCGAGTTCACGTTGTCGGTCAGGTCCCGCCACGTACCCGAGACGCCCTTGACCTGGGCCTGACCACCCAGCTTGCCCTCGGTACCCACCTCGCGCGCCACCCGGGTCACCTCGTCGGCGAACGACGACAGCTGGTCCACCATCGTGTTGACAGTGGACTTCAGCTCCAGGATCTCGCCCCGGGCGTCCACAGTGATCTTCTGCGACAGGTCACCCTTCGCCACCGCCGTCGACACCTGGGCGATGTTGCGCACCTGCGCGGTCAGGTTCGACGCCATCGAGTTCACGTTGTCGGTCAGGTCGCGCCAGGTGCCGGCGACGCCGCGCACCTGGGCCTGGCCGCCGAGCTTGCCCTCGGTGCCCACCTCACGGGCCACCCGGGTCACCTCGTCGGCGAACGAGGAGAGCTGATCCACCATCGTGTTGACAGTGGACTTCAGCTCCAGGATCTCGCCCCGGGCGTCCACTGTGATCTTCTGCGACAGGTCACCCTTCGCGACGGCGGTGGTGACCGAGGCGATGTTCCGCACCTGGCTGGTCAGGTTCGACGCCATCGAGTTCACGTTGTCGGTCAGGTCCCGCCACGTACCCGAGACGCCCTTGACCTGGGCCTGACCACCCAGCTTGCCCTCGGTGCCCACCTCACGCGCCACCCGCGTCACCTCGTCGGCGAACGACGACAGCTGGTCCACCATCGTGTTGACGGTGTTCTTCAGCTCCAGGATCTCGCCCTGCGCGTCCACAGTGATCTTCTGACCCAGGTCGCCCTTGGCGACAGCCGTGGAGACCTGGGAGATGTTGCGGACCTGGCTGGTCAGGTTGCCGGCGAGCTGGTTCACGTTCTCGGTGAGGTCACGCCAGGTGCCGGACACGCCGCGCACCTGCGCCTGACCGCCCAGCTTGCCCTCGATGCCCACCTCACGCGCCACCCGCGTGACCTCGTCGGCGAACGACGACAGCTGATCCACCATCGTGTTCACGGTGTCCTTCAGCTCCAGGATCTCGCCCTGGGCGGCCACCGTGATCTTCTGCGACAGGTCACCCTTCGCCACCGCCGTCGACACCTGGGCGATGTTGCGCACCTGCGCGGTCAGGTTCGACGCCATCGAGTTGACGTTGTCGGTCAGGTCCTTCCAGGTGCCGGCCACGCCCGGCACCTCGGCCTGGCCGCCCAGCTTGCCCTCGGTGCCCACCTCACGCGCCACCCGGGTCACCTGCTCGGCGAACAGCCGCAGCGTGTCCGTGAGCGAGTTCATCGTGTCGGCCAGCTCGGCCACCTCGCCGCGCGCCCCGACCGTGATCTTCTGCGACAGGTCGCCCTTCGCCACGGCTGTCGCCATCTGCGAGATCGACCGCACCTGCCCGGTGAGGTTCGACGCCATGGTGTTCACCGAGTCGGTGAGGTCCTTCCAGGTGCCGGCCACCCCGCGTACGTCGGCCTGGCCGCCCAGCTTGCCCTCGGTGCCCACCTCACGGGCCACCCGGGTCACCTCGTCGGCGAACGACGACAGCTGGTCCACCATCGTGTTCACTGTCCGGCCGATGCGCAGATACTCACCGCGCAGCGGGCGACCGTCGATCTCCAGCGCCATGTGCTGGGACAGGTCGCCGTCGGCCACCGCCACGATCACCCGGGCGATCTCGGTCGTCGGCCGGCCCAGGTCGTCGATGAGCGAGTTGACCGCCCGCTGCCCCTCCGCCCACGAACCGTCCAGGCCCTCGTCGTCCAGGCGCTCGGTGAGCCGGCCGTCACGGCCGACGATCCGGCTGATCCGCCGCAGGTCGAGGTGCTGCCGCTCCTGCAACGACACCACGTCGTTGAAGGCGTCGGCGACCTCACCGGGCAGACCCGCCCGCCGGGGCAGGCGCACCCGCAGGTCGCCGCGCCCCACCCGGCGCAACGCCTCGACCAGTTCGCCGAGGAGCACCTCGTGGTCGGACGCGGACGGGTCAGCGGTCATCGACTGATTCACCGTGGCCATCGTTCCTCGCTCCGCTCGGGCTCGTGCGGTCACACGGGCCATCCCATCATTGTGCCGCGCGATCCGTCGAGGTCACCGCGTGTGCTCGCGCGTCACGCGCGGTATCAGCCCGGCCGGCGGGTTCGGCCGGATGCTTGGCACCCGGGGTGGGCGCGGTGGAGGATACGAAGGTGTCAGCGGAGGCAGGGCCTGCTAGCGGCGGCGCGAACGAGCGCGTCCGCCGGGTCCGCCTCCCCGCCGACCGGCGCACCCCGGCGGCCGCCCGCGCGCTGGTGCGCACCATGCTCCTCGAAGCGCGGCTGCCCGAACTGCTGAACGAGGCGCTGCTGCTCACCACCGAGCTGACCACGAACGCCGTCGAACACGCCCGTACCGAACTGGACATCGAGGTCGACACCGACCGCAACGGCCTCACCGTGACCGTCACCGACTTCGCCTCCGGCCCGGTCGACGAGCTGATCGTCGGTGTGCGAAACACCACGTCCGACATCACCGAGGTGGCCACACGAGGGCGCGGGCTGCTGCTCGTCGACCACTTCGCCAGCCGGTGGGGCACGACCTACCTGCCCACCGGCAAGGGCGTCTGGTTCCGCCTCGACCGGCCCGGCCCCGGCGGTTCCGCCCGGCCGTCGGCCGGCCCACTGCGCGTCGCCGAACGGACCAGCGACGGTACGCCGAGCGCCGCGGCCATGAGCGACTTGATGCAGATCACCCCCGACGCGTACGCCGACGAGCCGCTGTCCGAGTTCGCCACCGGGCTGCTGACCCGGGTCGCCGAGATGGTCGGCGCCGCCGGTGGCACGGTCCGGCTGGACCGGGGCGACGGGCTCGGCACCCAGGTGTTCGCCAGGTACGGCCGGCCGCCGCGCGAGGACAACGAACTGCTGCGCGTGCCGTTGGCCGTGCACCGGCCGTACTCCGGTGAGCTGGAGCTGGACGCGGCACCCTCGGCGTACGCCCGGCCGCTCGCCGTGCTGGCCGCCGAGCGGCTGTCGCTGCACCTGGAGAACGACAGGCTGCGCCGCGCCGACGTACGCCGCTCCACCTGGCTGACGTTCCTGGCCGAGGCCAGTGAACTGCTCGCCCAGTCGCTCGACGTCGAACTGACCATGGCGCTCGTCCCGCAGCTCGTGGTGCCCCGGCTCGGCCAGTGGTGCGCGGTGCACACCACCGACGAGTGGGGCCGGCTGCGGCTCGCCGCGTCGAGCCACGCCGACGAGGCGATGCTGCCGCAGCTGCACCGGACCCTCCAGGAGACCGGCCCGGACTCGATCCAGTCGCGGCTGCGCGAGGCGTCCCGCAACGCCGCCCAGGTGCCGCTCGGCGGGCCGATGGAGGGCTTCGCCGTACCGCTGATCGCCCGTGGCCAGCGGCTCGGCACCCTCGCCGTGGGCCGGCACCAGCGGCACCGGCACGACCCGGACGAGGTCTCGGTGCTGGAGGACGTGGCCCGCCGCGCCGCCCTCGCCATCGAGAACGCCCGCATCCACGCCGAGCGCCGCCGGGTCGCCCAGACGCTCCAGCAGTCGCTGCTGCCGCCGGTGCTCCCGGTGGTCGAGGGCATCGGCTTCGCCGCCGAGTACGTCCCGACCGGCGACGACGCGGAGGTCGGCGGCGACTTCTACGACGTGCTTCCGCTGCCGGACGGCCGCTGGCTCGTGGTGGTCGGCGACGTGTCCGGCAAGGGCGTGCAGGCCGCCGCCGTGACCGGGCTGGTCCGGGACGTGATCCGGGTGCTCGTCGGCGACGGCAAGCCGCTGCCCGAGGTGCTCGGCCGGCTCAACGAGACGCTCGTCGAGCGCGGCGGCGGACGCTACTGCACGCTTGCGCTCGCGTCCGTCGCACCCGGCGACGGCGACCAGCTCGACGTCTCGCTGCACCTGGCCGGTCACGACCGCCCGGTCCTGCTGCACGGCGGTGGCGGCGCGACGTTCGTCGGTGTGGGCGGTACGGCGCTCGGCCTGCTCGACGCCATCACCACACCGACCGCCGAGCTGTCGCTCAAGCCCGGCGACGCGCTGATCTTCTACACCGACGGCGTCACCGAGCGGCGACGCGGACGCGAGTTGTTCGGCACCGAGCGGCTGCGCGAGTCGGCGGCGCCGCTGGCCGGGTACTCGGCCGACGTGGTGGCCGCCCGGCTGCGCGCCACCACCATCGCGTTCTCGGCCGAACCCCCACGCGACGACATAGCCGTCCTGGTCCTCCGAAACGACACCCCCTAACCCCCGGCCCCGGCCCCGGCCCCGGCCCCGGCCCCGGCGATCATGAACTTAGCCGCTCAATTCGCCCGATTCCTCCCCGCCAACTTCATGGTCAACCCGCTCCGGCCCACCCGCCGTGGACGCCTGAGCCGGCCCCTCGTGGCACCCCAGCCGCCCGCCTCGCGCCTCAACCCGCCCATCGGCGGTGATCAAGGAGTTTGTGTCCTCTGGGGGCGCGAAATCTGACGCAAAGTCCTTGATCACCGGGCGAGGCGAGGCGATCACCGGGCGGGCCAGGGCGGGGCGGGGCGGGGACGGAGGACGGGGACGCGGGTGGAGCCGAGGCTGAGTGCGGGCCGGGGGTGCCCAGCAGGTGGGGACGCCCGGCAGGCAGGGTGCGCCGGCAGGTGTGGGCGCCCCCGGCGGGCGGGGCACCGGCACGGGTGGGCCGGGCGTCGGCAGGCTGGTGCCCAGGGGTCGGGGCTGGTCAGAGGCCGCCGGGTAGGCGGCCGGGGGCCAGTCGGCGGTGCGGGTCCAGGTGGGCCTTGGCGCTGCGCAGTCGCGGCAACGCGGGCAGCTCGCCCCAGAGGTCGACGCCACGGCGTACCGCCGCGGGCGCGGCCACCACCACGCACCGGCCCCGCCGGGCGATCAGCACACTGCGGACCGCGGTGAGGATCGAGGCGACCCGGTCGGGTGGCAGCGCGCCGGACAGGGCGGCGTGCACGGTGCCCGAGCCGGCCGAGCCGCGTACCGGCACCGGGGCGCCGGTGGCGTCGCGCAACGCGTAGACGGCGGCGTGCAGGTCGTTTATCGGCACCTCGATACGCAGCGCCGTGTCGCCTGGCGCGAAGGGGTAGCGCCCCCACCATTCCGGCGCGTGGTGACTGACAATCGTCTCGGGGCCGAGGATCGCGGTGAGGCGCTCGGCCCGTTCGGTCACGTCGGCCGGGCCGCCCTCCAGCAGCACCACCAGGCTGCCCGCCGCCGGGCGGCCGGTCACCGCGGGATGGTCGGGGCGGTTGACCACCGACGGGTGCGTGGCCGGAATCCGTCGCCGGGGCAGCGGCACCGGCACCGGCAGGTCCAGCTCCACGGCGGCCGGGTCGACGCCGGCGGCGAGGACGGCCTGCACCAGGTCGTGCACCTCCAGCGGCGTCCAGACCGGGCGGGACACCCAGAGCCGGCCGGCCGGTACGGCGTGCACCCGCATGGTGGCCGAGACGAGCACGCCGAACCCGCCCTGCGAGCCGCAGAGCAGCCGGGCCACGTCCAGCCCGGGCACCTCGCCCCGGCCGAGGATCGCATCGCCGCCACCACGAACCGGATCGTCGCCGAACACACCACCGGCGGAACCGCTGTCACCGGCGGGACCGCTGTCACCGGCGGAACCGCCAGCGCCCGCCGGACCGCGTCCGCCCGCCCGGCCACCGCCACGGCCGGGGGCGGCTCGGCGGAGGGCCGCCGTGCCGGACTCGCCGACGCTCACCAGCTCGCCGTCGGCGTCGAGGTAGCGCACGCCGACGAGCTGGGCACACGGGCTGCCGTGCCGGTGCCGCAGCGGGCCGGTCTCGTCGGCGGCGAGCACACCGCCGAGCGTCGCGCCGGGCGAGGGCGCGTCGACCGGCAACCGCTGGTTGGTGCGCGCGAGCGTGGCCTGGACCGCGCGCAGCGGCGTACCGGCGCCGATCTCGGCCACCGCCGCGTCGCGCGACTCGTGCCAGACCCCGGCGAGGCGGCCGGTGTCGAGCATGATGTCCACCTGCGCCGGTGCGGCGCCCCAGTCGATCTTCGTGCCGGCGCCGCGGGGCACCACGGTCAGGTCGTACGCGGCGGCCAGCCGCAACACCTCCGCGGCGGCGTGCGGGCCGCCCGGCACGGCCACCCACCGGGCGGTACGGCCGGCCACCTCGTCGGCCGGGCCGGCGAAGCGGGCGAACGGGTCGCCGCAGATCGCGGCCAGCTTCCGGGTGATGTCGAGGGCTCCGAGTCGGTCGGTGGAACGTGCCGCATCCGCCATGGCGGCTATCGTACACATGTTCGAAAGACCTGGCGGCGAGTCGCGGGATTCGGTCGGCGGGCGACCCCGGCGGCCGCCCGGCGCCCGGTAACGTGGCGCCGTGACCGAAACCCCACCGCCCGTCGCCAAGCGCGTCCCCACCGAGCGCGTCCATCACGGTGACACAGTCCTCGACGAGTACGCCTGGCTCGCCACCAAGGACGACCCGGACACGATCGCGTACCTGGACGCGGAGAACGCGTACACCGAGGCGCGCACCGCCCACCTGGCCGGGCTGCGCGCTGAGCTGTTCGAGGAGACGCGCCGGCGCACCCAGGAGACCGACCTGTCGGTGCCGACCCGCAAGGACGGCCACTGGTACTACACCCGCACGGTCGAGGGTCAGCAGTACGGCGTGCAGTGCCGGCGCGCGGTCCGGCCCGGCGAGACCGCGCCCCCGGTCAGCGCGGACGGCGCCCCGCTCGACGGTGAGGAGGTGCTGCTCGACGGCAACCAGCTCGCCGAGGGGCACGACTTCTTCTCCCTCGGCGCGTTCGACGTCAGCCCGGACGGCCGCTGGCTGGCCTACTCCACCGACTTCTCCGGCGACGAACGCTTCACGCTGCGGATCAAGGATCTGACCACCGGCGAGTCGCTGCCGGACGAGGTGCCGGACACGTTCTACGGCACCGCCTGGTCGAGCGACGCGTCCACGCTGTTCTACGTGACAGTGGACGACGCGTGGCGGCCGAACCGGGTCTGGCGGCACACCGTCGGCACGTCGTCCAGCGAGGACGTGGTGGTGTACCAGGAGGACGACGAGCGGTTCTGGGTCGGCGTCGAGCTGACCCGCTCGGAGCGCTTCGTGGTGATCGACATCCACAGCAAGGTCACCAGCGAGGTCCGGGTGATCCCGGCGGCCAACCCGACCGGTGAGCCCGCCGTCGTCGCGCCACGGCGTCAGGGCATCGAGTACGCGGTGGAGCACCACGGCCACCGCTTCCTGATCCTGCACAACGACGGCGCTGAGGACTTCGCGCTCGCTTACACCTCGGCGGACGCGCCGGGCGAGTGGACGCCGCTGATCCCGCACACGCCCGGCACCCGGCTGGAGGCCGTCGACGCGTTCGAGGACCACCTCGTCGTGTCGCTGCGCGCAAACGGGCTGACCGGCCTGCGGGTGCTGCCGGTGGGCAGCGACGACAGCTGGGACATCGACTTCCCCGAGCCGATCTACAGCGTGGGGCTGGACGCGAACCCGGAGTACCGCACGAACGAGGTGCGGCTGCGTTACACGTCGCTCGTCACCCCCGACTCGGTCTACGACTACGACCTGGTGACCCGCGAGCTGACGTTGCGCCGGCAGAAGCCGGTCCTTCCCGGGCCGGACGGGCGGCCGTACGACCCGGCCGACTACGAGCAGCACCGGGACTGGGCACTCGCCGAGGACGGCACCCGGGTGCCGATCTCGCTGGTCTGCCGCCGGGGCACGCCGCGCGACGGCTCGGCCCCCGCTGTCATCTACGGCTACGGGTCGTACGAGGCGAGCATGGACCCGTGGTTCTCGATCGCCCGGCTGAGCCTGCTCGACCGCGGCGTGATCTTCGCGGTGGCGCACATCCGGGGCGGCGGTGAGCTGGGCCGGCGCTGGTACGACGAGGGCAAGCTGCTGGCCAAGAAGAACACGTTCACCGACTTCGTGGCCTGCGCCCGGCACCTGGTCGAGGCGGGCTGGACGGCGAGCGACCGGCTGGTCGCCCGGGGCGCGTCGGCCGGCGGCCTGCTGATGGGCGCGGTGGCGAACCTCGCGCCGGACGCGTTCGCCGGGATCGTCGCGCAGGTGCCGTTCGTGGACGCGCTCACCTCGATCCTCGACCCGTCGCTGCCGTTGACGGTCACCGAGTGGGAGGAGTGGGGCAACCCGCTCGACGACCCCGAGGTCTACGCGTACATGAAGTCCTACACGCCGTACGAGAACGTGACCGCCGCCGACTACCCGGCTGTCCTGGCGGTGACCAGCCTCAACGACACCCGCGTGCTCTACCACGAGCCGGCCAAGTGGATCGCCCGGCTGCGCGCGCTCGCGCCGTCCGGCGACTACCTGCTCAAGACCGAGATGGGCGCGGGCCACGGCGGCCCGAGCGGCCGGTACGACTCCTGGCGCGAGGAGGCGTTCGTCAACGCCTGGATCCTCGACCGCGTCGGCCGGGCCTGACCCGTACCCGATCGGATGAGCGACGAGGAGCAGCCGGCGGCGCGACGCGCGCCCGCCTGGCTGCTCCTCGTGGTGGTCGCCGCCGCGCTCGTGGTGTGCTGCTGTTCGACTGTCATCGGGCTGGCCGTCGCCGGCTCCGCCGGCCTGCTCGGCCGCTGACCGGTCAGGTGCTGCGCAGTTCCTCGACCGAGGTCGCGGCGCGCAGGAACAGCAGGCCGGCCACGACCGTGCACAGCACCGCCGCCAACCCGCTCGCCGCGAGCCAGGCCAGATGATCCCACGGTACGTCCGGCGGGACCGTCGTCTTCGGCACCCACTCGACGCGAATGTACGGCGCGGCGGTGGCCGGATCGCCGCACAGATCCGCACCGGCGTCGCAGAAGGTTCGCGCGAAGCCACCGTTCCCCGGCGCCGGCATGACGCCCCGGACCAGCAGGTAGCCGACGGTCAACGCGAGCCCGATCGCGGGTACGGCGGGGGCGAGCGCGGCCCAGAGCAGTGCCCGGCCGATGGTGGCTCGTGGCACGCCGGTCGCCACCTGCGCCGCGTACGCCCGTCGCCGGCTGGTGATGCCCTCGACCACCGCCACGAGCAGCCCACCGCCGGCGATCGCCATCGCCACCACGACCGCGAGGTCGACCAGGTCCATCGCGCCGAGGTAGAAGCCCGGGTCGGCCATTCCGGAGCCGGTGCGGCGGGTCACCTCGGCCTGGGCCTGGAAGTCGGCACGCATCGCCGCGGCACCGGCGCCGAAGATCAGCGCGGCGAGCAGGGCGGCGAAGGTGCGGCTGCCGGCCCACGGGTCGGCGACCAGCCGGCGGGCGGCGAGCAGGGCGGCCGGGCCGCGTCCGTGCCGGTGCAGCAGCCGGCCGGTGTGGTACGAGATCCAGCCGGTGCCGGACACGACACCGATCGTCGCGGTCAGCCCGCCGACGACGAGCAACGTCGGCACCTGCCAGTCGGGTGCCACGGCGCCACGCCGCTCGTACCAGAGCAGGAGCGGGCGGATCGCGGCGAACATGGCCAGCGCGGCGAGGATGAGCACGCCCGGCCACGGCCAGGGCGCCCGGGTGCGGACCTTGCGCACGACGCCGAACGGGGTGGTGGTGACCCGCCGCAGCAGCAACGCGCTCACCAGCGCGGCGGCCAGCGGCAGGCCGAGCACGACGGCGGCCACCGCCATCGGCGCCGGGTGCACGTCGGTGGGCAGCGGCAGCCGCCCGTCCGCGTCGGGCCGGTGCAGCAGCCCGCGCCCGGCCAGGAAGACGGCTAGGGCCTGTGTCGAAGTCCGTGCGAGGGCTTGAGCTGTTGGGTGAGGATCTTGGCGTGTCGGTGTTCGAGATGTAGCGAGGTCTCCGGTATCTGGTTCAGCGACCAAGCAGAACCCGAACACCGGAGACCTCGTGGACACCCTAGCGGTGACGAGGCGGCACGACCTGACCGACGCACAGTGGGCGGCGCTGGAGCCGTTGCTGCCCGCGGGGCGTAGGCCAGGCCGGCCGTCGACATGGACGAAACGGCAGCTCATCGATGGGATCCGGTGGCGGACACGGGTTGGCGCCCCGTGGCGGGACGTCCCGGACTGCTACGGGTCCTGGGCTGCGGCGTACGCGTTGTTCCGGCGCTGGCAGCGGGATGGGACCTGGGCGAAGATCCTGATCGCCCTGCAGGCCCTGGCTGACGGAGCCGGACGCGTCGTCTGGGACGTGTCGGTGGACTCGACGGTCGCCCGAGCGCATCAGCATGCCGCTGGAGCGCGTAAAAAGGGGATCTGCAGGCCGAGCCGCCGGGCGGGGTCACGGTCGAACCGGACGATCACGCGCTCGGTCGCTCGCGGGGCGGCCTGACCACGAAAGTGCACCTCGCGTGTGAGCAGGGGCAGAAGCCGCTGTCGATCGTGTTGACCGCCGGGCAGCGCGGGGACAGCCCGCAGTTCATCCCGGTGCTCGACGGGATCCGGGTGCCCCGCCTCGGCGGCGGCCGGCCCCGGACCCGCCCAAACCGGGTCCTCGCTGACAAGGCGTACACGTCGAAGGCCAACCGCCGCTACCTGCGCCGACGTGGGATCGCCGCGACGATCCCGTCGAAGGCCGACCAGGACGCGAACCGGCGTAAGAAGGGGTCGAAGGGCGGCCGGCCACCGGCCTTCGACCCACAGCGGTACCAGCAGCGTCACGCCGTGGAGTGCGGCATCAACCGCCTCAAACGCCACCGCGCCGTGGCCACCCGCTTCGACAAACTCGCCGTGCGCTACGCGGCCACCGTGCACGTCGCCGCCATCAACGAATGGCTGTGACCGACTTCGACACAGGCCCTAGGCCGACGAGGGTGCCGATCAGACTCGCCACGCCGGTCTCGGCGACCGCGACCCGGGTGACCTGCCCGGGGGTGGCACCGGCCAGCCGGAGCGCGGCCAGCCGCCGGTCCCGGCCCGGCGCGCCGAGGCGGGCACACTGTCCGGCCAGGCCGAGGACCGGCACGCAGAGCAGCAGCAACGCGAACGCGACGCCGGGACGGAGGCCGGGTTCCCGCAGCAGGGCGTTCGTGTACTGGTCGGACTGCGTCCAGGCGTCGCCGGGCGGCTTCACCACCGACAGCACTGTCAGCGCGGCCAGCCCGGCCAGCGTCGCGAGCGCGGCGCTCAGCGCGGTGAGCACCACCCGGGCGACGTCGGTGCGGGTGCCGGCCAGCGCGAGCCGCAGCAGCGTGCCCGGTCTCACCGTGACCCACCCGGCAGCGCCGGGTCGAGCCCGAGCCCGGTGTGGTCGACCATGCCGTCGCGCAGGCTGACCTCCCGGTCCGCGTACGCGGCGATGCGCGGCTCGTGGGTCACCAGCACGACAGTGGTGCGCTGCTCGCGGGCCAGCCGGACGAGCTGGGTGAGCACCTGCTCGCCGGCCAGCGTGTCGAGCGCGCCGGTCGGCTCGTCAGCGAAGATCACCCGTGGTTCGGTGACGAGCGCCCGGGACAGCGCGCAGCGCTGCTGCTGCCCGCCGGACATCTCACCCGGCCGGGCGTCGGCGACGTCGGCCACCCCGAGCCGGTCCAGCCAGGAGAGCGCCGCGGTCCGCGCCGCTCGCCGCCCCTTGCCGGCGAGCAACAGCGGAAGCGCGACGTTCTCCGCGGCGGTCAGCTCGGCGACGAGCTGACCGAACTGGAACAGCACCCCGAATTCGGTACGGCGCAGCCGCGAGCGCGCCGCCTCCGACCACGTGTCGATCCGTTCTCCGCGCCAGGTGACCTGACCGGCGTCGGGGCGCAGGATGCCGGCGAGGCAGTGCAGCAGCGTGGACTTGCCACAGCCGCTCGGGCCGGTGACCGCGACGATCTCGCCTTCGGCCACGTCGAGCGTCACACCGCGCAGCGCGGGGGTGTGACCGTAGGCGCGGACCACTCCGCGCGCTTGCAGGAACGTCACGAGCGCACCTCCCGGTGCCAGTCGGCGACCCGGTCCAGGGTGGTATGCAGCCACCGGAGATCGGCGTCGAGGTGGGCGATGGCGAAGTCGGCGGCGACCACCTCGTCGAGGCGGACGCCGGGGGTCGTCTTCAGCGCGGTCAGTTCGCGCAGGCGTTGCGTGTGCGCCTGCCGCTGGGCGATCAGGTAGGTGCGGGCCTGGCCGACGTCGGCCACCAGGAGTGCGACCACCACCTTGGCGAAGAGCGTGCTGGCCACGTACGGCATCGGCGGCTCGACGGTGCCGAGCCAGTGGTCCAGCGCCGCCCGCCCGTCGTCGGTGAGCGCGTAGGCGGTCCGGTCCGGACCGCCGTCCCGCTCCTGGCCGGTCGGCACGACCAGGCCGTCCCGGTGCAGGCGGGCCAGCGTGGCGTAGACCTGCCCGAAGGCGAGCGGCCGGGCCCGGGGCAGCCGCTCGTCGTGCGCACGCTTCAGCTCGTAGCCGTGGCGTGGCCCGGCGGCGAGCAGCCCGAGCAGGACGTGCTGAGTGGACACTCCCTTACTATTCGCTGAGTGAATAGCACTGTCAAGAACGGCCCGCGCGGGACAACGCGGGCCGTTCGGTTCAGCGGGCCCAGGCCGGGTCGCGGCCGGTCCGGCCGAGCAGCGCGTCCATGCCGTCCGGTGCCGCGCCGGTGGGCACCGGCGGGCCGAACGCGCCCATCTTCTGTCCCATGTCGCCCATCCGGTCCATGAACTCGTGCCCCGCCGCCACCACGGCCGGGTCCACTGCCAGTTCCTGGCCGGTGGCCCGGGCGAGATCCCATCCGTGGACGGCGAGGTCGATCAGGGCCATCAAGCCGACCGTCTCCTGCGGCAGCCCCATCCCGGGCGAGACGCCATCCTGCGCGGCCGGGTCGGACCACGCCTCGGTCAGCCGGTCCGTCTCGGCAGCGAACCGCTCCCGCCAGCCGCCGGTCAGATGGTCGGCCTTGCCGGACCAGTCGACCTCCTCCCGGCGGGCCAGCGTCTGGAAGTTGACCACCACGTCGAACAGGTGGCCGAGCAGGTCGCGCACCGTGTAGCCGGGGCAGGGCGTGGGCAGACCCAGCTGGTCGTCGGAGATGCCGCGTACCACCGCCACCGTACGCGGCGCCGCGACGGCGAGCAGCTCACTAGTCTTCGTGCTCATAGGGGCAGCGTATGAGGGCGGTCTTGAAGAAATGCGACACGAACCGCGACGCGACAACCGGGGCATCCTCGATCCGGACCGGCTGCGCCGGCGGGTACGGTTCCGACGCCGGCTGCCCGCCCCGGCGCTGCGCCTGTGGGTCGAGCACTACTGGCTGATCGACTGGGACCTGGACGAGCCGTTCGAGCAACGGGTGGTGCCGCACCCGGCCGTGAACGTGGTGTTCCAGGCGCAGGAGGGCGCGCCCGAACAGGGCGAGATCGCCGGCGTCGACACCGGCCTGTTCGCCGTCACGCTGCACGGCGCCGGCCGGGTCTCCGGCGTCCAGTTCCGCCCGGGCGGTTTCCGGCCGTTCTGGCGGCGCCCGGTCGCCGAGTTGACCGGCCGGCGCGTACCGATCCCGGACGGGCCGGTCTGCCCGGGCACCGACGACGAGCGCTGCGCGAAACTGGACGCCCTGCTGACCTCGTGGTCGCCGGTCGCTGATCCGCTCGCCGCCGAGGCCACCGCCCTGGTCGAGGAGATCCGCGCCGACCGGACCGTGCTACGGGTCGCCGACTTCGCCCGGCGGCACGCCGTCTCCACCCGCCGGCTCCAGCGCCTCTTCCTGGACCACGTCGGCGTCGGTCCGAAGTGGGTGATCCGCCGCTACCGGCTCCAGGAGGCGATCGAACAGGCCGCCGCCGGGCCGCTCGACTGGTCGCGGGTCGCCGCCGATCTGGGGTACGCCGACCAGGCCCACCTGGTCCGCGAGTTCACCGCCGTCACCGGGGTCTCCCCCGCCGCGTACGCCCGCTCGCTGGCCGCCCTGCGCCAGTGAGGCGCGGTCCTCAGCCCGACCGCCGCGGTCGCCCGGATTTCCGGACTCCCGGACTTGCTCTGCACCCCCCGGCGCGCCGCTCTGCTCCCGCCCACGACCGCCCGCCGCGCACCCATCAAGCAACCGGAGAGATCTTGGTACGAAAGTGCCCCCATAGGGGCCATTCCGTACCAAGATCTCGCAGTTGCCGATGGGCGCGGAACACGGTCAGCGGCGGCGGACCGCCACCACCGCCACGTCGTCCTGGATCTCCGGCGGCGCCAGCTCAACCAGCAGTCGCTGGCAGAACTCGTCCAGGTTGTCGTCGACCCGGGTGGCGGCCACGCCGAGCGCCGCCATGCCGTCGTCGATGGTGGCGTCCCGCCGTTCGATCAGCCCGTCGGTGTAGAGCACGAGCGTGGCCCCGGCGGGCAGCACGAACTCCAGATCCGGCGGGCGATTCGCGCGCACCCCGAGCAGCGGCGCGGACTGCGCCACGAACTCGACCCGGCCGTCGCGGCTCAGCAACGCCGGCAGGTGCCCGGCGCTCGCCAGCCGGACCAGCCCGGTCGGCGGGTGGAGCAGCAACACGCAGATGGTGGCCAGCTCGTTCGGCAGCAGGGTGCGCATCAGCTCGTTGACCCGGTCCAGGATCACCCCGGGCTGATGGCCCTCGACCGCGTACGCGCGCACCGCGTGTCGCAACTCGGCCATCACGGTTGCGGCGTGCAGCGAGTGCCCGGCCACGTCGCCGATCGCCACCAGGAGATGCCCGTCGAGCATCACCAGCTCGTAGAAGTCGCCGCCCACCTCGGTCTGCGCGCTCGCCGGCTCGTACCGGACGGCCAGGTCCAGGCCCACGACGTCGGGCAGCCGCTGCGGCAGCAGGCTGCGCTGCAACGTCACAGCGATCCGGTGCTCCTCGTCGAAGGACCGTTGCGCCTCCACCGCCGAGGCGACCGCCTGGGCGAGCTGCACCAGCACCGGCGTGCGGACGGTCTGGGTGGCGGTCGGCACCACCACGTAGAGCGGGGCGCGGTCCTCCCGCAGCCGGGAGGCGGCAACCGTCACCGTGTCACCGTCCGGCCAGTCCGCCACCGCCCAGTTGGCCGGCTCGTCGACCCGCACCCGGGTGCCGATCGGCACGCCGGTGTCGTCCACCACCCACGGCACGATCCGGGCCGGCGTGTGCGGGTCGTCCGCCACCCCGGCCAGGCAGTCCCCGTCGAACGTCTCGGCGACCACCGCGGCCGGGGCCTTGAAGATCCGCGCCGCGCCGCTCGCGGCGGCCTCCAGCAGCCGGACGAAGTTCGGCGTCGCGTGCATCTCCACTGTGGCGTCGGCGAGCGCGGCCAGCCGTTCGGCGAGCTGCTCGGCACGCAGCCGGGCCTGGTAGTAGCGCAGCACCGCGTGGGCGGTGGCGACCAGTTCCTCCGGCTCGATCGGCTCGGCCAGGTAGGCGTCCGCGCCCCGGGTGAGACCCTGCGCCCGGTCCACCACGTCGACCGCGTGGGCGGAGACGTGGATGACCGGGATGTACGGGTACTCGTCCTTGATCCGCTCGCACACCTCGAAGCCGCTCATGTCGGGCAGCCGCACGTCGAGCACCACGAGGTCGATGTGTTCCCGGCCCACCCGCTCCAGCGCCGCCGTGCCGTTCTCCGCCTCGACGGTGACGAATCCGGCCCGGGTCAACCAGTTGACCAGCAGGTATCGCTTGGGGCCGCTGTCATCGACCACAAGCACGGTCACCGGCCCGCCGTCCACCGTCACGCTCCGCCCGCGGGGAGGACCACTGTGAACCTGCTGCCCCGGCCGGGTTCGCTGGTGAGCTCCAGCGTCCCGCCGAGCAGCGTGATCAGCCGGCGCGCGTACGGCAGGCCGAGCCCGGTGCCACCGACCCGGGTCGTGCCGGGCACCTGGTAGAACTCCTCGAAGACCCGTTCGTGCAGCTCCGGCGGGATGCCCACACCGGTGTCGGTGACCGAGAGCGTCCACTGGTCGCCCTGACGTTCGGCCCGCAGGCGCACCTCGCCGCGCTCGGTGAACTTCAGCCCGTTGTGCAGCAGGTTGCGCAGCACCTGGGCGAGCAGCACCTCGTCCGAGCGCAGCGTCGCCTGAGCCGGCGGTTCCTCCACCACCAGCTCCACCTCGGGGCGCGCGGCCAGCGCCCGCAGCGTGCCGCGCAACTGCCCGAACACCGCGCGCAGATCGACGTCGGACCAGTCCGGCTCGATCCGGCCCGACTCCGCCTTGGCCAGGTCGAGCAGCTCGTTGACCAGCCCCAGCAGGTCGCCCGCCGAGGATCGGATCAGCCCCACCTGACGGGCCTGTTCGCCGGTGAGCGGGTCGGAGGCGGAGTCGGCGAGCAGCCGGGCCAGGCCGATGATCGCGGTGACCGGGGCGCGCAGCTCGTGGCTGACGTTCGCCAGGAAGCGGCTCTTCGACTCGCTGGCGGACCGCAGTTGGGCGGACTTCTCGTCCAGCTCGGCGTAGAGCGCCACCACGCCGCGGTTGGTCTCCTCCAGCTCCTCGGTGAGCTGGTTGTAGAGCGCCATCACACCACGGTTGGTCTCCTGAAGCTCGGAGTTGAGCACCGCCAGCTCGTCGCGCTGGCTGCGCACCTCGTCGAGGGCGGTGATGAGCTGCGCGTTCTGGGCGGCCAACTCGTCAAGCGCGGAACCCGGCGCCCGCTCGGCCAGCTCGGCGCGCAGCTCGGCGGCGCGCTCCACCGTCAGCTCCTCGCTGTTGTCGGGCACTCGTCGGGACATCCTCACGACCGTATCGCCATCGACAGCCACCACCCGCAACGTGTCCACCAGTCGCGCGACGGCGCCGGACTGCGGCTCGTACCGCCCGCCGGGGAGCGGACGCAGCGGCGACAGGTCCACCTGGAGGACCCGGCGGCCGACGGCGTCGCGGTCGAGGGCGAACGTGACGTCCGCGCCGTCGACACCGTGCAGCAGCTCCCGGGCCACCTCGCTCAGCGCGGTGGCGATCCGTACCTGGTCCTGGTGTTCCAGCCCGACCGCCGCGGCCACCTCCCGGCCGCGCTGCCGGACCAGGAAGATGTCCTGCTCCACCCGGAGCGCGAGGTGCAGGAGGGGTTCGGTCATGCCGCCCCCCGGGCCACCAGGACGCAGGCGTCGTCGCGTCGGACACCGGCGTCACGCAGCAGGGTCGCGGCGGCCAGCAGCGGGTTGCGGCCGGCGAGCCCGGGATAGTCGTCCAGATCCCAGCGATCCACCACCCCGTCACTGTGCATGACCAGGGTGGCGTCGCGCGAGAAGGGGTAGTCGTATCCCCGGATCGCCGGACGCTGGTGCCCGGCGATGCCCGGCAGCGAGACCAGCCCGCGCCGCCGCTCGCCCGGCGCGACGATCATCGCGGCGATGTTGCCAAGCCCGGCGTAGCGGAGCACTCCGGCGGCCGGATCAAGCTCGGCCACGGCGAGCGCGGCGCCCCGGGTGTGCGAGATGGTGGCGTGCAGGTGGCGCACCACGACGTCCGGCGGCCCGTCCGGCGCCGAACGGAACGCGGACACGGCCGCGCCGGTCGCGGCGGCGGCGAGCGGCCCGTGTCCCAGTCCGTCGGAGACCAGCACCTGCCGCCGGCCGTCCAGCTGGCGGACCGCGTACCCGTCGCCGCTGGTCTGCTCGCCGGTGATCGGCCGGGCCAGCCCGGCGGCCCAGTCCGGCTCGGGCGGCGCGTCGTCCCAGACCTGGACGACCAGGACGGTGCCCCGGCCCGGCGACGAGTAGCCGTCGAACCGGCTCGACTGCCGGGTGATCGCGCCGAGACCGATGCCGAGCGTGCCAGCTGTGGAGTGGCCGTCGACGGAGGAGAGCGTGAGGTCGGCCATGCCGGGGCCGGAGTCGATGGCCACCAGTTCCACCCCGGCCCGCTCGCCCCGGCGGGCCGGACGCATCAGGAGCGTGCCCTCGCGGGCGTGCTTGACCAGGTTGCTGGTGATCTCGGCGGTGACGATGGCCAGGTCCGCGACGCGCGGCGCGCTCAGTTCGAGCTGCCGGCCGAGGCGTTCGGCCGCCCGGCGTACGCTGCCGGCTGTCGCGCCGGTGTCGACCCGGAACCAGATGCCGTGGTCAGGTACCACGTCGGAGATCATCGCGACCACTTGGTGACGGTGATCCGCGTCCCCTCGCCGACAGCCGTCCGGATGTCGAAGTCGTCGACGAGCCGGCGGGCGCCGCTCAGCCCCAGGCCGAGCCCGCCGCCTGTGGTGTAGCCGTCGGTGAGCGCCAGGTCGAGGTCGGGGATGCCCGGTCCCTCGTCGGCGAAGACGATCCGTACGCCGCGCCGCCGACCGTCGGACACGGTGCTCACCTCGGCGCTGCCCCCACCGCCGTAGATCAGCGTGTTGCGGGCCAGCTCGCTGGCGGCGGTGACGAGCTTCGTCTGGTCGACCAGGGAGAGCCGGGTCGCGACGGCTGTGGTACGCACCAACTGCCGGACCCGCACCACGTCCTCGTCGCTGCGGATCGCCTGCGTCGCCGGCACACCCAGGTCGACGCCCACGGTCATGCCGTCGCCGTCGTCTCGGTGTCCTCGTCGTCGGCCGCCTCGTCCCACTCGTCGGGACGGCTGGCCGCGATCAGCTCCATGCCGCGCTCGACGTTCAGCGCGGTACGGATGCCGTTGAGCGACAGCCCCAGCTCGACCAGGGTGATGGCGACGGCCGGGCGCATGCCGACCACCACCGTCTCGGCGTCCAGCACCTTCGAGATGGACGCGATGGTGGACAGCATCCGGCCGACGAAGGAGTCGACGATGTCCAGCGCCGTGATGTCGATGATCACACCGTGGCAGCCGGTGGCGACGATCCGCTCGGCCAGGTCCTCCTGCAGCTGGATCGCCGTCTGGTCGGACATGTCGACCTGGATGGAGACCAGGAGGATGTCGCCGATCTTGAGGATCGGCACCCGTTCCATCAGGACTCCCGGCGCGGGCGGCGAGCGGTGGTCTCGACCCCGGTCAGGCGCAGCACGTGGCGCAGCGCGTCGGCGAGGCTCGCCTTGGTGGCGATGTCGCCGAACTCGATGCCGAGGGCCACGATCGTCTGGGCGATCTGCGGGCGGATGCCGGAGATGATGCAGTCGGCGCCCATCAGCCGGGCGGCCACCACGGTCTTGAGGATGTGCTGCGCGACCTGAGTGTCGACCGCCGGCACGCCGGTGATGTCGATGATCGCGTACGGCGAGCCGGTGTCGACGAGCGTCTGGAGCAGCCGCTCCATCACGACCTGGGCGCGGGCCGAGTCCAGCGTCCCGACCAGCGGGACGGCGACCACGCCCTCCCAGAGCTTGACCACCGGGGTGGAGAGCTCCAGCAGCTGCTCCGCCTGGTCGGCGATCAGGCTCTCGCGGGCCCGGACGAACGTCTCGAACGTGAACAGCCCCATCTGGTCGATGAGCGCGGAGAAGGCGACGAAGTCGCGCAGGGCGTCGGTGCCCTTCTCGTCCTCCAGCACCTCCAGCAGGGTGTCCTTGAGCGCGAACACGCTGATCGCGGTCTCGGTCGCGGAGAACCCCTGCCGGGCCCGGTTTGTGGACAGCTCGGACAGCACCGCCCGCAGCTCACCGCCGTGCTCGTCGGCCAGGTCGGAGACACCGTGCTGACCGGCCTCGACCAGCGCCCGGTGCAGTTCCTGGACCTGCCGGGCCAGCTCGGCCCGGCTCAGGCGACCGCGCAGCGAACTCGCGACGATCTCCGTCCAGCGGTTGGTCAGCCGATCCGCGTGCTGACTGAGCAGGTGGGCGAGCCGACCACCCTGTTCGGCGCTCATCGCCATGCTGACCTCCCTGATTTGGACGGGCGGACTCTATCACCGGAGCCTGACGCGCTACTTGTCGCAGAGCAAAGAATGATCGGCCGCACCTGTGACCGCTCCCGTTCTGCGCGACGCGCCCGTCGTGGGATACCGTTTCCCCCGAACACAGGAGGTCGACGAATGTCCTTGACGGTGCACACGGAACAACGCGGCGACGTGGTCGTCGTGTCGGTCGCGGGCGAGCTGGACATGGCCACGGCACCGCAGCTCCAGGACCAGATCACGGATCTGCTGGACAAGGGGCGCAGCCGCCTCGTCTTCGACCTGGCCGAGGTCTCGTTCTGCGACTCCACCGGCCTGTCGGTGTTCGTGCGGGCGAAGAACAACTGCGACGAGGCCGGCGGCGTGGTCCGGCTGGCCGCCCCGCAACGCGGCGTGCTGCGCATCCTCGAGGTCAGCGGCCTGGTCGAGGTGCTGCACACGTACCCGACGGTGGAGCAGGCCGTCGCGGGCGATCCCACCCCGGCCTCCTCCTGACCGATCCCGCTCAGCGCTCGTCCTCGATGTAGCGGGGACGGGCGATCACCATGCCCGCAGCCGTCTGCACGGCCAGCGCCACCAGCAGGAAACCGATCGGGGCGGTCCAGCCGCCGGTCGCCTCGTAGAGGATGCCCACCAGCAGCGGCCCGAGTGCGGCGATGACGTACCCGGTGCTCTGCGCGAACGCGGACAGCGCCACCGTGCCCTCGGCGGTCCGGGCGCGCAGCCCGATCGTGGTCAGGATGAGCGGGAACGCGCCCTGGCCGAGCGCCAGCAGCAGCACCCACAGCGGTGCCAGGCCGTGCGGGGCGAGCGCCAGACCGGTGTACGCGGCGGCGGAGAACACGGTCAGCGACAGCACCAGCGGGCGCAGCGTGGCCAGCCGGCCGGCCAGCGCCGGCATCATCAGCGCCACCGGCACGCCCAGCGCGGTCACGCCGGCGAGCAGCAGCCCGGCTGTCTCCGGCCGGTATCCGGCGTCCCGGAACAACTGGGCCAGCCAGCCCATGATCGCGTACCCGCTGAGCGACTGCGCCCCGAAGTAGACAGCCATGGCCCAGCCGAGCCGGGTCCGGCCCGGCTGCACCCGGGCCGGGGCGGCGACCGCCACCGCCGGGGGCGCGGCCCGTCGCGCGGCGCGGGCCCGCAGCGCCAGCGGCACCCACGGGAGTACGGCCAGCGCGGCCAGCCCGGCCCAGATGCCGAGTCCGGCCCGCCAGGAGCCGAACGCGTGCGCCACCGGCACGGCGGAGGCGGCGGCCACCGTCGTGCCCACCGTCAGGGCCATCGTGTACGCCCCGGTGACCAGTCCGGTGCGGTGCGGGAAGTGCTGCTTGACGAGCATCGGCAGCAGGATGTTCGCCACCGCGATGCCGGCCAGCGCGAGCGCGCTGGTCAGCACGAAGATCGCCGCCGAGCCGGTGACCGCGCGCAGCACCTGCCCGACGGTGAGCGCCAGCATGGCCAGCACCAGCACCCGGGGCGCGGCCCAGCGGCGGACCAGCCACGGCGTGAGCGCGCCCAGCCCGGCGAACGCGATGGTGGGCAGCGTGGTGACCAGGCCGGCCATCGCGCCGGACAGCCCCAGCCCGACCCGGATCTCGTCGAGCAGGGCGCCGAGGCTGGTCACCGCGGCCCGCAGGTTCAGCGCGACGAGCAGCATCCCGGCGAGCACGAGCAGGCCGCCCCGGACCGGACCGGCCGCCGGGGCGGGGGCCGGCGCGGATGCGGCACCCGGCGTGGGCACTGCCGCGGCGGGCGCAGTTGGCGGAGTCATGACCTCGAACCTACAATCATGGGATGAATTTCGGCACGAGGTGTAACCCGTGACACCCGCCCGGGATTCCGTCACCGTGCCGCCCCGCGGTCACCGGGTCCGGCAGACGATCGAAGCGCTCCGGGAACGGATCCTCGGCGGCGAGTGGCCGGTGGGCGGGCGCATCCCCACCGAGCCGCAGCTGGTCGCCGCGCTCGGCGTCGGGCGGAACACCGTCCGCGAGGCGGTCCGGGCGCTCGTGCACGCCGGGGTGCTGGAGTGCCGGCAGGGCTCCGGCACGTACGTGGTGTCGACGGACGAGCTAGCGCCGGTGGTGGCCCGCCGGCTCACCGACGACCGGATGACCGAGGTGGTCGAGGTCCGGCGCGCGTTCGAGGTGGAGGCCGCCCGGCTCGCCGCGCTGAGGCGTACCCCCGACGACCTGGCGGCGCTCGACGGCGCGCTCGCGGCCCGCGAGGCCGCCTGGCGCGGCGGCCGGGTGAACGAGTTCGTCGAGGCGGACGCCGCGCTGCACACGGCCGTGGTGGCCGCCGCGCACAACGCCATGCTGGCCGAGCTGTACGCCTCGGTCGGCGCCGCGCTGCGCAGCACTGTGGCCCAGGCGATGGGCGAGGCGCTGACCCCGGAGCGGTACGTGGATCACGGCCGGCTGGTCGAGGCGATCCGGGCCGGCGACCCGCAGCGGGCGGCGATCGAGGCCGGTGCTTTTCTCGAAGGCCCCGCCGAGGCATAGGTTGTCCCCGACGCAGACTCATCAGGGCACGGGAGTACGGATGCTCAAGGGCTTCAAAGACTTCATCATGCGCGGCAACGTCGTCGACCTCGCGGTCGGTGTCGTCATCGGCGCCGCGTTCACAGGCGTGGTGACCCAGCTCACCAAGTCGTTCCTGGAACCGCTGGTACGCGTGTTCATCGCGCTGATCACGGGCAGCAAGGACGGCCTCAGCGGATCGACCCCGAAGTTCCGGGGCATCCCGTTCGACTGGGTGGCCTTCGTCAACGCGGCGATCACGTTCGTGCTCACCGCGGCGGCGCTGTACTTCCTCGTCGTCTACCCGATGAACAAGCTCGCCGAGCGCCGCAAGCGCGGCGAGGAGCCGCCGCCCTCGGCCCCGAGCGAGGAGGTCAAGCTGCTCACCGAGATCCGGGACGCGTTGCTCGCCGGCAACCACGGCACGCCCGGCCAGCGCAGCGCCCTGGACGACGTGCTCGGCCGCCGGCAGGAGCCGCCCGCGCCGCGCTGACGCCATAGCCGATCGGCCCCCGCGACGATCTCGCGGGGGCCGACGTGCATCGAACACATGTTCGATAGAGTCCGGGCATGGAGCAGCGCAGGCACTGGTGGAACGGGAAATGGGGACGCCTCGCCCGGCGTGACGTCTTCCTCCGGGTGGACGGCGACCGCTGGCACGTGGAGCAGCGGGCCGGCGGCGCCGAGGGGGTCTCCCGGTTCTACGAGCACGCCAGCGTCGAGGAGGCCGAGGAGACGGTCCGGGCGCTGCTGGACGGCACCGACACCTGGCGCGAGCTGTCCCCCCGTCCGCCGGGCGGCTGGGCCCCGTCCGTTTAGCGCCCGCGCGCCCCGGGAACCGCTTCCGCATGAGCCAGCAGCAGGACACCGTCTCCCGGGTCACCACCGGCATGCGCGTGGTCGACTCCGCAGGCGTCGAGGTGGGCACAGTCGATCTCGTGCAGCGCGGCGACCCGGCCGCGGTGACCGTGCAGGCACCCGCACCTGTCGACCCGGGCAGCAGCCTGGACGAGCTGATCGAGTCGGCGGCGGTAAACGAGCCGGACGTACCGGCCGACCTGGCCGCCCGGCTGCTGCGCGACGGCTACCTCAAGGTCTCCACCGAGCTGGTCCGCACCGGCGCGGTTTACGTGCTGGCCGACCGGATCGCCGCGGTGAGCGACGGCGCGGTACGCCTCACCGTCCCGGTCGCGGAGCTACCCGCCGAGGAGTGACCTCGACCGCTTCCCTCTCACCCCGTGTGGCCTGCTCCGGCACGGACGGGGTCGCGCGGCGGCGGAACAGCAGCAGCATCAGCCAGCCCGCTATCAGGCCCCAGAACGCGCCGCCCACCCCGAGCAGGCTCACCCCGGAGGCGGTGACCACGAACGTCACCACCGCCGCCTCCCGCGCGCCCGGCTGGGCGACCGCCGCCGTGACCGCGCCGGCGAGCGCGCCGAGCAGGGCGAGCCCGGCGACGGCCTCGACGAGCACCGGCGGAGAGAGCAGCACCAGGGCGGTGGCCACGCCGGCGCCCATGCCGAGCAGGGCCAGGCCGATCCCGGCGGTGACCGAGGCGATCCAGCGCCGTTCCGGGTCAGGGTGGGCGTCCGGTCCGGCGGCCAGGGCGGCGGTGATCGCTGCGAGGTTCACCGCGTGGCCGCCCGCCGGGGCGCCGAGGGCGGTGGCGAGGCCGGTCACCCGCAGCGCCGAGCCCAGCGGGGCGCGGTAGCCGTACCCGGCGAGCACAGCGGTGCCGGGCACGTTCTGGGCGGCCATGGTGACCAGGAACAGCGGCAGCGCGAGCCCGACGACTGCGGGCAGCGTCCAGGCCGGCGCGGTGAGCGCGACGACGGGTGCGGCGTCCAGCCGGGCCGGCCCGGAGGTGGTGAGCGCGATCGCGACCACTGCCACGGCGAGCGCGCCGGGCACCGCCCAGCGGCGGGCGAACCGGTGCAGCAGCAGCCAGACCAGCACCACCGGCCCGGCCAGCCGGGGCACCTCGACCAGGGCGCGTACCGGTGCCGTACACAACGGCAGCAGCACCCCGGCGAGCATGGCGGAGGCGATCGGGGCGGGGATCGCGGCGACCGCGCGGCCGAGCGCGGGGATCAGCCCGGCCGCGATGATCAGCAGCCCGGCGACCAGGAAGGCGCCGACTGCGGCGGGCCAGCCGCCGGGGACCGGCCCGGTGGCCACGAGCAGCGCCGCGCCCGGCGTGGACCAGGCGATGGCGAGCGGCAGCCGGTGCCGCAGGCCGAGCCAGACCGCGCAGGCGCCGCTGGCGACGCAGAGCGCGAGCAGGCCGGAGGCGGCCTGGTCCGGATCGGCGCCGACCGCGCGCAGCCCGGCCAGGACGACTGTGAACGAGCTGGCGAAGCCGACCAGGGCGGTCACCACGCCGGCCAGGACGGGTTGGAGCCGACCGCCCATGCCCACCTCCTCCGACCGTTCCGTTTACGGAACGGCACGGTGTAGCACGATAGCCCCCATGACAGCCGCCGCACCAGCCGACGACCGGGGCGCCCAGGAGGTGGGCCGGCGCATCCGCTCGCTCCGTACCGAGCGGGGCATCTCCCTGTCCGAGCTGGCCCGCCTCGCGGGCGTCGGCAAGGCCACGCTCTCCGGCCTGGAGAACGGCGTGCGCAACCCCCGGCTGGAGACCCTGTACGCGATCACCGCGCAGCTCGGCGTACCGCTGACCGCCGTGCTCTCCCCGCCCGGCGAGACGCCGACCGTACGCGGCACGGCGGTCGGGGCAACGCTGCTTGAGGTGTTCGACGACAGGGAGGCGACCTACGAGCTGTACCGGATGCGGGTCGGCCCGGGGCCGGCGCAGCTCTCCCCCGCCCACTCCGGCGGCGTCACCGAGCACGTGACGATCTTCTCCGGGGTGCTGCGCGCCGGCCCGGCCGACGCCCCACTGACCGCCGGCCCCGGGGGCTACCTGCGGTGGACCTCCGACGTGCCGCACGTCTATGCGGTGGTGGGCGAGGAGGAGGTCCACGCGAGCCTTCTGCTGCGTTATCCTCGTCCGTCCACACCGGACAGTTGACGCATACCCAGGATGTAAGCGGATGACATTTCTTTCAGTAGACCCGCCAGCGCGTGCAGACGCGGAGCCGTTCTTCTTGGCAAGCTTGTCGTCATGACGCTCATCCTCCGCTCGGCCATCCTCAACGACGTCGGCCTCGTCCGGACCAACAACGAGGACTCCGCCCTCGCCGGTGACCGCCTCGTGGCGGTGGCCGACGGCATGGGCGGACTCCCCGCCGGCGAGGTGGCCAGCGAGATCGTCATCCGGATCCTGGACGAGCTGACGCCGCCCACCGGCGCCGACGAGGCGGCCGACGCGCTGCGCGCCGTGGTCAGCACCGCGAACCAGCGCATCCGCGCGGCCATCACGGTGGACCCGGCCCGCGACGGCATGGGTACCACGCTGACCGCCGCCCTGCTCGCCGGGGACACCCTGGTCCTGGCGCAGGTCGGCGACTCCCGCTGCTACCTGCTGCGTGACCACGAGCTGACCCAGCTCACCCGCGACGACACGTTCGTGCAGGCGCTCGTCGACCAGGGCGCGCTCTCCCGTGACCAGGCCCGGCACCACCCCCAGCGCTCGCTGGTCACCCGCGCGGTACAGGGCTCCGACGCGCCACCCGCCGTCGGCGCGCTCACCGTCTTCCCCGGTGATCGGCTGCTGCTGTGCAGCGACGGCCTCTCCGACTACGTGGAGGACGCCGCCATCGCGGCGGCGCTCGCCACCTACGGCGACCGCCAGCAGTGCGGCGAGCAACTGGTGAAACTGGCCCACCAGGCCGGCGCGCCGGACAACGTGACGGTGGTCATCTCGGACGTCACCGAGGCGTGAGCCGCCGCCCTTTCCGGTTGCGGACCACGGCGGGTGCGGCTGGGATGAACGGATGCACATTCGCCGGCTGGCCGCCGATGAACGACTGACCACCAGCTTCCCGCTCCAGGCGTACGCGTTCGAGGCCTCGCCGATGGGCGCCACCCGGACCGACCAGTTCCGCGCCTACCTGCCGTACAACGCCGGGAACACGACGCTGGTGGCCGAGGAGGACGGGGTCACCGCGGCGGCCGCGTCGGCGATACCGATGCGGCAGAACCTGCGCGGCGCGGTGCTGCCGATGGCCGGTGTCGCGGGCGTGGCCACCCATCCGCTGGCCCGTCGGCGCGGCCACGTCCGCACGCTCATGCAGCAGCTCCTCGACGGCGCGCGCGACGAGGGCCACCAGCTCACCGCGCTGCACCCGTTCCGCGCCTCGTTCTACGAGCGCTTCGGCTACATCGGGCTGCCCCGGCGGCGTACCGCGATCTTCGACCCGGCGGACCTGGCGCCGCTGCTGCGCGCCGAGCTGCCCGACGAGCTGGTCTGGGAGCGGATCGGCGCGGGCTATCCGCGGTGGCGCGCGTACACCGAGCGGTGCCTGCGCGAGCGGCACGGCTTCGCGGTCTTCCCGGACTTCCGGGCGGTCGGGCTGCGCGACCGGGACGACCGCTGGCTGGTGAGCGTGGTGCGCGGCGGGAAGACGGTCGGCGCGGTCACCTACCGGATCGACGACCATGCCGGCACGCTGCTCGCCGACGACCTGCTCGTCGACGACCCGTACGCCCGCGCGTCGGTGCTCCAGTTCTTCGCCCGGCACGTCGACCAGGTGGCGCGGATCAGCGTGCAGGTGACCCCCGACGAACTGCCCGAGCTGTGGCTCACCGACCTCGACGTGCGGGTGGAGGCGCGGGTGGCCCGGCCCGACCCGACCGCGCCGATGGCCCGGCTGCTCAGCCTGGAGGCGCTGGCCGAACAGCCGGTCGGGGCCGGCCGGGTGCTGGTCGAGGTGGTCGCCGACAGGTGGCTCGCCGGCCGGCACCTGCTCGACGGCACCACCGGCAAGCTCGCGGTGCTGCCGGCCTCCACCGCCGCCGAGGGCAGCGTGCCGACCGCGCGGCTCACCGCCGCCGGTCTGTCCGCCCTGGCGTACGGCGTGCTCGACCCGGCCGAGGTGGTCGTACGCGGGCTCGGTGAGGTTCCGGTGGACGCGGCCGGTGAGCTGCGACGGCTCTTCCCCCGGGAGCTGCCGCACCTGTTCGCCGACTTCTGACCCGGTTGGCGGCACGCGCCCGGGGGTAGGGTGCAGCGCGTGCCGGAGTGGCTGGAAGCGGGATTCTGGGGCCTGCTCGCCGGGTCGGCCCTGCTGATCGGGGCGGCCGTCGGGTTCTTCGCGCGCGTACCGCGCCCGGTGACCGCCTCGGTGATGGCGTTCGGGGCGGGCGTGCTGCTCTCCGCCGTGTCGTTCGAGCTGATCGACGAGGCGCACGAGCAGGGCGGCCTGCTGCCGGTGGCGATCGGCGCGGCGGCCGGCGCGCTCGCGTACACCGGGGCGAACGTGCTGCTGGCCCGGCACGGCGCCCGGCACCGCAAGCGTTCCGGCGACGAGCAGCCGTCCGAGCGGGAACAGCCCGGCTCGGGCAGCGCCATCGCGGTCGGCGCGCTGCTCGACGGCGTACCCGAGTCGGTGGTGATCGGCGCGAGCCTGCTGGCCGGCGGCCCGGTCAGCCTGGTCACCGTCATCGCGGTGTTCCTCAGCAACGTGCCGGAAGGGCTTTCCAGCGCGGCCGGCATGCGGCTGGCCGGGCGCACCCGGCGCTACGTGTTCGGGCTGTGGACGGCCATCGCGTTGATCTCCGGTGCGGCGGCGCTGGCCGGGTACACGCTGCTCGGCGGCGCACCGCCGGAGGTGCTGGCGACGATCACCGCGCTCGCCGCCGGCGCGATCCTGGCGATGATCACCGACACCATGGTCCCGGAGGCGTTCGCCGACGCGCACCTGCTGGTCGGGTTGATCACCGTGCTCGGTTTCCTGGTCGCGTTCGCGCTCTCGCACGCCTGACCGGCCCGCCCGGCACCCGGCTGATCATGAAGTTGGCCGCCTCGCCCGCGCGCCTCGCACCCCGCCCTCTTCAGCCCGTGATCAAGGAGTTTGTGTCACCCAAGGAGATCAACTAGGACGCGAACTCCTTGATCATCGGGGCGCGGGCGGGGTGGGGGTGGGGTGGGTCAGTAGGGGTTGGGGTGGCCGGGGAGGTGGCCCCGGGTCAGGGCGGCGGGGCGACCGGGGAGCGCCGGGTCCGGGGACAGCGGCGGGGAGTCGGTGCCGGCCCGGTTGGCCATACCGGCGAACAACTCCTTCAGGGCGGTCACCGTGTCGACGGCCGGGGCCCAGCCGAGTTCGGTCTCGGCGCGGTAGCTGGACATCAGCGGCACGTTCAGCGCCAGGTCGACCCAGCCGGTGTCGACCGGTTGCAGCCGCGCCCGCCAGGTGACCGCCGCCGCGGCGCGCAACACCGGAGTCGCCACCGGCAGCGTCCAGCCGTGGAAGTGCCGGGCCACCAGCTCCGGCGTCAGCACCGGGTCGGCCGCCACGTTGAAGGCGCCGCTCGCGTCCCCCAGAACCGCCCGGGCGTACGCGTCCGCCACGTCGTCGGCGTGCACCGCCTGCATCCGGAGTCGCCGGTTCGCCGGCACCAGCGGAATCCGGCCGTACCGCAGCAGGCGCACCGGCACCAGCGGGCCGAGGAAGTAGCGGCTGATCTCCGTACCGGCTTCCCGCTGGAAGATCAGTCCGGGCCGCAGGCGTACCACGCGCAGCTTGGGGTGCTCCCGTTGCACGCCGTCGAGTAGTGCCTCCACCTCCGCCTTGTCCCGGCTGTACGACGACGTGTCCACCCCGGTCGCCGGCCAGTTCTCGCTGACCGGGTGGTTCTTCGGGCCGGGCGCGTAGGTGCCGACGGATGAGGCGTACACCAGGGCCGGAACGCCGACCCGGACGGCGGCTTCGATCACCGCGCGGCTGCCGCCGACGTTGGTCCGGTAGAGCGTGCGCCGGTCGTGGCTGGGCTGGATCTGCCAGGCCAGGTGCACTACCGCCCGCGCCCCGGCGAAGATCCGGACGAGCTGGTCGGCGGCGCCCGGTGCGCCGATGTCGCACGAGTGCCACTCGACGTCGTCGTACGGTTCACCGGCGTCCGGCCCGGGCAGCCGGCGGGCCACGCCGACCAGTTCGGTGCCCGCCTCCCGGCGCAGCCGGCGCAGCACCGCCGTCCCCACGTTGCCGGTCGCCCCCACGATCACGATGCGCATGGTCGTGCCGTACCCACTGGATCGGGCAGCAACCGCTCACGGACGGGGGTTCGTGCGTACCCAGCCCTTCTCGCGGTCGCGGCGGCCCACCGTGGCGGCCAGGCAGCGCGGGCAGAGCCAGCCTTCCGGGTCGGCCTCGGTGAGCACAACCCCTGGGGTACGCGGGCCGAGCGCGTACTCCCGTGGTGGTAGCCCGGTCGACGACTCCGGGACGACGACCGGCGGCGGTGCGCGTCCATACGCTGCCGCCGTCACCACTTGCCACGACCCCGAGGAGTCCCAGATGCCGATCCGTCACCTGCTCGCCACCGCAGTCGTCGGGGAGTTCGCCCCGGCCGCGCACACCACGCTCGCCACCGGGGGCATCGGCGGCTCCGGCCGGGTCGGGGCCACTGTCTTCGCCGTGGTGGCCCTGGCCAGCGTGGTCGTCGGCGGGCTGGCGCTGAGCCGGTCCGGTCGCGGGGCGGGCGAGGGCCGCGTCCAGGCCCTGGTGGCTGCCGCGGCGGGAGTGGTCGGCCTGGTCCTCAGCGCGTGGCACCTGGCGCTGACCACCGAGGGTCTCGGCAGCGGCCAGGGGCGTGCGGGCGCGGTCGCCGGGGTGGCGTTCGGGCTGATCGGGGCGGTGCTGGGCGGGCTGGCGCTGGCCCGTTCCCGCCGCACCGCCTGACCGGGTCGCTCGTCCGTCCCGGCGGCTCGCGTCGGCCCGGTCGCTCGCGCAGGCCGGGCTGCTCCTTCAGGAGGCGGTGAGCCAGCCGGGCACGGTGAGCCCCGACTCGTACGCGAGCACCACGAGCTGGGCCCGGTCCCGTACCCGCGTCTTGGTCATGATCCGGCTGACGTGCGTCTTCGCGGTGGCCGGGCTCAGCACCAGGCGGGCCGCGATCTCGTCGTTCGACAGGCCGGCGGCGACCAGGGCGAGCACTTCCCGCTCCCGTTCGGTCAGCGCGCTCAACCGAGGACCCGGGTCCGGATGCCGGGTGCGGGCGGCGAACTCGGCGATCAGCCGGCGGGTGACGGCCGGGGCGATCAACGCGTCGCCCCGGGCCACCACCCGTACGCCGTGGATCAGCTCCGCCGGCTCGGTGTCCTTGACCAGGAAGCCGCTCGCGCCGGCCCGCAACGCGCCGTAGACATAGTCGTCCAGGTCGAACGTGGTCAGGATGATCACCCGGGCGTCGGTGCCGGCGACGATCTTCCGGGTGGCGGCGAGCCCGTCCAGCAGCGGCATCCGGATGTCCATGAGGACGACGTCCGGCCGCAGTTCCCGCACCAGCCGGACCGCCGTGGCGCCGTCGGCGGCCTCGCCCACCACCTCGATGCCGTCCTCCCCGTCGAGGATGGAGCGGAAGCCGGCGCGTACCAGGGTCTGGTCGTCGGCGAGCAGCAACCGGATCACGTCGTCTCCCCCAGTTCCGCGCGTGGCCCCGGGACCGGCAGCGGGGCGGCCCGCAGCGGCAGGCGGGCCCGCACCAGGAACCCGCCGTCCGGGCCGGGCCCGGTGGTGAGCGAGCCGCCCAGAGCCCGGGCCCGCTCGTCCATGCCGAGGATCCCGGTCCCGGGCGGCCCGGCGGGACCGGCGCCGTCGTCCGCCACCTCCACCACCACCTCGTCGCCGTCCGGCACGACCCGGACCACCGCCGTGGTCGCGCCCGCGTGACGGCTCACGTTCGTGAGCGCCTCCTGGACGATCCGGTACGCGGACAGATCCACCTCCGGCGGCAACGGCCCGGTACCCGTCACCTCGGTACGCACCGCCAGCCCGCAGCGCCCCGCCGCCGTGACCAGCTCGCCGAGGCGGTCGAGACCGGGCGCGGGCCGGCTCGGGGTCGTATCCTCCTGCCGGAGCACGCCCAGCGCCGCCCGCAGCTCGCGCAACGTCTCCCGGCTCGTCTGCTTGATCACGGCGAGCGCCTCCGCCGACCGCTCCGGATCGGGCCGGTGCAACGCGGCGCTCGCCTGCACACTGATCAGCGAGAGATGGTGGCCGAGCAGGTCGTGCAGCTCACGGGCGATCCGCAGCCGCTCCTCGGTGGCCCGGTGCCGGGCCTCCTCCTCCTTGCGCCGCTCGGCCGCCAGCACGCGCGCCTGCACCTCGGCGAGGTAGGCCCGCCGGTTACGGGTCACGCCGACGATGACCGCGACGAGCCACCCGGCGTGCAGCAGCGTCGCGCCGTTCCCACTGACGCCGGTCCGGGTGTAGCTGTCGGCGACCGCGAAGGAGACGACAGAGGCCAGACCGAGCCCCACCGCGACAGCGAGGTGCCCCTCGTCGACGACCGTGTAGAGCGCCACGACGAACACCAGCATGATCGGCCCGGGGCGGTGCAGCAGAGCCCCGTACGCGGCCACCGCGGCCAGCGCCACCGCGCCCACCGCCACCGGGTATCGCCGGCGGAGGTAGAGCGCCGCGGAGGAGGCGAGGACGACAAGCAGCGCCACGATCTCGGCTGTGGTGTCGATGCCCTCCGACTGCACGATCAGGCCGAACAGGGCGACCAGGGCGACGGCGGGCACCAGTGCGGCTTCCGCTTTGAGGCCGTGTCGGCGCCAGCTCGACATTGCCGAAGCGTAGCGGTTCGCGGACGCAGCGGAGGGTCCCGAAGTGGGGCCGTGGCGGGCCGGAGGATGGTCGGGAGGGTCGATGAGCGACGCACGCCGGGCTGATCGGCTTCGGGTAACCTGTGCGTGCGGGCCGCTAGCTCAATGGCAGAGCTGTGGACTTTTAATCCATAGGTTCAGGGTTCGAGTCCCTGGCGGCCCACTCCGCTCCAGCTCAGCGGCCCTTTGTTGGGCCGCTGTTCGTGTCATTCGGGCCGATACAGCAGCGAAGTACAGCAGCAGCCGCCTCACCGGTCCAGTGCGCTACCGAGCCGCTTGAGCGCGTCGCGGGTGGCCGCCGACGAGACCACCGTGTAGATCTCCATCGTGATGGCGAACTGGGCGTGCCGGAGGATCTGCATCGCCACCCGGGGGTGGACGTCCAGGTCCGCCACGAGTGAGGCGCAGGTCCGCCGGGCGTCCCGTACGGTGATCCGCCGGACGCCGGCCGTGTCGCAGCGACGGTCCCAGAAGCGGTTGAAGTTGCGTGGCTCGACCGGCCGCCCGTAGCGGGTGGTGAAGATCAGGTCGGAAGGCTGCCATGCCGGGCCGGCGGCATCCCGGGCGGTGGTCTGGGCGGCACGGCGGCGGCCGAGCGCCACGGTGCAGATGTCCGGCAGCGGGAGGGTGGCGTCCGAGGCGGCCGTTTTCGTCTCCCGGTGCAGCAGTTCGGCACCGACCCGCTGGAGTTGCCGGTCGATGGTCAGCTCCCCAGCGTCAAGGTCGACGTCAGCCCAGGTGAGCCCCAGCATCTCGCCCTTGCGCAGACCGAGCACCAGGACCAGGACATACGCGGCGTAGAGCGGATCGTCGTCCGCGCGGGCCGACTCCAGGAAGCGCCGTGCCTCGTCGCTCGTCCATGCCTTCCGGTTGCGCTTGCGTACCGGGGGCAGCTTCACCAGGGATGCGACGTTGCGGGTGATCAGCCCGTCGGTGATCGCCTGGGACAGCAACGTCCGGAGCACGGTCCGCAGGTGCGTGACGCTGGTTGCCGAGGGTAGATCCTGGCAGCAGCGGCCGAGGGCACAGCAGCGACGCTGAGCCGGCTTCCGCCGCTCGTCCTTGCGTTGGGCGCAGCACTGGCAGGTCCGCCCGACCTCGTTGATCCACGTCTGCACGTCGCTGACCCGGAGCTTGTCGAGGCGCTTCCGGCCCAGCCCAGGCACAAGGTAGAGCCGGACGACCACCTCGTAGGTGACGTAGCTGCCGGGGGCGAGGTTCGGCTTGACGATCTCGCGGAGCCAGTAGCCGGCGTACTCCCCCACCGTCGGGGAGCGGGTCGCCACCGGGCCGACCTTCGCCTGCCCGTGCAGCTTGATCCACTTGTCGTGGACCTCCTCGCGGGTCTTGCCGTAGACCCACTTCCGGCCCCGCTTGCCGTCGGGCTTCTCGACCCAGACGTACGCGGCGAAGCCGTTGCGGTACGGGAAGATCGAGCCTTCGCCATTGGCTCGCGCACGTGCGGGCATCAGGCGGCCTCCTGGCGTTCGACCTGTTCGCGGATGTAGTCGTCGACCCATTCGGGGAGGATGCGGCGGTACTTGCCGTCCTTGATGGAGCGCAGCTCGCCGGTGGCGATCTTCATCTTGACCTTGGAGATGCCGAAGCCGAGCAGCACGGCGACCTCTGCCGGCGAGTACCAGCGGGGGCGGAGGTCGTGGTTCATGCGGCGGCCCCGGCGAGCCAGGATTCGTGGGCAAGTTCTTCGCGGCCTATACGACTGCTCTCCCGCCGCTGCATCGCGGCGGTGTTGACGAGCAGGGCGTCTCCGTCGGAGAGCCAGCCGGAACCGATGTAAGTAAGGGTGCCAACGGTGATCGTGTCTGCGAGTTCGTCGTCTTCGGTGCGACGGTAGGTGGTGCGGAAGTCGCGGAGCTGGCCGAAGGTGACGGAGTAGCGGCGGGCCTTGGTGAGGAAGTGACCGCCGAAGCCGAGCATGTGCGCCCAGCGGCGCAGCCCGCCGTACACGTTCGGTTTGGTGTCAAGGCCGTCTTGACGGTCGTTGGCGGTTGCGGCGCCACTGCTCGTATCTGTGTGGGTGGGCGTGCCGAGATGCCAGCAGGCGTCGATGAGGCGGGCAGCGTGGTCGCCTTCGGGATCGGCGTAGTCGTCGATCGTGGCCGGGGTGAGCCGGGCTGACGAGTGGCCGGTGGCCTCGGTGGCCTTGGTGGCGTACTTGGCGAGGTAGGCGGCCACCTTGCCGTCAGTCAGCTGCCCGCCAACGGTGTTGATGCGTCGGACGTCGACCTGCTCGCCCCAGGCGATCAACCAGCCTTCGGGCTGGTCGGGGTGCGCGGGCGTGGTGACGGTGATCTGCCGGGCGGCGGCGTGGATCGCGTCTTCCAAGTCGTCGACGGTGATGCCGGCTGGTGGCGGCACGAGCGCATCCGGGTCGTCGGGATCGACGCCGTCGAGGCGCAGTAGGGCGTGGAAGTGTACGGCTCCCCGGCGCTGCATTTCAGCGACCTTGCCGTGCGACACCCGTACCGGCGGTACCCATCGGACCTTGCCTGAGGCGGACACGACCCGGACGAAGGGGATACCGCGCTTGCGGCAGATGGCGGCGAGGCGGCGGTCGGCCGCTTGCTTGGTGCGTCGCCACAGTTCGCCGGAGAAGTGGTTCCAGACGACCTGGTGGGCGTGGTCGTAGCAGTCCCGGCACAACGGCTGGCCGAGCCGCGGATCGTCGGCTTCGTGGCGGGCGAAGCACGCCACGGACTGCCAATGGGCGCAGGTCCCGGCGCTGCTGCGAGCGCGGCAGGGTGCCGGTCGGCAGTCACAGCGATGCCGGTTGCGGCAGGTGTGGCGGGGGATGTGCCGGCGATGGACCGGGCCGAAGGACGGGGCGGTAAAGGTGGCGAAGACGACCGGGTGCCGGCCGACGGAGGCGGGGATGCCTTTGCCGCCGGTAAGGCCGCGACAGACGACTTGGTAGGCGTCGCCTTGGTAGACCCAGGCGCAGTCCCGGCAGACCGACTCGCGGCGGTTGCCGCACGCCTTGTAGAGCGTGCGGTCGGGCAGCTCGTCGGTGTGCATCTGGCCCGTGATGCGGCCGGTGTTCCGGTCGACGGCGGCGATGGTGCCGGTGAGGCGGATCGGACGGCTACAGCCGCCGGCGGGGCGGGTGTGCTCCAGCCAGCCGGAGAACTCCGGCGATGCGGCGCGGTGCAGGATCTGGGCGTCACGACCGGCGGCGAGGCCGGGGCGGTAGGCGGTGAGAATGGTTGTCTCCTCTTTAGGGGTGGCAGGGACGGGAGACGAAGCACCACCAGTCGTGGACGCCTGTCCGCTGGTGGTGTTCGTCGTGTCTCCTGGCACCGCCGAGAGGGCGGCTGACGCCGGAGGGCGGATTCGTGGTCGTGCCACTACCGCCGATCGGTCATGTCCTTTCGCGCTCGTGAACTCGGTCATGAGGGCCGGCACGGGTGGGGAGCCTGGGATATCGGCATCCGGCGGGTTTGCCGCAGGCTGCCCCACCCGTGGAGGTGTGCGAATCCGGGCCATCGTGGACGGCAGGCAAAGGCCGTACTGGGCCGCTCAGCGGATTCGGAGAGCCGGCATAGGGGCCGGTTCGATCGAGAGCCGACGGGACGTGGCCCGCATCAGCGGCAGGACGGCCGCTCGGCATCTCAGAAGTCGAGTCCGGCGATCCGGCAGGAAGGCCGCGCTGGCGTGCTCGACGAGCGCCAGAGTAGCACCGGGTACCGACACGTCAACCCGTCGTGACCTCTTGCGCCGGGGCGGGAAGGCCGGCTGCCGGCCGGTGTGGGAGGACTTTCTGTACGTCTATCAAGGCGGCCCTGAACGGGCCGCACGCGCCGCCGCCTGGGCGCGCGTCCGTCGCTCCGCTGGCGCTCCGACTCCGGCCACGCAACACGCCCGGCGGCTGGCACGGAGAGCGGGGAGCCCAGGGGCCGCCGCAGACGGTATAGCGGAAAGAGGGGTGAGGTCTGTCGCCGGCAGCCGGCCGTGCCGCGCTTGAGCAGCGCGGCGCAGGTGACGCACCGCCGGGTCCGCGCGGCAAGCCCCAGGCATGGGGCCGTGTCCGCCGAGGGCATGCCGGTTGTCCAGGAGCCGGCTCCGCAGCCGCTCACGGTCAGGTCAACTGCTCACCTAGGAGGAGAGGGTGGCCGCCGATGGCCAGCTCCGACCCTAGGAGCCGGGTCCGTGCCGGGCGAGGTCAGGTCAATTGCGCCACTGTGGCGGTGTCCGCCGGGGGCGCGGTTCGTGACACGAAAGCCAACTCGGTCCTTTCGGCAGGAGCCGTCCGTGCGTCAAGGCCGTCTTTGACGAGGCGGGACGGGGGGTGGCCCGGCTTCCCATGAGGGGTTGACGGCAGCGAGATGGGACCCTGCCAATGTAGAACAATCGACTATGCAGTTTTCCCTTCCTTCTGCTCGTCCGAGACATCAGGGTCCAGCCGGATGAGCTTGCCTTCCTTCAGTTCGTAGCCAATAGGCCAGACCGGGTGGGACTTAAAATGAACGTTTTTGAACGAAGCCGAAGGGGTGAACTTTGCGTATGAGAAGTTCGTCTCTGCAAAGAATTGTGCTCCGTCAAAGAACGTTACCGCGCTTAGGAAATGCGCCTGGTTGAAGCGGGCTTCGAAGAGGAATCGGGCATCCTTGAAGCTTACCTGGTCGTGGAACTTCGAGTGCCCGAACCATACTCGGCAATGGAACGTCGCACGATCAAAGAATGCGCGCCACTTGAAGGTTGTAACACCAAACAGTGCGCTGTCATAGAAGTTAGCATCAACAAAGACCGCCTTGTGTAGAACGGCGCCCGAGAATGCTGCTCCAATTAGAGCGGCTCCGCTCAGGTCTACGTCAGCATCCCGCCAGAAGTGTGCATGTGAGGGGCGCAAGCGCTCCTCCACGAGACTCAGGGCCGTAATCCTGACGTTGCGCTCAGCGAGGTCGACGTCTAGGGCGGCTGGATCGAAAGGCATCCGCAAATAAGCGCAGATGACCTTCATGCAGGTTTCCCGATCGCGCTCAGAATCGTCGGCGATTCGGGCAAGCGCGTACATACCTGCCAGTCGTACGGCTGCTGCTTCGTGGCCGAGTTGCTCTGATGCCTTTGTGAAGCGATCGGTAAACAGTCGGTCATGCTCTCTCACGCTATTGGACTCGTCATTTCGCTGCTTCCGGTAGCTGACATAAATTGCGGCCCCCGCGCCGGACCCAGCAACGACGGTCAGTGATGTCTTAAGGGCGTCGAGACTATTATCCTGCGCTCCAGGGATCCATCTTACGAAGAGAAGGTAAGCGGTTAGTGCGACTGCAGCGCCAAGCATGAGGAGCAGCAAGTAGACAACCAAGAAGGGCTTGGTTTGATGGCCCTTGGGTCGGCTGCTGTGACACCTTTCCCTGATTGATCGGAATAGTGTACCAATTCTCCGACTCGCTCTGCCGGACAACCATCTAGCCATGCGGGCATCCTAGTAGGACAGACGCCTCTTTATCCGGTGCGCATCTCAAGGAGACTACCGGGGCACACACGGGCACAAGACAGTGTGAAACGTCGGCAACCAGCCATCAGAGTCGTGAGCCCCGGAGTAGGCGTGACCAGTGCGTCGACCAGGCCGCCGCAGGTCACGGGAGAGGCGGACTAAGTTCCGCTTCAACGTCTGACACCCTAGCTGGGTGACCAACTGGGTGACGATGGGCGCGAGCAACGCCGGACGTCCGTGGATTCCGGTGGACCGTTCGGACCGGTCAGCCCTGCCGCTGGCGCAGCTCATCGACGGCTGATGGTTCCTTCGGGATGAAGAGGTCAAGCAGCGTTAGCGAGGTGGCCGGCGGGACGGAGGTGGCGGCACGGCACCTGGGCGCTGACCCGTATCCGACAACATCGCCCCACAGGGCTCTGCGAGGTGTTTCACTCTCGCATCTTTCGCCTAGCCTCTAGCAGGTGACCGACACGTTGCTTCGCTCGCTACGCGAGCACCTACTGGACGAGTCGGAGCCGCTCGCCGGGTTGCTCCGCAAGTGCCTGCTGCTTGGTGCCGAGACCGGGTCCGAGGCCCTCCGAGACTGGGCGCGCAAGGAGCTAAACGGGTACTCCGACGAGGATGAGGTTCCGACGTACCGCAAGTTCCATGACGTGCCGCTCTCGATGGACTCGACCAGCGGACGTTTCTGGAGGCAGGGCGACACCATCAGCCGACTCAATGTGCCGCCTGCAGCCCGGCAGTATGTGCCGGAGGAGATCACGTTCAAGCAGCCGGTCGAGGAGCTGCAGCAACTTGCAGGGCAACAGAAGTTGAAATTCACGGAACGTGGGCTGGCCGTTGCCCAGGCCGTCTGGAGCAGGGAGCTTGGTGCGTTTCAGAACATCGACAGCCTGTACTTCGTCATGAGCGGCTCGACGATAATGGGTATCCTCGGTCAAATCCGCACCAAGCTCGTGGACGTAGTCGCGGACCTCACTGGCGACACGCCGATGTCGGAGCTACCTAAGAAGGGCCAGGTCGACGCTGCGGTGAACCATCGTCTTGGGGACATCTACAACACGACGATCCAGACAGCCAGCGGGCCTGTCGCCATAGGCGCCAAGGCGAAGGCCAGCACCGAAGGCTTGACCGTCGAGGATGCACTTCGGCTGCTTGACAAGGTGCAACAGGCGGCAGCTGACATCGCAGAAACTCAGCGGCGCGAGCTGCTCGATGCCCTGACCGAACTCCGTAACGCCATCGAGAGCGAGGAGGCGGACACCGGCGACGTGGTCAAGAAGGTCGGGAAGCTGCGTGCGGTCGCCAACAAGCTCGGCGTCGCCTCAGTGGCCGCCGCCACTGGTGGAGCCGCCCAGGCCATCACCGAACTGGCCGTCAGTGGGGCGTTCGGCTGACTTCACATAGCCGCCGCCGTGTGCGACAGCAGCGCTGACAGCAACCGGCCGGGACGAGGGCAGCCGCCGGCGGCCGATCACGGACAGCCGCCCGAGGTCGCAGACGTGGACAGACGCTGCCGGACGGAGCGCCCAGAACTTACAAGCGAGGGGTCCTAGCACCCAGCGACGGCCCTTGCTCGTCATCAGCTAGTCCAGGCCTCAGCTTCCGCGAGGGCTTGAGAGCTGGCTGGTGGCAGGGATAGGCCGTTGGCTGAACCCGGTTGCCAGCTGTACCTTCAGCCGATGGTGAACGAGCCCACTACCGACGACTCGATCAAGGCTGTCTACATCGAAGGAGACAGCGAGGCCGAAGTCTTCAGCCGCGCTGCTAGCTGGTTCGGCCAGCGCGACGGGGCGGTCGAGATTCAAGCCGTCCACTGGCGCCGGCTCCACCACAAGTTGAACGACACCGAAGGCCTGTTCGAGCTGCACGTCTACTTTGAGCCACAGTCGGGATTTGAAGACTGACTTGCAACAGGCGACTCCGCCCGAGGGCCGGAGGCAGCGGGTAGGCATCATACCCGTCAGCAACCGCCAGCAGAAGACGATACAAGGCAGCAGACCAGCGGTGCTCTGTAGCGCAAGACCGCACCGGGAGGCATCAGATGATGCGCCATACAAGCGTTTACACCGAAGAGGTTCGTCCGTTAGCCGCTCGTCAGTTCTCGACCGCGCTGGAGCGCTTCGTACTCAGCAGTCGACGGCGCTTGAGCGATGTAACCCTGTGACACGACCATCTGGCGCAAGCTGTAAGCCCGGTTGACGTTACCTGCCTCGGACTCGTTGACCCGTAGAAGCACGTAGTCAGATGGTCCGCCATCCTTCAGTTCGTCGACAGCTTGAGAAAGCTCCGCTGGCTCCGTGACAAGCTGAACACCGTAGACCTGAGTCCCGCCTGGCATCCAGCCCCGCATGGTCCGCTCACGGTTCAGGCGAAGCTCCTTCGTCTGCTCCTCGGCAAGCTCCTTCTCAGCCTGTTGCCGGGCTCGCCAGTCTGCCCAAGCTGAGCGACTGCCGAGCAAAGCTATTATGCCGAGAACGACAGCAATGAGGCCGCTGACTGCATCGCCGAGGTTGCCTAGGTCATCGATGGTCACGCTCGTTAAAGGTATCGGGTCAGCGCAACCGGCGCGCTCCGGCTCGTAGCGCCTAGGGCTTGCAATCGAGGCATCAGGCGGGACCGAGGCAGCGAGAAGGCAGCGCGAATATCGATCAAGGACGGTTCCAAGGGTCGCTCGACGACGGCCGACGCCTGCTCGCCGATGAGGGTCGCCACCAGTTGGCAGCAGCCGACAGGTTGAGACCGCATCCCCCGACGGGGGTCGCCGAGGTTGCGTCAGCGGCCGACGCGGATGCGGTCGGCGGCGTACAGCTCGCGGGAGCCATCGGCGCGGAAGATCACGATGACCGGGATGCCCTCGCCCATCTCCAGCTCGCGCCGCTCGACAGGGGTGGGCATCCGAGCAGCGGCGGTGTCGCCCTTGAGGAGAGTCACCGTTTCGGTCGGCTCGACGGCCCGGACGAACGTCCCGCGCGGCGGTTCCACAATTACGAGCCCTTCCGACCGGAGCAGTGCTACCGCTTGTCGGACGCTGGTGCGGCTCAGCCCGTACTCCTGAGCCAACCGCAGCTCGCTGGGCAGTGAGGCCCCGGGCGCGAGGTCGCCAGACGTGATCCGGTCTCGCAGGAGGTCTGCGAGCTGCCGGAACACGGCGCGATCCGCACTCGGGTCGATCACGAAAGTGACGCTACGTGTCCAACAGCTCTACATCTTATTGTATCTACAGTCCTACGTCGTTACGGTGATGTGAGCTGCAGCGTCACGCTGTGAGCCGGTCTGCGGGGGGCACCCGCAACCTTGATCGAGAGCCGAGGGAGGCCCGATGCCTCGTGTCTCGTACGAGGAGTACCTGATCGCCGTCGCGCTCACTCTGGCCAGGCGGCACCGGCCGGTCTGGTCATGGGAGCGATGGCGGAGGGTCTGCCGATGCGGAAGCGAGCTGCCCTGTCGTACAACGCATCGGATCCCGATCAATCGAGGCCACTGGCCTTCTGAGAACGACCGGCAAGACGCCCGCCCAACGAACCAGGAGGCGGCGAAGGGGCTGCGGAGATGACGACTCACCTCCCGGTCACACCGGCTTGGACCTGCGGCGGCTGCGGTGCCGACTGGCCCTGCCAGACGCGGCGACGCGAGCTGCGAGCCGAGTACGACCGCGCCCCGGTGTCGATGGCTCTCTACCTGGCCGCCCAGCTCGTTGACGCCGCCCAGGACCTGGCCCACGTCCCCGCCGGCCACCTGCACCACCGATTCCTCGGCTGGACCCGATGAGCATCCTTCGGCCCGGGGACGAAAAGTTCCACTACAGCGACGGCTCTCACAAGTGGACCCCGCCAGACCTGGACTACGACCAGGAGGTCTGGGAGGAGCAGGTCCGCCAGCACAAGCAAGGCCACCTCAGGAACGAGCGCCCCAAGGTCCGCATCCAGCGGCTTATCTGATGCCAGCAGTACAGCAGCGAAGTACAGCAACCGTGCCAGCCGAACCAAGCCGAGAAGCGCGCCAGCAGGCCCGATGACCTCGCACCGCGCCCGACCCAGCCAGTTCGCCGGCAATCCATAGGTTCAGGGTTCGAGTCCCTGGCGGCCCACTCCGTTCCAGCTCAGCGGCCCTTTGCAGGGCCGCTGTCTTTGTCAGCACGCCTCGTACAGCAGCGAAGTACAGCAGTAGCGCCTCACCGGTCCAGTGCGCTGCCAAGCCGCTTGAGGGCGTCGCGGGTGGCCGCCGAGGACACCACCGTGTAGATCTCCATGGTGATGGCGAACTGCGCGTGCCGGAGGATCTGCATCGCCACCCGAGGGTGCACGTCCAGGTCCGCAAGGAGCGAGGCGCAGGTCCGCCGGGCATCCCTGACGGTGATCCGCCGGACTCCGGCCGCGTCACAGCGCCGGTCCCAGAAGCGGTTGAAGTTGCGCGGCTCGACTGGCCGCCCGTAGCGGGTGGTGAAGATTTGATCTGAGGGCTGCCAGGCGGGACCGGCGGCATCCCGGGCGGCACTCTTCGCGGTGCGGCGGCGAGCGCCACGGTGCAGATGTCCGGCAGCGGCAGGGTTGCGGCCGAGGCGACCGTCTTCGTCTCCTGGTGCAGCAGTTCGACACCGACGAGCAAGGGCTGATGGCCTGCTATAAAATTATCAACCGTTGCTCGCCGAGGCAACATTCCAGCCAAGTAGCGCGGCGGCGCTAGCGAATTGGCTAGCGCCGCCGCAATTATCATTCGCAGATTGGCTAGCTTGAGCTAACCTAGCAAACCCGAGTCGGCGAAAGCTCCACCTTGGTCACCCTGATACCGTTGGGATACCACACCGTGGAGTCGTTGCAGAACACATCCCGCTCGCCGCTGCTATAGGTGATGTATCCGGACCAAGCTACGCTCGAAAAGCTGCCCGCATCCTTATTGAACGGGTAGTAGGTACCGGTGCAGCTGAACGTAGATTTAGTTCCGTCCTTGTACCTAAGTACTGCCTGTACGCTGCTGGGCTGGCAACTCTGCACTCTGGCCTGCGCCGGGGCTGCGGCAACTAGGGAACTGGCGGCGACAGTGGCAGTGGCAAGAAACGTCAACGCTACTGCCTTATTAGTGTCAAGCAACTTCTTTGCCCGCATCTTCATAACACTAACCCCCGCCGGGTCTCGTTGAGTGATTGTGGCGAATATATGGCATCTGCCTCTCGCTTGCAAGAGGGCAACTGTCAGTAACCATGCGTGGCAGCATCAAGGACCGAGGTGGCGATGGATTGCGCCGCTCGTCGAGTCCGCTCACGCGCACTCACGTTGCGTGAGGTGCGCCGAAATCTCGCCACTCTGGAACAAGGGCCTCGACGCATCGTGAGTGGCTGAGTGGCGCGTGGGGAGATGGCCCGACACCGCACGCTTCCTTAACCGTGTCCGCTGGACACCAGAGGCCGCCGACTGCGACGAGGGGATCCGCTCGGGGCGCGAAGGGGCACAAGACGCCGTCAAACGTCGGCCACCATCCGGCAGCGGCAGAAACCCACGACAAGGCGCGGCCAGCGTGCCGACGGCAGCCGGCACTCCGATCAAAGCTTGCGGAGCTGATCGGCGCAGCGCTCTGGGCACTTCCACCTCGACGAGCGCGGAGGAAACGAGCGGTACGTCGTCGTGATCGTTGAGCCAGGAGACAAGGTCCACGCTGCACACCTCCTGCCGAACCAGCTTGACGACGGCAGCTGAAGCGAAATAGATCAGCAGCGTCTCTCGTCACGCATCGCAGCGAGCGGGGCGGCCACATCCACACTCTCGTCACCGAGCTTTGGTGCGAGTGGAACAGAGCCGCCGACGGTGGGGGCGACAGCTCGCCCGGCCGCTACCAACTTGACCAAGACCGACCGGTCATCGCCAACGGGGACAATTCGGGCGATCGGTCGGCCACGGTCGGTGATCTCGACGGTCTCGCCGCCACTCACCCGAGCCAACACCTGGCTCGTGTTCTGGTTCAGCTCCCGGACCCCGATGCGTTCCATGGCTATCAGTGTCGAACAACGTGTTCTACGGTTCGAGCTTCTGGCGTCGGCCGCGCTTCCTGTTCGCTGACCAGAAAGTTCCGCGAGCCCTGGGCCACGGCGACCGACTGGCGCTGACGGGCCTAGAGAAGGACGGAATTGTCCGCTTCTGATCCCCGCCGCGTGGGTCGCGAACACCAGCGCGTGTATCGGATCTCCAAGGACGACCTGCCTCGGTCGGCTGACGCCGATCGTGGCGTTGTCCTGGAAGAACAACGACAGTCAGCTACCCTCCATCGCATGGATTCCCCTCGCTACGATGACGCCCGCCGGCGTCGATAGAGGCGCCGCCACGGGGGAGGTAGCGTCCACATGAAACGCCTCAGAGCTGCTGTCCCGATCGCCGTCGTCGCCGCCGGGCTCACCGTCGGCTCTCCGGCCTCAGCCGCCACTTCCTACGATGTTCCGCTGAAGAGTTGGGCCTATCTCGACTCGCAGAGCCCCAGGGCGAAGTTCGTCGACGCGGACGTGACGCCGCCGGTCGGCACGTCCCGCGACGCGGCCGGTCGGACGCACACCTACCGCTCCTACTTCACGTACGACCTGAGCAACTTGAAGGGCACTGTCGTCCACGACTCGTACCTGTGGACCGTCGAGAAGACGGTCACCGACTGCTCCGCCCCGGCGACCATCGAGGTGTGGCGGACCCGCCCGGTCACTGACAGCACCACCTGGCTGCGTCCGCCGGCCGAGGTCGAGAAGCTCCTGACCACCACTCGGGGGGCCGGCGCCTCCTGCCCGGCCTACCTGGGCCTGGACATGGTGGCCACGCTCAACGCGGCGCTGAGCCGGCGCGACAAGAGCATCACCGTGGAGATTCGGGTCGCCGCCGTTCAGGAGGCCGACGTGCGGACCGGTCGCACCTTCGCCAAGCCGGTGCTGAGTGCCACGGCGAACCATCCGCCCACGATCACCGGCCTGCAACTGAAGTACCCGGACCGGCCGTGCGGAACGCTTGCCAAGCCGTCGCCCGCGGCGCGGAACACGGTGTTCGCGGCCACCGCCAGCGATCGGGACGAGGGCGACTACACCACCGTGCTGTACGCGATCTGGCCGGTCGACCATCCCGATCAGCGTCGCGAGTTCCACGACTACTACGGCACGGACCTGAGCCAGTACGCCGACGGCACGGTCCTCGCCTGGCAGGCCCGGGCCAGCGACTACGACGACGAGGGGCCGTGGAGCAAGACCTGCTACATCGTCATGGACGTGACCGCTCCGGCGAATCCGCCGCAGGTCTCGTCGCGGACGTATCCGGAGGGCGACTCCCCGGGCGGTGGCACGGGCATCGAGGGCACGTTCCGCTTCGACGGGGCCGGCGACCGTGACGTGGTTGCGTTCGCCTGGCGTGACTCCTCGGGGTATTCCGGGCAGGTTCCCGCCCGGCGCCCGGGCGGCACGGGGATCCTGAAGTACACCCCGAAGCTGCGGTTCAGCACCGACCTCTACGTCGCGTCCGTCGACGCGGCGGGCAACCGCGGACCCGAGAAGAACTACCGGTTCCGGGTCGCCGAGACCGCGCCGTACGCCGAGGTCGTGGTGAACGGCGTCGGCCTGCCGAGCACGATCACGTTTGTCGCGTCGAAGCCCGAGACCACCGCGTTCGGGTATCAGCTCAAGGACGGCGCTGAGGTCCGCCTCCCGGCGGTCGACGGCAAGGCCACCGGTCCGATCACGTTCACCACAACAGGCCAGATCGAGATGGCTGTCCGCAGCTATGCCCGGAACAAGCTGATCGGGCAGGAGACGCTGAACGTCTGGGTCACCGACGCCCCCGGCGTCGAGTCGGCGGAGTTCAACCTGGACACCGACCAGGTCGCGGGCAAGGTCGGCACGTTCCGCTTCACCCCACGCAACAGCGACGTCGTCGCCTACCAGTACTACCTCGACGACGAGTAGAAGACCATTTCGGCGGCCGAGGACGACATCGCCGTGCTGTCGTGGACGGCGACGCCGGGCTGGCACTCGATGGTCGTCCGGTCGGTGAAGGCGGACGGTTCCACGTCGATGGAGACCCAATATCAGTTTTTCATCATCGACGCGCGCCCGACCGCCTACGCGCACGACCTGTCCAGTTGGCCCCGCCGGGACGGGGTCGGCGTGCCGTTGAGCATCGAGTTCGGAAGCCGGCTGCCGAACCTGACCGGGTTCGTCTACCGGTTCGACGGCGGCGCCGAGCAGACCGTGTCCAGCGAGGGCAACCCGTACGCCTACGTCACTGTCACGCCGCAGCACTCCGGCGACAACACAGTGGTCGTTCAGGCGCTGTTGTCGGACGGCACCCGATCACCCGCCACCACCTACACGTTCCGCATCTGGTCCGGGCCCGTGGTCACGCAGACGCCGGAGGGCGACGCCGTTGTCGGCCGGCCCGTGACGTTCACGTTCCGTCCGGGGCTGCCGGATGTCGTCTCGTACCGCTATCTGCTGAGGGGTGCCGAGGAGCAGACGATCGCGGCCGGTCCCGACGGCACCGCGACTGTCACGTACACGCCGGGTTCGTGGGGCTACGACGACGTCCGGGTCACGAGCGTCGGCGCGGACGGCACCGAGTCGGAGCTGCGGATCGCGGCCTTCAGCGTCCGGGACAAGATGGTCAGCGTGTACAGCACCTACGACTGGTCGCGGAAGGGGATCGGCTGGACCGGTTACTTCTACTTCCACACGCAGCTGTTCGGCGAGGTGACCGAGTACCACTACCGCGTCAACGACGGCCCGGAGCAGGTCCTGCCGGCGAGCACCGAGGGCACGTCGACGCGGGTCGCGGTGCCGTTCGAACGCAACGGCACCAACACGATCCACGTGCGGAGCCGTACGGCGGACGGCGAGTTCTCGCCGGTGACGGACTTCGAGTTCACCGTCGGCAACGCGCCGTACGTCGTGAGCGCTCAGTATCCGGACGGCACCTGGTCGGGCGGCGCCGGTGTTCCCGGCACCTTCGAGTTCAGCGGCGGCACCCCGGGAATCGTCTCCTTCACCTGGCAGATCGACGACGGACCGGCGACGGACGTGCCGGCGGACAGCCAGGGGAAGGCGTCGATCACCTACACGCCGACGCAGAACTACCAGACGTACACCTTGTCGGTGACCGGCCACAAGGCGGACGGCACCGACACCGATGTCACCCGCTACTACATCTACGTCGCCAACGGCGGCTGACGACGCGGTACGCGGCCGGCACTGTCTGTCGATCGGGTGCCCCCACGCTAACGCTCGTTAGGTCTATGGTCAGCGACCATGGTGAATGCGAATCGCAATCTGGGGCTGGGGCACGGCAGCGCATTCGGCGAGCGTGGGGTGGCGAAGAGACTCGGCACATTGAGCCGGCACACATCGCTGACCGGCCGGCGATTACTGGAGATCGGCTGCGGGGACGGCACGTACACGATGCGGCTGGTCGACGCGTTCGCGCAGATCGAGGCCGTGGACATCCAGCAGGACCGGCTGAAACTGTTCCGGGATCGGCTGGCCGACGATCCGGCGGCGGCCCGGAAGATCAACGTACGGGAGCTGTCCGCCACCGAACTGGACTACCCGGACGGCAGCTTCGACCTGGTCACCGCCATCGAGGTGGTGGAGCACATCGACGACCTGGATGCGGCCCTGCGGCAGGTCCACCGCGTGCTCGTGCCCGGCGGCCGGTTCGCGCTGACGACGCCCAACCGGTGGTTCCCGTTCGAGACGCACGGCTTCCTGATCCGAGGCCGGCGGTACCGGCCGGCGCGGGGTCCGTTCCTGCCGTGGATCGTGCCGCTGCACCGTCGGCTCGCCGACGCCCGCTCCTTCACCGCCCGTGGATTGTCCGGGCAACTCCGGCGGGCCGGGCTGGAGCCGATAGCGGTGGACTACATCATGCCGCCGTTCGACAGGTCCCGCTTCGGACGCCGCATCCGGCCGGTGACCGACGCGATCGAACGCTCGCCGCTGAAGTTCTTCGGCATGGCCCTGGCGGTTGTCGCCCGCCGCCCGGCATGACGGTCCTGCCACGGGAAGCGTCCCAGGTTTAGCAGCTTGCCGGATGGTTATGAGGGGAATCGATCCGTAGACCGACGATCGAGGAGAGAGCCGATGGCCAGCGGTGCGATCCCGTCCGACGATCCGACCCGTACCCTCGTCCACGCCCGGCCCGACGACCCCGGCCTCGCGCACCTCGCCATCGCGGGCGGCACCTACACGATCCTGGTCACCGGTGAGCAGACGGCCGGCCGGTACTGCCTGATCGACATGCGGGTTCCGCCCGGTGGTGGCCCGCCTCCGCACCGGCACGACTTCGAGGAGATGTTCACGGTGCTCGACGGGGCGGTGGAGTTCACGTTCCGGGGCGAGCAGACCGTGGCGCGGGCCGGTGAGACGGTGAACATTCCGGCGAACGCGCCGCACTTCTTCCGCAACTCCTTCGACCAGCCCGCGCGGCTGCTGTGCATGTGCACGCCGGCCGGGCAGGACGAGTATTTCCTGCGCGTCGGCGACCGGGTGGACGGTCCCACCTCGCCGCCGCCGGCTCTCACCGAGGAGGAGCAGGCCGAGCGCCGGAACCGGGCCGCCGCGCTGGCGGCCGACTACCGCACCGAGTTGCTGATCGGCTGACACCGGCAGCACGCGAGCACCACGAAAACGGCTAACCGCCGTGGCCGAGACCACGACGGTTAGCCGTTTTCCGTACGAGGAGGTCAGCTCGCCGCGACGAGCTGGAACCGCTGGTTGGCCTGGCCGTTGCAGTCGTAGATCTGCACCTGCTGGCCGTTGCCGGTGCCCCAGACGTCGAGGCAGCGGCCGGACTGGACTCCGCTGATGGTGCCGTTGGAGTTCACGTTCCACTGCTGGTTGGTCTGGCCGTTGCAGCTGTAGATCTGGACGGCCGAGCCGTTGCCGGAGCCGGCGGCGTCCAGGCACATCGAGCCGTACACGGTCAGTTGCCGGCTGGAGGTGTAGGTCCACCGCTGGTTGGTCTGGCCGTGGCAGTCGTAGAGCTGCACCCGGGTGCCGTTGCTCTGCGAGGAGTTCGGTACGTCGATGCACCGGCCGGACTGGCTGCCGACGATCCGGCTCGCGCCGCCGGTCGGCGGCGGCGTGGTCGGTCCGCCGGTCGGCGACACGGTCGGCGTCACGGTCGGCGTCACGGTCGGGGTGGGGTTGGGCGTCGCGGCGTTGAGGGCGTTGAGGACCGAGTTGTACGCGGCCTTCTTGTTGCCGCTGCCGTCGAACAGCAGCGGGTTCTCGTTCGAACGCCACGAGTCGCTGTCCCGCACGCCCCACACGGTGATGCCGATGCAGCGCGGCACGTTGATGCACGCCTGGGTCAGCCCGGCGTACTGGCTGGTGGAGGAGTTGGTGACGTCGACCTCGGTCAGCGCCACGTCGACACCGAGGGCGGCGAAGTTCTGCAGCGTGGTCTGGAAGTTGCCCGGCAGCGAGCTACCACCGGTGAAGTGGGTCTGCAGACCCACGCAGTCGATCGGCACCCCACGGGACTTGAAGTCCCGGATCATGTTGTAGACACCCTGGGTCTTGCCGTACGACCAGTTCTCGATGTTGTAGTCGTTGTAGCAGAGCTTGGTCGACGGGTCGGCCGCCCGCGCGGTCCGGAACGCCACCTCGATCCAGTCGTTGCCGGTGCCCTGAAGGTTGGAGCTGCGGCGACTGCCGTCCTCGTTGAACGCCTCGTTCACCACGTCCCACGCGGCCAGCTTGCCCTTGTAGTGGGCCATCACGCCGTTGATGTGGTCGATCATCGCCTGACGCAGGTTGCTGCCGTTAAGGCTCTGCATCCACGGCGGCTGCTGCGCGTGCCAGGCCAGCGTGTGCCCGCGGACCTGAAGACCACGCTGGGTGGCCCAGTTGTAGATCTGGTCACCCGAGGAGAAGTTGAACTGGCCCCGGTTGGGCTGCAGCGCCTCCGGCTTCATCTCGTTCTCGGCAGTGATCATGTTGAACTCACGCGCCGCGATCGTGCTGTAGGTCGAGTCGTTCAGCCGGTTCGCCGCGATGGCGGTGCCGAAGTAGCGGCCGGACTGTGCCGCGGCGGCGCCGAGCGTGCTCGCCGCCGCCTGGGCCAGGCTGGGCACCACGAGCGCGGCACCGGCAAGTGCCAGCGCGCTGGTGACGGCGGCCAGCACCACGCGGTGGCTGCGCCTCGGTAGATGTTTCATGACACTCCTCTGCATATCGGACGATGATGCGCTGGCGATGCCCGGCTGGACGCGGACGGGGCCGGCGGTGCGCAGGCCCTCCGCGTCACTGCCCTGAAACTTTCCGAAGATGTACCGGTAACTTCCCTGGGAAGATATCCGCGACGGCACGATCGGTCAATGTCGATGCCACGTCGAATATGGGCGCGCCCCGCAGGATCAGGGCAGCAGCCCATGGACGACAGTCACGGCGCGACGTTCGGCCCCAGACCGTCAGAGCACAACGAGGACCGAAAGTTTCGGAGAATCCCGGCGGGGCCGGTCAGCGATCGGCGGTGTCGTCGTACCGCTCGCGGTTGGCGCGCACCTCGTCCATGTGCGCCTCGGCCCACAGCTTCATGCCGTACATGAGCTGGTGCAGCGACTGACCGAGGTCGGTCAGCTCGTAGGTGACAGTCACCGGCACGCTCGGCGTCACGGTGCGGGTGACCAGGCCGTCGCGCTCCAGCGAGCGCAACGTCTGGGTGAGCATCTTCTGACTGACCCCGGCCAGCCGGCGGGACAACTCGGAGTAGCGCATGACCCGCGGCTCCGCGTTGCGGTCCGGGCCGTCGCGGCCCAGCGCGGCCAGGATCAGCGCCACCCACTTGTCGGAGATGCGGTCCAGGAGCTGCCGGCTCGGGCATTCGGCGAGGAACGCGTCGTACTCCTCCCGCGCCTGCGCCCGCCGCTGCGCCGCCGTCTGCGTCGGCATCGTCCGCGCCTCCTACCCGGGGGTACCCAACGCACTCCGAAGTGCGTACTTCCCGAAAGAAAGTTACCCCTCCATCGTGGAGCGGGAACACCCCTCACGAACAAGGAGACACGATCATGGGTACGCGTACCTTCCGCGCCGCCGTCGTCCGCACCCCGGCCGGGCCGGACTCGATCGAGATCATCGACGTCGCGCAGCGCGAGCCGGAACCCGGCGAGGTCCGGGTGGACGTAACGGCCGCCCCGGTCAACCCGGCCGACCTCGGGGTCGTCGGCGGTTTCTTCCACTCGCTGGGGCTCGTCAACCAGCCGCACCACACCGGTCTGGGCTGGGACTTCGCCGGTGTCGTCGCCGTCGCCGGGCCGGGCGTCGACCTCGCCGTGGGCACCCGGGTCGCCGGGCTGGTCGGCGGGTTCGACCGCGACTTCGGCACGTACGCCGAACAGCTCGTCGTACCCGTGTCCGACCTGGCCGTCGTACCCGATGAACTGGACCTGGTGGCGGCGGCGACAGTGCCGCTCAACGGCCAGACCGCGGCGCAGATCGTCGACCTGCTCGGCGACGCGCCCGACGGCGGCCGGCTGCTGGTCACCGGCGCGGCCGGCGCGGTCGGCGGCTACGTCGTGCCGCTCGCCCGGGACCGGGGATGGCGGGTGACCGGCCTGGCGCGGGCCGGGGACGAGAAGTTCGTCCGCGACCTCGGCGCCGACTTCACCACCGCGGCCGAGCCGGGCTGGGACGCCGTCGCCGACGCCGCCGGGTGGCAGGAACAGGGGTTCGCGCTGGTCCGCGACGGCGGCGTGTTCGTCGGCGTCCGGCCGAACGCCCTGCCGGCCGCCGAGCGCGGAGTCACTGTGCGCGCGGTCGACGTGCGCCCCGACGGCGCACGCCTGGCCGGCCTGCTCGCCCGCACCGCTGCCGGTGAGCTGCCGGCCCGGGTGCACGCGGTGGTGCCGCTGGACCAGGTGGCGGACGCGCACCGCGCGGTGGCGGAGGGCGGGGTACGCGGGCGCTACGTGCTGCGCCCCTGACCGCCGCGCGCCCGGTCCAGCACCTCCTCGACGGTGAGCGGGCTGCGCGGATGGTGGGTCAGCGACAGCGGGGTCCGGATCTTGCGGGGTGCGGCGCCCTCGGCGGCGAGGTAGAACTCGCCGACCGTCAGGCGGGAGATGTCCGGCACGTCGCCGCCCTTGGCCCGGGCCATCTCGCGGGCCGCCTCGATCTGGATCGGGCTGTTCATCAGGCCGTAGAGCTGGGTGGCCGCGTTACCCGGGATGCGGTTGTGCAGACCCTTCGGCGCCTGGGTGGCGAAGACCAGCCCGAGCCCGTACTTGCGCGCCTGGGCGGCGAGCGCAAGCGTGCTCTGGGTGCACGCGGTCATCGCGCCGGACGGGGCGAACGTCTGCGCCTCGTCCATGATGAGCAGCCCGAGCAGCGGGCGGTCCCCGGCGGGGTTCTTCTTGATCCAGGCGAACAGGGCCATCTGGAGCTGGTTGACGAAGCTCTGCCGGACGTCGTCGGACGGCAACCCCACCAGGCTGACCACGGAGACGCGGGCCCTCCTGCCGGGCGCAGGGGTGAGGAGCACGCCGGGATCCATCGGCGTGCCCTCGCCCCCGAACAGCGGATCGTTCACCATGGCGGCGGTGAGGGTCTGCGCCAGGCTCAGGCCGATCCGGTCGGCGTCGTCCAGGTCGATGAGCCCGTCCGGCAGGTCGGCGAGCGTGTCGATGAGGCCCTGCAGGCGGGAGCCGCCGCGCCGGCCGTAGTGCTCGACGGCCTTGCGCAGCACGGCCAGCCCGAGGTGCGCCCGGGTGGCCCGGCCGGTCACCATGGCGCGCGGCGCGAGCGACGCGACGGCCGCCTCGACGGCCTCGGCGAACTCGTCCGGGTCGTCGCGTACGCCGGTGAAGTCGGGCAGCGGCTGGAAGCTCAGCGGGCGGCCCGAGTTGCGGCGCGGTGTCCAGACGACGACGTCGGTGTGCGCGAGGTAGTCCCGGGCCCGGTCCGCGTCGCCCGGTCGCCACTGTGGCGGCGGCTCGGGCCATTCCTCGCCGAGGCGGGCTAGGTCGTTGTTGGGGTCGAGCACGATGGCGGAGACGCCCGCCAACGCGCACTCCTCGACGATGCGGCGGATGAGGACGGTCTTGCCGGAGCCGGAGCCGGCGAAGATCGTGGTGTGCTTGCGCAGCGCCTCGAGCGCCAGCGGCACCGGTTCGCCGTCGTCGTACCCGTGCCCGATGACGAAGGACGGGTCGGCCGGAGCGGTGGCGGCCGGCGTCGGCCCGGCGGGTTCCGGCGAGGGCCCGGCGTCGGCGGTCCAGCGGTCCACATCGGCCAGCGCGTGCTGGAGGAACTTCAGTTCCCGGGTCGGCTGGCGCGCGGCCAGCCAGCCCTGGAGGTCCATGGTGGCCTCGGCGAGCATGACCCGCAGCGCGGACAGGATGCGCACGTCCTCCTCGTCGACGCCGAGCGTCTGGCCGCCCGCCTCGGTGAACGCGGCGACCGCCTTGCCGGTGGCCGCACTCGTCGACCAGGCACGGTTGCGCAGCAGGAACAGCTTCCGCCGGCCAGATCCGGTGTCGAGGGCGGCGGACACGCTCGCCTTGCGGAGCCGGGCCAGCGCGGCGTTGCCGTGGTGGTCGTCGGCGATCGCCCGGAAACACCAGTGCACCTGGTCCTCGGTGCGCTCGTCGAGCGTGAGCCGCAGCCGGGCGTGCAGCGGCGGGTCGGTGCTCGGCGGCGGGTCGACGCTGAACGCCTCGCCCGCGTCGCCCCGCTCCAGGATCCAGGCGGTGAGCCCGGCCGCGAGCAGTGGCGGCATCACCTCGTCCTCGGACACGCGCCGCAGCGGCCCGGTGACGTCGGCGGCCTCCCGCAGCTCGGCGAACCGGGCGTCGTACCGGTCCATCTCCTCGCCGGTGGCGGTGACCGGGGCGGGCCGGGGCGCCCGGGGTTCGGCGGTGGGTGGCTCGCCGAGCGTGGTCATCTCCCGGACCTCGTCGTCGGCGATGCACGCGCGGATGTGCCTGTCGATCTCGATGAGCAGTTGGCGCGGGGTGAACGCGCCGGCCTCGGCGAAGGCGCGCGGGGACACCGGCCATGACGGGTACGGCGGCACGAACCCCGCCTCCCGGTAGCGGACGGTGAACCGCTTCTCGATGATCGCCCGAGCCAGGTCGGCGTCGTCGATCCGGCGCAGTCGGGGCGCCTCGCGGAACCGGTCGGCCACGGTGTCGGCGGCGGCGGACCTGATGACGGTCCACGAGTTCGGGATGCACGCGAGAACGGTGAGCGTGCGGCGGGTCGACTGCCGCAACGCCATCAGGCCGTCCGCCATCCGGGCCAGCATCAGCGCCTGCTCCGGGCTCATCGCGGCGGCGCCGACCAGCGCCGGGTCGCTCTGGATCGCCAACTGGGCGATCAGCGTGTCGATCTGGTCGATCGCCACCACCGACGGGCCGGTGAGGGCGAGCAGCCAGGACAGGTCCTGCACGATCTGCTGGGCCGGGCGCGGGACGCGGCGCATGCCCCAGGCCGCGCGTTCCCCGGCGACCATCTCCTCACCGGAGAGGAAGTAGTTCTCCGCGACGTCGCGGTGGGCGATGTCCTCGGAGGCGCTGAGCGCCAGCGCCCGCGCCGTCTCCTGGCAGGTGCGGGCGGTGTGCCTGTCGAAGTCACCGAGCCCGTCCAGGAAGGCGTCGAGCGCCGCCTTCGTCAGTTCGGTGTCGCCCATGACGGCCCGGCGTGCCGTCCGGGGCGCCCCAACCTTCGCGGACAACCGCCGCAGCAGCAGTTTGAGCTGTGTCTCGCTGCTGCCGGGCACCGGCCGGGACAGGCCGTCGAGCATCGCGGCGAGCACACCGTCCCAGAAGCCACCGGCGTCGAGCAGGCCGACCAGGAAGAAGTAGCCGCCGCGCTCCTGCACCTGCTGGCGGATCACGCCCAGCAGGTGGGTCTTGCCGGAGCCGCGCTGGCCCTGGACGACCAGGCCGAGCGGGCTGCCGTGCGGGTTCTGCGCGGCCTCGTCGACCCCGGCGAGAACCTCCCGCACCACTGGTACGTGCAGGCCGTCGACGTGGAAGGGCAACGGGCGCCACACGTCGTCGGGCACCGGCGCCCAGTCGAACCGCAGGGCGGCCAGCGCGTTCCGTTCCGCCTCGTTCATTACCCGCCGATCGCCAGCAGGTGATTGTCCTGCCCGCCGAGGCGAAGCGCGGCCTCGATGTCGGCCCCGGTGAGCGTCTTCTGGTTCGACTCCGGCGCGATGGTGACGCCCTCGGAGAGGCTGAGCCGGCGCAGGGCCTCGTCCAGGTCGCCGCGCGGCACGTCGGCGAAGAACGGCCGCAGCCGGCGCAGGCTCACCCAGGCGCCGGGTTCGTCGGCGAGCGCCCGGTACGCGGCGACCACCCGAGCCTCCATCGACCCGGACGGCTCAGCGGCAGGCGCGCGCACGTCGGTGAGCGCGAAGAGCTCGGCGAGTGTCGCGCAGCCGCTGCGGGCCAGGACCCGATCGCGCAGGCTCACCTGCAAGGCGGTGAGCGCTGCGCCGAGCGCGCTCGCCCCGCGCAGCGCGAAGTCCAGCTCGCTCTGCATCCGTACCCAGCCCTTGTCGTCCAGTTGCAGGGCGTACGTCGGCCCGCTCTTGCGGCTCGCGACGTAGTGCAGGCGGGTGAGCTTGTCGCGCTGCGGCTTGCGTACGACCAGGCCGTAACGGTCCCGCAGCTCGGTGCTCAGCACCTCCCGCGCCTCGGCCATGAGCACGACGAGGATCGCGCTCTCGGATGCGGTCAGGTCATCGCCGGCCATGGTGCCGTCCTTCCGCCAGGTCTCGGCGACGGGCCCGCAGACAGGTGCCGATCTGCGCGACCACGGTGCCGACGTCGTGGATTACTCGGGCGTTCGTGAAGCGCAGGACGGCGTAGCCGTCCAGTTGCAGTTGGACGTCGCGTTGCCGGTCGGCCTCGAACCGGACCGGGCGGCAGTGCTCCGGACCGTCGATCTCCACCACGCATCGCTCGTCCGGCCACAGTAGATCCAGGCGCACCGGTGCGGCCAGGCGGTGCGACTGGTAGCTCTGGTTCCATCGCCGCCCGGCCGACCAGCTCTGCGCCGCCAGCGCCGCCTCCAGGCGCTTCTCGGCGTCGCTGCCCGGATGCGGTCTACCCGCCGCCGGCGCGTGCCCGGCGGGCGGCGCGGCGGGCACGGCCGGCGGCGTGGGGAACGCCGGAAGACCGTCCAGCCCGGCCGCACCGGCGCCGACCAGCCAGACCGCCGGACCGCCGTGCTGCACGAGCCATCCGCCACCGGCCGCGACCACGGCGGCGTCGCCGTGGACCGGCTCGACCAGCAGCACCATCTTCCGCCGACCGAACGCGCCGGCCACCAGACGCGCCAGCGCGGCGGCCCGCACACGCAGCGGGAGCGTCGTGACGCTCGGCCGCCGCCCGGTGACCGCGAAGACGGCCAGGTCGGTCAGGAACGAGCCGGGGTAGCGGTCCCGGCGCGAGCGGGCGGCGGCGGCGGCCCGTACGGCGGCGAGGCCGGAGACGTCCGGGCGGACGCCGTCAGCGGTCTCGGGCAGCCAGGCCGGGAGCAGCTCGACGGCGACCTGTTCGAGCCGGTCCAGCGCGGCGTGCACGAAGTCGGCCGGCATCGCGTACGCCGAGGCCGGGCGGTGCACGACGGCGGCCGGCTCCGCGTGGTCGTGGGCGATCGTCATGGCGACCGTGTCGGCGTGTGCGCCGGGCAGGGCGACGACGCGGTCGGTCGGCAGACCGGCGAGGACCGGCTCCATGCAGCGTCGACCCTCCCCCACCGTCGACCCCCGACGTCGGATGACCAGAGTACGAATCGTCTTCGGCCGGCGCCAGCCCTGATACGCCGGACGGCGACGAAATGGCGACGCTCAGGTGATGTCGCGGCGCATCGGGACGACCACGGCGACCGCGGCGGCGGCGAGCGCGTACCCGGTCAACAACAACGCACCGGTCGCCGGTGGCAGGAGCGCGACGGCGTCGCTGCCGAGCTGCGCGGACATCGCGTCGGCGACGTAGGTGAAGTCGGTGAGGGCGGCGGTGGCGCCGCCGGGCAGGAGCGGGTAGAGCGCGTTGACGCCGGGGATCATCATCAGTACGGGCTCGGCCAGGTACAGGTAGCCGACCACGACGCACACGGCAGCGACCTGGTTGCGGAGCAGCGCGCCCACGCCGGTGCCGACAAGGAGGTACACCCCCATCGCGACGCCGATGCGGGCGAGCAGCGCCAGCACTGTGGGAGCGGGCAGGCCCAGCGACACGCCACGCGCGGCGGCGACGGTGAACAGGGCCACCGCGGCGGAGCCGGCCAGGGCGACCCCGTAGCCGAGGCCGACGATCGCGTGGGTGGCGAGTTTGGCGGCGAGCACCCGCCCTCGGCGCGGCGCGAACATGAACGTGACGGCGGCGGTGCCGTGCCGGTACTCGGACGTCGCCGCGAGGGCCCCGGCCGCGGCCGGCACGAAGGCGGTGAAACCGAGGAGGCCGAGGATGGACCGCAGGCCCTCCTCGGTGTGCAGGCCGGGCATCGGCGGGTCGAAGTTCTCCGGTCCGGCGAGCGCCATGAGCCCGACCAGGCCGCCGCCGAGCGCGAGGGCGGCGAGCAGCAGCCCGGTACACATGTGGGTGGCCAGCACCCGGCGAAGTTCCGCTCTGACCAGGTTCATCGGGCCTCCGCCGTGTCGGTGGTCAGGTCGAGGAAGAGCTGTTCGAGGCTTGTGGTCTCGGTGACCAGCTCGTGGATCCGCAGCCGGTGGTCCGCGGCGAGGTCGGCGACGCGCGGCGCGTCCAGTCCGCGTACCCGCAGTCGGCCGGGCCCGGCCGGTTCGACGGACCCGGCGCCCGCCGTCAGGGCGGCGGCCAGGTCGGTGGCGTCCGGCGAGGTGACGAGCACCGTCGGCGGGCCGGTGAGCCTCGACCACGGCCCGGCGGCGACGAGTTCACCGCGCCGGATCACCACCACGTCGTCCACCACCTGCTGGACCTCGTGCAGGACGTGGCTGGAGACCAGCACGGTGCGGCCCTCGTCGGCGAGCCGGCGTAGCAGGCCGCGCAGCCACGACATGCCTTCCGGGTCCAGGCCGTTCGACGGTTCGTCGAGCAGCAGGACGCGGGGGTCGCCGAGCAGCGCCGTGGCGAGGCTGAGACGTTGGCGCATGCCGGTGGAGAACTCCCGGGTACGACGGTCGGCGGCCGGCAAGAGGCCCAGCAGATCCAGCAGTTCCACGACGCGACTGTCCGGGCAGCCGGCCATCGCCGCGTAGACACCCAGGTGGTCACGGGCGGTGTGGCCGGGGTGGAACGCGTTGCCGTCGAACACCGCGCCGACGGTCCGCGACGGCTGGGCCAGCCGGCCGTACGGCTGCCCGCCGATCGTGGCGGTGCCGCTGGTCGGCGTCACCAGTCCGGTCAGCATGCGCATCGTGGTGGTCTTGCCGGCGCCGTTCGGGCCGAGGAAACCGGTGACCGCGCCGGGTCGTACGGTGAAGGTCAGGTCGCGGACGGCGGTGACGTCGCCGTAGCGCTTGGTCAGGCCCGACGCCTCGATCGCCAGTCGGTCGCCGGTCATGGCCGGCCCCTCGTCGCACGCCCGATCGCCTCGGCGAGGTGCCCGGCGGCCGGATCGGAGACGACCACCTCGTCGAACTCCCCGCCGGCCGCCGCGCGGTCCAGCACCAGGTGCAGCCCGGGCTGACCGCGCCGGGCTGCCACGAGCTGCCGGGGACCGCCGAAGATGCCCCAGACACCGACCTTGGCGAAGCCGGAGACGGTGTACCCGCGCCGGGCGCCGCGGGCCAGCCGGATCGGCTCGTCCACCGGGGCGGCGTGCCGCACGGCAGCCAGGCGCAGCGTGAATCGTTCCCGCCCGACCCACAGTCGTTCCCATCCGGTGAACCGGATGTCGATCACGTCGCCGTCAAGCGTTGTCGAGGCCATCAGTCGTCGCCCTTCGTCGTGTCGGAGTCGTGCGCTGACGTGGGTGTGTCGCCGGGGGTCGCCGGGCGATCGGCGGGCATCAGGACCGTCGCGAGCAGCCGGGGGATCCGTCCGTCGCCGGGGCCTCTGGTGAGGAACGGGCCGACCAGCGCGTTGAGCCCGGCCGCGAACTCGTGCAGCTCGGCGTCGGTCAGGTGCAGGACGAGCTGCTGGTATCCGACGCCGTCGGCGACGAAGTCGACGGACTCCCGGGCGAGGTAGCGGGAGAACTCCGACAGCAGACTCGACACGAACGCGGTGAAGTAGCGCGCGTGGTCCTCCGGCGTCGCCGTCGCCAGGGCCGCGGGGTCCAGTGCCGCGCCGTGCGCGGGCAGCGCGTACACCCGCTCGACGGCCCCGCGGACCTTGCGCTCCTGCACCACGTCGAGCATCCCGGTCTTCACGAGCGTCGCCAGGTGGCGGTAGAGGGTGGCCTGGGGGACGTCGGGCAGCAGCTCGACCAGGTCGTGCGTGGTCACCCGGGCACCGGCGACCGCGCGCAGGATCCGGATCCGCACCGGGTGCAGCGCGATCTCCGCCCACCGCTCCATCGACGTCGTCACACCGCAGACGTTATCACTATCGAGAACGATAATGGTAGACCGGCGAAAGAGGACGGTGCCGGAAGGCAGCCGTCAGGCGGACGGACGGGTGTGGTGGGCGAGCACCCGCGCCAGCAGCCGGGTCAGGTCCGCCCGCTCGTCCGGCGACAGCGGCGCGAGCAGCTCGTCCTGCACGGCGGCGAGTCGCTTCTCCAGCCGCCGCAGCTGCCGCCGCCCGGCTGCGGTGACGGTGACGACGTTGCGCCGCCGGTCGGCCGGGTCCGGGCTGCGGGTGACGAACTCGCGCTCGGCGAGTTCGTTCAGCGCCGCCACCACGTCGCTGACATGGATGCCGCTGCGCCGGCCGAGCGCTGCCTGGCTGGCCGGCCCGAACTCGTCGAGCGTGGCGAGCAGCCGGAAGTGGTAGCCCCGGGCGTCGGCAGCCGCGAGGCCGTCGGCGACCAGCCGGCCGGCGCGTACGGCGGTCTGGGTGATCAGCCAGCTCGGCAGGCCGGCCAGGCGTGTCGGCACGAGGTCCGGCTCCGGGTTCTCCACGCGCCCAGCCTATCCGAAACCGTTGGCGCCCCCAATGATCTACGTTACCGTTTGTCATACCAACGTTAGTGTCACCAACGAAAGGCGGAAGCCGTGATCGAGCCGTTTCGCGTCCACGTCCCCCAGGCCGACCTCGACGACCTGGCCGACCGCCTCGCCCGCACCCGCTGGCCCGACGAGCTACCAGACGCCGGGTGGGACTACGGCATCCCGCTGGACCGGGTACGGGAGCTTGCCGAGCACTGGCGCACCGCGTACGACTGGCGGGCGGCCGAGGCCGAGCTGAACCGGTACCCGCAGTTCACCACCACCATCGACGGGCAGAACATCCACTTCCTGCACGTACGCTCCACCGCCCCGGACGCGCTGCCGCTGCTCCTCACGCACGGCTGGCCCGGCTCGGTCGTGGAGTTCCTCGACGTGCTCGGCCCGCTGTCCGAGCAGTTCCACCTGGTCGTACCGTCGATCCCCGGGTTCGGCTTCTCCGGGCCGACCCGGGAACGCGGCTGGGACGTCGACCGCGTCGCCCGCGCCTGGGCCGAGCTGATGCGCCGGCTCGGCTACCGGCGGTACGGCGCACAGGGCGGTGACTGGGGTTCGGTCATCTCCACCCGGCTCGGCGGCATCGACGCGGAGCACGTCGTCGGCGTCCACCTCAACTACCTGCCCACGCCCCCGCCACCAGGCTGGACCGGCGAGGCCGGACTGTCCGGCGAGGACCGGGACCGGCTGGCCCGGATCATGCGGCTCAAGACGCAGCGGCACCCCCACCAGGTGCTCTACGCCAGCCGTCCGCAGACCGTGTCGTACGCGCTGCACGACTCACCCGCCGGGCAGCTCGCGTGGATCGCCGAGAAGTTCACCGAGTGGACCGACCCGGGGTCGGCCGTCAGCGTGGATCGCATCCTCACCGACGTCTCGGTCTACTGGCTCACCGGCACCGCCGCCTCGTCCGCGCGGCTGGTGCGGGAGAGCGCGTTCGGTGGCCCGCCCGCACCCTGCCCGCCCCCGCTCGGGGTGGCCGTGTTCGCGCACGACATCACCCGGCCGGTACGCCCGATCGCCGAGCTGACGTACACGATCCGGCAGTGGAGCGAGTTCGACAGGGGCGGTCACTTCGCCGCCCTGGAGGTGCCGGAGCTGTTCGTCGACGACGTCCGGTCGTTCTTCTGGAACCTGCGGTGACGGCCGCGCTCAGCTCAGGGCCGCCGCGAACATCCCCGGCTCGTACGAGCCGCCGCGCTGGTGCACGAGCACCGCGAACCGGTTCGCCGCGTTGATCAGCCCGAGCAGGCACACGAGCGCGGCGATCTGGTCGTCGTCGTAGTGCTTGCGCACCCGCTCCCACGTCTCGTCCGACACCCCCTGGTGGGCGTCGGCGAGCCGGGTGCCCTCCTCGGCGAACGCCAGCGCGGCGCACTCGGCCTCGGTGAAGACCGTCGCCTCACGCCAGGCGGCGACAAGGTTCAGCCGGACCGCACTCTCGCCCCCGGCCACCGCCTCCTTGGTGTGCATGTCGATGCACCAGCCGCAGCCGTTGATCTGGCTGGCCCGCAGCGACACCAGCTCCTGGACGGTACGGGGCAGCGACGACTGGTGGACCACCAGGCCCGCGCCGGCGAAGCGCTTCATGAACGTCGCCGAGACCGGGTTGTCGAACAGGTTGAATCGGGTCTGCATGGTGGCGCCCTCTCTGCTGGGTTGGGTGTGGGACGAACACGAGATGCCGGAGGCCCGTCCGGCGTGACGGCGACGGCGGGTGAGGACCGCCACAGCGACCCGATGTCACAGGGGGACGGCGGCCGGCGTCTGGTGGGCGACGCAACCGAGCGGCGAAGGAGTCAGTCATGGCGGACCCGGCCACCGAGGACTTCCTCGCGCACCGGAACCTGCTCTTCACCGTCGCGTACGAGATGCTCGGCTCGGCCGCCGACGCGGAGGACGTGGTGCAGGAGACCTGGCTGCGGTGGGCCGGGGTCGACCTCGGCGCGGTCCGGGACCGGCGCGCGTACCTGGTGCGCATCACCACCCGGCAGGCGCTGTCCCGGCTGCGCACGCTCGGGCGGCGCAAGGAGTCGTACGTCGGGTCGTGGCTGCCCGAACCGCTGCTCACCGCGCCCGACGTGGCGGACGACGTGGCGCTGGCCGAGAGCGTGTCGATGGCGATGCTGCTGGTGCTGGAGACACTGACGCCGACCGAGCGGGCCGTGTTCGTGCTGCGCGAGGTGTTCGACGTCGGCTACGACGAGATCGCCGAGACCGTCGAACGGAACCCGGCCACGGTGCGGCAGATCGCGCACCGGGCGCGGGTCCACGTCGCGGCACGCCGCCCCCGGCGTACCGTCTCGGCGGCCGAGGCCCGCGACGCGCTCGACGCGTTCCGGCGGGCGGTCGAGACCGGCGACCTGGACGGGCTGCTCCGCGTCCTGGCCGACGACGCGGTGCTGGTGGGCGACGGCGGCGGGATCAAGCAGGCGATCGTTCGGCCGATCAGCGGCGGCGACATGGTGGCCCGCCTGCTCGCGGGCGGCTGGCGCCGGGTCGCGGCCGTGGCATCGATGGAACCGGCGCAGGTGAACGGCTACCCGGCGCTGCTGGTACGCCTCGACGGTGAGCTGGACACCGTCGTCGCGGTACGCCTCGACGACGGCCGCATCAGCGGCCTCTACGCGGTGCGCAACCCGGAGAAGCTGTCCCACATGACCCGGGAAACCACACTGCGCCGGTAGGCCCGCGATCGTGCGACGATCGGGCGATGAGCAGCGCCCCCTCCCCCGACGTCAGCGCCCTCGCCGTCAACGTGACGGTGCCGGAGGAGCTGCGCTGGACCGACACCCGGCGCGGCGAGGAGTTCGCGCTGACCACGCTCAACATCAGGCTGCTGCCGGACGGGCGCCTGGCCGCGAAGGCGTACGGCCGGCCCACCGCCGGCGGCCGGGGCGCGTACGTCTCGTTCCGGGTGCCCGACCGGCCCGAGCTGGCCGCGCTGGTGGCGGCGGCGGCCGACCGGGCCGCCGCGCTCTGGGGCGCGCACGGCGGCCTGAGCTGACCGCACGGCTCAGCGGCGGAGGCCGACCCCGCCGTAGCCGTGCGACACCGCCGCCTGCGGTTCCCCGTCGGGCCGCCAGTCCGCCACCTTGACCAGGCCCGGCTCGACCAACTCGTAGCCGTCGAGGAAGCGGGCCACCTCGTCGCGGGTGCGGGGCACGAGCGGGGAACTGCTGCGGCGGTAGACCGCCGTGCCCTGCTCGGTGGGCAGCGTCGGCAGGCCGTCCAGGGTGAGGTGGGACAGCGCGAGCACGCTGCCCGGGACTGTCGCGTCGCGCAGCGTCGCCACCGCCGCGTACGGGTCGTCGGCGTCGGGCACGAAGTGCAGCACCGCGAGCAGCAACACCGCCACCGGCTCGGACAGGTCGATGGCGGCCCGCAGCGTCGGGTCGGCCAGCAGCTCGCCGGGACGCCGCAGGTCGCCCTGGAGCACGACAGTGCGGCCGTCGGCAGGCAGCAACCGCCGGGCGTACGCGACGGCGACCTCGTCGTGGTCGACGTAGACCACCCGGGCGTCGGGACGGACCGTGCGGACCACCTCGTGCACGTTGCCCTGGGTGGGCAGGCCGGCGCCGATGTCGAGGAACTGGCGTACGCCCTGCTCGGCGGCCCAGCGCACGACCCGGCGCAGGAACGCGCGGTTGCTCTGCGCGGCGACGCCGGTGTCCGGGAAGATCTTCAGGATCTCCTCGGCGGCGGCGCGGTCGGCGGCGAAGTTGTGGCAGCCGCCGAGGTAGTAGTCGTACATCCGGGCGACATTGGGTCGGTTCTCAGCCTCCGTCACGCCTCGATGTCTAGCACTCTGCGCGACACACCGCTGACCCGTCGTGTCGGTGATCCGGTTGATCCCGCCCCCCACCTGGTACGACGGTGGGAATACACCGTCGCGAGGAGGTACCGATGACAGGTGGACGGGAGACAGTGGAGGTCGAGCCGGCGGTGTTCCGCGCCGTCTACGACTCGCCCGCGTCGCTGCCCGGGCGGCACCGGTGGACCACCCCGGAGGCGGACGTACGGCGGCTGGAGAAGCTGCTGAACATGCCGGCGCGCAGCATCGGCGCACCGCTGTGGGTCAGCGGCGACGACCCGGACTGCCCGAAGTGCGGCCGGCGGGTCACCTGGTACGACATCGTCGCGTCCGCGCTGCACGGCGTGCACGACCACACGATGATCGCGCGGGTGATCCTCGGCGACCGCAAGTACGTGAACACCGAGGTGCCGGACGCGATCCCCGGAGTCCACTGTGCCGACTGCCGCACCCCGATCACCGGGCTGCGCAGCTTCAAGTGCCACAACTGGGCGTACGCGTTCGAGGCGCTGGAAGAGGTCGTCGCCCGGATGTCCGGCCTGCCACCTCAGTCGTCGCCGCCGGCCGCCTCCTGAGCGCGCCGTTCCGGACGGCGGCCGGGCGGGGCCTGCGGCTCGGGGCCGGGGTCGGGCACCGGCGGCATCGGCCGGGTGACCGGCCCGTCGCCGGTGACCCGGAGCTGTTCGCCGTGGTGCCACAGCTCCACCGCGTCGCCCGGCCCGGCGTCCGGCAGCTCGTAGCGGGCCTCCCGCTCGGTGAGCGTGACCCGCAGCCGCTGCCCGTGCCGGCGCAGGTGGAACGCGAGCCGGCTGATCGGCCCTGGTAGCCGCGGCTCGAAGGAGAGCACGCCCCGGTCGTCGCGCAGCCCGCCGAAGCCCTGCGCCACCACCAGCCACGCGCCGGCCAGCGACGCCAGGTGCAGCCCGTCGGCGGTCTTGTCGCCGAGGTCCGCGAGGTCCTGCAACGCCGTCTCGGCGAACAGGTCGTACGCCAGGTCGAGATGCCCGACCTCGGCGGCGAGGATCGCCTGCGCGGACGCCGACAGCGACGAGTCCCGGACGGTCCGCGCCTCGTAGTAGGCGACGTTGCGCGTCTTCTCCTCGGCCGTGAACTCCCCCGGGCAGCGCAGCATGGCCAGCACCAGGTCGGCCTGCTTGACCACCTGCTTGCGGTACAGCTCCAGGTAGGGGAAGTGCAGCAGCAGCGGGTAGTCGTCCTCGCCGGTGCCGGCGAAGTCCCACTCCGGCTGCGCGGTGAAACCGGCCGACTGCTCGTGCACGCCGCGCTTGCCGTCGTACGGGACGAACATGGCGTCGGCGGCGGCCCGCCAGGCGGTCACCTCGGCGGCGTCGACACCGAGCCGCGCGGCCACCTCGGGGCAGTCCTCCGCCGTGTCGGCCGCGCCGCGCAGGTTGCGCCGGGCCATCAGGTTGGTGAAGACGTTGTCGTCGACCAGCGCGGAGTACTCGTCCGGGCCGGTGACGCCGGTCAGGTGGAACGCGCCGCCGTCGTCGAAGTGGCCGTATCCGTGCCACAGCCGGGCGGTCTCGATCAGCACCTCGGCACCGCACTCGGCGAGGAAGGCGGTGTCGCCGGTGGCCGAGACGTACCGCAGCACCGCGTCGGCGATGTCCGCGTTGACGTGCAGACCCGCGCTGCCGGCCGGCCAGTAGCCGGAGCACTCCCGGCCGCTGAGCGTCCGCCACGGGTAGGTGGCGCCGGTCAGGCGCAGCTCGGCCGCGCGCTCGCGGGCCTCCGGCAGGTGGGCGTGCCGCCAGCGCAGCGCCGAGCGGGCCAGTTCCGGCGCCAGGTACGTCAGCACCGGCAGCACGTAGCCCTCGGTGTCCCAGAGCACGTGCCCGTCGTAGCCGTTGCCGGTCAGCCCCTTGGCCGGGATGGTCCGGTCGCCGTCGGCGCGGCCGGACTGGAGCAGGTGGAACACCGAGAACCGCACCGCGAGTTGCAGCTCCGGGTCGCCGTCCAGTTCCACGTCGGCGGTGGCCCACGCCGCGTCGAGCGCGGCGCGCTGCTCGGCGAGCAGGGCGTCGAATCCGTCGTCCCGGGCCGCGCCCGCCTCCGCGACGACCAGGTCGGCCAGCTCACCGGCCGGGGTGCCGTCGACGTCGGCGCACTCGTACGCGGCGAACCGGGTGACCCGGATGCGCTCGCCGGGGCGTACCGGGCCGGTGAGCGCCAGCCGGAACCGGTCGGCGGTCAGCTCGGTGCCGGTGGCGACCTCGCCGGGCGCCTCGATCCGGTGCGCGACGGCGACGGCGACCCCCTGGCCGCTGCGCCCGGTCCGGTGCACGAGCACGCCGTCGAGACCGTCTTCGCGGCGGAGTTCGCCGGTGAGCGGATCGTGGATCACGGAGGCGGCCCGGGGGTCGTCGGCGCGTTCCGGCACCCGCTGGTTGGCGAGCAGGTCGGCGCCGGCCCGCAGCCGGACCGGCCCGTCCAGCGGCTCCGCCGTCCAGTCGAGCGCGGCGACCGGGCGGCGGGTCAGCGAGACCAGGCGGGTGCTGCGGATCCGCACGCCCCGGCCGCCCGGCGAGACCCACTCGGTCTCCCGGCGCACCACCCCGGCACGCAGGTCCAGCTCCTGGTGGTGCCGCCGGATCGTGCCGGTGCCCAGGTCCAGCGGCTCGTCGTCGACCCAGAGCCGGATCAGTGCGGCGTTCGGCGCGCTGATCACGGTGTCGCTGAGTTCCGGGAACGCGTACCCGCTCTCCGGATAGCTCAGCTCGTGCTGCTCGTGGAACCCGTTGAGGTAGCTGCCGGGCATGCCGCAGGGCTCGCCCTCGTCGAGGGTCCCGCGCCAGCCCACCCAGCCGTTCGCGAGCGCGAAGACGGACTCGGTCTCACCCAGCCGGTCCAGGTCCGCGCTCGTGCGCCGGATCCGCCAACCGTCGTCGCCGTGCGACACGTGCCCTCCCGAGTCCGAAGCCTGGACCGCCACCGAACCAGACCCGGCTGGGAGGTGGCTGGGACTCCGATACCCGTGGCGAACCCGCCCGCACCCGCGGGTGGCCGATCACACGGTGACGAGCACCATCGCGGCGGCGGTGCCGAGCACCAGGAACGGCCCGAACGGCAGGTGCCCGGACCAGCGGACCCGCCGGGCGGCGAGCAGCACCACCCCGGCCAGCCCGGCCAGGGCGAGCGCGAACACCAGCCCGGTCACCAGCGCCGGCCAGCCGTACCAGCCGAGCAGCGCGCCCGCGCCGAGCGCCAGCTTGGCGTCGCCGAGGCCGAAGCCGCGCCGCCCGAACAGCAGCGTGGTCGCGGCGAAGCCGCCGGCCAGCGCCAGACCGGCCAGGACGGCGCGTCCCCACGGGCCCGCTCCCGGACCGGTCAGCGCGGCCACCCCGAGCAGTGCCCACACGCCTGCGGCGGACGGCCAGGTGAGCCGGTCGGGCAGGCGGTGCGCCATCGCGTCCACGATCGTCATCGGCACCGCCCAGACCAGCCACCACGCCAGCGCCAGCCGCGCGGCGGGCGCACCGCCGGCGAACAGCGGCACCGCCACCGCGAACAGCAGCGCCACCTCCACCACCGCGGGCGGCGCGCCGACCCGGGCCCGGCAGCCGGGGCAGCGGGCGGCGGGCCCGAGCGCCGGCAGCGGCCGGGCCAGGCCGATCGGGGCGCCGCAGCCGTCGCACGCCGTCCGGTCCGGACACCCCTGCGGTACGGCGTAGCGCGCCACCGCCAGCCGGAGCAGGGGTACGACGGCGAGGGCGGCCGGGAGCCCGGCGTCGACCACCGATCCGGTACGCCGCACCCGCTCCGCCGTCATGCCGGCCCTCCCGTTCGATCGCCGTGCGTTCCATCACCGAGTACGCAGAGTGATTCTGGTTCATCTTGCGATGTGACGGTTGCACGCCACACGTGCACCTGACGCGACGCGCCGGAGACCGCGCCGAGCCGGGGCAGGCGCCGGGCGGATCGGCGGGACGGATCGGACGAGCGGCACCCTCCCCACCCATACCGGCGGCTCGTCACCACCGCCGCGGCGTGTACGGGCGAGCACACGCCATCCGGCTCGAAGCCCCGCCGGAGCCCACTCGTCATCGTGGTGACACACACCGACCACCACCTCCCGTCTTCACTCACCGTGTTCACGTGAATTACCTCTGTTGCATCGGCGGACGTGAGCCTATGCTCGCCCCTTGGGTACGACGCAACCCCCGATCAATTGGCGTCGTAGGCACCAGGCACCGAATCCGCAGTGATCAGTACAGGTAAATACCAGTGGTGGCGACGGGGGCCCGGAGTGACAGTTCCGGGCGCGCTTCCGCATGCCCGGAGCAGGTCGGCGTGATCGCCCCGGGCCGGCACCGAGGAGGATCGGCGTTGCGCACACGGCACTCCCGCCGATGGAAAATCTTCCTGCTCAGCCTCACGCTGACGGTCGGTTCGGCCGGCTGCGGCACCGAGCCGGAGGCGGCCACCGGGCCCCTGGCCGGCCGTGCCGCCGCCCCCGCCACCCATTCCAGCGCCGAGGAGAACGCGGCCGGAAAAGCGGCTCTGACCGCATATTCCGGCTATCTCGACGCGTCCCGGGCGGCCAGTGCGCGCAGCGATCCGTCCCATCCCGCTCTGACCCGATTTCTGGCTGACCCGCTGCTGACCCGGGTGCGAATGGCGATTCTCGACGCGAAGGAGCACGGCGCGATGCGTACCGGGAAACTGCTCTCCGACCCCGAGGTCGTCTCGGTCGACCTGGCCGCCCGCCCACCCACCGTCGAGATCCAGGACTGCCTGGACTCGAGCGGCTACCGGCTCGTCTACGCCAAGGACCGCAAGGCCGTACCGGGCACCCGCGGCGGGCGCTACCTGGCCACCGCCACGGCGGTCCGCTTCCCGGACGGCCGGTGGCTGATCAACGGCGGCAGCGCACACCAGGACCAGCCGTGTTGACCTGGGGAGGAAGGGGTGTCCCGGCCCGGCCGACCCGGGCCGGGACGTCCCGCCGGCTGCTGCTCGCCGCCGGCCTGGCCGCGTTGCTGACGCTCACCGGCGCACCCGTGCGCGCCGCCGACCCGGGCGGTTCGTGCCCGCCGGAGCAGACCGACTGCGACGTCTGGGACGACGACCCCGGCACCCCGGGCGGGCCGGGTGGCCCCGGTGGCGGCGGGGACAACGGCGGCGGGGGCGGCAACGGCGGCGGCACCGCGAAGTGCCAGTGGAACGGCCGCGCCATCCCCTGCTACAACGAGGCGCTCGGCTGGTTCAACAACGCCGACGGCTGCTACTACAAGCTCGCCGAGCCGCAGGACGAGGCGCCTCCCGGCAAGCAGTGGTACCAACTGACCTGCAACGGCGGCGACACGGGCAGCATGCGCCAGGCACTCCTGGACGCCCCGCCGCCCGGCTACGGCACGCCGCCGGACCCGGAGGAACTGGCCCGCCGCGCGCTGGCGTCGATCTCGCTGCTCCCGCCACGCGCCTCGGTCGCGCCCCGGCGCAGCCAGGGACCGGGCCTGGTCGGGCTGCCGGTCTGGATGTGGGCCAGCCCGGGTGCCTCGTACTTCGGGCCGCTGTCCGCCTCCGCCTCCGACCGGGGGCTGACCGTGGAGATCACCGCCAGGGTGGACCGGATCGTCTGGCACATGTCCGACGACATCGACGTCACCTGCCACGGGCCGGGCACGCCGTACCGGGCCGACGGGCCGAACGCCGGCTCCGCCTCACCCGACTGCGGCCTCGACCAGGGCTATCCGAAGGCGGGCACCTACCGGGTCAGCGCCACCACGTTCTGGACCGTCGAGTGGTCCGGCGGCGGGGAGAGCGGCGTGATCGCCCAGAGCCGGTCCAGCGGCGTCATCCCGGTACAGATCAACGAGCTTCAGGTGGTGACCCGATGAGTGTGGTGGCAGCCCGTAACGGATCCCCGGTGGAGGCGCCGGTCGCCCCGCCGAAGGTGGTCCGGCAACGACGCGTCCGGCCCGGCCTGCTCGGCCTGGCGGTCCTGCTGATCGCCCTCGGCGGGCTGGGCGCGGCGTTCGCCGTCACGTCGGTCCGCTCCACCGGCACGTACCTGGCCGTGGCCCGGCCGGTCGACGTGGGACGGCAACTGACCGCCGACGACCTGGTGCCGGTACGCGTCTCCGGCGGCCGCGAACTCCGGCCCGTACCCGCCGACCGGATGGACGAGGTGCTGGGACTGCGGGCGGCCGTCCGGCTCACCCCGGGCACGCTGCTCACGGCGGCGCAGCTCACCGAGGCCCCGCTGCTCGGCCCCGGTCAGCAGCAGATCGCGCTGGGGCTCAAACCCAAGCAGGTGCCGGCCCGCAAGCTGCACCCCGGCGACAAGGTCCTGCTGGTCAGCACGCCGAGCAGAAGCACCAACAGCACCGACGCCGCGCGCGGCGGCGGGACCCGGTTCGAGGGCACGGTGATCGACAGCGTCACGCCGCAGAGCGGCGACGTGGTGGTCTACCTGGCGCTGACCGTACGGGACGTGCCGGCGGTCGTGGCGCTCGCCGCCGACGACCGGATCGCGCTCGTCCTCACCGAGGCGGCCTGATGGCGATCATCGCCCTGGTCTCGGCGAAGGGCTCGCCGGGCGTCACCACGGCGGCACTCGCCGCCGCGCTGAGCTGGCACCGGCGGCTCGTGCTGGCCGAGTGCGACCCGGCGGGCGGCTCGATCCTCGCCGGTTACCTCGGCGGGGCGCTGGACGGCCCGCGCGGCATCGGCGAACTCGCCGTGGGCGAGCTGCGCGACGGCAGCCTGGAGCGCGCGTTCTGGTCCCAGCTGGTCGACCTGGACGCGCCGCGCCGCGAGCGGCTGCTGCTGCCGGGCGTGGTGGACCCGGCCCAGGCCGGCAGCGTCATCCCGCTCTGGCAGCGCTTCGCCGACTACTTCGTCGGGCTGGAACGGGGCGAACCGCCGTACGACGTGCTCGTCGACTGCGGCCGGCTGGCGGTCGGCGGTCCACCGTGGCCGCTGCTGCGGGCCGCCGCGGTGGTGCTGCTGGTCACCCGCGCGCACCTGCCCGACCTCTCCGCCACCCAGGCCACCGCCCGCGCGATCGAGCGGGACCTCACCGAGCACCGCGTACCGCCCGGCACGCTGCGGCTGCTTGTGGTCGGCGACGGGCACGGCACCAGCGAGATCAGCAAGGTGCTGCGGCTACCGGTGATCGCCCGCCTGCCGCACGACCCGCGTACCGCCGAGGTGCTCGGCCACGGCGGCACCGTACGGGCGAACCGGCCGCTGATGCGCGCGGCCGGCGCCCTTGAGGTGCCCGTCCGGGCGCTGCTGGACCGGCGGCGGGCCCGGCTCGCCTGGCCCGGGGCGACCTCACCGCGCGCGGTGACCGCGTCGAGTGCGCCGGGGGTGCCCGGTGCGGTTTGAGCCGGTCTCCCACGACCCACGCGGACAGCAGCCGGGCGTCCTCTCCACGGTCCCGCCGCTCGCCCCGCCGAACGGCCGGCACCACGTCCCCGGTCCGGCACCGGCCGCGGCGCCGGCGCCACCGCCGCGCCCCCGGGTCGACTTCGCCGTGGTCCGCGAACTGCGCCGGGAACTGAGCGAACGGCTCACCCACTGGCAGCGCGGACGCGAGTTCGACGCCGACGCCGAGGAGGTCGAGCGCGCCCGGCTGGCGGTCGCCGTGGTCTCCGCGTACGCCGACTCGGTACGCCGGTCCGGCACGCCGATGGCCGCGGACGAGGAACGGCTGCTGCTCGACCAGGTGACCGCCGAACTCGTCGGGCTGGGCCGGCTCCAGACGCTGCTCGTCGACGACAGCATCGAGGAGGTGCACATCCTCGGCTGCGACCAGGTACGCGTCACCCGGCACGGCGGCGGCGTCGACTGGGCCGAGCCGATCGCCGAGACCGACGACGAGCTGGTGGAGATCCTCCAGGCGGCGGCCCGCCGCGCGGGTGCCACCGAGCGGTCCCTGTCCACCTCGAAGCCCACGCTCGACCTGCAACTACCGGACGGCAGCCGGCTCGCCGCCGTGTTCCTGGTCAGCCACCGCCCGTACGCGGTGATCCGCAAGCACAACACGCTCGAAGTCAGCCTGGAGGACATCACGGGCGCCCGGCCGGACCTGGACGAGATGATCGATCCGCTGCTGCGCGACTTCCTCCGCGCGTCCATGCGCGCCGGGCTGAACATCATGGTCGCCGGGCTCGCCGGGGCCGGGAAGACCACGATCATCCGTGCGCTGATGGACGAGATCCCGGCCGACGAGCCGTACGTGCTGCTGGAGGAGAGCCGGGAACTGCTGCCCGCCCGGCGCGGGCACAAGCACCGGGCGGTGATGAGCTTCGAGTCCCGGGAGGGGCACGGCGAGCGCGGCGCGGACGGGCGGCCGGCGGGTGAGGTGAGCATCGCCGACCTGATCCCGGTGTCGCTGCGCATGGGCGTGCTGCGGATCATCGTCGGCGAGGTGCGGTCCCGGGAGATCGTGCCGATGCTCCAGGCGATGACCACCAGCCGCGGGTCGATGTGCACCATCCACGCGCGTACCCCCTCGGGGGTGAGCGAACGCATCATCGAGCTGGCGCTGTCGCACGGCCGGGAGATGACAGTCGACCAGGCCCGCCGCATGGCGGGCAACGCGCTCGACCTGATCGTCTACGTCACGGTCGAGGACGAGACCGCCATCGGCGGGCGTAAGTACCGGTTCGTCTCACACGTCGAGGAGGTCATCGGCGTCGGCGAGGGCAACCGGATCACCACGACGACCGTCTTCGGTCCCGGGCCGGACGGCCGCGCGGTCCCCCGCCACCTGCCCGAACGCATCCGCGACCAGCTGCTGCGCGTCGGCTACGACGCCCGCCTGCTCACCCGGTTCGTCGAGGCCGGCGTGGGCGCGTGGCGGCGGCCCCGGCACACCCGCCTCGGCGCGCGGCCGAACGGGGGCCGGGCGTGACACAGATCGAACTGATCGCCCTGGTCTCCGGTGCCGCGTGCGTGGCCGGGCTGGTGCTGACCGTGGTGGCACTGGTCGGCACCCGCCGTCCACCGGGCCCGGCACCGGGCGCCCGGCCGGGCCTGAGCCGGCTCTGGACCGGGTCCGGCGCGAGCCGCGCCGACCAGCGCCGCTACCAGTTCCTGCTCGGCGCCGCAGTGGTGGCCGGGGCGTTGGCGTTCCTGCTCACCGGGCTGCCGGTGGTCGGCCTGCTGGTGGCGCTCGCGGTGCCGGGCGTGCCGTGGCTGTTCGCCGTCGGCCGGGCCGAGCAGCGGGCCATCGCGCGGGTCGAAGCCGTAGGCGAGTGGACCCGGCGACTCAAGGACATCTCCGCCACCGGTCAGGGCCTCCAGCAGGCGATCATCGGCACCATCGCCACCGCGCCGGAGGAGATCCAGGAGGAGGTACGCACGCTCGCCGCCCGCCTCCAGGCCGGCTGGCTGGCCCGCTCCGCGCTGCTCGCCTTCGCCGACGAGATCGCCGACCCGGTCGCCGACCAGGTGGTGGCCGCGCTGATCCTGCACCTCACCGATCGGGGGGAGCGCCTCGGCGACGTGCTCGGGTCGATCGCCACCGCCGCCTCGGCCGAGGTGACGACCCGGCGCGAGGTCGAGGCGAAGCGCACCCAGCCCCGGTTCGCGGTCCGCTTCCTCACCGGCATGACGCTGGCGACGCTCGCGTACGGGCTGGTGAACAGCGACTACATCCGTCCCTACGGCACGGTGACCGGCCAGCTCGTGATGGCGGTCCTCGGTGCCGCGTTCGTCGGCCTGCTGGTCTGGGTGCGCTCGATGAGCCAGCCGCCCCGGCCGGCGCGCTTCCTGCCGGCGCCCGACCTGGAGGAGGCGATCGCGTGAGCGCACTCAACTGGCAGATGGCCGTCGCGGTGGTCGGCGGGTGTGCGATCGGGCTCGGGCTGTTCCTGGTGGTACGCGAGGCGCTGCCCGCCACTCCGGCGCTCGGCCCGGCGCTGCGCCGGCTGCACCAGCCGCCCGGCCAGGCCCCGGCCGCCGGTGCCGGGCCGGACTGGCTCGGCGGGTTCGCCCGCTGGCTGCGCCCGCCGCACCGGCAACTGGCCCTGCTCGACCGCACCCCCGAGCAGTACGCGCTGTCCGTCCTGCTCTCCGCGCTCGTCGGATTCGCCACCCCGGCGGTCGCCTCGGCAGTGCTCTTCGTCGGCGGGGTGGCGCTGCCGATGGCCGTACCGGTGCTGGCCAGCCTGGGCCTGGCGCTCGTGGCCGCCCTGCTCGCGCACCGCTCGGTGCTGGTCAAGGCGGACGCCGCCCGGGACGAGTTCCGGCAGGCGGTCTGCACCTACCTCGACCTGGTGGCGTTGCAGCTCTCCGCCGCGCACGGCCCGGTGCAGTCGCTGGAGCGCGCGGCGGCGGTCTGCGACGGCTGGGTCTTCGACCGGATCCGGGAGGCGCTGCGGCTCGCCCAGCTCCAGATGCACTCGCCGTGGGACGAGTTGCAGGAGCTGGCCGAGCGGATCGGCATCCCGGAGCTGGGCGACGTGGGCGCCATCATGCGCTCCTCCGGCAGCGAGGGCGCCCAGGTGCACGAGACGTTGCGGTCCCGTGCCGACTCGCTGCGCGACCAGATCCGCACCGACAACCTGGCCCGCGCCGAGGGGGTGACCAGCAAGTTGGACATCCCCGGCTCGCTGCTGGTGTTCGTCCTGCTCGGCTTCGCCATCTATCCGTTCCTCGCCCGTCTGTGAACCCCATCCCGCGAAGGAGACGACCATGTACCTCTTGACCTACCTGTATGTGGCAACCCGAAGCCGCCTCGCCGAGCTGCGACGGGACGGCGAGCGGGGCGACAGCCCGGTGCCGACCGCCGTCATCATCTTCGGCCTGGTCGCGGTCGCCATGGCGGTCACCGCTGTCGCCCTGGCCAAGGCCAACGACTGGATGGACGCCATCCCGGACCACGTCGAGCCGGGCGCGGAGTGATGCCCCGCCCCGCCCGTACGGTCCGGAGCCGGCCGGCGTCCGCCGGCCGGCCCCCCGGCCCGCCCGGTCCGGGGCGGATCGCCGCTGCCCTGCGTACCCGCCTGGCCGAGGGCGAGCGGGGTGCCAACCCGGTCGAACTGGCGGTGGTGATGCCGGTGATCCTGGTGCTGCTGTTCGGCTCGATCCAGGTCGCGGTCTGGTTCGTCGCCCGGTCCACAGCGCTCAACGCAGCCCAGACCGGGGTGAACGCCCAGCGCACCATCGACGCCGGGCCGGACGCCGGCCGGGAACGGGCGACCAGCTTCCTGAAACGCTCCGGGGACTGGCTCGTCGGCTGGGAGAAGACCGGACCGACCTGCGAGGAGACCGAGACCGCTGTCACCTGCACGGTGCGGGGGCGGTCCCTGTCCGTCGTCCCGGGCGTCTCGTTCGAGGTCACGCAGACCGCGCGCGGCCCGGCCGAACGGTGGACCACCGGATGAGCGCCGGGCGGCGACGCGAGCGCGGTTCCGTCTCGATCGAGGTGGCGGTGCTCGCCCCCGCCTTCATCGGGCTGATGGTGCTGGCCGGAGTGGCCGGGCGCACCGCCGTCGCGGACGAGGCGGTCGAGTCGGCCGCCCACGACGCCGCCCGGGCCGCCTCGCTCGCCCGCAACGCCGACGACGGTGAGGAGGCCGCCGAGGTGGCGGCCCGGGACCAACTCGGCTGGGCCGCGCTCAACTGCGCCGGTCCGCCGCAACTGGAGCTGGCCGGCTCGGTGGCCGGCAAGACGACGAGCTTCGCCGCCGCGTACGAGAGCGCCGCCGGCGTGCCGGCGACAGTGACGGTCACGGTGACCTGCACCGTCTCCTTCGACGACCTGAGCGCCCCCGGCCTGCCCGGTGTGCCCGGCGGCAAGACCGTCTCGGCGAGCTTCACCTCGCCGCTGGACACGTACCGGAGTCGCGGATGACCGGGCGGCACGGCGCGGAGAGCGGCCGGGTGAGCCTGTTCCTGGCCGTGGCGATGACGGGTGTGCTCGCCGTCATCAGCCTCGCCTACGACGGCGCCGGGCAGCTACGCGCCCTGCAACGCGCGGACAACCTGGCCGCCGAGGCGGCCCGCAGCGGCGGCCAGATGATCGACCGGGCCCGCGCCATCGAGGGTGGCCCGAAACGGATCGACCAGGTCGCCGCCCGCGCGGCCGTGGCCGACTACCTCGACGCCGCGGGCGGCGTCCACGACCACGAGGTCGACTTTCCCGTGGTCGGCGCCGAGACCCAGATCCAGGTCCACGTGCGGATCGTCTACCGCCGGGATCTGCTCGGCCTGTTCGGCGCGTCGAAGACCGCCACCGTCACCGGTGAGGCCACCGCCCGGGCGCTCACCGGACCACCGTAGGAAGGAAGGCCGCCATGGGTGCACTCCGACGCTCCCCCGTCCGCCGCGCCGGCCAGGTCCTCACCGGGCTCGGCGCCCTCGTCGTGCTCGTCGGTGTGCTGGCCGGGGGCCCGATCGCGTTGCTGGCGTTCGCCGGCAACCCGCTGCCGGACCATCTGCCCACGCTGACCGAGATCGGTACGGCGTTGACCAGCCGCGACGATGGTCAGCTGTTCCTGCGGGCGCTTGCGGTGGTGGGCTGGTTCGGCTGGGCGACGTTCGCGTTCTCCGTGCTGGTGGAACTGTGTGCGGCGGTGGTACACCGACCGGCGCCGAAGCTCCCGGGCATGGGTCGCCAGCAGAAGGCGGCCGCCGCGCTCGTGGGTTCGGTCGCGTTGATCCTGGCCGCGAGCCCGGCCGCGGCGAGTGCCGCCGCGCTCACCGCCCCGGCGGTCGTCGCCCCGGCCGTCGCCGCTTCCGCAGTCACCTCGCCGGCCGTCGCAGCGCCAGGTGCCGCAGGACCAGCCCCGGCCGCGTCGAAGGCCGGGGATCCGGCCGTGTACCGGGTGGCGAAGGGCGACTACCTGGGCGAGGTGGCGGATCGCTATCTGGACGACTTCGACCGCTACCGGGAACTGGCCCGGCTGAACCGGCTCACCGACCCGGACCGGATCCGCCCGGGTCAGCTCATCACGTTGCCGGAGGACGCGACGGACTCGGGTGCCCGGCGGCACGCCGCCGGACGGATCGTGGTCACCAAACCGGCCGAGACGGCGCCGGCGAAGCCGGGTGGGGGCGGCGCCTCGTCGACCACTCCGAAGGCGAAGCCCAAGCCCACGCCGCGGGACGCGACGCCCACCGTGGAGGCACCCGTGGGTCAGCCGCCGGCCATGTCGGCGGGAGCGTCCCGGGCCACGGCCGAGGAGGGCATCAACCGGCCGCTCGCCATCTCCGCGGTGCTGGCCGTGGCGAGCATCGTGGGCGCGCAGATAGGCGCGCTGCTCGGGCTGCGCAAGCGGCCGGCGCCCGCCCGCGCGCTGTCGAGCGGGCGGCACCGGCGGGGTTGACTCAGGGCAGCCGGGCCTCGACCTGGCCGGACACCACGCGCGTGGGCAGCACGACCTGGTCGTTGGCGGCCGGGCCGTGCACCACCTCGCCGCCGTCGAGCCGGAACGCGCTGCCGTGCCAGGGGCAGACCACGCAGGGGTGGCCGTCGATCTGCTCCACCTTGCCCTCGCCGAGCGGGCCGCTCTGGTGCGGGCAGCGCTCCAGCATCACGGTGACGTCGTCGCCGTCCCGGTAGAGGAGCACCGAGACGTCGTCGATCTTCTTGGTCACCAGCTCGTGCCGGGGCAGGCTACCCAGGTCGCCGACCCGGTGCCAGCCATCGCTGATCAGGTGCAGCTCGGAGACGCTCTGGCTGGCCTGGGCGCCCTGCTTGTACGCGAGATGCCCGCCCAGGTACGCCCCGCCGCTCGCGGCGGACAGCCCCAGATAGGACAGCGCCCGGCCGAGGCCGTGCCGCCCGTTGAGCCGGGCCGCCAGCGAGCCGGCGAACAACGCCAGGCCGACCGTGTTGGCGGCGGCGTGCACCAGCCCGACCCGACGCTGGTCGCGGGAGAGCGTGGCCCAGTCGTTGAGCCCGGCGAGCGCGGCGGGCACGGCGCTGACCGTACCGAGACCCACCAGCGCGGTGGCGGCCCGGCGCTGGCCGGGCAGCAGGTCCACCACGGCGGCGGAGATCCAGGCGCCGACCGGCACCTGCACCATCGCGGGGTGCAGCGGATGGCCGAGCCACACGCCGTGCAGCGCGTCGCGTACGCGCTGGGAACGCAGCGTGCCCTGGACGGCGCGCTGCAACCGGTCGCCCACCCGGTCGAGACCGGTGGCCTGTTCGATCTTCGTCAGTAGTTCGCGCACCCGTTCCGACTTCCCGGCAGGAGAGCCCCCAAACCGGACGCCCGGGAATTCCCTCGCAGGTGCGTCGCGGGCATGCTGAGCCCATGGGGGTACGCGTCGAGCACGCCGGTGCCGTGACCACTGTGATCCTGGACCGGCCCGGGGCACGTAACGCCGTGGACGGGCCCACCGCCCGGGCGCTCGCCGACGCGTTCCGCGCGTTCGACGCCGACCCGGACGCGGCGGTCGCCGTGCTCTGGGGCGCGGGCGGCACGTTCTGCTCCGGCGCCGACCTCAAGGCCGTCGGCACGCCACGCGGCAACCGCGTCGAGCCCGACGGCGACGGGCCCATGGGCCCCACCCGGATGCGGCTGTCCAAGCCGGTGATCGCCGCGATCTCCGGGTACGCGGTCGCCGGCGGGCTGGAGCTGGCCCTCTGGTGTGATCTGCGGGTCGCCGAGTCGGATGCCACGCTGGGTGTGTTCTGCCGCCGGTGGGGCGTACCGCTGATCGACGGCGGGACGGCCCGGCTGCCCCGGCTGATCGGCGAGAGCCGCGCGATGGACCTGATCCTCACCGGCCGCCCGGTGGGCGCCGACGAGGCGTACGCGATGGGTCTGGTCAACCGGCTGGTCGCGCCGGGTGAGGCCCGCGCGGCGGCCGAGGAGCTGGCCGCCGGGATCGCCCGGTCTCCGCAGACGTGCCTGCGCAGCGACCGGGCCGCGGTGCTCGACGGCGCGGGGCTGCCGGAGCCGGAGGCGATGGCGGCCGAGCTGGCCTACGGCATGGAGTCGCTGGCGGCGGACGGGGTACGCGGCGCCGGCCGGTTCGCCGCCGGGGCCGGCCGGCACGGTGCGCCGGCCGGCTGAGGCGTCACTTCAGCGCGCGCAACGCGTCCTCGATGGCGCGGTGGAACGTCGGGTACGCGTAGATCATGTGCCGGAGCTGGCTGATCGGCACCGCCGCGTGCACCGCCACGACGAGCGCGGAGAGCACCTCACCGCCGGCTGGCCCGGCCGAGGTGGCACCGACGAGGACGCCCTGGTCGGCGTCGGCGATCAGCTTGATGAACCCGGCGTTGCCGGTCTTGTGGATCCAGCCGCGGGCCGACGAGGTGAGGTCGGCGTATCCGACCTGGACGTTGACGCCGCGCTCGCGGGCCTGCTGCTCGGTGAGGCCTACCGCGCCGACCTCGGGGTCGGTGAACGTGACCCGGGGCAGCGCCCGGTAGTCGGCGACCGGGACGCTGCCGGGCGCGGCGGTCGAGCCGCCCGCGCTCATCGCGCCGCCGACCGCGCTGACCACCCCGGCCGCGCCGCCGACGACACTCGCGGTGCCGCTGGCGTCCGGGCCGCCCCTGGTACGCCGCATGTGGTCGAGTACGTCGGCCACCACGATGCCGGCCTGGTACATGGCGATGTGGGTGAACGCGCCCTCGCCGGTGAGGTCGCCGACCGCCCAGATCCCGCCGGTGACGTGCATCCGGTCGTTCACCGGCAGGTAGCGCTGCCCGGCGTCCACCCCGACCGTGTCCAGGCCCAGCTCCTCCAGGTGTGCCCTGCGGCCGGTCACCACGAGCAGCTTCTCGCCGGTGAACTCGGCGCCGTCGGCGTACACGGTGAACGCGCCGCCGTCGCGGCCGACCCGGCCGGCCCTGACCCCGGTGTGGATCTCCACCCCGTCGGCGCGCAGCGCGTCGGCGGCGAGCGCGGACGCCTCCGGCTCCTCGACTGCGAGCACCCGGTCGGCCGCCTCGATGACCGTCACCCGGACGCCGAACCGGGCGAAGACCTGCGCGAGTTCCAGCCCGATCGCGCCGCCGCCGAGCACCAGCAGCGACGCGGGCAGCTCCTCGACCTCGATGGCCTGGTGATTCGTCCAGTACGGCGTGTCGGCCAGCCCGTCGATCGGCGGGACCGACGGCCGGGTGCCGGTGCCGAGGACCACCCCGTAGCGCGCCTCGAAGACCTGGTCGCCGACGCGTACCCGGTTCGGGCCGTCGAGCCGCCCGCTGCCCCTGACGAACCGGCCGCCCTTGCCCGTGAACCGGTCCACCGCAGCCTTGTCGTCCCAGGTGTCGGTGGCCTCGGCCCGGATCCGCTTCGCCACCGGCGCCCAGTCGGGCCGCACCTGGGCGGACCCGGCCAGCTCGTTCACCCGGTGCGCCTCGGCCAGCGCGTTCGCCGCGCGGATCATCATCTTGCTCGGCACGCACCCCCAGTAGGGGCACTCGCCGCCGACCAGGTCCCGTTCGATGCCGACCACTGTGAGGCCGGCCTCGGCGAGCTTCCCGGCCACCTCCTCGCCGCCGACGCCGAGCCCGACAACGACCACATCCACCAGCTCCGGCTCCGCCATTCCGCAAGCATTCCGTACGTTCGGGACACCGGCCACCGCACCGGGCCCGAATTCCCGCGCCGCTGACGAGGGCGACCGCCTACCGTGGCCGCATGCACGCGCGCTTCGCCCCGGTCCGGGACTGCTTCCACGACCTGTTCGCCACCGGCCGGGAGACCGGCGCGTCGCTGGCGGTGTGGCACGACGGCGTACCGGTGATCGACCTGGTGGGCGGCACGTCGGCGGAGGTCCCGCCCGGCGCGGTCGTCCCGGTGGCGGGGGCGGACCGCGCGTGGCGGCCGGACACACTGGTCGACGTCTACTCGACCGGCAAGCCGGTGGTGGCGCTCTGCCTGCTGCTGCTCGTCGACCGGGGCCGGGTCGACCTGGACGCGCCGGTGTCCGCGTACTGGCCGGGATTCCGCGCCCCGGCCACGGTGCGGCAGGTGCTCGCCCACACGGCCGGGCTGCCCGCCTTCCCGGTGCCCCGGCCCGCCGAAGCGATCGCCGACTGGGACCTGCTCTGCGCCGACCTGGCGACGGCCGAGCCGGAGTGGACGCCGGGCACCGTCGCGGCCGAGCACGCCTGGACGTACGGGCACCTGGTGGGCGAGCTGGTCCGCCGGGTGGACGGGCGCTCGGTGGGCCGGTTCCTGGCCGAGGAGATCGCCGGCCCGTGGCGCCTGGACCTGGCGTTCGGCCTGGGTGCCGCCGACCGCCGCCGGTGCGCCGACCTGTCGTACGGCGATCCGGCCTGGCCGGACCGGGCGGGCGGCGAGCCGGGCTCGCTGTGGGCGCGTGCGCTGGACAATCCGCCGGGCGGGCGCGACGTGGCGATGGTGAACAGCGACCTGTGGCGGGCCGCCGAGATCCCGGCGGTGAACCTGCACGCCACCGCCGCCGGGCTCGCCCGGCTGTACGCGGGCCTGCTCGCCGGCGGCACCCTGGACGGGGTATGCCTGTTCAGCCCGGAACTGGTCGCGGAGGCGACGCGGGTGCAGTACTCCGGCCCGGACCTGCTGCTGGAGCGGCCGGTGAACTGGACGCTCGGCATGCAGTGGGAGCCGGACGGCAGTTGGGGCATGGGCGGAATCGGCGGCAGCAGCGCCTGGGCCGACCCCGGGCGGGGCTACACCTTCGCGTACGCGACAGCGCGGCTCGCCGACCACGACCGGGTGGAGGAGCTGACCGAGGTGCTGCACTCCTGCCTCTGACCGACCGTCACGTTCGGTAATATCGGAGCTTCGTCACACAGCGCATTCGGCTGGCCGGGCGGCCCTGCGGTCCCTTTTCCGACTTTGCTCTGCAGCCATCGACGCAGCACCGCCCTGAGCAGGGATTTCCTCGCAGGTCCGAAAACCGCGCGGGGCAGAGGTGATCACGCTCCGCGACCGCTGCGGATATGGCTGCAGAGCAAAGGGGATCGGAGGTGGAAGGTTTCGGCAGGGCACGCATCACTGGCAGTCACCGAGGAAGCCGAGCCCCGACGCGCCGCGCAGCCGCGCCACCACCCGGCCTTGCAGCAGCGCTCGTGCCGTTGTCGCAGCAGGCCGACGGCCCTGCCGGCACGGAGGTCCGCGCCAGCGGCGTTCGTATCGTGCGCGGGCGACGACCTTGGCGGCGCTTTCCGTCCGCGCGAGCCAGCGGGCGGCTTCAGCGGAGCCAGACCGGGTCGGCGCCGGGCACCTCCAGCGGCGGCGGGTAGTCGAGCGTGCGGCGGGTCTCGTCGGGCAGCCGCCACGGCTGGTGCACCGCCTTGCCCGCCACCGGCTCCAGCTCGGGCACCCAGCGTCGCACGTACGCGCCGTCGGGGTCGTAGCGCTCGGCCTGCCGTACCGGGTTGAAGCCGCGGTACGGCCGGGTGTCGTTGCCGGTGCCGGCCACCCACTGCCAGTTGCCCGAGTTGTTGACCCGGTCGCCGTCGAGCAGCCGGCGGAAGAAGACCTCCAGGCCGGGCCGCCAGTCCAGCCCGAGGTGCTTGGTCAGGTAGCCGGCGGTGATCAGCCGGGCCCGGTTGTGCATCCAGCCCTCGGCGCGCAGCTGGCGCATGCCGGCGTCCACGATCGGCATGCCGGTCCGCCCCTCGACCCAGGCGTCGAACGCGTGCGCGTCGTCGCGCCAGTCCTCCCGCGCGCCGCGCCGGTAGGCGACCGTGGACAGGTCGGGGAAACCGGCCACCACCTGGTGGTAGAAGTCGCGCCAGCAGAGCTGCCTGACGAACGGCCCGTCCCGGTCGCCGGCCCGGTTCGCCACGGCCAGTGGCGAGACGCAGCCGAAGCGCAGGTACGGGCTGAGCCGCGAGGTCTCGTCGCCGGCCATGTCGTCGTGGATGTCGTCGTACCGATCGAGGGTGGGCAGCCAGGCGGTGAGCCGGCGCCGGGCGACGGCCTCGCCGCCGACGGCGGCATCCGGGCTGTCGCCCTTCGGTGGGTCCGGCAACCGGCCGGGGTCGAGGCCGTCGGGCAGCCGGACCCGCTTCGGCGCGGCCAGTTCGTCCCGCAGGCGCACGCCCTGCCAGGCCCGGAAGTAGGGGCTGAAGACGCGGTAGTGGTCGCCGCCGCCGGGGCGCAGCGCGCCCGGCTCGACGATGGTCAGGCCGGGGAACAGGCGCAGGAACATCCGGTGCCGCTCGCACTCGGCGCGCAGGCGGCGTTCCCGACGGTGGGCGTAGCGGCTCACGTCGGCGGAGAGCCCGACGCCCTCGGCGCCCACCTTCCGGGCCAGCCTCACCGTCTCGGCCACCGGGTCGCCGCGCCTGATCACCAGGTCGCCACCGCGCCTGCGCAGCGCCTCGCGCAGGTCGGCCAGGCTCTGGTGCAGGAACCGGGTGCGGTTCGGCGAGAGCTTCCGCAGCGCCGGGTCGAGCACGTAGAGCGGCACCACCCGGTCGAACGCGGAGCAGGCGGCGGCGAGCGCCGGGTGGTCGTGCACCCGCAGGTCACGGGTGAACAGCACGACGGCCGTGCGGCCGGTCATCCGGCCAGGGCCGGTTCCAGTGCCGGGCCGGGCACCCGCACCGGCGTGCCGGACGGGGTGAGCAGCGCCCGCGCGGCCACCGCCATCCGCCGCCGCTGCGGCACCAGGGCCCGGCGGACGAAGACGTCGTAGTCCTGCGCGGCCACCTCGTCGAGGATGCCGCCGTAGAGCGCGTACGCGGTGCGCATGCACGCCTGCGAGGCGGGGTGGAGCAGCGGGATGCCCGGCGCGGCGGCGACGTAGTGGGCCTGGGCGCGGGTCACCTCGTACTCGATCAGCTCGCGGATACGTGGCGTGGTGCGGCCGGCGGCCTTTGCCGCGAGCAGGTCGTCACGGGTGACGTCGAACTTGGCCAGGTCCTCGTCGGGCAGGTAGGTCCGGCCCCGGTCGAGGTCCTCGGCGACGTCCCGGATGAAGTTGGTGAGTTGGAACGCGAAGCCGAGCTGACGGGCGGGCTCGCGGGCGGCGGCCGGGTCGGAGCTGCCCAGGATCGGCAGCATCATGGTGCCGATGACGGCGGCCGAACCCTCCATGTAGTCGAGCAGGTCGTCGTAGGTCGGGTACGACATGACCGTCAGGTCCATCGCCATGCTGCGCAGGAACGACGCGAAGTCGTCGCGGTCGAGGTCGAACACGGCGATGGTGTGCAGCACCGCGGGAAGCAACGGGTCGTCGACCGACGCACCGCGCAGCCCGGCCACGAATCGATCCGACCACTCGCGCAGCCGGGCGGCGCGCTCGGCCGGCGGCAGGTCCTCGGTGCGGTCGACGATCTCGTCCGCGTAGCGGGTGAAGCCGTACAGGGCGTGCACATGCCGCCGTTTCCAGGCGGGAAGCAGCCGGGTGGCGAGATAGTAGGTACGGCCGTGACGGCGGTGCAGCTCGCGGCAACGGTCATAGGCAGCGGTCAGATCCGTGTCCATCGGCCCTCCTCAGTTTCGACGCAGCAATCGACGCAACTCGTAACCCTAGGGTACGCTCGCCCACATGGCCAACGACGCAGTTGCGGGTAACGCGCTCCGCGTCGCGCCGGCTCAGCCCGGGGCGACGGACGATCCGGTCCGCGGCGTACTGGCCGCGTTCACGAAAGACCTGATCAAAGGAGTCGATGAGACGCTCACGGCGTTCCTGGCCGCGGAGGTCGAATCGCTCACCGAGATCGACGCAGCGATGGGTGGTTTCGCCGCGACGGCACGCGACTGCGTGCTGGCCGGCGGCAAACGGGTCCGCCCCACGTTCGCGTACTGGGGATGGCGGGGTGTGGTCGGCGGGGAGGAGCCGCTGTGCTCGGTGCTCCCGGCGCTGTCCGCGCTCGAACTGCTGCACACGTTCGCGCTGGTGCACGACGACGTGATGGACGCCTCCGACACCCGGCGCGGGCTGCCCACCGCGCACCGGGCCGCCGCCGCCCGGCACCGGGCCGCCGGACACACCGGCGACCCCGACCGGTACGGCGAAGCCGTCGCCGTCCTCATCGGCGACCTCTGCATGGTGTGGGCCGACCGGCTCATGGCACACGCGGCAGTCCCGGCGGACCGGCTGCTCGACGTACGCCGCTGCTACGACCAGATGCGGGTGGAGACGGTCGCCGGGCAGTTCCTGGACGTGCTCGGCGAGAACGACCCGGCGAGCTGGACCGTCGACCGGGCACTGCGGGTGGCCCGGTACAAGACCGCCAGCTACACCGTCCAGCGTCCACTGCTGTTCGGCGCCTGCCTGGCCGGCGCCGACGCGGACGACCCGCTCATCGCCGCGTACACCAGGTACGGCCTGGCCGTCGGCGAGGCGTTCCAGCTCCGCGACGACCTGCTGGGCGTCTACGGCGACCCGGAGACCACCGGCAAGCCGGCCGGGGACGACCTGCGGACCGGCAAGCCGACGGCCCTGCTGATGCTGGCCCGGCAGCTCGCCGACCCGGCGCAGCGCCGGGCCCTGGACCGGGCCGGCTCGGTCACCGCCGACCACGAGGTGGACCGGCTCGCCGACGTGGTCCGGGACACCGGGGCCGCGGCCCGGGTGGAGCGGATGATCTCCGACCGGGTCACCGACGCACTCGCCGCGCTCGACACCGCACCGATCGATGAGACCGCGCGCACGGCGCTGACCGGTCTCGCCACCGCCGCCACGGCGCGGCGGGCATGATGAGCAACTTCGTGAGCAAGGGGGCCGGAATGCGTACCGTCAAGGGACGGACCGACCGGGTGGTAGTGGTCGGCGCCGGGCTGGGTGGACTGGCCTGCGCGCTGCACCTGGCCGGCAGCGGCCGGCAGGTGACGGTGCTGGAACGCGAGCCGGTGCCGGGCGGGCGCGCCGGGCGGCTGAGCGTCGACGGGTACGAGTTCGACACCGGCCCGACCGTCCTCACCATGCCCGACCTGATCGCCGAGGCGCTCGGCGCGGTGGGCGAGGAGCTGACCGACTGGCTCGACCTGACCCCGCTCGACCCGGCCTACCGCGCGTACTACCCGGACGGGTCGACGCTCGACGTCATCACCGACACCACCCGGATGGCCGCCGAGATCGCCCGCGTCTGCGGTCCCCGGGAGGCGGACGGCTACCTGCGTTTCGTCGACTACGCCCGCAACCTGTGGCAGTGGGAACGGGCCGACTTCATCGAGCGCAACCTCGACGCGCCGACCGACCTGATCACCGGCAACCTGCTGAAGCTGTTCGCCAACGGCGCGTTCCGGCGACTCCAGACGAAGATCAACCAGTTCTTCCGCGACCCGCGTACCCAGCGGATCTTCTCCTTCCAGGCCATGTACGCGGGTCTGTCGCCGCACGACGCGCTGGCGATCTACGCGGTCATCGCGTACCTCGACTCGGTGGCCGGGGTGTGCTTCCCGCGCGGCGGCATCCACGCGGTCTCGCGCGGCATGGCCGGCGCCGCCGAGAAGCACGGCGTGCAGATCCGGTACGGCACCACGGTGACCCGGGTGGAGACCGCAAACGGCCGCGCCACCGGCGTCGTCACCGCGGACGGCGACTTCATTCCCGCCGACACTGTGGTGCTCAACCCGGACCTGCCGGTCGCCTACCAGGACCTGCTGCCGCCCAGCCGGCAGCGCAAGCTCACCTACTCGCCGTCCTGCGTGGTGCTGCACATCGGCTCGACGCAGGGCTATGGCAAGATCGCCCACCACAACATCCACTTCGGGCGCTCCTGGAAGGGCACGTTCGACGAGGTGATCCGCCGAGGCGAGCTGATGACCGACCCGTCGCTGCTGGTGACGAACCCGAGCCGCACCGACCCGTCGGTGGCGCCGGCCGGGAAGCACACCTACTACGTGCTGGCGCCGGTGCCGAACCTGGAGCGGGCGCCGTTCGACTGGCCGGGCGACCTCACCGACCGGTACGCCGAGCAGCTCGTCGGCACGCTGGAGGAGCGCGGCTACGTCGGGTTCGGCGACGGCATCGAGGTGATGCGGGCGGTCACCCCGGCCGACTGGGAGGCGCAGGGCATGGCCGCCGGCACGCCGTTCGCCGCCTCGCACAGCCTCTTCCAGACCGGCCCGTTCCGCCCCGCCAACCTGCACCGGTCCCTGGAGAACGTGGTCTTCGTCGGCTCCGGCACCCAGCCGGGCGTGGGGGTACCGATGGTGCTGATCAGCGGCAAGCTCGCCGCCGCCCGGGTCACCGGGGCGATGTCGTGAGCGAGCGGGAGACCCACCTGGTCGAGCTGGTCGACGACGACGGGCGGGTGCTCGGCGAGACCACGGTCGCCGCCGCGCACCAGCCACCCGGGCGGCTGCACCGCGCCTTCTCGGTGCTCCTCGTCGACCCCGAGGGACGGGTGCTGTTGCAGCAGCGGGCCCCGGTCAAGACGCGGTTCCCGCTGCGCTGGGCGAACTCCTGCTGCGGACACCCGCTGCCCGGCCAGTCGCCGGCCGAGGCCGCCAACCGGCGGCTCGCCGAGGAACTCGGCATCGACCCGGTCGACCTCACCGAGGTCGGCGTCTACCTCTACTACGCCGAGGACCCGGCGACCGGCCGGGTCGAGTTCGAGTACGACCACGTGCTGCGCGCCGACGTACCCGCCGACCTGGCCACGCGGCCCGACCCGGACGAGGTGGCCGGCCTGCGCTGGGTCGACCCCGGCGCGGTGGTGGCCGACCTGGACGCCCACCCGCGCGAGTACGCCCCGTGGCTGGGCGGCGTGGTCAACCGGCTGCTGCACCCGACCGACGCGTCCCGGCCGGGTGTACCGGCCACCGAGGCACCGGAGCGGTCGGGTGGCCGATGAGGCGCTGAGCGCGGGGGCCGTCGCACGCCGTCTGGGCGTGGCGGTCACCACGCTGCGCACCTGGCACCAGCGCTACGGCCTCGGTCCCAGCGAGCACATACCGGGCCACCACAGGCGCTACACGCCCGCCGACCTGGCCCGGCTGGAAATCATGCGCCGGCTGACCGCCGAGGGGGTCGCGCCCGCCGAGGCGGCCCGCTGGGCCCGGCAGGCGCCGGCCGTGCTGCCGCCGGAGCGGCTCGGCCTCAAGGCACGGGTCTCGACGGTACGCGACGGCGGCGGCACCACCATCCCGGTCGGCCGGGCCGGGCCGGCGGCGCGTGGGCTGGCCCGTGCCGCGATGCGGCTGGACTCGGTGACCATCAGCCAGACCATCGCCGACGCGCTGGCCGCCGACGGAGTGGTGGCGACGTGGGAGGGGCTGCTGCGGCCGGTGCTGGCCGGGATCGGGGAGCGGCACGCCGCCACCTCCGCGCTGATCGAGGTGGAACACCTCATGTCCCGCTGCGTGTCCGAGGCGTTCGCCACAGTGGCGTGGGCCTACCGGACCACCGGGCCGCCCCGGATCCTGCTCTCCTGCGCCGACGAGGAGCAGCACTCGCTGCCGCTCGAGGCGCTCGGCGCCGCGCTGGCCGAGGCCGGTGTGAGTTATCGCATGCTCGGCGCCCGGGTGCCGGTGCCGGCCCTGGTCGAGGCCGTCAACCGGACCGGGCCGGCGGCTGTGGTGCTGTGGTCGCACATCCGCGCGACCGCCGACCCGTGCCAGCTCAGCGCGTTGCTGGCGGTGCCGCGCCGGCCGCTGCTGGTGCTCGCCGCCGGGCCCGGCTGGCGGGCCGACTCGCTGCCGGCCGGCGTGGTCCGGCCGGTCGGTTTGGCCGAGGCGCTGTCGCTGGCCGTGGCGGTACGGGACTCGCTGGACCAGTCGACGACAAGCTGAACCCCTCTCCCGTTCCGGGGCGGCGTCCACTACGGTCGGAAAGTCCGTCTGACCCCGACCCCTCCGGGAGCGACGAATGCGTCCACGCGCCCTGTCGGCGCTCGCCCTGGGCCTGGTACTCCTCGTCACCGGCTGCGGCGATCCCGGCAAGTCACCCGAGAAGGCCGCCGCACCGCCGTCGGCCTCGGCGTCGCCCTCACCGGCGCCGGTGACGAAGCCCTCACCGACCCACACCCCCGCGAAGCCGAAGCTGCGCCCGCTGCCGAAGAAGCTGCCGGCGGGCCTGCACCGGGCCAGCGGGAGCAAGGGCGTGGCGCTCACCTTCGACGACGGGCCGGATCCGCGCTACACCCCGCAGATCCTGGCCCAGCTCCGGACTGCCGGGGTGAAGGCCACCTTCTGCGTCGTCGGCAAGCAGGCCAAGCGCTACCCGGAGCTGGTGGCCCGGATCGCCCGGGAGGGCCACCAGCTCTGCAACCACAGCTGGCACCACGACGTGAACCTGGGCCGGCGCTCCCCGGCCGAGATCCGGTCCGACCTGGAGCGGACCAACCAGGCCATCCACGCCGCCGCACCGAAGGCGCCGATCACCTGGTTCCGCCAGCCGGGCGGCCGCTGGACGGCCGAGGAGGTCACGATCGCCGGGCAGATGGGCCTGCGCCCACTGCACTGGAGCGTCGACCCGCAGGACTGGGACCACCCACCGGCGAAGGCGATCATCAAGCGGGTGACGGGTGCCACCCGGCACGGCTCGGTCGTGCTGATGCACGACGCGGGCGGCGACCGGGCCCAGACGATGGCCGCCTGCCGGCACCTGATCCCGGACATCAAGCGGCGGTACGGCATCGCCCTACCGCGCTGAACTGCGGTTTTGTCCGACTCCCCGGTCAGGCCGATACCGGTTTGGTCGTCCGCGCAGGCATGACATATGCTTCTCCTGCCTCCGGCGGGGCCGGATGGGAGCAAGTCCGCTTGAAGTTGCGAGTGTGCAATGATGGCGGGGCCGCCCTCATCGTCTAGCGGCCCAGGACGCCGCCCTTTCAAGGCGGTAGCACGGGTTCGAATCCCGTTGGGGGCACGGTCCGGCTCGCGCCGGATGCAACACCAGCCAGGTCCTGTGGAGCAGTTGGAGTGCTCGCCGCCCTGTCAAGGCGGAGGTCGCGGGTTCAAGTCCCGTCAGGACCGCAAGCGCTGACGCCGCGCAGCTCGATGCGCGGCGTTCTGCGTATCGGCCCGTGCGGTAGCATGTGCCGAGCACCACGGCCAGGTAGCTCAGTTGGTACGAGCGTCCGACTGAAAATCGGAAGGTCGGCGGTTCGACCCCGCCCCTGGCCACATAGCCTTTCGCCGGGCTACAGGAACGCCGACCAGCGGAGACGCGGGTCGGCGTTCTGCTTTGCGGCCCCAGGAAGCCACAACTACTCTCTGCAATCGAGCCCTCGCGCCGGCTCGATGCGCGACAGCCGCATCGGGAGTCGCAGCCCGGCCGCTTGATGGACTCGGCCGGGTGCTCCGGAACGTGGAACGGGTACTCGCGCCGCACGTCCCGCGTCTAGGGTGAGCGGGCCCGCCGAGCGGCGGACCGAACGCCACCGGAAGGTCGCCTGTGCGTGCGCTGCGTACGGCCCTCACGCCGGTCCTCGTCCTCGCCGTGGTGCTGCTCGGCGGCTGTGGCCGGATCTCGGGGCTCCTGGACTCCGTCTCCCTGTTCCATCCGGTCTGGTCCACCGATGGCTGGGTCTACTACCTGCGGGAGGTGACCTCGACCTCGGGCTCGGACCAGGCCGAGGTGTGGCGGCAGCGGCCCGACGGGAGCGCCGAGGAAGCCGTTCTCACACGCGCCCCAGCGGTGTCCGCCTGCGAAGCGGGCCTGTTCAGCTTCCTCTTCGCCGGCCCGGGCGGCGACCTCGGGCTGGCCCTCGAATGCGGCTGGGACCGAACGGAGCTGCTGAGCTACTCGCCCGCCGACAAGACGTTCGAGCCTCTGGCGTCGACGCGCTTCCTCGCCGGTGCCGCACTCGTGAACGGTGGCGGCGGGGGATATGTGCAGGCGCCCCGAGAGTGCGGTCCGGGCGGCGTCCAGCTGCTCGCCGACGGGAAGGCGTACGAGTTCGGCTCTCCGGTGACGGTGGGCGGACTGACCTTCAATCCCAGCGGCGGTGACACGGACTGCGAGTCGACGGTGCTGGCACGGTCGCCCGCAGCGCTGGGTGAGCGGCTGTTCTTCATCACCGCACCCGACTCCCTCGGCAGGTTGCCGCTGCCGCCCGAGGTGAGTCCGGACGACCTCACCTGGCACCTGACCGAGTGGGACGTCGGCTCGGCCACAGCCCGGTTCGTCACGAAGCTCCCCGGCCTCGCCGACCTGGCGGTGTCGCCGGACGGCCGGTCGGTGATCGCCGCCGTCGCGACGGACCACGTGGGCGGGGTCTGGTCGGTCGATGTCGGCAGCGGCAGGAAGACGAGGATCGCCGACGGTGAGCGCGCGCATCACCCGAGCTTCTCGCCCGACGGGACGCGGTTCGTCTACGTCGAGGGCTTCAAACGGCTGAAGTTCGCCGAGGCACGGTAAGTCGCCGGTCGGGTCGGGGAATTCGCGATCAGGGCGTAACGCGAGCCGCTCAGCGGCTCAAGTACGGGTAAGCCATCGCCCAGACCACTCGCCATCGGGCCGGTCCCCACCGGCGGACGGGCCGGTGGGGACCACGCCGCATCCGGCTCACACGGCGGCGGGCTGCTCCGCCGTGTCCGAGGCGCAGCAGGCGCTCTCGGCCACCTTCTCCAGCTGCGGCGAGTCGGCCTTGACCGTGTAGACCTCCCAGCGTTCGTCGCCGGGGCCGCGTACCCAGACCTTGTCCTGGAGCGCGTAGCAGCACTCGGTGTCGTTCTCCTCCAGCGTGATCAGGCCGGACTCGGTGAGCCGGTTGGTGGCCGCGTTCACCTCCTCGGTGGTGGCCACCTCGACCCCGAGGTGGTCCATCACCGTCGGCAGGCCGGGCTCACCTTCGAGGAGTACGAGCTTCAGCGGCGGGTTCTCCACCGCGAAGTTGGCGTAGCCGGGGCGGCGCTTTGCCGGCTCGACGCCGAACAGCTTGCTGTAGAAGGCCACCGATCCTTCGAGGTCGGACACGCGTAGGGCGAGCTGAACGCGGGACATGGGCGCTCCTTATCTAGATTTCTGTCGAAGCAGGGTCAACCTTGCCGCCTGTTTCGAAGGCTGTCAACCTAGAGAACCGTCGAAACAAGTATGTTGATCAAGGAGTTTGCGTCAGCCGGAGCCGGTGAGCCGGACACAAACTCCTTGATCACCGGAACGAGGGCGGGGGGGCCGGGGGCGAAGGGCGGGGCCGGAACGGGGTGGGGGTCAGGGTTTGGGGGGTTGGCGGTTCTGGGTGGGGTTGCCCTGGATCGCCTCCCAGACGCTCCGGCCGGCCTGCCGCAGTGCCTGTCCGGCCTGTCCCGCCAGTTGTGCCGCCTCGGCGGCGGCGCTCGCGGGCTGGCCGGAGTGCTCCGGACCGCGCTTCTTCTCGGTGGGGCGGCCGGCCGGCGGGCCCGGCACCGACCCGGACCCCGCCTTTTCCTCCCCGGCACCGGGTGACGGCTCCGGCCGCCGGGCACCGGCGTCCGGCACTGCGGGCCCCGACCGATCGGCGACCGCGGGACCGGCCCGATCGACCGGCGCCCGACCGGTGCGCTCGACCACCTCGCGGGCCGCGGCCCGCGTACGGCCGTTCCGGTCCACCACCGGCGCGGTGGGCCGGTGCACGTCGTCAAGGGTGGCAGTGGCCGAGCGGGCCAGCGCGTCGATCAGCTGCGGGTTGCGGTCGATGGTGGTCAGCGCCCGGTCCAGGATCCGCACCAGCTTCTCCAGCCGCACCTTGAGCAGCGCCTCGGCGCTCACCCCGGTGACGTCGAGTTCGACGCCCTTCAGGTGTACCCGCACTCCGGCGTCGATCTGGAGCAGGTCGGCCAGCCGGGCGCGCAGCGACAGGTCGGCGTCGAGCCCGTCCACCGCGAGCCGGATCTCGTCGACGGTCAGTTCCGGCACGTCGAGCAGGACGTCCGGCTCCGACTCGTAACCGCCCGGCGAGTCGGGCCGCTCGTGGCCGGGATCCGGAACTGGTTCGGTGGCTCGGCTGTCGGTCATGCTCCCCGCTCTCCCCCATCGGTCCGGTCGGCGGCGCTTACCCGCTTTGCGGTACGGCATCCGCCGCCCTTCGCGCAGAGCGCCTGTCCCACCACTCAGCGCTGTCGGAAAACGGAGTTCCCGGTGTCCGGAAGCGGCCGCCTCGGAAGCTGCACACCGAGACATGAGCCGGTATGGTCCGGACCTATGGGACAGGAGATGGCCGATCCGGATGAGGTCCGGCAGGAATCCGACCGCTTCTCCCTCCGCAGCAACCTGCTCGTCCCGGCCTCCGCCGAGCGGGCGTACGCCGTCTTCACCGGCGCGCTGGCCGACTGGTGGGTGCGGGAATACACCTGGTCCGGTCCGGAGGCGCTCACCGCGATCGGCATCGAACCGCGGGCCGGCGGCATGCTCTACGAGATCGGGCCGTACGGCTTCCGCAACGACTGGGGTCGCGTGCTGACCTGGGATCCGCCCCGGCGGCTGGTGTTCACCTGGCAGATCGGCCCGGATCGGGTGCCGGTGCCGGATCCGGCGCGGGCCAGCGAGGTGGAGGTGCTGTTCCACTCCGACGGCCCGGAGCACACCCGGGTGGAGGTCGAGCACCGCTACTTCGACAGGCACGGCACGGCGGCCGAGGGCTACCGCGAGGCGCTCACCGCCGGCTGGCACGAACTGCTCTGCCGTTACCTGGCGACGGTCGCCCGCACCACCGCCGCCTGACCCGCGCCGAGCGGGCGCACCGGGTCAGCCGGCGATGCCCGGCGCCGCGCCGGTGCCGGCCACGCCGGTGCCGCCCAGGTCGGCCCGGCGGCCGGCGTCCGCGCCGGAACCGAAGCCACCGCCCGCCAGCCGCCGTCGCGGGGCGGTGCGCAACCGGGGGTACGCCTCGGCGACCCGGTGCTGGACGCGATCGGAGCGGTCGGCGAGCACCAGCGCCGTCGAGGGCCCGCCCGCCTCCGCCACCGCCTTGTTCTCGGCCGCGCGCAGTCGTTCCGCGACGACGTACGCGAACCCGGCCAGCCAGGTACGCCGGAACGCCGCCGGATGCTCCCCGGCCGGTACGGCAGCACCGGCGAGCCCGTGCGCGGCCTGCACCAGCAGCGAGGTGAACAGCAGCTCGACCCGTTCCAGGTCGCTGGCGAAGCCGAACAGGTGCATGACGAAGCCGTTGCCCTGCCGGCGGCGTACGCATCGGCAGCGCAGCGGTTCGGCGACCGCCGCGAGCAGGCCGGCCTTGTCCCGCGCGTACGGTGCGACCACCTCGACGGTCCGGTCACCCACCGGGTCGACCGCCGGATCGCGCGCGGCGAGCAACGCCCGGTCGACGCCGTAGCGGGCGATCAGCTCGGTGGCCTTGGCCATGAAGGCCGCCGACTCGGCGGGCGTGCAGGCCGGGTCCTCGGCCTGGGCGAGCAGCTTGCGCACCTTGCTGAGCATCGCCTCGGACATGCACCCAGAGCTACCACAGCCGGGGCGACGGGCCGCGCGGCGGGCTCAGTCCGACCGGCTGCGCAGCGTGGCGATCGTCGAGCCGGCGAGGGTGAGGAGGCAGTCGGGCAGCAACCCGTCGGCCGCCGCCGCCCCGAACAACGCCTCGCCGGTGTCCGCGTCGTCGTTGGCGCACGCGCTGACGAAGCGGGCCACCCACCGCGTGTCGTAGTCGGCCTGGTCGATGCCGGGGAAGTCGAGGGCGGCGCCGCCGGCCGGGGCGTCGTCGCCGAGCATGGTCGCGGCGAGGCACCACGCCACTCCGTACGCCCCGGCGAGGCCGGAGCGGTCCACCACCGCGTCGAACGTGCCCACCACCCCGGCGCCGTCCCCGGCGAAGGCCGAACGGAGCACGGCGGTCGCGTCGTCGAGCGTCTGCTGTGCTTCGTCGTTCACCCGCGGAACAGTATCGCCGGGGGTCAAGCGGTGACCCGGAAACAGCCCGTTGACCACGCACAGTGATCCCCGCAGTCGGGGTGCCGACGCAGCCGACTCCACAGTCCCGCGTGCCGCACGAGCACGCTAAGGTGCGCAGCGGACCTTCGCCGGAGGAAGGACGACCATGCTGAGAACACGCACGTCGCGCGCGGCCCTGTCCATGGCCTGCGCGGCGCTCCTGCTCGCCACGAGCGCCTGCGGGAGCGACGAGCCGGAGGAAGCGCCCGCCACCCAGGTGCGCCTCTACGGCACCGACGGCAACATGACCAATTCGTACGCCACGGAACTCAAGGACCGGGCGGATCTGGTGAACGGGATGAAGGGCACCACGCCCCTCACTCCGCTGCCGGAGAGCTTCAAGGAACGGCTACTCGCCGTAGACCCGAAGCTGACCGACTTCCTCTACTCCGCCGAGTCCTACGACGCGGTCGTGATCAGCGTGCTGGCCGCCCAGCTCGCCGGCACCACCGCGCCAGCCGAGATCGCCAAGCAGATCGTCGGCGTGACCACCGGCGGCGAACGCTGCGACGACGTGGTGGCCTGCCTCCAGCTCGCCCGCGCCGGCCGGGACATCGAGTACCGGAGCGTGTCGCTGACCCGCTCGGGGTTCACCGACGCCGGCGAGCCGGCCACCGCGAGCTACGGCACCCGGCACTTCGACAACCAGAAGATCGACGACAGCAAGACCGAGTTCGTCGGCGCCGGTGAGGAGTCCGGGGCGAGCACCAAAACCCCGCCGCGTGGTCGCAAGCTGCGTGACGGCAAGGCGAAGGACGCCCCGCTGGTCCTCGGCGGGCTGCTGCCCAAGACCGGTGACCTGGCGCTGGCGTACCCACCGCTGGCGGCCGGCGCCGCGCTCGCGATCCGCGAGGTCAACGCCGCCGGCGGCGCGCTCGGTGAGCCGGTCAAGTGGATCGAGGGCGACGACGGCACCAACCCGGAGATCGCCAAGGTCACCGTCGCCTCTCACGTGAGCAGGGGCGTCCACGTCATCATCGGCGCGGGCGGCTCCGGCATCTCCCGGGCCGTGCTGCCGGACGTGGTGGCCGCCGGGCGGATCCTGTTCTCCCCGTCGAACACCGACGCCGGGCTGAGCACCGTGGACGACAAGGGCCTCTACTTCCGTACCGCGCCGCCGGACAGCCTCCAGGGCCGGGCGCTTGCCGACGTGATGCTCCGGGACGGCCCGCGCAAGATCGCGATCCTGGCCCGTAAGGACTCCTACGGCGAGGGCCTCCAGGAGAACGTCCGCTCCGAGCTGGACAAGGCCGGGATCGGCGCGGACCGGGTCAAGCTGCTGACCTACGAGCCGCCCGCGGACCCGAAGACGCCAGTGGACTTCAGCGGCGTCGCCAGGGAGATCAAGGCCTTCGGGCCGGAGGCGCTGCTGCTCATCGGCTTCGCCGAGTCCGCGCCGGCCATCCCGGCGCTCGACGACGCCGGAGTCGACATCAAGCGCTGAGGCGTACCGACGTGGAGGGCCGCACCGGAAACACCGGTGCGGCCCTCGTCGTCTCCCGCCGTCCTCAGCGTGACCGGCGCCGCTCCAGGAACTCGGTCATCCGCCGGTGCTTCTCCTCGTCCTCGAACAGCACCGCCTGGCTCAGCAGGTCGAGCTGCGGGTGCGCGGCCGCCGGGGCGTCCACCGCCAGCTTGGTCAGCCGCAGCGCCAGCGCGGAACCCTTCGCCATCTCGTCGAGCAGGCCGTGCGCGGTGGGCAGCAGCTCCGCCGGGTCGGCCACCACCCGGTTCACCAGCCCGATCCGCAGCGCCTCCTCGGCGTCCACCCGCCGGCCGGTGAACAGCAGCTCCTTGGCCCGGGCCTCACCGATCAACGCCGGCAGCCGGTAGGTCGCGCCCGCGCCGGCCAGGATGCCCAGCCGCACCTCGGGCTGGCCGAACACCGCGCGGTCCGTGCACACCCGGAGATCGCAGGCGTACGCCAGTTCGGCGCCGCCGCCCAGCGCCGGCCCGTCGACGGCCGCCACGGTGGGCATCGGCAGCGCCCGGATGCGGGCGAAGACGCCCTGGTTGATGGCGGCCAGCGCGTCCAGCCGGCCGCGTTCGCGGAGCTGGGCGATGTCGGCGCCGCCGGCGAAGATGCCCGCCGTCCCGCCGGTGAGCAGCAGCAGCCGGGGACGCGCCTCCAGGTCGGCGCAGACCGCGTGCAGCTCGCCCACCAGGTCGGCGTCGATGGCGTTGCGCTTCTCCGGCCGGTCCAGCGTCACCACGAGCCGGTCCGGCAGCTCCTCGATCCGCAGCCCCGTCATTGCCTCACGCCGTCCTTCCAGGTGTAGAACCCCTGACCCGACTTCTTGCCCAGCTTCCCGGCGGCGACCAGCTCGACCAGCAGCGGCGGCGGCGCGAAGCGGTCCCCGTACGCGGCCTGGAGCGTGCGGGCGATGTCCAACCGCACGTCCAGCCCGACCAGGTCGGTCAGCTCCAGTGGACCGATCGGGTGCCGATAGCCGAGCACCATCGCCTTGTCGATGTCGGCCGGGCTCGCCACCTCGTCGGCCACCATCCGGATCGCCTCCAGGCCGAGCGTGACGCCGAGGCGGGAGGTGGCGAAGCCGGGCATGTCGCGTACCACGACGGGGTCCTTGCCCAGCCGGGCGGCGAGCGCGACGGCCGCCTCGGTCGTAGCCGGCGCGGTGGCCGGGCCGACCACGACCTCGAGCAGCGCCATCGCCCACACCGGATTGAAGAAGTGCAACCCGAGGAAGCCGGCGGGACGCTCCAGCCCGGCGGCCAGGTCGGTGATCGGGATGCTCGACGTGTTGCTGCCCAGCAGCGCCGGACGGCGGCTCTCCGCCTCGCGCAGTACGGCGCGCTTCAGGTCGAGCCGCTCGGGCACCGCCTCCACGATCACGTCGGCGCCCTCGGCCACCTCGGCGAGCCCGGCCCGGAGCGTGACGCGGGCCCGGTTGGCGGTGGCGGCCTCCTCGGTCAGCTTGCCGCGCAGCACACCCCGGTCCCAGAGTTCGCCGAGCCGGCGCAGTGCCTCGGCGCCCCGGGCGGGGTCGACCTCGACCAGTTCGACCGCGTACCCGGCGCCGGCCGCCACGTACGCGATGCCGAGGCCCATGGTGCCGGCCCCGACGACCACAAAACGACCACTCATCGACGTCCCCTCGCCGCGGCGGGGGCGCGCGGGGTCTCCGCCGCCGGGCCCGTCCGCTCGCTCGTTCCTGCATGCGACCCTATGCATGGCCGGGCCGCCGGGATGCGTGGGGGCGGAGCGGACGGGGTAAGGACGGCCGTCAACGCCGAAGGAAGGAACGAGATGAGCCAGGCACCGGAGAGCGCGGAGAGCACCGAGACGGTCGAGACCCGCGGCGACGAGCGGATTGACCTGCTCCGCGCGGACACCAACAACGACGGCAAGACCGACGTGTGGGTGGTGGACACCGACGGCGACGGCAAGGCCGACCTGTTCCAGTTCGACACCGACGGTGACGGCAAGGTGGACATCACCATGGTGGACATCGACGAGGACGGCACGCCGGACGAGGTGGTCGACGGCGACGGCGGGCTGCCCCCGGAGCAGACCACCCCCACCGTCCAGGTCTGAGCATGTAAGGAAGGGCCCCTTTCAAGCGCCTAGGCGCTTGAAAGGGGCCCTTCCTAACGCCGCAGCTCCAGCGTGGCGAGGTAGTAGGGGTGGTCGGTGTCGTCCACGTCGGTCAGTCGCCACGGTGAGCCGTGGACCAGCCCGGCGAACTCCTCGGGCGAGCAGACCAGGTAGTCGAACCACTCGGTGCCGAGCAGGCGGTAGCGCAGCCGCAGCCGCAGTTGCCCGCCGATCCGGCCCCGCTGCCGGTTGCGCTCGTGATAGGCGGTGTGCACCGGGTCGGTGGTGCCGTACGGGTCGGTGCCGTGGGCGATCACCCGCGCGCCGGGGCGGGCCAGCGCGGCGAGCGCGGCGAGCATCGCCGGGGCGCGTTCCCGACCCTCGAACAGGCCGAGGTTGTTGCCGAGCAGCAGGAACGTGTCGTACCGGCGGCCGTCGGCGGCGTGCTCGTCGACGGTGCCGTGCACGAGGTCGCGTACGCCCCGGTGGCGGCTGACGCGCAGCGCGCCGAGCGAGGTGTCCAGCCCGGTGACCGGCACGCCCCGGTCCTGCAGGTGCAACGCGATCCGGCCGGCGCCGACGCCGACGTCGAGCACGTCCCCGCGAACCCGGTCCACGGCCCGGTGGTCGTGCGGCTGCCACAGCTGCGGCGGTTCCAGGTAGTGCCCGGCGGGAGCGCCGTTGACGAGCCCGTCGTCGCGTTCGATGATCTCGATGACCGGCCGGGGCAGGCGACCGCCGGCCATCGGACGCGGCCCGATTCCGGTGGCGACCGCGTACGCGTCGCGGATCATCTCGCCGAACACGTCGCCGATCTCGGGTTCCCCGGTCATGCCCGCAACGCTATCCGGGGGCCGGAGACGCCGTATCCTTGGCGGCGTGACCGACCTGGACCGCTTGGCGGCGGAGAAGTACGTCCTGCTCACCACGTTCCGCAAGGACGGCCGGGCGGTGCCGACTCCGGTGTGGGCGGTACGCGACGGCGACGGGCTCGCGGTGTGGACGGTGGCCGACTCCGGCAAGGTGAAGCGCATCCGGCGGGACGGCCGGGTCACCGTGGCGCCGTGCGACGTGCGCGGCCGGCCGCACGGCGCGGCGGTCCCGGGGCACGCGACGATCGCCGACGCGGAGAGCACCGACCGGGTGCGGGGCCTGCTCAAGCAGAAGTACCGGCTGATCGGGCGGCTGAGCCTGCTCGGTAGCCGGCTGCGCCGGGGTGAGCGCGGCACGGTGGGGCTGCGGATCGTACTGGACGGGTCGACCCCGGAAACGACTGAGCCCGGACACGATTAAGGGCGGTGGATCGTCGCTGCCGCGACGGCACCGCCCCTGATCGGAACGCCGGAGAACGCCGGTTCGTCAGTCTCCCTGGCGCTGCTGGGGGATCTGCCCCTGTAGCAGAGCTCGAACCTCCGACTCGCGGTAGCGGCGGTGGCCGCCCAGGGTCCGGATGGCGCTGAGCTTGCCAGCCTTGGCCCACCGGGTCACCGTCTTCGGGTCGACACGGAACATCGACGCCACCTCGGCCGGTGTGAGTAGCGGCTCAGGTTCGTGCGTTCGCGATGCCATCGGGGTCACTCCTCCACATGTATAGACATCGGCCGGGGTCCCGCCGGCCGACGCGTCTCCCATGGTCCGGCTAGTCCCCGATGTCCGACATGGGCCGAACGGCTGAAGGTCCCTAGACGGACGGATGAACCATGCCCGATTTTTACGACTTTTATGCCGCAGAAACTACCTTATTCGGACTCATGATCACGGTTCGTGATGCATCAACTACGATACACACTCGTGTCCAAGGCCACTAAGTGTGGCAAACCGGGCGTCAGTTGCAGCGCTCCAGCAGTTGCACCGCGCGCCAGCGGGCGACCAGCTTGTCGTACGCGGCGGACGCCTCCTCGGCCTCGCCACGGCCCAGTCCGGACAGTCCGGTGGCGACCAGCTCGGGCGAGTCGTCGGCCTCGAGCGTCTCGTCCGGCAGCAGTTGCACCAGGCCGCCGTAGTCCAGCTCGACCACGGAACGCGGGTGGAACTCCTCCAGCCACCGGGCCGCCTCCTCGACCGCCTCGGTGATCGGCGCCTCGCCAATCGACTTGCGCAGCACCGACAGCGCCCGGGACGCCCGGCGACGCGCCTTGGAGATCTCCGTGCGGTAGCGCAGCGCCCGCCGCTCCGGCTCGGTGACCAGGTGCCGCTCACCGGCCTCGAACAGCACGAACCAGCGCAGCGGCACCCCCCAGGTGGCGATCTGCTCGTGCACCCGGGGCACCCCGTGCTCCAGCACCCGGGCCCCGCTGCGCCAGTCCTCCACCACTGCCTTCGCCTGCCCGGCGAGCACCGGCGGCACGAACGCGTCGGCCAGCACCGAGGGCACGCCGTCGCGGGCGCTCAGCGCCGCCTCGGCGACCCGGATCCGCAGGTTCCACGGACAGACCAGCAGCGCGTCGTCGGCCTCCAGGACGTACGCCTCGTCGGGCAGGTCGGGCAGCCGGGTCCAGCCGGCGCCGAGCGCCTCGATCACCGCCGTCCGCTGCCGTACCGGTCCCTCCAGCGGGGCTATCGCGCGGCCCTCGCTGACGTACCGGCGCCAGTACGACTGCCGGTCCCGGTCGAAGGCGGTGAGCGGCTCGTACACGCGCAGGTATGAAGCGAAGAGCGACGGCACGGCGCGATCCTCCCACGAGACGGGACCATCCGTCGCCGCCCTTGGGCCCGTGGCGTGACATGCGCGACAGTACGGTTCGGGCCGATATTAGGCTCGACGACACCGGCAGCATCCCGCCGGCGTGCCACCAGGTTCCGCACCCCACAAGGGCGCTCACCGACACAGGAGTCAGCCATGAGCGTATTCGCCAGCACCGACGACCCCGTTTCCACAGGGCATGAGCAGGTCGTGTTCTGCCAGGACAAGCAGTCCGGCCTGAAGGCGATCATCGGGATCTACTCCACCGCGCTGGGCCCCGCGCTCGGCGGCACCCGGTTCTACCCGTACGCCAGCGAGGCCGACGCCCTCGCCGACGTGCTCGACCTCTCGCGCGGCATGGCCTACAAGAACGCCCTGGCGAACCTCGACCTCGGTGGCGGCAAGGCGGTCATCTGGGGTGACCCCGAGCAGATCAAGAGCGAGGCGCTGCTGCGCGCGTACGGCCGCTTCGTCGAGTCGCTGAACGGCCGCTACTACACCGCCTGCGACGTGGGCACCTACGTGGCGGACATGGACGTGATCGCCCGCGAGACCCGCTTCGTGACCGGCCGCAGCGTGGAACACGGCGGCGCGGGTGACTCGTCGATCCTCACCGCCTGGGGCGTGTTCCAGGGAATGCGGGCCGCCGCCGAACACGTCTGGGGCAGCCCGACGCTGGCCGGCCGCCGGGTCGGCGTGGCCGGGCTGGGCAAGGTCGGCAAGTACCTGACCGCCCACCTGCTCGACGACGGCGCCGAGGTCGTGGCGACCGACGTCAGCCAGCGCGCCCAGGAGTGGGCGCGCACCACCCACCCGCAGGTCACCCTGGTCGACGACACCGCGGCGCTGGTGACCTCCGATATCGACGTGTACGCCCCGTGCGCGCTCGGCGGCGCGCTGAACGACGACACCGTGCCGGTGCTGCGGGCCAAGGTGGTCACCGGGGCGGCGAACAACCAGCTCGCCCACCCGGGCATCGAGAAGGTGCTCGCGGACCGGGGCATCCTCTACACGCCCGACTACGTGGTGAACGCGGGCGGCGTGATCCAGGTGGCCGACGAGATCGACGGCTTCAACTTCGACCGCGCCAAGCTGCGCGCGACCCGGATCTTCGACACCACCCGGCAGATCCTCCGGCTCGCCGACGACGAGGGCGTGCCGCCGGCGGTCGCCGCGGACCGGCTCGCCGAGCGGCGGATGGCGGAGGTCGGCCGGCTGCGCGCGATCCATCTGCGGTGAAGCTCACCCGGGGGTGGAGCGGCGGCTCCACCCCCGGGGGCCGCGCGCGTTAAGCTGAGCATCGGCACCGTTCATGCCGGTATGTCCGGTGTCATGGCCAGCCCCGGGTCCTACCCCTTACCCGGTACACTTTGTGACGGCTGGACCACCGCAACGCGCAGGTCCGGTCGACGGTGACCCGAGGTGCCGAACGATGGCATCCCCATGTACCGTAAGAGCCACGAGAGATGCCTGACGTCATCGGGGCCCGCCTTCGGGCTGCCCCGCATTCTGTGCGAGGGGGTCGAGCCATGGGGCGCGGCCGTGCTAAGGCCAAGCAGACGAAGGTGGCGCGGGAGTTGAAGTATCACTCCCCGAACACCGACCTAACCGCCTTGCAGCGCGAACTGGCGGGTAGTGGAAAGTCTGAGCACAACTTCGACGACGACTACAAAGAGTATGTCGACGACGATGACGAGGACCACGCGGACGACGACCCGGACACCTGGGCTCGTCCGACCCGCTGACCTCCGGTCACATCTGAGCACGCGGTAACCCCCGCGTGCTCACGCATGTGCTCTGCTGAGCCGGCGTACGACCGACGATGCAGGGGCCTGCCGTGCCGACTCGCCGGCAGGTCCCTGATCGCGGAACCGCCCCTCAGCGTGGCCGGTTGTTCCAGTTGTAGAACGTCGGGATGTTCTCGAAGTGGTTCCACGCGCAGACCGCGTCGGCGCCGTCGCCCGACACCTCCGCCCGCAGCAGCCGTGCCGCCTCCGCCTCACGGAGCAGAGCGGTAAGCCCCGCAGCGGCCCCCCGTACCCGGTCGGCGACGACCTCCCGGTCGGTGTCACTGATGGTCTCGGGCATGCTCCAACACTCCCTCCAGTAGGCGGATCTTGCTGTTGCGGCAGTGCTCGGTCTCCGTGCCGTCGAAACGCCCCAGCTCGAAGTAACGGTTGGCGGCGTGCCCGCCGCCGCAGAACCCGAAGTACGCGCAGGAGTCCCGGCACGCCTCCACGCCGGTGAGGAACTCGCCCACCCACGGCGTGCCGGCCGCGCCGGCGAGGATGTCGCGCAGCGGCGTGGTGAGCACGTTTCCGCTGGCGAAGTCGCCGTAGTGCGGGTCGGTGAACCCGGCCAGCTCCGGCGAGAGCACCACCACCGAGCCGTCATGCCCGACCGTCGGGATCGGGTCGAGGCTACGGGGCAGCAGGTCGTGCGCGGTGCCGGCCAGCACCGCGCCCGCGTACCGCAGCGACCACTCCACCTCACGCAGGTGGATCCGGGGATCCCGCCGCCAGGCCGCCACCAGCTCCGCCCAGAACCCGGTGACCGCGCCCGCGTCCCGGGCGTTCGTCCGGGTGTTGACGCCCTCGGTCTCCTCGATGTTGACGCCGAGCACGTCGCAGCCCAGGTCGAGGAAGTAGTCGTACAGCTCGGTGGCCAGGCCCGGCTCCGGCCGCGAGACCACAGCGAGCGCCGAGAACGGCAGGCCGTGACGGCGCAGCGCCGCCACACCCGTCACGATCCGGTCGTACGCGGGCCGCCCGCCCCGGTTGACCCGCTCGGCGTTGCGCGCCCGCGGCCCGTCCACGCTGACGCTGACCCGCACCCGGTGCTCGGCGAAGAACGCGCACCAGGCGTCGTCGATCAAGGTGGCGTTCGTCTGCACGTGGTGCTCGACATCCGGCCCGAACGGCGCCAGCAGCGCGGCCAGGTGCTCCCGGCCGGCCGCGAGCGGCTCACCGCCGTGCCACACCACGGAGAAGCGACCGCTCGCGGCCCACTGGTTCACCGACGCCGCCACCGCCTCGGCGACGGCCACCGGCATCCGCCTGTCGACCGCCCGCAGGGGCAGGTAGCAGTAGGCGCAGTCGAGGTTGCACAGCGTCGTCGGCTGCATCACCACGTACGACGGGACGACGGCGATGCCCCGCATACCCTCAGGCGTGCGCGCGGCCATCAGCACCTCCCCCGCCTGCCTGAAAACCGAACCTCCAGGCTAGGCCGAGGCGACCGCCCGGGTGAACCCCCGATCAGGTGCCCGGCCGATGGGCGCAGGGTGATCAGCCTCGGGTGTGCTGCCCGACCATCTGCACGTTGCCGGACCCCTCGATGATCTCGCCGGCCTGCCAGGCGTCCACGCCCCGGCCGGTCAGGGTGGCCAGCGCGCGGTCGGCGTCCTCGGCGGAGACGATCGCGAACATGCCGACGCCCATGTTGAAGGTTGCCTCCATCTCCGGGTCCTCGATCCGGCCCTTGGACTGGATCAGGTCGAAGATCGGCTGCGGCTTCCAGGTGGAGCGGTTCACCACGGCGTCGACGTGCTCGGGCAGCACCCGGACCAGGTTGCCGGGGATGCCGCCGCCGGTGACGTGGGCCAGCGCCCGCACCTCGGCCTCGGCGATCAGCTTGAGGCAGTCCTGCGCGTAGATCTTGGTCGGGGTTAGCAGCTCCTCGCCCAGCGTCCGCTGGCGGCCGAAGTCGTCGATCACCACGTCCAGCCGCATCCGGCCGGCGCCGAGCAGCACGTGCCGGACCAGGGAGTAGCCGTTGGAGTGCAGGCCGGACGAGCGCATCGCGATCACGACGTCGCCCACCTCCACCCGGTCCGGGCTGAGGATCTCGCTCTCCTCCACCACGCCGACGCCGGTGGCCGAGATGTCGTACTCGTCGGGGCGCAGCACGCCCGGGTGCTCGGCGGTCTCGCCACCCAGCAGCGCGCAGCCGGCGTACCGGCAGCCGTCCGCGATGCCGGCGCCGATCTCGGCGACCTTGTCCGGCACGACCTCGCCGGTGGCGATGTAGTCGAGCAGGAACAGCGGCTCGGCGCCGCAGGCCACCAGGTCGTCGACGACCATCGCGACCAGGTCGATGCCGACCGTGTCGTGGATGTCGAGCTGCTGGGCGATCACCAGCTTGGTGCCCACGCCGTCGGTCGAGGACGCCAGGATCGGGTTCTTGTACTTCTTCGTGTCCAGCCGGAACAGGCCGGCGAAGCCGCCCAGGTCACCCATGACCTCGGGGCGCCGGGTCTCCTTGACCTTGGACTTGAGCAGTTCGACAGCGCGGTCGCCCGCCTCGATCGACACCCCGGCGTCGGCGTACGAGACCGAGCGTTTGCGCTGCGTCCGGCCGGACCCGGCCGACCAGGGCTGGCGGTCGCCGCCGGCGCCCGTCGGGCTGGATCCTGCGCCGCTGCGCTCGGACACGTGCGTCACGGTTCTCCCCTTTGTGGTTCCCGCGAGCCCGGAGCGGCCGGACCCGCGTCGGTGGTGCTACGGGTGGTGGGTCGGTGTGGCGACGAGCGGACCGGTCGGCCCGGCCGCCTCGGCGGCGACCCGGCGTCCCACTCCTTCGAGCACGTGCTTGCCGATCAGGTTCCCGGCCGGCAGTTCGATCGGGTACTCCCCATCGAAGCACGCCCGGCAGAGCCGGCTCTTCGGCTGCTCGGTCGCGGCGATGAGACCGGGCAGCGAGACGTAACCGAGCGAGTCGGCACCGATGGACCGCCGGATGCCGTCGTTGTCCAGCCCGTTCGCCAGCAGCTCGGCGCGGGTGGCGAAGTCGATGCCGTAGAAGCACGGCCAGCTCACCGGCGGCGAGGAGATCCGGACGTGGACCTCCAAAGCGCCCGCCTCGCGCAGCAGCCGGACGATCGCCCGCTGGGTGGTGCCCCGCACGATCGAGTCGTCCACCACGACCAGGCGCTTGCCACGCACGTTCTGCCGCAGCGGGTTCAGCTTCAGCCGGACGCCGAGGGCGCGCAGCGTCTGCGAGGGCTGGATGAACGTGCGCCCGACGTACGGGTTCTTCATCAGGCCCTGGCCGTAGGTGATGCCGGACTCCTCGGCGTAGCCGATCGCGGCCGGGGTGCCGGACTCGGGCACCGGGATCACCAGGTCGGCCTCGACCGGGTGCTCCTTGGCGAGCTGGCGGCCGATCTGCACCCGCGCGGCGTGCACGTTGCGGCCGGCGATGGTGGCGTCCGGCCGGGCGATGTACACGTACTCGAAAAGACAGCCCTTGGGCTCGGGCGAGGCGAACCGGCTGGACCGCAGCCCGTTCTCGTCGATGGCGATCAGCTCGCCCGGCTCGACCTCGCGGACCACGCTCGCGCCGACGATGTCCAGCGCGGCCGTCTCGCTCGCCACCACCCAGCCGCGTTCGAGCCGGCCGAGCACCAGCGGGCGCACGCCGTGCGCGTCGCGCGCCGCGTAGAGCGTCGACTCGTCCATGAAGACGAAGCTGAACGCGCCGCGCAGCTGGGGCAGCACCTCCAGCGCGGCCGCCTCGACCGACAGGTCGGGCCGGCTGGCCAGCAGCATCGTGACCAGTGAGGTGTCGTTCGTCGAGCCGTCGGAGTCGAGCCCGCGCACGGCGGCCTCGCGCTGCAACTCGGCGGTGTTCACCAGGTTGCCGTTGTGCGCCAGCGCGATCGTGGTGCCGGCGCTCGTGGCCCGGATGGTCGGCTGGGCGTTCTCCCAGGTCGAGCCGCCGGTGGTGGAGTAGCGCGCGTGCCCGATCGCGACATGCCCGCGCAGGCTGGCCAGCGTCGGCTCGTCGAACACCTGGGCGACCAGGCCGAGATCCTTGTAGACCACGACACCGGAGCCGTCGCTCACCGCGATGCCCGCGGCCTCCTGACCGCGGTGCTGAAGGGCGTAGAGCCCGAAGTAGGTGAGGTTGGCGACCTCTTCACCCGGCGCCCAGACGCCGAAGACGCCACACGCGTCCTGTGGGCCGGGTCGCTGGGGGTCAAGGTCGTGGCTCAGCCGGCCATCGCCTCGGGGCACCTGCCGCTCCCTCGCAGTGGGGTCTGGACTGGCCTGGCGGAGTCGGGGGGTCAGCTCCGCACACATGGGCCGGGACCGTCGTCGGGTTCTCAGTGTACGCGACCAGCAGTCGATACCGACAGTCACGAGATGTCAGCCCAGCGTGAGCAGGATTTTCCCTGCCCAACGCCTAAATGGGGAGGTACGGGGATAGGTCAGCCCGGATTCCGGACACCCGGATGCGACCTTCGGTGACCGTTTCCGCCCAACCCGCGCGGCCGGTGGCGATCGCCAGCCACGTCGGCGGATCCATCTCCACCACGTTCGGCGGCGTGCCGCGGGTGTGTCGTGGGCCACTCACGCACTGGACCGCACCGTAGGGTGGGACGCGCACCTCCACCGATCGGCCGGGGGCACGATCCGCGAGGGCAGCCAAGAGCATCCGGACCGCCTCCCGGAGCACCGGCCGTTCGGGCGTACGCCCCTCGTCCAGCGCCGCCAGTGCGGCGAGTACCGCTTCGGAATAAGCGTGCGGAGAGGACACGACGGGACGATACGACCCGGCGGGACGCCGCCCGACGGCGGCCCTGGGTAGAGATGATCCGGTCAGACAAGGCATAGTTGCCGACGGCGTTATTCGTACCGTGAGTGATCAACCTCGGCCCTGGCGGCCGGCGGAGAGGTCAGACCCGGAAGGCGGTGGACGTGTCAACACACCGACGTGCCTGGAAGCAGCGGGCCGGTGTGGTCGTAGCGCTGGTCTTCGGCGCCCTGCTCACCGTCCCCGCAAGCCCCGCCCTCGCCGCACAGATTGTCACCGCCACCAACTCCGTGACGGTCGAGGCGGGCAAGAACAGCACTGTAACGGTCACGGTCCGCCCGACCGGTGGTGAGACATCCACTGACATCGACGTGCAGGACCTACCCGACGGCGTCAACTGTGGGGGCTGCGGTCGGGTCGATTTCAATGGCGATCAGGATCAGACGGTCACGCTGACTCTGACGGCGGCTGCGAGCGCGCCAGCCAACAACCAGTCAGCGAGGATCACGGTCAGCGGCGGCCCACCTCGGCAGCTCCGGGTTACCGTCCGGGCTGCTGCCCCGCCCACGCCGCAGCAGCCGCAGACGGTCAAGACGGTCTCCGGCAAGGTGGTGAACGCCGACGGCGACCCGATCGAGGGCGCCCTCGTCATGCTCCGCGACAGCGCGGGCAAGGAGCGCCGCACCAACACCAGCGGGAACGGCAACTTCAGCTTCAGCGGCTCCGAGTCCAACCCGATCGCACCCGGGCGGATCGAGGTGGGTGCCTCCACCGACGGCGCCACGCCCGTCGCCAAGTCGGTGAACGCGAACGCCGGACAGTCCGTGACCGGCGTCCGGCTCAGCATCCAGGTGCGGGCGTCGGCGAGCCCGAGCGCCACCCCGTCGGCGAGCGAGTCCGCCGCGCCGTCCGAGGAGCCGCTCGAGGAGGAGACGGCCGACACCCCGTCGGCCGAGGCGCCCGCCGCACAGCAGCCGACCGCGAACGAGGACTCCGGCGGCTTCGGCTCCTGGCTGCTCATCCTGCTCGGTGGCCTCTTCGTCGCCGTCGGCGTGGGCACCATCGTGCTGCTCTACCTGCGCCGCAAGAACGAGGACGGCGACGGCGACGGTCCGGGTGGGCCGGCCGGTCCGAGTGGCCCCGGTGGCGCCGCGGCCGGTGCCATCCCGGCGGCCCGGGGCGCCTACCACGGCACTGACGACCAGACCCGGGTGGTGAACGGCATGGGCGCCGGGCCGGCCGCGACGATGGTCGGTGGCCCCTCGATCAGCGACGCCCCCACCATGCTCCAGCGCCCGGTCGTGGACGACGTCCCGCCGGACCCGTACGGCGCACCGCCCGGCCCGGCCTACGGTGTCGGCGGCGGCCAGGGCGGTTACGGCTACGGCGACGACGCGCCCGGCCAGGGCGGTTACGGCGCGGGTGGCTACGGCAACGCGCCCTCCTCGGGCGGCGGCTACGGCAACGGCCCGTCCTCGGGCGCCGGCTACGGCAGCCCGGACTACGCCGCCGGCGCCGCTGCCGGTGCGGCCGGCTACGCGGCCCAGGGCGGCGGCTACGGCAACGAGCGCTTCGACGAGCCCACCGGCCGCTACACCGGGGACAGCACCCAGTACGCCCCGGCGGCCGACCCGTACCCGACCAGCACCTACCAGCCGGAGCAGGACCGCGGCTACGACCAGGCCGGCTCGGCCTCGTACGGCCGTGGCCCGGAGCAGGGCGACGGGTACGGTGCCGCCGGTGGCTACGGCACCGCGCCGGGCGGCTACGACACCGGCCGCCAGCAGGGCGGATACGGCGAGCCCACCGGCGCTTACGGCAACGCCGCGGGCGGCGGCTACGGCGACAACCCGCCCGGCGGCTACGGCGACGCTCCGGCCTACGGCGGCGGCCAGGCGGCGGGCGGCGGCTACGGCGACGGCGCAACCGGCGGCTACGGCAACGCCGGCGCTGGTGGCTACGACAAGCAGTCCGGTGGCTACGACGGCGGCCGCCAGCAGGGCGGATACGGCGACGCGCCGACCGGCGGCTACGACAACCCCAGCGGCGGATACGACACCCGCTCGCCGGGCGGCTACGACACGAGCGCCGGTGGTTACGACAGCGGCGCGACCGGCGGCTACGACGGCGGCCGTCAGCAGGGCGGGTACGGCGACGCGCCGGCCGGCGGCTACGGCAACCCCGGCGGCGGATACGACGGCGGTCACCAGTCGGGCGGCTACGGGCAGCAGGGCGGCGGATACGGCGACGGCTACGGCCAGGCCCCGCAGGGCGGGTACGGCCAGCAGGGCGGTTACGGCCAGGAGCCGCCGCAGCAGCGCGGGGGCGGCTACGACAACCCCAACGACCCGGCGCAGGCCGGTCGCGCCCGCCCGGACGCGCAGCCGGACCGTTCCGGACGGCGCCTCGACTGGCTGGACGACTGACCCGTACCAGACAGAGGAACTGTGGCCGCCCGCGAGAAGTGGGCGGCCACAGTCGTCAGCGCGCCGAACACATGCCGCGTTGCCCGCAGGCGAGAGGGCTGCGCTCAGGCGGGGGCGAAGTAGTCCTGGCGGAGCACCGGCACCACGTCGGAGACACCCACAGCGGTCGCCACCGCGACGTCCTCCGCGAAGCCGCCCTCGGCGAGTTCCCGCCCGGAGACGCATCCCCGGACCGCGGCCGGCACGTCCGGCGTGCTCGCCAGCGCGGCGAGCGCCATCGCGGCCTCCACCGAGAGCCCACCGGGCACCTCGGCGAGCGCGTCGAGCACGCACGCCGCACCGAGCTGGTCCTCCACGCAGGGCCGCAGTGACCCGTCGGGCCAGCGCTCGCCGGCCGCCACCACGCCCACCGGGGCGTCGTTCGAGCCGTACCCCTCGGCGCGGAGCCAGCGCCCGACGGCGGGTGCGTTACGCAGGCACGCCGCGACCACCGGCACTCCGGTGGCGCTCGCGGCGGCGCTGATCGCCGAGCCGTTCGGCGACGGCAGCACCAGGTCGGCCACGACCGGCGCGGACCGCAGCGCCGCCGGGGAGAGCGACCACGGATGCTCCGCGGTCGTCCTCCGGCGGCCCACAGCGGCCACCGCCCCCACCCGGCGGGCGTAGTCGGCGGCCTGCTCACCCCACGGGAACGGGTGCACCCGCATGCCGCGGCTCACCGCCACCTCCACGGCGGTGGTGAACGACAACACGTCCACCACCACCAGGGCGGCGCAGACCCGGCCGAGCTCCGCCGCCCCGGTCAGTCCCCAGTCGAACCGGGCACCGGCGCCGGGTTGGGCGAAGACGGCCAAGGCCAGCGCCTCAGCGCTGACCCGGCGCCGGCTCACCGGAAGCCGGACCGTCGGACCCGTCGGCGGGCGCCGACTCGTCCTGGGCCGGGGTTCCGTCGACGGCAGGAGTCGCGCCGGCCGGTGCGTCCCCGTCCGACGCCGTAGCCGGCGCGTCGGGCTCCGCCGTGGCGGCGGGCGCGGAGGCCCCGGCGTCGGACGGCGGGGTGTCCCGGCCGGCCTTGGCGATCGGCTCGGCGTCGACAGCGGCCGGGTCGATGCCGACCGGCTGCTCGGCGGTCGCCGGAAGCACTGTGGTGGTGCCGGTACGGGTCGCCGCCACCTCCACCCGGGCCGCCTCGGCGGCACCGAACAGGCGCGGGAGCGTACCGGTGTGCGCCTCGCGCAGCTCGTCCAGGCCGATGCGGAACTGGCCGTGCACCTCCAGCGCGCCGGAGGCCGGGTCGGTCACGCCGACGAACTCCCACGGCACGCCACGCTCGGCGCACAGCGCGGTGAACGCCTTCTCGTGGCCGCGCGGCACCGACACCAGCACGCGGCCGGCGGACTCGCTGAACAGGAAGACGAACGGCATCGACCCGCCGGCGAAGTGCTCCGGCACCACGACCCGGGCACCGACGCCCCGGCGCAGGGCCGACTCGACCAGGCTCTGCGCCAGGCCGCCGTCGGAGAGGTCGTGCGCGGAACTGAGGTGCCCGACCCGGGCCGCCTCGGCCAGCAGCTCGGCGAGCTGCCGCTCGCGGGCCAGGTCGACCTGCGGCGGGATGCCGCCGAGGTGCTCGTGGGTCACCCAGGCCCACTCCGAGCCGGACAGCTCGACGTGCGTCTCGCCCAGCAGGAAGAGCTGGTCGTGGTCGCCGGCCGGGCGCGGCACGAAGCCCATCGGCACCCGCTCGGCGACGTCGTCGAGGACCCCGAGCACGCCGACCACCGGGGTCGGGTGGATGGCCGCGGCACCGGTCTGGTTGTAGAAGCTGACGTTGCCGCCGGTCACCGGGATGCCCAGCTCCAGGCAGCCGTCCGCCAGGCCGCGTACGGCCTCGGCGAACTGCCACATCACGCCCGGGTCCTCCGGCGAGCCGAAGTTCAGGCAGTTGGTCACCGCGATCGGCTTCGCGCCGGTCACCGCCACGTTCCGGTACGCCTCGGCCAGCGCCAGCTTCGTCCCGTGGTACGGGTCGAGGCGGGCGTACCGGCCGTTGCCGTCGACGGAGAGCGCGACGCCCAGGCCGCTGCGCTCGTCGATCCGGATCACGCCGGAGTCCTCCGGCTGGGCGAGCACGGTGTTGCCGAGCACGTACCTGTCGTACTGCTCGGTGACCCAGGTCTTGTCGGCCAGGTTCGGCGACGCGATCATGCGCAGCACGGTCTCCCGGAGCGCATCCGGGGTGCTCGGCCGGGGCAGCGTCTCGGCGCGGTCGGCCTGGAGCAGGATCAGGTCGGCCGGCTCGCGCATCGGCCGGGCGTACACCGGGCCGTCGTCGACGAGTGAGCCCGGCGGCACGTCCACCACGAGCTGGTCGCGCCAGGTGACGACGAGCCGGCCCGGCTGGCCGTCCGCCGACGGGGCGGTGACCTCGCCGATGGCGGTGGCCCAGACGCCCCACTTCTCGGCGGTCTTGAGCACGGCGTCGAGCTTGTCGGGCGAGACGACGAGCAGCATCCGCTCCTGGGACTCGCTGGCCAGGATCTCGTGCGGCTCCATCGAGGGCTCGCGCAGCGGCACCCGCTCCAGCCAGACCCGCATGCCGGTGCCGGCGGAGGCGGCGGTCTCGGTGAGGGCGCAGGTCAGGCCGGCGCCGCCGAGGTCCTGGATGCCGACGACCAGTTCGGCGTCGTACAGCTCCAGGCACGCCTCGATGAGCAGCTTCTCCATGAACGGGTCGCCGACCTGCACGGACGGGCGGCGCTGCTCGCTGCCCTCGTCGAAGGTGGCGCTGGCGAGCACTGATACGCCGCCGATGCCGTCGCGGCCGGTCTTGGCGCCCATCAGGACCACGATGTTGCCGGGGCCGGTGGCGTCCTTCTTCTGCAGCCGGTCGACCGGCAGCACGCCCAGGCAGAGCGCGTTCACGAGCGGGTTGCCCTGGTAGCAGGGGTCGAAGACGACCTCGCCGCCGATGTTGGGCAGGCCGAGGCAGTTGCCGTATCCGCCGACTCCGGCGACCACGCCGGGCAGCACCCGGGCGGTGTCCGGGTGGTCGGCCGCGCCGAAGCGCAGCGGGTCCATCACTGCCACCGGGCGGGCGCCCATGGCGAGGATGTCGCGGACGATGCCGCCGACGCCGGTCGCCGCGCCCTGGTACGGCTCGACGAAGCTCGGGTGGTTGTGCGACTCGACCTTGAAGGTCACCGCCAGCTCGTCGGAGACCTGGACCACGCCGGCGTTCTCCCCGATGCCGGCGAGCAGCCGGTCGCTCGGCGGCGCCTTCTCGCCGAACTGGCGCAGGTGCACCTTGCTCGACTTGTAGGAGCAGTGCTCGCTCCACATGATCGAGTACATGGCCAGCTCGGCCTGGGTGGGCCGGCGGCCGAGGATGTGCCGGATCCGGTCGTACTCGTCGTCGCGGAGGCCCAGCTCGGCGTACGGCTGAAGCTCCTCCGGCGTGCCGGCGGCCCGGGGGACGGTGTCCACGCTCAGCGCCCAGTCGTCGGTCGCGCCGGCCTGCGGCGCCACGCCCTGGCGCTCGCGCGGGGCCGGGTCCGGATGGGTGGTCATGACGTCTCCTTGCTGCGCTCGCCGCCGGTGCGGCGGGTGAGCCGACCGATGTTCCCGGCCACCATCACGCCGGCGCTCCCACCAGGTGCTTGAGCACCGAGGTGAAGAAGCCGAGGCCGTCCAGGGAGGGGCCGGTGAGCGCCTCCACCGCGTGCTCGGGGTGCGGCATGATGCCGACGACGTTGCCGGCCTCGTTGGTGATCGCCGCGATGTCGCGCTGCGATCCGTTCGGGTTGCCGCCGACGTAGCGGGCGACGACGCGGCCCTCGCCCTCCAGCCGGTCGAGCGTCGCGGTGTCGGCGACGTAGCAGCCCTCGCCGTTCTTGACCGGGATGAGGATCTCCTGGCCGGGCTGGAACGCGTTCGTCCAGGCGGTGCCGGTGCTCTCGATCCGCAGGACCTGGTCCCGGTTGCGGAAGTGCAGGTGCTGGTTGCGGGTGAGCGCGCCGGGCAGCAGGTGCGCCTCGCAGAGGATCTGGAAGCCGTTGCAGATGCCGAGCACCGGCAGGCCACCACGCGCGGCCTGGACGATCGTCTCCATCACCGGGGCGAACCGGGCGATGGCGCCGCAGCGCAGGTAGTCGCCGTAGGAGAAACCGCCGGGCAGGACGACGGCGTCCACCCCGTACAGGTCCGGGTCGCCGTGCCAGAGCCGGACCGCCTCGGCGCCGGCGATCCGCACGGCCCGGGCCGCGTCCCCGTCGTCGAGGGAGCCGGGGAAGGTGACCACACCGACCCGGGCGGTCACGACTGCGCGCCCGCGGTCTCGTCGGCGGTGACCACGCGGACGGTGAAGTCCTCGATGACCGGGTTGGCCAGCAGCTTGTCGGCGATCTCCCGGGCCCGGTCCAGGTCCGGTTCGCCGGTGAACTCGATCTCGATCCGCCTGCCGATCCGAACCGAGGCGACGTCGTCGACGCCGAGTCGGGGCAGCGCGTTTGCGACGGCCTGGCCCTGCGGATCGAGGATCTCGGGCTTGAGCATGACGTCGACTACGACGCGAGGCACGGGGCACTCCTGACTGTGTACGCAGTTGGGTGCCGGCCCAACAATCGGGCGAGCGCAGCCAGCCTACCTGGCAGATACCGCCCGGCCCGCACCGGCCGGGGGCAGTTCCGGCGCTGACGGACGGGCCCGGCGGCGGTGAACGGGTGTCGTTGCCCGTTCGTTGCGACGTCGATGCGAATTCGTTGCGCCCGACGCTTGCGGGCGACCCCCGGCAGCACCTCCCAGCAGGCATTCTGCCGCGAAACACCCCACCTTGGACCGGTATCCGACAGCAGGTCGGCGCGGCGCGCGGCGCGCGTCACGTCATCGGCATGACTCGATCCACACCTTGTGACACCGGGCGGCACGGCCGTAACATGCATCGTCAGATGTCGATGCACTGGATCGACCTCCCTCGCCGGCCCCACCCCATCCGGCGGGTGTCACCCCCTGCCCGGCAACCCCGGGCGCCTGCGCAGAAGGAGCCCCGACATGCGCCTCCGTCCCCTGCTCGCCGTGCTGACCACCGCGCTGGCCGGCGTCCTGGCCACCGCCTCCGGCGCCACCGCCGCGCCGGCCGGCCCGCAGCCGATCATCGGCGGCGGCACCGTCTCGTCGGCGCCGTGGGCCGCCGCCGTCTTCAGCAACGGCTCGTTCACCTGCTCCGGCAGCGTGATCGCGCCCCAGTGGGTGCTCACCGCCCGGCACTGCGTCAGCGGCACCATGTCGGTCCGCGTCGGCAGCGTCTACTACGCCTCGGGCGGCGTCACCCGCACCGTGAGCGCCTCCTACACCCGCTACGACCTGGCCCTGCTGCGCCTGTCCAGCACGGTCAGCACCTCCGCCGTGTCGCTGGCCACCAGCAACCCGCCGGTCGGCTCCACCAACACCATCTACGGCTGGGGCATGACCTGCTACAGCGGCTGCGGCGCGTCGCCCCAGCTCAAGACCGCCAGCGTACGGGTGACCAGCACCAGCGTCACCGACGCGTACGGCGGCCAGGCGATCCGGAGCACCCGGGTCAACGGCAACGCGTGGCGGGGCGACTCGGGCGGCCCGCAGTTCTACAACGGCCGGCAGGTCGGCGTCGCCTCCACCGCCGACGGCCAGAGCATCCAGAACTACGGCAGTGTCGCGTACAACCGGTCCTGGATCACCTCGACGGCCGGTGTCTGACGGTTGATGCCGGTGCGGCGCGGATCGGCCGGGTGCGGCCCGGGCGTCCGCGCCGCGTCGTTTTTCAGCATCCGATCAGCTGAACACGGCTCGCGAACCACCCGGCCGAGGGCTGACAGCATCGGAAGTGTGCTGGTCGTGACGACGGATCAACTGCCCGGCTACGAGATCCGCCAGATCCTCGGCGAGGTGGTCTCCTCGATGGCGAGGACCCGCAACCCGTACCGCGAGGGGGTCAAGAACCTGCGCGGTGGCGCCTACGACCCGTTGGCGCCGGACAACCTGACCCGCTGGCGCACCGACTCGGTGGCCCGCCTCGGCGAGGAGGCCCGCCGCCTGGGCGCGAACGCGGTGATCGGCATGCGCTTCGACAGCCGCGACTGCGGCGAGATGTGGATGGAGATCTGCGCGTACGGCACGGCGGTGATCGTCGCGCCGAAGACGCCCGACGTGATGCCGCCGGACCAGCCGGCGATCGCGGCCGAGACCGCCCACGACCCGGAGATCGCCTCCGCGCCGGGCGGCATCGCCGAACCCGCGTCCGCCCCCAACCTGAGCTCCGCCGCCGAAACCCCCACCGGCACCTGACGGATCCTCGCCACCCCGGTTGATCAAGGAGTTTGTGTCACTGCGGCGCCCCGTACCGGACACAAACTCCTTGATCACCGAGGGAAGGCGGGCGGTCAGAGGATGGGGGGCGGGGAGTAGGTGGCGGCCTCGGGGTGGGTTTCCACCACCCTGGTGATTCTCGCGGCCACGCGGTTCACCTGGTCGGTGGCGGCGCCCACGAAGGCGTTGCGGTCGGCGACCAGGGTGTCGATCTCGGCCCGGGTCAGGCCCAGCCGGCCGTCGGTGGCCAGGCGGTCGAACAGGTCGTTCTCGGCCGCGCCCTTCTCCCGCATGGCCAGCGCCACGGCGACCGCGTGCTCCTTGATCACCTCGTGCGCGACCTCGCGGCCGACGCCCCGGCGGACGGCCGCGACCAGGATCTTCGTGGTGGCCAGGAACGGCAGGAAGCGCTCCAGCTCCCGGTTGATCACCGCCGGGTACGGGCCGAACTCGTCCAGCACGGTGAGGAACGTCTGGAACAGCCCGTCGGCGGCGAAGAACGCGTCGGGCAGCGCGACCCGGCGCACCACCGAGCAGGAGACGTCACCCTCGTTCCACTGGTCGCCGGCCAGCTCGCCGACCATCGACAGGTAACCCCTGATGATCACCGCGAAGCCGTTCACCCGCTCCGACGAGCGCGTGTTCATCTTGTGCGGCATCGCGCTGGAACCGACCTGGCCCGGCTTGAAGCCCTCGGTGACCAGCTCCTGGCCCACCATGAGCCGGATCGTGGTCGCCAGCGACGACGGCGCGGCGGCCACCTGGGCCAGCGCGGCGACGACCGCCATGTCGATCGAACGCGGGTAGACCTGGCCGACGCTGTCCAGCACCCGGCTGAACCCCAGGTGCTCGGCCACCCGGCGCTCCAGCTCGGCCACCTTGCCGGCGTCGCCGTCGAACAGGTCGAGCTGGTCGGCGGCGGTGCCCACCGGTCCCTTGATCCCCCGCAGCGGGAACCAGCCGATCAGATCCTCCAGCCGCTCGTACGCGATGAGCAGCTCCTCGGCCGCCGACGCGAAGCGCTTGCCCAGCGTGGTGGCCTGCGCGGCGACGTTGTGCGACCGGCCGGTCATCACCAGCGCGGAGTACTCGCCCGCGTGCCATCCCAGCCGGGCCAGCGTGGCGACCACCCGGTCCCGGATCAGCTCCAGCGAGGCCCGGATCTGGAGCTGCTCGACGTTCTCGGTGAGGTCGCGGGAGGTCATCCCCTTGTGCACGTGCTCGTGCCCGGCGAGCGCGCTGAACTCCTCGATCCGGGCCTTCACGTCGTGCCGGGTGACCCGCTCCCGCGCCGCGATCGAGGCCAGGTCGACCTGGTCGACCACGCGCTCGTACGCCTCGACGACCCCGTCCGGCACCGGCACGCCGAGGTCACGCTGGGCCTTGAGCACCGCCAGCCAGAGCCGGCGCTCCATCCGGACCTTCTCCTCCGGCGACCAGAGGGCGACCAGTTCGGGCGAGGCGTACCGGTTGGCGAGCACGTTCGGGATCGTCGTCACGTACCTCAGTCTTTCATGACGCCGGGGTGGGCCCCGGCGACGCCGGTCCCCGGTCCGGCCTGTGGGCAGGCCGGACCGGAAACGCCCTCAGCCCAGCCGGATCTTCCGGTCCAGCGCGACGGCGGCCATCTCCCCGGCGGTCAGGAGGTGCCGCTCGGTGAACGAGTTCGTCTGCACGCTCACCCGGGTGCCGTCGGTCCGCTTCACGATCACGAACCGCACGTTGATCGGCTTCCGCCCGGACGTGGGCGGCGCACGGAAGCCCCGCACGTCGAACGTCACCACCCGCTCGCCGTCCGGCCCGGTGAACGAGCGGCAGTTGACCATGCTGTCCTCGCACTCGTCCGGACCGCTCGCCTGACCGGGGAGCGGCCTTCCCACGTCGATGGTCAGGTACGACCGGACCTCGCCCCGGGCGGCGACACCCACCCCGAACCAGCCCGTCATCGACTCCCAGCGCAGCGGCTGCACCGACCACTGCGGCGCGTCGGTCAGCGGGCCGCCCCAGGTCTCCAGGTCGGTGGCCGCGGCGCCCCGGACCCACCGCAGGTCCGGCGCCTCCCGGTCGAGCGCGGCCAGCATCGCCGTCCGCAGTCGCTCCGGGTGGGTCCGCGCGGTGGCGGACGCGGCCGAGGAGGCGGGTGCCGGGCCACCGGACGCTCCCGGCTGCACGACCACGCCGGCGCCGAGCGCCAGCGCCAGCACCGCTGTCGCCGAGGCGTACGCCCCCACCCGCCGCCGCCGGCGCCGGCCCTCCCGCGCCACCAGGGCGTCCACGTCCACCGCCGTCGGCGGCGCGGCGCCGATCGCCTCGTCGAAGATCTGCCGGTACGTCATCTCTGCCTCCCGTTCTCCACTGCCGGATGGTGCGAGGCGAGCAGCCGCAGCGTCTCCAGCGCACGGGCGGCCTGACTCTTCACGGTGCCGGCGCTGACGCCCAGGATCTGCGCGGTCTCCTCGACCGACAGGTCGCAGTAGAACCGGAGCACCACGACCGCCCGTCGCCTGGGCGCGAGCCGGCCCAGCAGCTCCAGCAGCATCTCCCGCTCACCGACCGCCGGTTCCGCCGCAGCCAGGTCAGCCCGGTCCGGCACCTCGTCCGTGCTGCGCTCCCGCCGCCACGGCCGGCGCCGTTCGTCCAGCCACGCGTTGGTGAGGATCCCCCGCACGTACGCGTCGAGGTTGTCCGCGCCGAGCGCCCGCGCCCAGTTGCGGTAGAGCTTGCTCAACGTGATCGACACCAGGTCGTCCGCCGTGTGCCAGTCCCGGCAGAGCAGGTACGCCGTCCGGCGCAGCGGCTCCAGCCGCGCGGTCACGTAGTCGCGGAACTCCTCGTCGCGCCCGGTCACGGAGTGCCGTCCCTCGTTCGCCTCATGCCCAGGGGACGGAACGGGGTGCCGGTCGGGTTGCCGGCGACCGTCACCGATCTCCTCCGCTGATCGTGATCCGGCCGATCCGATATGTCAGGCGGGACAGCCGCGCCGGACCCGCCGGGCGAGGATCGCTCCCGACCGTTCCTTTCTCCACGGGGGATACCAGATGCGCAGACCGTCCCTGAGCGGGCTGACCGTGGCCGCACTGGCCGGCGGCTCCCTGGTGCCGCTGGCCGCACCGGCCCAGGCAGCCGAAGCGACGACGCTCTACGTCCGGCAGAGCTCGGCCGCGTGCTCCGACACCGGCCCCGGCACCGAGGCCGCGCCGTTCTGCTCGATCGGTCCGGCGGTGGCCCGGGTCGAGGCCGGGCAGACGGTCGACATCGGCGCCGGCACCTACGCCGAGCGCGTGACGGTCGCCCGCTCCGGCACGCCCGACCAGCCCGTCACCATCCGCAACACCGCCGGCAGCAACGGCCGCATCAGCGGGCCGGAGGCCGGGGTGCTGGTCGACGGGCAGCACGACGTCGTGCTCCGCGACCTGTGGATGACGGCGCTCGCCGACGTGCCCGGCCTCGACCTGCGGGACTCCAGCGCCATTACGGTGCAGGGCGGGTCGTTCACCATGGCCGGCCCGTCCGCCACGCCTGTCGTCCGGTTCGCCAGGGTCACCCGGTCGGTCCTCTCGACGAGCAAGATCAACGGAGGCACCGGGGTCACCGGGGTGACCCTCGACGCCACGACGACCGATGTGACCGTCCGGGCCGCGAGCGTGACCAGCAACGTCGTCGACAACGCGGCCGAGCGCGGCGTCGCCATCCGGGTCGACGGGCCGGGCAACGAGGTGTACGGAAACATCATCGGTGGATTCACCGGCGCCGGCATCCTGCTCGGGCCGGGAGCCGCCGAGACGAGGGTGGTGAACAACCAGGTGTCCGGCGGCAAGGGCGTCGGCATCCACAACAACGGGGCCGCCCGCACCGCGATCACCAACAACGAGGTCCGGGACCGCTGCTTCGAGAGCGTCCGCGTCGACGGCGCGTCGGACGGCGCGTCGCTGCAGAACAACGTCCTGTTCAGCAGTGGCGCCCAGAACGATCCCTACTGCGACAGCACGGCCGAGCAGACCGCCGAGATCGGGCTCTACGACGACTCGGGCCGGCGGGTGACAGTGGACTACAACAACACCGTGCACGGCAGCTTCATCCCTGGTTCGTCGAACTACTCCTGGAACGGAACCCGGATGGGGTTGACCCGCTTCCGGGACGTGTCCGGGCAGGCCGCCCACGACAAGGAGGGCAGCGGGCCGGGCGACCGGGAGGACTCGGCGAACTCGGCCGCGCCCGGCTACCCGGCCACGGACCGCACCGGCGCGGGCCGGGCGGACAATCCGGCCACGCCGAACACCGGCGCGGGTCCCGTCCCGTACGCCGACCGTGGCCCCACCGAACTGCTCGGCAACCCGTACGCCGTCCTCGATGTCAGGTACGACGCGGACACCTCCTCGGTCACGCTCGACGCCTCCGCGTCGACCCCCGGGTACGTCCCGCTGACCACGTACGTGTTCGACTTCGGCGACGGCACGGTGGTGACCCAGGACAAGCCGGTCGCCTCCCGCGTCTACACGAGGACCGGCACCTTCACCGTCTCGGTCAAGGTCTCCGGCAGCGACGGCCGGGTCGGCACCACGCTCGGCCAGGGCGTGAGCGTGCTGCCCCGGACCGGATCGATCGGGCTGCTGTCGCTGTACAACCTGCGCTTCGCGAACGCGTCCACCGCCGGATCGAACGTGCAGGCCGACCAGGCGACGATGGGTGCGGGCAGCCAGTTCGACCTGATGGACGCCGGCAACGGGCGGATCGCGCTCCTCTCCCGCGCCACCGGCAAGTACCTGAACAACGGCGGCGACAGCATTCGGCCGCTCTTCGCGGCGGTGGGCTCGAACTCGACGTTCGAGCTGCTCCGCAACGCCGACGGCACGATCAGCCTCCGGTCGGACGGCGGCAGCTACGTGGGTGTCTCGTCGAGCACCGCGCTGACCGCTCTCGCGCCCATCATCAACAACCGGGAGAAGTTCTACCGGGTGAACGTCGCCGACTCGAACCGCACGCTCAAGGCCGCCGTCAACAGCAGGTACGTCAGCGCGGAGAGCGCCGGCGCGAAGCCGCTGATCGCCAACCGCGACACCGCCGGCCCGTGGGAGACGTTCGACCTCGCGGATCTGGGTTCCGGGCAGGTGGGCGTCTTCTCGCACGCCAACAGCCGCTTCGTCTGCGCGGACAACGTCGGCCTCAACCCGCTCATCGCCAACCGCACCAGCGCGGGCGCGTGGGAGAAGTTCACGGTGACCCGCAACGCGGACGGCACCACCAGCCTCAAGGCGACGATCAACAGCAAGTACGTCAGCGCCGACAACGTCGGCACCAACCCGCTGATCGCCAACCGGGCCACGATCGGTCTCTGGGAGAAGTTCACAGTCGGCGGCTGAGCCGTCACGACGTCCGACGCCCGCCCGGCCGCTCGCCGGGCGGGCGTCGCCGTCAGCGCTCCAGGATGGCTGTCACACCCTGCCCGCCGGCCGCGCAGATGGAGATCAGGCCGCGCCCGCTCCCCTTCTGGTCGAGCAGCTTGGCGAGCGTGGCGACGATCCGGCCGCCGGTGGCGGCGAACGGGTGCCCGGCCGCCAGCGACGACCCGTTGACGTTGAGCTTGTCCCTGTCGATCGAGCCGAGCGGGGCGTCCAGGCCAAGGCGCTCCTTGCAGAACTCCGGCGACTCCCAGGCGGCCAGCGTGGCGAGCACCTGCGAGGCGAACGCCTCGTGGATCTCGTAGAAGTCGAAGTCCTGGAGGCTCAGCCCGGCCCGGGCGAGCATCCGGGGCACCGCGTACGCGGGGGCCATCAGCAGGCCCTCGTCGCCGTGCACGAAGTCGACGGCGGCGGTCTCGGACCAGGAGAACCAGGCCAGCACCGGCAGGTTGTGCGCCTTGGCCCACTCCTCGGAGGCGAGCAGCACGGTGGACGCGCCGTCGGTGAGCGGAGAGGAGTTGCCGGCGGTCATGGTGGCCCGCTCGGCGTCCGCGCCGGAGGCGCCGAAGACCGGCTTGAGCGAGCCGAGCTTCTCCAGGCTGCTGTCCGGCCGCAGGTTCTGGTCGCGGGTGAGCCCCAGGTAGGGGGTCATCAGGTCGTCGAAGAACCCCTTGTCGTACGCGGCGGCGAGCCGCTGGTGCGAGCGCAGCGCGAGTTCGTCCTGCGCGGTCCGGTCGACGTTCCAGCGCAGCGCGGTGCGGGCCGCGTGCTCACCCATGGAGAGCCCGGTGCGGGGCTCGGCGTTGCGCGGGATCTCCGGCTTGAACGGCTGGTGCGGGCGCAGCTTCGCCGCGACCTTGAGCCGTTCGCCGAGCGTACGGGCCGAGTTGAGCTGGAGCAGGGTGCGCCGCATGTCCTCGTTGACGGCGAGCGGCGCGTCCGAGGTGGTGTCGACGCCACCGGCGATGCCGACCTCGATCTGCCCGAGGGCGATCTTGTTGGCGACCAGGATGGCGGCCTCCAGCCCGGTGCCGCAGGCCTGCTGGATGTCGTACGCGGGGGTGTGCGGGTCGAGCCGGGAGCCGAGCACCACCTCACGGGTGAGGTTGAAGTCGCGGGAGTGCTTGAGCACCGCGCCGGCCACCACCTCGCCGACCCGCTCGCCGGCGAGCCCGAACCGGGCCACCAGCCCGTCGAGCGCCGCACCGAGCATGTCGGCGTTCGACGCGTGCGCGTAGCGCGAGTTGGACCGCGCGAAGGGGATGCGGTTGCCCCCGATGACCGCGACCCGCCGGACACTCTGCACGATCGGCCTCCCTCGAAACTGTTGCCCGAACCCTACTCGCCAGTAGGCTACGCCTATGACCGACAGGTACGCGAGCTTCGTCCAGACGGGGGCCGGTCGCGCGCTGGTCAAGCGCCTCGGGCTGCCCGACCCGCCCCGACTGCGCCGGCACACGCCCGGCGACCCGCTCGTTCCCGGGCCGGTCCTGCTCGGCTCCTCGGCCGGTGGCCGGATCGCCGAGCCGGCCGGCAAGATCCTGACCGCCGCCGGGGTCGAGCTGGCCGACCCGGTCGCCGCCCACGACGCCGACCGCCGCTTCGCGGCCCTGGTGTACGACGCCAGCGGCATCACCGACTCCACCGGGCTGCGCCAGCTCTACGACTTCTTCCACCCGCAGGCCCGCTCGCTGCTGTCGAGCGGCCGGGTGATCGTGCTGGGCACGCCGCCGGCCGAGTGCGGCTCTCCCCGGGAGGCTACCGCCCAGCGCGCGCTGGAGGGCCTGACCCGCAGCATCGGCAAGGAGTTCGGCCGGGGCGTGACCGCCCAGCTGGTGTACGTGACCCGCGAGGGTGACGCCGGCACCCCGGTGAGCCTGGAGTCCACGCTGCGGTTCCTGCTCTCCGGCCGGTCCGCGTACGTCTCTGGCCAGGTGATCCGGGTCGGCACCGGCACCGCCGTCGCGCCGGCCGACTGGGACCGGCCGCTCGACGGGCAGGTGGTGCTGGTGACCGGCGCGGCGCGGGGCATCGGCGCGGCACTGGCGAAGGTGCTGGCCCGCGACGGCGCGCAGGTGGTGGCGCTGGACATCCCGGCGGCCGGGGACGAGTTGGCCGCCGTCGCCAACGACATCGGCGGCAGCGCGGTGCAGCTCGACCTGACCGCGCCTGATGCGCCGACCCGGCTGGCGGAGCACCTGGCGTCCCGGCACGGCCGGGTCGACGTGGTGGTGCACAACGCGGGCATCACCCGGGACAAGACGCTGGGCCGGATGGACGCCGACCGGTGGGACTCGGTGATCGACGTGAACCTGTCCAGTCAGGAGCGGATCAACGACGTACTGCTGGAACGCGACCTGATCCCGGCCGGCGGCCGGATCGTGTCGGTCTCCTCGATCGCCGGGATCGCCGGCAACCGGGGGCAGACCAACTACGCGACCAGCAAGGCCGGCGTGATCGGCTTGGTCGACTCGCTCTCCCCGGTGCTGGGCGAGCGCGGGATCAGCCTGAACGCTGTCGCGCCGGGCTTCATCGAGACCCGGCTGACCGCGCGCATCCCGTTGACCATCCGGGAGGCGGGCCGCCGGATGAACAGCATGGCCCAGGGCGGCCTGCCGGTGGACGTGGCCGAGACGATCGGCTGGCTCTCCTGGCCGGCGACCGGCGCGGTGAGCGGCAACGTGGTCCGGGTCTGCGGCCAGAGCCTGCTGGGGGCGTGATGGCACAGGATCACGAGGACGACCTGAGCCTGCACGACCTGATCGAGGGCCCCACCCGCGACCTGACGTCGGCCCGCGCCGCCGCCCTCGCCCAGACCCGCCCGGCTTCCGGCGATCATGAAGTTGACGGCACTTCTGGAGATCCACAAGGCAGCCAACCTCATGATCGCCGGGGTGAGGGGGCAGGGCGGCGACGGGTGGAGCTGGAGCGGTTGCCTGCGAGTGGGGCGCTTTACCGGCGTGCGCTGCTCGGGGTGGTGCCGGGGGTCGGAGGTCGGCCCGGGGCGGACGTGCCGGGGCTTGAGCTGGGTGTCTCGGGGGTCGCTGTGGATCAGCGGCACCTGGCGGACTACGACCGGGTGTGCGGGTTCCGGCTGACCGACCGGCTGCCGGCGACGTACCTGCACGTGCTCGGGTTTCCGCTGTCGCTGCGGCTGATGACGAGCCCCGGCTTCCCCATCCCGCTCACCGGCGTGGTGCACGTGGCCAACCGGATCACCGTCCACCGCCCGGTCGAGGCCGGCGAGCGCGTCGACTTCCACACGTACGCGGAGAACCTGCGCCCGCACGAGCGGGGCCGCCAGCTCGACGTGGTGCTGATCGGGTCGATCGGCGGCGAGGAGGTCTGGCGCGGCGTGTCCACGTACCTCGGGAAGGAGCGCGCCGCCAGCGGCGGCCCGCGGCGCGACAGGGGTGACCGCCCGGCGCCGCCGGCCTCCTCGGCCCGGTGGCGGGTGACGCCCCGGGTGGGTACCGACTACGCGCGCGTCTCCGGCGACCACAACCCGATCCACACCTCGAAGGTGGGCGCGCGGCTGTTCGGCTTCCCGCGCCCGATCGCGCACGGCATGTGGAGCAAGGCCCGCTGCCTGGCCGCGCTGGCGCCCAGACTGCCCGAGGCGTACACGGTGGACGTGTCGTTCAAGCTGCCGGTGCCGCTGCCGTCCACTGTCGCGTTCAGCGCCTCGGCGGCCGGCGCGGGCTGGGAGTTCGCGCTGCACAGCGCCCGGGACGGAAGGCCGCACCTGGTCGGTTCGGTGCGCTGAGCGAAAGAGGGGACTTGCCGTCCCCTCTTTTCGACGCTAAGTTGTTCTCAGATTGAGTTGTTCTCAACCTGAGAGAGTGAGTCGCCGTGAACGAGCAGGACTTCCTCGCCGGATACGACCCCCGGGACTACCCGGCGGTCGCGGTCACCGTCGACGTGGTCGCGCTGACCATCCGCGAGGGCGCGCTGCACCTGCTGCTGATCCGTCGCGGCGCGCCACCCTACGAGGGGCACTGGGCGCTGCCCGGCGGCTTCGTCCAGCCGGACGAGGACCTGGCCACGGGTGCCCGGCGCGAGCTGGCCGAGGAGACCGGCCTCGGCGGCGAGCGGCTGCGCCGGGTGCACCTCGAACAGCTCGGCAGCTACGGCGCCCCGCACCGCGACCCCCGCATGCGGGTGGTCTCGGTCGCGCACCTGGCGTTCGCCCCCGACCTGCCCGACCCGGTCGCCGACACCGACGCCGACGAGGCGATCTGGCTGCCGGTCACCGCGCTGAGCAGCCGGCAGCTCGCCTTCGACCACGGCCGGATCATCGACGACGGGCTGGAGCGCGCCCGCTCCAAGCTGGAGTACACGCCGCTGGCCACCCGGTTCCTCGCCCCCGAGTTCACGGTCACCGAGCTGCGCGAGGTCTACGAGACGGTCTGGGGCCACCCGCTGCACGCCGGCAACTTCCACCGCAAGGTGCTCTCGGTGCCCGGCTTCGTGGAGAGCACCGGCGCCAGCACCGAACGCGGCGGCGCGCGCGGCGGCCCCCGGGCCAAGCTCTACCGCGCCGGAGACGCCCGGCTGCTGCACCCGGCGCTGCTGCGCCCCGCCCGGGAGGAGACGGTGCGGTGAGGACCGAGGAGGCGATCCGGCTGGTCACGGCCGCGCGTACCGACGCCGACCTGTTCGGCACGCGGGAGCCGGCCCGCCGCTACCGCGAACTGGTCGGCGCGCTGCACCCCGACCGGCTGGGCGCGGCCGACCCCCGGGTACGCGCCGCCGCCGCCGAAGCGCTGGTCACCGTCACCACCCGGTGGCGCACCCCCGCCCCCGCGTACACCGGCGACGTCGCCACCCTGCACGACCGCAAGGAAGGGCCCCCTGTTAACGCCTCCGGTAGAGGAGGGGCCCCTTCTTATCACCTGGCCAAGGTGTGCCGGCACCCCGGCGACAACGACCTGATGGCCCGCGAGGCGCGCGCGTTGCGCCGGATCGCCGAGCGCGGCGACGCCAAGCACCTCGCGTACGTGCCGAGGCTCGTCGACTCCTACCCGGCGCGCGACCCGTCGACCGGCGTGCAACGGCAGGTCAACGAGCTGGCCACCGTACCCGGGCTGCGCAGCCTGGACGACGTGCGCCGCGCGTACCCCGACGGGCTGGACCCGCGCGACGCGGCCTGGATGTGGCGGCGGCTGCTCGTGGCGCTCGGCCTGGCCCACCGGGCCGGCGTGGTGCACGGCGCGGTGCTGCCCCGGCACGTGCTCATCGAGCCGGACGCGCACGGCCTGGTGCTCGTCGACTGGTGCTTCTCGGCCGAGCCGGGCGGGCTCGTGCCGGCACTCGTGCCCGGCCACGAGGACTGGTATCCGCCGGAGGTCGCCGCGAAGCGGCAGTGCGGGCCGGGCACCGACATCGCGATGGCCGCCCGCTGCATGACCTGGCTGATGGGCGACCGCGCGCCGCGCGAGCTGCGCGCCTTCGCCGACGGCTGTCAGGGCACTGCGCTCGCCACCCGGCCCGACGACGCGTGGCGGCTGCTGCGCGAACTCGACGAGGTGCTGCACCGGCTGTACGGGCCGCGCACCTTCCGACCCTTCACCCTCAACCCCTAGGGAGGCTGCCATGGGCAGTGGAATCTGGTCCACCGACGTGTACGACGCCGCCGACCGCTACCGGCGCCGCACCGGCAAGAGCGCGTTCTCGTACAGCGACAGCGGCGCCCGCAAGGTGCACCCGGCGCTCGACCCGCGCGACGCGCTGCGGGAGAGCCGCGACTCCGCCGAACACCCCCAGTCGACGCCGATCGCCGTGCTGTTCGACGTCACCGGCTCGATGGGGCACGTGCCCCGGGTGCTGCAGAGCAAGCTGCCGCAGCTGCTCGGCCTGCTGCTGCGCCAGGGGTACGCGAAGGACCCGCAGGTCATGTTCGGCGCGATCGGCGACGCCACCTGCGACCGGGTGCCGTTGCAGGTCGGGCAGTTCGAGTCCGACAACCGGATGGACGACGACCTCGGCCGGATCGTGCTGGAGGGCGGCGGAGGCGGCCAGATGATGGAGTCGTACGAGCTGGCGCTCTACTTCATGGCCCGGCACACAGCCACCGACAGCTGGGACAAGCGCGGCCGGCGCGGCTACCTGTTCATCATCGGCGACGAACTGGCGTACCCGGCGGTGAAGGCCGCTGAGGTGGCCCGGCTGATCGGCGACGACCTGCGCGAGGACATGCCGGTCCGGCAGATCGTGGACGAGGTGACCGCGCGCTGGGACACCTACTACCTGCTCCCGGCCGGCAGCCACTACGCGGGCAACCGCAAGGTGCTGGACTTCTGGCGCGGCCTGCTCGGGCAGAACGCGGTCGAGCTGGACGACCTGGACGCGGTCTGCGAGACGATCGCGCTCACCGTCGGCCTCGGCGAGCAGGCCATCGACCTGGACGCCGGGCTGCGCGACCTGGACCGGGCCGGCTCGACGGCCACCCGGACCGTCTCGAAGGCACTCGCCCAGGTCGGCTCCGGGCGGCGCGCGGTGGCGACGCTGCCGTTCAGCCCGGCCGACGGCGGAAGCGGGGTCACCCGGCTGTGAACCACGTGATGGTGGTCGACCTCGGCTACGGCGACGCCGGCAAGGGCACAGTGGTGGACCTGCTCTGCGCCACCCGGCAGGTGCACACGGTCATCCGCTTCAACGGGGGCGCGCAGGCGGCGCACAACGTCGTCCTGCGCGACGGGCGGCACCACACGTTCGCGCAGTTCGGCGCCGGGACGTTCCGTCCGGGCGTACGGACGCACCTGGCGCGGCACGTCGTGGTGGACCCGCTGGCGCTGGCCGCCGAGGCCGACCACCTCGCGTCGGTCGGCGTGCCAGACGCGCTCGACCGGCTGACTGTGGACGGGGAGGCGCTGCTCGCCACCCCGTACCACCGGGCCGCCAACCGGGCCCGGGAGATCGCCCGGGGAGCCGACCGGCACGGCTCCTGCGGGCTGGGGGTGGGCGAGGCGGTCGCGTACGGCCTCGCCCACCCCGACGAGGCGCCCCGGGTGGCGGACTGCCGCCGCCCGGCGGTGCTGCGCCGCCGGCTGGCCGCGCTGCGCGACCGGCTCACCGCCGAGCTGGGACCGCTCGACGCGCCGCCGGTGGAGGACTGCCTGCCCGCGTACGCGGCCTTCGCGCGCCGGGTGGCGATCGTCGACCGGTCCTGGCTGGCATCCGCCCTGCGCGAGGGCACCTGCGTGTTCGAGGGCGCGCAGGGCGTGCTGTTGGACGAGTGGCACGGCTTCCACCCGTACACGACGTGGAGCACCACGACGTTCGCCAACGCCGAGACGCTGCTCGCCGAGGCGGGCATGGCCGGGGCCGCGCGGCGGCTCGGCGTGCTGCGGACGACCACCACCCGGCACGGTCCCGGGCCGCTGGTCACCGAGGACGCGGCGCTGCCGTTCCGCGACCGGCACAACGGGACGAACCCGTGGCAGGGCCGGTTCCGGTTCGGGCACTTCGACGCGGTCGCCCACCGGTACGCGCTGGAGGTCGCCGGTGGCGTCGACGGGCTGGCGCTCACCCACCTCGACCTGGCCGGGCCCGAGCTGCGGATCTGCCGCCGGTACGACGGCCTGGACCAGCTCGTTCCCGGCCCGGCCGGTGACCTGGACCGGCAGGCGGCGCTCACCGAGCGGTTGCTGCGGGCTCGACCGGTGCTGGACGAGTCACCGGCCGACTGGCCGGCGGCGGTCTCGGAGGCGCTGGGGGCACCTGTGGTGCTCACGTCGCGCGGGCCCACGGCCGAGGAGAAGGAAGGGCCCCTTGTTAACGCCTTTTGTATGGGAAGGGCCCCTGCTTAACACCGCACCCCCGAGCATGGGTGCATGGGGGACGTGCTCGACCTGCTGCACCACACGGTGACCTCGCCGTGGGTGTATCTGCTGATCATCGCGGTCACCGCGATCGACGCGTTCTTCCCGGCGGTGCCCGGCGAGACGGTGGTGATCACGGCCGGCGTCTTCGCGGCGGGCGGCGAGCCGAACCTGGTGCTGGTGATCGTGACCGCCGCGTTCGGCGCGCTCCTCGGCGATCACATCTCGTACGCGATCGGCCGGGGCGGCGGCGCGAACCGGCTGGCCCGCTTCCCGGCGGACAGCAGGCGGCGGGCCGGCTCGGAGTGGGCCCGCCGGGCCGTCGACAGGCGCGGCGGGATGATCCTGACCACCGCCCGGTACGTCCCCGGCGGTCGCACCGCCGTCACGCTGACCATGGGTGCGGTCCGCTACCCGTTACGCACGTTCTTCCTGTACGACGGCCTGGCGTGTGTCACCTGGGGGATCTACTGCGGGCTGCTCGGCTACTTCGGCGGCCTGGCGTTCGAGCACAACCCCGTCTCCGGGCTCCTCGCCGGGGTCGCCATCTCGCTCGCGGTCACCGGCCTGTTCGAGGCCGTCCGCTGGGGCCGGCGGCGGGCGCACCGGCGGGCCGCCGCCCGGCGCGACTGTTAACAAGGGGCCCTTCCTCTACCGGAGGCGTTAAGAGGTCCTAACTTTTTGAGGGTGGGCGTAACCGACTGGATGTGAGGGTCGTTTCGTCTGAACGTGAGGAGGGGTGAGCAGCCGCCGTGGATCGT
>NZ_JBICSV010000002.1:42039-991452 GCF_043197215.1 Micromonospora sp. NPDC049203 | reverse complement strand
CGGCCCGGGGCGCCGGCGCCCCGCGGCCGCGGCGCGGGGGGCGCGCGCCCGGCCCGCCCCCCCCCCCCCCCCCCCCCCCCCCCCCCCCCCCCCCCCCCCCCCCGCCCAGACCGACACGACGCGGCCGGGGGTGAGCCGTGGTAGCCGCCAGCATCCTGCTCATCCTCGTCGCGGTCGTGCTGCTGATCGCCGGCCTCGCCGGCGGATCCAGCCTCCTTCTCATCGTCTCGATCGCGGCCAGCCTGCTGTCCGCCGTCGCCTTCGTCGCGTTCGCCCGCCAGGCCGCCGCGGCGCGGGCCACGGCCGGCCGGGAGACCGGGCCGCGGCTGCGGACCCCGCACACCGTTCCGTCCCCTGACGAACCGGTGAGCCCGGTCCCGCACCACACGTCCACGGTCGGCGCCGGCGGACCCGGGTGGCGGCAACCGCCCGGGTCGCCGGTGACCGAGCCGGACGACCCACCGCCGCCGGCCGCGTACTCGCCGCCGTTCGACGCCGGGCCGGACGAGCGCGCCACCGCGCCGTACCCGCCGCCGTTCGACGCCGGGCCGGACGAGGAACCCGCGCCCTACTCGCCGCCCGGCCCACGCGTCCCGGAGGCCCCGCGCCCCACCTCGCCCGCACCCGGCGAGGCGTTCGACGGCGACCCGCCGGCCGAGTTCCTCTCCGCAGGGGAGGTCGCCCGGCTGGTCCGGCTGCCCGCCGACGTCCTGGTGGTGGACGGGCACCCCCGCTTCCATCTGCCCGACTGCCCGCACCTGGTGGGCCGGGACGACGAGCCACTGCCGGTGGCCGAGGCGGTCGGTCTGGGCTTCACCCCGTGCGCGCACTGCGCCGCCGCCACCACCCTGCTCGCCGAGGCTCCGCGCTGACCATGACGACCGCTGACGACACGCTCACCGTCGCGGTGCGGGTGAAGCCCGGGGCGGCCCGCGCCCGGGTGGGCGGCCGGTTCGACGGCCCGTACGGGCCCGCGCTCGTCGTCGCGGTGCACGCGCCGGCGGTGGACGGCCGCGCCACCGAGGCGGCCCGCCGGGCACTCGCCGACGCGCTCGGCGTCCGGCCGGCGACCGTGTCGCTGCGCTCCGGCGCGGCGAGCCGGGACAAGCTCTTCCTGGTGGAGCGCCCGCACGACGGGCTGCCGGAGGTGCTGCGCCGGCTGCGCGACGGCAGCACGGCGTGAGGTCCGGTCGGGCCGGCCGGCGATGACCCCGGGGCTCGACGTCGCGTTGCTCGTGGGCGCCGCCGTGCTGCTGGTCGCGGTGGGCGCGGTGCGGTTCTCCACCCGGCTCGGCGTACCGAGTCTCCTGGTCTACCTGGCACTGGGCGTGCTGCTCGGGGAGGCCGGTCTGGGCATCCGGTTCGACGACGTCGAGCTGACCCGGGTGCTCGGCTTCTGCGCGCTCATCGTGATCATCGCGGAGGGTGGTCTGACCGCGCGGTGGAGCACGTTACGGCCGGTGCTCGGCCTGGCCGCGGCGCTGTCCACTGTCGGTGTCGTGGTCAGCATCGTGGTCGTCGGCGTGGTGGTGCACCTGCTGCTCGGCCTGGACTGGCGGCTGGCGCTGCTCTACGGCGCGGTGCTCTCCTCCACCGACGCGGCGGCCGTGTTCGCCACGCTGCGCCGGCTGCGCCTGCCGCCCCGGCTGGTGGCCGCGCTGGAGGCCGAGTCCGGGGTGAACGACGCCCCGGTCGTGCTGCTGGTGCTGCTGCTGTCCCGCGCCGGGGCCGAGGCGGCCCACCCCTGGTGGTACGAGGTGCTGCTGCTCGGCTACGAGCTGAGCGCCGGCGCGGCGGTCGGGGTCGGCGCCGGGCTGGCCGGCCGGTACGCGCTGCGCCGGGCGGCGCTGCCGTCGGCCGGCCTGTACCCGATCGCTGTGGTCGGTTTCACCGTGCTGGCGTACGCGGCCGGGTCGGTGCTGCACGCCTCGGGTTTCCTCGCCGTCTACGTCGCGGGCGTGCTGCTCGGCAACTCCAGGCTGCCGCACCGGCAGGCCATTCTCGGCTTCGCCGACGGGCTGGCCTGGCTGGCCCAGATCGGCCTGTTCGTGCTGCTCGGCCTGCTGGTGTCGCCGAGCCGGCTGGATGCGGCGGTGCTGCCGGCCGTGATCACCGGGCTGGCGCTGCTGCTGCTCGCCCGGCCGTTGTCGGTGGCGATCTCCGCGCTGCCGTTCCGGGTGAACCTGCGCGAGCAGCTCTTCCTGTCCTGGGCCGGGCTGCGCGGCGCGGTGCCGGTGGTGCTGGCGACCATCCCGTTGTCGTTGCACGTGCCGGGGGCGGGCCGCCTGTTCGACGCGGTCTTCGTCCTGGTGGTGATCTTCACGTTGCTCCAGGCGGGCACGCTGGCGCCGGCGGCCCGCCGGCTGGGCGTGACCGCGCCGGCCGAGGCGAGCGAGATCCTGCTGGAGACCGCCCCGCTGGAACGGATGCGAGCCGACCTGCTCCAGCTCGAGGTGCCCGCCGGGTCGCGGATGGCCGGGGTGCACGTGGACGAGCTGCGCCTGCCGGTCGGGGCCGCCGTCACCCTGGTGCTGCGCGACGGTGTCGGTTTCGTGCCCGGCCCGGACACCCGGCTCAAGATCGGGGACAGCCTGCTCATCGTCGCCACGGCGGGCGTGCGGGACGAGACCGAGCGGCGGCTGCGTGCGGTGAGCCGCCGCGGCCGGCTGGCGAGGTGGTTCGGGGAGTACGGCGAGGAACCGGCCCGCTGATCTGCTACGGTTCCTTTTGCCCCGATTGATGGCAGTCCGGGGCGGATACGTGGGACGACGGTGCGGCACGTTGTCGGACGCCTGTACGTTCCGTATTCTTGCCAACCTCCGGAGTGCACGGCGGTCCCGTTCGCCGTGCACCCTTCCGTACGCGGAGACGCCGACGAGGGCGTCCCCGCCCACGTACCGCTGACCGCCGCGCCATGCGGCTGAGGGAGCTGACGATGGCGAAGCCAGCCGACACCAGGACCGCCGGTCGCAAGCCGGTGGCGAAGGCCACCCGCAGCGCGGCGGAGACCGAGAAGATCCGGGCCGCCCTGGCGGCGCGGCGGGACGAGCTCAACGCCGAGTACGATCAGACGCTGAGCGAGATCACCGAGCTGCAGCGCGACCGCTTGACCGACTCGGCCGGGGACGACCAGGCCGACACCGGGACCAAGACGTTCGAGCGCGAGCAGGAGATCTCACTCGCCAACAGCATCAAGGAGCGGATCACGCAGGTCGAGCGCGCGCTGGAGCGGCTCGACGAGGGTGGCTACGGCTGGTGCGAGCGGTGCGGCAACCCGATCCCGGTGGAGCGGCTCGCCGCGTTCCCGTCGGCCACCCTCTGCGTGAGCTGCAAGCAGCTGGAGGAGCGGCGCTGATCACCGCTCCCCGGCGGCCGAACGGCAGACGGTGACCGCCACCGTCGCGAGCGTCGATGGGGAGCAGATGACCGCAGCACCGCCCGCCGGGTCCGGCACCACCGAGACAGGCGCCGGCACGCCCCGCCGCAGGGCGGTCACGCTGCTGCTCGGCGTCTCCCTGTTCTCGCTCCTGGCGGACCTGGGCACCAAGCAGCTCGCGCTCAGCGAGCTGCCCGGCCGGGAGCCGGTGTCGGTGCTCGGCGGCGCCGTCTACTTCACGCTCACCCGCAACAGCGGCGCGGCCTGGAGCATCGGTTCCGACCACACCTGGGTCTTCCCGATCATCACGTTCGTGGTGATCGGGTGGATCGCCTGGATGGCGCTGCGGCTGCGCTCGCTGCCGTGGGCGGTGTCGCTGGGCCTGGTGCTGGGCGGCGCGCTGGGCAACCTGATCGACCGGATCTTCCGCGCGCCGGGGCACTTCGTCGGCCACGTCGTCGACATGATCAGCTTGTTCGGGCCGTACGGCGAGTACTACCCGGTGTTCAACCTGGCCGACAGTTCGCTGGTGTGCGGCGTGGTGCTCGCGGTCTTCCTGGAGCTGACCGGCCGCCAGCGCGACGGCTCCCGGCTGCGTGACCAGAAGCGCGACAAGCGCGATGACAAGCGCGACGACGCCGCCACGGCCGAGCAGCGGGAGAGCGCATGACCTCCGCCTTCGCCGCCGGCGGCGACACCCGCTCCCTGCCCGTGCCCGACGGCCTCGACGGCATGCGCCTGGACCAGGCCGTGTCCCGCCTGTTCGGGCTCTCCCGCACCGCCGCCGCCGGTCTGATCGACGCCGGCGACGCGTTCGTCGACGGCGTCGCCCGGCCCAACTCGCACAAGGTCAAGGCGGGCTCGTGGCTGGAGGTCACGCTGCCCGCGCCGCCCGCCCCGCCGACTGTGGTGCCGCAGGCGGTGCCCGGCCTGACCGTGGTGTACGCCGACGACGACATCGTGGTGGTGGACAAGCCGGTCGGGGTGGCGGCGCACCCGAGCCCGGGCTGGACCGGCCCCACCGTGATCGGCGGGCTGGCCGGCATCGGCCACCGGATCTCCACCAGCGGCGCCGCCGAGCGGCAGGGCGTGGTGCACCGGCTCGACGTGGGCACCACCGGGATCATGGTGGTGGCCAAGAGCGAGCGCGCGTACACCTCGCTGAAGCGGGCGTTCAAGTACCGCGAGGTGGAGAAGCGCTACCACGCCGTGGTGCAGGGCCACCCGGACCCGTCGAGCGGCACCATCGACGCGCCGATCGACAGGCACCCGCACCACGACTACCGCTGGGCGGTGGTCTCCGGCGGCAAGCCGAGCATCACCCACTACGACACGATCGAGGCGTTCCCGGCGGCCAGCCTGCTCGACGTGCGGCTGGAGACCGGGCGTACGCACCAGATCCGGGTGCACTTCTCCACGCTGCGGCACCCCTGCGTGGGCGACCTGACCTACGGCGCGGACCCGACGCTGTCGGCCCGGCTCGGGCTGTCCCGGCAGTGGCTGCACGCCCGCTCGCTGAGCTTCGCGCACCCGGGCACCGGCGACGCCGTGACGTTCGTCAGCGAGTACCCGGACGACTTGGCCCGGGCGCTGGAGATCCTGCGCGACTGATGTGAGCGACCATCCCGCGCCGCCGCGCCGGTCCCGGTCTGCCGCGCTGACCTGGCTCGCGCTGGCCTGCGCGCTCGTGGTGCTGGTGGTCGCCGTGGAGCAGCGGCGGGACCGTCCGGCGAGCGACCGCACGGTCGGCGAGGTCACGAGGGTGGGCGTGACCGGCGGCGCGAGCATCCCGGAGTACCTGCGCGCCGCCGGGGACGAACTGGCCCGCCTCGACACGCCCGACGGCTACGCGCTCGTCTCGTTCGCCGACTATCTGACCCCGGCGCGGGCGGCCGCCGCGCTGGACGGCACGCGGGTCTCGGCGGTGGTGGCGCGGGTGCCGCTGCCCGGCCGGCAGACCGAGATCGTCCGGATCGCGGCGCTGCGCCTGCCGCGGGACGTGGTGGCCGGGATGGCCGGCGTCGCCGGGCGCAAGGACCGGGAGGCCGCCGACTACCGCTCCCGCGCCGCCGCCACCGCCGATCCGGAACTGCGCCGGGTGTACGACAGTGGCGCCGACGTCGCCGTCCGCGAGGCGGCGGCGTACCGGACGGGCTGCGCCTGCGTCTACGCCGCGGTGGTGAGTGCCACGCCGGACGCCCTGCGGGCGCTCGCCGGCCGGCCCGGCGTCCGGGTGGTGGACCCGGCGCCGGAGGTGCGCCGCCTGGACCGGAGCGTGTTCACCCCGCCGCTGCCCGAGCAGCGTGACGTGGCCCGGCCACCGGCCGACACCTGGCACGCGGAGGCAGGCGGAATGGGCGATTCGTCGGAAGCCGCACGGACGGTGAGCGGACCTTCACCGACCGCCCCCGCGCCACCCGCCGGTTCCGGGGCACCCAATCCCGCTCCCACCTCCTGAGACGTCCAGGCACGCGGCGACCCGGCGGATCCCATCGTGCGGCGGGCCGACGGGCGATGTGCGGCGCGGGGAGTGGTCCGAATAGGGTTTCGTTCGTAGCCTGTCAGGCGGAGATCGATGGGCTGGGGGAGGGCGAATCCTTGGACGGCAGCGAGACCGGCTGGGGTCGGCAGGGCGAGCCGGCACCGCGGTGGCGGGCGCTGCTCGACCGGGCCCGGCTCGGCGGTCGCGGCGCGGAGCACGCCGACGCCGACCGGCACGTCGAGGAGCAACCGGCCCCGCCGCCCGACCCGCTGCCGCGTCGTGGCGCGGGCACCGGCTGGACCGGTCGCGCCGCAGCCGTCGGTCGCGCCCCCGACGGGTCGTACGGCGCCGAGCCCGGTTACCGGGCCGAGGCCACGTTCCGGGTCGACCCGGCCTTCCGCGCCGATCCCCGCCGCGACGGCGAGCCGGCCTACCGGGCCGACCCGGCTTACCGCAGCGACCCGGAGCCGTCCTGGCGTGCCGGGCAGCCCTACCCGCCCGACCCGCCCCGGCGTGCCGACCCGTCGCTCGCGCCCGAGCAGCCCTTCACCGCCGAGCCGCGCTCGGAGCCGTCCTGGCGGCCCGAGCCCGCCCGCCCGGAGCCGCTCGGCCGGGCCGAGGCGCCGGCCGAGTCCCGGTACTCCCTTCTCGACGGTGGCTACCGGCCCGCGCCGCCGCCGGCCGAGTCCCGCTACGCGCTGCTCGACCGGGGCCGCTACCGGCCCGACGCGCCGCCGGCCCCGGAGCCGGTGGTGCCCGCGCCACGCCGCCCGCTGGAGGGGCGCTCCGGCCGGGCCGAGGCGTCCCACGCGCAGTGGCGTGCCCCGGAGCCGGACCCGGAGGTGGAACGGGCGACCGGCGTGCTGCGCCGCGAGCTGGGCACCCCGAGGGTGCTCGCCTTCGCCAACCCCAAGGGCGGGGTGCACAAGACCACGGCGACGGTGCTCGCCGCCGCCACGGTGGGCAGCGTACGCGGGCGCGGCGTGCTCGCCTGGGACGACAACGAGCTGCGCGGCACGCTCGGTCTGCGGGCCGGCAGCGCCCGGCACGCCCGCACCATCCGCCACCTGATCCACGACCTGGCGCAGATCGAGATCCTCGAGGGCAACACGCTGCTGTCGCACCTCGACGACTACCTGCGGCACGCCTCCGACGGCTCGTACGACGTGCTGGCCGGTGAGGAGAGCCCGCGCTTCGCCCAGCGGCTCGACCAGTTCACCGTCAAGCGGGTGCTGGAGCTGCTGCGCCGCACCCACGAGGTGGTCTGCGTGGACACCGGCAACAACGTGGAGAGCCCCAACTGGCGCACCGTCATGCAGGCCGCCGACCAGCTCGTGGTGACCACCGTGCCGCGTGAGGACGCGGCGTTCAGCGCGGACTGGATGCTCGACCTGCTGCACGAGGTGGGCATGGGCGAGCTGGCCGACAACGCGGTCACGCTGATCTCCTGCCCGACGCCGGGGCGTACCTCGCTGCAGGACGACCTGGAGCGGCACTTCGCCACCCGTACCCGCGCGGTCGCCGTGGTGCCGTACGACCCGGCGCTGGAGACCGGCTCCTCGATCGAGTACCACCAGCTCCAGGCCGAGACCCGTGACGCCTGGCTCAAGGCGGCAGCGGTGATGCTGGAACCGTTCGCACGCTGAGCGCCGACCACCGCCCCGCGTCGTGCCCGGGCCTGAGAGGATCAACGCGTGAGTCCGGACACCAGTGAGCCCGAGCGGGCGCGCGAGCGCGGCGACGGCGACGCCCCGCAGCCGGGCGACGCCCCGCGTCCCGGCGAGGCCCCGCAGCCGGGCGAGGCCCCGCTGCCCGGCACCGCCCCGCGTCCCGGCGGCGACGTGTGGCCCGGGGCCGCTCAGCCGCCCGGCTGGCCCGGCGGCCTGCCGGTGCCGGCCGGCACACCGGTCACCGCCCCCGGCGCCGACCCGCTCGCCGGGCATCCGTTCGTGACGGCGGCGCTGCCCGGCGCCGACCGGTCGCGCCGCCCGCTGCTCACCGCGCTCGGCGTGGTCGGGCTGCTCACCGCGCTCGGCGTACCGCTCGGCCTGCTCTGGGCGTGGCTGGCGCCGGCCACCCCGGTACGCCAGACCCCGGCCGGCGCGGTCTACACCACGCCGCAGCCGGAGCAGCCGATCGCCGCGGACGGCTGGTTCAGCCTCCTGACGCTCGGCTTCGGCGTGCTCGCCGCCATCGCCCTGTGGGTGCTGCTGCGCCGCCGGCGTGGCCCGGCGGGCCTGCTCGCGGTGACGCTCGGCGGCATCGGCGCGGCGGTGGTGGCCTGGCAGGTCGGCCGCCGGATCGGGCTGTCGACGTTCCAGCGGCTGGTGGAGACCGCGCCGCCGGGCACCGCGTTCACCAAGCCGGTCGACCTGCGCGCCGGTGGCGTCGACTGGTACGGCCCGTTGCCGCTGCCGCACGGTAACCTGCTGCTCGCCGCGTTCGGCGCCGCGGTCACGTACACGCTGCTGGCGGGCTGGTCGCGGTGGCCGTCGCTGCGGCCGGAGCCCGACGCCGCCTGGCCGCCGCCCCCGCCCGGGTTCAGTTCGGCGCCGGGGGACCAGCCAGCTCGCTGAGCGGCACCGGCACCGCGCGCACCCGCCGCAGCAACGCCGTCTCCCGGTTGAGCAGGCGCAGCTCGGCGCGGAGCCGGCCGGCCGTGTCGTCGACGGCGAGCAGCCGCTGCCGGTCGGCGACGGTCAGCGCGGCGGTCGCCGCGACCAGGTGCGACAGGACCGTGGGATCCTCCGGCAGCTGCTCGGTGATCTCCTGCTGCTCGGGCCGGATCAGCCCGAGATACTGCCGGAACACCGAGATCACCCGGGCCGCGAGCAGGTCGGCGGTCTCGTCCGGGCCGTCCGGCTCCGGCAGCCACTCCACCTCGGCGGTGAGGTACGGCTCGGTGGAGGCGTCGACCTCGGCGACCCGGAACCGTCGCCGTCCCACAGTGACGATGTCGAAGCCGCCGTCGGCAAGCTCGGTGACCTGCCGCAGCTCGGCGGTGCAGCCGACCTCGTGCAGCGTGACCTCGCCACCGGCCGGCCCGGAAAGCCCCGGCGGCCCGGCCGGCGCCACCTCCCAGCCGGCCCGGATCGCCACCACGCCGAACTCGCGCGGCGCGCCCTCGGGCAGCCCGACGAGGTGGCGCACCAGCGCCTTGTAGCGCTCCTCGAAGATGTGCAGCGGAAGGACCAGCCCGGGGAAGAGGACGGTCCCGAGCGGGAACACCGGCAGCCGTGCGCTCACGTGATCGAGCGTATCGCCAACGCGCCCGCCCGCGCGTGTCCCGGCTCACCGTCCCGGCGTGCGGGCGGGCCCGGCCGGTGGCCCGGTCGGCGGCCTAGACTCGCAGGCGTGTTGAATCGGATCGACCTGCGCGGCGGGGTCCGTGACCCGCGCCGCCTGCTGCCCCGTGCCCAGCTCGACGTCTCCGTGGCGGTCGAGCGGATCCGCCCGCTCGTGGAGGCGGTCCGGGACCATGGGTACCCGGCGATCCGGGAGGCCAGCGAACGGTTCGACGGCGTCTCCCCGGAGCGGCTGCGGGTGCCGGTCGAGACGATCCGCGCCGCCGAGGGCGAGCTGGACCCGCAGGTCCGCGCCGCGCTGCTGGAGTCGATCACCAGGGCCCGCAAGGTGCACGCCGACCAGCGCCGCACCGACCACACCACGACTGTGGTGCCCGGCGGCACGGTGACCGAGCGGTGGGTGCCGGTCGACCGGGTCGGCCTCTACGTCCCGGGCGGCCTGGCCATGTACCCGTCGACGGTGGTGATGAACGTGGTCCCGGCCCAGGCGGCCGGGGTGCGCTCGCTGGTGGTGGTGAGCCCGCCGCAGAAGGACAACGACGGCCTGCCGGACCGCCGGGTCCTCGCAGCCTGCGCGCTGCTCGGCGTGGACGAGGTGTACGCGGTGGGCGGCGCCCAGGCGGTCGCCATGCTCGCCTACGGCGCGGGCGTCGACCCGACCGGCGACGAGCGCTGCGAGCCGGTCGACATGATCACCGGTCCGGGCAACATCTGGGTCACCGCCGCGAAGCGGCTGCTGCGCGGCGTGGTCGGCATCGACGCCGAGGCCGGCCCGACCGAGATCGCGATCCTGGCCGACGACACCGCCGACCCGGCGCACGTCGCCGCCGACCTGATCAGCCAGGCCGAGCACGACCCGCTGGCGGCGAGCGTGCTCGTCACCCCGTCCACCGCGCTGGCCGACGCGGTCGACGCCGAACTGGCCCGGCAGGCGCCGGCGGCCAAGCACGCCGAGCGGATCGGCACCGCGCTGCGCGGCGAGCAGAGCGGCGTCGTCCTGGTCGACGACCTGGAGGCCGGACTGCGGGTGGTCGACGCGTACGCGGCCGAGCACCTGGAGATCCAGACCGAGAACGCCCGCGAGTGGGCGCTGCGGGTCCGCAACGCCGGGGCGGTGTTCGTGGGCGCCTGGTCGCCGGTGTCGCTCGGCGACTACTGCGCGGGCTCCAACCACGTGCTCCCCACCGGCGGCTGCGCGCGGCACTCCTCGGGGCTGTCCGTGCAGTCGTTCCTGCGCGGCGTGCACCTGGTCGAATACACGCAGGACGCGCTGCGCGACGTGGCGCCGCACGTGGTGACGCTGGCGACGGTGGAGGACCTGCCCGCGCACGGCCAGGCGGTCAGCGTCCGGTTCCCCGAGGGCGGCGCGTCGTGACCACGCTCGACGAGCTGCCGATCCGCGACGACCTGCGCGGGCGTACGCCGTACGGGGCGCCGCAGCTCGACGTGGCGGTACGGCTGAACACGAACGAGAACTCCTACCCGGTGCCCGAGCCGGTGGTCGAGGCGATCGGCAAGGCGGTCGCCGCCGAGCTGCGTGACCTCAACCGCTACCCGGACCGGGACGCCGTGGCGCTGCGCGCCGACCTGGCCGCCTACCTCGGCCACGGGCTCACCGCCGAGAACGTGTGGGCGGCGAACGGCTCCAACGAGATCCAGCAGCAGCTGCTCCAGGCGTTCGGCGGTCCCGGGCGCACCGCGCTCGGCTTCATCCCGGCATACTCCATGCACCCCCTGCTGGCGCTCGGCACCGGCACCCGGTGGGTGCCCGCCCCGCGCGGCGCGGACTTCGGGCTCACCGCCGACGAGGCGGTGGCCCAGGTCCGCGAGCACCGGCCCGACGTGGTGTTCCTCTGCTCGCCGAACAACCCGACCGGCACCGCGCTGGACCCGGCGGTGGTCGCCGCCGTGCTGGACGAGGCACCAGGCATGGTGATCGTGGACGAGGCGTACGCCGAGTTCGCCCGCCCCGGCACGGTCAGCGCGCTCGCCGTGCTGCCCGGCCACCCGCGGCTGGTGGTGACCCGCACCATGAGCAAGGCGTTCGGCTTCGCCGGCGGCCGGCTCGGCTACCTGGCCGCCGACCCGGCGGTGGTGGACGCGGTGCAGCTGGTCCGGCTGCCCTACCACCTGTCCGCGCTCACCCAGGCCGCGGCCCGCGCGGCGCTGGCGCACCGGGGCGCCCTGCTCGGCACCGTGACCGCGATCAAGGAGCAGCGGGACCGGATTGTCGCCGAGCTGCGCGCCCGGGGCCACCGGGTGGCCGACAGCGACGCCAACTTCGTGCTGTTCGCCGTCGCGGGGGACCAGGCGGTGGCCTGGCGTACCCTGCTCGATGCCGGCGTCCTGGTACGCGACGTCGGCCTGCCCGGCTGGCTGCGCGTCACCGCCGGCACCCCGACCGAGACCGACGCCTTCCTCACCGCGATGGAGAGAGTTTCATGAGCCGGATCGCCCGGATCGAGCGGGTCACAAACGAGACGAAGGTGCTCGTCGAGATCGACCTCGACGGCACCGGCAAGGCCGACATCTCCACCGGCGTCGGCTTCTACGACCACATGCTCAACCAGATCGCCCGGCACGGGGGCTTCGACCTGACCGTGCACACCGTCGGCGACCTGGAGATCGACGCGCACCACACGATGGAGGACACGGCGCTCGCGCTGGGCGCCGCGTTCGACCGGGCGCTGGGCGACAAGGCCGGCATCCGGCGGTACGGATCGGCGACCGTCCCGATGGACGAGGTGCTGGTCCGGGCCGCCGTCGACCTGTCCGGCCGCCCGTACGTGGTGCACGACGAGCCGGCGCTGGCGCCGTACATCGGGCCGGTCTACCCGACGAGCATGACCCGGCACATCTGGGAGTCGTTCGGCCAGTCGGCCCGGATCACGCTGCACGTGGACGTGCTGCGCGCGGCCCGGCCCGGCGGCCACCCGGACGCCCACCACGTGGTCGAGGCGCAGTTCAAGGCCGTCTCCCGCGCGCTGCGGGAGGCCACCGCCCTGGACCCGCGGAACGCGGGTGTGGTGCCCTCCACGAAGGGCGCTCTCTGATGAGCGCGAGGAACGCAGCGCGGCGGAGTCCCGCAGTCGCGGATGGAAGGCGGCTCTGATGAAGGTGCTGCCCACTCTTCTGCTGATCCTGGCCGGCCTGCTGCTCGGCGGGACGTGGTCGCTGCTCAAGCAGGGCGCCCCCCGCGCCGCCGTGGTGATCACCGGCCTGCTGGCCGTGCTCGCCACCGCCGCCGGGGTGCTCTGGCTGCTGCCGGGGGAGAGCTGATGGCACGGGTGGTGGTGCTCGACTACGGCTCGGGCAACCTGCGTTCGGCCGAGCGCGCGGTGGCGCGGGCCGGCGCCGACGTGACAGTCACCGACGACCTGGACGCCGCCGCGTCGGCCGACGGCCTGGTGGTGCCGGGCGTCGGCGCGTTCGCCGCGTGCATGGCGGGGATCGAGGCGCTGGGCGCCGGGCCGGTCATCGCCGACCGGGTCGCCGCCGGGCGGCCGGTGCTGGGCATCTGCGTCGGCATGCAGATCCTCTTCGGGCACGGCGAGGAGCACGGCGTGGTCACCAAGGGGCTCGGGCTGCTGCCCGGGGGCGTGACCCGGCTGCCCGCGCGGCGGCTGCCGCACATGGGCTGGAACACCGTGCGGCCGCCGGCCGGCTCGGCGCTGTTCGCCGGCCTGCCGGAGGACACCCGGTTCTACTTCGTCCACTCCTACGGGGTGACCGACCCGGCGGCGCTGGCCGAGGCGGGCGCGACGGTGACGACCGCGCACCACGGCGCGGACTTCGTCGCGGCGGTGGAGCGGGGGCCGCTCTCGGCCGCGCAGTTCCACCCGGAGAAGTCGGCCGACGCCGGGGCCGCGCTGCTGCGCAACTGGCTCGGCACGTTGTGACCGGCCCGCTGGCGGGCACGCGGGCGTCGGCGTGAGCAAGGAGCGGGCCCGCCGCCGCGCGGAGCGCGAGGCCGAGCAGGAGCGGGCGCGCGCCGTCCGCGCCCGCCGGGTGGCACGCCGGGAGCGGCGTCGTTCTCTGGTACGCCGCCTGACGCCGTCGCTGCGGCGCGGGCGTACCGGCCGGCTGCGCCGGCACACCCGCCGCGAGCGGGCGACGATCCTGGTGCTCACCGCGACCGCGGTGGTCGCCATCTGGAGTCTGGTGGACGACCTCGCGCTGCGGCTGGTGCTGGTCGTGTTGTTGTTGCTGGTCCTGCCCGCGATCGTGGTGATCGCGCTGGACCGTCGTTGAGGACCCGAGGAGAGAAGCGTTGAGCCTCACCCTGTTGCCCGCCGTGGACGTCGCCGACGGCCAGGCCGTCCGGCTCGTGCAGGGCGCCGCCGGTAGCGAGACCGCGTACGGCGACCCGCTGGACGCGGCTCTGGCCTGGCAGTCCGACGGTGCGGAGTGGATCCACCTGGTCGACCTGGACGCCGCGTTCGGGCGGGGCTCCAACGCCGCGCTGCTCGCCGAGGTGGTCGGCAAGCTGGACGTGAAGGTGGAGCTGTCCGGCGGCATCCGCGACGACGAGTCGCTGCGGGCGGCGCTGGGCACCGGGGCGGCCCGGGTCAACATCGGCACCGCCGCGCTGGAGGACCCGCAGTGGTGCGACCGGATCTGCGGCGAGTACGGCGACCGGGTGGCGATCGGGCTGGACGTGCGCGGCCGTACCCTGTCGGCGCGCGGCTGGACCCGCGACGGCGGTGACCTGTACGAGGTGCTGGCCCGGCTCGACGCCGCGGGCGCGGCGCGGTACGTGGTCACCGACATCACCAAGGACGGCACCATGCGCGGGCCGAACCTGGACCTGCTGCGCGAGGTGTGCGCCCGCACCGACGCCCCGGTGATCGCCTCCGGCGGCGTGTCCACGCTGGACGACCTGCGGGCGCTGGCCACGCTGGAGCCGGTGGGCGTGGAGGGCGTGATCGCCGGCAAGGCGCTCTACGCGGGCGCGTTCACCGTCGCCGAGGCGCTGGCGACGCTGCGGGCCGGCGCGTGACGGCCGAGCCGCCCGCCGACGCCGGGGTGGTGACCCGGCTCGGTTCGGGCGGCCCGTGGGAGGCGCTGTACGGCTACTCCCGGGTGGTGCGGGCCGGCGCGCTGGCGATCACCGCCGGCTGCACCTCCACAGTGGACGGCCGGGTGGCGCACGCGGGTGACGCGGCGGCGCAGACCGCGCAGGCGATCCGGATCGGTCTGGACGCGCTGGCCGAGGTCGGCGCCGGGCCGGCGGACGTGGTGCGGACCCGGATGTACGTGACGGACCGGCTCTACGCCGACGAGGTGGGCCGGGCGCACAACGCGGTGTTCGGCCCGGTGCGCCCGGTGGCCACGATGGTGGTGGTGGCCGGGCTGATCGACCCGGATCTCCTGGTCGAGGTCGAGCTGGAGGCGTATCTCCCCGTCGGCTGACGGTGTTCCGGGGCGCGTCGCGCGCCCCGGACCACGCGCCGATCGGTTGTGCACAACTTAGTTGTGCGTTACGGTTTCACGGTGACCGATGATCTGGTGCTGCGCCGGCAGGTGTGCTTCGCGCTCTACGCGGCGTCGCGCGCCCTGACCGACGTCTACCGGCCCATCCTCGACGAGCACGGCCTGACCTACCCGCAGTACCTGGTGCTGCTGGTGCTCTGGGAGCGCGACGACGACGCCCCCACGGTCTCCGAGCTCGGCGGTCAGCTCCGGCTCGACTCCGGCACCCTCTCCCCGCTGCTCAAGCGGCTGGAGGCGGCCGGTCTGGTGGTGCGTACCCGATCGGCGGCGGACGAGCGCCGGGTCGAGGTGGGCCTCACCGGCCGGGGCCGGGCCCTGCGGGAGCGGATGGGTGACGTGCCGCGGCGGGTGGCCGCCGCCACCGGGCTCACCGAGGACGAGCTGGTCTTCCTCCACGGCATCCTCACCCGGGTCACCGAGACGATCCACCGACAGAAGGAGCAGTGACATGCAGGTGCTCTACACCGCCTCCGCCCGCGCCACCGGCGACGGCCGCGACGGTCACGTCCGGACCTCCGACGGCACGGTCGAGCTGGACCTCGCCGTACCGAAGGAGATGGGCGGCGCCGGCGGCGCGGCCAACCCGGAGCAGCTCTTCGCGGCCGGCTACGCGGCCTGCTTCCACTCCGCGCTGCGCGTGGTGGCCCGCCAGGCCAAGGCGGACGTCTCCGGCTCGGTCGTCGAGGCCGAGGTGGGCATCGGCCCGAACGGCAGCGGCGGTTACGGCCTCGCCGTGACGCTCGTGGTGGACCTGCCCGCGGTCGAGCGCGCGGCCGCCGAGCAGCTGGTCGACGCGGCCCACCAGGTCTGCCCCTACTCCAACGCGACCCGTGGCAACGTCGAGGTGACGCGCACGGTCCGCGAGGCCCGGTGAGCACGAGGAGCGCGGCGCAGCGGAGCCCCGCAGTGCGAACCGAGGAGGTCTGGTGAGCGAGGCGAGCGTCAACAGGGAGATCCACCTGGCGTCCCGGCCGGACGGCTGGCCGACCGCGGAGAACTTCCGGCTGGTCACCACCGAGGTGCCGACGCCGGGCCCGGGACAGGTGGTGGTCCGCAACCGGTTCATGTCCGTCGACCCGTACATGCGCGGGCGGATGAACGACGTCAAGTCGTACGTGCCGCCGTTCGCGCTCGACGCCCCACTGGAGGGCGGCGCGATCGGTGAGGTCGTGTCCGGTGAGGCCGGGGGCGTCAAGCCCGGTGACACGGTGCTGCACGGGCTCGGCTGGCGCGAGTACGCGCTCGTGGACGCCAAGGGCGTACGTACTGTCGATCCCGACCTGGCGCCGGTCACCGCGCACCTGAGCGTGCTCGGCATGACCGGGCTGACCGCGTACGCCGGGCTGCTCGACGTGGCCGCGATGAAGCCGGGGGAGACCGTGTTCGTCTCCGGCGCGGCCGGTGCGGTGGGCAGCATGGTCGGCCAGATCGCGAAGCTGCGCGGCGCCGGCCGGGTGATCGGCAGCGCCGGTTCGGCGGCGAAGGTCGAGCGGCTCACCGCGCTCGGCTTCGACGCCGCCTTCGACTACCACGACGGGCCGGTGTCAAAGCAGCTCAAGGCCGCCGCCCCGGACGGCGTCGACGTGTACTTCGACAACGTCGGCGGCGAGCACCTGGAGGCGGCGATCGGGGCGATGAACCCGCACGGCCGGGCCGCCATCTGCGGCATGATCGCGCAGTACAACGCCACCGAGCCGCCCGCCGCGCCGCGCAACCTGGCGCTGGTGATCGGCAAGCGGCTGACGCTGCGCGGCTTCCTCGTCAGTGACCACGGTCACCTGCGGGAGCAGTTCGTGCGGGAGGTGGCGGGCTGGCTGCGCGAGGGCCGGCTGTCGTACGACGAGACGATCGTCGACGGCATCGAGCAGGCCCCCGAGGCGTTCCTCGGCCTGCTGCGCGGCGAGAACCTCGGCAAGATGCTGGTCCGTCTCTGACCGGCGCGAACGCACACACCGCAGCGGGCGGTGGTGACCGGCCTCACCGGCGGGTCACCACCGCCCGCGCGTTCGTTAGGCTCGGGGCATGACGGTGGCGGTACGGGTCATCCCGTGTCTGGACGTGGACGCCGGGCGCGTGGTCAAGGGGGTCAACTTCCTCGATCTGCGCGACGCCGGCGACCCGGTGGAGCTGGCGGCGGCGTACGACCGGGCCGGCGCGGACGAGCTGACCTTCCTCGACGTCACCGCCTCGTCCAGCGACCGGGGGACCATGCTCGACGTGGTGCGGCGCACCGCCGAGTCGGTCTTCATCCCGCTCACCGTGGGCGGTGGTGTCCGCCGGGTCGCCGACGTCGACACGCTGCTGCGCGCCGGGGCGGACAAGGTCGGCGTGAACACCGCCGCCATCGCCCGGCCGGAGCTGATCGCCGAGATCGCCGACCGGTTCGGCCGGCAGGTGCTGGTGCTCTCGCTGGACGTGCGCCGCGCACCGGACGGCACGACGCCGAGCGGCTTCGAGGTGACCACGCACGGCGGACGGCGGGGCACCGGCCTGGACGCGGTCGAGTGGGCGGCGCGCGGCGCCGAGCTGGGCGCGGGCGAGATCCTGCTCAACTCGATGGACGCCGACGGCACCAAGGCCGGGTTCGACCTGCCGCTGATCCAGGCGGTCCGCGAGGTGGTCGACGTGCCGGTGATCGCCAGCGGCGGCGCGGGCGAGGTGGCCCACTTCCCGCCGGCCGTCGGCGCGGGTGCGGACGCGGTGCTCGCGGCGAGCGTCTTCCACTTCGGCGAACTCACCGTCGGCGAGGTCAAGGACGCGCTGCGCGGCGCCGGGCACCCGGTGCGCTGAGGCGGGTCACTGCCGGCCGGGGTGCCCCTCGGGGGAGCGGCGCGGCATCGGGATCGACCGGACCACGTACTCCTGCACGGCGGCGGCGTGGTCGTTCTCGTCGAGGTGCCACTCGCTCTCGGCGGGCGGGTGCCGCCGGGTCAGCACGCCCTGCACCGTGTCCACTGTGGTGCCGAGCCCGGCGCTGGGGCGGGTGCGCCAGAGCCGCTCACCGTCGGGGGTGACCCGGAACCAGCCGTCGGCGACGCTGACCAGACCCGCGCCGACCAGCCGCCGGACCGCGCCCTCCACCTCGTGCCGTTCGGGGATGGCCTGGTTGAGGTGGTCGGCGGTGGAGAGGACGTCGGCCAGGCGGACACCCTCCGGCCGGCGTGTCGCGGCGGCCCGCCGGTGCCGGCCGGCGCCACTGGCGATGACAAGCGCGACGAAGATCCAGGCGTCGCTCCAACGCCATCCGTTCTCCCCCATGCAGGAATGATGCCCGGCCGCGACGGCGGAGGAAACACCTGGTTTCCCGCTTGTGTGTCGCCGCAGCTCAACGCGTTGCGCGGCGTCCCGGACCGTGGCGGTCGGCCCGGTGATGATCACGTAGCGTAAGCACCGGCCGCCGGGCGTGGCGGCAGCGCGAAGACCGGGATGAAGAACTGGGCCAGCGAGCCGATGGTCAGCGCGTACGCCACGGTGCCGAGACCGACGGTGCCGCCGAGCAGCCAGCCGAGCGCCAGCACGGTGACCTCGATGACGGTGCGGACCAGCCGGACCGAGAAGCGGGGGTGGCGGGCGACGAAGCCGGTCATCAGCCCGTCGCGTGGGCCGGGGCCGAGCCCGGTGCCCAGGTAGAGCCCGGTGGCGGCGCCGTTGGCGACGATCCCGGCGACGAGCAGCGCGACGCGGGCCGGCAGGCCGTCGCCGGCCGGCAGCACGGCCAGGGCGGCGTCGACGACCAGGCCGATCACCACGACGTTGCTGACCGTGCCGAGGCCGGGTCGCTGCCGCAGCGGGATCCAGAGGACGAGCACGAGGGCGCCGACCGCGATGGTGACGGTCCCGAAGGACAGGCCGGTCTGCCGGGCGAGTCCCTGGTGGAACACGTCCCACGGGTCCAGTCCCAGCTCGGAGCGGATCATCAGCGCCATGCTCAGGCCGTAGAGGACCAGTCCGGCGTAGAGCTGGGCGAGCCGTCGTACCGGCCGGTGCCGGAGATTGCCAAGCTGTGCCATGCATGCCACCCTAGGTGCCAATCGTGGTTGTCGAGGGTGCCAATTTCGGGGGTGTGGCCATGACCAGCCAGGTGCGCGGCGTCCAATTGGCGCGACTCCTCGGTCAGTGGCACGCACTGCCAGGCCGTCGGCGCAGCCCCGACTACGCCGCGCTCGCCGGCGCCGTCCGCGGGTTGCTCGCCGACGGGCGGCTCCCCCTCGGGGTACGCCTGCCGGCCGAGCGGGAACTGGCCGAGGCGCTGCGGATCAGCCGGACCACTGTCACCGCCGCGTACCGGGAACTGCGGGAGAGCGGCCACCTGGCCAGCCGCCGGGGCGCGGGCAGCTGGACCATGCTGCCCGGCGGGCACCGGGTGGCCAGCACCGGGCTGTGGACGCCGCTCGACGACCGCGACATGATCGACCTCGGGGTGGCCGCGCTGTCCGCGCCCCCGCAGCTCGTCCCCGCCGCCCGGGCCGCGGCCGAGGACCTGCCCCGCTACCTCAGCGGCGCCGGCTACCACCCGACCGGCATCATCGAGCTGCGCGAGGCGGTGGCGCGCGGGTACACCGAGCGTGGCCTGCCCACCAGCCCGGAGCAGATCATGGTCACCAACGGCACCCAGCACGCGCTGGACCTGGTGCTGCGGCTGGCCCTGTCGCCCGGCGGCGCGGTGCTCGTCGAGTCGCCCACCTACCCCAACGCGCTGGCCGCGCTCTCCGCCCGGCGGGCCAGGATCGCCACGCACGGCCTGTCCGACGAGGGCTGGGACGCCGAACTGCTGCTCGGCAGCCTGCGGCAGACCCGGCCGAAGCTCGCGTACGTGATCCCTGAGTTCCAGAACCCGACCGGCCACCTGATGGCGGCCGACCTGCGCGAGCGGCTGGTCGGGACGGCCCACGCGGCCGGCACCGACCTGGTGGTCGACGAGTCCTTCGTCGACCTGCCGCTCGACGACACCACGCTGCCGCCCCCGGTGGCGGTCTTCGACAGGCACTCCCGGGTGATCAGCATCGGCGGCATGAGCAAGCCCTACTGGGGTGGGCTGCGGATCGGGTGGGTGCGCGCCTCCGCGCCCCAGGTGCAGCGGCTGGCCGCGGCCCGGGTCGGGGTGGACATGGCCAGCCCGGTGCTCGACCAGCTCGTCGCAGTGCACCTGCTCACCGAGGCGCCGGCCATCGTGGCCGCCCGCCGGGCCCAGCTCGTCACACAGCGGGACGCCCTGGTCGCGGCGCTCGCCGACCGGCTGCCCGACTGGCGGGTGCGGGTGCCCGGCGGCGGCGTCACGCTCTGGGCCGAGCTGGACGGTCCCATCTCCAGCGCGCTGGCCCGCGCGGCCGAGGAGGTCGGCGTACGACTGGCGCCCGGACCCCGGTTCGGCCTGGACGGGACGCTGGAGCGCTTCCTGCGGCTGCCCTTCACGCTTCCCGCCGCCGAGCTGGTGGAGGCGGTCGGGCGGCTCGCCGCGGTCCGTTACGACCTGGACCGGACCAGCCGCCCGCAGTGGCGGGAACCCAGCGTCATCGCCTGACCGCCCGCCCGATCCGGTGGTGATCCGCTCGAACCCCGGCTGAGGGCGGGCCGGTGCCCGCACACTGCCCGGGTGGGAGACGGGGACGCGGTCCGGTGGTCGCTGGCGGTGCGGCGCAGCGCGCCGGGTTCCCGGACCACCTCGGTGGAGCTCTTCTACGACCTGGTCTTCGTCTTCGCGTTCCTGAGCGTCACCACGCTCACCGCGTCGGTGTTCACGCCGGTCAACCTCTACCGGTTCCTGCTGGTGCTGGCGCTGCTCTGGTGGTCCTGGACCGGCTTCGCCCGGATGGGCAACGCGTTCCGCGCCGACCAGGGGATGCTGCCGCTGGTCGGCGTCGTCACCGTGGCGGCGACGTTCCTGCTCGTGCTCAGCACACCCAGCGCGTTCGCCACCAACCGCGAGGGCTGGCTGCCCGGGCCGCTCGTCTTCGCCGCGTGCTACTTCGTGATCCGGACCGCCCAGCTCACCGTCTTCGCCTGGGCCGACCGCGCCGACCCGGCCCGGCGCCGGGGACTGCGGATACGCTTCCTGGCCCCGACAGTGGCCACGGTGCTGCTGGTCGTCGCCGGCACCCTGCCCGGCCGGCTGGCGCACGGGCGGTTCGCGGTGGGGCTGCAACTGGCGCTCTGGACCCTGGCGCTGCTCGTCGAGTACATCGCCGGGGCGATCCTCGCCCGCCAGTGGTGGGTGGTGATCTCGGCCGGGCACTGGGCGGAGCGGCACGCGCTGATCGTGCTCGTCGCGCTCGGCGAGTCGCTCATCGCGCTCGGGCTCGGCCCGAAGCGCGGGCTGCCGCTCACCGGCCCGGTGGCGGTCGCCGCGTTGCTCGGCGTGGTGATCGTGGCGGCGCTGTGGTGGGCGTACTTCGACACGCTGAGGTTCGCGCTGGAACAGGCCCTGCACCAGGCCCGGGACCCCGCCGCACGGCTGCGGCTGGCCCGCACCGTCTACACGTTCCTGCACCTGCCGATGGTCGCCGGGATCATCTTCTTCGCCCTCGGCCTCAAGGATCTGCTGGCCGAGGCCGCCTCACCGACGACGCCCGCGTGGGGTCCGGAGCTGGGGGTCCTCTGGGCCGGGGTCCTGTTCGGCGGCGTCGGGATCTACCTGCTCAGCCTCGCCGGGTGCTGGTGGCTGGCGGAGCGCCGGGCACGGACGCCGCTGCTGGTGACGGTGCTGGTGCTCGCCGCAGCCGTCCCGGCCGTCGCCCGGCTCCACGAGCTGAACGCGCTCGCCGCGCTGGCGGTGCTCACCTGCGCCGGCGTCGCCTGGGAGACCCGGGGAAAGGACGACCGCCGGCGCCGGGTACGCCGGCTCGCGCTGGAGGAGCAGATCGCCGCCGAGGCCGAGCAGAGCCGGTGGCGGGAGGGGCACCTCTGAGAACGCACGCGGCCGTGCCCCGGGACGGTGGGGCACGGCCGGCGCGGTGCGGACTACAGCTCGGCGAGCGTCCCCTCGTACATCTTGTCGATCTCGAAGGCGAAGTTCGTCTCCACACTGCGGCGCTTGATCTTCAGCGACGGCGTGACCTCGCCGTCCTCGATGGTGAGGTCGCGGGGAAGGATCGTCACCTTCTTGATCGTCTCCCAGCGGTTGAGCTTGGCGTTCAGCTCGGCCACGTATCCCTCGATCATCTCCCGCGCCTGCGGCGAGGTGACGATCGTGGTGTAGTCGCTGCCCTCGAGCGGGGTGCCGGCGGCCCAGCCCTTGATCGCGTCCGGGTCGAGCGTGACGAGCATGGTGCAGTAGTTGCGGGCCTGCCCGATCACCACCGCCTGCGAGGTGTACGGGCACACCGCCTTGAACATGCCCTCGATGTGCGACGGCGCGACGTACTTGCCACCGGACGTCTTGACCAGGTCCTTCTTCCGGTCGGTGATGCGCAGGTAGCCGTCGGCGTCGAGCGTGCCGATGTCGCCGGTGCGGAAGAAGCCGTCATCGGTGAACGCGGCGGCGGTCTCCTCCGGCAGGTTGTGGTAGCCGCGCATGACCGGCTTGCCGCGCAGCAGGACCTCACCGTCGGTGTCGATCCGGCACTCCAGGTCGCCCATGGCCCGGCCCACGCTGCCGATCTTCAGCCCGTCGGGCGGGTTCACGAACGCGCCGGCGCTGGTCTCGGTCAGTCCGTAGCCCTCGGAGATGGGCAGGTTGGCGGCGGCGAAGAAGGTGGCGATCTCCTTGCTCAGCGGTGCCGCGCCGGAGACCAGCACCCGCATCCGGCCGCCGAGCCGTGCCTGGAGCTTGCTGAACACGAGCTTCTCGGCGAGCGCGTACTTCATCCGCAGCCCGGCCGGGACCGGCTTGCCGGCCTGCTCCAGCGCGACCTTCTCCTTGCCCACCGCGACGCCCCAGGCGAAGATCTTGGCCTTGGCGCCACCGGCGCCCTGCGCGGTAGTGACCGCCTTGTTGTAGACCTTCTCGAAGACCCGGGGCGCACCGCACATGAGCGTCGGCTGCACCACGCCGAGCAGGTCGACGAGCTTGTCCACCCGGCCGTCGACGTAGGTGGGCAGGCCGACGTGGGTGGCGCCGCAGAGAAGCGTCTTGCCGAACGAGTGCGACAGCGGCAGCCACAGGTATTGCAGGTCGTCGACGCGCAGCAGGCCCAGGTCGGCCTGCGCCACGCCCTCCCAGCACCAGCCGCCGTGCAGCAGCTCAACGCCCTTCGGGCGGCCGGTGGTGCCCGACGTGTAGATGAGAGTGGCCAGGTGGTCCGGGCCGATGCCGGCGACGAGCGTGTCGATCAGGTCCGGCTCGGCGCTCAGCGCCGCGGCGCCGCGCTCCTCCAGCTCGGCCAGGGTGAGCTGCGGGACGGCCGCCGCCGGGTCGGGGGTGCCGTCGAAGAGCACCACGTGGGTCAACGCGGGCAGGTCCGCCCCGGCGATCTTCGCCGCCTGCGCCTGGTTCTCCGCGAACAGCACCTTCGAGCCGGAGTCGGCGATGATGTAGACCGCGTCCTCGGGCTCGGTGGTGGGGTAGACGGTGGTGGTGGCACCACCGGCGCACATGATGCCGAAGTCGGCGAGCACCCAGTCCAGGCGCGTGTTGGCCAGAATCGCCACCGGGTTCTCCAGGCCGACACCGAGCCCGTGCAGCCCGGCGGCTATCGCCTTGGCGCGCTGCCCGACCTGCTCCCACGTCAGCCAGACCGGGCCCGAGTCGTCGGGTGCGGGGTGGGCGAAGGCGTGCCGGTCGGGGGAGTCCGCCACGCGCTTGAGGAACATGTCCGGTACGGAACGGTACGGTACATCGAGAGCCATCGCTGTAGCCGCCTTCAGGGGTGGAGGGACGTGACGGGGGTCACGTCGGTCTGCGGTTACCGAAGGGTATTGCCTGCACCCGGCCAGCGGCTAGCCCTGATCGGCCGCGTAGCCACCGGTCCCGCCTGCTGGAACCGGCTCAGGCGTGCCGGCCGGGCGGCACGGAACCGGTCGCCGGTGGCCCGGGCGCGGCGTCGCGCTGACAGGCGTCGATCTCCCGGCGTCCACCTCCGACAGCCGGCGGGCGAGCGGTCACCGCTCGTCGGTCACAGGCCCAGTGCGGCGGTACGCAGACGCTCGGCGCTCTCGGCCGGGCCGTCCACCTGCACCCGGGCCACCCGCTGCCGCCCGGTGAGGAACAGCACCAGCTCACCCGGCGCGCCCACCACCCGCAGTCGTTCGCCGCCACCGCCGGCCCGCAGTTCGCCGTGCCCCGGCGCCTGCACCAGGACCTCGGCCGGGAACCGCCGCAGCGCCATCCGGGCCAGCAGGGACGCCCGCTTCCACAGCACCGCCTGCTGCCCGGCCGGCAGCTCGCGCGGGTGCCAGCCGGGCCGGGCCCGTCGCACGTCCTCGTGGTGGATGAAGAACTCCATCCCGTTGGCGAGCTCGTCGGTGAGGGGGTTGCTCACCGGGCTCCACACCGGGGGGCGGCGTACCCGGGCGATCAGGTCGGCGTACGGCCCGGCGGCGATCCGCCGGCGCACCGACTCGCCGTAGCCACGCAGCGGCGGCAGCAGGATCCCGCCGGCCGCGTCCGGCCGGCGCTCCCGCACCAGCAGGTGCGCCGCCAGGTCACGGGTGGTCCACCCCTCGTTGACGGTCGGCGCGTCCGGTCCCAGTTCGAGCATCAGGTCGGCGAGCGCCTCGCGCTCCGTTCGGGCGTACCGCGGCATCCCCTGATCGTAGGCCCGTCCCGGCCGATCGGCGCGCCACGCCCGGCCGGACCCCGCCGCGCGATCGATCCGGCCGGTGTCCGCCCAGCTCCGTGCGAACGTGACGGCGGACATATCCCGGCCGGGTCGGCGTGAGCGCCGGGGAACGGTAAGGATGGGGGAGAAAACTGCGGCTTACGGCGGGGGACAGCGTGGCGAGCGGGACAAGTCGGGACGTGCTCGGCAGAGGGCTACGGGTGCTCGGCCGGGCCATCCGGGAACAGCCGCGGATCTTCGCGGTCGCGGTCAGCGGCAGCGTGCTGTTCGGCCTCCTGGTGATCGCCAGCGCGTACGTCGTCGGCGCGGTGGTCGGCGAGGTGGTCGTGCCGGCCGTGGAGCGCGGCGAGGTGGCCGGCGGAGGGCTGGCGCTCGCCGCCGCCGCGCTGTTCGGCATCAGCGTGCTGCGGGTCGTCGGCATCTTCGGCCGCCGCCTCGGCGCCGGCTACATGCAGTACCGGCTCCAGGCCGCCTACCGCCGCCGGGTCACCCGCCGCTACCTGGAACTGCCGCTTTCCTGGCACCACCGCAACTCCACCGGCACGCTGCTCTCGAACGCCAACTCCGACGTGGAGGCGGCCTGGTACCCGATCGCGCCGCTGCCGTTCGCGGTCGGCACGCTGGTGATGCTCGTCGGCGCGGTGGTCTCGCTGTTCTTCACCGACTGGGCGCTGGCTCTGGTCGGCCTCGCGGTGTTCCCCGCGCTGTTCGCGCTCAACGTGGTCTACTCCCGCCGGATGGCACCCCGCCAGGCCCGGGCGCAGCGGCTGCGGGCCGAGGTCAGCGGCATCGCGCACGAGAGCTTCGACGGCGCTCTGGTGGTCAAGACGATGGGCCGCGAGGCACAGGAGACGGCCCGCTTCGCCTCCCGCGCCGGCGAGCTGCGCGACGCGCTGATCTCGGTCGGCCGGCTGCGGGGCGTGTTCGACCCGATGCTGGAGACGCTGCCCAGCCTCGGCACGCTCGCCGTCCTGGTGGTCGGCGCGCTGCGGCTGCGGCAGGGCGCGCTCACGGTGACCGAGCTGGTCAGCGTCGCGTTCCTGTTCACCGTGCTGGCCTTCCCGGTCCGTGCCATCGGCTGGGTGCTGGCCGAGCTGCCGCGCAGCGTCGCGGGATGGGACCGGGTCCGCCGGGTGCTGGACGCGACCGGCGAGATGCCGTACGGCACGAGGACGCTCGACCGGTCCACCCGGGAGCCGGCCACCCTCGCCTTCGACGACGTGCACTTCGCGTACGAGCCGGCCGAGGCGCACCTGCCCGGCGCCCAGGTGCTCGGCGAGGTGACGTTCACCGTGCCGGCCGGGAAGACGGTCGCCCTGGTCGGCCCCACCGGCGCGGGCAAGTCCACGATCACCTCGCTGGCCGTGCGCCTGGTCGACCCGGGCGCCGGGCGGGTCATGCTGGACGGCGTAAACGTGCGGGAGCTGACCGCCGCGTCGCTGGCCGAGACGGTGGCGCTCGTGGCGCAGGTGCCGTTCGTCTTCGACGACACGGTCCGGGCCAACATCGCGCTGGACCGGGCCGGCATCGGCGACGACGAGGTGTGGGCGGCGCTGCGGCTGGCCGAGGCGGACGGCTTCGTGGCGGCGCTGCCGGACGGGCTGGACACCATGGTCGGCGAGCGGGGCACGTCGCTGTCCGGCGGGCAGCGCCAACGGCTGACGCTGGCCCGGGCGCTCGCCGGGCGACCCCGGCTGCTGGTGCTCGACGACGCCACGAGCGCCGTCGACCCACGGGTCGAGGCGGCCATCCTGGCCGGTCTGCGCGCCCCGGCCGACGGCGGCGCCCCGGCGTCCATCCTGGTGGTGGCGTACCGCCGGGCCACCATCGCCCTCGCCGACGAGGTGATCTACGTGGAGCAGGGCCGGGTGGTGGCGCGCGGCACCCACACCGAGCTGCTGGCCACCGTGCCCGGGTACGCCGACCTGGTCACCGCGTACGAGCAGGCCGAGCAGGAACGCGAGCAGAATCGGACGTACGACGAGGTCACCCCGTTGACCTCGGGCCTGGAGGTGGACCGGTGAGCGCGACGACGGCGGAGGCGGACCGGAACACCGAGGCCGCCGAGTCGACCTGGCGGACGCTGCGGCGCGGGCTGGCGCTCTCCCCGGAGCTGCGTACCGGCCTGGCCGGCACGCTGGCGCTGGCGCTGGTCTACATGGTCGGCCGGGTCGCGGTGCCGGTGGCGGTGCAGCGCGGTATCGACCACGGCATCGTCGGCGGCCTCGACCTGAACGTCATCTCGCTCACCGTGGCGATCACCGCCGGGGTGCTGGTGCTCACCACCGCGTGCGGCTACCTGATGATGCGCCGGTTGTTCACGGTGAGCGAGACCGCGCTGGCCGGGGTGCGTACCCGGGCGTTCCGGCACGTGCACGACCTGTCCATGCTGCACCAGCAGTCCGAGCGGCGCGGTTCGCTGGTCTCCCGGGTCACCAGCGACGTCGACCAGATCACCCAGTTCCTCCAGTGGGGCGGCGTGATCCTGATCGTCAACCTGGGTCAGTTGCTGGTGACCACCGCCGTGATGCTCGCGTACTCCTGGCAGTTGACGCTCGTGGTGCTCGTCGCGTTCGCGCCCGCGGTGCTGGTGATCCGGCAGTTGCAGCGCCGCCTCGCCGGAGCGTACGGGCTGGTGCGGCAGCGCACCGGCACGCTGCTCGGCGCGATCGGCGAGAGCGTGGTGGGCGCGCCGGTGATCCGGGCGTACGGCATCGCCGGGCGCACCGCGCGGCGGCTGGACACGGCCATCGACGGGCAGCGGGTGGCCCAGCAGCGGGCGATCCGGATCAGCATCATGGGCAGTTCGGTGGGGGAGCTGGCCGCCGGGCTGGCGCTGGCCGGCGTGGTGGTGGTCGGGGTCAGCCTCGGCGTGGACGGCACGCTCACTGTCGGCCAGCTCACCGCGTTCCTGTTCCTGGTCACGCTGTTCATCCAGCCGGTGCAGATCGCCACCGAGGTGTTGAACGAGGCGCAGAACGCGATCGCCGGCTGGCGCCGGGTGCTCGACGTGCTGGACGTCTCGCCGGACGTGGCAGACCCGGGCGAGCAGGGCCGGAAGCTGCCGCCCGGGCCGCTGGACGCCCGGTTCGCCGGTGTGACGTTCGCCTATCCCGGGGGGCCGCCGGTGCTGCACGGCGTGACGCTCGACATCCCGGCGAAGAGCCGGGTGGCGGTGGTGGGCGAGACCGGAAGCGGCAAGACCACGTTCGCCAAGCTGCTCACCCGGCTGATGGACCCGACCGAGGGGGCGGTGCTGCTGTCCGGGGTGGACCTGCGTCAGGTGCGCTTCGACTCGCTGCGTTCCCGGGTGGTGATGGTGCCGCAGGACGGTTTCCTGTTCGACGCCACGGTCGGGGAGAACGTCCGCTTCGCCCGCCCGGACCTGACCGACGAGCGGCTCACCGCCGCCTTCGCCGAGCTGGGCCTGTCGGACTGGCTGGACGGGCTGCCGTCCGGGCTGGACACGCCGGTCGGCGAGCGCGGGGAGGCGCTGAGCGTCGGCGAGCGGCAGCTCGTGGCGCTGGCCCGGGCGTACGTCGCGGACCCGGACCTGCTGGTGCTGGACGAGGCGACGAGCGCGGTCGACCCGGCCACCGAGGTCCGCCTGCAGCGGACGCTGGACGCGGTGACCCGGGGCCGGACCACGCTCGCCATCGCGCACCGGCTGTCCACCGCGCAGGCCGCCGACGAGGTGATCGTGGTGGACCGGGGCCGGATCGTGCAGCGCGGCCCGCACGAGGAGCTGGTCCGCGACCCGGACTCGGTGTACGCGCTGTTGTACGCGTCCTGGTTGGAGCAGACCCGCTGATTCTGGCGGGTCCACCAGGGTTGGAGCAGACCCGCTGATCCTGGCGGGTCTGCTCGGGAGCGGCGGTCAGCGGGAGTAGAACTCCACCACGAGCTGCTCGTCGCAGACCACCGGCACCTCGTGCCGGGCCGGTTCGCGCACCAGCGTGGCGCGCAGCTCGGCCGGCTGCGCCGACAGGTACGGCCGGGGCTGCGCGTCGGCGTGCGCACCGGTGGCGGCGAGCTGGAACGGCGGCAGCGCGCGGCTGCGCTCGCGTACGCCGACCACCTGGCCGGGCCGCAGCCGGTACGACGGCCGGTCGACCTTGCGCCCGTCGACGGTGATGTGGCCGTGTGCGACGAGCTGGCGGGCCTGGTAGACGCTGCGCGCGAGCCCGGCCCGCAGCACCACCGCGTCGAGGCGCCGCTCCAGAAGCGCGACGAGCGTCTCGCCGGTCTTGCCGGCGCCCCGGGCCGCCTCGTCGAACAGCCGGCGGAGCTGGGCCTCGCTGACGTTGTACTGGTGGCGCAGCCGCTGCTTCTCCAGCAGCCGTACCTGGTAGTCGGAGGTGGTGCGGCGGGAGCGGCCGTGCACACCCGGCGGGTAGGGGCGTCGCTCGAAGTACCGCACGCACTTGCGGGTCAGCGGAATGCCGAGGGCGCGGGAGAGCCGGGCCTTGGGCCGGGGGTGGTTCACGCGGAGGTCTCCGATCGTCTAGCCTTCTACTTAGGCAAGCCTAACCTATGTTGAGGAGGTCGGGATCATGCGACCCAGCCCGGCGGAGATCGTGCGAACCCTGGTCGCGGGCCGGTTGCCCGCCCTCATCCACCTGGCCCGGCAGCCCGGCCCGCACCAGGCCCGGCACGCCGTCGACGCCGACGGGCGGGTCCTACTGCTCGTGCCCGTCGTCAGTGACCTCGCCGCGGCGCTCGTGCCGCTGTCCGGTGACACCGACGTGGCCACCGTGCTCGACGTGCTCGACCTGCCGCCCGCCGCCGGGGCGCCCTCGCTCGGCCGGGCCTGGGTGTCCGGCTGGGCGACGCGGCTGGACGGGGACGAGGCGCGCGACGCGGCGGTCGACTTCGCCACCACCGACCCGGTCGGTGACCTGCTCGACGTGGGCAGCCGGTTCCACCTGCACCGATTCGAGGTGGCCGAGGCCCGCTGGGAACGCGCCGGGCGCGTGCGCCGGATCGACCCCGAGGCGTACGCGGAGGCCGAACCGGACCCGCTGCACCCGGTCGAGGCCGAGCTGCTGGCCGACCTGACCGATCACCACGGCGAACAGGTCGGCGACTACCTGCGGCGGCGGCTGGCCCTGACCGGCGACCGCACGCCCCGGGTGGTCCGGATCGACAGGTACGGGCTGGTGGTCGCGCACGGGCGGCCCGGGGCGACCCGGCGGGCCCGGCTCGCCTTTGCCCGGCCCGTCGCCGACGTGGCGGAGCTGTCCCGCCTGCTCCACCCGATGCTCTGCCCCCGGGCCGCGGCCTGAGCCGGCCGGACCGGCCGTCGGCGCCGCACGGCACGGGGGCGGCTCAGGCGATGTCGCCGGTGAGGTAACGCTGGACCGTCGGGCCGACGGCGGCCACCAGCGTCGCCGGCTCGGCGCCGGCCACCGCGTCGAGGCGGAGCACGTACCGCATCATGGCCAGCCCGGCGAGCTGGGTGGCGACCAGCCCGCCGCGCAGCGCGCGCTGCGCCGGGTCGACGTCGAGATGGTCGAGCACCCGGCGCAGCACCTGCGTGACCAGGAACTCGCGCAGCAGCCGGGCGGTCCAGTCGTTGCTCACCGCCGAACGCAGCAGCGCCACCCCGGCGGTGCCGGCGGGGGAGTCCCAGACCTCCAGGAACACCCGGACCATCCGCTCGCCCACCGCTTCCGGGCTGCCGTCGAGCACCACAGGCAGCAGCCGCCCCGGGTCGGCCGGGAACGCCGTCGCGGCCCGGAACAGCTCCTCCTTGCCGCCGAAGTAGTGGTGCACGAGCGCCGGGTCCACGCCGGACGCGGTGGCGACGGCCCGGATCGACGTGGCGTCGAAGCCGCGCTCGGCGAAGGCCTCCCGCGCCGCGGTGAGGATGGCCTCGCGGGTGTCCGGGTTGCCGGGCCGCCGCCCGGTGCGCCGCGCGTTCACCCGCTGCGCCGGCGCAGCGTCGCGGCGGCAAGCACCAGCGCCGCCACCGCCGCCCCGGCCACGATCGCCACGTCCCGCCACATCGTCCCGGTCGGCTCGGCGTGCGCGCCGACCTCCTGCAACGCCTCGACCGCGTACGACAGCGGCAGCGCGTCGCTGACCGCCTGGAGCCAGCCGGCCATCTCGCCGCGCGGCACGAACAGGCCGCACAACAGCAGCTGCGGGGCCACCACCACCGGCATGAACTGGACCGCCTGGAACTCGGTGCGGGCGAACGCCGAGCAGAACAGGCCGAGCGCCACCGCCAGGACCGCGTTCACCCCGGCGATCAGCACGACCAGCCACGCGCTGCCCGCGGTCTCCAGGCCGAACACCCGGTACGCGACCACCGATGCCACTGTGGACTGGAGCACCCCGGCCAGGCCGAACGCGATGCCGTACCCGAAGAGCAGGTCGAGCTTTCCCAGCGGCGTGGTGAGCAGGCGCTCCAGCGTGCCGGTGGTGCGCTCGCGCAGCATGGCGATGCTTGTCACCAGGAACATGATGATGAACGGGAAGAAGCCCAGCATGATCAGGGCCACCCGGTCGAACGTGCTGGGCGCGCCGGGCGGGGCGGGCTGGTCGACGTACATGAAGTAGACGAGCGTGAGCAGCACCGACGGCACCACCACGAGCAGCGCCACGGTCCGCCGGTCGTGCCGGAGCTGGCGCAGGATGCGCCCGGTGGTGGCGGCCAGGATGCGTCCGTTCATCGCGCCTCTCCCTCGGCGTCGCGGATCAGGCGCAGGAACGCCTCCTCCAGGTCGTCGGTCCCGGTGGTGGCGCGGACCGCCGCCGGGGTGTCGTCGGCGATCAGCCGGCCCTCGCGGATCAGCAGCAGCCGGTCGCAGCGGGCGGCCTCGTCCATCACGTGGCTGGAGACCAGCAGCGTGGTGCCGTTCGCGGCCATGGCGTGGAACCGGGCCCACAGGTCGGCCCGCAGCACCGGGTCCTGGCCCACTGTGGGTTCGTCGAGGACGACAAGCTCCGGTTCGCCGACGAGCGCGCAGGCCAGCGAGGCGCGGCTGCGCTGGCCGCCGGAGAGCGTGCCGACGAGCTGGTCGGCGGCGGTCGCCAGGCCGACGTCGGCGACCGCGCGGTCGGCCTCGGCGCGGCCCCGGCCCTGGAGCACCGCGAAGTAGCGGGCGTTCTCCCGCACCGTCAGGTCGGCGTAGACGCTCGGCGCCTGGGTCAGGTAACCCACCCGGCGGCGCAGGTCGGCCGAGCCGGCCGGGCGGCCGAGCACGTCGACGGCGCCGGTGCCGATCGTCTGCACGCCGACCACCGCGCGCATCAGCGTGGTCTTGCCGCTGCCGCTGGGCCCGAGCAGTCCGGTGACGCTGCCCCGGGGCACCGCGCAGGTGATGCCGTGCAGCACCCGCCGTCCGCCCCGGTCGACCACCAGCTCGCGGACCGACACCGTGTCGTCCATGCTCGCCTCCGTCAATTCATCACCCGTTGAACTCAACGGTAGGTGAATTCCCCGTCCCTGGCAATGAGGGACTTGACTTCGAGTGCGCTCGAACTGGAAGCCTGAAGGGCGTGGACATCAGCACGCGGGAGATGAGCCTCACCGTGGGTGAGGCGGCGGAACGGGTCGGCCTGACCACCTACACGCTGCGCTGGTACGAGCAGGAGGGCCTGGTGGGCCGCGTCGGGCGGGACTCGTCCGGCCGCCGGCGCTACACCGAGTCCGACGTCAACTGGCTGTTCCTGCTCACCCGGCTGCGGCGCACCGGGATGCCGGTGCGCGACATGCGCCGCTACGCCGAACTGGCCCGGCACGGGGACAGCACGCTCGGCGCGCGGCGGGCGCTGTTCGAGGCGCACCGGGCCCGGGTGCTGGCCCGGATGGCCGAGCTGGAGGAGGACCTGAAGGTTCTCGAATACAAGATCGACGCGTACCGCCGGGCGGAGGAGGAATCCGGCTGAACGCCCCGCCGGAGGCGCGAGCCGCCCGTCTCCCGGGACACGTCGGCGCGGCCCGGGCCGCGTGCGGGAGAATGGTCAACCGTGCCCGCTCCTGACGCGCCGCTGACCGGCGCCCCCACTCCCGGACCGGCCCGCCCGTCCCGGCTCGACCCGGCCATCGCCGCGAAGCTCCGCCGCACCCCGGACGGCCTGGTCGCCGCCGTGGTCCGCGCCCACGACACGGGCGAGGTGCTGATGGTCGCCTGGATGGACGACGAGGCGCTGCACCGCACGCTCACCACCGGGCGGGCCACCTACTGGTCGCGCAGCCGCGGCGAGTACTGGGTCAAGGGCGCCACCTCGGGCAACCACCAGTACGTGCGCTCGGTGGCGCTGGACTGCGACGGCGACGCGCTGCTGGTCGGCGTGGAACAGGTCGGCGCGGCCTGCCACACCGGGCAGCGCACCTGCTTCTTCACCGAACTGCCGGTCAGCTCCCCGGAGGCGACCCCGTGACCGACGGCACGGTCCACCCGGACCGGTCCACCTTCGCCGACCTGGCCGCCCGCTGGCGGGTCGTACCGGTGACCCGGCGGCTGCTCGCCGACGCGGAAACACCGGTCGGGGTCTACCGCAAGCTGGCCGGCGGCCCCGGCACGTTCCTGCTGGAGTCCGCCGAACAGGGCGTCGGCTCGGCGGGCACGGCCTGGTCGCGCTACTCGTTCATCGGCGTACGCAGCAGCGCCACGCTCACCGAGCGCGACGGCGCGGCGAGCTGGACCGGCACCCCGCCGGCCGGCGTGCCCACCTCCGGCGACCCGGTCACCGTGCTGCGCGAGTCGGTCGCGGCGCTGGCCGGGCCGGCCTGGGACCCGGCCGGCGACATGCCGCCGCTGACCGGCGGCCTGGTCGGCTACCTCGCGTACGACCTGGTCCGCCGCTTCGAGCGCCTGCCCGAGCTGACCGAGGACGAGCTGGACGTGCCCGAGCTGGGCATGATGCTCGCGACCGATCTGGTGGTCCTTGACCACTACGAGGGTTCGGCGATCCTGGTCGCCAACGCGGTGCTGCCGCCGCTGGACACCCCCGGGCGGGACGAGCGGGTCGAGGCCGCGTACCACCACGCCGTCGGTCGCCTCGACGCGATGACCACAGCGCTGTCCCGACCGATTCCGCCCATGGTCTCGACGGTGGGCCGGCCCGGCGTCGGCGAGGTGGTCAGCCGTACCCCCGAGGGCGGCTACCCGAAGGCGGTGGAGACGGCCAAGGAGGCGATCCGGGCCGGCGAGTGCTTCCAGATCGTGCTCAGCCAGCGCTTCGAGCGCCCCACCGACGCCGACCCGCTCGACGTCTACCGGGTGCTGCGCACCACGAACCCCAGCCCGTACATGTACCTGCTGCGCTTCGACGGCTTCGACATCGTCGGCTCGTCGCCGGAGGCGCACCTCAAGGTCAGCGCCGGCCCGGACGGGCGGCGACGGGCGCTGCTGCACCCGATCGCCGGCACCCGTCCGCGCGGCGGCTCCCCGGACGGCGACGCCCGGCTCGCCGCCGAGCTGCTCGCCGACCCCAAGGAGCGCGCCGAGCACGTGATGCTCGTCGACCTGGGCCGCAACGACCTGGGCCGGGTGTGCCGGCCGGGCACCGTCGAGGTGCCCGAGTTCGCCACCATCGAGCGCTACAGCCACGTCATGCACATCGTCTCCACTGTCGTGGGCGAGCTGCGCGACGACCGCACCGCGTTCGACGCGCTGGCCGCGACGTTCCCCGCCGGGACGCTCAGCGGGGCGCCCAAGGTGCGTGCCATGGAGATCATCGAGGAGCTGGAGCCGGTCCGGCGCGGTGTCTACGGCGGCACCGTCGGCTACTTCGCCTTCGGCGGCGACCTCGACATGGCCATCGCGATCCGTACCGCGCTGATCCGCGACGGCCGCGCCTACGTCCAGGCCGGGGCCGGCATCGTGGCCGATTCCGACCCCGCCGCCGAGGACCGGGAGACGCGCAGCAAGGCCGCCGCCGTGCTCGCCGCCATCGCGGCCGCCGAGACGCTGCGGGCGGCCCGGTGAGCGCGCCCGGCGCCACCGCGCCACCGGCCCGCGGCCGGCGCGAACTGGCGTACGCGGTGCTGCTCTGCCTGGCCGGCGCCGGCCTGGCCTGCTGGGCGGTGACCCGGACCTGGGCGGTGGAGGTGACCGCCCGGGGGTCGCTGCCGTCCGGGCGGGCCGAGCGCACCGGTACGGAGCTGCTGCCGTGGGTGCTGGCGCTGACCTACGTGGGGCTGGCAGGTGGTGGCGCGGTGCTCGCCACCCGGGGACGGCTGCGCCGCCTGCTGGGGGTGCTGCTGGCCGGCATCGGCGTGGCCGTGGCGGTCGGCGGCGGGATCGGCCTGACCGAGGGCGGGGTGAGCCGGCAGTGGCCGGCACTTGTGCTGGCCGGCGGCCTCGCCCTGGCGGCCGGCGGCGCGTTCACCGCGCTGCGCGGCGACGGCTGGCCGGCGATGGGCGCCCGGTACGAGCGGCGGCCCGCTCCGGCGGACGAGCCCGGCCGGCCAGCGGTCGAGCGCGGCACCCGGGACGCGTGGGACGCGCTGGACCGGGGCGAGGACCCGACGGTCAGCTGACCGGCTGCGCCTCGCGCGCGTCGCGGCGCCTCCGGGCCGCGGCGCGCGCGGCGGTCAGCTCGGCCACCAGCCGCTCCAGCTCGCGGCGCTGCTCGGCGCGGGCCCGGTCGGCGCACACCGCCTCCCAGGCGTTGCCCCGGGCGGTACGCGTCCGGCCGTCCCCGGCCACCGCGCGCTCCAGCGTGTCCACCACGCCGACGGCGAGGGAGGCGACGGTACGGGAGATGGTGGTCAAGCCGATGCCCTGGGTCGGCCCGTTGGCGTTCATGGTCACCCCACACGAGATCGTTTGCGACGGTCGGCAGCCGCCGGCGTCGAGTGTGCCCGACGACGATGCTTCCGGGCACACGTTTCGCCGTCGTGAAGCACAGGTCAACGGTGTCGCACCGGGTACTACCTGGGCAGGGCCGGAGGTCCTTGACCTTGGTCACAGCCGCCCGCCGGAGCCCGTCCTGCGGGCCCGGAACGATCGTGGTGAGATAGGGATGGGTGACGGTCGATGCCAGTGGTGGCGCTGCGTGACATGGCGTTCACCGCAAGTCGGCCATCATGCCACAGCCCATGTCGTGAGGTGCGCCATACCCCCCGGCACTCGTCGCCAGGTGGCGCCCCCTAGCATCGGCCCATGACGCCCGGAGAGGGGAGTCCGTTGGTGACTGCTGAGCATGCGCACGCGGAGGGGGACGACGCCGGAGCGGCGCCGTCCGCAGGGGTGCTCGACGAGATCCTGGCCGGCGTACGTGAGGACGTGGCCCGGCGCCAGGAGCAGGTTCCGCTGGAGCGGATCCGTGAACTGGCCGCCGCGGCGCCACCACCGCTCGACGCGTACGCGGCCCTGCGCCGGGCCGGCGTGGCCGTGATCGCCGAGGTGAAGCGCTCGTCGCCGTCCAAGGGGCGGCTGGCCGAAATCGCCGACCCGGCCGACCTGGCCGGGGACTACGCGGCAGGTGGCGCGCGGGCGATCAGCGTGCTGACCGAGGGCCGCTGGTTCGGCGGGTCGCTCGACGACCTGGCGGCGGTGCGGGCCGCGGTGAACGTGCCGGTGCTGCGCAAGGACTTCGTCGTCTCCAGCTACCAGGTGCACGAGGCCCGCGCGCACGGCGCCGACATGGTGCTGCTGATCGTCGCCGCGCTGGAGCAGAACGCGCTTGTCGGCCTGCTGGAGCGGATCGAGTCGCTGGGCATGACCGCGCTGGTCGAGGTGCACACCGAGGAGGAGGCGGACCGCGCCCTGGAGGCCGGCGCGCAGGTCATCGGCGTGAACGCCCGCGACCTGCGTACGCTTGAGGTCGACCGCTCGGTGTTCGAGCGGATCGCGCCCGGCCTGCCCAGCAGCGTCGTCAAGATCGCCGAGTCCGGGGTGCGCGGTCCGCACGACCTGATCCGGTACGCCTCCGCCGGCGCCGACGCCGTGCTGGTGGGCGAGGGCCTGGTCACCCAGAAGAGCCCACGCGAAGCCGTCGCCGAGCTGGTAAACGCCGGTAACCACCCGGCCACGCCCCGCCCGGTGCGCTGAGCCGCCGGGCCACCCGATCCGAGAGGACGCCCGCGATGAGCGCCGCACCCGCAGCCGGCCAGGTCCCCGACGCCGCCGGTCACTTCGGCCGGTTCGGCGGCCGGTTCGTCCCCGAGGCGCTCGTCGCCGCGCTCGACGAGCTGGACGCGGCGTACCGCAAGGCGATGGGCGACGAGGAGTTCCTCGCCGAGTTCGACGCGCTGCTGCGCGACTACGCCGGCACGCCCTCGCTGCTCTACGAGGCCCGGCGGTTCTCCGCGCAGATCGGCGCGCGGGTGCTGCTCAAGCGGGAGGACCTCAACCACACCGGTGCGCACAAGGTCCGCAACGTGCTGGGCCAGGCGCTGCTCACCAGGCGGATGGGCAAGCGGCGGGTGATCGCGGAGACCGGCGCCGGGCAGCACGGCGTGGCCACCGCCACCGCCGCCGCGCTGTTCGACCTGGAGTGCGTCGTCTACATGGGCCAGGTGGACACCGAGCGGCAGGCGCTGAACGTGGCGCGGATGCGGATGCTCGGCGCCACTGTCGTCCCGGTGACCACCGGCTCGCGCACGCTCAAGGACGCGATGAACGAGGCGATGCGGGACTGGGTCGCCAACGTCGAGGACACCCACTACCTGATCGGCACCGCCGCCGGGCCGCACCCGTTCCCGGAGATGGTCCGCGACTTCGTGCGCGGCATCGGCGTGGAGGCCCGCCAGCAGTGCCTGGACCTGACCGGCACGCTGCCGGACGCGGTAGCGGCCTGCGTCGGCGGCGGCTCCAACGCGCTGGGCATCTTCCACGCGTTCGTGCCGGACGCCGGGGTCCGTCTCTACGGCTTCGAGGCCGGTGGCGAGGGCGTCGACACCGGCCGGCACGCGGCCAGCATCACCGGCGGGTCGTCCGGCGTGCTGCACGGCACCCGCACGTACGTCCTCCAGGACGCCGACGGGCAGACCATCGAGTCGCACTCGATCTCGGCCGGTCTGGACTACCCGGGCGTCGGGCCGGAGCACGCCTGGCTGCACGACGCCGGCCGGGCCACCTACCTGCCGGTCGACGACGCCGACGCGATGGCCGCGTTCGAGCTGCTCTGCCGCACCGAGGGCGTGATCCCGGCGATCGAGAGCGCGCACGCGCTCGCCGGCGCCCGCGCCATCGCCCCCCGGCTCGCCGAGGAACTGGGCCGGGAACCGTTGATCGTGGTGAACCTGTCCGGCCGGGGTGACAAGGACGTGCACACCGCCGGCGCGTACTTCGGCATCCTCGACAAGGAGTGACAGCGTGAGCCGCATCGGGGTCGCCTTCGACAAGGCGCGGGCGGACGGACGGGCCGTCCTGGTCGGCTGCATGCCGGCCGGCTTCCCGACCGTCGAGGGCAGCATCGCCGCCATGAAGGCGATGGTCGAGGCGGGCGTGGACGTCATCGAGGTGGAGATCCCGTACTCCGACCCGGTGATGGACGGCCCGGTCATCCAGAAGGCCAGCGACATCGCGCTCGCCGGCGGGGTCCGCGTCGCGGACGCGCTGCGCGTCGTCGAGGCGGTCGCCGCGACCGGGGCGAGCGTGGTCACCATGACCTACTGGAACCCGATCGAGCAGTACGGCGTGGACGCGTTCGCCCGCGACATGGCCGCCGCCGGAGGCACCGGCCTGATCACGCCGGACCTGATCCCGGACGAGGCCGCCGAGTGGCTGGCCGCCTCCGACGCGCACGGCCTGGACCGCACGTTCCTGGTCTCGCCGTCCTCGACCGACGCGCGGCTGCGGATGACTGTCGAGCACTGCCGCGGCTTCGTCTACGCCACCGCGATCATGGGTGTCACCGGCGCCCGGGCGCAGACCTCCGAGGCGGCCCCGATCCTGGTCTCCCGGCTGCGCGAGGTCACCGACATCCCGGTCGGTGTCGGGCTGGGCGTGGGCACGGGCGCGCAGGCCGCCACCGTCGCCGGGTACGCCGACGCGGTGATCGTGGGCAGCGCGCTGGTCCGCTGCGTGCTGGACGCCCCGGACCAGGCCGCCGGCCTGACCGCCCTGCGCAAGCTCAGCGCCGAGCTGGCCGAGGGCGTCCGCAACCCCGCTCGCTGACGGCCGGTCCGCTCCACCCGCTCCCGGCGAGACCGGGACACCGCCCACCGCGCCGGGGGCCGAAACCTACCAAGATCTTGAGAGAGTCCCGCGTCGAGCGGGAAGGACGGTCAGCGGCTGCTGCTGTCGGCCTGCTCGGACGCGCGCTGGCCGGGCGGGGCGGGCTGCCCGTCGCCGGGTGGCGTGAGCGGGTCGGCGGCCGTGGTGTGGCGGAGCACGCCGGAGCGGCCGGCCAGCGCGTCCGCGACCGCCGCGCGCGTGGTGGGGGTCAGCGCGCCGGGCATCCCCTCCGCGGACCACCACTCCACCAGGCATCCGGCCACCGGATCGCCCGTGGGCCCGACGCCGGCCGGCGCGGCGCGGAACACGTGCACCAGCACGTCCGGTCGCCCGCCGCACCGCCCGGCCGGCGGCGGAGGCGCCTGCGGATCGGTGACCCGGTAGAGGCCGACCAGGTCGGCCGGCGCCACCGCCCAGCCGGTCTCGGCGCGGACCGCCCGGACGACGGCGTCCGCCGGACTCTCGTCGTGACGCAGCCGCCCGCCCGGCAGGCCCCAGCGCCGGGCTCCCTCGGACCGGCGGCAGAGCAGCAGCCGGCCGGAGCCGTCGGTGACGACAGCGGCGACCGCCCAGGTGAGCGGGGTCATGGACAAAGAGCCTACGACCGTGCAAACCAGATGTCATCCGACCCGCGCGGCAGGCGGCCCGGGGTGCCGCGCACACAGTCCGCACCGGTACCGTGTGCACCCGTGACCCTCGCCCCGATGACCCCACTGGCGGCCATGCCCAGCCCCAGCACCGCCGTCTGGCAGCTCGGTCCGGTTCCGATCCGGGCGTACGCGCTCTGCATCATCCTCGGCATCGTGGTGGCCTGCGTGGTCACCGAGTACCGGCTGCGCCGCCGCGGTGTGGCGCCGGGCGCGGTGCTCGACATCGCCGTCTGGGCCGTGCCGGCGGGCATCATCGGCGCGCGGATCTACCACGTGATCACCTCGCCGGAGAAATACTTCGGCGCCGGCGGTGAGCCGATCAAGGCGCTCTACATCTGGGAGGGCGGGCTCGGCATCTGGGGTGCGGTGGCCGGTGGCGCGGTCGGCGCGTGGCTCGCCGCCCGGCAGCTCGGCATCCCGCTGACGGTGATCGCCGACGCGCTGGCGCCGGGGCTGCCGCTGGCGCAGGCGGTGGGCCGCCTGGGCAACTGGTTCAACAACGAGCTGTACGGCGGGCGGACCACGCTGCCGTGGGGCCTGGAAGTGCACGTGATGGACCCGGACAATCCGGGTCACGCGCTGCGTGACGACGCCGGCAACCCGGTGCTCCAGCCCGGGCTCTACCACCCGACGTTCCTCTACGAGGCGCTGTGGAACGTCGGCGTCGCCGCGCTGGTGCTGTTCCTCGACCGGCGCCTGCGGCTCGGTCGCGGCCGGGCGTTCGCGCTGTACGTGATGGGCTACACGGCGGGCCGGTTCTGGATCGAGCTGATGCGCACCGACGAGGCGAACCTGATCCTCGGCGTACGGCTCAACGTCTGGACCGCCGTGCTGGTCTTCCTCGGCGCGCTCGCCTACTTCATCCGGGTCCGCGGGCCCCGCGAATACCTGGTGCCGGTGGGCGAGCCCGCTCCCGTGGCCGCCCCGGCCGGCGACGTGTCCCAGGTCGACCTCTCCGCCCGGGAGGCCGGCGCGCAGCCGGTCGCGCCGGAGGGCTACCGGGTGGTGACCGAGGAACAGTTCGACGCGTACCGGGAGACCGGCGTGCTGCCACCGGCGGAGCCGGCCGCCGACGACGAACGCCCGGACGCCTCCGACGACGTCACGAAGGCCGACGACGACGCCACTGGCGACGCCGGACGCGCGACTACCGACGCCGCCACCACCGGGAGTGCGGACGAGGCCGACGAAAGCCCGGAACGGGCGGACGCCGGGCGCACGAACGCCGGCCGGGCCGACGGCGGCGGGCGCCCGGCGGACCGGGACAGCTGAGCGGGGGAGTCATGCGCAGCGCGGTGGTGGTCGGCGCCGGCCTCGGCGGAATGGCGGCGGCCGGTGTGCTGGCCCGGTCGGGCTGGCAGGTCACGCTGCTGGAACGCGCCGACCGGGTCCGCCCGGAGCCGACCGCCGTGGTGCTCTGGCCCAACGGGGTACGCGCGTTGCGCGCCCTCGGGCTGGGCGACGGGCTGGACGCGATCGCCACCCCGCTGCCCGACGGCGGCGTGCGCCGCCCGGACGGCCACTGGCTGGTGCAGCCCCGGTCCACACCGGCCGAGCGGATGCCGGTGGTGGTGCACCGGGAGGATCTGCACGACGCGCTCATCGCCGGCCTGGGCGAGCGGGTCGAGCTGCGTACCGGCGTGGCGGTGCGGACGGTGCGCGCGGCCTCCGGTGAGCGTCCGGCGGTGGGCGACGGCCGGCACACCTACGAGGCGGACCTGGTGGTGGCCGCCGACGGCACGGACAGCGAGATCCGCCGGCACCTCGCCCCGGAGACCGCAGTGGTCAGCTCGGGGTGCGCCGCGTGGCGGGCGGTCATCCCCTGGTACCGGGCCCCCCAGCTACCCGATGACCAGCCGGTGCACGGCGAGACGCTCGGCGCCGGATACCGCTTCCTGGCCGCCTCGCTCGGCGAGCGGGGCACCGCCGGCGCCTCCCGCCGGGGTGGCGTCTACTGGGTCGCCACCGCAGCCGGCGCGCCCCGCCCGGAGCCGCCGGAGATCCAGCTCGCGCTGCTCAAACGCTGGTTCGCGGGCTGGCCCGCGCCGATCGGCACGCTGCTGGAGGCGACCGACCCGGAGGACGTGGTCCAGCAGGAGATCCGCGAGCTGCGCCCGCTGCCGAAGGCGTACGGCTTCCCGGCCGGCCCGGGCGGCGTGGTGCTGCTCGGCGACGCGGCGCACGCCATGCCGCCGCACCTCGGGCAGGGCGCCTGCCTGGCGTTCGAGGACGCGGCGACGCTGGCCGGGCTGCTGCGGGAGTCGCGGCTGCCGGACGCGGTGGCCGCGTACGACAGGTTGCGCCGTCCCCGCGCGGCCACCATGGTCCGGCAGACCCGGCGGATGTCGGCGGTCCTGCAGGCCCGGGGCCGGCTGGCGTTGCGGGCGCGGGACGCCGCCCTGGGGACGATCAGCCCGCGACTGCGCAACACCGCCGCCGCAGCCGCCGCCGCCTGGCAGCCGCCGTCCTGACCGTCCGCGTGCGGCGTCGGGTCGGTGCTCAGATGACGGCGGCGGGCTCGGCGACGCAGGCGGTGCCCACCCGGCGGAACCCGACCCGCAGATACACGCGGGCGATGTCCTCGCTGCCGGCGCTCAGGAAGATCAGGCCGGTGCCGGCGGCGAGCAGTTCCCGCGCCAGGGTGGCGGTCACCGCCGCGCCCAGCCCGCGCTGGCGGGCGGACGGCAGCGTGGCCACGCCGGCGATCTCCGCCACGTCGTCCACCCGCATGGCCATCCCGCTGGCGACCGCGCCCTCCTCGGACAGCTCGGCGAGCACCGAGACGCGCCGTCCGTCGGCGACCCGGGTCGCCTCCTCCTCCAGCGCCGCCATGTCCAGTTGGGCGAGGGCGGCGTCCCGCTCGGCCGGTCCGGCGTCGCCGCGCGCGGTGCCGCCGTTGGCGAAGCCGACCGCGGCGACCGCCCGCCGCAGCGCGATGTCGGTCGCGAAGCCGGGGTCGCCGGGGTCCAGCACCCGCACCGGTACGTCACTGAACGTCCCCGGCTCGGGCAGCCGCTCCGGCTCCAGCAGCATCAGCGGCGCCTCCAGCACGCCGAGCCCGGCCGAGCGGGCCACCGCCAGCAGGTCCGGCTGGTGCTCGTGCACCCATTCGAACGCCTCCGGCAGGCCCAGCTCCCGCTGCCGGGCGCGGACGGCTGTCACGTCGGCGAGCGTCGGCGGCTCGGTGGCGTCGGGGCGGGGGCGGGCGTAGAACGGCCATCCGGCGCCGTCCCGGACGAACAGCACCAGGGCACCGTGTTCCTCGGTTCGCGCCCCGTCGCGGGGCACCGCGTCGTAGAACCGCTCCAACCGGGCGAGTACGTCAGCGCGTGCGAGATCCACCGCGCGAGACTACACGTCCCAGCATCTGGAAGTGTGATCAATCTGAACTGGCCTTGCGCCGGAAGCCCTAACGTAGACTCAATAAACCGCAGAGGGCCGACGTCGTCCCCGTCATGATCCATCCTGAGTGACGACAGGAGGCCCGGTGGCCTTTCCGTACCCTCACAGCCCGCAGTCGGCCCCGCAGACCGGGCTCTACGACCCCGCGTACGAGCACGACGCCTGTGGCGTGGCCTTCGTGGCCGACCTGCACGGGCGGCGCTCGCACCAGGTCGTCGCGAACGGCCTCGGGGCGCTGTGCCGGCTGGACCACCGGGGCGCCCGGGGCGCGGAGCACAACACCGGCGACGGCGCCGGCATCATGATCCAGGTGCCGGACGCGTTCCTGCGCGCCACCGTCGACTTCCCGCTGCCCCCGGCCGGCCAGTACGCCACCGGTCTGGTGTTCCTGCCCGACGACGACGCGGCCGAGGCCCGCGCCCGCCGGGTGGTCGACAAGTACGCGCTGGTCGAGGGCGCCGACGTGCTCGGCTGGCGGGAGGTGCCGACCGACGCGTCCGGCCTGGGGGAGACCGCGCTCGCGGCGATGCCCCGGGTCCGGCAGCTGTTCGTGGCCGCGCGCCGGCTGACCGATTCGCCGGCCGGCCCGGCCGGCTCCCCGCTGACCGGGCTCGACCTGGACCGGGTGGCGTTCTGCCTGCGCAAGCAGGTCGAGCGGGAGACCGCCGAGCGGGGCGTGCCGGCCTACTTCCCGTCGCTGTCCGGCCGCACCATGGTGTGGAAGGGCATGCTCACCCCGGACCAGCTCCCGGCGTTCTACCCGGAGCTGACCGACGAGCGGGTGGTCAGCGCCATCGCGCTGGTGCACTCGCGCTTCTCCACGAACACGTTCCCGTCCTGGCCGCTGGCGCACCCGTACCGGTTCATCGCGCACAACGGCGAGATCAACACGATCCGGGGCAACCGGAACTGGATGCAGGCCCGCGAGGCGCTGCTGCGCAGCCCGAGCATCCCGGGCAACATCCGCCGGGTCTTCCCGGTGTGCACCCCGGCGGCGTCCGACTCGGCCAACTTCGACGAGGTGCTGGAACTGCTGCACCTGGCCGGACGGAGCCTGCCGCACGCGGTGCTCATGATGATCCCCGAGGCGTGGGAGAACGACCCGGACATGCGCGCCGACAAGCGCGCGTTCTACCGCTTCCACGCCAGCCTGATGGAGCCGTGGGACGGCCCGGCGTCCGTCGCGTTCACCGACGGCGAGATCGTCGGCGCGGTGCTGGACCGCAACGGCCTGCGCCCGGGCCGCTGGTGGCACACCGCCGACGGCCTGGTGGTGCTGGGCAGCGAGGCGGGTGTGCTCGACCTGGACCCGGCCAGCGTGGTCGCGAAGGGCCGGCTCCAGCCGGGCAAGATGTTCCTGGTCGACACCGTCAACGGCCGGATCGTCTCCGACGACGAGATCAAGACCGAGCTGGCCGCCGAGCAGCCGTACCAGGAGTGGCTGCACGCCGGCCTGATCGAGCTGGACGACCTTCCGCCGCGCGAGCACACCGTCTACACCCACGACTCGGTACGCCGCCGCCAGCAGACGTTCGGCTACACCGAGGAGGAGCTGAAGATCCTGCTCGGCCCGATGGCCCGCAGCGGCGCGGAGCCGATCGGCTCGATGGGCACCGACACGCCGATCGCCCCGCTGTCGACCCGGCCGCGGCTGCTCTACGACTACTTCCACCAGCTCTTCGCCCAGGTCACCAACCCGCCGCTGGACGCCATCCGGGAGGAGCTGGTGACCAGCCTGGCGTCCACGATCGGGCCGGAGGGAAACCTGCTCGACCCGGGGCCGGCGAGCTGCCGGCAGATCGTGCTGCCGTACCCGGTGATCGACAACGACGAGCTGGCCAAGATCCTGTCCATCGACGAGGACGGCGACCTGCCCGGCTTCAAGGCGGTCCGGGTGTCCGGCCTGTACCGGATCCGTGACGGCGGCGCCGGCATCAAGGCCCGGCTGACCGAGATCTGCCGGCACGTCTCCGAGGCGATCGAGGACGGCGTGCGCATCCTGGTGCTCTCCGACCGGGACTCCAACGCCGACCTGGCGCCGATCCCGTCGCTGCTGCTCACCGCCGCGGTGCACCAGCACCTGGTCCGCGAGCAGACCCGCACCCAGGTGGCGCTGATCGTCGAGTCCGGCGACTGCCGCGAGGTGCACCACGCGGCGGTGCTGATCGGGTACGGCGCGGCGGCGGTCAACCCGTACCTGGCCTTCGAGTCGGTCGAGGACATGATCTCCACCGGCGTCCTGGCCGGCGTCGATCGGGTGAAGGCCGTCCGCAACTACGTCAAGGCGCTCGGCAAGGGCGTCCTGAAGATCATGTCCAAGATGGGCATCTCGACCGTGTCGTCCTACTGCGGCGCGCAGGTCTTCGAGGCCGTCGGCCTGGACACCCGCCTGGTCGACAGATACTTCCGGGGCACGCCGAGCACCATCGGCGGCATCGGCCTGGCCGAGATCCACGCCGAGGTCGCGGCCCGGCACGCGCGGGCCTGGCCGGCGCCGGGCGCGCAGGCCACCGACCGGCTGGAGGTCGGCGGCGAGTACCAGTGGCGCCGCGAGGGTGAGCTGCACCTGTTCAACCCGGAGACGGTCTTCCTGCTCCAGCACGCCACCCGCAGCCGCCAGTACGACGTGTTCCGGCAGTACACCGCCAAGGTCGACGAGCTGGCCGCGCGGGCGGGCTCGCTGCGCGGGCTGTTCACGCTGCGCACCGGCGTACGCCCGGCGGTGCCGCTGGACGAGGTCGAGCCGGCCACCGAGATCGTCAAGCGCTTCGCCACCGGCGCCATGTCGTACGGGTCGATCTCGGCGGAGGCGCACGAGACGCTCGCCATCGCGATGAACCGGCTCGGCGGCAAGTCCAACACCGGTGAGGGCGGCGAGGACGTCGAGCGGCTGCACGACCCGGCGCGGCGCTCGGCGGTCAAGCAGATCGCCAGCGGCCGGTTCGGCGTGACGAGCGAATACCTCGTCAACGCCGACGACCTCCAGATCAAGATGGCGCAGGGCGCGAAGCCCGGCGAGGGCGGGCAGCTGCCCGGCAACAAGGTCTGGCCGTGGATCGCCCGGACCCGGCACGCCACCCCCGGCGTGGGCCTGATCTCCCCGCCGCCGCACCACGACATCTACTCGATCGAGGACCTGGCCCAGCTCGTCCACGACCTGAAGTGCGTCAACCCGGCCGCCCGGGTGCACGTCAAGCTGGTCAGCGAGGTGGGCGTGGGCACCGTCGCGGCGGGCGTGGCCAAGCTCAAGGCCGACGTCATCCTGATCTCCGGACACGACGGCGGCACCGGCGCGTCCCCGCTCAACTCGCTCAAGCACGCCGGCACCCCGTGGGAGCTGGGCCTGGCCGAGGCGCAGCAGACGCTGCTGCTGAACAAGCTGCGTGACCGGGTGACGGTGCAGGTCGACGGTCAGCTCAAGACCGGCCGGGACGTGCTGATCGCGGCGCTGCTCGGCGCCGAGGAGTTCGGCTTCGCCACCGCGCCGCTGATCGTCGAGGGCTGCGTGATGATGCGCGTGTGCCACCTGGACACCTGTCCGGTCGGCATCGCCACCCAGAACCCGGTGCTGCGCGAGCGCTTCACCGGCAAGCCGGAGTTCGTGGAGAACTTCTTCCTGTTCCTCGCCGAGGAGGTCCGCGGCTACCTGGCCGAGCTGGGCTTCCGCAGCATCGACGAGGCGATCGGCCACACCGAGCTGCTCGACGTGGCCGGCGCGATCGACCACTGGAAGGGCCACGGGCTCGATCTGAGCCGCGTGCTGCACCTGCCGGAGCTGCCCGAGGGGGCGTCCCGCCGGGGCGTACGCGCGCAGGACCACGGCCTCGACGCGGCGCTGGACAACCGGCTCATCGAGCTGGCCGGGCCGGCGCTGCGCGACCGTACCCCGGTCCGGGTCGAGGTCGAGGTCCGCAACGAGCACCGCAGCGTCGGCGCGATGCTCGGCGGCGAGGTGACCCGCCGCTTCGGCGGCGCCGGCCTGCCCGACGACACAGTCGAGTTCCGGCTGCGCGGCACCGCCGGCCAGTCGTTCGGCGCGTTCCTGCCGCGCGGGGTCACGCTGCGCCTGTACGGCGACGCCAACGACTACGTCGGCAAGGGCCTGTCCGGCGGGCGGATCGTGGTGCGCCCGGACGCCGCCGCGCCGTTCGTCGGCGTGGACGCCACGCCGGGCCGCCGCGCCGAGGACCAGATCATCGCCGGCAACACCATCCTGTACGGCGCCACCGGCGGCGAGGTGTTCCTGCGCGGCCGGGTGGGGGAGCGGTTCGCGGTGCGCAACTCCGGCGCGGTGGCGGTGGTCGAGGGCCTCGGCGACCACGGCTGCGAGTACATGACCGGCGGCACCGTCGTGGTGCTCGGGCCGACCGGGCGCAACTTCGCCGCCGGCATGTCCGGCGGCACCGCGTTCGTGCACCGGCTCGACGAGCGGCTGGTGAACGCGGAGCTGGTCGACCTGTCGCCGCTGCGCGACGAGGAGCGCGACCGGCTGCACGAGCTGGTGCAGCGGCACTTCGCCGAGACGGACTCGGCGGTCGCCGAGGACCTGCTCAAGCGCTGGCCGCAGGCGGTGGAGGAGTTCACCGCCGTGGTGCCCCGGGACTACCGCCGGGTCATGGAGATCATGCGGGCCGCCGAAGCCGCCGGCCGAGACGTCGACGACGCGGTGATGAGCGCGCTCAGCGTGCCGTCGGCCGCGCCGGTACCGCCCGCGCCCCGGGCGGTCGCCCAGGAGGTGGCTCGTGCCTGACCCGAACGGTTTCCTGCGCTACGACCGGCGGCTGCCGGCCCGCCGTCCGGTGCCGGTGCGCATCTCCGACTGGCGGGAGGTCTACCCGCCGGCCGGTGAGGAGCTGATCCGCGAGCAGGCCACCCGGTGCATGGACTGCGGCATCCCGTTCTGCCACGACGGCTGCCCGCTGGGCAACCGCATCCCGGACTGGAACGACCTGGTCCGTACCGGCAACTGGGACGCCGCTGTGGAGTCGCTGCACGCCACTAACAACTTCCCCGAGTTCACCGGGCGGCTCTGCCCGGCGCCGTGCGAGGCGGCGTGCGTGCTCGGCCTGGGTGGCCAGCAGCCGGTCACCATCAAGCAGGTCGAGGTGGAGATCGCCGACGCGGCGGTGGCCCGCGACGGCCTGCGGCCCCGGCCCGCCTCCGCCCCGACCGGCCGGTCGGTGGCGGTCGTCGGCTCCGGCCCGGCCGGGCTGGCCGCCGCGCAGCAGCTGGCCCGCGCCGGTCACACGGTCACCGTGTACGAGCGCGACGACGCGATCGGCGGCCTGCTCCGCTACGGCATCCCCGACTTCAAGCTGGAGAAGCAGCACATCGACAGGCGGCTGGCCCAGCTCACCGCCGAGGGTGTGCGGTTCCGGACCGGCGTCGAGGTCGGCGTCGACGTGACCGCCGAGCAGATGCGCGCCGAGCACGACGCGGTGCTGCTCGCCTGCGGCGCGTTGCAGGGCCGGGACACCCCGGAGACGGCGGGCCGGGCCCTGCGCGGCGTGCACCAGGCGATGTCGCACCTGGTCGCCGCGAACCGGGTGGTGGCCGCTGCCGGGGACGGGCGGCCCGCGCTCGCCACGCTGCCCGACGGTACGCCGATCGACGCCGCCGGCAAGCACGTGGTGATCATCGGTGGTGGCGACACCGCCGCGGACTGCCTCGGCGTGGCGCACCGGCAGGGCGCGGCCGGCGTACACCAGCTCGACCTCTACCCGCAGCCGCCCACGGAGCGCGACGCGGAGCGCGACCCGTGGCCGACCTGGCCGTGGCTGCTGCGCAACTACCCGGCGCACGAGGAGGGCGGCGAGCGCGTCTTCGCGGTCGCCGTGCAGGAGTTCGTGGACGACGGCACCGGCCAGGTCCGCGCGGTCCGGATCGCCGAGGTGACAGTGGAGAAGGTGGACGGCCGGCGCATCGTCACGCCGCTGCCCGGCTCCGAGCGGGAGATCCCGGCCGACCTGGTGCTGCTCGCCATCGGCTTCGAGGGCACCGAGGAGCAGCCGCTGCTGGCCCAGTTCGGGGTGACCCGCAACGGCCGGGGCGCGATCGACTCCGGCCCCGACTGGCAGGCCGCCGACGGTGTCTTCGTCGCCGGTGACATGCACCGGGGCGCGTCGCTGATCGTCTGGGCGATCGCCGAGGGACGCGCCGCCGCGGCGGCGATCCACTCCTACCTGGGTGGGGTGGGCGACTTGCCCGCCCCGGTCGACCCGGCCCGCCAGCCGCTCGCCGCCAGGTGAAAGGAAGGGCCCCCTTTTAACGCCTCAGGTAGAGGAGGGGGCCCTTCTTAACACCCGCCGCCACCGCCGCGCGGCGCGGCGCCCGCGCGGCCGTCCGGGAGGGTGGCCCAGGTCATGCCGAACGGGGTCCCGACGGCACGACGACCGTCATTAGGCTGCGGCCATGGACGTCGAGGTACGCCTGCGGCGCATCCGCCGCTGGCTCTGGCTGGTGGTGGCGGGGCTCTTCCTCAGCGGGGTGACCGCGTTCCCGCTGGAGGTCGAGGTGCGCTGGCTGCTGGCGGCGACCGATCCGCTCGCCGGGCAGTTCCCGGCGCTTGTCGACTGGATCGAGCGGGTCCACGTCGGACTGGTGGCGGCCGGTGACGACTACCCGTTCCTGCGGTACGGCACCGACTGGCTGGCCTTCGCGCACCTGGTGCTCGCGGTGGCGTTCTGGGGGCCGCTGCGTGACCCGGTCCGCAACGTGTGGGTGGTCCAGGTCGGCATGATCGCCTGCGCCGGCATCGTGCCTCTGGCGGTGATCTGCGGCCCGATCCGGGACATCCCCTGGTTCTGGACGCTTGTCGACCTCTCGTTCGCGGTCGGCGCGTTCCCGCCGCTCTGGTTCGCCTACCGACACATCCGCGCGGTCGAGGCGGCGCAGCCCTGGACGGCGTCGGCCGCTGCACCGCTACCGACCGCCCGTTGACCGGCCGGCCGGGTCGCTCCCGCGATGGCAGAGCGGCCCGGCCGGCGCCCGGTCAGCGGCCGAGCAGGTCTTGCGCCGCGCGGATCTTCGTCCACGAGGCCGGCTGCGCCGGCGCGGCGCTCGTCCGCGCGGCGGTGGCCACGGTGGGCCGACCCGGCGTGAACAGCCAGGTGGTGAACACCGCGTCGAGATCCCGCCCGGAGATCCGCTCGGCGAGCGCCTGGAACTGCGCGACGGTGCCGTTGCCGTACTGCCGCTTGGCGGTCCAGGTACGCAGGATGCGGAAGAACGCGGCGTCGCCCACGGTGAGCCGGATCTGGTGCAGTGCCATCGCGCCCCGGTCGTATACCGCGTCGTCGAAGATCCCGCTCGGGCCCGGGTCGCCGGGGCGCACCTGCCAGAACTCGGAATCGGCCGGGTAGCTGTCGTAGGTGAAGTCGAACAGCTCCTGCGCGGTGCCCTCGCCCTGCTCCTCGGACCAGAGCCACTCGGCGTACGAGGCGAAGCCCTCGTTGAGCCAGATGTGCCGCCAGTCCGCCACCGACACCGAGTCGCCGAACCACTGGTGGGCGTTCTCGTGCACCACCACGTACGGGTTGGCGCCGCGTCGCCAGAAGCCGGGGCCGTACACCGGGCGGGTCTGCGTCTCCAGCGCGAAGCCGATGCCGTCGACCGGCCCGGCCACGCCGCCCTGCGCCTCGAACGGGTACGGGCCGAACAGCCCGCTCTCCCAGTCGACGATCTCGGCGGTGCGCTCGATGCTGGCCCGGGCGGCCGGCAGGCGCTCGCCGAGCGTGGTGCTGTACGCGTTCACCACCGGCTGCCCGTTCGGCGCGGTGTCGGTGACGATGTCGTACTGGCCGATGGCCAGGAACGCCTGGTACGTGGCGCCGGGCTTGACGCTGCGCCAGCTCCACCGGGTGCGGTTGCCGGCCTCGGGCAGCGGGTCGCGCGGCTGCACGCCGTTGCTGATCACCTCGACGCCGGTCGGCACCGAGACGGAGATGTCCCAGGTGGCCTTGTCCTTCGGGTGGTCGTTGCTCGGGAACCACCACCAGGCCGACTCGGGTTCGTTGACGGCGAGCGCCCCGTCGGCGGTACGGGTCCAGCCGGTGTAGCCGTAGACGGTGGTCTGCGACGGCACGCCGGCGTACTTCACCACGACGGTGAGCTGCTGGCCGGTGGTCAGCGGCCGGGCCGGGGTGATCACCAGCTCGTGGTCGCCGGCCCTGGTGAAGCCGGCGACCCACCCGTTCACCCGCACCGACTCGACGGCGAGCGCGAAGTCCAGGTTGAACCGGGACAGGTCCTTCGTGGCGGTGGCGAGGATCGTCGTGGTGCCGCTGAGCCGGTCGGTGGCCGGCTCGTAGCGCAGCCGGATGTCGTAGTGGCCGACGTCGTAGCCGCCGTTGCCGTAGTCGGGGAAGTAGCTGTCGCCCAGGCCGGGGCCGCCGGGCGTCGGGGTGGCCGCCGCGGTCTGCGGCCGGCCCCAGCCGGTGGGTGCGGCCTGGCCGGGTGCGCCGGTCACTGTGGTGCCGGCCGCGGTGAGGGTCAGGGCGGCGATGGCCGCCGTGAGTGCGCGTCGCACTGTGGGACTCCCTCCGTCGGGTGTCGTCACCGCCAACCTAATCGACAGATGTGAACATATCGCTCCCGTCCGGCCGATCTCGGCTATTCAATTTCGGCAAATGTTTCGATAGCATTACCGCCCAGTAACACCACCGATCCCTCGGCCACGCGCGCGGTCAACGGGCTCCACCACCCCCTGCCCCGTGGAGGTTCTGCATGTCCCGTCGCGTCCATACCGTGCTCGCCGCCGTCCTGGCGGCCGTGCTCGGCGCCGTGCTCCTGCCCGGCGCCGCCCGCGCGGCCACCGTCAACTACGTCGCCCTCGGCGACTCCTACTCCTCCGGCGTCGGCGCCGCCCCGTACGACCTGTCCACCTGCCTGCGCAGCCAGAAGTCGTACGCCCCGCTCTGGGCCGCCGCCCACTCGGTGACCAGCTTCAAGTTCCCGGCCTGCGGCGGCGCGGTCACCGCCGACGTGCTGAACAACCAGGTCGGCCAGCTCAGCAGCAGCACCACGCTGGTCACCATCACCATCGGCGGCAACGACGCCGGTTTCGCCGACGTGATGACCAGTTGCCGCTTCGGCAGCACGTCGAGCTGCGAGAGCGCCGTCAACGAGTCCAAGGCGTTCACCACCGCCACGCTGCCCGCCCGGCTCGACGCCACGTACACCGCGATCCGCAACCGGGCCCCGAACGCCCGGCTGGTGGTGCTCGGCTACCCGCGGCTGTTCGAGACCGGCTCCTGCGGCCTGCTCGCGATGAGCAGCTACAAGCGCACCATCCTCAACCAGGCCGCCGACACGCTCAACGGCGTCATCTCCGGCCGGGTCGCCGCCGCCGGGGGCACCTTCGTCGACGCGCGGCCGTTCTTCGCCGGGCACGGCGTGTGCGCCGCCGAGCCCTGGATCCGCGACGTCAGCGGCGTCATCGAGGCATACCACCCGAACGCCGACGGCTACCGCTACGGCTACCTGGCCGCGCTGACCGCCGCCATCGGCTGATCGGCGTGTGAGCAGAGGGCCCCGCTCGACATCCGTCCGTCGAGCGGGGCCCTCTGCCGGGTTGCGTCGAACGTCGACAATGGTGCGACACCGCATGTGACCCGGAGGTGACCATGCGTGAACCGGCGACCCGGCCGCGGCCGGTCCGTGAGCAACTCCCGGCCGGCGGCCCGGAACTGCTCACCCTGCTGGCCCGGCTGCTGCGGCGCCCCCGCCGCGGCGACCGCCGGCTTCCGCTGCTCTGGCTGGTCCGGCCCGCCGGGGACGGCGCCGTCGCGGCCCTGCTACGGCGTTTCGCGGCACGCCGGGCCGGGCGGCGGGTACCGCACGCGGTGCTGGACCTGACCGCCCGGCCCGACGGCGACGACGTCGCGGCCGTGCTGCGCGAGCTGCACCGGCAGCTCTCCGTGGAGGCGTTCGGCGCGCCCCGGCTGCGGTTCCGGCACTACCCGCTGGCCGACTGGCTGATGCACCAGACGCTCGCCGTGGACCTGGACGCGGCCGACAGCGGCCGGGCCGCGCTGGTCCGCCGGCTGCGGGACTGGCGAGGACGGCGGACCGGTGACGACCCCCAGGTCGGCGGTGACTCCGGCCTCGGCACCGCACTGCACCTGCTGCTCTGGCTGCTCTGGCGGGCCGTGCCCAGCGTCCTGTTCCGGATCGCCGTCTCCGGCCGGGTGCCGCTGGTGGGACGGCAGTACCGCTGGTTCATGCGTCAGCAGTACCTGGCGCCCCGGCAGTCGGTGACGTTCCTCGGCTTCGCCGAGCGGCTCACCGCCGGCTGGCGCGACGGCGAACACCCGGCCCAGGTGGAGAAGCTGCTGCTGCACGCGTTCCTGGAGGATTTGCGCCTGGCGTACCGGCGGCGGTTCTGGCGGCCCGGGGACTGGCGCCGCACCGCCTATCCGGTGCTGGTGCTCGACGGCGCGCGGCCGGACAACGTCGGGCACACGCTGGTCCGGCTCGTCGACGAGGTACGCAACGAGACCGGCCGCAACGACCCGCTGCTCGTCGTCGCGGTCGCCGCCGGCCCGCCGCCGGAACCGGCAGCGACCCGGCCGCTGGCCCAGGCCGAGGAGGCGTACGAGGAGTGGGCCGAGGCGCTGCCGGAGAACCGAAGGCTACGCCGCCCCGGCGCCTGGCTGATGCTGCTGGAGGCGGACGACCGGGACGTCGACGTCCCGGTGGGAGGCGTCCCGCCCGCCCTGGTCGCGCCCGACCCGCCCTGGTGGGCGCGGCGGTTCCTGCCCGCTGCGGTGGCCCTGGCGCTCGTCGCCGGGCTGGGCGTGTGGGCGCACGGGCGGTGGGCGCCGGACTGCCGCCCCTGGCCCGCCGACCGGGTCGCCGTCCGGCTCGTGGGCGGGGAGTGCGTCGGCTACAGCGACACCGCCGGGCAGGTCTTCAACAGCGAACCCGGGCAGGACCGGCTGCGCGCCGTGCAGCGGCGCATCTTCGCCCAGAACCGGGCCGCCGAGGAGGTGTGGCGGCGCAGCGAGCACCGCCGCCCCTACCTGACGCTTGTCTACCTGGGCAGCCTCACCGGCAACCGGACCCGCGCGGACGAGGAGTCCTACGTCTCCGAGCGGGAGGAGCTGGAGGGCATGGCCACCGCCCAGTACGCCCTGCTCCAGGAGTCGGCGGCGGCGGACGACGCGGCGCTGCTGCACATCGTGGTGGCGAACGCCGGGCGGCAGATGCGGCACGCCGACGACGCGGTACGGATGCTGGAGGGGCTGGCCCGCGACGACCCCACAGTGCTCGGCGTGGTCGGGCTGGTGGACAGCCGCACCAGCACGGCGGCGGCGCTGCGCGAACTCAACCGGGTCGGCCTGCCGGTGCTCGCCCCCACGCTGTCGGCCGACCGGATGGACGCCAACTCCAGCCTCTACCTGGCCATGTCGGCGCCGAACCGGGACCAGGCCCGGATGGTCGAGGCGTACGCCCGGCAGGTGCTGCGGGTGGGGGAGGCGCACGTCTACTGGACCACCGGCGAGGGCAGCTCGCTCACCGACGACCTCTACGTCGCCACCCTCGTCGACGGCCTGCGGGAGCGCTTCGGCGACCGGATCACCCGGCTCGACGAGTGGCGCAGCGGGCGGCGGCTCACCCAGGAGTGCGGCTACCCGGGGATGCTCTTCTTCGCCGGCCGCTGGTCGGAGTTCGACGGGTTCATGCGCGCGCTCAAGGAGTGCGGCGCGAACCCGCCCCGGCACCTGGTCGCCGACGACTCGGTGAACCGCTTCATGGCCAACCCGGGGCTGCGCGCCAGCGCGCCGGGCAACCTGCCGGTCACGTACGTGTCGAAGGCAGCGCTGGCCACGTGCGCGTCGCTGCGGACCGCGCAGGCCGGGCGCGACGACGCCCGGGGCAGTTTCCTCACCTGGATCGGCGCGGACGGCCTGCTCGACCCGCCCCGCTGCCGCGCCGGGGCCGGCCCGCCGGTCGGCGAGCGGGTCAGCCTGTCCTACGACGCCACGATGATGACGGTACGCGCGCTGGAGAGCCTCGCCGCCCGTCTGCGCCACGCCGACACCGGCCGCCGCTGGGAACCCCGCTCGGTCAACCCGGTCGGGGTGCACGCCGAGGTGTTGCGGCAGAACGCCGCCGGCGGCTACCCGGGGGTCAGCGGCCTCATCCGGTACGCCCCGGACTCCGGTGAACCGGTCGCGAAGCGGCTGGCGCTGCTCACCGTCGCGAAGGTGCCCGACGTGGACGCCGCCCCGGTCGAGGTGTTCCACTGCGGTGTCGCCGACACCGGCCCCGACCCCGGCTGCCGGGTCGCACCACGCTAGGACAGATCTTGGTACGCGCACGCCCCGCAAGGGGCGTCCCCGTACCAAGATCCACGGGAACGAAGGGTTCAGCGGATTCTGTCGGATACCTGATTCCGGCGCTCGACTGTGCTGCGTGAAGCATCGATCGTTCCTATCCTGACGTGTTCATTCCCCGGCGACGCGCGTGGAGAGCTGTGGATCAGCGACAGGTACGACGGCTGGCGGAGCAGTCCGCCAACTTCGGATTCCTCAAGGATCATCCGCTCCTGGTCTGGTACGGCGCCGGCGCCGAACTGCTCGTGTATGCCGACGCGCAGGCGGCGATGTTCAAGCTCCGCGCCTTCGGCGACGAGCTGGCGAAGGACCTGGTGCGCCGCACCGACGCACGGCCGCAGTCGGAGAAGTTCTTCCACCGGGTGCAGGCGCTCCAGGCCAACGGCACTCTCGTCCCGGAGATCTACCGCGCGTTCGACCGGCTGCGTGACCAGGGCAACCGCGCCGTACACGATCATCTGGGTGAGGTGCGCGCGGCGCTGGAGCTGCTGCGGACCTGCTTCGAGTTGGGCGTCTGGTTCCACCGCGCGCTGACCGGCGACCGCTCGCCGATCGGCTTCGTCCCGCCCACGCCGCCTCCCCAACAGGTGCCCCAGAGCGTCGCCGACGCGCTCGCGGCCGAGCTTGAGCGCTACAAGAACGAGCTGGCGCAGACCAAGCTGTTGCTCGACGGCAAGCTGTCCCTGGTGCAGGCCCAGGCCGACGCGCAGGCGGCGGCGGAACAGGCGGTGCGCGCGGCGAGCGCCCGCCAGGGCGAGGCCGCCGCCCTGGTGGCGAGCCTGGAGCCGGCGGCGCACGAGGCGCAGCGGGCCGCCGAGCAGCGGAAGCCGGAACGGGTCTCCGCCGCCCGGCGGGAGGAGTTCATCGCCCGTGCCCGCCGCGCCTCCCGCGAACCACTAAACGAGGTGCAGACCCGGGCCGAGATCGACAGGCAGTTGCGGGCCGCCGGTTGGGTGGTGCAGGACGAGAACCAGATCAACCTGTTCGCGGCCACCGGCGTCGCCGTCCGCGAGGTGACGCTCGCCAGCGGGCGAGCCGACTACCTGCTCTACGTCGACCAGCGGCTGGTCGGGGTGATCGAGGCGAAGCGGGAGGGTACCGCCCCGCGCGGAGTGGAGGCGCAGCTCGACCGCTACCTGAACGGGCTGACCCCGGCGCAGAAGCTCAGCGCCTGGCGGCGGGACGAGCCGTTGCCGTTCGGGTACGTCGCCACCGGCACGGAGACCGCCTTCGTCAACCGGCTGGACCCGTTTCCGCGTACCCGGGAGGTCTTCGCCTTCCACCAGCCGACGACCCTCGCCCGGTGGATGCGGGAGGCCGACGACCACCGAGCCGCGCCGACGCTGCGGGCCCGGTTGCGGCGGATGCCGGCGCTGGACCGGCTCGGTCTGCGACCGGCCCAGGTCGACGCCGTCGCAGGACTGGAGCGATCGCTTGCCGAGGACCGCCCGCGGTCGCTGATCCAGATGGCGACCGGTGCGGGCAAGACCTTCACCGCGGTGACCGCCAGCTACCGGCTCCTCAAGCACGCCCGCGCCGCCCGGATCCTCTTCCTGGTCGACCGCAACAACCTCGGCAAGCAGACGCTGCGGGAGTACGCCGGTTATCAGGCTCCCGACGACGGGCGTAAGTTCACCGACCTCTACAACGTCGACCGGCTCTCCGGCACCGGCATGCTCGACTCGTCCGCCGTGGTCATCTCCACCATCCAGCGCCTCTACGGCGCGCTGCGTGGCGTCGAGCTGCCCGATGTCGACCTGGACGACCGCGACTACGACAGCTACGACCTGGACGAGCCGGCCGAGGTGGCCTACAACCCGCAGCTCCCGCCGGAGACGTTCGACCTGATCGTGGTGGACGAGTGCCACCGCTCGATCTACGGCAAGTGGCGGGCGGTCATCGAATACTTCGACGCGTTCGTGGTCGGGCTGACCGCCACGCCGGTCAAGCAGACACTCGGCTTCTTCCAGCAGAACCTGGTGTCCGAGTACACATACGAGCAGGCCGTCGCCGACGGGGTCAATGTCGACTTCGACGTCTACCGGATCAAGACGGAGATCACCGAGAGCGGTGCGGACATCGAGGCCGGCACCGTCGTGCCGCTGCGGGACCGGCGGACCCGCGCCGAGCGCTACCAGGAGCTGGAGGACGACTTCACGTACGGCGGCAGCCAGGTCGGCCGGTCGGTGATCTCGAAGGGCCAGCTCAAGCTGGTGCTGGAGACGTTCCGAGACAAGCTCTTCGAGGAGATCTTCCCGGGTCGCTCGACGGTGCCGAAGACGCTGATCTTCGCGCGGGACGACAACCACGCCGAGGAGATCGTGCAGATGGTCCGGCTCGTGTTCGGCCGGGGCAACGACTTCGTCAAGAAGATCACGTACGCCTCGCGCCGCGAGGGCGACAACCCGGACACGCTGATCCAGGCGTTCCGCAACAGCCCGGAGCTGCGGATCGCGGTGACCGTGGACATGATCGCCACCGGCACCGACGTCCGGCCCCTGGAGTGCGTCTTCTTCCTGCGCCCGGTGCGCAGCTCCACCTACTTCGAGCAGATGAAGGGGCGCGGCGCCCGGACCATCGATGCCGCCGACTTCCAGGCCGTCACGCCGGACGCCGAGGTCAAGGACCGGTTCGTCATCGTCGACGCGGTCGGCGTCACCGAGGCCGACCTGGACGAGGCGGTCCCGCTGCAACGCCACACCGAACGGCAGATCTCGCTGCGCGACCTGCTCCGCAAGGCCGGCACGCTGACCGCCGACGCCGACGAGGTGGCCACGCTCGCCTCGCGGCTGTCCCGGCTCAACCACCAGCTCACCGACGACGAACGCGCCGAACTGGCCGACCTCGCCGGTCAGCCGCTCAAGGACATCGTGCGCGGCCTCACCGACGCGGTGGCCCCGGAACAGCTCAACCCGGCCACCCAGGCCGGCCCGGCTGCGGTGCGGGACCTGCTGGCCGGCGCGCTGCGCCCGCTCGCCGCGAACCCGCCGCTGCGGGAACGCATCCTGGAGATCCGCCGGGCACACGACATCACCATCGACGAGGTGAACACCGACCGCCTCATCTCGGCACAGGGCGTGCCGGCCGAGGAACGCGCCCAGGTCACCGTGAAGAGCTGGCACGACTACCTGGAGGAGCACCGCGACGAGATCACCGCGTTGCAGGTCTTCTACGAGGGCCGGGGCCGGGTGGGCTACGAGCAGCTCAAGGAGCTGGCCGCGCGGATCGCCCGGCCGCCGCAGGCGTGGACGCCCGAGTCGCTGTGGAAGTCGTACGTGCTGCTCGGGCGTACCGCCGAGGCCCCCGGCAACCGGGGCATCACCGACCTTGTCAGCCTCGTGCGGTATGAGTTGGGGCTGGACCAGGAGCTGCGCCCGTACCGCAGCCTGGTCGAGGAACGCTTCCGTGGGTGGCTGCTGCGACAGGAGCAGGCGGGCGCTACGTTCACTGCCGATCAGGCGTGGTGGCTGGAGAGGATCAAGGACGTGATAGTGGTCAGCGTGGAGATCAGCCCAGACGACCTGGAGGGCGCGCCGTTCACGGAGCGAGGCGGCATCGACGGGTACGCGGGCGCATTCGGTGAGCGCGCCGAACCACTGCTGACGGAGCTGAACGAGGAGCTGTCAGCATGACCGACCTGCCAGTCGGCTGGACCGCTGCAAGACTCGGCGATTTGGTAGCGATCAATCCGCGCAAATTCGACCAACAGCCAGGCGATGATGATCTCATCTCGTTGGTGCCGATGGCTGCTGTCGAGGCGGAGACGGGCCGCATGGACGTGTCTCAGGTAGTGGCATATGGCGAGGCCAAGAAGCGCTCGTTGACGCCATTTCAAGATGGCGATGTGCTGTTCGCTAAGGTAACCCCCTGCATGGAGAACGGCAAGGTTGCTGTGGCTCAGCACCTTGAGTCCGGTCGAGCCCTTGGAAGCACGGAACTTTTCGCTCTTCGCTCGGAGGGTGGGATTGACCCCCACTTCCTTGCGTACTACCTCCTGTGGCCGTCGTTTCGCAAAACCGCACAGAATTCCATGACCGGTGCGGTCGGGTTGCGAAGAGTCCCTAGGCGGTATCTAGAAAATTACTTGCTACCAGTTCCGCCTCTGTTGGAGCAGCGCCGCATTGTCGCCGTCCTTGAAGGTCACCTGCTTCGGCTTGCTTGTGCCGAGCAGGCGCTAACACAAGCAATGGCTCGCCAAACCCAATTCGTGCGGTCGGTGCACACCTTCGCGGTGCAGGGATCAGGCTTCGGGGATGCGCTCAGCGGGGAACTGTTCGCCGAGCAACTTCGGCGACGTCGACGAGAGGTCTGGTTGCAGGCCAATCCCTCCGGCGATTATAGAGACCCAGTTCTGCCTGACCTTTCGCTTTCGCCTCCATGTCCACCAGGTTGGTCAATATTGAGCCTGGAGGCAGTCACTGACCCTGTTAGGGTTATCCGTTATGGCATTCTTAAGCCCCGAGTGAGATCGCTCGGAGTGGTTCCCTACGTCGAGGTGAAGGATCTCGCGGGGGGATCGCTGAGTGGAAAGTCTTTGCACCTCACCAGCAGGGAGTTGGACGAAGCGTTTTCGGGTGCAAGAATTAAGCCCGGCGACATTGTCATGGCAGTGCGCGGTTCCTATGAACGCTCAGCTATTGTCCCGGCGGAAATTCCCTCCGCGAATATTAGCCGGGACGTGGCAAGGATTGCGCCACTCGACGGGGTTGATGCGGGGTACTTGCACAATTATCTACAGAGTGCATTCTCGCAGAATTACTTCAAGCGGCACGCGCGTGGCGTGGCCGTGAAGGGAGTGAATATCTCGACGTTGCGTCAGCTTCCTGTCGTTGTGCCTCCGCCGGAGAGGCAGGCGGCGCTGGTGGAAGATGCCGCAGGTCAACTCTTGGCTATCGAGCGCCTTGCGGTATCGCTTCGAGTCGCCAAGAAGCGCTCGCGAGCCCTGCGCGACTCACTGATGGCGCAGGCCTTCGCTGGGCGGCTCGTGCCGCAGGATCCAGACGACGAGCCGGCGACAGAGTTGCTTGGCCGGATTCGGGCCGAACGGGCAACCGCCGCGCCGAAGCAGAAAGCACGCGCCGCGCGTACCCGCAAAGAGCTGGCGGCACCGCCGACCAGGGTGACCGGCGACAACTATCAGCAGGAGGCGCTGCCGCTGTGAGCACTGTGGATTCGCGCCGTCTGGTGCGGAAGCTGTGGAACTACTGCGACGTGCTGCGCGACGACGGCGTCTCGACCATCGACTACGTGGAGCAGTTGACCTACCTGCTGTTCCTCAAGATGGCCGACGAGCGGGCACGTCGGCCCATGCGGCCCGAGAAGATCGTGCCCGACGAGTTGAGCTGGCAGACCCTCCTCGATGCCGAGGGCGACGCGCTGGAGGTGCAGTACCGGCACATCCTGACCGGGCTGGGCAAGGAGGGCGGCACCCTCGGCACCATCTTCCGCAAGGCGCAGAACAAGATTCAGGACCCGGCGAAGCTCAAGCGGCTGATCGTGGACCTGATCGGCAAGGAGTCCTGGTCGGGCACCGGCGTCGACGTCAAGGGCGACGCCTACGAGGAGTTGCTGGCCAAGGGCGCCGAGGACGCGAAGTCCGGCGCGGGCCAGTACTTCACGCCCCGCGCACTGACCGCCGCGATGGTCGACTGCATGTTGCCCACGCCGGACGACACAATCACCGACCCGGCCTGCGGCACCGGCGGCTTCCTGCTCGCCGCCTACGAGCACATTCAGCGGCACTACGGCGGCGCACTGACCCCCGACCAGCGGCGGCGGCTCGCCAATGGCGCGATCACCGGCACCGAGCTGGTCGACGGCACGGCCCGCCTGGCCGCCATGAACATGCTGCTGCACGGCATCGGCACGCCGAACGGGCCGTCGCTCATCACTGTCGGGGACGCACTCGGCAAGGAACCTGCCAGGCGGGTGAGCCTGGTGCTGGCCAACCCGCCGTTCGGTCGCAGCTCCTCGATTCGGGTCGTCGGTGAGGACGGCCGGTCCAGCCGCGAAGAACGCGAGATCGAGCGGGGCGACTTCTGGGCCACCACCGCCAACAAGCAGCTCAACTTCGTCCAGCACATTGCCTCGCTGCTGGAGATCGACGGTCGGGCAGCCGTCGTCCTGCCCGACAACGTGCTCTTCGAGGGCGGCGCGGGGGAGACGATCCGCCGCCGGCTGCTCAAGCAGTACGACCTGCACACCCTGCTGCGCCTGCCCACGGGCATCTTCTACGCGGGCGGTGTGAAGGCCAACGTGCTCTTCTTCGAGCGCAAGCGTGCCCGTGAACAGCCGTGGACCCAAAAGCTCTGGGTGTACGACTTCCGCACCAACCAGCACTTCACGCTGAAGCAGAACCCGCTGCGGCGCGAACACCTTCAAGACTTCGTCGACTGCTACCTGCCCGGCAAGGACCGCGCCGAGCGGGTAGAGACCGAGCGCTTCCGCGCGTTCTCGTACGACGAGTTGATCGCCCGGGACAAGGTCAACCTCGACATCACCTGGCTCAAGGACGCCTCGCTGGAGGATGCCGACTCGCTGCTGCCCCCCGAGGTGATCGCCCAGGAGATCGTCGACGACCTGCAAGCAGCTCTTGCGGAGTTCGCCGCCATCGTCGAAGCGCTCGGGTCGAGGTCGAAGGATCGAGCCGTGGAGGCGTAGCGCATCCGTCCTCAGGAGAGCGGCGGCGAGCGCAACGGAGCCCAGCCGACGAAGCGGGCGAACAGCGCCTGCGGGCTTGGGGCCTCGTGCGGGTTGAGGCGATGCAGCTCCTGAGCTGCGTCGTACAGTTGCCCGCACAGATAGACCGACAGGGCAAGCCGGTCACTCGCGTACTCGGCGAGCAGCGCCAGCCGGGCTTCCGCGCACGGCCACGGGTGAGCGCAGCGCCTGCAGATCCAGAGCGGTCGCATCGGTAGATGTGGACGGGTGCCGGTGCTCACGCCGGCACCCGTGTCCGCGTGGCCGTCCGAACACGGCGGCCGACGACCGCGCCTTCACTTGCCCCGCTGTCCAGCCAGCGCAGCCCGGCCGGCTGCACGAACAGCTCCCGCTTGGCGACCGCGTCGCCCTTGGTGTTCAGCTGGTACGCCTCGATCCACGTCCAGCCGTCGTACGTGTGGCGATCTCCGATCTCCCGGATCACGCGAACGGTGATCGGGCGACAGAACTGCACGCTCGCTGTGCGGTCGAGGCGGAGGAGATCTCCTGCCGTGATCGGACGAGCGCTCGGTGACGTCCTCGATGTCCCGCATCGAGGCGAAGGCTCATCGGCGGCTGCGGCGTCGGTGCGCTCGCCCATCGGGTCTCCCGTCGGTGCGACGTGCGGGTGACGAGTGCGCACGCTCGGCCGTCCGGGATGGTCGGCCGAGCGCTCTGCGCGGTGGGAACAGACCAGCTCCGGGTTTGCAGACCTGGGAGCCAGCCGTGCATGACCTTATATAACAGGTATCGATCATGCAAGGGTCGGACCGAACATTGCTTGCTATATAAAGTTTCACGTGATCGAATGGCCGGGCAGACCTGGGAGTTGTCCATGCCCGCCAAAGCGAAGTGGGCGCAGATCGCCGATGGCATCCGCGCCGATATTCAGTCCGGTGCGCTCGCGCCGGGCGACAAGTTGCCGTCGACCTCCGAGCTGTGTCATCAGCACGGCGTATCGGCCATTGTGGTGCGCCAAGCGATCAACGCCCTGAAGATTGAAGGCTTACTGGAAGGGGTGGGCGGCGTCGGTGTGTTCGTCGCGGAGCGCTCGACGTCTCATTGATTAGCGGGATGGTTCGGGTACCGGGGCCGTCAGCTGATCCGCCGGACGACCGGATCGAGCGCTGCCGTCAGGAGGTGCGTCTCGCCGGTGTTCAGGTGCTGGACGCAAGCGGCGATGTTGTCCGCCGCGTCGAGTTCCGACCAGTCGAGCAGGTAGCCGGCCGCGGCGCCGAGCTGGCGCAGGAAGGCGCGCAGGGTCCGTCCGTTGCCCTCCCGGAACGGATGGCAGACGTTCAGCTCCCCGTAGTAGTGGGCGAGCGACTCGACGAACGCCTCGCGCCTCAACCCGAGCAGGAAACCGTCCTCGGACAGTCCGGTGAGGACGGTACTCACCTGGTCGTCGATGAACCGCCAGTGGCAGAAACGGGCCCCGGGCTTGCTGATGTCGACCGTACGGGTCTGGCCCGCCCACTTATACAGGTCACCGAAGAGATGGCGGTGGAACGCCTGGAGGTGACCCAAACCGTAGTTGCCAGGGATGATGGTACGAGCGGCCTGCACGTCCCGGATCGAGACGAGGCGGAACTCGGCGTCGCGTAGGGCGGCGGCATCCCTCAGGCCCAACTTGTTGGCCAGGCAATCCGTACCCGGCCAGCAGTACGGATCGGTCATCCGCGCAGGCGGGCGATCTCTTCGGCGATCAGGTCCTCGGCGCTCACCAGACCTGAGGCCACATCGCGAAGGCGCTCCTGCCAGTCCTCGTCGAACTCCTCGCCCTCGATCGCGGCGTTCGCAGTGGCCAGGGCGACCGCTGTCTCCGTGCTCGCCATCTGCCTCGCGTAGTAGGTACGCATCAGGTCGACGTCGAGATGTTCGGAGGAACTGGCGGACTCGGGCAGCGCCCCCCGAGCGGCTCGCCAGGGCAACTCGTTGTGCGTCATGGTCGACAACTCAGCCGCCGAGAATTTTCCGTACTCGCGGGTGACCCAGCGGACACAGTCGAGCTGGGATTCGGTGAGCCGGGAGGCATCCCCGAGCGGCCAGTCCGACACGTAGAGCTGCTGGCGGTGCTGCCGGTAGAGCAGGGGGACGACAGGGCCTTCCCGCCAGGCCTCGATCGGCTCGGCGAACAGCGGTGCTCCGGTGCGGGCCAGGTGCCACCCCTGGCAGTAGTAGACGAGCTTCTCCAGCTTCATCGCCGTGACGCGACCAACCTCGGCGAGCACTGCCGCAGCGACGTCGTGTGCGTTGGCCATCGGGGGACACCTCCTTCATCGGCCCTGCTCAGAGCCTACCGACGATCCGCACGGCCAGGCGACCCGCAGAGCTGTGTCGAATGGGACGCCTTTCGCATACCGGCACTCCTCGGCCGGCGGTTCGCCCGGGAACCGCCGGCCGCCGCCGTCTCAGCGGTGCGCGTTACCCGGCCGCCCCCACGGTCCGATGATCGCGAACACGTACCCCGGCGACTGGATGTTGGCGAACAGCGTCCTCCCGTCCGCGCTGAACGTCGGCCCGGTGAACTCGCTGTCGTTCAGTTCGTTGCGCGCCAGCGGGTACGCCTTGCCCTGCTCGGTGACGCCGACCAGGTGCGACACGCCCTCGCCGTCCTCGGCCAGGATCACCCCGCCGTACGGCGAGACGGTGATGTTGTCCGGCCCGTCGTAGTTGCCGTGGTCGGCCTCCGGGTCGGTGTTCACCCCGAAGATGGTCTTCAGCGTGACGGTCTGCCGGCGCGGGTCGTAGAACCACACCTGCCCGTCGTGCTCGTTGGCGCTGCCGTCGTCGTGCCGCGCGTAGCTCGCCACGAAGTACGCGCCGCCGTCGCCCCACCAGGCACCCTCCAGCTTGCGGCTGCGGGTCACCTCGGCGTCGGTGAACTGCTTGCGTACCGACACGGTGCGGGCGTCCCGGTCGGGCACCTCCACCCACTCGACGCGGTAGCGGGTGCCCGGGGTGGTGGCCTCGGACAGGTCGGCCACGTGCGTGTCGCCGCGCAGGCAGCGCATCGCGGCGAGGCTGCCGGCGGTGCCGCCGTCGGGCCGCTGGGCCAGCGCCCGCAGCGCGCCCTTGCCGGCCCGGAAACCGGGCGGCGGCGTCCACCGGAAGTACAGGCCGTTCGGCCCGCTCGCGTCCTCGGTCAGGTAGATCGAGTGGGTGTACGGGTCGACGGCGACCGCCTCGTGGGAGTACCGCCCGAGGAACGTCAGCGGCACCGGGTCGGTGTTGGCGGACCGGTCGTGCGGGTCGACCTCGAAGACGTACCCGTGGTCCTTGAGGTATCGCCCACCGGCCCGCTGCTCGGTCTCCTCGCAGGTCAGCCACGTGCCCCACGGGGTGATGCCACCGGCGCAGTTGTTGTGCGTGCCGGCGACGCTCACGTACTCGCGCAGCCGCCGCCCGTGCCGGTCCACCTCGATGGTGGTGGTGCCGCCGCGGGCGCCCGGGTCGTAGGTGAGACCGGGCAGCGCCGGCACCGGGTACGGCTCGTCGCCGCCGATCTCGTGGTTGTTCACCAGCACCGAGCCGTGCGGGCCGCGGAAGCAGCCGGTGCCGTCCGCGTCGCTCGGCGTGGGCTGCCCGGACTCCAGCAGCGTCGCACCCGCCCGCGCGACGACCGTGTACGAGAACCCGGGCGGCAGCGCCAGCAGGCCGGCCGGGTCCGGCACCAGGTCGCCGTAGCCGACGGCGGGGCGGCACGCGGGCCGGGCCGCCGCCGGTCCGGCGATCGCCTCCAGACTGCCGGCCACCACGATGCCGAGTCCGCCGGCCACGCCGCCGCGCAGCAGGGACCGCCGGGGGAGAGGTGAGGAGGTCACGTCGTCGCCTTCCTGTGCGCACGGATGCCTGAGGGAAGGCAAGCCGGGCCGGGGGAACGGCGGGCGGCGCGGCCGTCCGCCGCCGGGTGAACAGTGGACGAATCCCCGGTGCGGAGCGCCACGTGCCGCCGTGGCGCGCGTCCGTTAGGGTTCCCTCGATCGCAAACGTCGGAGGGCGGACGGTGGGCAGACTCGCGGCGGCGTACCGGCAGGCGGTCGATCGGCATCGACGGGCGGTGCGGCACTGGGAGGCGGCCCGGCGGCTGCTCGGCGCCGCCGGCCCGGCGCCCGTGGGGAGCCCCGAGCTGGTCGCGCGGCTGGCCCGCCTCGGCGGTGAGCTGGCCGCCGCGGTGCCTGGCACCGCCCGCGTCGCGACCCACCCCGTTCCGGTACGCCTCGGCGCGGCGACCACAGTCGACGGCACGTTCCCAGTGCTCGTGCCGGTGGGGGCGGGCGCGCACCTGGCGGTCGACGTGGACGCCCGTGACCCGCGCGTCGGCGAGCTGCTGCGTGCGGTGGTGGTACGGCTGCTGACCGCCGCCCCGGCCGGCGCGATCCGGGTGGCCGGCATCGACCAGGCCGCCTTCGGCGCGGCGTTCCTGCCGCTGCGCCCGCTGCAGGACGCCGGGGTGCTCGCCGCGGCGGCCACCACCGAGGCGGAGACGACAGCCCTGCTCGACCTGGCCGAGCGGCACGCGCGTACCGCCCAGCGATCCGCGCCGGAGGACCGCGAACTGCTCGTGGTGGTCGCCGCGTCCGCGCCGCCGCCCCGGGAGCTGGCCCGGCTGGCGGCGCTCACCCACGCCGGACCGGCCGCCGCCGTCTGCGTGCTGCTCGCCGGCCACCCGCCGGCCGGGCCGACCGCCGCGCCGCCGCTCGGCGCCACCACCCAGCTTCGCGTCACCGAGCGCTACACCCTCGTCGGAGACCCGCCCGGCCGCCCGTTCAGCGCCGACGGCAGCGGGCTGGCCGCACCGGTGGTGCTCGACGGCGACCCGTCGCACGCCACTGTGACCGCGCTGGCCCGCCGGTACGCCGAGGCCGCCGGCCAGGACGGCGTCACGTTCGCCGACCTGCTGCCCGCGCAGCGCTGGGCCGGGTCCGCCGCCTCCGGGCTGCGTACCGTGCTCGGCCGGGCCGGCCGCCGGCCGCTGACTGTGGCGTTCGACGACGCCACCCCGCACTGGCTTGTCGGCGGGCGCACCGGCGCCGGCAAGACGGTCCTGCTGCTCGACGTGCTCTACGGGCTGGCCGCCCGCTACTCCCCGGCCGAGCTGCGGCTGATGCTGCTCGACTTCAAGGAGGGCGTCAGCTTCACCGAGTTCGTGCCCACCGACCGCGACCCGTCCTGGCTGCCGCACGCCGACGCGGTGGGCATCGAGTCGGACCGCGAGTACGGCGTGGCGGTGCTGCGCGAGCTGCGCGCCGAACTGGGCCGCCGCGCCGACCTGCTCAAGCGGCACGGCGTCAGCCGGCTCGCCGACGTGCCGCCCAACGCCCGGCCGCCCCGGATCGTCACGGTGGTCGACGAGTTCCACGTGCTGTTCGCCGGCAACGACGCGCTGGCCCGGCAGGCGGTCGACCTGATCGAGGAGCTGGCCCGCAAGGGCCGCTCGTACGGCCTGCACCTGGTCCTGGCGAGCCAGAGCACCACCGGCGTCGAGGCGCTCTACGGCCGGGCCGAGGCGATCTTCGGGCAGTTCCCGCTGCGGATCGCGCTACCAGGCGGCGACGCCGTGCTGGACCCGCGCAACGACGCCGCGCGCGGGCTCACCGTCGGCGTCGCGGTGGTGAACACCGGCGCGGGCGCGCCCGGCGCGGACGTCGAGGTGCGGTTCCCGGACGCGCACGCCGCCTCGGCCGACCTGGCGGCGCTGCGCCACGAGCTGCACGCCGCCCGCCCGGCCGGTTCGCGCCCGCCGGCCGTCTTCCGGGGGCACGAGACGCCCCGGCTCACCGACGACCCCGCCTGGGCGGCGCTGACGCCCGGCGCCGACCCGCCGTACGCGCTCGTCGGCCGCGTGGTCGACGTGGCCGGCAGCCCGGCGGGGTTCGCGCTCGACGCCAGTCCGGGCCGGCACCTGGCGGTGGTCGGCACCGCCGCGGCCGGCGCCGACGTGCTCCGCTCGGCCGCCCTGTCCCTGGCCCGCCAGCACGCCCCCGGCACCGCCCGGTTCCTGTTCGCGCCGCTGGCGCCGGGCACCACCGAAGCCGCCGACGACCTGGCCATGACGCTCGCCGCCGCCGGGCACCCGGTCCGGCGCCTCGACGCCGCCGCGCTGCGCGCCCAGCTCGCCGAGGCCGCCTCCGGCGACGCCCCGGCGGCCGGGCGCACCTACCTGGTGGTGTTCGGGATGGACGCCGCCGCCACGACGCTCGCCGCCTCCGACCCGGCCACGTTCCGATCCGGGTACGACGACCTGCGCGCCGTGCTGCGCCAGGGGCCCGCGCGCGGTGTGCACGTGCTCGGCTGGTGGCGCGGGCTGCGCCGGCTCGCCGACGACCTGGGCGGCAGCGGGCACCGTGACGACGTGACCGGCCTTGTCGCGCTGAACGTGCCCGCCGCCGACCTGGGCCTGCACCTCGGCGCGCACGACCTGGCGTACGTCCCGCGCGAGGGCCGCGCCCTGCTCGTCGACCGGCACGAGCACCGCACCGCGCTGATCGTGCCGTTCGCCGCCGGGGGAGAGGTCACCCCGTGAGCGCGAGGAGTGAGCCGGGTTTGCGAGCCCCGCAGTCGCGAACGGAAGACGGCCTTGTGAGCGCGAGGAGTGAGCCGGGTTTGCGAGCCCCGCAGTCGCGAACGAAAGACATCACATGAGCGGATTCGACGAGTACGCGGCGCTGCTGCGGGAGCTGTCCACCCGGCAGCGGGGCGGGGAGCGGGAGATCGCCGCCGAGGCGGAGCGCCGCCGTGGCCTCCAGGCCGCTGTCGACTCGCTCGGGCAGCGGCTCTCCGCCCAGGGGCAGCACCTGGACCGGCTCGGGCAGGCGATCGGCGTGCCGATGACCTCGGTCCCGGCCGAGGCGCCGGTGCCGGCGGCGGTGGCCGCCGGGGGAGCGCCGGATCCCGCGCCCGTTCCGGGGGACGGGGTGACCGGCGGCGCAGCCGACGCCCCGGGGCGGCCGGAGGTCGGGGCGTACCCCTCGGGTGGTGTGCCCGCGCCGCGAGCGGGTGACCCGGCGGCGGAGCTGGCGGCGGCGGGCCGGCTCGCCGAGGAGGCCGACGGGTACGGCCGGCAGGCCGACGCGCTGGCCCGCACGCCGGTGCTGCTGCCCACCTGGTCCGCGCCGGCTCGGGCGGTGGTGGTGTACGCGGGCTGCGCGCTCGTCGGCTCGCTGCTGATGCTGATCGCGATCATCGGTTCGTCGCTGCCGGTGGCCGGGCTGGACCTGGTGGCGGCGCTGTCCTGCGCGGGCGTCCCGTTGATGTCCTTCGTGGCCGGTCAGGTGGTACTCGCCCGCTGGGGCCGCCCGGCGGTGGAGGGCGACGCGCCGCCCGGGCGGTACGTGCCGCTCGGTTTCGTGATCTGCGCCCTGGTCTCCCCGTCCTTCTTCTGCCTCTATCTCCTCCTCTTCCGCCTCCTCCGCTGACCTTCTACCCGCTCCGTCGATCATGGAGTTTCGGCCCCGGGGGCGCGGCAATTGTGGCTTTCGGGCGGGCGGAAAGTGCAAGATCGCGAAGGCGGTGGGGTGGGGCGGGGCGGTAGGCTCGCGGGGTCGGTGAGCTGGGGGAGGGCGTGTGAGCGCGGCGGAGATCATCGCCAGGCTGGCGGCGGCGGCACAGAAGCTGGACGAGGCCAAGGCGCGCACCGCCGCCGCCGCGCAGGACGCGGCCGAGGCGCGGGCGCTGGTGGCGGGCGCGCTGGAGGGGGCCACGGCGGGGCCGCTTATCGGCGCCATCGACTCCTACCGGCAGGCGCTGGCGCAGGCCGCGCAGGGCGGGGAGCCGGCCCGGCAGCACGTGCAGGAGACAATCGCGAAGGTCCAGGCGCTGGGCAACTGAGCCCGGCCCGGCATGCCGGTTTGCGCGCAGGGCGCGACAAGGGTTACCGACGCGTAACTTTTCATTGACGTGCGTAAATCGGACACGCATCATCGTGTCCACGATCGATCGGATCCCACCCGTCCCCCCGGGTACGCCCGGGTGCCTCCCCCCGGAGGTGCAGCCCATGCTGCTCCGAACGATCCTGGCCGCCACCACCGCCGCCACCGTCCTGCTCGTCCCGGCCGCCGCCCAGGCCGCCACCGCCGAACCCGCCGCCCCGTCGAACGCGGCCACCGTCGCCACCGCCGCGCAACGGGCCGCCGCCGCTGCCGCCGACCCGGTGATCGTGGTCGGCGGCCTGAGTGGAATCTCCATCGCGTACGAGCCGATCGCCGCCCGGCTGCGCGCCGACGGCTACCGGGTCTCGATCTTCCAGTTGCCGAACCTCGGTCTCGGCGACATCCGCGAGTCCGCCCGGACGTTGTCGTCCTACGTGGACCGGGTGCGCGCCAGCACCGGCGCGGCCCGTGTCGACCTGGTCGGCCACTCCGAGGGTGGCCTGGTCAGCCGCTGGTACGTCAAGTACCTCGGCGGCGCGGCCACCGTCGACCAGTACGTCAGCCTGGGCAGCCCGCAGTACGGCACCTACGTCGCCAACCTGGTCGCCGTCCTCGGGCTGGGCAGCTGCGCCGGGGTGATCGCCTGCCAGCAGATGACCATCGGGTCGAGCTTCCTCGCCGACCTCAACGCCGGGGACGACACCCCCGGCCCGGTGCGCTGGGCAACGGTGCGCACGTGGCAGGACGAACTGGTCCGGCCGGTCGACAACGCCGTGCTCGCCGACGGCGCGACGAACATCCTGGTGCAGGCGTGGTGCCCGCTGCGGGTCGTCGGCCACCTCGGGCTGGTGCTGGACGGCACCACCTACACGGCGGTGCGCCAGGTGCTCGCCGGTGCCCCGGTCCAGCCGAACTGCTTCGCGGTCTGAGCCACGTGCCGGGCCCGCCGTTCGCGCGGGTCCGGCACGTCCCGCCGTTCGCGCGCGGGCCCGGCATGTCCCGCCGGGCGTCGGCGCGGGCGCAACCCGGCCCGGGCCGGTCGCTCAGCCCGCGTCCCGTCCCGTGATCAGGTCGGCGGCCCGCCAGGCCAGCGCGGTCACCGGGGCGCTGGTCCAGCCGGCCACCATCACCGGCAGCACCGACGCGTCGACCACCCGCAGCCCGTCCACGCCGCGTACCCGCAACTCCGGGTCGACCACGTGGTCGTCGCCGGCGCCCATCGCGCAGGTGCCGATCGCGTGGTAACCGCAGTAGCCGCGCGCCACGGCCGCCTCGACGATCTCCGCGTCGGTGGTGGTCGCCGCTCCGGGCACCGTCTCGGCCTGGATCCGCCGCGCGATCGGCCCGGTGCGGAAGAACTCCCGCATCCGGCGGAACAGGTCCACCGCCACCCGCTGGTCGTGCTCGGTGGCGAGGTAGTTCGCCACGATGCCCGGCGGCGTACGCGGGTCCGCGTCGGTGATCGTCAGGCTGCCCTCGCTGTCCGGCCGGGTGACAGTGCCCAGGCACATCACGCCCGGCTCCCGTTCGAGTTCCAGCGCCCTGCCGGGCCGCGGCGGGGCGGCTGAGAACGGCGCCATCAGCAGGTGCGCGTCCGGGCGGTCCAGATCCGGGCGGGACTTGAGGTGGGCGGCCACGTCCAGCACCGGCAGGGCGAGCGGCCCGCCCCGGGTGAGCAGCCAGCGCAGCGTCGCCCGGGCCTGCCCGAGCGGGCTGCCGATGGTCATGTTGTGGCCGCCGGGCTCGGCGAGGCGGTATTGAAGCACCATCGACCGGTGCTCGCGCAGCCCCGCGCCGACCCGGGGCCGGTCGAGCAGCACCGGCACCCCGGCGGCGCGCAGCGTGTCCGCCGGGCCGATGCCGGAGACCTGCAACAGGTGCGGGGTGGCCAGGGCGCCCGCGGCGAGGATCACCTCACCCGCCGCCCGGTGCTCGGCCTCCCGGCCGCCGTGCGCCACCCGTACGCCTGTGGCCCGGCCGCCCTCGACCAGCACCCGCAGGGCGACGGCACCGACCTCGACGGTCAGGTTGGGCCGGCGCCGGACCGGGTGCAGGAACGCGTCGGCGGCGCTGACCCGGCGTCCGCCGTGGATGGTGGCGGTGGGGTAGCCGATCCGCTCGTCGTCGTGGGCGTCCAGGTCGTCGGCGTGGCGCCAGCCCAGCTCGGCGCCGGTGGCCACCATCTCCTCGGCGAGCGGGTCGGTGCCGGTGGCGACGGACAGCCGCACCGGGCCGCCCGTGCCCCGGTGCGGCGCGGGCCCGAGGGGGTGGTCCTCCAACCGCTGGAACACGGGCCGCATGGTCGACCAGCCCCAGCCCAGCGGTCCGAGGGCGTCCCAGTCCCGGGCCGCGCCGCGGCTCCAGATCATGCCGTTCACCGACGTCGAGCCGCCGACCATCCGCCCGCGCTGCCAGATCTCCCGGCGGCCCGGCCCGGTGGTGGCCGGGTAGTGCCAGGCGGTGCGCTCGTCGTCCATCAGCCGGGAGAACGCCTTCGGTACGCGCACGTACGGGCTGCGGTCCCAGCCGCCCGCCTCCAGCAGCAGCACCCGGGTGCCCGGATCCTCGGTGAGCCGGTTGGCCAGCACGCACCCCGCCGCCCCGGCGCCCACGATGACGTAGTCGAACTCCTCCACAGCGGACCCCCACTCGCGAGAATCCTTCTGACGGTAGTTGTTCGATCACATTCCGCGAAAGGGGCCGGTCGGGGGAGGTGCGTGACCCGCTCAGGCAGCCTTTGCCAGCGCCTCGAACTCGTCGTCGGTCAGCACCACCTCGGCCGCCGCCACGTTCTCCTCCAGGTGCGCCACCGACGACGTGCCCGGAATCGGCAGCATCACCGGCGACCGGCGCAGCAACCAGGCCAGCGCGAGTTGCGCCGGGGTGGCGCCGTGCGCGGTCGAGATCGCGTCGAGCGGGCCGCCGGGCCGGGCCAGGCTGCCGGTGGCGATCGGGAACCACGGGATGAACGCCAGGTCGTGGCGCTCGCAGTGCTCCAGCACGTCCTCCGCGCCGCGGTCGGCCAGGTTGTAGAGGTTCTGCACGGACACGATCGGCGCGATCGCCTGTGCCGCCTCGATCTCCTCGACACTGACCTGGGACAGCCCGATGTGCCGGATCTTGCCCTCCTGCCGCAGCAGCGCCAGCTCGCCGAGCTGGTCGGCCAGCGGGACCTTCGCGTCGATGCGGTGCAGCTGGTAGAGCGGGATGCAGTCCAGGCCCAGGTGGCGCAGGCTCAGCTCGCACTGCTGGCGCAGGTACTCCGGGCGGCCCACCGGCCGCCAGTCGTCCGGACCGGAGCGGGTCAGCCCGGCCTTCGTCGCGATGACCAGGTCGTCGGCGTACGGGTGCAGCGCCTCGCGGATCAGCAGCTCGCTGACGAACGGCCCGTACGAGTCGGCGGTGTCGATGAACGTGACGCCCATCTCGTACGCGCGGCGCAGCACCCGTACCGCCTCGGCCGGATCCTTCGGGTCACCCCACACCCCCGGACCGGTGAGCTGCATCGCCCCGTAGCCGAGGCGGTCGACCGGCAGGTCGCCACCGATCCGGTAGGTACCCGACGCCTTGGCGGGCTGGGTGCTGGTGGCCATTCGTGCTCCTCCTGTGCTCGTTCTGTGCTCGTTCGTGCCTCGCGGGGTGGTGCAGCGCCCCGACCCCTGGACATTCCCCGAATCGGGGCGGTGAAGCACTGGCAGTTGCGCCGAGCTGCCCCGGCACGCCGGGCCGCCGTGGGAGGCTGGGCGGAACGGTGGTCAGGAGGTGCGCATGGCCGCGACGCCACGGCTCGACTTCGCGCTCGACACGTACGAGTGCATCGTGCTCTACCCGGGGCCCTCGGGGCGGGCCCTGCCGGACGAGACCGTGCAGCGGTTGCAGGCCGAGCACCTTCAGCACATGCGGGCGCTGCAGCGGCGCGGCCTCGTGCTCGTGGACGGGTCGGTGGACGGCCCGGCCCGGGAACCCGACCCGCCGATCGGCTTCGGGCTGGCCCGGACCGGCTCGGTGGACGACGTCCGCAGCGTCATGGAGGCCGACCCGGCGGTGCAGGCCGGGCTCTACCGCGTCGAGGTGCTCACCTTCCTGTGCCCGGCCGGCTCGCTGGAGTTCCCGCTGGTCAAGACGGAGAGCTGAGACTCCGCGCGCGTACCTTCGACGGCCCCGCCGGCCGCCGCGTACCCACGGCCCGCCCACGGCCCCAGCGGCCGGGCGCGGCCGTGCCACAGTGCCCCCGGCCGGCCGGTGACGGGGAGCGGTACGATTTCTCACCGCGCGGTCGCTGATGCCCGCCACACGACGTTCCGGTGCGGTACGCCTACGCCCGCCCAGCGGTTGACGCGCGTCGTTGGACAGATGTTCCACAGTCCGCAAGGGGTCGGCCGGGAGGCCGACCCGGAGGAGAGACTAGCCTGATGGGCGTGACACGCCGCGCGAAGATCGTCTGCACCCTCGGCCCCGCAACCGCGTCCCCGGAGCGTATCCGCGGCCTCGTCGAAGCGGGCATGAACGTGGCGAGGCTCAACTTCAGCCACGGCAGTCACGCCGACCACGAGTCGGTCTACCGGCTGGTCCGCGAGGCGGCCGAGGCGGCCGGCAAGCCGGTCGCGGTGCTCGCCGACCTCCAGGGCCCCAAGATCCGCCTGGGCCGGTTCGCCGACGGACCGCACGAGTGGCGCACCGGCGACTCGGTGGTGATCACCGGGGACGAGGTGGAGGGCACCAAGGAGCGGGTCTCCTGCACCTACCGCAAGCTGCCCCAGGAGGTGAAGCCGGGCGACCGGCTGCTGATCGACGACGGCCGGGTCGCGGTCGAGGTCAGCGACGTCACCGGCAACGACATCCGGTGCCTGGTCACCGAGGGCGGCCCGGTCTCCAACAACAAGGGCGTCTCGCTGCCGAACGTCGCGGTGAGCGTCCCGGCCCTGTCCGACAAGGACGCGCAGGACCTGCGCTTCGCCCTCGGTCTCGGCGTCGACCTGGTGGCGCTCTCCTTCGTCCGCTCGCCCGACGACATCAAGCTCGTCCACTCGATCATGGACGAGGAGGGCGTGCGCCGCCCGGTCCTGGCCAAGGTCGAGAAGCCGGAGGCGGTCGACCACCTGGAGGCGATCGTGCTCGCCTTCGACGGGGTCATGGTCGCCCGCGGCGACCTCGGCGTCGAACTGCCACTGGACCAGGTGCCGCTGGTGCAGAAGCGCGCCGTGCAGCTGTGCCGGGAGAACGCCAAGCCGGTCATCGTGGCCACCCAGATGCTCGACTCGATGATCGAGAACTCGCGCCCGACCCGCGCCGAGGCGTCCGACGTGGCGAACGCGGTGCTCGACGGCGCGGACGCGGTGATGCTCTCCGGCGAGACGAGCGTCGGCAAGTACCCGGTGCTCACCGTCAGCACCATGGCCAAGATCGTCACCACCACCGAGGCCGGGTCCATCGCCGTCCCCCGGTTGCAGCACGATCCGCGTACGCACGGCGGCGCGCTCACCGTCGCCGCCTCGTCGATCGCCCGGGCCATCGGCGCCAAGGCCATGGTCGCGTTCTCGCAGACCGGTGACACCGTCAAGCGGCTGGCCCGGCTGCACTGCGACCTGCCGCTGCTGGCGTTCACGCCGGTGCCGGAGGTGCGCAACCAGCTCGCGCTGTCCTGGGGCGTGGAGACGTTCCTGATGCCGTTCGTCCAGCACACCGACGACATGTTCCGCCAGGTCGACCAGGCGCTGCTCGGCCTCAACCGGGCCAACCCGGGCGACTACGTGGTGATCGTGGCGGGCAGCCCGCCCGGCACGCCCGGCTCCACCAACACCCTGCGCGTGCACCAGCTGGGTTCGCTGGTCGACGCGGCCTCGGCACGAGCCCTCCAGTGAGCGCGAGGAGTGAGCCGGGTTTGCGAGCCCCGCAGTCGCGAACGAAGGTGACACAGTGAGTGGTGTGGCGACCGGGCAGGCGGCTGTCGACCAGCTACTGGAGGTGCTCGACCTCGCCCGTACCGGGGAGATGACCTTCCGGGGGATGAGCCCGCAGGTGGGCCCGCAGCGGGTCTACGGTGGCCAGGTCGCCGGCCAGGCCCTGGTGGCGGCCGGCCGCACCGTCGACGCGGAGCGGGCCGTGCACTCCCTGCACGGCTACTTCGTGCGCCCCGGCGACCCGGCCGAGCCGATCGAGTACCAGGTGGAGAACGTCCGCGACGGCCGCTCCTTCTCGGTGCGCCGTTCGGTGGCGTTGCAGCACGACAAGCCGATCTTCTTCATGTCGGCGTCGTTCCAGCGCCAGGAGGAGGGGCTGGACCACCATGCCCCGCTCCCGCCGGACGTGCCTGGTCCGGACGACGTGCCGACCATGACCGACCGGCTCTCCCGCTACCCGGAGCGCCTGGGCATCTGGGGGATGATCCCGCGCCCGATCGACGTGCGCTACGTCGGCGAGCCCGGCTGGGTGCGCCCCGGCGACCGCCCGGCCGAGCCGCACCAGCGGGTGTGGATGCGCCTGGACGGCAAACTGCCGGACGATCCGCTGCTGCACGCGTGCGCGCTCACGTACGCCTCCGACCTGACGCTGCTGGACTCGGTGCTCTCGGTGCACGGCGAGGTGTGGGGGCCGGGCGGCGTGGTCGGCGCGAGCCTCGACCACGCGCTGTGGTTCCACAGGTCGTTCCGCGCCGACGAGTGGTTCCTGTACGACTGCTGGAGCCCGTCCGCGTCCGGTGCGCGTGGCCTGGCCACGGGCCGGATGTTCACCACCGACGGCCGGCACATCGCCAGCGCCGTGCAGGAGGGTCTGCTGCGGCGCGTGGGCGGCTGAACGCCCGGCCCGGTGACCCGCCCGCACGGGTCGGCGGGCCAGCTCCCGGCACAGCGGACTAACCTGGCCGTATGCGTCTCTCCGCCCGGGTCGACTATGCCCTCCGCGCGGCTGCCGAGCTGGCCTCGGTAGCGGACGAGGAGGCCACCGGGCGGAGCCGGCCGGTGACCGCCGAACAGATCGCCCGCGCGCAGGACATCCCGCCGAAGTTCTTGGAGAGCATCCTGCTGCAACTGCGCCGCGGCGGCATCGTGCACGCCCAGCGTGGCCCCGAGGGCGGCTACTGGCTGGCCCGGCCGGCCGGGGAGATCTCCCTGGCCGAGGTGATCCGGGTCATCGACGGTCCGCTCGCGCACGTGCGCGGGCAGCGGCCGGAACAGCTCGGCTACCAGGGCGCGGCCCGCGCGTTGCAGGACGTCTGGATCGCGCTGCGGGCCAGCGAGCGGGAGATCCTCGATCTGGTCACCATCGCCGACGTGGCCACGGGGGCGCTGCCCGGCCGGGTCAACGAGCTGGCCGCCGACCCGCGCGCCTGGAGCTGACGGGCGCCTCCGCACGCTCCGGCACACCGTCCGGCGTCTCCTACCAACCGGATGGGGGACTTGACCCGGGGCGCCCTCGTGCCGCATTGTCGACCAAGTCGATAGGAGATACCGAAAAGTCAGGGGGCGCTCGTGCGCAAGCTGCTGGTCCTCGCCCTCGTCGGGCTCGCCGCGCAACTCGTCGACGGCGCGCTCGGCATGGCCTACGGGCTGACCTCCTCGACCCTGCTCCTGTTCGCCGGTGTCGCGCCCGCTGCCGCGTCCGCCTCGGTGCACCTGGCCGAGATCGGCACCACGCTGGCGGCGGGTGTGTCGCACTGGCGGTTCGGCAACGTCGACTGGCGGGTGGTCGGCCGTATCGCGCTCCCCGGCGCCATCGGCGCGTTCGCCGGGGCGACGTTCCTCAGCTCCATCTCCACCGAGGCGGCGGCGCCCTGGATGGCCGCCATCCTGTTCACGCTCGGCGCGTACCTGCTGGTGCGGTTCTCCCGGCCGCTGCGCGCCAACCGGGCCGCCGGCCGCTTGCGCAGCCGGTTCCTCGCCCCGCTCGGCCTGGTTGCCGGCTTCGTCGACGCCACCGGCGGCGGGGGCTGGGGCCCGGTCGCCACCCCGGCGCTGCTGGTCTCCGGCCGGATGGAACCCCGCAAGGTCATCGGCTCGGTGGACACCTCCGAGTTCGTGGTGGCCGGCGCGGCGAGCATCGGCTTCCTGATCGGCCTGGGCTCCGAGGGCTTCCTGCTGCCCACTGTTGCCGCCCTTCTGATCGGCGGCCTGATCGCCGCCCCGATCGCGGCGTGGCTGGTCCGCATCGTGCCCGCCCAGCTGCTCGGCGCCGTGATCGGCGGCGTGATCGTGCTGACCAACGCCCGCACGCTGCTGAGCGCCGGCGGCGTGGGCGGCTCGCTGCCGGTGGTGGTGTACGTGCTGCTCGGCGGCGCCTGGCTGGTCGCCGTCGGGCTGGCGGTGCGCGCGCTGCGCCGTACCCGCCGGGCCCGCGCCACTGTCGACGCCGCACTCGCCGCCACGTCGCCCGCCGAGGCGGGGGAACCCGAGCTCGCCACGTCGGCGGAGCCGGGGGAGTCCGTCAAGCCGGCGGAAGCCGTCAAGCCAGCGGGAGCCGTCGAGCCGGCGGAGGTCGTCAAGCCGGTGGAGGCGGTCGAGCCGGCGGAGGCCGTGAGGCCGGGGCGGGCCCCGGAGCCGGAGGCCGCCACCGAGAGCGCCGAGGCCGCGGAGTCGCGGAAGCTCGCCGCCGCCGTCGAAGGCTGAGCCGCTCGCGGTTTCCCGGCCGCGCCTCCTCCCGGGAGGGCGCGGCCCGGGACAAAGGTCGCCGGTCGCCGGTCGCCGCTCCGCCAGCCGTCGCCCTGTTGACGGCCGCGCCGCCGCCCGCCGGGCGCCAACCGCGCGACCGGGGTGAAGGGCGCGCGACGTCCTCGGTGGGCCCGGCGAGGGGCGGCGCTTGTGGGGGTGTCCGGCGGTGACCTAGGCTGACGGGGCGCGGAGCCTAATCACCGACGTCGATGTGTTGGCGTCGCCCCTCGCGTCAGGGCACGTATCCGCCGGTCCGGGCAGACCGGCGTCGCCGCGTGCCTGACCTCCGCGAAAGGCATTTCCCGTGCACCTCACCACCCCACGCCACCGGCTTGCGCTGCTCGCCGCGGCCTCTGCGGTCACCCTGTCGGCGGGCGCGCTCACCACGATGACGGCCGCCGCGGCGGCCGTCGCCTGCCGGGTCGACTACCGGATCACCAACCAGTGGAGCGGCGGCTTCGGCGCCGACGTGACAGTCACCAACCTCGGCGACCCGGTCAACGGCTGGACCCTCGGCTGGAGCTTCGCCGCCGGCCAGCAGGTCGTCCAGGCGTGGAACGCGACGGTCAGCCAGTCCGGCACGCAGGTGAGCGCCCGCGACGCCGGCTACAACGCGGCCCTCGGCACCGGCGGCGCCGCCAACTTCGGCTTCAACGGCTCGTGGAACAACGCGTCGAATCCGGTCCCGGCCGCGTTCACGCTCAACGGCACCGCCTGCACCGGCGCGCCGTCCACCACGCCACCGCCGACCACGCCACCACCCACCACCCCGCCGCCGACCACGCCGCCACCCACCACACCCCCGCCGACCACCCCGCCGGCCGGGGCGAAGCAGATGGAGGACCTCGACCGAGGGCTGGTCAGCGTCCGCTCCGGAAACGGGAACCTGGTCTCCTGGCGGCTGCTCGGCACCGAGATCACAGGGGTTTCGTTCAACCTCTACCGGGGCGGCACCAAGGTCAACGGAAGCCCGATCACCGGCGCCACCACGTACCTGGACAGCGGCGCGGCGGCCGGCTCGGCGTACACCGTGCGGGCCGTGGTGAACGGCGCCGAGCAGGCGGCGTCCGCCCCGGCGCTCCAGTTCGCCAACGGTTACCTGGACGTGCCGATCCAGCCGCCGCCCGGTGGCACCACCCCGGCCGGGGAGGGCTACAGCTACTCGGCGAACGACGCGAGCGTTGGCGACCTCGACGGTGACGGCCGCTACGAGTTCGTGCTCAAGTGGGACCCGTCGAACGCCAAGGACAACTCGCAGTCCGGCTACACCGGCAACGTCTACGTCGACGCGTACACGCTCACCGGCACTCGGCTGTGGCGCGTCGACCTGGGCCGCAACATCCGCGCCGGCGCCCACTACACCCAGTTCCAGGTGTACGACTACGACGGCGACGGGGACGCCGAGGTGGCCATGAAGACCGCCGACGGCACCCGCTCCGGCACCGGCCAGGTGATCGGCAACGGCTCGGCCGATTACCGCAACTCCAGCGGTTACGTGCTCGCCGGCCCGGAGTACCTGACGATGTTCGACGGCCGCACCGGCGCGGCGCTGTCCACAGTCGACTACGACCCGCCGCGCGGCACCGTCTCGTCCTGGGGCGACTCGTACGGCAACCGGGTCGACCGGTTCCTCGCCGGCACCGCGTACCTGGACGGGCAGCGTCCCTCGCTGATCATGGCGCGCGGCTACTACACCCGGGCCGTCATCGCGGCCTGGGACTTCCGCGACGGCACGCTGCGCAAGCGCTGGACGTTCGACTCGAACGCCTCCGGCAACGGCGCCGCCGCCGGGCAGGGCAACCACCAGCTCTCCGTGGCCGACGTGGACAACGACGGCCGCCAGGAGATCGTGTACGGCGCCGCCACCATCGACGACAACGGCCGGCTGCTCTACTCCACCGGCAACGGCCACGGCGACGCGCTGCACGTCGGCGACCTCGACCCGGCCCGCGCGGGCCTGGAGGTGTTCAAGGTCGACGAGGACGGCAGCAAGCCCAGCTCCTGGATGGCCGACGCGCGGACCGGGCAGATCATCTGGCAGACCGCACCGAACGGCGACAACGGCCGCGGCGTCTCCGGCGACATCTGGGCGGGCAGCCCGGGTGCGGAGTCCTGGTCGTCGGCTGTCGACGGGCTACTGAACACCAGGGGGCAGAACGTCGGGCGTAAGCCGTCGTCGGCGAACTTCCTGATCTGGTGGGACGGCGACCCGGTCCGCGAGCTGCTCGACGCCACGAAGATCGACAAGTACGGCACCGGCGGGGAGACCCGGCTGCTCACCGGCAGCGGCGTCGCCTCGAACAACGGCACCAAGTCCACCCCGGCGCTCTCGGCCGACCTGCTCGGTGACTGGCGCGAGGAGGTGGTCTGGCGCACCTCCGACAGCACCGCGCTGCGGATCTACAGCACGCCCGTCACCACCGGCCTGCGCCTGCCCACGCTGATGCACGACCCGCAGTACCGCGTGGCAGTGGCCTGGCAGAACACCGCCTACAACCAGCCGCCGCACCCGGGCTTCCAGCTGGGCGACGGCATGAGCACACCGCCCGCCCCGAACATCTACCTGCGCTGAAACGGCAGGCACCGGGTCGCCGGCCGCGGAATCCGCTCCGCCGGCGACCCGGTGCACCACACCGCAGCATTCCCGACCCGTCCCGACCGGGAATGCCGTACCACCACCGGGGACAAAGTTATGCGTCCCACGCGACGGTGCGGTGACGTGGCTATGAAGAGCGTGTTTCAGGCGTCCCGGCGCAGCCCGCCGGCCACCTTCTCGGCGATCAGCTCGAACGAGCGGATCCGGTCGGCCACGTCGTACACCATCGTGGTGAGCATCAGCTCGTCCGCGCCGGTGCGCTCCAGCAACTCACCGAGCTGCCGGGCCACCGTCTCCGGCGAGCCGGTCGCCTGGCCGTCGCGGCGCTGGGCGACGAACTCCCGCTCGAACTCCGAGTACGGGTACGCCGCCGCCTCCTCCGGCGTGACCAGCGGTTCCGGCCGCCCCGACCGCAGCTTCAGGAACGACAGCCCGGCCGGTCCGGCCAGCCACTCGGCCCGCTCGTCGGTCTCGGCGCAGACCGCGTTCACCGCCACCATCGCGTACGGCCGGTCCAGCCACTGCGACGGCCGGAAGTGCTGCCGGTAGAGCCGCAACGCGGGGATCGTGTTCTGCGAGCTGAAGTGGTGCGCGAACGAGAACGGCAACCCGAGCAGGCCGGCCAGCTGCGCGCTGAAGCCACTGGACCCGAGCAGCCACACCTGCGGCGACTGGCCCCGCCCCGGCGTCGCGGTGATCGGGCCGGGCTCGGCGCCGGAGAAGTAGTTCATCAGGTCGGCCAGCTCACGCGGGAAGTGCTCGGCGGACAGGCCCTCCATGGTGCGGCGCAGCGCCAGCGCGGTCACCTGGTCGGTGCCCGGGGCGCGGCCGATGCCCAGGTCGATCCGGCCCGGATGCAGCGCCTCCAGGGTGCCGAACTGCTCGGCCACCACCAGCGGCGCGTGGTTGGGCAGCATCACCCCGCCCGAGCCGAGCCGGATCGTGCTGGTGTTCGCCGCCAGGTGCGCCAGCAGCACGGCCGGCGCGGAGCTGGCGATGGCGGGCATGTTGTGGTGCTCGGCCACCCAGAACCGGCGGTAGCCCAGCTCCTCGGTGCGGCGGGCCAGCTCCGTGGTGTGCCGCAGCGCCTCACCGGCACTGCCGGTCGCCGCCACCGGGGCAAGATCAAGAACAGACATGGGTACGTCGATCACAGCGTGGTGCAACAGGCCACGTGCCGGAATTGTTCCGCCGGGTGCGCTACCCCATACCCCGGGCCTGCTCGAAGATCAGGCTGGTCTGCGTGTGCTGCACCGCCGGGTCGACTGCGAGATGATCGAGGACGAAGTCCCGCAGGGCGTCCCCGGAGGCCGCCCGTACGTGCAGCACGTAGTCGTCCGCGCCGGCCACGTGGAACACCGACACCACCCCCGGCAGCCGTACCGAACGGGCCCGGAACGCGTCCACGGCGGCCCGCTCGTGCGCGGTCAGCCGCACCGAGACCAGCGCCTGCAACGGCAGGCCCACCGCAGCCGGGTCCACCTCCGCGTGGAACCCGCGGATCGCCCCGCACTCGCGCAGCGCCCGGGTGCGGGTCAGGCACGTCGACGGCGCCACCCCCACCCGCTCGGCCAGCGCGTTGTTCGGCAGCCGGCCGTCGGCCGCCAGCTCGGTGAGGATCGCGCGGTCGGTGTCGTCCAGGCCGGCGAACGGCCGTAGATCATTCGGTGCGGCAGGCATGTGACCATCCTTCACCGAATCACTCCCGGGCGAAAGCGTGATCGTCAGAATCTTCTTCGCTGGTATTGCCTTGTGCCGTCGTCATGTTCGACGCTTCCGGCATGACTTCCGTGGACACCGCAGCCGTACACGCCGGGCGCGCCGACCTCGCCGGGCTCGGCGTCCACGTCCCGCCGATCGACCTGTCCACCACCAACCCGCTGCCCTCGGTCGCGGGCGGCGGCGACGACTACGAGACACTCGCCACCGGCGGCACCCTCCCGGCCGGCGGCAGCGCCGTCTACCAGCGCCTCTGGAACCCCACTGTGGCCCGGTTCGAGACCGCGCTCGCCCAGCTCGAAGGCACCGCCGAGGCGGTCGCGTTCGCCAGCGGCATGGCCGCGCTCACCGCCACCCTGCTCGCCGCCACCCGCGACGGCAAGCGGCACGTCGTCGCCGTCCGCCCCCTCTACGGCGGCACCGACCACGTCCTCGCCACCGGCCTGCTCGGCACGGAGGTCACCTGGGCCACCACCGCCGACGTGGCCGCCGCGATCCGGCCCGACACCGCAGTGGTCGTGGTCGAGACCCCGGCGAACCCCAGCCTCGACCTGGTCGACATCGCCGCGCTCGCCGCCGCCGCCGGTGACGTCCCGCTGCTCGTCGACAACACCGTCGCCACCCCGGTGCTCCAACAGCCCGCCCGCCACGGCGCCGCGCTCGTGCTGCACAGCGCCACCAAGAGCATCGGCGGCCACGGCGACGTCCTCGCCGGCGTCGTCGCCTGCGCACCGGAGTGGGCCGCCCGGCTGCGCCAGGTCCGCGCCGTCACCGGTGCCGTCCTGCACCCGCTCGGCGCGTACCTGCTGCACCGCGGTATCCAGACCCTCCCGCTGCGCGTCCGCGCACAGCAGGCCGGCGCGGAGAAGCTCGCCGCCTGGCTCGCCGGGCACCCCGCCGTCGAGCGCGTCCACCACCCGTCGCTGCACGACCCGGCCGGGCTGGTCGGCCGGCAGATGTCCGGCACCGGCAGCCTGCTCGCCTTCGAGGTACGCGGCGGTGCTCCCGCCGCGGCCGAGGTCGCCGGCGCCTGCGAGCTGATCACCCACGCGGTGTCGCTCGGCGGCGTCGACACGCTGATCCAGCACCCGGCCTCGCTCACCCACCGGCCGGTCGAGGGCGACGCGAAGCCCTGCGGCGGGCTGCTGCGCGTCTCGGTGGGCCTGGAGGACCCGGAGGACCTGCGGGCGGACCTCGCGCGGGCACTGTCGCGGATCTGACGTCGCCCGGCAGGGCGCGTCCGCGGTGTCGTCCGGTCACGACTTCGGGCCCACGTGCCGGTCGAGGGCGGCGACCGCCTCCCGGCGGGCGACTGACAGGGACCACGGCAGATTCATCCGCCACGCGATGCCGAGCAGGTCGAGGGACCACTGGCACAGCGCCATGATGTCGGTGGAGCGGTTGGAGAACATGTAGCGGGGATAGACGTACTGCTTCCCGCGAACGACGACCCGGTTGGTGAAGCGGCAGCCGTCGGAGTGGAAGAGTCCCCGCAGGAAGTCGCCCGGGTGGGCCTCGACGATGCTCCGCTGCCAGGCGGCCAGGACGATCGGGCGCTCGTGTTTCTTGCCCGGTCCGTGCTGGGGGAACAGGCACGGCCAATGGAGTGCTGTGCTCTGTATGGCGACACAGCCGCGCTTCTGGATGCGCTGCACCTTGTTGGCCAACACCGCCCGCATCGCTGCGTCGCACTTCTCGATCAGGCTCGGCCAGGCGTCGGCACAGTAGATGCGGAGCACCGGCGTCCGGTCCGTGGTGACCAGGTGTCCGTCACCAAGATAGAGCCCGAGCAGGTAGGCGTAGGAGGCATGGTCGGGTGGAGCGTCCGGATTGGGGCGGCACCGGAAGCAGCGGACGGCGCTTCCGAAGATCGCCGGCTCTGGTCGGTCGACGCACCAGTGCCAGACCGTGGTGTAGGGCAGGGAGAGGCTGCGGGCCACCGAACGGATGTTGTGACCCTGGGCGCGAAGGGCGCGGGCTCGTGCCCGCATTTCGGGAGGATGCACGGCAACATCCTCGAACACCTGTATGACAAGAGTGCCGGGAGCGGGATTCGAACCCGCAAGCCCTTTCGGGCAGAAGTGTTTGAGACTTCCGTGTATGCCGTTCCACCATCCCGGCGGGGTGCGGTAACTGTACCCGACTAGGCTCATGCGGGAGCATGGGTGGTGACCGTGCCGGGATCGATGGTGGGAGTGGCTCGTGGGCGAGATGCAGGCGGACGCCGAGCGCAAGCGCGTTCTGATCGCCGAGGACGAGGCGCTCATCCGGCTGGACCTGGCCGAGATGCTCGTCGAAGAGGGCTACGAGGTGGTCGGCGAGGCCGGCGACGGCGAGACCGCCGTCAAGCTCGCCGAGGAACTCAAGCCCGACCTGGTCATCCTCGACATCAAGATGCCGATCATGGACGGGCTGGCCGCCGCCGAGCGGATCGCCGGCGCGCGCATCGCCCCGGTCATCATCCTGACCGCGTTCAGCCAGCGTGACCTGGTGGAGCGGGCACGGGCGGCGGGCGCGATGGCGTACCTGGTCAAGCCGTTCCAGAAGAGCGACCTGGTGCCGGCGGTGGAGATCGCGCTGTCCCGCTACTCGGAGATCGCCGCCCTGGAGTCGGAGGTCGCCGGCCTCACCGACCGGCTGGAGATCCGCAAGACCGTCGAGCGCGCCAAGGGCGCGCTGATGACCACGTACGGCATGACCGAGCCGCAGGCGTTCAAGTGGATCCAGCGCACCGCGATGGACCACCGGATGACCATGAAGGAGGTCGCCGAGCGGATCCTCGCCGAGACCGCCGGCGGCGAGGTGGAGCAGCCCGCCTCCTGACCTCCCCGGGAGGCGTCCGATCGATAGGATCGGATCCATGCTTTCCGCGCGCGTCCGGCCGGTCCTCGTCGCCGCCGCGCTGCTCCTGGCGGCCTGCCACGCCACCCCGCGTCCGCTGCCCGGGCCCGAGCCCGTGCGCCCGCTGTGGCAGCCGGTCGAGCTGGTCCTTCCCGCCGGTGGCGTGGGCCGTTCGGTGCCGCGCGACGTCGCGCGGTGCGCCGGCCGGTGGTACGTCGTGGGCGGGCTGGTCGATCCGGCGGGGGAGACCCGGCCGGCGGCGTGGTCCTCACCGGACGGCGTGACCTGGTCGCCGATTCCGGTGCGCGGGCAGACGTTCTACGGCCGGCAGCATGTGCTCTACGCGGTGGCGTGCCGCGCCGACGGGATGGCGGCCCTGGGCGCGAAGACCGGTGGCGTGCACGGCAATCCGCGTACCGGAACGTGGGTGTGGCGCCCGGGCGGGCCGTTGCGGGAGGTGCCGGCGGCGTTCGAGTTGTTCGGCGGCCCGCGCGCGGTGAGCGCGTCGCGGCTGGCGGCGGGGCCGGCCGGTTGGCTGGTCGCCGGTGCCCGCGCGGACGGTGCGGCCGTGTGGACGTCGCCGGACGCCGAGGGGTTCGCCCTGCGTGCGGGGGTCGCGGAGCTCGCCGGTGACGGCCGGGGCCGGACGGCGGCGTACGACGTGACAGCGGTGGGGCCGGGTTGGCTGGTGGTGGGGTCGTTGCTACCGCCCGGCGGGGCGGCCCGGACGCCGCTGGTGTGGTCCTCGGTGGACGGCCGGGTGTGGCGGCGGGTGCTCCTGCCGGTGCCGGCGGGGGCGGCCGGGGCGGCGGAGCGGGTGGCGTCGGCCGACGGCGGGCCGGTGGTCCTCGGCCCGGTGGGGGACCGCTTCGCGGTGTGGCGGGCGTGCGACGACTGTGGTTCGCGCTCCGCCGGGCCGGCGGGTGTGGGGCAGGGGTGGCGGCGGGTCGGCGGGTTCGGCACGCCGGGCCCGGGGGTTTCGTCGGTGGACGCGCTCGCGGCGTCGGCCGGCCGGCTGGTCGCGGTGACCGGTGACGGGGCCGAGCGACGGCTCTGGATGTCGCGTGACGGGGGCGCGTCGTGGCTTCCGGTGATCACGCCGGTGCCGGTGCCGGACGGGGGCGACGCCGCGCTGGCGGTGGCCGTCCGCGACGACGGGCTGCTCGTGGTCGCCGACGACGGGAAATCATCCCGTGCCTGGTGGGGGGCGTTGCCAGCCGTCGATCGGTAGCGGGTGAAGTGATGTTGGCCCGTTACCAAGGAATAGTCGGTAAAAGCCTTGCCGCGCCTACGGTTCTTACGGCGATCGGCTTGAATCCGCCACCGCGTGTAACGGTTCGGTCAACCCCGCTTTCCAGGTCTTACGCCACCGCCCACGGTGGGATAACGTCCCGGCCCAGACCGGCGACGACGGTCTTGGTTCGTCCACCCCGCAAGGGCCAATCAGCGGCGGGTGGTTCGGATCATGGACGGAGGAGGGTTCGGGCCTTGAGGCAGAAGCTCGCACGCGTGATCGGCGGGGTCGCCATGCTGGCGCTCGTCGCCGGCGGTACCGCTTGTTCCAGCGGCAGCGACGATGAGGGTTCCGGGGGCAGCGCCTGCGGGAGCAAGATCGCTTTCTTCGGCGCGCTGACCGGTAGCTCGGCCGCGCTGGGCATCAATGAGAAGAACGGCGTCAAGGTGGCCGTCGACAAGTACAACAAGGAGAACCCGGACTGCAAGGTCGAGCTGGCCGAGCTCGACTCGCAGGGCAGCCCGGACCAGGCGCCGGGTCTGGCCCAGAAGGCGATCGACGACCCCAAGATCCTCGGCGTCGTGGGCCCGGCCTACTCGGGCGAGTCCGAGGCCGCGGGCCCGCTGTTCAACGAGGCCGGCCTGGTCACCATCACCCCCTCCGCGACCCGTCCGAGCCTCGCCGAGCAGGGCTGGAAGACGTTCTTCCGCGCGGTCGGCAACGACCTGAGCCAGGGTCCCGGCGCCGGCAACTACATCAAGAACGTGATCAAGGCCGACCGGGTCTACGTCATCGACGACCAGTCCGCGTACGGCGCCGGCCTGGCCGACGAGGTCAAGAAGGTTCTCGGCTCCTCGGTCGTGGGCAGCGACAAGGTCCAGGGCGAGGGCAAGCAGACCGAGTTCTCCGGCGTGGTCACCAAGGTCAAGGCCGCCAACGTCAAGGCGATCTTCTACGGCGGCTACTACCAGGAGGCCGGCCTGATCCGCAAGCAGCTCACCGCTGCCGGCGTCACCGCCCCGCTGGTCGCCGGTGACGGCGTGAACGACGGCGCCTACATCACCTCCGCCGGTGCCGCCGCAGCCGAGGGCACCATCCTCACCTGCCCCTGCGCTCCGTCCACCGAGGCGCGTGGCACCTTCATCGCCGACTACAAGGCGCTCAACGGCACCGACCCGGGCACCTACAGCGACACCGCCTACGACGCGGCGAGCATCCTGCTGGCGGGCATCAAGGCCGGCAAGACCACCCGTCCCGGCCTGCTGGAGTTCGTGAAGGGCTACAGCGGCGAGGGCGTTGCCGCCAGCTACAAGTTCGTCGAGGGTGGCGAGCTCGACCCGGCGCAGGTCAAGGTCTGGGCGTTCAAGGTGCAGGGCGGCAAGGTCGTCCCGGACCAGGAGATCCCCAAGTCCTGATCGTTCGATCGCTGGACTGGCGATTGAGTAGTGATCGCGGGTGCGGCCGGGAGCTGGCTCCCGGCCGCACCCTCTTTTTCTCTTGAGCGACGGAGCGTCCCTCCCTTGGACTTCGACGGACTGTTCTCCAACTTCGGGGAACTCACCACGACCGGCTTGACGCAGGGCGCCATCTACGCCCTGGTCGCGCTCGGCTACACGCTTGTGTACGGCGTGCTAAGGCTCATCAACTTCGCCCACTCCGAGGTCTTCATCGCCGGTGCGTTCGCCGCGATCTGGACCTGGAACGGCTTCGGACTCGACCAGAACTCCCAGGTCAGCGGCATCGGCTCGATCCTGTTCTACCTGCTGGTGGCGATGATCGTGGCGGCCATCGCCTCGGCGGGCACCGCGACGGTGATCGAACGGGTGGCGTACCGGCCACTGCGTAAGCGCAACGCGCCGCCGCTGGCGTTCCTCATCACCGCCATCGGCGCCTCGATCGCCATCTCCGAGGCGTTCGGCGTCTACACCCGGCGCCGTCCGGAGGGCGCACCCATCCTGGTCAGCTCGGAGCCGCTGTTCCACGTCGCCGGGGTGCCGATCGACGCGGTGCAGCTGCTCACGATCGGTTCCGCGCTGGTGATGATGTTCGCGCTGGACCAGTTCATCAACCGCAGCCGTACCGGCCGCGGCATCCGGGCGGTGGCCCAGGACGCCAACACGGCGGCGCTGATGGGCGTCAACAAGGACCGCATCATCCTGATGGTCTTCATCGCCGGTGGCACCATGGCCGGCGTCGCGGGCCTGCTCTACGACGTGCGGATCCAGACGCTCACCTACAGCGTCGGCTTCCTGCTGGGCCTCAAGGCGTTCACCGCGGCGGTGCTCGGCGGTATCGGCAACCTGCGCGGCGCGCTCGTCGGCGGGTTGCTGCTCGGCGTCGTGGAGAACTACGCCGCGGGCCTGTTCGGCAGTCAGTGGAAGGACTTCGCCGCGTTCGCGGTGCTCGTCGTGCTGCTGATGTTCCGGCCGACCGGTCTGCTCGGCGAATCACTGGGGAGGGCACGCGCATGACGACCACCATCGACCCGCCGGAGCGGCGGGAGACGGCGGCGGACAAGCTGCGGCAGGGCCGGCACGCGATCTCGGAGCGCTGGCACCACGCGCCCCGCTGGGTGCGCTGGGTGCTGCTCGCGGCGGTGATCGCGTTCTTCTACGCGCTGCCGAACAAGGAGTTCTACCAGTACCTCGGGCCGATCCCGACCCCGGGAGCGAACTTCACCCAGGTGATGTTCACGGTCTCGATCTACGTGCTGCTGGCGGTCGGGCTCAACATCGTGGTCGGCTTCGCCGGCCTGCTCGACCTGGGCTACTTCGGCTTCTTCGCCGTCGGCGCGTACACGGTAGCGGTGCTGACCTCGCCGAGCAGCGACCTCAAGACGCTGTGGCCGTGGCTGGCGGTGGTGCCGATCGCGATCGGCCTGACCATGGTCTCCGGCGTCATGCTCGGCACGCCGACGCTGCGCCTGCGCGGCGACTACCTGGCGCTGGTGACGCTCGGCTTCGCCGAGATGATCCGGATCGCGGCGGTCAGCTCCGAGTTCCTCAAGGGACAGCGCGGCTTCAACCAGATCCCGCACCCGCCCGGCGAGTACGCCGACGGCCGGCCGTGGTTCGGCGTGCTCGACGCCCGCCCGTACTACTGGCTGGTGCTCACGCTGATCATCCTGGTGGTGATCGGGGTGCGGAACCTGACCCACAGCCGGGTCGGCCGGGCCTGGATCTCGATCCGCGAGGACGAGGACGCGGCCCAGCTCATGGGCGTGCCGACGTTCAAGTTCAAGCTGTGGGCGTTCGCCTCCGGCGCGGCCATCGCCGGCCTGGCCGGCGCGCTGTTCGCCGGTAAGCAGAACTTCGTCAACTCGCAGAACTTCGAGCTGCTCAACTCGATCATCATCCTGGCCGCTGTCATCTTCGGCGGCTCGGGCAACATCGTCGGCGCGATCGTCGGCGGTGGCCTGGTGGCGTACATGATCGAGCGGTTCCGTGGCATCGAGCTGTTCGGTATCGAGCTGTACGAGTACCGGTTCCTCTTCTTCGGCCTGGTGCTCGTGGTGATGATGATCTTCCGGCCCCAGGGCCTGATCCCGAACCGGCGACGAGCGGCGGAGTTCAAGGACCGCCGCAAGGAGGTGATCGTCGGTGAGTGACACCGAGCAGAACCCGAAGGTTCCCGTCCAGGCGGCGGCCCCCGCCGTCGAGGCGGTCGACAAGCGGGAGCCGTTGCTGGAGGTCGACCACGTCACGCTGCGCTTCGGCGGCGTGGTGGCCCTCAACGACGTGGACTTCACCCTCTACAAGGGGGAGATCCTCGGTCTGATCGGCCCGAACGGCGCCGGCAAGACCACCTGCTTCAACGCGATGACCGGCATCTACCAGCCCACCGAGGGGCAGATCCGGTTCCTGGGCGAGAAGATCAGTGGCAAGAAGCGCCACCAGATCACCCGGATGGGCATGGCCCGTACGTTCCAGAACATCCGTCTCTTCCCGGAGATGACCGCGCTGGAGAACGTCCAGGTCGGCGCGGACGCGCACCACAAGACCAGCGTGATCTCCGCACTGCTGCGCCTGCCGCGGCACTGGAAGGAGGAGCGCGAGGGCCGGGAGAAGGCCGAGCGCCTGCTGGACTTCGTCGGGATCCGCAACCGCAGGCACGAGTTCGCCCGCAACCTGTCCTACGGCGAGCAGCGACGGTTGGAGATCGCCCGCGCGCTGGCCACCGACCCGAAGCTGCTCTGCCTGGACGAGCCGGCCGCCGGCTTCAACCCGGCGGAGAAGGAGGAGCTGCTCCAGCTCATCCGGCAGATCCGGGACCAGGGCGTGACGGTGCTGCTGATCGAGCACGACATGCGCCTGGTGATGGGCGTGACCGACCGGATCGTGGTCCTGGAGTTCGGAAAGAAGATCGCCGAAGGGCTGCCCGCCGAGGTGCGGGACAACCCGAAGGTGGTCGCGGCGTACCTGGGGGTGCCGGACGATGCTGCTTGAGATCGAGGACGTGAGCCTGCTCTACGGGCGGATCCAGGCGCTGCACGGCATCAGCCTGACCGTGGACGAGGGGGAGATCGTCGCGCTGATCGGCGCGAACGGCGCCGGAAAGTCCACCACCATGCGGGCGATCTCCGGCATCCGGCCGGTCGCCTCCGGCACGATCAAGTTCGCCGGTGAGGACATCACCAAGCTGCGGGCCGACCTGCGGGTGCGGCGCGGCCTGTGCCAGGCGCCCGAGGGCCGGGGCATCTTCCCCGGCATGTCGGTGCTGGAGAACCTGGACATGGGCGCGTACACCCGGCGGGACAAGGCCGGCATCGCGCAGGACCTGGCCCGGGTGCTGGAGTTGTTCCCGCGCCTGGCCGAGCGGCGCAAGCAGCCCGGCGGCACGCTCTCCGGCGGCGAGCAGCAGATGCTCGCCGTCGGCCGGGCGCTGATGAGCCGGCCGAAGCTGCTGCTCCTCGACGAGCCGTCGATGGGTCTCGCGCCGATGCTGATCCAGCAGATCTTCACGATCATCACGGAGATCAACCAGCAGGGCACCACCATCCTGCTGGTGGAGCAGAACGCCCAGCAGGCGCTGGCGCGCGCCCACCGGGCGTACGTGCTGGAGACCGGCCGGATCGTCAAGAGCGGTTCCGGCGCGGACCTGCTGCACGACCCCTCGGTCAAAGAGGCCTACCTCGGCGTGGCCTGACCGACCGACCCCTCGCAATAAGGAGTACAGCCATGTTCCACCCCAACCCCGGACGGCGGGCGGCGCTCGGCGTCGCCGGTGCGGCCGTCCTGCTGCTCTCCCTCGCCGCGTGCGGCGAGAAGGAGAACTCGGCCGAGCCGGGCTCCGGCCCGTCGGTGTCCGCCGCGGCCGACTCCAACCTGGCCGCGAAGGTGCCGGACGCCATCAAGGCCGACGGCGTGATCAAGGTCGGCACCGACTCGACGTACGCCCCGGCCGAGTTCCTCGACCAGGATGGCAAGACCGTGGTCGGCTTCGACGTGGAGCTGTTTAACGCGGTGGCGCAGAAGCTCGGCCTCAAGGCCGAGTACGAGTCGGCACCGTTCGACGCGATCCTGCCCGGTGTGGGCTCGGGCAAGTACGAGGTCGGCGTCTCGTCGTTCACCATCAACCCCGACCGGCTCAAGAGCGTCAACATGGTGAGCTACTACTCGGCGGGCACCCAGTGGGCGACCAAGAAGGGCAACCCGGCCGGGGTCGACCCGGAGAACGCCTGCGGCAAGAAGATCGCCGTGCAGGTCGGCACCGTCCAGCTCGACGACATCACCGCCCGGTCGAAGAAGTGCACCGACGCCGGCAAGCCGGCCATCAAGATCGACCAGTACCAGGCGCAGAGCGACGCCACCGCCGCCGTGGGCAGCGGCAAGAACGACGCCATGCTGGCCGACTCCCCGGTCGGCGCGTACGCGGTGAAGCAGAGCAACGGCCAGCTTGAGGTGCTCGGTGACATCTACGAGTCGGCGCCGTACGGCTACGCGGTGAACAAGGACCAGCAGGCGTTCGCCGAGGTGCTCAAGGAGGCCGTGCAGGCGGTCATCGCCGACGGCAGCTACAAGGCCGCGCTCAGCAAGTGGGGTGTCGAGGGCGGCGCCATCACCAACGCTGAACTGAACCCGTCGGTCTGACCATGTCGGTCGACACATCCGGACGGGCACGGCCTGAACCGATCAAGGCCGTGCCCGTGCGGCACCCGGGGCGCTGGGTCGGCGTGGCGGTCATCGCCGTGCTGGTCGCGATGTTCGTGCACATGCTGGTCACGAACTCCGCGTTCCAGTGGTCGTTCATGGTGGACGAGATGTTCCGCCCGCCGATCATCGAAGGGCTGCGCGGCACCATCCTGCTGCTGATCACCTCGATGGTGATCGGCATCGCCCTGGGCGTCGTCATCGCGATCATGCGGCTGTCGCCCAACCCGGTGCTGCGCGGCGTGTCCTGGGTCTACACCTGGTTCTTCCGCGCGGTACCCCGGCTCGTGCTGGCGATCCTCTTCGGCAACCTCGGCATCCTCTGGGCGCGGCTGGAGTTCGGTCTGCCGTTCGACAGGCAGATCGGCGCCCTGTTCGGCCTGCACGACTTCGAGGCCCGGCTGTTCGGGTTCAGCGCGGTCGACATCCTGACCGGCTTCGTCGCCGGCATGCTGGCGCTGGGTCTGTCCGAGGCCGCGTACATGGCCGAGATCGTCCGGGCAGGCATCCAGTCGGTGGACGAGGGGCAGACCGAGGCGGCTCAGGCGCTGGGCATGAGCCGGGCGCAGATCCTGCGGCGGATCGTGCTGCCGCAGGCGATGCGGGTGATCATCCCGCCGACCGGGAACGAGACCATCGCGATGCTGAAGGACACCTCGCTGGTGGCCTTCGTGCCGGTGTCGATGGAGCTGTTCTTCCAGCTCAAGGCCGTCGGTTCCCGGACCTTCCAGCCCTTCCCGATGTACGTCGCCGCGACGTTGTGGTACCTGCTCCTCACCAGCGTCCTGCTGGTGGGGCAGTACTACCTGGAGCGCCACTACTCCAAGGGTGTCGGACGCAGCGGGCGAGCCCGGCAGCGGCTACGGGGTCTGGCCGCCGAGAGCGGCGGCACCACGAGTGGGACGGCGGAATCATGACCGAGGCGACGGTTTCCCCGCAGACGCCGACCGCGGAGTCCGGGCTGATGGTGCGGGCCGAGCAGGTGCACAAGTCGTTCGGGCCGCTGGAGGTGCTCAAGGGCATCGACCTGGAGGTCCGCTCCGGTGAGGTGTGCTGCCTGCTCGGGCCCTCCGGCTCCGGCAAGTCGACGTTCCTGCGCTGCATCAACCACCTGGAGAAGATCGACGCCGGCCGGATCTGGGTGGACGGCGACCTGATCGGCTACCGGGAGCGCGGCGGCAAGCTGTACGAGATGCGGGACAAGGACGTGGCCGCGCAGCGCCGGGCCATCGGCATGGTGTTCCAGCGGTTCAACCTGTTCCCGCACATGACGGTGCTCCAGAACGTCATGGAGGCGCCGGTGCTGCTGCGCCAGGCCAAGAAGGCGGAGGCCCGGGAGCACGCCGCGCAACTGCTGGACCGGGTGGGGCTGGGTGACAAGCTCGGCGCGTACCCCGGTCAGCTCTCCGGCGGCCAGCAGCAGCGGGTGGCGATCGCCCGGGCGCTGGCCATGCGGCCGAAGCTGATGCTGTTCGACGAGCCGACCAGCGCGCTCGACCCGGAGCTGGTGGGCGAGGTGCTGGACACGATGAAGGACCTGGCCCGCGACGGCATGACGATGATCGTGGTGACCCACGAGATCGGCTTCGCCCGGGAGGTGGGCGACCACCTCGTGTTCATGGACGGCGGGGTGGTGGTCGAGCAGGGCGACCCGCGCGAGGTGATCTCGGCGCCGCAGCACGAGCGGACCAAGGCGTTCCTGGCCAAGGTTCTCTGACCTCGGCCTCCGGTGCGGCGCGCGCCGCACCGGAGGCCGGAGTTGTCGGGCGTACGGACTAGAGTCGCAGCCGTGACAGCTACGACGCCGCGCCTGCTCCTCGTCGACGGACATTCCCTGGCATACCGGGCGTTCTTCGCCCTGCCGGTGGAGAACTTCTCCACCACCACGGGGCAGCCGACAAACGCCGTCTACGGCTTCACCTCGATGCTGATCAACGTGCTGCGCGACGAGCAGCCCACGCACATCGTGGTGGCGTTCGACGTCTCCCGCCGCTCCTTCCGCACCGAGAAATACTCCGAGTACAAGGCCGGCCGCAGCGAGACCCCCACCGACTTCAAGGGTCAGGTCAGCCTGGTCAAGGAGGTCCTCGCCGCCTTGCGCGTGCCGGTGGTCGAGAAGGAGGGCTACGAGGCGGACGACGTCATCGCCACGCTCGCCTGCCAGGCCCGCGACCAGGGCATGGACGTGCTGATCTCCACCGGCGACCGGGACGCGTTCCAGCTCGTCGGCGAGCACGTGACCGTGCTCTACCCGCGCAAGGGCGTCTCCGACCTGGCCCGGATGGACCCGGCCGCCATCGAGGCGAAGTACGGCGTCACCCCGGACCACTACCGCGACCTGGCCGCGCTGGTCGGCGAGACCAGCGACAACCTGCCCGGTGTGCCCGGCGTCGGCCCGAAGACCGCCGCCAAGTGGATCAACCTGTACGGCGGCGTCGAGGGCGTGGTGGCCCGGGCCGACGAGATCAAGGGCAAAGCCGGTGACAGCCTGCGCGAGCGGCTCGCCGACGTGATCCGCAACTACGAGATCAACTGCCTGGTCTCCGACCTGGAGCTGCCGGTCCGCCCCGAGGACGCCCGCTGGCAGGGCTGGGACCGCGAGGCGGTGCACCAGGTCTTCGACACGCTCCAGTTCCGCATCCTGCGCGACCGGCTCTACCAATACCTGGAGGCGGTCGAGCCCGAGGCCGAGGCGGGCTTCGAGCTGGCCGGCGAGGTGCTCACCGAGCCGGGCGCGCTCGCCGGCTGGCTCGACACGCACGCTCCGGCGGGCGCGTCGGTCGGCATGGCGGTCACGCTCGACACCGGTCCCAACCGCCGGCACACCGCCACCGTCACAGCGATGGCGCTGGCCACCGCCGCCGGCGCCGGCGCTTGGTTCGACCCGAGCCGGCTGGACGCCGGTGACGAGGCCGCGCTGGCCGGGTGGCTGGCCGACGTCGAGCGCCCGAAGGTGCTGCACGACAGCAAGCCGGCCGTGCTGGCGTTCGCCGCGCACGGCTGGGAGCTGCGGGGCATCGCCCGCGACACCCAGATCGCCGCCTACCTGGCCCGCCCCGACCAGCGCTCGTACGACCTGACCGACCTGGCGCTGCGCTACCTGCACCGGGAGCTGCGCGTCGACGCGCCGGAGAGCGGGCAGCTCACCCTCGACGGGCTCGGCGACGAGGGCGTGGCCGAGCAGAACCTCATGCTCCAGGCCCGCGCCACGCTCGACCTGGCCGACGCGATCGACGCCGAGCTGTCCCGCGACGGCGAGCAGTCGGCCCGGCTGATGGCCGGTGTGGAGCTGCCGCTGATGCGGGTGCTCGCCACGATGGAGCGCACCGGCATCGCCGCCGACACCGACTACCTCTCGGAGCTGGAGGCGCACTTCGCCGCCGAGGTGAAGGCCGCCGCCCAGGGCGCGTACGAGGTGGTCGGCCGGGAGTTCAACCTGGGTTCGCCGAAGCAGTTGCAGGAGATCCTCTTCACCGAGCTGGGCCTGCCCAAGACCAAGCGGATCAAGACCGGCTACACCACTGACGCCGACGCGCTCCAGTGGCTGTTCGCGCAGACCGAGCACCCGCTGCTGCATCACCTGCTGCGCCACCGCGACGTCGCGAAGCTCAAGTCGACTGTCGACGGGCTGCTCAAGTCCGTGTCCGACGACGGCCGGATCCACACCACGTTCAACCAGACCGTGGCGGCGACCGGGCGGCTGTCCTCCACCGAGCCGAACCTCCAGAACATCCCGATCCGCACCGAGGAGGGGCGGCGGATCCGGCGCGCGTTCGTCGTCGGCGAGGGCTACGAGTGCCTGCTCACCGCCGACTACAGCCAGATCGAGATGCGGATCATGGCGCACCTGTCCTCGGACGACGCGTTGATCGAGGCGTTCAACTCCGGGCACGACTTCCACGCCGCCACGGCCTCGTCGGTCTTCGCCGTCGAGGTCGGTGACGTCACCGCCGACCAGCGCCGCAAGATCAAGGCGATGAACTACGGCCTGGCGTACGGGCTCAGCGCGTTCGGCCTGTCCCAGCAGCTCGGCATCAGCGCCGAGGAGGCGCGCGGGCTGATGGAGAACTACTTCGCCGGGTTCGGCGGGGTCCGCGACTACCTCCAGGAGGTCGTGGCCCGGGCCCGCCAGGACGGCTACACCTCCACCATCCTGGGCCGCCGCCGCTACCTGCCCGACCTGGTCAGCGACAACCGGCAGCGCCGGGAGATGGCCGAGCGGATGGCGCTCAACGCCCCGATCCAGGGTTCGGCGGCCGACATCATCAAGGTCGCCATGCTGCACGTCGACGGCGCGCTGCGCGACGCCGGTCTGCGCTCCCGGATGCTGTTGCAGGTGCACGACGAGCTGGTCTTCGAGGTCGCCCCGGGCGAGCGCGAGGCGCTGGAGGCGCTGGTGCGCAAGGAGATGGGCGAGGCGTACCCGCTGTCGGTGCCGCTGGAGGTGTCGGTCGGCGAGGGCCACGACTGGAACAGCGCCGACCACTGACCCCGTCCCCACCGACGCCGGCCTCCACCCGGCCCGCAGGCCCCGGTGATCAAGGAGTTCGTGTCACGCCCGAGCCCGTTCGGGGACACGAACTCCTTGATCACTGGGGAAGAGACGGCGGCGAGCGCGACCCCGGCCAGCAGCGGCGGCACCGCCTCGCGGTACGGCGCGACCGGGTCCGGCCACCTCGGGTCGGGTGCGGGCGGGATCAGGCGGATCAGCACGATCCCGGCCAGCGCCGGGATCCACCGGTGCCACATCGGTACGGTGCCGTCGTGGTCGGCGCTGTACCTGATGCCGGTGCCGCCGGTCAGCACCAGGAGGAGCGCCGCGACGCGACGAGCCCGAGGCCCGCCAGGAGGATCACCCGTCCGGCGCGGGATGACGGCCGGCGGTCGGGACGTCTGTCGTCATCGCCGGCACGCTACCAACGCGCGGCGAACGGACCGGGCGGCTCAGCTCTTGAGTGGGTCGTGCCCCCAGTTCATCAGCGACCAGCGCCAGCGGGTGTCCCGGACGTCTCCGGACGGCCGCTGGGCCAGGTGGCGGTGGACGTACCCGATGACCTTGCGCATGTGCTTGTAGTCGGCGGCGGTGAGGTCGGCGCGCTTGCGGCGCAGCAGGTCGACGATGCGCCGGCCGGAGTCGTGGCCGACCGACTCACCGCCCTGGGTGCCCTTCTTGTGCCAGCCGACGTGCTTGGACTCCTCGGTCTCCAGCCAGCGGGTCAGCTCGCCCGGCTTCATGTTCACCGCGTCGGTGAACTCCCGGTAGGTCTGCTGCGGGTCCTCAGCGCGACTCATGGCGAAGCACCTCCGGCCGGTGGGCGACGTCGCGGCCCGAGTCGTCGTTGGTGATCCGGTACTGCGGCTGCGCGGGCGAGGCGTTCACGGTGTGCCAGCGTACGTGGGTGCGCTCGGTCAGCTTCTCCTTGACGACGCCGTACGCCCGGCCGCTGTGGCTGGCCCAGGAGACGTGGTCGCCGGCGCGGAACTCCTTCTCGGCCATGCGGCCCGGTTACCCGTGCCGGACACCGAGTAACGGTGTGGTCAGGGCCGGATCTCCGCGATCGGCAGCTTGATCGCGAAGGGCTCGGACAGCTCGATCACCTCGCTGCTGTCGTCCACCAGCTCGTACTGCCGCTCGCCGCCGGGGCCGATCCGCTCACCGAGGCGGTACGCGTAGAGGTGCACCGGGTCCTGCTCGATCCGCCAGTAGAACGGGATCCGCGCGGCGGCGTACTCGCCCGGCTTGGCGAACCGGTCGACGCGCCGGGTGCCGGGGGAGACGATCTCGACGGCCAGGACGACGTCCGCCGGTCGCAGGAGGGACCTGTCGCTCGGCAGCCCGGCGTGGTGGAGCAGCACGTCCGGACGGCGACTGGAGTCGACGTCCAGACCGATGCTCACCGCCTGGGCCGCGCGCAGATGGGCTGGAACGCGGGATCGCAGCCATATCGCCAGCAGGCTGGCGATGCCTTGGTGGCCGAGAGTGGGGAAGGGCGTCAGGTGGATGATGCCATCGACGAGTTCGACGCTCGGTGCTTCGGGCGGCAGCGTCAGTAGGTCGTCCAGCCTGTAGTCGGTCAGCAGTTGCCGAATGGGGTCAGGGCGCCAGGGAAAGGCTGAGGTGGGGGCCGGGCCGACGCTCATGGGGACAGCGTGCCGCGTGCCACGGGAGGGTCGATCGCACAGCGGGTCCGTTGGCGTCAGCCGGCCGGCTTCTCCGCGACGAAGATCGCGGTGCCGGGGAACAGCCGGCCGCGCAGCGGGCTCCACTGCCCCCAGACCCCCTCGTGCCCGGCCGGCCACTCCGGTTCCACCAGGTCCAGCAGGCGGAAGCCCGCCCCGACCAGTTCCCGGATCCGGTCGCCCAGGGTGCGGTGCTGCTCGACGTACGTGGCCACGCCGTTCTCGTCCTGCTCGACGTACGGGGAACGGTCGAAGTACGAGTGCACGGCGGTCAGCCCGCCCTCGCCCGGGTCGTCCAGGAAGATCCAGCGCATCGGGTGGGTGACCGAGAAGACCCACCGGCCGCCCGGCCGCAGCACCCTCGCCACCTCGCGCATCGCCGCCGCCGAGTCGTCCACGAACGGGATCGCGCCGAACGCGGTGCAGACGGTGTCGAACGCGGCGTCGGCGAACGGCAGCGCGAGCGCGTCGGCCTGCACCAGCGGCACGCGTACCCCGGTGCGCCCGGCGGCCTCGGCGGCGTGCCGCAACATGCCGGCGGACAGGTCGAGTGCGACCGGCCGGGCGCCCTGGGCGGCGAGCCAGCGGGCGGCGGCGGCCGCCCCGGCGCCGAGTTCGAGGACCCGCCGGCCGGTGACGTCGCCGAGCAGCCGGGCGTCGGACTCGCGCAGCCCCTCCGGGCACCAGACGAAGTCGACCTCGCCGAGGAACGCGCCGTGCTCGTCCTGGTACGCGTCGGCGTCGGTGTCCCACCAGCCGCGGTTGGCGCGGCGGATCTCCCCGGCGTCGACCCGTCGGCGGGTCACCCTGTCGTCGTCCACGGGTTCACGCTAGGTCCGGCGGCGCGGACCCGGTGCGGTGGGGTGGCGGCTGGGGCGGATGTGACGGACGAGACAGCGATGGCACCTTACCGAGCAAAATCTCCGCTTTCGCAGGGGATGAGTTCGCACGGACCCGGGAGGGCTTGCACGCTGTGGTAATGCAGCGGGTAGGCTAGACGATGCGCTCGCGGATCGTGTGCCTCGGCAGGGAGCAGGTGCGCGGTCACCGGAGCCACTAATGATCTTCTCGCGTCGATCGTTCGGTGTGCCCGGCGACGGATCCGTTGGCGCGGAAGAGTCACCGCGACACCCATGCCCGCTGTGACAACCCATCCGACCGGAGCAACCGCCCACATGACGAGCAGCATCGAGGCCACCTCGAGCGCCAACAAGGTCACCCACGACGACCTCGGCTCTGAGGAAGCTTTCCTCGCCGCGATCGACGAGACCATCAAGTACTTCAACGACGGCGACATTGTCGAAGGCACCGTCGTCAAGGTCGATCGGGACGAGGTCCTGCTCGACATCGGCTACAAGACCGAGGGTGTCATCCCCTCTCGGGAGTTGTCGATCAAGCACGACGTGGACCCGGCCGAGGTCGTTTCGGTGGGTGACCACATCGAGGCCCTCGTCCTCCAGAAGGAGGACAAGGAGGGTCGGCTGATCCTCTCCAAGAAGCGGGCGCAGTACGAGCGGGCCTGGGGCACGATCGAGAAGATCAAGGACGAGGACGGCGTCGTCCGCGGTTCGGTCATCGAGGTCGTCAAGGGTGGTCTCATCCTCGACATCGGCCTGCGTGGCTTCCTGCCCGCGTCGCTCGTCGAGATGCGGCGTGTGCGTGACCTGCAGCCGTACGTCGGCCGCGAGCTCGAAGCCAAGATCATCGAGCTGGACAAGAACCGCAACAACGTGGTGCTGTCCCGCCGTGCCTGGCTGGAGCAGACGCAGTCCGAGGTGCGCACCGAGTTCCTCAACAAGCTCCAGAAGGGGCAGGTCCGCAAGGGCGTCGTCTCCTCGATCGTCAACTTCGGCGCGTTCGTCGACCTGGGCGGCGTGGACGGCCTCGTGCACGTCTCCGAGCTGTCCTGGAAGCACATCGACCACCCGTCCGAGGTCGTCGAGGTGGGCCAGGAGGTCGAGGTCGAGGTCCTGGACGTCGACCTGGACCGCGAGCGGGTCTCGCTGTCGCTGAAGGCGACGCAGGAGGACCCGTGGCGTCAGTTCGCCCGCACCCACGCGATCCAGCAGATCGTGCCGGGTAAGGTCACCAAGCTGGTGCCGTTCGGCGCGTTCGTCCGGGTGGACGACGGCATCGAGGGCCTGGTCCACATCTCCGAGCTGGCCGAGCGCCACGTGGAGATCCCGGAGCAGGTCGTGCAGGTCGGCTCCGAGGTCATGGTCAAGGTCATCGACATCGACCTGGAGCGCCGCCGGATCTCGCTGTCGCTCAAGCAGGCCAACGAGGGCTTCGTCGAGGGCGAGGAGCACTTCGACCCGACCCTCTACGGCATGGCTGCCACGTACGACAACGAGGGCAACTACATCTACCCGGAGGGCTTCGACCCGGAGACGGGCGAGTGGCTCGAGGGCTACGACAAGCAGCGGGAGACCTGGGAGAACCAGTACGCCGAGGCCCGTCAGCGCTGGGAGGCCCACACCAAGCAGGTGCAGACCTCCCGCGCCGCCGACGCCGAGGCTGCCGCCAACCCGGCTCCGGCCACCACCGGCACCACCTCGACCTCGACCTCGGCCCCGAGCCGTCAGGCCGAGGAGCCGGCCGGCACGCTCGCGACCGACGAGGCGCTCGCCGCGCTGCGGGAGAAGCTCGCCGGCGGCAAGTGACCGGACGCTGACGCGGGTCCGTCCCACCGGACGGACCGCCGACTGCCTCTGACGACGGGCCCCGTCCCCGCGTTCCGCACCAGCGGAGCGCGGGGCGGGGCCCGCGTCGTGTGGCCGGGCGGTTTGGCATGCGGACGAAGGATCCGGTTGACTGTCCGGGTGCTGAAGGTGGGGCTGACCGGCGGAATCGGATCGGGCAAGAGCGCGGTGGCGAGCCGGCTCGCCGCGCTGGGCGCGGTGATCGTCGACTCGGACCGCATCGCCCGCGAGATCGTCGCGCCCGGCACCGACGGGCTGGCCGAGGTGGTCGCCGCCTTCTCCGACCGGGTCCTGGACGCCGACGGGGCGCTGGACCGGGCCGCCCTGGGCGCGCTGGTCTTCGGTGACGAGGCCGCCCGCCGCACGCTCGAAGGGATCACCCATCCCCGGGTACGCGCGCGCAGCGCCGAACTGGTCGCCGCCGCCCCCGCCGACGCGATAGTCGTCAACGACGTACCGCTGCTGGCCGAGGTGGGACTCGCGCCGACGTACCACCTGGTGGTCGTGGTGCGGACGGCCGTGCCGATCCGGATGGCCCGGCTGACCCGCGACCGGGGCATGGCCCCGGCGGAGGCCCAGCGGCGCATCGCCGCGCAGGCCGACGACGCCACCCGCCGCGCGGTCGCCGACGTGCTGCTCACGAACGACGGCACACTCGCCGAGCTGCACGCCGCGGTGGACGTCCTCTGGCGGGACCGCCTGCTGCCCTACGAGCGCAACGTCCGCGAGCGCCGCGCCGTCCCGCCCGACCCGGCGGCGCCGGCCGAGCCGGACCCGACCTGGCCCGAGCAGTACGCCCGGCTGGCCGCCCGGATCCGCCACGCGGCCGGCGGCGACATCCGCGTCGACCACGTCGGCTCCACGGCCGTGCCGGGCCTCGCCGCCCCGGACGTGATCGACATCCAGGTGACGGTCTCCTCGCTGGCCGAGGCGGACGGGCCGCTGGCGCGGCGGCTGGCCGAGGCGGGGTTCCCGCGGCTGCCGGGCGAGTGGTGGGACACCCCGCGTCAGCCGGAGGAGGTGCGCTGGCCCAAGCGGCTGCACGGGAGCGCGGACCCGGGGCGTCCGGTGCGCCTGCACCTGCGGGAGGCCGGTTCGCCCGGCTGGCGGTACGCGCTGCTCACGCGCGACCACCTGCGCGCCGACCCGGCTCGGCGGGCCGACTACCTCCAGGTGAAGCGGGAACTGGCGGCGGCCGCGCCGGAGCACGCCGCGTGGGGCACGGTGACCGATCCCTGGTTCGACGAGGAGCACCTGCGCGCCGAGGAGTGGGCGGCGCAGACCGGCTGGCGGCCCTGACCGGGCGCTCCGGCTCAGCGGGCTGTGGAGGCCCCGCCGGTTCAGCGGGGCGGCGCGGACGGCCCGCCGCTGCCCGGCGTGAGGTCGAGCCGGATCCACACGCCCGGCCGGGTGCGCAGTTCCATCCGGCGCGGCAGGCCGCCGCGGTCCAGCCACAGGCGGCGGTTGCCGGGCAGCTCGAACACGTCGACCGTCCGGTCGCCCAGCCGGTCCTCCCGGACCCGGGCGGTGGCGCCGGGCGCGTGCCGGGCCGCCCGCAGGGCCGCGTCGAGCAGCCGGTCCAGGTCATCGCCGGGCGGTCGCGTGGGGGCGGCGAGCAGCGCGGGCGGCATCGGCGTCGGGAGGGACGCGGGCCCGTCGGGGGGGTGCCGCACCTCGGCCACCCGGTCCGGCCGGACCCACCGCAGGGTACGCCGGCCGCTGCCCTCCTCGACCACGACGAGGTACGCCGACGGGCTCGTCCAGTTCACCGTGCCGGTGGCCCGCAGGTCGGCGGACGGGCCGAGCGGGGCGGCCACGTCCACCGACGCGCCGCGCAGTGCCCGTAGCCGGGCGGGCAGCGTGGCCAGCCGGGCGGCCTCGTCGTCGGTGAGCGCCCGGGGCTGCCCCGGCCGGCCGCCGAGGGCGTCCACCGCGCGCAGGGCGGGCCGGTCGGCACGGATCAGGTCGACGGTGACGGGCGTGCCGTCGGCCAGCCGGCCGGTGAGCCGGTGCAGCCGGGCGTCCGCGTCCACCCACAGCGCCGGCCGGCCGCCGAGCGGGGCCAGGGGCGCCTGGAGCACGTCCACCGGGACGCCGTCGACCTGGTCGCGGCGCAGCCACCGCCCGTCGGCGGCGGGCCTGTCGACCCGGTCGGCCCCGAGCCCGATCAGCAGGTCGCGTACCGCGCCGAGGCCGTGGCCGCCGGCCGGATCGCGCAGCCGCCACCGGTCCGCCGGTGGCACCAGCGGCGGCCGGGCCGGGGTGGGGAGCGCGGCGGGGTCGGGACGTACCAGCAGCGCGGACGCGACGGCCTGCACCAGGCCCCGGTCGGCACCCGCGCCCGGGCCGCCGACGTCCAGGTAGACCAGGGGGCGGGCCCAGTCGACCCAGCCGACCAGTTCGGTACGGGCGGCGTCCGCGCCGACGGTGACCCGGACGCCGGCGCGCACGTCGCGCAGGTTGGTGACCCGCAGCGCTGCCACCCGGTCGGCCTGGGCGGCGGTGAGGGGGCGTTCGGCTGCCGCCTTGTCGGTGTGGCCGGGTACCCACGCCGGCAGGGCGGCGACGAGCGTCGCGGCGGATATCGCAGCCGCCGCCACGAGCGCGGCGAGCGCGAGCCGGCGCCGGCCCGGCCCGTCCGGCGGATCGTCGGCGCCGTCCAGTTCCGGTTCGCCGGCCGGCCGGGTGACGAGCGTGGGGTGGTGGCCGGCGAGCAGGCCGGCGCGGCGGCGACGCCCGGCCACTGTGGCGGGCCGGGTCGGTGTGCTGGTGCGGCCACGCCGGTGACCCCGGCCCGGTTCACGGGGTACGGCCTGGTCGCCGCCGCCACGCGCGGAGGACCGGTGGGGACGGCTCACCCCGCGCGGGCGGCCCGGCTCGTCGGCGGGCGGGGGCGTGCCGGTGCCGGTGTCGGGCTCGCGTCGCGGCCGGCGCTCGGGAGAGGTCCCCACGAGTGGAGAACGCGAGAGCGGGGTTTCGGTGACGAGCAGGGGCGCTCGCGGCGGCCGGTCAGCGCTGCGCGCGACCACCGTCGGCGCGCACGCCGGTCGTCCCGGGTGCTGCGGCCCTGGCGCCGGGGGCGACCGGCCCGCGAGGGGCGATCACCGGCCCGGTCGGCCGCCGCGAGCGGCCTACGGTACGAGGATAGGCCGGTGAGATGAGCCACACAATGCGAATATCGAAGCGGATCAGGGACGGTCAGTGGTCGTGGCCGAAGTGTCGGACCCCGGGCGTACGGTTGGTGTCATGGCGCTCGACATTCCCCGGCTCGACGGCCGCTTCCAGGTCGTCAGTGAGTTCCAGCCGGCCGGTGACCAGCCGGCTGCCATCGACGAGCTTGAGCGCCGCGTGCGGCGCGGCGACCGCAACACGGTGCTGCTCGGCGCGACCGGCACGGGCAAGAGCGCCACCACGGCGTGGCTGGTCGAGCGGCTCCAGCGGCCGACCCTGGTGCTCGCCCCCAACAAGACGCTCGCCGCCCAGCTCGCGAAGGAGTTCGGCGAGCTGCTGCCGGGCAACGCGGTCGAATACTTCGTCTCCTACTACGACTACTACCAGCCCGAGGCGTACATCCCGCAGACCGACACCTACATCGAGAAGGACTCCTCGATCAACGAGGAGGTCGAGCGGCTGCGGCACTCGGCCACCATGTCGCTGCTCACCCGGCGTGACGTCATCGTGGTGGCCACCGTCTCGGCGATCTACGGCCTGGGCACGCCGGAGGAATACCTCGACCGGGCCGTGCGGGTCAAGGTCGGCCAGGAGCTGGATCGCGACCAGTTGCTGCGCCGGCTCGTCGACATTCAGTACACGCGCAACGACATGGCCTTCCAGCGCGGCACGTTCCGGGTGCGCGGCGACACGCTGGAGATCATCCCCGCGTACGAGGAGCTGGCGGTCCGGATCGAGCTGTTCGGTGACGAGATCGAGAAGCTCTACTACCTCAACCCGCTAACCGGTGACGTGGTCCGCGAGGTCGACAGCCTGATGATCTTCCCGGCCACGCACTACGCCGCGGGCCCGGAGCGGATGGAACGGGCGATCCGCGACATCGAGGCCGAGCTGGGCGAGCGGCTGGCCGAGCTGGACCGGCAGGGCAAGCTGCTGGAGGCCCAGCGGCTGCGCATGCGCACCACCTACGACATCGAGATGATGCGCCAGGTGGGGTTCTGCTCCGGCATCGAGAACTACTCGATGCACATCGACGGCCGGCTGCCCGGCAGCCCGCCGCACTGCCTGCTCGACTACTTCCCCGACGACTTCCTCACCGTGGTCGACGAGTCGCACGTGACCATCCCGCAGATCGGCGGCATGTACGAGGGCGACGCCTCCCGAAAGCGGATGCTCATCGACCACGGCTTCCGGCTGCCCAGCGCCGCCGACAACCGGCCGCTGCGCTTCGACGAGTTCCTGGAGCGCGTCGGCCAGATGGTCTACCTCTCGGCGACCCCCGGCCCGTGGGAGCTGGAGCAGGCGCAGGGCGAGTTCGTCGAGCAGGTGATCCGGCCGACCGGCCTGATCGACCCCGAGGTGGTGGTCAAGCCGACGAAGGGGCAGATCGACGACCTCATGCACGAGATCAAGCTGCGTACCGAGCGGGACGAGCGGGTGCTGGTCACGACGCTCACCAAGAAGATGGCCGAGGACCTCTCCGACTACCTGCTGGAGAACGGCATCCGGGTGCGCTACCTGCACTCCGAGGTCGACACGCTGCGCCGCGTCGAGCTGCTGCGCGAGCTGCGCAAGGGCGACTACGACGTGCTGGTGGGCATCAACCTGCTCCGGGAGGGTCTCGACCTGCCCGAGGTGTCGCTGGTGGCGATCCTCGACGCCGACAAGGAGGGCTTCCTGCGCAGCGGCCGGTCGCTGATCCAGACCATCGGCCGCGCGGCCCGTAACGTCTCCGGTCAGGTCCACATGTACGCCGACAAGATCACGCCGTCGATGGCGAGCGCGATCGACGAGACCAACCGGCGCCGGGCCAAGCAGATCGCGCACAACGAGGCGAACGGCATCAGCCCGGAGCCGCTGCGCAAGAAGATCCACGACATCCTCGACGACATCTACCGTGAGGCGGAGGACACCGAGAACAGCAACGTCGGCGGCGCGGCGCGGCAGTTGTCCCGGGGCAAGGCGCCGGTCAAGGAGACGCGCAGCCGCCGGGGCGCGGCGGCGACCCCGTCGCGGGAGGGGATGGCCCGGGCCGACCTGGCCAACCTCATCCAGGAGCTGAACGACCAGATGCTCGCCGCCGCGCGGGAGCTGCAGTTCGAGCTGGCCGCGCGGATCCGCGACGAGGTCGCCGACCTCAAGAAGGAGCTGCGCGGGATGGACGCCGCAGGGGTCCGGTGACCGGCGCGGCGGCGCGATGCTGACCGAGGCCGTCGTCGGGCACCCCGACCCTCGGCTGCGCCGGTGGGTGGGCAGCTACCTCGGCTACCGCGAGGACGCGCCCGTCCCGCTGGTACGCCGGGAGGTGGCGGGCGCCTTCGTGGTGCTGATCCTCGGCTGGGGCGACCCCCTCGACGTGACCGATCCGCGTGCCGCCGGCCGGGGCGGGTCCGCCGCGAACGCCTTCCTGGCCGGTCCGTTCGACGGCTGGTGCGTCACCCGGACGGCCGGCACCGGCACCGGGGTGCAGGTGCTGCTGACCGCCCCGGCGGCCCGCCGCCTGCTCGGGCTGCCGCTGGCCGAGCTGGCCAACCGGGCGGTGCCGGTCGGCGCGGTGGCGGGCTGGCTGGCCCGGCTGCGCGACGAGCTGGCCGGCGAGCCGGGCTGGCCGGAGCGCTTCGCCCGGCTCGACGCCGCCCTGGCCGCGCGGCTGGCGGCGACCGCGCCGGTGGACCCGCACCTGCTGGCCGCCTGGCGGCGTCTGGACGGCAGCGGGGGAGCGGTCGGCGTGGCCGCGCTCGCAGGGGAGCTGGGCTGGTCCCGGCGCCACCTGTCGGTCCGGTTCCGGCAGGAGTTCGGCCTGCCGCCGAAGACTGTCGCCCGGCTGCTGCGCTTCGAGCGGGCGTACGCGAGCCTGGGCCGTACCCTTCTCACCGCGCCGGTCGCGGTGCCGGACGACGCCGGCTGGGCGGAGCGGGCGGCCCGGTGGGGCTACTACGACCAGTCGCACCTGATCCGGGAGTTCCGCGAGTTCGCCGGCACCACCCCGGCCGCGCTGACCGGGCCCGGATCGCATTCGTCCAATCCGGCCTGACCGCCCCGGCGGCAGACTGACCGCCATGCGAAGCATCTATCCGGTCCTGCGGTATCCCGACGTGCGAGCCGCCGTCGACTTCCTCTGTTCGGCGTTCGGCCTCACCGTGCGCGAGGCCCACGAGCTGCCCGACGGCACCATCGGCCACGCCGAGCTGGCGTACGGCGACGACCTGGTGATGCTCGGCCCGGGGCCGGCGCCGCAGTCCCGGCCGGCGGACGACGACTACCGCGTCTACGTGGCGCTCGACGACGTGGACGCGCACCACGAGCGCGCCCGGGCGGCCGGGGCGGAGATCGTCCGGGCGCCGTTCGACACCGACTACGGCTCGCGTGACTACGCCGCCCGCGACGTGGCCGGGCTGGTCTGGTCGTTCGGTACCTACCGCCCCTGAGCACGCCGTCCGCGCGGTTGCGCTCTGTGGGGGAGGTATTGCCGAGCGTGACGGCGATGCGTACGCTCCCTCCCGGGAGGCGCGCATGCCGTTGTCAGCAAGTCCTGTGGTCCGGAGGGCGAGGCTCGGTGTGGAGCTGCGCCGGCTGCGCCGTCGCGAGTCGCTCACGCTCGAGCAGGTCTGCGCCCGGTTGGGCTGGGCGTCCACGTCGAAGCTGTCCCGCATCGAGCTGGGGCAGAGCCGGCCCGACCTGGCCGACGTGCTCGACCTGCTCGACGTCTACGCGGTGCCGTCGCCGCAGCGCGACGAGCTGATCGTCATCGCCCGCGACGCCGCCACCGGCCGGGGCTGGTCCAAGGCGCTCGGCGAGATGGGGGAGCGTCAGCGGGCGTACGCCGAGCTGGAGGCGGGCGCGGAGCGCATCGTGGAGTACCAGTGCGTGCTCGTGCCCGGGCTGCTCCAGACCCCGGCGTACGCCCGGCTGCGGGTGTCGGCCGGCGCGGCGCTGACCGGGGAGGTGGACGTGGAGGCGGACGTGCGCGCCCGGGTGGCACGCCAGGAGCTGTTGATCCGGCCGGACCCGCCGCACTACACCGCGCTTGTCGACGAGCGCGTCTGCGACCCGGACGGCCTGCCCGCGGACGTGTGGCGCGACCAGATGCGGCATCTGCTCGCGCTCGCCGAGCGGCCCCGGGTCAGCGTCCGGGTGCTGCCGTCGGCGGCGTCGGGCGGAGACGGGCCGCACCCGCTGGCGCCGTTCTCCTACTACGCCTACCCCGACCCGGAGGACCCGCGCACCGTGCTGGTGGAGACGCTCACCACCGACCTGCGGCTGGTTGCCGAGGCGGAGGTGGCCCACTACGAGCGGGTGATCGAGCGGCTGCTGGCGGCGGCGCTGCCGCGGGACGCCTCCGCCGAACTGGTGGCCCGGCGGCTCGGCGCGGCGCCGGTGCCCCGGCCGCGCGGCCCGCACGAGTAACGGCTCGTCGGCTGGGCGCGGCCACCGGGCCCGGCGCCCCCGTTGCCCGTCGGGATCGGTGACCGCGCAGCGCGCAGGCTACGGCGGGGGTACGACAGTTCAGGCCGGAACGTCGATGAAGTGCTCGACCAGGGGCGGTCCGGCGAAGTGCGGGCCGATCAGCCCGCGCCACTGCGCGAACCGTTCGGTCTGGCGGAAGTTCACGTCGTGGGCCTCGACCGAGTCCCACTCGACGAGCAGCACGAACCGGGTGGGCGACTCCACGCCGCGGGTCATCCGCACGGAGCGGCAGCCGTCGGCGCCGGCGAGGATCGGCCGCGCCTGCGCGTAGGCGGCGGCGAACTCGTCCTCGTGTCCGGGAGTCACATCGATGAGCGCAACCTCAAGAACCATGCTGGCAGCCTGCCATGCCGGCCGCCCGCCGGCGCGTCCCGGGGTGAATGTGCCGGCGTGCTGCGTAGAGGCGCAGGGCTAGCCTCCTAGGACGCATTGCGCGACGTGAGCCGCGGCACCTCGGGAGATCAGGCAGCGGCCCAGAGATGCGCCATGCGGGTGCGATGGTGAACAATGGCGGCCGAGGAGGGGAGTATTCCCCCGCGACGGAGTCGTCAGCACGGAAGAGCGCCCGTACCCCCAGGCGCCCGACCCGGCTCCGTCGGTCGGAACCCGGCACCCGGGCCCCGGCGGAAGAGACCTCCGACAGTCACCCCAGTCAGCGTCGACGCACCCCGCGACCACACCCGGCGTACGGTGTGCCTCGACGCAGCGTGTCTGCCGGAGGATGGATTTGAACGTGTCCGCATTGGTGTGGGCGGTAACGCTGATCGCGATGACCGCGATCCTGCTCGCCGACCTGTTCATCATCGGCCGGCGGCCGCACGAGCCGAGCGTCCGCGAGTCCAGCCTGTGGGTGGGCTTCTACGTCGGCTTGGCGCTGGTCTTCGGGGTGGTGCTCTGGCTGACCGCCGGTGGCCGCGTCGCCGGTGAGTTCTACACGGGCTGGCTCACCGAGTACAGCCTCTCGGTGGACAATCTCTTCGTCTTCGTGATCATCATGGCCCGGTTCGGGGTGCCCCGGCAGTACCAGCAGAAGGTGCTGCTCATCGGCATCATTCTGGCGCTGGTCATGCGCGGTGGCTTCATCGCGGCCGGTGCGGCGCTGATCTCCCAGTTCTCCTGGGTGTTCTACATCTTCGGCGCGTTCCTCATCTACACCGCCGTCAACCTGGCCCGGCAGGGCGAGCCGGACGAGGACGAGTTCAGCGAGAACGTGCTGATCCGGTGGAGCCGCAGGGCGCTGCCGCTGTCCCGGGACTATGACGGCGCGAAGGTGACCACCCGGGAGAACGGCCGGCGGCTGTTCACGCCGATGCTGATCGTGATGATCGCGATCGGCACCACCGACCTGATCTTCGCGCTGGACTCGATCCCGGCGATCTTCGGCATCACCCAGGAGCCGTACCTGGTCTTCACCGCGAACGTGTTCGCGCTGATGGGGCTGCGGCAGCTCTACTTCCTGCTGGGCGGCCTGCTGGACCGGCTCATCTACCTCAGCTACGGCCTGGCGGTGGTGCTCGGCTTCATCGGCGTGAAGCTGATGCTGGAGGCGCTGGCCGAGAACAACCTGCCGTTCATCAACGGCGGCGAGCACGTGGCGTGGGCCCCGCACATCCCGATCTGGCTCTCGCTCACCGTCATCCTCGGCACCCTGGCCGTGGCGACTGTGGCCAGCCTGGCGAAGTCGTCGCGGGACCGGCGCCGGGAACTGGCCCAGGCCCGCCGCTGACCCGTCCGTACCGTCGGGGCGCTCCCGTGCCGGGGGCGCCCCGAGGCGTGTCAGGGGTCAGACGCGGTGCGCGCCGACGAGGGTGGCCCTCCGGTCGGCCGGCAGCTCCTCCTCGATCACCCGCCGGGTCAGGTAGCAGGCGTGCAGCATCCGGCGCCGGCCGCCGTGCGGCTCGGCCGACACGATCCCGACGTGGTGGATGCGCCGGCCGGGCCGGGCGAAGAAGTAGAGGTCGCCGGGGCGTTCGGCGTCCAGCGGCACCTGCGAGGTCGCCGCCGCCTGGTCGTCGGCGTCGCGGGGCAGTGTGATGCCGTACCGACGCCAGGCCAGGTGCACCAGCCCGGAGCAGTCGATGCCGTCGGTGGACATGCCGCCCCAGACGTAGGCCAGGTCGCGCAGCCGCTCGGCGACCGCGAGCACCTTCTCGGCCTCGGGACGCTCGGCGGGCAGCGGCACCAGATCGTCCTCCGGGGCCCAGAGCGGATCGGGCCGCCCGGGTACGCGGACCGGACGCCTGCCGTCCACCGCCGGCCCGGCCGGTGTGAGCCGGGTGCCGAGGACCACGCCGGTGAGCGCCGCGTCGCCCTCCGACCCGGCGCGCAACGCGGTGCGGGCGGCGTCGACGGTCAGCGGGCCGTCAGCGGCCGGGTCGGCGTCGGCCAGGTGGGCGGCCCGCAGCCAGCCCGGATAGCCGTCGGTGCCGAGCTTCGCGGCGGGCTGGCCCAGGGCCACCACCCGGACCCAGCCGTCCGGGCGGGTCTCGATGACACGCACCGGCTCGCCGAGCAGCAGCTGGGTCAGGACACAGTCGCCGACGCGCTGGTCGCGGTCCATGCCGGCGATCCAGGCGGCGACGTCGGGGGAGCCGGCGAGGGCGGGACGGTCGACCGGGCGTACCGCCTCGGGGGCGGTCCACAGGGTTGCCACCGGCACTCGTACGACGGCTCGCCGGCCGGGCTGAGGCGCCACGCGTACCCCTCTCTCCGGTGGTCGTCGGGGCGACCATATGAAAAATTCTGACGTTGCTCAACCAACTGTCTGAATTTTAGCTTCACGCAGTCCGGTGACGCCCAGACCCGGCGCGTCGGGCAGCAGCACGCTCGCGTCCTCGTACCGGATGCCACCGGTGACCGGCGACCAGGCCAGCCACCAGGCGGCGTCGAGGTCCGACACGGCCGTGGTGCCGTAGGCGGCGACCAGGCTGGCCGCGGCGCCGACCCCCACCGGGCCCTCCATCATCGAGCCGACGATGGTGCCCATGCCGTGCGCGGCGGCCAGGTCGAGCAGCGTGCGCGCCGGTTGCAGGCCGCCGCACTTGGCCAGCTTCACATTGACCATGTCGGCCGCCCGGCGCCGGATCACCTCGACCAGGTCACGCACGTCGAAGACGGACTCGTCGGCCAGCACCGGCAGGTCGACCCGGTCGCTGACCCAGGCCAGCCCGTCCAGGTCGCGACGGTGCACCGGCTGCTCGACCAGCTCCACGTCGAGTCCCGCGTCCTCGATCGCGCGGATCACCCGGACCGCCTCCCGGGGCGTCCAGCCCTGGTTGGCGTCCAGCCGGATCCGCACGTCCGGGCCCACCGCCGCGCGCACCGCGCGAACCCGGTCCAGGTCGCCGTGGGCGTCGGTGCCGACCTTGAGCTTGAGCACCGTGAACCCCTCGGCCCCGCGCCGGGCCGCCGTCGCGGCCAGGTCGACCGCGTCACCGGCGGCCAGCGTGACGTCGGTCGGCACGCGCAGCGCCGTGCCTCCGAGCAGACGCACCAGGGGTACGCCGAGCCGCCGCGCGGCCAGGTCGTGCAGCGCCACGTCGAGCGCCGCCTTCGCCGACTCGTTGCCCACCACGGCACCGCGCACCAGCGCGCAGGCCGCCTGGAGGTCGTCGGCGTCGCGGCCGATCAACAGCGGCGCGAGCAGTTCGCGTACGCACGCCTCGGCGCCCGCCACCGACGCGCCGGTGACCTGCCAGACCTGCGGCGCCTCCCCGAAACCCGGGCGGCCGTCGCTGTCGATGACCTCCACGACCAGCGTGTCCACGGTGGTGGTACGGCGCAGCGCGGTGACGAACGGCGTGTGTAAGGGGGCCGAAAGGCGGTGGGTGCGTACCGCGGCGATCGTCATGTGGGGCACCCTATAGCCAACTGGCGGCGAGCAGGGGAGGGCCGATGTCCGGGCGGGAATGGGAGCTGGTGGGCGCGCCGAACGCGCGTGACCTGGGTGGACTGCCGACGGTCGATGGACGTCGGGTGCGCGCGGGGCGGCTCATCCGCACGCCCGCGCTGGGCCGGCTCACCGACGAGGACCTGCCGGTGCTGGGCAAGCTCGGCCCGGCCTGCGTGGTGGACCTGCGTGACGCGCACGAGCAGGCGGTGGCCCCGCCGGACCGGCTCGTGGGCGAGCCCCGCACCGTGCACCTGCCGGTCTACGACGCGGCGCACCCGGTGTTCACGTACGTCTCGGCGGTGTTGCAGGGCCACGACCTGGACGCGTACGCGGCGCTGGCCCGCGAGGGCATGCCGGGGGCGATGACGGCGATCTACCGCTGGTTCGTCACCGGGGAGTCGGCGCGGGCCGGGTTCGGCGCGGCGGTGCGGCTCGCCGCCGAGGGCGCGAACCTGCCGCTGCTGTTCCACTGCTCGGCCGGCAAGGACCGCACCGGCTGGCTGTCGGTGGTGCTGCTGACCGTGCTGGGCGTCCAGGAGGAGGCGATCCGCGCCGACTACCTGGTGCACAACGAGCTGACCGAGAGCCTGCGCGAGGTGCTGCTGTCCGCGATGGTCCAGCGCCGGCCGGACCTCGACCCGGCGGTGGCCCGGCCGCTGCTGGAGGTGCGCCCGGAGTACCTGGACGCCGCCTACGACGAGGTGCGCCGCGCGCACGGCTCGTTCGACGCGTACCTGCGCGACGGTCTGGGGGTGACCGACGCGCACCGCGCGGCGCTGCGCGAGCGGCTGCTGGAGTAGCGGGTCAGCCGGCCAGGTCGTGCCGCGCGGCCCAGACCCGCGCGGAGACGTGCGCGATCAGCCGGCACGCGTCGTCCTCGGCCTCGTCGCCGTCCGCGCCGCCGTCGGCCAGGTCGGTGGTGGTGCAGACGACGATCGTGTACGGCGGCGCGTCGTCCGGGAACACCACGCCCGCGCCGTGGCGCACGCCGCGTACCCAGCCGTTCTTGTGCGCGACGCGGGTGCCGTCGGGCAGCCCGGCGGCCAGGTCCTCGCGGTGTTCCTGCGCGACGAGCACGTCGAGCATGGCGGCGCAGGCGGCCGGCGAGGCGAGCGGACCGGGCCGGGTCGCGCCGAGCGCCAGCTCGCCGAGCAGAGCGGCCAGGTCGGCGGCGGTGACCAGGTTGTCGACGCCCGAGTCGCGGGCGGCGAAGTCCTCGATGCCGCGGCCGGTGACGCTGTGCCGGGCTCCGGCGAGCGCCCACGCCTGCGCCACGGCGGGCAGCCCCACCTGGCCGATGCAGATGTTCGTGGCCAGGTTGCTGGACCGGACGATCATCCGTTCGGCGAGCCAGCGCAGCGGCGCCTCGCCGCCGACGCGGTCCCAGACCGCCTCGTCGTTGTCGTAGTCGCGGTCGTTGGCGAAGCGGGGTGCCCCCGGCAGCGCGGAGTCGAACGAGTTGCGCACCGGCACCGGCGCGTCCAGGTCGAGCCGGCCGGCCTCGGCGGCGCGGAACAGCGCCACCAGCACCGCCAGCTTCATGGTGCTCGCCGCGTAGTGGGTGGTGTCGGCCCGCCGCGCCCACGCCTGCCGCGCGCCGGGGCGGCACACGTACGCGGAGACGGTGCCGGGCACCTTGTCCAGGTGCGCGTCGAGCTCGTCCTGCCAGGTCATGCCCGCACCGTAGCCGATCTTCCCGGCGCTCGCGGGGCAGCGGTGGCCGTAGGGGCGGGGCTAGCGTACGGAGATGACGACCCCGTTGTACGACGGCATCGCCGACTGGTACGAGGAGTACGCCAGCGAGACCTCGTCGGTCTACATGGACCGCGTCCGGTCGGTGCTGGCCGGCCTGCTGGGCGACGGCCCGGGGCACTGTGTGGACCTGTGCTGCGGCACCGGCGCGCACGCGGCCGAGCTGCGCCGTCTCGGATGGACACCGGTCGGGGTGGACCTGTCCGGCGGGCAGTTGCGCCACGCCCGCGCCCGGCTGCCGGTGGCCCGTGCCGACGCCACAGCGTTGCCGCTGGCCACCGGTGCCGTACCGGCGGTGGTCTGCGTGCTGGCGCACACCGACATGCCGGACTATCCGGCGGCGATCGCCGAGGCGGCACGCGTGCTGGCACCCGGCGGGCGGCTGGTGCACGTCGGCGTGCACCCGTGTTTCGTCGGCGCGTTCGCCGACCGGTCCGAGCCGGAGCGGATCGTGATCGACGGCGGGTACGCCTCCCGGGAGCACACGCTCCGGTCCTGGAACTCGATCGGCGTCCGCGCCCGGGTCGGCGCCTGGCACCTGCCCCTGGCCGGCCTGCTGGGCGCCGTGACGGACGCCGGCCTGCGGCTGACCCGGGTGGTCGAGTCCGGCTCCGGACCCGTCCCCGACGTCCTGGCCCTGGAGGCCACCAAGCCCCGCTGACTCCGCCGCCGTCCCGCGTCGGTGCTGCTTCCGGCGTCTCGTGTTGGTCCCGGCGTCTCGTGCCCGTTGCTCGTTGCGGCGTCTGCGCTCGTCCCTCAGCCCGTGCCTGTTGCCCGTTCCGGCGTCTCGTGCCCTTTGCGCATGCCGAGTTTGTCCCTGTCGCCTCGCGTCCGTCCTTGAGATGCACATTCCGCCGACGTGGAAGTCGGGCCGCCCTCCCACCCTGCGCGCCGTGTCTCGCCCCGCGGCGAGCTAGCGCCGGCGTGCCGACTTGTGGGGGCGGTGGTGGCGAGCGGGTGCGGCGGGAGCGGGGGAGCGGGAAAGGGCGGAGCCCGGTCCGCCGTAGGGCGGGCCGGGCTCCGGGTGGTGCTGGTGACGGGCTGAGGTCAGCCGGCGTGCTTGCGGCGGGCGGCCATCCGGCCACGCTGGGTCTGGTCCAGCACCACCTTGCGGATGCGCACCGCGGCCGGGGTGACCTCGACGCACTCGTCCTCGCGGCAGAACTCCAGGGCCTGCTCCAGGGACAGCTTGCGCGGCGGGATCAGCTTCTCGGTCTCGTCGGCGGTCGACGAGCGCATGTTGGTGAGCTTCTTCTCCTTGGTGATGTTGACGTCCATGTCGTCGGAGCGGGAGTTCTCGCCGACGATCATGCCCTCGTACACCTCGGTGCCCGGCTCGACGAAGAGCTGGCCGCGCTCCTGGAGGTTGGTCATGGCGAACGCGGTGACCGAACCGGCCCGGTCGGCGACCAGCGAACCGTTGTTGCGGGTGCGCAGCTCGCCGAACCACGGCTCGTACGACTCGAAGACGTGGTGCAGGATGCCGGTGCCGCGGGTCTCGGTGAGGAACTCGGTGCGGAAGCCGATCAGGCCGCGCGCCGGGACCAGCCACTCCATCCGGATCCAGCCGGTGCCGTGGTTGACCAGCTGCTCCATCCGGCCCTTGCGGGTGGCCAGGAGCTGGGTGATGGCGCCGAGGTACTCCTCCGGGGCGTCGATGGTCAGCCGCTCGACCGGCTCGCAGGTCTTCCCGTCGATCTCCCGGGTGACGACCTGCGGCTTGCCGACGGTGAGCTCGAAGGACTCGCGGCGCATCTGCTCGACCAGGATGGCCAGGGCCAGCTCGCCGCGGCCCTGCACCTCCCAGGCGTCCGGCCGCTCGGTGGGCAGCACCCGCAGCGAGACGTTGCCGATGAGCTCCTTGTCGAGCCGGTCCTTGACCATCCGGGCGGTGACCTTCGCGCCCTTGACCCGGCCGACGAGCGGCGAGGTGTTGGTGCCGATGGTCATCGAGATGGCCGGCTCGTCCACGGTGATCAGCGGCAGCGGCACCGGGTTCTCGGCGTCGGCGAGCGTCTCACCGATCATGATCTCCGGGATGCCGGCGACGGCGATGATGTCGCCCGGTCCGGCGGACTCGGCGGGCTTGCGCTCCAGGCCCTCGGTCATCAGCAGCTCGGAGATGCGTACCCGCTGGGTGCTGCCGTCGGTGCGGCACCAGGCCACGCTCTGGCCCTTGCTGATGGTGCCCTGGCGGACCCGGCACAGCGCGAGCCGGCCCAGGAACGGCGAGGCGTCGAGGTTGGTGACGTGCGCCTGCAGCGGCGCGCCCTCGTCGTACGCGGGCGCGGGGATGGTGTCGAGCAGCGTGCGGAACAGCGGCTCCAGGCTGCTGCTGTCGTCCGGCACCGCGCCGTCGGCGGGCTGGGTCAGCGAGGCGATGCCGTCGCGGGCGCAGGCGTAGACGATCGGGAAGTCGATCTGCTCCTCGTCGGCGTCCAGGTCGAGGAACAGCTCGTAGGTGTCGTCCACGACCTCCTTGATCCGGGCGTCCGGACGGTCCACCTTGTTGATCACCAGGATGATCGGCAGCCGGGCGCGCAGCGCCTTGCGGAGCACGAACCGGGTCTGCGGCAGGGGGCCCTCGCTGGCGTCGACGAGCAACACCACACCGTCGACCATGGTCAGGCCCCGCTCGACCTCGCCGCCGAAGTCGGCGTGGCCGGGGGTGTCGATGATGTTGATGGTGACGGGCTCCGAGCCGTCCGCCGGCAGGTACCGCACGCCGGTGTTCTTGGCGAGGATGGTGATGCCCTTCTCGCGCTCGAGGTCCATCGAGTCCATGACCCGCTCGGTGTTCTCACCACGGGCGCCGTAGGCGCCGGCCTGCCGCAACATGGCGTCGACCAGGGTCGTCTTGCCGTGGTCGACGTGGGCGATGATGGCGACGTTGCGGAGGTCGGTGCGTAGCTGCATACCCTCCATACTCCTGTCTGCGGTTGCCCGGGCACGCCTCGGGGTCACCCCGAGATCGCCCGGATCTGCGTCGAAAGTGCTGTGCCGACCGTTCCAGCGACTGGCATGCTGACACCCGTGCGGGGTGCCCGATGCCTGACCTGCTGAGCTGGCTGCAGGAGCTGCCGCCCCTGCTGATCTACGTGGCCGCCGCGGCGATCGTCGCGGCGGAGACCGCGGTGATCGTCGGGCTGCTGATGCCCGGCGAGGCGACCCTGCTTCTGGTCGGCTTCCTAGCGTACGCGGGGACGCTGCGCCTCGCGCCCGTGCTGGTGGCGATGACCGCCGCCGCCGTGATCGGAGACACACTCGCGTGGCGGGCGGGACGCCGGTACGGGCCGCGTCTGCGCGCCTCGGGAGTGGGCGCCCGGATCGGGGCGCACCGGTGGCGGCGGGCCGACTCGCTGCTGGAACGCCTCGGCGGCCGGGGTGTGCTGGCCGCCCGCTGGATCGCGTTCGCCCGCACGCTGGCGCCCCGGCTTGCCGGGTCGGCCGGGATGCCGTACCGGCGGTTCGCGCCGTGGAACCTGGCCGGGGTGGCGAGCTGGGTCGGTGCCTCGGTGCTGGCCGGTTACCTGGCCGGTGAGTCGTACGAGCGGGTGTCGAAGCTGCTCGGCCGGGCCACCGGGGCGGTGCTCGTCCTGCTGCTGTGCCTGCTCGCCGTGGTGCTGGCCGGCCGCTGGCTGGGACGCAACCCGGACCCGGTACGCGCGCTGGCGGCGCGGGCCGCCGCGCTGCCGCCGCTGCGCTGGCTGCGAGCCCGGTACGGGGTGCTGTTCTTCCTGGTCGCCATGCGCGTCGGCCCGGCCTGGACGCTGCTGATCAACCTGGCGCTGGGGCTGGCGCTGCTGTTCGTCGCCGGGCTGGCCGTGGCGGTGCTGCTGGAGGCGGTCGTCGCGCACAGCGGGCTGGGTGTGCTCGACGGGCTGGCCGCCGACTGGTTCGCCGCCCGGCGTACCCCTGGGGTGGTCGACACGGCCTTGCTCGCGGTGTCGGTGCTGCGGGGCTGGGTGCTGATCGCCGCGGTGGCTGTGGTGGCCGTGGTGGTGGCGCGGCGCGGGCGGGCGTGGCGGGCCGACCCGCTCGGGGTGCTGGGCACTGTCGGCGCGGCCGTGCCGCTGGTGTTGCTCGTGGTGGTCGCGGACCTGACCGGCCCGGGCGGCCCGGACCGTCCCGGTGACCTGTTCCCGACGCAGAACGCGGTGGTGACGGCGAGCTTCGGCACGCTCGCCTGGCTGCTGTCGCGGGGCGCCCGGTGGCCGGTGGGCGCGGCGGTGTGGACCGTCGCGTCGGCGGGCGTGGTCACGGTCACCGGCGCGCGGCTCTATCTGGGCTTCAGCACGGCGAGCGGCACCGTCACCGCGGTCCTGCTGGGCCTCGCCTGGACCACCGTGTTCGTGGTGGCGTGGGCGACCCGGGACCGCCTGGCGGACGCGGACGAGCGGCGGCCCGACGCGGACCCGGACGGGCGGCCGGCCGGCGCGGACCGGGAGGAGTCGTCCGCCGACGGGGACCCGGGCGAGCGGCCGGCCGGCGCGGTGGCGGAGCCGCCGCCCCGGCCCCGGCGCCGCCGGTCCGCGTTTCGGGTACCCCGCGGACCTGTCGATCCTTGTTAGGGTGCGCCGACGAGGACGACGGGGAGGTCCGATGCGGCGAGGATTCGGCCGGTGGGCCGTGGCAGTGGTGGCGCTGCTGGCGGCGGGCACGCTGACGGCGTGCGGCGAGGGGGAACGGCCGGTCCGTGAGGTAGCCGTGGCGCTGCCCAGCACGGAGGTGCCGGTCGACGAGCCGCAGGCGGCGCCGGCCGACGCGCCGAGTGAGGAACCACCGGCGGTGGCGGCGATGGGCGGCCGGCCCAGCCCGAGCGCGTCGGCGAGCGCGAAGCCGCGGGTCAAGCCGTCACGTACGTCGACCGCACCCCTGGCCCGGCCGAAGCCGCCGACCGAGACCCAGGTGCCGCCGGCGCCGCCGAAGCCGGTGGAGAACGGCTGCAAGCCGAGCTACCGGGGCACCAAGGCCAGCCAGAGCCAGGTGAAGGCGGCGCTCGCCGACGCCGCGGCGCGCACCTACTGGCCGACCTCGGCGCCGGACATCCGCATCCCGCCGGCGCTGTTGAAGGCCACCGCCTGGCAGGAGAGCGGGTGGCAGTCGAACATCGTCGCCTGTGACGGCGGGGTCGGGCTGATGCAGGTCATGCCGGCCACGGCGGAGTGGATGAACCAGCGGTTCGGCCAGTCGTACGACATCGACGCCTACCGGGACAACGCCTACCTGGGCGGCACCTACCTGGCCTGGCTCACCAAGTACATCGGCGACATGTACTTCGAGTCCGACTACCGGCTGGACGCCTCGCTGTGCACTGCCGAGCTGAACTCCTGCCTGCTCAACGCCGTGATCGCGGCCTACAACTACGGGCACGGGGCGGTGGCGCGTGAGGATCAGCCGCTGGCCATCCCCAACCCGCAGTACGTGCGCAACGTGCGGGCGCTGATGACCGAGTGCGAGTGCCTGAGCTTCTAGAAGCGGGCGGACGAACGGGGGGGGGGGGGGGGGGGGGGGGGGGGGGGCGGGGGGCGCCCCCCCCCCCCCCCCCCCCCCCCCCCCCCCCCCGTCTGTTCGGCTCAGTCCCGTGCGGGAACCGGCTCGGCCGGCGCCACGGCGGGCGCGTCGGCGTCCCGGGCGATCCGCCCGGGCCACCAGAACCGGTCGCCGAGCAGGAACGCCAGCGCCGGCACCAGCACGGTACGGACCAGCAGCGTGTCCAGCAGCACGCCGAGGCAGACGATGATGCCGATCTGGGTGAGCGTGATCAGCGGCAGCACGCCGAGCACCGCGAACACCGCCGCGAGCAGCACACCCGCACTGGTGATCACGCCGCCGGTGACGCGCAGCGCGGACAGCATGCCGTCGCGGGTGCCGCTGCGCCGCGCGTCCTCCCGGGCCCGGGTGACCAGGAAGATGTTGTAGTCGACGCCGAGCGCCACCAGGAACACGAACGCGAGCAGCAGCACCCCGCTGTCCAGCGCCGGGAAGTCCAGCACGTGGTCGAAGAGCAGCCAGGCCGCGCCGAGGCTGGCGAAGAACGAGCCGATGACGGTGAGCACCAGCAGCAGCGGCGCCAGGATCCCGCGCAGCAGCAGCACCAGCACCGCGCCGACCAGCAGCAGGATGAGCGGCAGGATCAGCTGGAGGTCCTTGGTGTTCGCCTCGTTCGAGTCGTACGTGGCGGCCACCGAACCACCGACCAGCGCGCCGTCGGGGGCGTCCGCTCCGTCCACAGCGGGCGGCGCCGAATCCGGTACGGCGGCCACGGCGTCGCGCAGCGCCACCACGGCCCGGTCGGAGGCGGCGCTGCCCGGCTCGGCGGTGAGCACCACGTCGATCTGGGCGACCCGGTCCCCGGCGGTGCCGGGGCGGGCCGAGGCGACCCCGTCGACGTCGGAGGCGGCGGCGAGGACCGCCGGGGCGGCCTGTGGGTTGGTGATGACCGCGACCGGCTGGGTGCTGCCGGCCGGGAAGGCCCGGGCGAGCGTCTCCGCCCCGGCGACCGCCTCGGGCTTCTCGCTGAACTGCTCGGTCTCGGACAGCCCGGTACGGATGCCCAGGCCGCCGAGTGCGAGGCCGGCGAGCAGCAGGACGGCGAGCGCGGCGACCGGCAGCGGGCGGCGGACCACCAGCTCGCCGAGGCGGCCCCAGATCCGGCCCTCGCGGGCGGCGCTGCCGACCCGGGGGATGAACGGCCAGAACAGGCCCCGGCCGAACAGCAGCAGCGCGGCCGGAAGCACGAACAGCGCGGAGAGCATGGCGAGGATCACGCCGGTGGCGCAGGCCAGGGCCAGCGCCCGGTTGGTCTCCTGCTCGGAGAGCAGCAGCGTGAGCACGCCGAGGACGACGGTGCTGCCGCTGGCCAGGATCGGCTCGGCGGTACGGCGCAGCGCGGCGCGCATGGCGGCGAACCGGTCCTCCTCGCGGCGCAGTTCCTCCCGGTAGCGGGCGATGAGCAGCAGCGCGTAGTTGGTGGCGGCGCCGAAGACCAGCACGCTGGCGATGCCCGTCACCTGCCCGCTGGGCAGGTAGATGCCGAACGCGGGGACGAGGGACTCCACCACGCGCAGCGTGATCTGCTCGGTGGCGCCCACCACGAGCAGCGGCACCAGCCACAGGAACGGGCTGCGGTAGGTGATGAGCAGCAGCACCGCCACCACGGCGGCGGTGAACAGCAGCAGCGTGGTGTCGGCGCCCTCGAAGACCTTGCCCAGGTCGGCGGTGAACGCCGGGCCGCCGGTGACCTCGACGGTCAGCTCGCCGGGCAGGCCACCGACCGCCTCGCGGAGCTTCTCCACCTCGTCGACCACCGCCGACGGGCCGCCCTCGGTGGACAGCGGCACCGCGACCAGCGCCACGGTGCCGTCGGGGGAGACCTGGGCGGGGGAGACCCGCCCGCCGGCGGCGAGCGAGTTCAGCTCGCCGGCGATGCCGTCGAGCGTGCTGCGGTCCGTGCCGCTCAGCGGTGCCTGGTCGGCGCGGCTGACCACCACGAGGGCGGTCTGGGCGTCCTTGGAGGGCAACTGGTCCTGGAGCCGTTCGACCTGCGTCGACTGCCATTCCACGGACAGGCCGGTGCCGGACACCGGGTCGGGGTTGTCCGGCTTCGGCAGCCCGAAGGCGACCACGCCGACGACGAGCGCGACGGCCAGGGTGAGCCAGGCGGCGAGCCGGCCCCGGACGACGCGGGAGAACAGTGACATCGGATGCCCTCACATATTGGTCGCGGAGGATTCTCTCTGAGCGAGTATCTTGATAAGCGAGATTATCCGGGGTGGCTCTATGCTGCAACCGAACCGGTTCGGACAGGGGAGGCGACGAGCGGTGGCGGCGCACAGGATGTATCGGCGACGCGACGACCCGCGCGGTCGGATGGTCGCCGAGATCACAAACGACCTGCGCCGTTACTCGGTCGACGCCCAGCACATCGGGCACGCGTTCGCCGGGCTGCACGGGCTCAACGCCACCGACCTGTACGCCCTGATCGCGGTCATGGAGGCCGAGCTGGTGGGCGACCCGATCACTCCCGGCCGGCTCGGCGAGGCGCTCAACCTCTCCTCCGGCTCGGTGACCGCGCTCGTCGACCGGCTCGAGCGCGGCGGCCACATCCGGCGCGACCGGGACACCACCGACCGACGCAAGATCCTGCTGCACTACGCCGACCGGGGCGCCACGCTGGCGCAGAGCTTCTTCGGGCCGCTCGGCCGCCGTACCGACGAGGTGATGGACCGCTTCAGCGACGACGAGCTGGCCGTGGTGCGGCGGTTCATGGCCGAGATGGTGCACTCCATGCGTACCCACCGGGACGAGATCCGCGCCGCCCCGCGCCGCGGCGCCGGGTCCGTGGACGCCTGACCGTGCGGCTGGTCACCCGGGCCGCCGCCGCGGCGCTGCGACTGCCCGCCGCCCGCACCGGGCGGGTCGCGGTCCGCCGGGACATCCCGGTGCGGGTACGCGACGGAGTGACGCTGCGCACCGACCACTACGCGCCCGACCTGCCCGCCGCGCCGTGCGTGCTGATCCGCACGCCGTACGGGCGGGGCGGCCCGGTCCGGCTGCTGGGCCGCCTGATCGCCGAGCGGGGCTTCCACGTGGTGATCCAGTCGTGCCGCGGCACGTTCGGGTCCGGCGGCGAGTTCGCGCCGTTCGTGCACGAGCGCGACGACGGCCTGGACACGCTCGACTGGCTGCGCCGCCAGCGGTGGTGGACCGGCGCGTTCGGCATGTTCGGCGCCAGCTACCAGGGCTTCGTGCAGTGGGCGCTCGCCGCCGAGGCGGGCGAGGAACTGCGCGCGATGGTCGCCGTGGTGACCGCGTCGGCCACCCGCGACTCCACGTACGCGGGCGGGTCGTTCGCGCTGGACACGGTGCTCACCTGGGCCGAGCTGATCGAGGCGCAGACGGTGCCCTGGCTGGCCCGGCAGTGGGAACTCAAACGCGGCCAGCCCCGGCTCGCCCGCGCCCTGACGCACCTGCCGCTGGCCGAGGCCGACCGGATCGCCACCGGCGTCACGGTGCCGTTCTTCCAGGAGTGGCTGCGCCACCACACCCCCGGCGCCGACTACTGGCGTACCCGGGTCTTCGGCGACCGGATCACCGAGGTCCGCGCGCCGGTCGTCATGGTCAGCGGCTGGCAGGACATCTTCCTGCCCGCCCAGCTCGACGACTTCGCCCGCCTGCGGGCCGCCGGGGCGCGTCCCCGCCTCGTCGTCGGGCCGTGGACGCACGGCAGTCCCGGGCTGCTCCTGGCGTCGCTGCGGGAGGGGCTGGACTGGCTCGACGCGCACCTGGCCGGGCGGCCCGCGCCACAGCGGGCGCCGGTGCGGGTGCACGTCGGCGGCGTCGGCGGCGGCTGGCGCGACCTGCCGGACTGGCCGCCGCCCGCCACGCCGGTCCGGTGGTACCTGCGGTCCGGTGGCGCGCTCGCCCCGCAACCGCAGGAGCACGGCACGCCGGACCGCATCCGGTACGACCCGGCCGACCCGACCCCGTCGCTGGGCGGGCCGCTGCTGGTGGCCCAGCGGGCCGGCCCGGTGGACAACCGGCCGGTGGAGGCACGCCCGGACGTGCTCACGTACACCAGCGAGCCGTTGCGGGAGCCGGTCGAGGTGGCCGGGCCGGTACGCGCCGAGATCCACCTGCGCAGCGAACTGTCGTACCTGGACGTGTTCGTGCGTCTGTGCGACGTGGACCGGCGCGGGCGCTCGTGGAACGTCTGCGACGGCCTGGTGCGCGTCGAGCCGGGCCGGTTCCCGGGGGATGCGTCCGGCGTGGTCACCGTGCCGGTCCCGCTCTGGCCGGCCGCGTACCGCTTCGCGCCCGGGCACCGGCTGCGGGTGCAGGTCTCCGGCGGCGCCCACCCCCGGTACGCGCGCAACCCCGGCACCGGCGAGCCGCTCGGCACCGCCGTGACCCTCCGTGCTGGATGGCGGGAGATCCTCCACGATCGCGAGCATCCCTCGGCGCTGGTGCTGCCGCTCGTGCCGGCACCGTCCACAGCGGGCTGATAGTTCAAAAAGCGCCCCTGAGCTGGGCATTTCTGCCTAACCGCGGTTAAGCTCGGAGCAAGTGCCCGGTGCCGTGCAGTTCTCCGGCGGGGCGCGTCCGCGGATCTCATGTCATCGCGCGGTGTGATTGTCGTGTCCTCGCCGGTCATCGATCGGAAGGGGATCTGCCATGACGTCGGCCCCGGCGAACCTGCTGGCCGTCCGGAATCTGTTACTCACCTACCTCAACGTCGACAAGAACGCCGTACGCGCCGACGACCTGGAGCCGGCGGAGGTCGGCATCGTCGGCGACGTCAACCACCGCGGCGGCTACCACTGCGGCTCCGACCGGGTCGTCACGAACGACTACTCCGTGGTGGAGTCCAGCCGGGACCGGTCCGGGCTCACGCTCTACGCGTCGGCGCTGGACGTCGGCACGTTCTCCGTCCGCTCCGGCGGCGGTACGCACAACCTGCGGACGTTCTCCACCTGGATGGTGGCGCAGTGCGTGGCGAACGCGGCCGACACCCGGGACATCCGGGAGATCGTCTACTCCCCGGACGGGCGGACCGTACGCCGCTGGGACCGGCTGGGACGGCGCACCGGCGGCGACAGCAGCCACCTGTTCCACACCCACTTCAGCTTCTTCCGCGACTCCACGAAGGCGGGCCGGGACCAGACCCCGCTGTTCCGCCGCTACCTGACCGCGATCGGGATGATCGCCATCGCGAACCCGGAGGACGACATGGAACAGACCGACAAGCTCATCAACGACACCGGAGCCAAGAACCGTACCGTCGGCGACGTCCTGGCCGACCTGCAGAACCTGCGCAACTGGCTCATCTCGCCGGCCAACACCACCGGGCTGGTCAACCCGCCCATGGCGAACTCGCCGTTGCAGCAGATGCTGGCGATGCTGCGGGCCTGGCCGGCGCTGGTGGCGCAGGTGAACGAGCTGTCCGGCAAGGACTTCACCGACGAAGAGCAGATCGTCTCCGGGGTGCTGGCCGGGCTGCCGCCGGAGAAGATCGCCGAGGCCATCCCGCCGCAGATCGCCCGGGACGTCGCCGACGAGCTGTCCCGGCGGCTGACCGCCTGACCGTCCGGCGCCGCGACCGTCACATCGCGGCGCCCCGGTTCCTCGTAATCCGCAATATGTGTTGCGCAATGGTTCTTGCGGATGCCAGGCTCGCCGCGTGGAACAGCCCTCCGTCCGGCAGATCACCGACTCGCGAGTGCTCGCCGCGCTCGCCCATCCGCTGCGCCGCCGGCTCATGGACGTGCTGAAGGTGTACGGCCCGTGCACCGTCGGCATGCTCGCCGAGCGCACCGACCAGGCACCGGCGAACGTGAGCCACCACCTCAAGGTGCTCGCCGCCGCCGACCTGCTGGTCGAGGCGCCCGAGCTGGCCCGGGACCGCCGGGAACGCTGGTGGAAGCCGCGCAACCGGGGCGTGCGCTGGTCCGAGTCCGACTTCGGCGACGACCCGTCCACCCGGGTCGTCGTCGAGGCCGCCGGCTCGCTCAACCTGGAGCGGCACGCCGAACTGGTACGGGCCTGGCATGCCGCGTCGGACGAGACGTACGCCGCCTGGAACGACGCGCCGTTCAGCACCGACCACTGGCTGCACCTGACCCCGGAGGAGCTGGACACGCTCGGCCGTGAGGTGATCGCGCTGTTCGCCCGGTGGGCCGACCGGCCGGTGCCGGACGACGGGCAGCGCCGCGAGCCGGTCTTCGTGTTCGCCCACGGCGTTCCGGGCCGGCCGTGACCGCCGCAGCGGGGCGGCGGTCGTGACCGCCCCCGCGCACACCTCAGGGCCGGTCGACGCCGCACCCGGCCCGCTGTTCCGGCACCACGACTTCCGGCTGCTCTGGACCGGTCACACGGTCGGCGCCGTGGGCAGCAACATGACCACAGTGGCGCTGCCACTGGTGGCGGTCGCGGTGCTCGACGCGACCACCTTCCAGGTGGCGGTGCTCACCGCCGCCGCCTGGCTGCCCTGGCTGCTCGCCGGCCTGCCGGTCGGGGCGTGGGTCGACCGGGTCCGCCGCCGCCCGGTGATGATCGCCGCCGACCTCGCCGCAGCGGCGCTGTTCGCGAGCGTGCCGGTGGCCGCCCTGGCCGGACTGCTCACCGTCGGGCATCTGCTGATCGTGGCGCTCGGCGCCGGCCTGGCCCGGGTCTTCTTCGAGACCGCCGACCAGGTCTACCTGCCCACGCTGTTGCGTCCGGCGCAGGTGCCCGAGGCCAACGCGCGGCTGCACGCCACGCAGACGGCGAGCTACCTGGTCGGGCCGGGACTGGCCGGCCTCGTCGCCCAGCTGGTCGGCGCGGTGACCGCTGTGGCAGTGGACGCGTTCAGCTTCCTGCTGTCCGCGCTGTGCCTGCGGCGCATCCGCGCGGTCGAGCCCCGACCGCACCGTCCGGACGGGTCGACGTCGCTGCGCCGCGAGGTCGCCGCCGGGCTGCGATTCGTCGCCCGCGACCCGTACCTGCGGGTCCTGACGGTGTTCGGGGCGGCGAGCAACATCGGGCTCACCGGCTACCAGGCGGTGCTCGTGGTGTTCCTGGTCCGGACGGCCGACCTTCCGGTGGGCCTCGTCGGCCTCCTGATCGGGCTCGCCAGCCTCGGCGGCGTGATCGGCGCCGCGCTCGCCGCGCGCCTGGCCCGCCGGCTCGGCAGTGCCCGCACACTGCTGGTCGCCGGCGCCCTGACCGGCCCGCCCGCGCTGCTCATCCCACTGGCCGGGCCCGGCGCGCGTACGGCGTGGCTGGTGCTCGGCGGCGTACTGGTGAGCCTGGGCGTGGCGATCGGCAACGTGGTGAAGGGCAGCTTCCGGCAGACGTACACGCCGCACCGGCTGCTCGGCCGGGTGACTGTGAGCATGCACCTGCTCAACTACGGCACCATTCCGCTGGCCGCGCTGCTCGCCGGGGCGCTGGGCGCGGCCTGGGGGCCGGGCGGCGCGATCCGGGCGATGACCGCCTGGCTGGCGCTGACCCCGCTGATCCTGCTGGCCGGGCCACTACGGAAACGGCGCGACCTGCCGGTCGCGCCGTCCTGATGATGCGCTGCGACGGCGGTCGGGTTCCGACCGCCGTCACCGGCACGTCACTACATGGGACGGACGTTGTCCGCCTGCGGGCCCTTCTGGCCCTGCGTCACCTCGAACTCGACCTTCTGGCCCTCGTTCAGCTCGCGGTAGCCATTGCTCTGAATGGCCGAGTAGTGGACGAACACGTCCGGGCCTCCGCCGTCCTGCTCGATGAAGCCGAAGCCCTTTTCCGAGTTGAACCACTTGACCGTGCCGGTTGCCATGCGTCTCTCCCTGTTCAATGCGGGCGAGCACCTGTCCCTCGACCGATGATCGCCCTCTACCACCCCCGACAGTAACCGCCCGGACGGCATTCCGCTGCCGGAAGCGCGCGGCGCGCCCGTGAATACGCGCGCGGCGGGAAAAAGACCCCACCGCCGGGCGGGGCGCGGCATGCTTGCCCCGATGAGCACGCAGACGGCTCTGGCCGACCTGGAACAGGAGATCGCGGCGCCCGGCGCGGGCCCGGACCGCCTGCGCCTGGTCGGCACGCCGTTCGTCCCCGAGGTGCGCCTGCACCTGGCCGAGGACGCCATCCTGTGGTGGGCCCGGATGGAGGCCGCCGCCGGGCGGTCGCTGCCGCCGCCGTACTGGGCGTCGGTCTGGGCCGGTGGCCAGGCGCTGGCCCGGCACCTGCTGGACCATCCCGAGCTGGCCGCCGGGCGACGGGTGCTCGACCTGGGCGCCGGATCGGGGCTGGTCGCCATCGCCGCCGCTCTCGCCGGGGCCGACGAGGTGGTCGCCAACGACATCGACCCGTACGCGGTGGCCGCCGTCACGGTCAACGCCCGCGCCAACCGGGTCCGGGTGAGCGTCGACGGCGCCGACCTGCTCGACGGGGTGGCGGACGCCGACCTGCTGGTGGCCGGCGACGCGCTCTACGACGCGGGCCTGGCCGCCCGGGTCCTGCCCTACCTGCGGCGCTGCGCCGCGCACGGGGTGCAGGTGCTGGTCGGCGACCCGGACCGGGGCCACCTGCCGCCGGACGGGCTGGAACCGGTGGCCAGCTACCTGGTGCCGACCACCGAACCCTTTGTCGACTCCCCGGTACGCCGGGTGCAGGTGCTGCGCCCCCGCTGACCCTCAGGGATCTCCGGGTCGGGTGTCGGGGACCACTGGGGGTTCATGCCCCATGTGCCGGCGTGCCGCCGGGACATAGCGTGCAGCTCATGAACGAACTCGTGGCCGCCGCCGGTGAGCTGCCCACCACCCTGCTGATGGGGCTGCTCGGCGTGGTCATGCTCGCTGACGCCGTACCCCTGATCGGGGTGCTGGTGCCCGGCGACGCCGCGGTCCTCGCGGCGGTCGGCGCGGGCCGCCCGGCCGGCGGAGCGCTCACCGTCGCGGCGGTGGTCGCCGGCTGCCTGGCCGGGTGGTCGCTGAGTTTCCTCGCCGGCCGGCGCTGGGGCGGGTGGCTGCGGGACAGCCGGGTGGGCGGCTGGATCGGCGAGTCCCGCTGGGCCGCCGCCGAGACGCTGCTGCACCGCGGCGGCGGCCGGATCGTGCTGGTGGCGCCGTTCCTGCCGGTGTTCAACGCGTTGCTGCCGCTGGCCGCCGGCGGGCTGCGGATGTCGTACCGGCGGTTCCTGGCCTGCGCGGCGGCCGGGGCGACCGCGTGGGCCGGGCTCTACGTGGCGCTGGGGCTGGCCGCGCGGGCGCTGACGGGCTTGTTGCCCGCGGCGCTCAACCCCACCGTGCTGACCATGGCGGTCGGGCTGCTGCTGGCCGGCCCGGTGCTGCTCGCCACCCGGCGACGGTTGCGGGCGGTCACCGGCTGACCGCGCCCGGCCCGGCCGCCACGGGGGAGGCCGGGCCGGGCGTGCTCACCAGCCGCGGGCGCGCCACTGCGGCAGCGCGGGCCGCTCGGCGCCGATGGTGCTGTCCTTGCCGTGGCCGGGGTAGAACCAGGTGTCGTCCGGCAGCCGGTCGAAGAGCTTGGCCTCGACGTCGTCGATGAGATGGCCGAAGCGCTCCGGGTCCTGGTCGGTGTTGCCCACACCACCGGGAAACAGCGAGTCCCCGGTGAAGAGATGCGGGGTGCCGGCCGGGTCGCGGTAGAGCAGCGCGATCGAACCCGGCGTGTGCCCGCGCAGGTGGATGACCTCCAGCGCGCAGTCACCGACCGGCACCGTGTCGCCCTCGGCGAGCCGCTCGGCCTCGATGGGCAGGCCCTCGGCGTCGTCGGCGTGCACCAGCGCGCGCGCACCGGTCTTGGCCACCACCTCCTCCAGCGCGACCCAGTGGTCCATGTGCTGGTGGGTGGTCACCACGGCGGCCAGCCCGCCGTCGCCGACCAGCTCCAGCAGGCGAGGCGCCTCGTTCGCGGCGTCGATCAGCACCTGCTCGCCGGTGGCCCCGCAGCGCAGCAGATAGGCGTTGTTGTCCATCGGGCCCACCGACAGCTTGGTGACGGTGAGCCGGTCGAGCTCGCGTACGGCCGGCGGGCCGCCGGGCGTGACGTCTCCGGTGTAGGTCATGACGATGTTCAGATCCATTCCGGTGGGTTCGGCAGGGGGCCGTCGGGTTCGACGGTGAGCATCTCGCCCGCGCCCCGGCCGGTCAGCCAGGCGGCGAGTTCCGGCGCGGGGCCGGTGACCGTGGGCGCCCCCTCCGGGTCGCCCACGACGAGTTCGGACGCGGCGCCGTCGAAGCGCAGCACCATGGACGGCGCGGCCGGGTTGGCGGCCAGCCCGGTGACCACCTCGTGCAGCAGCCGCTGGGCGAACGCCTCCGGCCACTCCGCGGGCCGGTAACCGGCGGCCAGGTCGACGTGGTGCACCTCGACCTCGCGCAACCGGCCCCAGACCAGCATCGCCGCCGGCCACGGGCCACGCCGGGTCCGCACCGTGGCGCCCCAGGCGTCGACGGGCATCGCCGCCACCGCCGCGTCGAAGCGCTGGCCGCTGCGGCGTACGTCGTCCAGCAGGTCGGCCGGGCCGCGGCTCGCGCCCGCGTCGATGTCGTCGGCGCGGGCCTGCGCCGAGGCGTACATCGGGATGTCCTCGCCGGTGCGCGCGGAGGTGAGCAGGTTGACGAACCCGTCGGCGTTGCGGGCCAGGTGGGTGAGCACGTGCGCGCGGGACCAGCCCGGCAGCAGCGACGGTGCCGCGACGTCCTCGGCGGTCAGACCGGACACGGTACGCAGCAGCCGGTCGTTCGCCTCGGCCAGCGCACCGGTCAGCAGCAGGGGGTCGGCGGTCATCGCGTTCTCACGGTTCGACAGTAGCGGGCCGGACCGGGCCGTGCCGCCGGGGAAATCGCTTTCGGCGCGTCGGCGCGGCCCCTACCGTCAGGGCCGACGACCTCGGACCGCCTGGTCCGTGCCGTCGTCTACGCGGCACCGGGAGTCGGAGGGGAGGTGGTGCGCATGCCGGTCGCAACGCGTGTGTTCCGCCGTATCTCCCCTCGACACCGATGAGGACACCATGACTCTCGATCTGACCGCCCTCGGCTGGGACGCCGGCTGGGCGGCCCATCTCGACCGTCGCTCCGGCCGTACTCCCGGGCGGGTCGCCCGGGTGGACCGGGGCGTCTGCACCGTGCTGTGCCCGCAGGGGCCGGTGCGGGCCAGCCTCGGCGGCGGCGTGCTGTCCGCCGCCGCCCGCGACGCGACCGCGCTGCCCTGCGCGGGTGACTGGGTGCTGCTGTGCGCCTGGCCGGACGGCCCGGTCACGGTGGAGGCGGTGCTGCCCCGGCGTACCGCGCTGGTGCGGCGTACCGCCGGCAAGGACGCCAGCGGCCAGGTGCTGGCCGCCAACCTCGACGCCGCGGCGGTGGTCGAGCCGGTGCACCCGGAGCCGGACGCCGCGCGGATCGAACGGCTGCTGTCCCTGGTGCACGAGTCCGGCGCGGAGCCGCTGGTCGTGCTCACCAAGGCGGACCTGGCCGCCGACCCGGCGGCGGTCGCCCGGCAGCTGGCCGACCTCGCGCCGGGGGTGCCGGTGCTGCCGGTCAGCGCCGAGCACGGCACCGGCCTGGCGCCGCTGCGCCGGCACGTCGCCCCGGGCCGCACGCTCGGCCTGCTCGGCCCCTCCGGGGCCGGCAAGTCGAGCCTGGTCAACGCGCTGGCCGGGGCCGATGTGATGCGCACCCAGGCGATCCGCCGGGTCGACGGCAAGGGCCGGCACACCACCACCTGGCGGTCGCTGGTGCCGCTGCCGGGTGGGGGAGCGGTGCTGGACACCCCGGGCGTACGGGCGGTCGGCCTGCTCGACGGCGCGACCGGCCTCGACCGGGCGTTCGCCGACATCACCGAGCTGGCCGCCGGCTGCCGGTACGGCGACTGCGCCCACGACGCCGAGCCGGGCTGCGCGGTGCGGGCCGCGCTGGACGACGGCGCGCTGCCGGTGCGCCGCTGGGAGAGCTGGCGCCGGCTCCAGCGGGAGATCGAGTACGAGAGCGGCCGGCGCGCGGCCCGGCTCGCGGCCGAACGGCGGGGCGGCCGGCGGGGTGGGCGGCGACGCACCGGGCGTCCGGCGACCCCGCCCGCACCAGGGGGATTCTGAGCCGGCCCGGGCCGGTCGGGTGGGGCTGCGTGATTCGCACCCGACCGTCCTGAGCTGGGGGAATGTTCGCACGACGGAAGTTGTCATACGTCGGGGCTAGAGTTGCCGGGGCGTTTTCTCTGCGCCCCCGACAACCTGTGAAAACCATCCAGACCCGGCGTCTGGTGCACAGATCCGCCTCATATTCTTCTTCCGGGAGCACACGCACCGTGGCCGACCGACTGATCATCCGTGGCGCGCGCGAGCACAACCTGCGTGACGTCAGTCTCGACCTGCCCCGGGACGCCCTGATCGTCTTCACCGGGCTCTCCGGTTCGGGCAAGTCGAGCCTGGCGTTCGACACCATCTTCGCCGAGGGGCAGCGCCGCTACGTCGAGTCGCTGTCGTCGTACGCCCGGCAGTTCCTCGGCCAGATGGACAAGCCCGACGTCGACTTCATCGAGGGCCTCAGTCCCGCCGTCTCCATCGACCAGAAGTCCACCTCGCGCAACCCGCGCTCCACCGTCGGCACCATCACCGAGGTCTACGACTACCTCCGCCTGCTCTTCGCCCGCATCGGCGAGCCGCACTGCCCGATCTGCGGCGAGCGGATCTCCAAGCAGAGCCCGCAGCAGATCGTCGACCGGGTCCTGGCCATGGCCGAGGGCACCCGGTTCATGGTGCTCGCGCCCGTGGTGCGCGGCCGCAAGGGCGAGTACGTCGACCTGTTCGCCGAACTCCAGGCCAAGGGCTACGCCCGTGCCCGGGTCGACGGCGTGGTGCACCCGCTGACCGAGCCGCCGAAGCTCAAGAAGCAGGAGAAGCACACCATCGAGGTGGTGATCGACCGGCTCAGCGTCAAGCCGAGCGCCAAGCAGCGGCTTACCGACTCGGTCGAGGCCGCGCTCGGCCTCTCCGGCGGCCTGGTGCTGCTCGACTTCGTCGACCTGCCCGAGGACGACCCGGCCCGGGAGCGCCGCTACTCCGAGCACCTGGCCTGCCCGAACGACCACCCGCTCGCGATCGAGGACCTGGAACCCCGGGTCTTCTCCTTCAACGCCCCGTACGGCGCCTGTCCCGAGTGCACCGGCCTGGGCACGAAGAAGGAGGTGGACCCGGAGCTGGTCATCCCCGACCCGGAGCGCACGCTGCGCGAGGGCGCGATCCAGCCCTGGGCCACCGGGCACAACCTCGAATACTTCCTGCGGCTGCTGGAGGCGCTCGGCGAGGCCGAGCACTTCGACATCGACACGCCGTGGCGGGCGCTGCCCTCGCGGGCGCAGAAGACGATCCTGCACGGCTCCGACGACCAGGTGCACGTGCGCTACCGCAACAAGTACGGCCGCGAGCGCTCCTACTACACCGGTTTCGAGGGCGTGGTGCAGTGGATCGAGCGCCGGCACACCGACACCGAGTCGGAGTGGTCCCGGGACAAGTACGAGGGCTACATGCGGGACGTGCCCTGCGCGGCCTGCGGCGGCACCCGGCTCAAGCCCGAGGTGCTCGCGGTCACCCTGGCCGGTAAGAGCATCGCCGAGGTCTGCAACCTCTCCGTCGGCGAGGCGGCCGACCTGCTCGCCGGCATCGAGCTGACCGACCGGCAGAAGATGATCGCCGAGCGGGTGCTCAAGGAGATCAACGCCCGGCTGAAGTTCCTGCTCGACGTCGGCCTGGACTACCTCTCGCTGGACCGCCCGGCCGGCACGCTCTCCGGCGGCGAGGCCCAGCGCATCCGGCTGGCCACCCAGATCGGCTCCGGCCTGGTCGGCGTGCTCTACGTGCTCGACGAGCCGTCGATCGGCCTGCACCAGCGGGACAACCACCGGCTCATCGAGACGTTGCTGCGGCTGCGCGGCCTGGGCAACACGCTGATCGTGGTCGAGCACGACGAGGACACCATCCGCGTCGCCGACTGGATCGTCGACATCGGCCCGGGCGCGGGCGAGCACGGCGGCAAGATCGTGCACAGCGGGTCGGTGCCGGCGCTGCTCGACAACACCGAGTCGGTCACCGGGGCGTACCTGGCCGGCCGCAAGGTCATCCCGACGCCCGCCACCCGCCGGCCCCAGACGCCCGGCCGGGAGCTGGTCGTGCACGGCGCACGCGAGCACAACCTGCGCAACCTCACCGTGAGCTTCCCGCTCGGCCAGCTCATCGCGGTCACCGGGGTCAGCGGCTCGGGCAAGTCGACGCTGGTGAACGACATCCTCTACGCCGTGCTGGCCAACCAGATCAACGGCGCCCGGCTGGTGCCCGGCCGGCACACCCGGGTCACCGGCCTGGAGCACGTGGACAAGGTCGTCGGCGTGGACCAGTCGCCGATCGGGCGGACCCCGCGCTCCAACCCCGCGACCTACACCGGGGTCTGGGACCACGTCCGCAAGCTCTTCGCCGAGACCACCGAGGCCAAGGTCCGGGGGTACGGCCCGGGCCGGTTCTCGTTCAACGTCAAGGGCGGGCGCTGCGAGGCGTGCTCCGGCGACGGCACCATCAAGATCGAGATGAACTTCCTGCCGGACGTCTACGTCCCCTGCGAGGTGTGCAAGGGCGCGCGCTACAACCGCGAGACCCTTGAGGTGCACTACAAGGGCAAGACGGTCGCCGAGGTGCTGGACATGCCGATCGAGGAGGCGGCCGAGTTCTTCTCCGCCATCCCGGCCATCCACCGGCACCTCAGGACGCTCGTCGACGTCGGCCTCGGCTACGTCCGGCTCGGCCAGCCCGCGCCGACGCTGTCCGGCGGTGAGGCGCAGCGCGTCAAGCTCGCCTCCGAACTCCAGAAGCGCTCCACCGGCCGCACCGTCTACGTGCTCGACGAGCCCACCACCGGCCTGCACTTCGAGGACATCCGCAAGCTGCTGATGGTGCTGGAGGGCCTTGTCGACAAGGGCAACACGGTCATCACCATCGAGCACAACCTCGACGTGATCAAGACAGCCGACTGGCTCATCGACATGGGCCCCGAGGGTGGCCACCGGGGCGGCACCGTGCTCGCCACCGGCACGCCGGAGGAGGTCGCCGAGGTGCCGGAGAGCCACACCGGGGAGTTCCTGCGGCCGATCCTCAAGCTCGACGGCAAGGCCAAGGGCGCCAAGGCCGCCACCACCCGGGCGGCGAAGGCCAACGGCAGCGCCAAGCAGCGGGCCCGCAAGGTGCCCGCCGGTGCGCGCTGACCGGCGTCCTCCACCGCGACGCCCGGTTCGTTGACGCGTCAATATGAACCGTGCCGCAAGCTTGTGCGTGTTCCGCAGTAAGTCGAGAGAAAGGCCGGAGATGAGTGATGATCAGGCGCTGACCCGACCGGTCACCCAGAGCCGCCGTACCCTGCTCGCCGGAGCCGGCGCGGTGGGGGCGGCAGTGGTGCTCGCGGGTTGCGGCAGCGACGACGACGCGTCACCCGGGCTCGCCCCGACCAGCGGCGGCCCGCCCGGTGCCACCGCCACCGGGGATGCCGGCGGCGGCGACCGGGCCGGCAGCAACTCCGTGGCCCGCACCTCGGACATCCCGGTTGGTGGCGGCGCCGTCTTCGCCAGCCAGGGCGTGGTGATCACCCAGCCCGAGGCCGGCCAGTTCAAGGCGTTCGACCCGATCTGCACGCACCAGCGCTGCCCGGTGTCGAACGTCGACGGCGGCACGATCAACTGCACCTGCCACAACAGCCGGTTCTCCATCACCGACGGCTCGGTGAAGGGCGGCCCGGCCACCAAGCCGCTCGCGGCCAAGGAGATCAAGGTCGACGGCGACCAGATCCGCCTGGCCTGACCGCGTCGGCGCCCCCGTCGCCAGGTGGCCGGCGGGGGCGCGGCGGCGGCCGGGTGTCAGGGGTGCGGACTAGGCTTGGCGCCGTGGCTGACCCCTCGACCTACCGTCCCGCGCCCGGCACCATCCCGGAGTCGCCAGGGGTCTACCGCTTCCGCGACGGCACCGGCCGGGTGATCTACGTCGGCAAGGCGCGCAACCTGCGCAGCCGGCTCAACTCCTACTTCGCCGACCCGGTCGGCCTGCACCAGCGCACCCGGCAGATGGTCTTCACCGCCGAGTCGGTCGACTGGATCACCGTCGCCACCGAGGTCGAGGCGCTCCAGCAGGAATACACCTGGATCAAGCAGTACGACCCCCGGTTCAACGTCCGCTACCGCGACGACAAGTCGTACCCCTATCTCGCTGTCACGCTCGACGAGGAATACCCGCGGTTGCAGGTGATGCGCGGGGTCAAGCGCAAGGGCGTGCGCTACTTCGGGCCCTACTCGCACGCATGGGCGATCCGCGAGACGCTCGACCTGCTGCTGCGGGTCTTCCCGGCGCGGACCTGCTCGTCCGGGGTGTTCAAGCGGGCCGGGCAGGTCGGCCGGCCCTGCCTGCTCGGCTACATCGGCAAGTGCTCGGCGCCGTGCGTCGGCAGCGTCACCGCGCAGCAGCACCGGGAGATCGTCGACGGCTTCTGCGACTTCATGGCCGGCCGCACCGACACCATGGTCCGCCGGCTGGAGAAGGAGATGCTCGACGCCAGCGAGCAACTGGAGTTCGAGCGGGCCGCCCGGCTGCGCGACGACGTCGCGGCGCTGCGGCGGGCGATGGAGAAGCAGACTGTGGTGCTCGGCGACGGCACCGACGCCGACGTGGTCGCCTTCGCCGACGACCCGCTCGAAGCCGCCGTGCAGGTCTTCCACGTCCGCGGCGGCCGGGTGCGGGGCCAGCGCGGCTGGGTGGTGGAGAAGACCGAGGAACTGACCACCGGCGACCTCGTGCACCACTTCTGCACCCAGGTGTACGGCGGCGAGCAGGGCGAGGCCGACGTGCCCCGCGAGCTGCTCGTCCCCGAGCTGCCCGGCGACGCCGACGCGCTCGCCGACTGGCTCACCGCCCGGCGGGGCAGCCGGGTGTCGCTGCGCGTGCCGCAGCGCGGCGACAAGCGGTCACTGCTGGAGACCGTCGAGCGCAACGCCAAGGACGCGCTGGCCCGGCACAAGCTCAAGCGGGCCGGTGACCTGACCACCCGCAGCCAGGCGCTCGACGAGATCGCCGACGCGCTCGGCATGGACACCTCGCCGCTGCGCATCGAGTGCTTCGACGTCTCCCAGATCCAGGGCACCGACGTGGTCGCCAGCATGGTCGTGTTCGAGGACGGGCTGCCCCGCAAGAGCGAATACCGGCGGTTCATCGTGCGCGGCGCGACCGACGACCTGTCGGCCATGTCCGAGGTGCTGCGGCGGCGCTTCGCCCGCTACCTCGACGCCCGCGCCGAGACCGGTGAGCTGGGCGAGGAGACCGCCTCCGACCCCGACCGCCCCGGCATCGACCCGACCACCGGGCGGCCGCGCAAGTTCGCGTACCCGCCGCAGCTCGTCGTGGTCGACGGCGGCCCGCCCCAGGTCGCCGCCGCCGCGAAGGCGCTCGCCGAGCTGGGCATCGACGACGTGGCGCTGTGCGGGCTGGCCAAGCGGCTGGAGGAGGTGTGGCTGCCCGACGACGAGTTCCCGGTGATCCTGCCGCGCACCTCCGAGGCGCTCTACCTGCTGCAACGCGTACGCGACGAGGCGCACCGCTTCGCCATCACGTTCCACAGGCAGCGGCGCTCCAAGCGGATGACCGAATCCGCGCTGGACAACGTCCCCGGCCTCGGCGAGATACGCCGCAAGGCGCTGCTGCGGCACTTCGGCTCACTGAAGCGGCTGTCCGCCGCCACGGTGGAGGAGATCAGCGAGGTGCCCGGGGTGGGCAGGCGTACGGCCGAGGCGATCCTGGCCGCGCTGGACGGCTCGACAGCGGACGCCGCCCCCCGCTCCTGACCTCTTCCTGGGTTCGTCCGCCGCCCGGATTACCGGCACGTCACCGTCAGCCCCGTCAGGAACCCGTGGGTGCCCGAGCGCCGAGAGCCCCGTCCCACAACTGAGAAGCTGGGTAGATCTTGGTACGAAACGGCCCTCATGGGGGCCGTTTCGTACCAAGATCTCGCGTCGGCCCCCGTGCCCCGATGAGTGGTGAGACGGAAGCCCACTCCTCGGACGCGAGTACCGCAGCCGCCCCCCCACGCTCCGCACCCCCACCCGCGCCCCGCGCCCCGCCCCACGCCCCACGCCCCACGCCCCACGCCCCACGCCCCACGCCCCACGCCCCACGCCCCACGCCCCACGCCCCACGCGATCTTGCAGTTAGTGCCCCGGGGATGCCGGATTTGCGGGGTTTGCCCGGCACTAAAGTGCAAGATCGCCGCAGGCGGGGCGGGCGGGCGGGGTGGATCATGGTGGCCGCTGTTCCGAGGCCGGTGTTTCGCGGGTCCGTCCGCGTCCGGGCGGGTGGTCTGGGAAGTGGTGTCCGGTTCGGCTGCGGTGGCCCTGACGGGCTGTGGTCGGTGCCATCGTGAGGGTGGAATCGGTGGCGGGCGCGGGTCGTTGTACATGACTGGCCGGCGAGGCACCGGGTCGAGCGCCGCGCTCCGGCCCACCGGGGCGTCGAGCGGATCGCCAGGTCAGGGAATGGCCCCGGCCCGATGGCCGTTACATCCCCAGCGACGGGCACCCCGGCCGCCCCGGGAATGGCCCCGGCCCGCCGGTCGTTACATCCCCGAGCCGCGGACAGCAGGCAACGCCCTCGGGCCGTCAGCCCCGGACGGAGTCACCACCGCCGGGAATGACACCGGGCCGGTCGTCGTTACATCCCCGAGCCGCGCCCAGCAGGCCCCCAGGGCCGCCCGCGCGCCAGCCCTTCGACGGGCACCCCCGAAGACTTTCCCCCTTTCGCGGCACCCCCGCCGCGTCATCCCCCACTTCAGGGAGGCAACCATCATGGCTACCACTCTGCTGCGCAAGACCGTTCTGACCGCTGCCGGTATCGCCGCCACCGCCGGAGGCATCGCCGGCCCCGCCATCGCCGCCCACGCCGCCCCCACCACCAGCACCACCACCGTGGTGGCCGACCGCAAGGGACACGGCGAGCGGGAACTCGACGTCCGCTACGAAGCGCAGCCCAACTTCTACTTCTGCGGCCCCGCCGCCGCCCGCAACGCCCTGAGCGTGCAGGGCAAGAACATCGACGTGCACGCCATGGCCAAGGAGATGGGCACCACCGAGGCCGGCACCGACTCCATCAACGACATCACCCCGGTGCTGAACAAGGAGACCGGCGCCAAGGACGCCTACAAGTCCGTCGAGATCAGCACCCCCAAGGCCGACGACAAGCAGACCGACACCCTGCGCGCCGACGTCGTCAAGACCGTCGACGCCGGCCGGGCCGTGGTCGCCAACATCGCCGGCACCGCCACCGACACCGACGGCAACGCTCACTCCTTCGAGGGCGGCCACTACATCAGCGTCATCGGCTACCGCGACGACGGTAAGACCGTCACCATCGCCGACAGCGCCGACCCGAACACCGCCACCTACCGCATGAGCATCGACAACCTCGCCGACTGGATCGCCACCCGCGGCTACAGCACCAGCTGACCAATCCGCCGCACCCATGGCCGCAGAGCAAGAACACTTGCGAGGCCACAGCACGCCGGAAGGGCCCGACCCCACCACGGGGCCGGGCCCTTCCGCGCGTGCGTGTCAGGACTCGGCGAGCACGGCCAGGATCGACTCGCCATACTTGGCGAGCTTGTTCTCCCCGACGCCGTTGACCCTGGACAGCTCGGCAAGCGAGGCCGGCGGCTCGGCGGCGATCTGCCGCAGGGTCGCGTCGTGGAAGATGACGTACGCCGGGACGCCCTGCTCCTTGGCGGTGGCCGCGCGCCAGGCGCGGAGCCGCTCGAAGACGGGCGCGGCGGCGGGGGAGAGGTCGGCGACAACGGTGGCCGCGCCCCGGGGCTTGGCGGACCGGCCGGCCGCCGGACGCTCGGGCTCCTTGCGCAGCGTGACGGTACGGCGGCGGCCGAGCACGTCCGCGCTGGCCTCGGTCAGCGCCAGTGTGCCGTAGTCGCCCTCGACCGCGAGCAGCCCTTCGGCGAGCAGTTGCCGTACCACGCCACGCCACTCGGCCTCGCGCAGCTCGGTGCCGATGCCGAAGGTGCTCAGCGCGTCGTGGCCGTACTGGTCGATCTTGTCGGTGTGCTTGCCGAGCAGGATGTCGATGCTGTGCCCGGCGCCGAAGCGCTGGTTGCGCTCGCGGTCGAGCCGGTAGACGGTGGACAGCAGCTTCTGCGCGGCGACGGTGCCGTCCCAGGACTCCGGCGGTTCGAGGCAGGTGTCGCAGTTGCCGCAGTCGGCCACCCCGGCCTCGCCGAAGTATTCGAGCAGCTGGGCGCGGCGGCAGCGGACCGTCTCGCAGAGCGCCAGCATCGCGTCCAGGTGGGCGGCCAGGTTGCGCCGGTGCGCGAGGTCGCCCTCGGACGTCTCGATCATCTTGCGCTGCTGCACCACGTCCTGGAGCCCGTACGCCAGCCAGGCCGTGGACGGCAGCCCGTCGCGCCCGGCGCGGCCGGTCTCCTGGTAGTAGCCCTCGACCGACTTCGGCAGGTCCAGGTGGGCGACGAAGCGTACGTCGGGCTTGTCGATGCCCATGCCGAACGCGATGGTGGCGACCATGACCAGGCCGTCCTCGCGCAGGAACCGCTGCTGGTTGGCGGCGCGGGTCGCGGCGTCCAGCCCGGCGTGGTACGGCAGCGCCGGGATGCCGTTGGCGACCAGGAACTCGGCGGTCTTCTCCACCGAGGCCCGGGACAGGCAGTAGACGATGCCGGCGTCGCCCGGGTGCTCGTCGCGCAGCAGGCTCAGCAGCTGGCGGCGCGGTTCCCGCTTGGGCACGATGCGGTACTGGATGTTGGGCCGGTCGAAGCTGGCCACGAAGTGCCGCGCCTCGGTGAGCCGCAGCCGGGTGGCGATCTCGGTGCGCGTGGCCCGGGTCGCGGTGGCGGTCAGCGCGATGCGCGGTACGTCCGGCCAGCGCTCGTGCAGCATCGACAGGTTGAGGTAGTCGGGGCGGAAGTCGTGCCCCCACTGCGAGACGCAGTGCGCCTCGTCGATCGCGAACAGCGCGATCCGGCCGCGTTCCAGCAGGCCGAGCGTGGACCGCACGGCCAGCCCTTCCGGGGCCAGATAGAGCAGGTCCAGCTCACCGGCGAGGTAGGCCGACTCGACCCGGCGCCGCTGCGCGGGATCCTGGGTCGAGTTGAGGAACCCGGCCCGGACGCCGACCGCTGTCAGCGCGTCGACCTGGTCCTGCATGAGCGCGATCAGCGGCGAGACGACCACCGCCACGCCGTCGCGGACCAGCGCGGGGATCTGGTAGCACAGCGACTTGCCGCCACCGGTGGGCATGAGCACCAGCGCGTCGCCGCCGGCCACCACGTGGTCGACGACCTCCTGCTGGAAGCCGCGGAACGCGTCGTACCCGAAGACCCGCCGCAACACGTCGAGCGCGTCGCCGGCCGGTGCGGAGGTGGTCCGCTCGTCGGTGGGGGAGACCATCCGCGCAGTCTACGAGCGTCCCCCGACACCGCCCGTCCCGGCGAGCCGTGCTGGGGCCGCCGACATGTTCCGGTCGTCACCCCGTGGAATCCCGGGCCGGGTCGCAGCCGTTAGAGTCGCTGATTGACCATGCGCGGCCGACCGGCCGCGGCGCCACGGCTGGGGGTAGCGGGTGAGCGAGGCGCGTACAGCGGGTGACCTGGGACGGACCGAGGGGGAGACAGCGCCGGCCGAGTCGGACACCTCACTGGTGGTGGTGACCGGCCTGTCCGGCGGCGGGCGCAGCACCGTGGCCCGGGCGCTGGAGAACGTCGGCTACTACGTGGTCGACAACCTGCCGCAGGCACTGCTTCTCGACATGGCCGAGCTGGCGTTCAAGGCCGGCGGCGCGGCCCGGCGTACGGCGATGGTGCTGGACGTGCGCTCGCGCGCGTTCTCCACCGACCTGGCCGGGGCGATCCGGGAGCTGCGGGAGCGCGGCTTCCAGCCCCGGGTGGTCTTCGTCGACGCCGACGACGAGGTGCTGATCCGCCGGTTCGAGAGCGTGCGCCGCTCGCACCCGTTGCAGGGCGACGGGCGGCTCGCCGACGGCATCGCTGTCGAGCGGACGCTGCTGGAGGAGGCCCGCGAGCAGGCCGACGTGATCATCGACACCAGCCACCTGAACGTGAACCAGCTGCGCCGCCGGGTGGAGGAGCTGTTCGGCGGTGAGGACGCCCGCCGGCTGCGGATCACGGTGATCTCGTTCGGCTTCAAGTACGGCCTGCCGCCGGACGCCGACTTCGTGATGGACGCCCGGTTCCTGCCGAATCCGTACTGGGTGCCGGAGCTGCGCGAGCACACCGGCCGGGAGGAGGCGGTCAGCGCGTACGTGCTGGGCCAGGAGGGCGCCGACGCGTTCGTGGCCGGGTACGCCGACCTGGTGAACGCCACCACCGCCGGGTTCGAGCGGGAGGGCAAGCGCTACCTGACCGTGGCGGTCGGCTGCACCGGCGGCAAGCACCGCAGCGTGGCCATCGCCGAGGAGCTGGCCTCCCGCCTGCGCCACTCCGGCATCGCCGCCAACGCCCAGCACCGGGACCTGGGGCGGGAGTGATCCCGACCAGGGTGGTCGCCTTCGGCGGCGGGCACGGGCTCTCGGCGTCGCTGCGGGCGCTGCGGCACTGCGTACCCGAGCTTGACCTGGACATCACCGCGGTGGTCACCGTCGGCGACGACGGCGGCTCCAGCGGCCGGTTGCGCGCCGAGCGCGGCGGCCTGCCGCCGGGCGACCTGCGTCAGGCGCTGGTCGCGCTGGCCGGCGACCACCCGGCCACCCGGCGCAGCGCGGCGTTGTTCCAGCACCGCTTCGCCGCCGCCGTGCCGCCGGCGCCGACGCTCGCCGCGCCGGTACCGGTGACGGTCGGCGACTCGCTGGCCGGCCACGCGGTCGGCAACCTGCTGCTGCACGGGCTCACCGAGCTGCTCGGCGACCCGGTGGCCGCGCTCGACCACGCCGGGGCGATGCTCGGCGCGGTGGGGCGGGTGCTGCCGATGTCCCGCCAGCCGGTGGGCATCGAGGCCCGGGTCCGCGGCGCCGACCCGGAGCACCCGGACGAGGTGTCCACGGTGCGCGGCCAGCACCAGGTCGCGGTCACCCCGGGCACCGTCGAGTCGCTGCGGCTCAGCCCGTCCGCGCCGGCCGCGTGCGCCGAGGCGGTGACCGCGGTACGCGCCGCGGACTGGCTGATCTTCGGCCCGGGGAGCTGGTACACGAGCGTGCTGCCGCACCTGCTGGTGCCGGGGCTGGCCGACGCGATCGTGTCCAGCCCGGCGCGGCGGCTGGTGACGCTCAACCTGGTGGCCGAGAACGAGACCTCGGGGCTCTCCCTTCCCGACCATCTGGACACGCTTCGGCGCTATCTGCCCGAGCTGAAGGTGGACCGGGTGCTCGCCGACTCCACGGCGGTGGGTGATCCCGCGGCGGTCGAACGTGCGGCAGAATCGCTTGGTGCCCGGCTGGTCCTCGCTCCCGTCGCCGTCCTCGACGGCACGCCCCGTCATGATCCAGCCGCGTTGGGCGCCGCGCTGGTGCCTGTCCTGCGCGCCGATCGTTAGACACGTACGTAATCACCGGCGACACGCCGGAACCGGTCCGTGAGGGGGCGCACTATGGCGATGACGGCTGCGGTCAAGGACGAGCTGAGTCGGGTCGACGTGCCCAAGCCCTGCTGTCGGCGGGCGGAGATGGCCGCCCTGCTGCGTTTCGCGGGTGGCCTGCACATCGTGTCGGGTCGCGTCGTGGTCGAGGCGGAGCTGGACACCGGCGCGGTGGCCCGCCGGCTGCGGCGGGAGATCGCCGAGGTCTACGGCTACCCGAGTGAGATCCACGTGCTCGCCTCCGGCGGGCTGCGCAAGGGCAGCCACTTCATCGTGCGGGTGGTCAAGGACGGCGAGGCGCTCGCCCGGCAGACCGGTCTGCTCGACGTGCGCGGCCGTCCGGTGCGCGGCCTGCCGCCGCACGTGGTGGCCGCGAACGTCTGCTGTGCCGTCTCGGCCTGGCGGGGGGCGTTCATGGCGCACGGCTCGCTCACCGAGCCGGGCCGCTCCAGCGCGCTGGAGATCACCTGTCCCGGTCCGGAGTCGGCGCTGGCGCTCGTCGGCGCGGCCCGCCGCATCGGCATCACCGCGAAGAACCGCGAGGTGCGCGGCGTGGACCGGGTGGTGGTCAAGGATGGCGACGCGATCGCCGCGCTGCTCACCCGCATAGGGGCGCACTCCAGCGTGCTGGCCTGGGAGGAGCGGAGGGTACGCCGGGAGGTGCGCGCCACCGCGAACCGGCTGGCCAACTTCGACGACGCCAACCTGCGCCGTTCCGCGCGTGCCGCGGTGGCCGCCGCCGCCCGGGTGACCCGCGCGCTGGAGATCCTCGCGGACGACGCGCCGAACCACCTGACCTCGGCCGGCCGGCTGCGGCTGGAGCACCGCCAGGCGTCGCTGGAGGAACTGGGCGCGCTCGCCGAGCCGCCGCTGACGAAGGACGCCATCGCCGGCCGGATCCGCAGGCTGCTCGCGCTGGCCGACAAGCGGGCCCGTGACCTGGGCATCCCGGATACCGAAGCGGCAGTCACGCCGGACATGCTCGTGGTCTGATAGGACTCGGGCGGCGGCGCACCGCGAGCGGGATCACCACCCGCCGCAGCGCGACGTCGCACGCTCGGATATGGTCGCTGCGTACGGCAAGGGGGCCGCGCACAGGCATCCCTCGCCGTGCTCACCGCCTCGGGCGGTCAGGTCTCCGTGACCGCGGCGGGGTGGCCGAGATGACATGTCGACGGCCGGCTCCAACGGTCGGCGCACACACCTCCGCCGGCAGCGGTCTGGCGCCGGCGGACCAGAACGCGAGGAGATGGGACCTGTGACCATCCGGGTTGGCATCAACGGCTTCGGCCGGATCGGCCGCAACTTCTTCCGGGCAGTGCTGGCGTCCGGCGCTGACATCGAGGTCGTGGCGGTCAACGACCTGACCGACAACGCGACGCTCGCCCACCTTGTCAAGTACGACAGCATCCTGGGCCGCCTCCCGCACGAGGTGAAGGCCACCGCCGACGAGATCACCGTGGGCGGCAAGACCATCAAGGCGTACGCCGAGAAGGACCCGGCCAAGCTGCCGTGGGGCGAGGTCGGCGCCGACGTGGTCATCGAGTCCACCGGCTTCTTCACCGACGCCACCAAGGCGAAGGCGCACCTCGACGGCGGGGCCAAGAAGGTCATCATCTCCGCTCCGGCGAAGAACGAGGACGTCACCGTGGTCATGGGCGTCAACCAGGACCAGTACGACCCGGCCAAGCACAACATCATCTCGAACGCCTCCTGCACCACCAACTGCCTCGCCCCGATGGCGAAGGTCCTGCAGGACACGTTCGGCATCCAGCAGGGTCTGATGACCACCATCCACGCGTACACGCAGGACCAGAACCTGCAGGACGCGCCGCACAAGGACCTGCGCCGGGCCCGGGCCGCCGCGCTGAACATCGTGCCGACGTCGACCGGCGCCGCGAAGGCCATCGGCCTGGTCCTGCCGGAGCTGAAGGGCAAGCTGGACGGCTACGCGCTGCGCGTGCCGATCCCGACCGGCTCGGCCACCGACCTGACCGTCACTGTCGGCCGGGAGACCACTGTGGACGAGGTCAACGCCGCGCTCAAGGCCGCCGCCGAGGGCCCGCTGCGGGGCATCCTCAGCTACAACGAGGACCCGATCGTCTCCGCCGACATCGTGACCGACCCGGCGTCGTGCATCTTCGACGCGCCGCTGACCAAGGTGATCGGCAACCAGGTCAAGGTCGTCGGCTGGTACGACAACGAGTGGGGCTACTCGAACCGCCTGGTGGACCTGGTCAAGCTGGTGGGTAGCTCGCTGTGAGCATCCGCAACCTCGACGACCTGCTCGCCGAGGGGGTGTCGGGTCGGCGCGTGCTGGTGCGCGCCGACCTGAACGTCCCGCTCGACAAGCAGACCGGGGAGATCACCGACGACGGGCGGATCCGGGCCGTCCTGCCGACGCTGAGCGCGCTGGTGCGGGCCGGCGCGAAGGTGGTCGTCTGCTCGCACCTGGGCCGCCCGAAGGGCGCCCCGGACCCGCAGTTCAGCCTCCGCCCGGTCGCCGGGCGGCTCGGTGAGCTGCTCGGCGCCCCGGTGGCCTTCGCCGAGGACACCGTGGGTGACTCGGCGCGGTCCACCGTGGAGGGGCTGGCCGACGGCCAGGTCGCGCTGCTGGAGAACCTGCGGTTCAACAAGGGCGAGACCAGCAAGGACGACACCGAGCGGGGCGCGTTCGCCGACCAGCTCGCCGCGTTCGGCGACGCCTACGTCGACGACGCGTTCGGCGCGGTGCACCGCAAGCACGCCAGCGTGCACGACGTGCCGGCCCGGCTGCCGCACTTCGCCGGCCGGCTGGTGCTGCGCGAGGTCGAGGTGCTCAGCCGCCTCACCGGCTCCCCGGAGCGGCCGTACGTGGTGGTGCTGGGGGGCTCGAAGGTCTCCGACAAGCTCGCAGTGATCGAGGCGCTGCTGCCGACGGTGGACCGGCTGCTCATCGGCGGCGGCATGTGCTTCACCTTCCTCAAGGCCCAGGGCCACGAGGTGGGCACGTCGCTGCTGGAGAAGGACATGGTCGAGACCTGCGGCAACCTGATGGAGCGCGCGCCGGGCAAGATCATGCTCCCGGTCGACGTGGTGGTCGCCGACGCGTTCGCGCCGGACGCCGCGCACGACACCGTGCCGGCCGACGGCATCCCCAGTCACCGGCTGGGCCTGGACATCGGCCCGGAGACGGTGGCCGGTTTCGCCGCCGCGCTGTCGCAGGCGAAGACCATCTTCTGGAACGGCCCGATGGGCGTGTTCGAGATGGCGGCGTTCGCCAACGGCACCCGGGGCGTGGCCGAGGCGATCACCAAGGCCGACGCGTTCAGCGTCGTCGGCGGCGGCGACTCGGCCGCGGCGGTGCGCGCGCTGGGCCTGGACGAGTCCTCGTTCGGGCACATCTCCACCGGCGGCGGCGCCTCCCTGGAATACCTGGAGGGCAAGACCCTCCCCGGCATCGCGGCTCTGGAGAACTGAATGGCGAGCACGACCCGCCGGCCGCTGATGGCCGGCAACTGGAAGATGAACCTGAACCACCTCGAGGCCAACCTGCTGGTGCAGAAGCTGGCCGCGAGCCTGAACGAGAAGCAGCTCACCGACGTCGAGTGCGTGGTGCTGCCGCCCTTCACCGATCTGCGTACCGTGCAGACCGCTGTGGACGGCGACAAGCTGCTGATCGGCTACGGCGCGCAGGACCTGTCGCCGCACCCGTCCGGCGCGTACACCGGTGACATCGCCGGGCCGATGCTCGCCAAGCTGGGTTGCGGCTACGTGGTGGTCGGCCACTCCGAGCGGCGGCAGTACCACCACGAGGACGACGCGCTCGTCAACGCGAAGGTGTCGGCGGCGCTGGCCAACGGGCTCACCCCGATCCTCTGCATCGGCGAGGGCCTGGAGGTCCGGGAGCAGTCGGGTCAGGTGCGGCACTGCTGCGACCAGCTCGACGGCGCGCTCAAGGGGCTCACCGCCGAGCAGGTCACCAAGGTCGTCGTGGCGTACGAGCCGGTCTGGGCGATCGGCACCGGCAAGACGGCGACGCCGGAGGACGCCCAGGAGGTCTGCGGCGCGGTGCGCAAGCGCATCGCCGAGACCTACGACGCGGGCACCGCCGAGCAGGTCCGGGTCCTGTACGGCGGGTCGGTCAAGGCGTCGAACGTCGCCGCGATCATGGCTCAGCCGGACGTGGACGGGGCCCTGGTCGGGGGCGCGAGCCTCGACGCCGAGGAGTTCGCGCAGATCTGCCGGTTCCCGGAGCACACGGCCCGCTGATCGCTCGCTATCCTTGACGCTGCCCGTCCACCGGCCGGTGCCGCAGTGCCCGACAGGTCCGGGCAGTGATCGCAACGAGAGGACTGACCCCCGCCATGCCGATCTGGTTCGCCTACACGATGATCACGCTGCTGGTCATCACGAGCGTCCTGCTCACCCTGCTCATCCTCCTGCACCGTGGTAAGGGCGGCGGGTTGTCGAGCATGTTCGGCGGCGGGGTCAGCTCCAGCCTGGCCGGGTCGTCGGTGGCCGAGAAGAACCTCGACCGCTACACCGTTCTGGTGGGAATCGTCTGGTTCGCGTGCATCGTCGGGCTCGGCCTCTGGCTGCGGCTGCAGATGGCCAGCGGCACCTGAGTCGGCGCTGAGAAGCGTACAATCTGCGCGCGGTCCGTCACGGACCGCGCGCAGTTTTGTTTCTCCGCGCGTCGCCCGTCGCCCACCCCCTCCGGCGGCGGTCCCCTCCGACGACAGGGAGCGAGCAACAGTGCCCAGCAACAACGTCATCCGCGGCACCCGCATCGGGTCCGCCCCCGAGCGGTTCGACCAGCGGGTCGAGCCCGCGCCGCGCCGCCCGGTCGTCTACTGGTGCCGCCACGGGCACCGGGTCGAGTTCCTGATCGCCGCCGAGGCGGAGACGCCCGCCACCTGGGAGTGCCCGCGCTGCGGCGAGCCCGCCGGCCCCGACCCGGGCGACCCGCCGGGCCGCCAGCGCGCCGAGCCGTACAAGACCCATCTGGCGTACGTGCAGGAGCGGCGGACGCCGGAGGAGGGTGAGGCACTGCTCGCCGAGGCGCTCGACGCGCTGCGGCGTCGCCGCGGCCGGGCCTGACCCGAGGTGTTAAGAAGGGGCCCCTTCTCTACCGGAGACGTTAAGAAGGGGCCCTTCCTTACACCTCAGCGGAGACTGCGCAGGCGGGGCGGCACGTTGGCCGCCGCGGCCCGGTCGAGCAGCCAGAGGGTACGGGAGACGCCCCGCACCCCGGCGGCCGGCAGCTGCACCGGCCCCGCCCCGGCCAGCGCCATGCCGACCGCGCGGGCCTTGTCCGCCCCGGCGGCGATCAGCCACACCTCCTCGGCCGTGTTGATCGTCGGCAGGGTCAGCGTGGTCCGCACCGGCGGCGGCTTCGGGCTGCCCCGCACCGCGCTGACCGGCCGGTTGTCGTGGTGCACCGGGTGCTCGGGGAACACCGACGCCACGTGCCCGTCCTCGCCGACGCCGAGCATCAGCACGTCGAAGTGCGGCACGAGCGCGTTCCCGGGCCGGGCCGCCGTCGCGAGTTCCCGCGCGTACCCGGCCGCTGCCGCCTCCGGGTCGTCGCCGGCCGGGCCGTCCGACGCCGGCATCGGGTGCACCCGGGCCGGGTCCAGCGGCACCGAGTCCAGCAGCGCCGCCCGCGCCTGCGTCTCGTTGCGTTCCGGGTCGCCGGCCGGCAGGAACCGCTCGTCGCCCCACCACACGTCGACCCGGGACCAGTCGACCGCGTCCCGGGCGGGCAGCTGCCCGACCGCCCGGTACACCGCCGCGGCGATCCGCCCGCCGGTCAGCACCACCGACGCCTGGCCACGCTCGGCCTGCGCGTCGAGCAGCTTCACCACCAACCGGGCCGCCACCGCCTGCGCGAGCAGGTCGGGGCCGGCGTGTACGGCGACACTCGCCTCAGTCATCCGTCGTGCCCTCGTGTTCCGACCGCCCACCGGCGGTCTCCTGTGCCTTCGACCGCCCGGTCCGGGCGGTCACTCGTTAGCTGTCGCGCCCGCGTGCGCGGTCACGCCGGCCTCGGCCCGCCGGGCGGTCGCCGGATCCTTCCACACGTGCACCCGCTGGGCCGGACGCTGGTCGAGCCCGGTGATCCCGGCCGCGGCGCCGAGCGCCTCCGCGTACACCTGGTCGGCGTCCAGACGGCGCAGCTCCTCGGCCAGTTCGTCGCCGAGCGGCCGGCGGACCAGCGGCAGCGTGCGGTCCTCCTGGCCGGTACGCCGGAACACCGCGATGCTGTCGTCCCGGGTCAGCGTCAGCTCGTCGCCGTTGGCGCAGCGCAACTGCACCTGGCGCATCCGCGGGAACTCCTCGGTGGCGGTCATGACCGGGTCGATGCCGAGCCGGGCGTTGAGCCAGCCGCGCATCAGCGCCGCCGTCGGGTCCGACGGGGGCGCCACCACGCTCGCCTCGGTGACCCGGGCCTGGGTGGTGTCGAACGCGCCCGCCACGAGCGTGCGCCACGGGGTGATCCGGGTCCACGCCAGGTCGGTGTCGCCGGGAGCGTAGTCGTGCGCCCGCTGCCGCAGCGCGGCGATCGGGTCGGCTGCCTGCGCCGCGTCGGTGATCCGCCGGTCCGCGACCACGCCGAGGAAGTCGGTGGAGATCTCCGCCGGCGGTTCGCCGTGCCACCACGTCACCACCGGTACGTCCGGCACCAGCAGTGGCATCACCACCGACTCGGCGTGCAGCGCGAGCCGCCCGTACATCCGGGTCACCACCGCCTCGCACGGCCCGAGCCGGCCACCCACGACGATCTCCGCGTCCAGCCGGTTGCGGTCCCGCTCCACGTCGGAGCGCACCACCACGAGCAGGCGGCACGGATGCGCCGCCGCGGCGATGGTGGCCGCCGCCTCGGCCTCGCGTACCCGCTTCTCGTCCACCACCACGATCAGCGTGAGCGCCATGCCGCTGGCCACCCCGCCCGCGCTGCGCCGTTCCGCGGCCAGCGCCTTGACCACCTCGTTGCCGGTGGTGTCCCACAGCCCGATCATGCTCTTCTCCAAGCCCGGCCCTCGCGGGCCAGCATCTCGTCGGCGGCGCGCGGCCCCCACTCGCCGGCCCGGTACGGCTCGGGTGTGGTGCCCGCCCAGGCGTGCTCCAGCGGGTCGACGACCTGCCAGCTCTGCTCCACCTCGGCGGCGTCCGGGAACAGCGTCCGGTCGCCGATCAGCACGTCCAGCACCAGCCGCTCGTACGCCTCGGGGCTGGACTCGGTGAACGCCTCGCCGTACTGGAAGTCCATCGCGATGTCGCGGACCTCCATCGTGGTGCCCGGCACCTTGGAGCCGAACTTCAGCACCACGCCCTCGTCCGGCTGCACCCGGATGACCAGCTGGTTGGGGCCGAGGGACTCCATGTCGGCGGCGTTGAACGGCAGGTGCGGCGCCTTCTTGAACATGATGGCCACCTCGGTGACCCGCCGGGGCAGCCGCTTGCCGGCCCGGATGTAGAACGGCACCCCGGCCCAGCGGCGGTTCTGGATGCCCAGCTTCACCGCCACGTACGTCTCGGTGGTGGAGCCCTCCGGGACGCCCTCCTCCTCCAGGTAGCCCTTGGCGCGCTCGCCACCCACCCAGCCGGGCAGGTACTGGCCGCGCACGGTGTCCTCGGCGACGTCCCGCGGCACGGTGATCGCCTTCAGCACCTTGAGCTTCTCGGCCCGGATCTCGTCGGCGTCGAAGCTCGTCGGCTCCTCCATGGCGACCAGGGCGAGCAGCTGGAGCAGGTGGTTCTGGAGCACGTCGCGGGCGGTGCCGACGGAGTCGTAGAAGGCCGCGCGGGTGCCGATGCCGACGTCCTCGGCCATGGTGATCTGCACCGAGTCGACGTACTTGGAGTTCCACAGCGGCTCGAACAGGTTGTTCGCGAAGCGCAGCGCCAGGATGTTCTGGACCGTCTCCTTGCCCAGGTAGTGGTCGATCCGGAACACGTCCTGGCTGGTGAAGACGTCGTCGACGAGGTCGTTGAGCGCCTTGGCCGAGGGCAGGTCGTTGCCGAACGGCTTCTCCACCACCACCCGTCGCCAGCCGCCGGACTTGGCGTTGTCCGCCATGCCGGTGCGGGCGAGCTGCTTGAGCACCACCGGGAAGGCCGCCGGGGGGATGGAGAAGTAGAAGGCGGCGTTACCGGGGATGCCGTGCGAGTCGCGCAGCTCGTCGAGCGTGGCGGCGAGATGGTCGAACGCCGCGTCGTCGTCGAACGAGCCGCCGACGAACTTGATGTTGCCGGCCAGCCGGGCCCACACCTCCTCCCGCCACGGGGTACGGGCGTGCTTCTTGGCCGCCTCGTGCGCCACCGACTCGAAGTCGCCGTCGCCCCAGTCCCGGCGGGCGAAGCCCAGGACCACGAAGCCGGGCGGCAGGAGCCCCCGGTTGGCCAGGTCGTAGACCGCCGGCAGCAGTTTCTTGCGGGCCAGGTCGCCGGTCACCCCGAAGATCACCAGGGCACACGGCTCGGGGATCCGGGGCAGCCGCCGGTCCTGCGGATCGCGCAGCGGGTTCACCGGGCCACCTCCTCCTGCGTCTCGGTCCGCTGATTCCAGGTCATTGATCGTCACGTGCGTGTCCGTCCGGCCGTGTGAAGGAGCGGGGCGGCACCCGCCGCCCGCTCGGTCAGGTGCAGCACCTGGCGCTCCCGGCCGGCCAGGGCCCGCCGGTCGCCGGCGGCCCGGGCCGCCTGGAGCTGCGCGAAGGTGTACGGACGGCCGGGCCCGCCCAGATCATCGGTGACCGCACCGGTGATCTGGAGGCGCCGGCCGTGCGGGTCGGTGTGTGCCGGCCGGCGCGGTCCGCGGCCGGCGGTGACCGGCCGTCCGGCGGCCGGGGTCACGGCGTCACCTCGGGCTCGCTCACCGGCAACCACCTCACCCGTTCCACGGTACGGCGCGACGCGTCCCGGGGCCCGGCCCCGGGACGCGTCGGACGCCGTCGGTCACGCGTTGCCGCCGGCCTGCTGGGCCGCCTGCGCGTTCTTCCCGGCGGCCCGGTGCGGGCTACCCGAGCCCTTGGCCGCCTCGGCGAGGGACTTCTTGACCCCCTCCAGCAGCTCCACCCAGCTCGCCTCGAACTTCTCCACGCCCTCGCGCTCCAGCGTGGCGATCACGTCGGACAGGTCCACGCCCACCGCCAGCAGGTCGTCGAAGACCCGGCGGGCGTCGTCGTACGCGACGGTGACGGTGTCCGCCTTCGTCTCGCCGTGCTCGGCGTACGCGTGGACGACCGGTTCCGGCATGGTGTTGACGGTGCCGGGCGCGATCAGCTCCTCGACGTAGATGACGTCCCGGTAGTCCGGGTTCTTCGTCGAGGTGGAGGCCCACAGCGGGCGCTGCGGGTGGGCGCCCGCGTCGGCCAGCTTCTGCCAGCGCGCCGAGGAGAACACCTCGCCGTAGCGCTCGTACGCCAGCCGGGCGTTGGCCACCGCGGCCTTGCCGCGCAGCGCCTTGGCCTGGTCCGAGCCGATCTTCTCCAGCCGCTTGTCCACCTCGGTGTCGACCCGGGAGACGAAGAACGAGGCGACCGAGCCGATCTTCGACAGGTCGTGCCCGTTGGCCTTCGCCTGCTCCAGGCCGGCCAGGAAGGCCTCCATCACCTGCGAGTAGCGGTCCAGGCCGAAGATCAGCGTGACGTTGACGCTGATCCCCTCGGCGAGCGTCGCGGTGATCGCCGGCAGGCCCTCCTCGGTGGCCGGGATCTTGATGAACAGGTTCGGCCGGTCGACAAGCCACCACAGCGCCTTGGCCTCGGCGACGGTCTTCGCCGCGTCGTGCGCCGAGCGCGGGTCCACCTCGATCGACACCCGCCCGTCCACGCCGCCGCTGGCCTCGTACGACGGGCGCATCACGTCGCACGCCCACCGCACGTCGTACGTGGTGAGCATGCGGACCGCCTCCTCGACGTCCACGCCGCGTACGGCGAGGTCGCGAAGCTGCCAGTCGTACTCGTCGGCGTCGCTCAGCGCCTTGGCGAAGATCGTCGGGTTGGTGGTCACCCCGGCCACGTGGGACTCCCGGCGCAGCTTGTCCAGCCCGCCGGAGGTCAGCCGTACCCGGGAGAGATCGTCGAGCCAGATCGCCACCCCGGCGCCCTGGAGCTCCTTCAGCCTGTCGGTCATGACGCCCACGCTCCCCTCAGTTGCCGGTCGTGAAACCGGTGATGTCGCCCACCCGGGTCAGCGCCGCGTGCGCGGCGGCCACGATCCGGTCGGGGGTGAACCCGAACTGCTCGAAGAGCACGGTGTGCGGCGCGCTGGCGCCGTAGTGCTCGATGCTCACGCTCTCGCCGCTGTCGCCGACGATCGCCCGCCACGACATCGCGATGCCCGCCTCCACGCTCACCCGTGCCTTTACCCCGCGCGGCAGCACCGACTCCCGGTACGCCTCGTCCTGGGCGAAGAACCACTCCTGGCAGGGCATGGAGACGACCCGGGTGGGGGTGCCGTCGGCCTCCAGCCGCTCCCGCGCGGTGAGGCAGAGCTGCACCTCGGAGCCGGTGCCGACGATGATCACCTGCGGCTTGCCGTTCGACGCCTCGGCCAGCACGTACCCGCCCTTGGCCACGCCCTCGGCGCCGGCCAGCTCGGTGCGGTCGAGCGTCGGCAGCGCCTGCCGGCTGAGCGCCAGCGCGGTCGGCCGGTCGGTGTGCTCCAGCGCCTGCCGCCAGGCCCAGACCGTCTCGTTGGCGTCGGCCGGGCGGACCACGTCCAGGCCGGGAATGGCCCGCAGCGCGGTCAGGTGCTCGATCGGCTGGTGCGTCGGGCCGTCCTCGCCGAGGCCGATCGAGTCGTGCGTCCAGACGTAGGTCACCGGCAGCTTCATCAGCGCGGCCAGCCGTACCGCCGGGCGCATGTAGTCGCTGAACACCAGGAACGTGCCGCCGTAGGGGCGGGTGCCGCCGTGCAGGGCGATGCCGTTGAGGATCGAGCCCATGGCGTGCTCACGGATGCCGAAGTGCAGCGTGCGGCCGTACTCGTCGCCGGGGAAGTCCTTGGTGGCGTGCGTCGCCGGGACGAATGACGGCTCGCCCTTCATGGTGGTGTTGTTGCTCTCGGCCAGGTCGGCCGAGCCGCCCCACAGCTCCGGCAGCACCGGCGCCAGGGCCTCCAGGACCTTGCCGGAGGCGGCCCGGGTGGCGACGCCCTTGGCGTCCGCCGGGAAGGTGGGCAGCGCGTCGGTCCAGCCGGTCGGCAGCGTACGGGTGGCCATCCGCTCCCACAGCGCCTTGCGCTCCGGGTTTGCCTGCGCCCAGGCGTCGAACCGGGTGGTCCACTCGGCCTGCGCCTGCGCGCCGCGCTCCAGCACCTGACGGGCGTGCTTGAGCACCTCCTCGTCGACCTCGAAGGTGCGCTGCGGGTCGAAGCCGAGGATCTCCTTGGTGGCCTTGACCTCGTCCGCGCCGAGCGCCGAGCCGTGGATCTTGCCGGTGTTCTGCTTGTTCGGCGCGGGCCAGCCGATGATGGTGCGCAGCGCGATGAAGGACGGCCGGTCGGCCTCCGCCTTGGCGGCCAGCAGCGCCTGGTAAAGCGCCTCCACGTCCTCGTGGTAGTCGCCCTGGTCGGCGTCGCCGCTGCGCCAGTCGACGGTCTGCACGTGCCAGCCGTACGCCTCGTAGCGGGCCGCCACGTCCTCGCTCTTGGCGATGCGGGTGTCGTCCTCGATCGAGATCTCGTTGTCGTCGTAGATAACGCAGAGGTTGCCGAGCTGCTGGTGGCCGGCGAGCGCGCTGGCCTCGTGGGTGATGCCCTCCTCGATGTCACCGTCGGAGGCGATGCACCAGATGTCGTGCCGGAACGGCGAGTCGGCGCGGTCCGGCTCCGGGTCGAACAGGCCGCGCTCGCGGCGGGCCGCCATGGCCATGCCGACCGCGTTGCCGAGGCCCTGACCGAGCGGGCCGGTGGTGGTCTCCACACCCGGGGTGTGGCCGTGCTCCGGGTGGCCCGGGGTGAGCGAGCCCCACTGGCGCAGCGCCTTGAGGTCGTCCAGCGACAGCGGGTAGCCGGACAGGAAGAGCTGGATGTAGAGCGTCAGGCTGGAGTGGCCGGCGGAGAGCACGAACCGGTCGCGTCCGGCCCAGTTCGGGTCGGCGGGGTTGTGCCGCATGACCCGGTTGAAGAGCAGGTACGCCGCGGGGGCGAGGCTCATCGCCGTCCCCGGGTGGCCGTTGCCGGATTTCTCCACGGCGTCCATGGCCAGCACGCGGACCGTGTCGACGGCCCTGCGGTCGAGGTCGGACCAGTTGAGAGCGGGAAGCTCGGGTCGGTTGGCAGCCACGATGGTTGTGCTCCTCGGCAGATGGGCGGAACCCTCACTGATGACCCTATCGAGCGGTGCTAAACGTCCGCCCGGGGATCTCAGCATGCTGTTCTGTACGGATCGCGGACGTTCGGTCGTTCAACCCCAGGTGTGACGGCTCGCACCGTTGCCGGGTCCACGGGGCAGCGAAAACGACGCCGCGTAGTGTGTGGGGCGGTGTGTGGACCTCGAAGGGTCCGGGCCGAACGACCTCCCCCGCCGATGCCGGAAGGTGGCAATCCGTGAGCACGATCACCGAGCGCCCCGTCAGCAATCCTGCCGGGCAGCCGCCGGTGGGCACGGTGGCGGAGGCGCCGGCGAGCGGCCGGCGGGACGTACGCGCCGTGGTGGCGGCGTACGTGACGCTGACCAAGCCGCGGATCGTCGAGCTGCTGCTGGTCACCACCGTGCCGGCGATGATGCTGGCCCACGGCGGGATGCCGTCGCTGTGGCTGGTCGCCGTGGTGCTTGTCGGCGGGTCGCTCGCGGCCGGCGCGGCGAGCGTCATCAACTGCTACATCGACCGCGACATCGACCAGCTCATGCGGCGCACCAAGCGCCGCCCGCTGCCCGCGCACACCGTGTCGCCGCGCAGCGCGCTGATCTTCGGCCTGGTGCTGGCCGCCGTGTCGGTGGCGTTGATGGCGGTGGCGACGAACTGGCTGGCGACGGTGCTGACGGTGGCCGCGATCGCCTACTACGACCTGGTCTACACGCTGTGGCTGAAGCGCACGACGGCGGCCAACACGTTCTGGGGCGGCATCTGCGGCGCCGCGCCGGTGCTGATCGGCTGGGCCGCTGTCACCGGCTCGCTGGCGCCGGCCGCGTGGGGCCTGTTCGCCGTGGTCTTCTTCTGGCAGATGCCGCACTTCTACGCGCTGGCCATCAAGTACAAGGCCGACTACGCCCGCGCCGGGGTGCCGATGCTGCCGGTGGTGGCCTCGGTGCGGCGGGTCAACGCCGAGATCATCGGCTTCTCGTGGCTCACGGTGCTCTCCTCGCTGGCGGTCTGGCCGCTGGGGATGAGCCCGATCTACGGGGTGACGGCGCTCGTGGTCGGCGGGATCTTCCTGGTCGAGGCGCACAAGCTGTGCCGGCGCGCGACGCGCGGCGAGGCGGTCAAGCCGATGCGGCTGTTCCACTGGTCGACCACGTACCTGACCATCCTGTTCGCCGCCGTCGCGCTCGACGCGCTCCTCTGACCCGCCCGTCCGGCGGTTCATCAGAAATTTTTTTCGGGCATCCTCGGACGGGTGCAACCTGGACAGATTGTGACGATCCTGCCTGCCTGTTTTGCCCGCCTATAAGCGACATGTACGGGCAAATTACCTGTGCTTCTTCTTAAACCGATGGGTAATTGGCATCACATTCAGTTCATGGTTCTCGCACATCCGGGTGGAACTCTGCTTAGGCTTCGCGTCATGGCAGATGGTTCCGATACGACGCTGACGGCTGACAAGACCGCCGAGCAGGCCCCCAACGGCCTGGTCGCGGGCATCAAGTCGTTCGCCGCCGGGCACGGCGGCGCGAAGGCGGTCATCGAGTACGTCGGCAAGCGCGGCGCACGGATCGTCCTCGTGGGTTCCGACGGGGCATGGGCAGACCAGTTCGCCGACGGCACCGACGTCGCGCGGCAGGCCTGCGCCAAGGCCGGGGTCGACGTGGAGAACGCCTGGGAGCGTGAACTGATGGACCAGATGCGTCCGAGCAACGACCTGTGGCGGTCGATGGCCCGGCGCACGATGGCCCGTTGACATACACCGAATGACCAACCACCACCAGTCGACCCGGGGGAGACCCCGGGTCGCTTTCGTCACCTGCGCCGAGCTGCCCGACCTCGACCCGGACGACCGGCTCGCGCTCGGCCCGCTCGCCGCCCGCGGCGTCACCACCGAGATCGCGGTCTGGGACGACCCGGCAGTCGACTGGTCCGGGTACGACCTCGTCGTGCTCCGCTCCCCGTGGGACTACGCGCGGCGGCGGGACGAGTTCGTGGCCTGGGCGCGTACCGTGCCGGCCCTGGTCAACCCGGCCGACGTGGTCGCCTGGAACACCGACAAGCGCTACCTGTCCGAGCTGTCCGCCGCCGGAGCGCCCACCGTCCCGACGGAATGGGTCGAGCCGGGCCGGGTGTGGGCGCCACCGGCCGGGGGCGAGTACGTGATCAAGCCGGCGGTCAGCGCGGGCAGCCAGGACACCGGCCGCTACGACCTGACCGACGCGCAGCACCGCGAGCTGGCGGTGGCCCACGTGCGGCGGCTCTCCGACGCCGGGCGGGTCGCCATGGTCCAGCCGTACCTCGACGCGGTGGACACCGCCGGGGAGACCGCGTTGCTGTTCCTGGCCGGCCCCAGCGGCCTGGCGTTCAGCCACGCGATCCGCAAGGGCCCGATGCTGACCGGGCCGGACCTCGGCGAGGCCGCGCTCTACAAGGAGGAGCGGATCGACGCCCGCGCCGCCACGGCGGAGCAGCGCGCGGTGGCCGAGAAGGTGCTCGCGGTGGTGCCCGGCGGCCCGGAGCGGCTGCTCTACGCCCGCGTCGACCTGATCCCCGGTCCCGGCGGCGAGCCCGTGCTGGTCGAGCTGGAGCTGACCGAGCCGAGCCTGTTCGTCGGGTACGCCGCCGGCGCCCCGGACCGCCTCGCCGACGCGGTGCTCACCCACCTGGCCCGCCGCTGAGGCCGCCGGCCGGCTGACCGCGACGCTCAGTCGCGGTCGCTGTGGTTACGGGCCCAGCGGCCGCCGATCGGCGGCGTGTCCAGCCGCAGCGCGGCCTCGGTGCCGGCCAGGTCGTTGTCCTCGAACGCGCAGGAGACGCAACTGCCCGCCTCGGTGACCCAGATGCCGTACGCCTGGGTGTCGGCGTCCCGGTGCCAGATCCGGTTGCCGCGCACGGTGGCCGAGTCGAACGGCGCGGCGATCGTGATGCCGCCGCACGCCGGCGGAGCATCAGGCAGCTCGTACGCCGTGCCGGGCCCCGGCGTGGCCGCGCTCCAGCCGGTGGAGCCGTCCGGGCGTACCTCGGCCAGGGAGAGCCGGTCGGCGCTGTTGTCGGACACCACGGCGTCGCGGGAGCCGACCCGGACCACCTTTCCCCGGTGACCGCCGGGCGGCCAGTGCGCGTTGCCGTCGGTGACCTCGCGCGGGCCGTAGCGGACCGCGTCGCCGGAGCCGGAGCAGCCCGGCGCGGACCGGCGGCCGTTGTCCCGGATCCGGTTGCCGACGATCGACGTGTCCAGCATCGGCCTGTCGATCCGGATGCCGTCCAGCGCGTTCTCGCGGATGTCGTTGTCCTGGATCACCACGTCGGCCGCCGCGCCCCGGTAGCCGTGGCCCAGGTCGTGCTCGTGGTAGCCGAAGCCGCCGTTGCGGCTGATCCGGTTGCCCTGCACCGCGTACGGGCCGGGGGTGTTGCCCATGCTGATGCCGTCACCGACGTTGGAGTCGATCACGCAGCCGGTGAGCAGGCCACCGCGCCCGGCCACCCCGGCGGTGCCGTTGCCGGACACGTCGAAGCCGGCCTCCAGGTTGTTGGTCATGGTGCAACCGGAGACGATCAGCCCGTCCGCGCCCCAGTCGGAGATGCCGAACCGGTTGGCCTGGCTGTGGCAGCCGATGATCCGGATGCCGCGCGGCGGGGTCCAGTAGTCCTTCTGCAGCTCCAGGAAGATGCCGTTGGTGCCGTTGCCGATTGTGGTGCAGTTGGTGATGGTGAGGCGTTCCACGTCGCCCCAGCCGCCGATGCCGACGCCGATCCCGGCGCCGCCCATCTGGTCCTCGTTGTCCAGCCGGCCGCAGCCCACCGCGACCACGCCGTCGATCAGGCTGTCCTGGAGGAAGTCGCAGCCCAGCCCGGTCGCCCCGGTGTGGTGGATGTAGAGGTTGCGGAACACGCCGCGCACCACGTACTGCAGGCCCAGCCCCTTGGCCAGGTAGTCGTACGCGGTCTGGGCGACGCCGGAGCCGTCGATCTCGAAGTCGGCGAACGTGCAGTCGGTGATGTGCCGGTCCCGCTCCGCGCCGTGCTGCACGGTGGTCCAGAACGCGAGCGGGACCGGCGCGCTGCGGTTGCCCTCGTTGCTGAGCAGGAAGCGGGTCGCCGCCGGTCCGGCGCCGAGCAGCGAGACCCCGCTGCGCCAGACGGTGCCGGCGTCGCGGATCGAGTACAGGCCGGGCGGGCAGTAGATCACCCGCGCGCGGCCGTCGGCGTCGTAGCCGGTGCCGAGGTGGTCCACCAGCGCCGCCAGTGCGGGCTGGTCGTTCGTGACCCCGTCGCCGGTGAGGCCGTGCTCGCGGGCGTCGCACCACAGCGGCGCCCCGGCGACCGGGGTCAGCCGCTGCGGGGCGGTGGTGGCGAGGCTCTTGCGCGACACGGGGAGCTCCCCTCGGGCGGGCGGTCGGTGGCCCGGACCGCTTTCCCGCTCCCGCCGCGCGGTAACGCCCGCTCAGGCGGCGGCGCCCACCCGTTCGGCGACCGGCTCGGCCGGGGCCTGCGGGGCGGCCGGCAGCCGCTCGCGGGTCGACCAGAGCACGCCCAGCGTGGCCAGCAGCACCAGGCAGGAGCCGAGCATGTGCGCGCCGACCAGCACGGCGGGCAGGTGGGTGAAGTACTGGACGAAGCCGATCACGCCCTGGCCCAGCTCGACCGCGATCAGCACCGCGGCGGCCCGCGCCGCCCGCGCCGCGCCGACCGCCCGGAACGCGAAGTACAGCGCCACCGACAGGCCGATCAGCAGGAAGACGCTGTCGGCGTGCACCTGGGAGATCGCCGCCGGGTCCAGGCCGTTGCGAGCCGCGCCGTGGTCTCCGGCGTGCGGTCCGCTGCCTGTCACCCACGTGCCGACCACCAGCACCGAGGCGCTGACCACGGTGGTGATCCAGGCGAGGGTACGCAGCGGTCCCGGCACCGTCGGCGCCACCGGCCCGTCCGGGTCCTTGATCCGCCGCCAGAGCGCGTACGCGGCGGCGATCACCGCCATCGAGGCGAGGAAGTGCAGCCCGACCACCCACGGGTTGAGGTTGGTGAGCACCGTGATGCCGCCGATGACCGCCTGGGCCGGGATGCCGAACAGCACGCCCAGCGCGAGCGGGAGCAGCCCGCGGCGGCGGGGGCGGTGGGCCAGCACGGCCAGCACCACGGCGAGCGCGATGATGCCCACCGCGAACGTGAGCAGCCGGTTGCCGAACTCGATCACCCCGTACACGCCCATCTCGGGCGTGGTGACGTACGAGTCCTCGGTGCACCGCGGCCAGGTGGGGCAGCCGAGGCCGGACGCGGTGAGCCGGACGGCCCCGCCGGTGACCACGATCGCGACGTTCGCGATGATCGAGGCGAGCGCGAGGCGGCGCAACAGCGTGGCGGAGACCGGAAACCGGACGGATCGCTTCACGTAGCGAATCCTACGCACCGTAGTTGATCCCGATCGGGTGACTCCGGCACCCCGGTGGTCGGAATCACCGGACCCCGGGTTTGCGGGCCCTCGGCGAATTACGTAACGTTGGCGTTGTGAAAAACGCGGCGGCGCTCTCCCGAACGCCGGTGACCGGTCCGGTCGCCGGTGGTTCGCGCGCACGTCGCGGCGTACGGCCCGGCGAGCGGGAGACCGCTCCGGCCGACCTGTCGACCCGCGACCGGGTCACCCAGTTGCTGCTGGAGCGTGGTCCCACCACCGCCGCGCAGCTCGGCACGGCGCTCGGTCTGAGCCCGGCCGCGATCCGCCGCCACCTCGACGCGATGCTCGCCGACGGTGACGTGGTCGCCCGCGACCAGACCGTCCGCGGCAGTCGCGGGCGCGGTCGCCCGGCCAAGGTCTTCGCGCTCACCGAGGCGGGCCGCGGTCGCTGCGGCACCCACCACTACGACAACATGGCCACCGCCGCGCTGCGGTGGATCGCCCGCACCGGCGGCACCGAGGCGGTCGCGGCGTTCGCGGCCGAGCAGGTCTCCGCGCTGGAGACCCGCTGCCGGGCGGCCATGGAGGACGCCGGAGACGCCCCGCTCGCGCGGGCGGAGGCACTCGCCGGTGCGCTGACCGCCGAGGGTTACGCTGCCAACGCGTCCACGATCGCCTCCGGCGGCCAGCTCTGCCAGCACCACTGCCCGGTGGCGCACGTGGCCGCCGAGTTCCCTCAGCTGTGCGAGGCCGAGACCGAAGTGATCTCCCGTCTGGTCGGCACTCACGTACAGCGCCTGGCCACCATCGCGCACGGCGACGGCGTGTGCACCACGCACATTCCCGCCCAGTCCGGTTCCACCGTCACCACTGTGAGGACAGATAGATGACCGAGCAGATCGTTCAGCCCCTGACCCAGGAGGAGCAGCTCGCCGCCCTCGGTCGTTACGAGTACGGCTGGGCCGACCCCGACGTCGCCGGGGCGTCCGCCCAGCGTGGCCTCAGCGAGGCGGTGGTGCGCGACATCTCGGCCAAGAAGAACGAGCCGGCCTGGATGCTCGACCTGCGGCTCAAGGGCCTGCGGCTGTTCGGCCGCAAGCCGATGCCGAACTGGGGCGCCGACCTCACCGGGATCGACTTCGACAACATCAAGTACTTCGTGCGGTCCACCGAGAAGCAGGCCACCTCCTGGGAGGACCTGCCCGAGGACATCAAGAACACCTACGACAAGCTCGGCATCCCCGAGGCGGAGAAGCAGCGCCTGGTCGCCGGTGTCGCCGCGCAGTACGAGTCCGAGGTCGTCTACCACCAGATCCGTGAGGACCTGGAGGAGCAGGGCGTCGTCTTCCTGGACACCGACACCGCGCTCAAGGAGCACGAGGACCTGTTCAAGGAGTACTTCGGCACTGTCATCCCGGTCGGCGACAACAAGTTCGCCGCGCTGAACACCTCCGTCTGGTCCGGTGGCTCGTTCATCTACGTGCCGAAGGGCGTGCACGTGGACATCCCGCTGCAGGCCTACTTCCGGATCAACACGGAGAACATGGGCCAGTTCGAGCGGACGCTGATCATCGTCGACGAGGGCGCGTACGTGCACTACGTCGAGGGCTGCACCGCGCCCATCTACTCCTCCGACTCGCTGCACAGCGCCGTCGTGGAGATCATCGTCAAGAAGAACGCCCGGTGCCGGTACACGACCATCCAGAACTGGTCGAACAACGTTTACAACCTGGTCACCAAGCGCGCCGTGTGCCACGAGGGCGCGACCATGGAGTGGGTCGACGGCAACATCGGCTCCAAGGTCACCATGAAGTACCCGGCGGTCTACATGACCGGCGAGCACGCCAAGGGCGAGGTGCTCTCGGTGGCGATGGCCGGCGAGGGCCAGCACCAGGACGCCGGCGCCAAGATGGTGCACGCCGCGCCGCACACCTCCTCGACCATCGTGTCGAAGTCGATCGCCCGGGGCGGCGGCCGCACCTCGTACCGCGGTCTGGTGCAGGTGCTGGAGGGCTCGACCAGCAGCAAGAGCACCGTCAAGTGCGACGCGCTCCTGGTCGACACGATCTCCCGCTCCGACACCTACCCGTACGTCGACATCCGCGAGGACGACGTGTCGATGGGGCACGAGGCGACCGTCTCCAAGGTCAGCGAGGACCAGCTCTTCTACCTGATGAGCCGGGGCCTGAGCGAGGACGAGGCGATGGCGATGATCGTGCGCGGCTTCATCGAGCCGATCGCCAAGGAGCTCCCGATGGAGTACGCGCTGGAGCTCAACCGCCTGATCGAGCTGCAGATGGAGGGCGCGGTCGGCTGACGCCGGCTGCCCGCCCTCCGCCTCACCTGACACCTCGTCGTAGAACAGACCAAGGAAGAGATGACTACCCAGGCTTCCGCGCCGCCCACGACCAAGTCGCAGGCGCTCCGCTCGTACGACGTCGCCGACTTCCCGGCCCTCACCGGCCTGGAGGAGGAGTGGCGCTTCACCCCGCTCAAGCGCCTGCGTGGCCTGGCCACGTCGGCGCAGGGCGCGACCGGCGCGGTCCGGCACGAGTACGGCGACCTGCCCGAGGGCGTCACCGTCGACCGGATCGGCCGGGACGACCCCCGGGTGGGCAGCGTGCTCACCCCGTTCGACCGGATCAGCGCGCTGGCGTACGGCGGGGCCGACGGCGCGCTGCTGGTGCGCGTCGACCGCGACGCGGTGGTGGAGGCGCCGGTGCGCCTGCGGGTGGTCGGCGAGAACGCCGACGCGCTCGCCTTCGGGCACACGTTCGTCGAGGTGGACCGGTTCGCCGAGGCCACAGTGGTGATCGAGCACGTCGGCTCGGCCACGCTGGCCGACAACGTCGAGGTGACTGTGGGCGACGGGGCGAAGCTGACCCTGGTTACGGTCGCCGACTGGGCCGACGACGCGGTGCAGGCGCAGCACCTCAAGGTGCGGCTGGGCCGTGACGCCCGGATCCTGCACGTGCAGGTCAGCCTCGGCGGCGACCTGGTCCGGCAGTACACGTCGGTGGAGTACACCCAGCGCGGCGGCGAGGCCGAGCTGTACGGCGTCTACTTCGCCGACTCCGGCCAGCACCTGGAGCACCGGCAGCTGGTCGACCACACCGTGCCGGACTGCCGCAGCAACGTCGGCTACCGGGGCGCGCTGCAGGGCGACGACGCGCACACGGTCTGGGTCGGCGACGTGCTGATCCGCGCCGAGGCGACAGGCACCGACACGTACGAGATCAACCGGAACCTGCTGCTCACCGACGGCGCGCGGGCCGACTCCGTACCCAACCTGGAGATCGAGACCGGCGAGATCGCCGGCGCCGGGCATGCCAGCGCGACCGGCCGGTTCGACGACGAGCAGCTGTTCTACCTGATGGCCCGGGGCATCCCGGAGGCCGAGGCGCGGCGCCTGGTGGTGCGCGGCTTCTTCGCCGAGCTGATCAACAAGATCCCGGTCGAGGACCTGCGCGAGCGCCTCGGCGACGCCATCGAGGCGCGGCTGGCCAAGGCGGGCGCCTGATGCTCAAGATCTGCTCCACCGAGGACGTGCCGAAGGGCACCGCGATCAGCGCCGACGTGGACGGCGTGCAGGTCGCGATCGTGCACGGCGAGGACGACGTGTTCTACGCGGTGCACGACGAGTGCTCGCACGCGGCGGTGGCGCTGTCCGAGGGCGAGGTCGAGGGCTGCACGCTGGAATGCTGGCTGCACGGATCCCGTTTCGACCTGCGTACCGGTGAGCCCACCGGCCTGCCCGCCACCGAACCCGTACCCGTCTATCCCGTCGAAGTCCGCGACGGCGACATCTACCTTTCCGTGGACGGCGACGGCCGTCCGCTGCCGAGCAATGGAGTGACCCGCTGATGAGCACCCTGGAGATCCGCGACCTGAAGGTGTCGGTCAAGCTGCCCGAGGGTGAGCTCAAGCCGATCCTGCACGGGGTCGACCTGACCGTGCGCTCCGGCGAGACGCACGCCATCATGGGCCCGAACGGCTCCGGCAAGTCCACGCTGGCGTACTCGATCGCCGGCCACCCGAAGTACGAGATCACCGGCGGTGAGGTGACCCTCGACGGCGAGGACGTGCTGTCCATGTCCGTCGACGAGCGGGCCCGCGCCGGTCTCTTCCTGGCCATGCAGTACCCGGTCGAGGTCCCCGGCGTGTCGGTGGCCAACTTCCTGCGTACCGCCAAGACCGCCCTCGACGGCGAGGCGCCGAAGCTGCGCACCTGGGCCGGCGAGCTGCGCGGCGCCATGGAGAAGCTCCAGATGGACCCGGCGTTCGCCCAGCGCAACGTCAACGAGGGCTTCTCCGGCGGCGAGAAGAAGCGGCACGAGATCGTGCAGCTGGAGCTGCTCAAGCCGAAGATGGCCATCCTCGACGAGACCGACTCCGGCCTGGACGTGGACGCGCTGCGCGTGGTCAGCGAGGGCGTGAACCGGGTGCGCGACACCGGTGACACCGGCCTGCTGCTGATCACCCACTACACCCGCATCCTGCGCTACATCAAGCCCGACTTCGTGCACGTCTTCGTGGCCGGCCGGATCGTCGAGCAGGGCGGCCGGGAACTGGCCGACAAGCTCGAGGAAGAGGGCTACGAGCGGTACGTCGCCGGAGCCGGCGCGGCGCGGGCCTGAGACTCGACATGACCTCGATGGCCATCCCGGCGGGCATGCCGCAGTACGACGACGTGCCGCGCTTCGACGTGGCGAAGGTGCGGGCCGACTTCCCGATCCTCGACCGGGAGGTCAACGGCCACCCGCTGGTCTACCTGGACAGCGCCAACACCTCGCACAAGCCGCGGCAGGTGCTCGACGTGCTCGCCGAGCACTACGCGCTGCACAACGCCAACGTGTCGCGCTCGGTGCACACGCTGGGCACCGAGGCCACCGAGGCGTACGAGGGCGCGCGGGCGAAGATCGCTGCGTTCATCAACGCGCCGAGCGTCGACGAGGTGGTGTTCACCAAGAACTCCACCGAGGCGATCAACCTGGTGGCGTACGCGTTCTCCAACGCCTCGCTGCGCGCGGACGCCGACCCGCGGTTCCGGCTGGGCCCCGGCGACGAGATCGTGATCTCCGAGATGGAGCACCACTCGAACATCGTCCCGTGGCAGTTGCTGGCCGAGCGTACCGGCGCGACGCTGCGCTGGTTCCCGGTCACCGACCAGGGCCGGCTCGACGAGTCCGGCCTGGACGACCTGGTCACCGAGCGGACGAAGATCGTGTCGCTGGTGCACATGTCGAACATCCTCGGCACCGTCAACGCCACCGCGCGGATCACCGCGCGGGTCCGTGAGGTCGGCGCGCTGCTGCTGCTTGACTGCTCGCAGTCGGTGCCGCACATGCCGATGGACGTGGTCCAGTACGACGCGGACTTCATCGTCTTCACCGGGCACAAGATGTGCGGTCCGACCGGCGTCGGCGTGCTCTGGGGCCGGGGCGAGCTGCTCGCCGCGATGCCCCCGGTGATGGGCGGCGGCTCGATGATCGAGACGGTGACGATGGCCGGCTCGACGTTCGCCGCGCCGCCGGCCCGGTTCGAGGCGGGCACGCCGCCGATCGCCGAGGCGGTGGCGCTCGGCGCGGCGGTGGACTACCTCACCGCGATCGGCATGCCGGCCATCCAGTGGCACGAGAAGGAGCTGACGGCGTACGCGCTCGACGCCCTCGCCACGGTGCCGGGCCTGCGGATCTTCGGTCCGACCGTGCCGGTCGGCCGGGGCGGGACGATCTCGTTCGCGCTCGGTGACGTGCACCCACACGACGTCGGGCAGGTGCTCGACTCGCTCGGCGTGCAGGTGCGGGTGGGACACCACTGCGCCAAGCCGGTGTGCACCCGCTTCGGGGTGCCGGCCACGACGCGGGCGTCGTTCTACCTCTACACCACCACCGCGGAGATCGACGCCCTGGTGGCGGGTCTGGAGCGGGTGCGGAAGGTGTTCGAGTGATGCAGCTCGACCAGCTCTACCAGGAGATCATCCTGGATCACTACAAGCACCCGCACGGCCGCGGCCTGCGGGAGTCGGCGGACCCGGCGGCCCGGGTCGGCGAGGCGCACCACGTCAACCCGACCTGCGGCGACGAGATCACCGTGCGGGTGGCGACCGACGGCACGGTGTTCACCGACATCTCGTACGACGGGATGGGCTGCTCGATCAGCCAGGCGTCGGCGAGCATCCTGCACGAGTTGCTGCGCGGCCGGGCCGCGAGCGACGCCGCCGTGGTGCACGAGGCGTTCGTGCAGTTGATGTCCGGACGGGGCCAGGTCACGCCGGACGAGGACGTGCTCGGTGACGGGGTGGCGTTCGCGGGTGTCGCGCGCTACCCGGCCCGGGTCAAGTGCGCGCTGTTGTCGTGGATGGCGTTCAAGGACGCCGCGGCACGCGCCGGGGTGGGCGTGAGCCCGGAGGTGAAGGCATGAGCGACGAGACCAACATGACCTCGGAGACCGGCGCGGTGGCGACCGACGGCACGGTTGCCGGTGGCGCGGCCGTCAACGGGACTGTTGCTGACGGCGCGGCCGCGGGTGCGGTGGCGCCGGCCGGCAGCAAGGCCGCGGTCGGCGACATCGAAGAGGCGATGAAGGACGTCGTCGACCCCGAGCTGGGCATCAACGTGGTCGACCTGGGCCTGGTGTACGGCGTCCACGTCGACGACGACAACATCGCCACCCTGGACATGACGCTGACCTCGGCGGCCTGCCCGCTGACCGACGTGATCGAGGACCAGGCCCGGCAGGCGCTGACCACCGGTCCCGGCGGCGGCCTCGTGAACGACATCCGGATCAACTGGGTCTGGCTGCCGCCGTGGGGCCCCGACAAGATCACCGACGAGGGGCGCGACCAGCTCCGCTCGCTCGGCTTCAACGTCTGACCGTTCCCCGTTCCCCGTTCCCCGCTCACCGCCACGGGCGCGGCGCTCCTGCCAGAGGAGTGCCGCGCCTGCGGCGTCTCTCCAGCACCCTCACCGGCGCCCGCGCGTCGGCTCAGGTCGTAGATCTTGGAACGAAACGGCCCCCAGGGGGTCCCTTCGCTTCCAAGATCTCGCCCGTCTCCAATGCTGGGATTCATCTCCCTCATTCTGGGATGTCGCGATACGGCGACGAGATCTTGGTACGAAACGGCCCTCATAGGGGCAGCCCTCATAGGGGCCGTTTCGTACAAGATCTCCAGCCCAGCCCAGCCCAGCCCAGCCCAGCCCAGCCCAGCCCAGCCCAGCCCAGCCCAGCCCAGCCCGGGAAACGGGTGGCGGGGGTGGGGGAGCGGGGCGCAGGATGGGCCGGTGATCGAGGCGTACCCGAAGCAGGCTCCTGTCCGTGCGGCCACCGCCGTGCGCCGACAGCGCACCCTGCCGCCGGTCGCCTCGCCGCACCTTCCGTCGTCGTGACCGGGGCGTTCCTCGCCGGCCTGGTCGCTGGTTACGGCGTCGCCATCCCGGTCGGTGCGATCGCGATCCTCATCCTCGGGCTCAGCGCCCGTACCTCGTTCCGCGTCGGTGCGGGGGCGGCGCTCGGCGTGGCGAGCGCCGACGGTCTCTACGCGGCGGTCGCGGCTCTCGGCGGCACCGCGGTGGCGAGCGGCCTCGCGCCGTTCGCGGGTCCGCTGCGATTGCTCGCCGCGGGCGTGCTGCTGGTCCTCGCCGGCCTCACCGCCTGGCGCGCCCTGCGCCCGCCGGTCACGACCCCCGAGCCGAGCGTGCGGGGTGGCCTGGACACGCCGGTGCGGGCGTTCGGCGCGGTGCTCGCGTTGACCCTGCTCAACCCGGCCACAGTGGTCTACTTCGTGGCGCTCGTCCTCGGCCGGGGCGACGTGCTCGGCCCGGTCCGGTGGGCGCGGCCGTCTTCACGGCCGGGGTGTTCCTGGCCTCGGCCAGTTGGCAGTTGCTGATCGCCGGGGGCGGCTCGCTGATCGGCCGGGCCCTCACCGGGCCCCGCGCGCGGCGGGTCACCGCGCTGCTGTCCAGCGTCATCGTCGCGGGCCTCGCGGTCGCCACGCTGCTCGGTGTGTGACCGGCGTGGACATGCCCGTGTGTCAGCCGGATTGCGGACCGGTTCATGATCCGTTACCGGGGATCGGCCGAAACGGCAGTTCCGGACGGCGGAAAGATCCATTGATGGTCCCGCATCCGACCAAAGGTGTTCTCGACCGTCAGGTCGGCCGGCTCTGTCCTCGGAAGCGCGGATCCCGCGTGCCGGGACGACGCGGATCACCGTCCAGGTAGAACCGCATCCACCTTCCGGGTGATGTCCGCGGTCGCGGGTGGTCCTAGGGTCACGGAACAATCCGTGGGCCGTACACGTACGTCCGGTCATCCCCGCCGGTCGTACGGCAGTCCATACTCGACCCAGCAGGGAGAAGACTTGAGGATCACCCTGTGGCGTCCGCCGCGCGACCGGCAACTCGCCGGTCGGCCTCGGCGCGGACGGACCGCTGCCCTCCTCGTCGCCGCGCTCGCCGCGGCGACGCTTCCCGTTCTCGCGGCGCCCGCGCCCGCCTCCGCCGCACCCGGCGTCCACGGACCGTGGCAGAAGGTGGACGGCAAGCCGGCCGCCACCAAGGCGGGGCGCAAGGCCGCCGTCAAGGCCAAGCGGCTGGCCGCGTACAAGCTGGACCGCGGCACCATGAAGGGCCTGCTCGACAAGGCGCCCGCCGAGAAGCGCGTGGCGGTGGCCCGCGTGGCGAAGCAGGTCGTGTCGCTGCCCGCTCCGGACGGCACGTTCCAGCGTTTCGAGCTGGTCGACTCACCGGTCATGGAGGCCGGCCTGGCCGCCAAGCACCCGGAGATCACCACGTACGCCGGCAAGGGTCTGGACGACCCGGCGGCGACCATCCGCGCGGACCTCACCCCGCTCGGGTTCCACGCGTCGGTCCGGTCGGCCAAGGGCAACTGGTACATCGACCCGTACTACCAGCGCGACCAGAGCCTCTACGCGAGCTACTTCGCCCGCGACCTGGAGCACCCGGAGGGCGAGTTCGTCGAGCGTGAGGACGTCACGCAGGAGGCGCACGCGCTGGCCGGGGAGATCGCCGAGGCGGAGGTCCCGGCCGGGCCGCTGGTGAAGCTGCGCACCTACCGGGTGGCGCTGGTGACCGACCCGTCGTACGCCACCTACTTCGGCGCGGAGAACGTCACCGCCGCGAAGGTGACGCTGATGAACCGGGTCACCCAGATCTACGAGGACGAGACCGCGATCCGGCTCGTGCTGATCAACGACACCGACAAGACCAACCTGAACACGCCGGCCCTGGCCACCGAGCCGAACGGCCCGTGCGGCGCGGCGGCCTGCTTCACGCCGGCGCAGCTCACCTCGTGCGGCAGCGGCACGCTCAGCCGTAACCGGATCGTGCTCGGCCAGCTGGTCGGCGCGAGCAACTACGACGTGGGCCACATCGGCCTTGGCGTCAACGGCGGCGGCGTGGCCAGCCTCGGCGTGATCGGCGGCAACGGCAAGGCGCAGGGCTGCACCGGCCTGCCGACGCCGGTCGGCGACTTCTACGCGGTCGACTACGTCTCGCACGAGATGGGTCACCAGTTCGCCGGCAACCACACCTTCAACGGCACCCAGTACAACTGCTCGGGCGGCAACCGCAGCGCGGCCAACTCGTACGAGCCGGGCAGCGGCTCGTCGATCATGGCGTACGCGGGTATCTGCCAGCAGGACAACCTCCAGCCGCACAGCGACCCGTACTGGTCGCACCGCAGCTACACCGAGATCACCAACTACGTGACCTCGAACCGCCCGGCGATCAACGAGGTGCAGACCGTCTCGCTGTACGGGTTCGACGCCGACGGTGAGTCCTTCACCGTCCGCTACGCGGGCAACGACTCGGCGCCGATCGTGCGGGGCGTCAACTACACCACCGCCGGCATCAAGGCGGCCGTCGAGGGCATCGCCGGCTGGCCGGCCGGCGCGACCGTCACGGTGGCCGCGTTCGGTGGCAGCGGCGCGCTCAACGACAACGGCTTCCAGGTGACCTTCGGCGGCACGCTGGCGACCACGAACGTGGCGTCGCTGGAGCTGACGAACGTCTCCGGCGCCTCCGGCTTCGTCGGCGAGACGGCCAAGGGCGGCGCCATCGACAACGGCGGCTGGCTGGTCGAGGAGACCGGCAACCACGCCCCGGTGGTCACCGTGCCGGACACCGTCACCATCCCGGTGCGTACGCCGTTCGCGCTGACCGGCAGCGCCACCGACGCCGACGGCGACACCGTGACGTACCTGTGGGAGCAGAACGACAGGGGCGCCTCGGCCGGCACCGCGCTGGTGAACAACACGAAGGTGAACGGTCCGCTGTTCCGGGTGTTCGGCGAGGCGGCGATCGTGTCGCCGACCGACACGCTGAAGTACCACTCGCCGGGCCTGAACTCGGTCACCACCGACTCGACCCGGGTCTTCCCGGACATGCGGCAGATCCTGGCCGGCAACACCAACGCCGCGACCGGCGCCTGCCCGGCCGCTCCGGCGCCCCCGGCCACCGGTGGCGCGTCGAACGTGCCGGCCGAGCTGGTGGACTGCTACTCCGAGTTCCTGCCCACCCGCGACTGGGTCGGCATGGCCGGCGACCGGACCCTGCACTTCAAGCTCACCGCCCGGGACGGGCGGCTGGGTGGCGGCGGCATCGGCAGCGCCGACGTCGCCGTGGTGCTGGCGCCGGACGCGGGCCCGTTCCTGGTGACCTCGCAGGACACCGCCGCCGTCCTGGACGGCGGCTCGACCCAGACCGTGACGTGGGACGTCGCCGGCACCGACGTGGCGCCGGTGAACGCCGCGCAGGTGAAGATCTCGCTGTCCGCCGACGGCGGGCAGACCTTCCCGTACGTGCTGGCCGAGCAGACCGCCAACACCGGCACCGCGACCGTGTCGCTGCCGAACGTGGCCACCGAGAAGGCCCGGATCAAGATCGAGGCGGTCGGTAACGTCTTCTTCGACGTCAACGACGCCGACTTCACGATCCGGTCCGCCCCGGTCGTCACCAGCACCGCCCCCGACGGTGGTGTGAGCGTGCAGTACAGCGACGCGCTCTCGCCGGCCGTCACCGTCACCGCCAACGACGGCGACACCGCCGGCGCGGACCTGAGCGCTGCGGCCACCGGGCTGCCCGCCGGCCTGTCCCTGGCCGTCATGAACACCTCCGCGACCGACGCCCGCCCGGGTACGCGTACCTGGACGGTCGCCGGCACCACCACGGCGGCACCGGGTGACTACCCGGTCACCGTGACCGTGTCCGACGGCTCCGGGCTGACCGGCAGCACCTCGTTCACCGTCACCGTCGCCGCCGAGGACGCGGCGGTCAGCTGGGCCGGTGACACGCTGGTGAACACCGCGACCGGCGGCGCGTCCGGCACGGCGCTGCTGCGGGCCGTGGTCCGGGACGGCTCGGTGCTGCCCGGTGCCACGGACACCACGGCGGGCGACATCCGTACCGCCACCGTCACCTTCACCAAGGACGGCGTGACGCTCTGCACCGCCGCGCCGGCCCTGCTCGGCACGGCCACCACCAGCGCGTCCGCGGCGTGTGAGGCCACCCTGTCGAAGGGCACGCACACCGTCACCGCGACAGTGGGCGGCAACTACACGGGCAGCACCACCGCCCAGGTGACAGTGGCCGTCTCCGACGGTGGATTCCTCACCGGCGGCGGGGAGTTCACCGCCACCCGCTCGGCGGGAAGCTACCCGGCCGACGTGAACTCCACTGTCGAGGTGGAGCTGAACGCGAAGCCGGGCAAGGCGAACAAGGCCCCGTCGGGCAAGGCCGAGGTCGAGTTCCGCTCCGGTGGGAAGTCGTACACGGTCAAGGCCGACACTGTCGACGCGCTCGGCGTCACCTCGGCGGGCAAGGTCGCCCAGGTGCGCTACCAGGCCGCCCTGTACGACAGCAAGGGCAAGCTGGTGTCCTCCGGCCTGACCCTGGCCGTGACGGTGACCGACCGGGGCGCCCCCGGTAGGAACGACAGCGTCGGGCTCACCCTGTGGAAGGGTGGCGCCCTGCTCCTGTCGTCGGACTGGACGGGCGGCGCGACCGCCGAGGTCAAGCTGAAGGGCGGCAACCTCACCGTCCACTGATCCACGCGGTAGACGCGGGAGGGCGCCGGCACGGTGTCCTCCCGCGTCGCGTCTCCCGGCCCGTCGATGGCGTACCGTCGGGCCATGAGCAGCCGACCCGCCGCCGGGGGCGGCCGGTGGGTCGAGGTCGACCCCGGCCGCGTCGCCCGCTGGGTCGAGGGCTTCACCGACCGGCACGGCCCGCCGACCACGACAGTCCAGGAGTACGGGCTGCTGCTCACCGCCCCGGACGGCGCCACCGCCGAGCTGCACACCCCGCCCGGCGCGAGCGCGTCGGCGGACGTACCCGGATTCGTCGCCTCCGCCACGGCGGCCCGCCGGCTCGGTCTGCTGCTGGCCCGCAAGGGCGCGGTCGCCCTCGGCGTCGCCGACGGCGCCGACCTGGTGGTCTCCAAGGTGGACACCCGGTACGTGCAGGGCCGTACCGCGGCGGGTGGCTGGTCCCAGCAGCGGTTCGCCCGGCGGCGGGACAACCAGGCCAAGGCCGCCCTGGGCGACGCGGCGGAGCTGGCAGTGCGTCTGCTGTTGCCGGAGGTGGGCACGCTCGCGGCGCTGGTGTGCGGAGGTGACCGGCGCGCGGTGGACACGGTGCTTGCCGACCGGCGGCTGGCCCCGCTGACGGCGCTGCGCGCGCCGCGCCTGCTGGACGTGCCGGAGCCCCGGCACGCGGTGCTGGTGGCCGCGGTCGCCGCCGCCCGGGCGGTCCACATCCTGGTCCGCTGAACAGGAAAGATCACCTCAAGACGGCGCAATCCCGTTCCCCGATGGTGCATCGAATCGACTCGATGCCTATCGTCGGTGTCACGAAGCCGGGTCTCCGGGCGACCCGCAGGGCAGCTTCGCCTCCGCCATCACGCGCCGACATCGTTGGGAGAGAACAACTTCATGAGCGGATATCAGGACGGCCGGCTGCGGGCCCGGTGGCGCCGTGCGACGAGGCTCCTCGTCGCGGCGGCGGCGATGAGCGCCGGAAGCCTCGTGCTCACCGCCACGCTGACAGCCGGCACGGCCAACGCGGCTCCGGCGCGGGGCGCCGCGCTCGCCGCGCCCACTGTCACCAGCGTCACCGCGGGCGGCGCGCACACCTGCGCGATCAGCACCGACGGGGGACTGTGGTGCTGGGGCTCCAACTACGCCGGCCAGCTCGGCGACGGCACCACCACCAACCGCAGCGCCCCGGCGCGGGTCGGCACCGCCACCTGGACCGGTGTCGACGGCGGCTCCGGGCACACCTGCGCGGTCCGCACGGACGGGACGCTCTGGTGCTGGGGCTCGAACTTCCGGGGCCAGCTCGGCGACGGCACCACCACCAGCCGCAGCGCCCCGGTGCAGGTCGGCACCGCTACCACCTGGGCCCGGGTCGACGCCGGCCCCCAGCACACCTGCGCGATCCGCACCGACGGCACGCTCTGGTGCTGGGGCTTCAACCGGACCACCCAGCTGGGCGTCGGCGCCTCGCCGTACGTCGCGAACACCCCGCTGCAGGTCGGCACGGCCACCGACTGGGTGAGCGTCTCGACCGGCTACGGGCACACCTGCGGTGTCCGCACCGGCGGCACGCTCTGGTGCTGGGGGTCCAGCTCGGACGGCCAGCTCGGGCTCGGCAACCTGGCACCCCAGACCGCGCCCGCGCAGGTCGGCACCGCCACCGGGTGGACCGGCGTGGCGGCCGGATACGCCCACACCTGCGGGATCCGCTCCGGCGCGCTGTGGTGCTGGGGTGAGAACGGATACGGCCAGCTCGGCGTGAGCGGCACCTACCGGACCGCGCCGGTGCAGATCGGCACCGCCACCACCTGGAACCGGATCGCCGCGAGCAGCGACACGACGTGCGCGTCGCGTACCGACGGCACCCTGTGGTGCTGGGGCAAGAACTCGGCCGGGCAGGTGGGCGACGGCAGCACCACCCACCGGTCCGCGCCCGCCCAGGCCGGCACGGCCACCACCTGGACCGGCGAGGTAGCGGTGACCGACCACGGCTGCGGCATCCGTACCGACGGCGGCCTGTGGTGCTGGGGCGACAACAGCGGTGGTCAGCTCGGTGACGGGACGACTGTCAACCGGTCCACTCCGGCTCAGGTGACACTGCCGGCCTGACCGGCCCCGGAAACGACATCGGCCCGCACCACCGTCTGCGGTGGTGCGGGCCGATGCGCGGATCGGCTCAGGCCCCCGAACCGAAGGTGTCACAGGACTTCGGGTCGCCGGTGGTGAAGCCCTTGGTGAACCACTGCTTGCGCTGCTCGGAGCTGCCGTGGGTGAACTCGTCCGGGTTCACCGGCCGGCCGGAGCGCTGCTGGATGGCGTCGTCGCCGATCTTCTCGGCCGTGTCGATGGCCTGCGAGATGTCCTGCTCGGTGATGCTCTTGAAGATCTTCTGGCCCTGCTCGTCGGCGGTGCCGGTGGCGTTCTTCGCCCAGGCCCCGGCGTAGCAGTCGGCCTGCAGCTCCAGCTTCACCGAGAGCGCGTTCGCGCTCTGCGGGTCGCGCTGCTGCTGGCGGCGCATCTGCGCCTCGGTGCCGAGCAGGTCCTGCACGTGGTGGCCGTACTCGTGGGCAAGCACGTACGGCTGGGCGAACTCGCCCTCGGCGCCGAGCTGGTCGGCCAGCAGCTTGTAGAAGCTGAGGTCGATGTAGACCAGGTCGTCGGCCGGGCAGTAGAACGGGCCGACGCCGGAGTCGGCCGCGCCGCAGGCCGTGCTGACGTTCTGGCTGAAGAACACCGTCTTCGACGGCTTGTACTGCTCGCCGAACGCCTCCGGCATGGCGGTGCGCCAGTACGCCTGGATCGAGTTGACGTAGAGCGCGTTGCGGCAGTCGAGCTGCTTCAGCGCGTCCTGCGCCGAGCACTTCTGCTCCAGCGAGGTGTTGTCGCCCTGCTCGGAACCGCCGCCGTTGGTGGCGGCGTTGAGGCCGAAGCCGCCGCCCACCAGGGCGACGAGTACGGCGATGATGATGCCCACGATCCCGCCCCGGCCGCCGCCGATCGGGATCGGAATGCCCATCCCGCCGCCTCCGCCGGACCCTCGCCGGTCGTCCACCTGGCTGGTGTCGACCCGCGCGTTCTCGTTCAGCTCCATGTTGACCCCGATCACCGATGTGTCCGTATGTGGTGGTTGCGGTACCGGACCGGGTCCGGACGGCGGTTTCCGTACCCGATGATCTTGCACGGTAATCCGGGGGAGCGGGTCCGTGGGGCCCGGTACACTTGCCCCCGTGCTGCGCTGCGAAGGCTGAACGGCCCCGCGCCGACGGGAAATCACCACCCGCCGGCGCTTTCGCGTGCCCTGAGTCAGCCCTTCCGGACCCGAGAGCGAGTACTCCGAAATGATCACTGCCACCGGCCTGGAACTGCGTGCCGGTTCCCGGATCCTGCTGTCCGACACCACCCTGCGGGTGCAGCCGGGGGACCGGATCGGCCTGGTCGGCCGCAACGGCGCCGGCAAGACCACCACACTCAAGGTGCTCGCCGGTGAGGGCCAGCCGTACGCCGGCCAGATCGACCGGCGCAGCGCCATCGGCTACCTGCCGCAGGACCCGCGTACCGGTGACCTGGACGTCACCGGCCGGGACCGGGTGCTCTCCGCCCGCGGGCTGGACGTGCTCATGGCGCAGATGAAGGAGCTGGAGAACAAGCTCGCCGAGGGCGCCGACGACGAGCGGCTGGTCCGCCGCTACGGCGCGCTGGAGGACCAGTTCGCCTCGCTCGGCGGCTACGCGGCCGAGGCCGAGGCGGCCCGGATCTGCGCCAACCTCGGCCTGCCCGACCGGGCCCTGGCGCAGACCATCGGCACGCTCTCCGGCGGCCAGCGCCGCCGCATCGAGCTGGCCCGGATCCTGTTCCGCGACGCCGGGGAGAACGGCGGCGGCATCCTGCTGCTCGACGAGCCCACCAACCACCTCGACGCCGACTCGATCACCTGGCTGCGCGGCTTCCTCGGCAACCACAAGGGCGGCCTGATCGTGATCTCCCACGACGCCTCGCTGCTGGAGGCGGTGGTCAACAAGGTCTGGTTCCTGGACGCCACCCGGTCCGTGGTCGACACCTACAACCTGGGCTGGAAGGCGTACCTGGAGGCGCGGGAGACCGACGAGCGGCGCCGCCGCCGGGAGCGCGCAAACGCCGAGAAGAAGGCCGGCGCGCTGATGGCGCAGGCGGACAAGATGCGGGCCAAGGCCACCAAGACCGTCGCCGCGCAGAACATGGCCCGCCGCGCCGAGCGGCTGCTCTCCGGCCTGGACGAGGTCCGCGTCGCGGACAAGGTCGCCAAGGTACGGTTCCCGAGCCCCGCGCCGTGCGGCAAGACGCCGCTGACCGCGACCGGCCTGTCCAAGTCGTACGGGTCGCTGGAGATCTTCACCGACGTCAACGTGGCTGTGGACCGGGGCTCCCGGGTGGCCATCCTCGGCCTCAACGGCGCCGGCAAGACCACGCTGCTGCGGATGCTCGGCGGGCTGCTGGAGCCGGACACCGGCGAGGTGCGTCCCGGCCACGGGCTGCGGCTGGGCTACTACGCCCAGGAGCACGAGACGCTCGACGTGGACCGCACGATCCTGGAGCACATGCGCAGCGCCGCGTCCGACCAGACCGACACCGACCTGCGCAAGATCCTCGGCGCGTTCCTGTTCTCCGGCGAGGACGTGGACAAGCCGGCCGGTGTGCTCTCCGGCGGCGAGAAGACCCGGCTGGCGCTGGCCACGCTGGTCTGCTCGGGCGCCAACGTGCTGCTGCTGGACGAGCCGACGAACAACCTCGACCCGGTGAGCCGCGAGCAGGTGCTCGACGCGATCGCCCGCTACCCGGGCGCGATCGTGCTGGTCACGCACGACCCGGGCGCGGTCACCGCGCTCAAGCCGGATCGCGCCATCCTGCTGCCCGACGGCGACGAGGACGCCTGGTCCGACGACCTGCTGGAGCTGGTCGAGCTCGCCTGACCCCTTCCCGCGCCGCCTGCCCGCGCCCCTTGCCGGTTGATCATGAAGTTGACGGCACTCTTTGAGATCCAGATCGCCGTCAACTTCATGATCGACGGAGAAGACGGGCGGGGGCGGTCAGGCCAGGAGGGCGGCCAGGTGGGGGAGGACGCCGGAGGTGAGCAGGATGGTCGCGCCGATGGCGATGAAGATCGCCGGGACCAGCCAGTGGCCGGCGCGGCCGACCAGCGCCACCACCCGGGGGTGCCCGCCGAGCGCGGCGGCGACCGCGCACCACACGGCCACCAGCACGGCGAACACCAGCAGCCAGATCAGCCCGGTGAGCGGGTCGAGGGCGCGGAAGACCGGCACGTAGACGGCGATGTTGTCGGCGCCGTTGGCCACTGTGACCCCGGCGACGCCGGCCAGGCTGCCGACCACCGCCGGCGGCTCGTCGTCGTCGCGCCGGGCCGACAGCGCCCGGGCGCCCAGCCCGATCGGCAGCAGGCCGAGCAGACCCGGCCACGGGTCGGGCACCACGAGCAGCCCGGCGGCGGCCACCGCCGCGATCGCGACGAGCGCGCCGATGCCCGCGTACTGCCCGGCGACGATCTGCCACGGCCGGGGACGCCCGGTGTGCCGGGCGGCCACGAACAGCACCGTGAGCACGACGATGTCGTCGAGGTTGGTGGCGGCGAAGACGCCTGCGGCACCCGCCGCGGCCGTGATCATGTCAATCACCCCGGGCACGATACGGCCCGTCGCACCCGCGCACCCACCGCCGGCATGATCCATGCCGGCGCGCCGACGCGCAGGCGTCCGGAGCGCGGCGAGGCGGTCCCGTCGAAAGTGGTGCCGATCAGGCGGGAGGATGCCGCCAGTTCGTCGAACCGGCGCGGAACGAATCGTCGTCAGTCGATCGACGGACCGATTGGCGGCGCCTCTCGTGCTCTCGCCGACATGGACGGGCCGACCACGGAGAGGGCGTTGGCTCGTCCATCCACTGAGATGCCGCCACCTTGCCGAACCTGGGGCGACGGGCTCGTCCGGCGGGCCGGTACGGATCAGCCGGCCGGAAGGATCACTCTATCGGGAAGCTGACATTGCGTAGCGTGTCGGTTGGCGAATAGTTGATATCTGGCGCATGATCGTCCGAGGCGGTCTAATAGGTGGGACCGTATCCGAACCGCACAGTCTGGGACGTGAGGAATCAGCATGGCAGCCACTGGCACAGCCACCAGCACTGAGAAGGGTCGCCGGATCGTCGGGGCCGAGCGTCAGACGCTCGCCAAAGACCTGGTAAAGCGGTACACCGGCGGAGAGAGCATTCGTGCTCTGGCGGCCTCGACCGGCCGTTCCTACGGGTTCATCCACCGGGTGCTCACCGAATCCGGGGTGCAGCTGCGGCAGCGCGGCGGCGCCCGGCGCCGGAAGAAGGCGTGATCCGCCCCCCAGCGTCGTCCACCCGCGCGTTCCGGGGCGTCCGGTGACCGCCGAGACGACCGGAGTGCGCTTCGACTGCGACGGGCCGGTCGCGACGGTGACGTTGTGCCGGCCCGACGTGCTGAACGCCCAGACTCCCGCGATGTGGCGCGCGATGAGCGACTTCTCCCGCGACCTGCCGGGCGACGTGCGCGTCGTCGTCGTACGCGGGGAGGGGCGTGCCTTCTCCGCGGGCCTGGACCTGGCGGTCGCCGGCGCGACCGGGCCGGGCTCCTTCGCCGAGCTGGCCGCGATGCCGGCGGCCGAGTGCGCCGACCGGATCGCCGAGTACCAGGGCGGTTTCACCTGGCTGCACCGGCCGGACGTGGTGTCGATCGCCGCGGTGCAGGGCCACGCCATCGGCGCCGGCTTCCAGCTGGCTCTCGCCTGCGACATGCGGGTCCTCGCCGCCGACGCCAGGCTCTCCATGGCCGAGGTGACGCTCGGGCTGGTCCCCGACCTGGCTGGTACGCGCCGCCTGGTCGAGCTGGTCGGCTACTCCCGGGCGCTGGAGATCTGCGCCACCGGCCGGCGGATGGACGCCACCGAGGCGGACCGTATCGGCCTGGCCACGCTCGTGGTGCCGAACGACGAGCTGGACGGCGCCGTGCGTGACCTGTCCGCCGGGCTGCTGGCGAACAACCGGGACGCGATCATCGAGATCAAGGCGCTGCTCGCGGGCGCGGCCGGGCGCTCGCATGCCGAGCAGCAGCGCGCCGAGCGGGAGGCGCAGACCCGGCGGATCCGGGACCTGGCCGGGCGGGGCGAATAGCCGGTACGGCGATTTCGTAAGGACCGTTCGGGAAGATCTGGGTTACTCGCGAGGTTGTCACAGGCGTCGGGAGAATGGACTCCGACGGTTCCTGCTGCCCTGACGACCCGGAGGTGACGAGTGTCCCACCCGATGGCCGGCGGCGGCATGGGCGGCTGGAGCATGCTCCGGTCGCTGCGCAACCGTGACGAGGTCTCCGCCCACGAGCTCAAGCGCGGCACCGCCCGGCGGATCGTCGCGTTCGCCCAGCCCTACCGGCGCGACATCATCGTCTTCCTGATCACCGTGATCGTCGCCGCGGTGATCGGTGTGGCCACGCCGCTGCTCGCCGGTGACGTCATCGACGCGATCGCCGGCGCCGGCCCGGACGCCCGCTCGACAGTCGTCCGGCTCGCCCTGATCATCGCCGCGCTGGCCGTGGCCGACGCCCTGTTCTCCCTGGTCCAGCGGTGGTATTCGGCCCGCATCGGCGAGGGCATCATCCTCGACCTGCGCACCCGGGTGTACGACCACGTCCAGCGGATGCCGTTGCAGTTCTTCACCCGCACCCAGACCGGCGCGCTGGTCAGCCGGCTCAACAACGACGTGCTCGGCGCCCAGCGCGCGTTCACCTCGACGCTGTCCGGCGTGGTCAGCAACGTCATCCAGCTCGTGCTGACCGCCGGGGCGATGCTCGTGCTGTCCTGGCAGATCACCGTGCTGGCGCTGGTGCTGCTGCCGATCTTCATCATCCCGGCCCGCCGGGTCGGCCGGCGGCTGGCCGAGATCACCCGCGAGTCGTACAACCTCGACGCCAAGATGAACGCGACGATGACCGAGCGCTTCGGTGTGGCGGGCGCGCTCCTGGTCAAGCTGTTCGGCGCACCGGAGGTGGAGGCCGACCGGTTCGCCCGCCGGGCCGAGCGGGTGCGCGACATCGGCATCCAGTCCGCGATGTACTCGCGGACGTTCTTCGTCGCGATGCTGCTCGTCGCGTCCCTGGCCCAGGCCCTGACGTACGGCGTCGGCGGCTGGCTGGCGGTCACCGGCGCGGTCAGCGCCGGCACAGTGGTCAAGCTGGCGCTGCTGCTGACCCGCCTCTACGGCCCGCTGACCGCGCTGTCGAACGTCCGGGTCGACGTGATGAGCGCGCTCGTCTCGTTCGACCGGGTCTTCGAGGTGCTCGACCTGCGCCCGACCATCGCCGAGAAGCCCGAGGCGGTGCCGGTGCCGCGGGGCAGCGGCCGGGTCGAGTTCCGCGACGTACGCTTCCGCTACCCGAGCGCCGCGGAGGTGTCGCTGGCCTCCCTGGAGGAGGTGTCGACGCTCGACCGGACGGTCAACGAGCCGGTGCTCAAGGGCGTGTCGTTCGCCGTCGAGCCGGGGCAGATGGTGGCCCTGGTCGGCCCCTCCGGCGCGGGCAAGTCGACGCTGTCCATGCTGATCTCCCGGATTTACGACGTCAGCGACGGCCAGGTGCTTGTCGGTGGCGTCGACGTACGGGACGCCACGCTCGCCTCGCTGCGCGACGAGATCGGCGTGGTCACCCAGGACTCGCACCTGTTCCACGAGACGATCCGGGAGAACCTGCGCTACGCCAAGCCGGACGCCACCGACGACGAGATCTGGGCGGCGCTGGCCGGCGCACAGGTCGCCGACCTGGTCCGGGCTCTGCCGGACGGGCTCGACACGACTGTCGGTGAGCGGGGCTACCGCTTCTCCGGCGGCGAGAAGCAGCGCATCGCCATCGCCCGCCTGCTGCTCAAGGCCCCGTCGATCGTGATCCTCGACGAGGCCACCGCGCATCTGGACTCGGAGAGCGAGGCAGCAGTGCAGCGGGCGCTGTCGGTGGCGCTGACCGGGCGTACCGCGCTGGTCATCGCGCACCGGCTCTCCACGGTGCGCGACGCCGACCAGATTCTCGTGCTCGACGAGGGCCGGATCGTGGAGCGCGGCCGGCACGACGAGCTGGTGGCCGTCGGCGGCCTGTACGCCGAGCTGTACCGCACCCAGTTCGCGATCACCGACTCGCCCGCGCCGCACGCCGAGGCCGAGCAGCCCGAGCCCGTGGTGACCACGGTGCCGATGGGCACCTACGTCGCCCACGAGGCCATGCCCCCGGCCGCGGCCAACTAGCCCGCGACGACAGCGGCACGCAGCTCGGCGAAGGCGGCACCAAGCGTCTCCGGGGTGAAGTGGGCGTTCAGGCCGCTCGGGTTGGGCAGCACCCAGAGCCGGGCCGCCGCCAGCGTTTCCGGCTGCGGCCCGAATCCGGCCTTCGGCCGGGCGAACCCGATCCGGTACGCGGTCACCCCGACCACCGCCACCCAGCGCGGCCGGTAGCCCTCGACCTTGGCGGTGAGCGTGGCGGCGCCGTCGACGAGTTCCGCGGGGGTGAGTTCGTCGGCGCGGGCGCTGGCCCGGGCCACCATGTTGGTGATGCCGAGGCCCAGCGCCGGGAGCGTGTCCTGCTCGCTGGGGTGCAGCAGGCGCGGCGTGAAGCCGCCCCGGTGCAGGGCGGGCCAGAAGCGGTTGCCGGGGCGGGCGAAGTGCCAGCCGGTGGCCGCCGACCACAGGCCCGGGTTGATGCCGACGAACAGCACGTCCAGGCCGGGCGCGATCACGTCGGGCAGCAGCCGGTCGGCCGCCGCGGCGAGCTGTTCCCGGCTGGGCCGGGGGTGGCTTCGGGCGGGTGTGCCCGGGCCGGGCGCGGCCTCGGGCCGCCCACCGGCCGGACGCCGTCGATCGCTCACCGTCCCTCCGCCCCGGGTGCCCGGCCCGCCGCGACCACCCGCACCCGGCTCACCAGAGCAGCCGCCACGGGAAGCCCAGCCACCGCGCCCACCGTCACAGCCCGCGCAGCGCGCCGCCGTCGACCGGCACGGTCACCCCGGTGACGTACCCGGCGGCGGGGGAGAGCAGGAACGCGGCCACCCTGCCGAACTCCGCCGGGTCGCCGATGCGCCCGAGCGGGATCGCCGCCTCGGCCTGCGCGCGGGCCCGCTCCGGATCGCCGGAGCCGGCCAGCAGCTCCCGGTTGCGGTCGGTCATGATCCGTCCCGGCAGCAGGCTGATCACGCGTACGCCGCGCGGGCCGAACTCGTCGGCCATGTCCTTCGCCACGCCGGCGAGGCCCGGCCGCAAACCGTTGGAGATGCCGAGGCCGGCCAGCGGTCCGCGTACCGAGGTGGACAGCACCAGCCCGATCGCGCCGCCGTCGGTGAGCGCGCCGGCCACCGTCCGGGCGAGCCGGACGCTGCCCAGGAAGACCGTCTCGAACGACTCGCGCCACTGCTCGTCGGTGACGGAGGCGGCGGTGCCGGGAGGCGGGCCGCCGACCGAGATCAGCGCGCCGTCGAGACGGCCGAAGTGTTCGCGGGCGGCCGCGACGAGCCGCTGCGGCGTGGCGGGGTCGGTGAGGTCGGCGGTCAGCCCGATCGCCTGCCGTGGATCGCCGAGCGCCTCGATCGCGGCGGCCACCCGTTCCGGGGTACGCGCCGAGATGACCACCCGGGCGCCGTCGGCGACGAGTTGCTCGGCGGTGGCGAGGCCGAGGCCGGCGGAGGCGCCGGTGAGCACGTACACCCGATCGGCGAGTCCGAGATCCATACCCCGATCCTGCCGTACCGGCGGGTGCCTGTCAGCGCGGGGCGGGCCGCACCAGGCGTACCCGGCCGGCGACCTGAACCGCGACGGCGCCGCCGGCCCGGGCGAGGGCCGGCCACCGGCGAGGCCGGGGCGGGTGGTGGCCGTCGTAGCGGCTCGCGGCCTCCCGCTCGGCCAGCTCGTCCGCGCCCAGCGGCGGCAACGCGTCCCGCTCGCGCAGGTCGCGGGCCAGGTCCCAGCCGTCGCGCAGCGAACCGTTGGTGGGACGGCCGTCGGCCCACGCGGTGAACGTGGCCGGCCAGCCGGGCCCGAGCCCGGCGGCGAGCAGCGGCCAGTGCCGGGCCACGTCGCCGGCCCGCTTGCGCAGCAGCGCCCGGCGGGCCGCCTCGACCGGGGCCGGGGCGAAGCCGGGCGGCAGCGGCCCACCGGCGACGAGCGCGGCGACCAGCTCGGCCTGCCGGGCCGCGAGGTCGCCGCTCACGTGACCACCGGGTGGCCGGACGCGGCGGCCAGCGCGTCCAGCTCGCCGCGCAGCTCGGCGGCGGGCGGATAGTGCCCGTCGCGTTCCAGCAGCAGCGCGGGCGGCCGGCGCCGGGCGCACAGCTCGCGGACCAGGTCCAGCACGGCGGCGGGCACCGGGTCGGTGTGCGTGTCGTGGTAGAAGCCGCCGTGTTCGGCGCCGCCCGCCACGTGCGCGTAGGCGATGCGCTCCAGCGGCAGCCGGTTCAGCAGCGCCGCCGGGTCGCCGCCCCGGTTGCGGGCGTTGGCGTGCACGTTCGCGATGTCGAGCAGCAGCAGCGCGCCGGTGGCGTCGAGGATCTCGGTGAGGAAGTCCGCCTCGTCCAGCTCGTCGTCGGGCCAGTCGAAGAGCGCGGCGATCGGCTCCAGGGCCAGCGGCACCGGCAGCTCCGCCTGCGTCCGCCGGACGTTCGCCACCACCGCCGCGACCGCCTCGCGGGTGCGCGGCAGCGGCAGCAGGTGACCGGCCTCCAGGCCGCCGGCCCGCACGAACGCGATGTGCTCGCTCACCAGCGGCGCGTCCAGGGCCGCGGCCACAGCGGCCAGGTGCGCCACCCGGGCCGGGTCCACCGGTTCCGCGCCGCCGAGGGACAGCCGCACCCCGTGGGGTACGACGTCGACGCCGCGTCCGCGCAGCTCGGCGAGCCCGTCCGGGAGCGGCCCGGCCGGTGCGACCGCCTCCGCGACCACCTCGACGAAGCGCAGCCCCGGCAGCCCGGCGACGAAGCCGGCGATCTCGGGGCGCCAGCCGATGCCGACGCCGGACGGGCCGGTCATCCGCCGCACCCGCCTCCGCCGCAGCCACCGCCTCCGCCGCAGGAGCTGCCGCCGCCGCACGAACTGCCGCCGGCAGTCGCCCCTCCGCCGCAGGAGGTGCCGGAGCTGGCGGCGCCGGTGCTGCCCATCGCCTGCCGCTGGATCTCGGCCTGCTCGGCGAAGCCGGGGTCCATGGTCCAGAGCGTCGCGGTGCCGAACAGCGCCACGCCCAGCGCCACCTCGGCCGGGCCGTACGTGGTGTACGCGGGTCCGGCGGCCGGGCGCAGCCAGGCGTGCCGGCGGCGCATGTCGTCGAGCGCCGCGGTGGCCGCCCGGGTGCGCCACGGCACGCGGTTGAGCAGCACGAACGCGAGGCCGAGCGGGAACAGGCTGAGCAGCAGCCAGCCCGTGGGCCGGTCGTTGAACAGCCCGGAGACCGCGCGCACGATGCCGATCACCAGCAGGAACCCGATCAGCAGCGCGCCGCGCCGCAGCGTCCGGCGCCGCTCCTGGTCCAGGGCCAGGCCCCGGCGTACCAGGCCGTCGCGCAGCTCGTCGAGCGCACGCCGCACCCACTCGTCGGCGGCCAGCTCCCGGGTCCGCAGACCTCGGCTCGCCGCGTGGTGGACCGCCTGGTCCAGCGGGGTGGCCCCGGCCGGCAGCGGACCGCCGGTGGTGAGCCGCCGGTCCGGCCGTACGCCGACCGCGCCCGCGTGGCGCAGCCCGCCCAGCGCGGCCCAGACGGCGAGCTGGTCACCACCGTTGAGGTAGGCGACCTGCTGCGGCCCCAGGTTGCCGTGAACGCTCACCGGCGTGCCCGCGAGCATGCGCCGCCGGTACACGATCGCACCGACGACCAGGACGACGGCGAGCAGGAGGTACCAGCGCAGGAATACGGGGCCGGGGATGCCCCAGGTGTCGGAGGGGGTCATCGTCTGCTCCTGTCGCGAGGAGGGGTCGCGGCTCATTGTGGAGCAGGCGCGCCAGAGTCGATCTCCTCGGGCGGGGTAGTTACCGGACCGAGACCGGCACGGTTCAGTGCCGGCGGACGGCCTCCTCGACCAGGTCGAGCACGCGGGCCAGGTCGCCGGCCGGCCGGCCCATCGCCAGGTGCAGTACCAGCCCGTCGTAGGCCAGCTCCAGGAACTGGGCGAGCACGTCGATCGGCACGTCGTCGCGGAGCACGCCGGCCTCGCGCTGGCGCAGCAGGCGTTCCCGGGTGGCCGCGGCGATGGCCTCGGAACGTTCCGCCCAGCGCTTGGCGAAGGCGGGGTCGGTGCGCAGCCGGCGGGAGACCTCCAGCTGGCTGCCGAGCCAGCCGGTGGTGTCCGGCGAGACGGCCCGGGCCAGCAGGTCGCGCATCACCTGCACCAGGCCGTTGCGGGCGACGGTCTCCACCATGGCGGCGGCGTCGTCCTCGGCCACGGCGAGGAAGAGGGAGTCCTTGTCCCGGAAGTGGTGGAAGATCGCGCCCCGGGACAGGCCGGTGGCCTCCTCCAGCCGCCGCACGGTGGCGCCCTCGTAGCCGTGCCGGGCGAAACAAGCCCGCGCCGCCGCGAGGATCTCCTGCCGGCGCGCGTCGAGCTGGTCCTGACTTACTCTGGGCACGAACGGATCGTCGCAGGTGGAACCGTCCGATGCAAACCGTACGTACGGCTTGAGATCCGGTGACGGATGATCATCTGCCGTCGCCGGGGTGGTTACCATCGGCGGGTGACCGCCCTCCCCGCGCGCCCGCTCACCGTCGCCGCCGTCCAGGCCCAGCCCGTCCCGGGCGACGTGGCCGGCAACGCCCGCACCGCCGCCCGTCTCGTGGGCCGGGCCGAGGGCGCCCGCGTCGTCGTGCTGCCCGAGCTGTTCCTGCCGGCGTACCACCCGCCGACGCTCGGCGCGGATCCGGACGCCACGGACGTGGCCGCCGACGCCGACGGCCGGGTGACCGACGCCCGGCTGGACCCGCTGCGCGCCGCCGCCGTCGAAGCGGGCGCCGCGGTGGTGATCGGCGCCGCCGTGCGCCACCCCGACCGGCGGCGCACGATCTCCTCGCTCGTGGTGGACCCGGCCGGCGTGGTCACCGCCGCGTACGACAAGCAGCAGCTCTGGAGCGGCGAGCGGGAGCTGTTCGACGCCGGCGTCCGGGGCGCCACGATCGAGGTCGACACGTGGCGGCTGGGTCTGGGCGTCTGCTACGACGGCTGTTTCCCGGAGCACGCGCGGGCCGCCGCCGGCGACGGCGCGCACGGCTACCTCTGCCCGAGCGGCTACCTGGCCGGCTCGGCGCACCGCCGCGACCTCTACTACGCCGCCCGCGCGCTGGACAACACGATGTACGTGGTGTTCGCCAACTCGGTCGACGGCGCCGATCCATGGCGGTTCAACGGCGGCGCGGCGGTGTACGACCCGGAGGGCCGGCCGCTGGCCCGGGGCGCCGACACCGGCGAGGACGTGCTGGTGGCCACGCTGGACCCGGACGCGCTGGCCGCCACCCGCGCGGCACACACGATGCTGCGGGACCGCCCGCTCGACGCCGGGGCGGCCCGCGCCGTGCTCGTCGCCTGAGCGCCGCGCCGGGGCCCTCGGCCCTGTCGGTGCTCCGGTGTGTCCCGTAGGGTGCCCAGGTGCCGTTGCTCCTGCTCGATCTGGACAACACTCTGCTGGACCGCGACGGGCCGTTCCGTGTCTGGGGAGAACGCTTCCTGGCGGGCATCGGCGCGCCGCCGGCCGACCTCGACTGGTTGGTGTCCGTGGACGCGGACGGGCTGACCAACCGCTGGGACGTGGCGGACGCGATCCGCGAGCGGTACGCGCTGCGCATCCCCTCGATCGACCTGGTAGACGAGCTGCACGACGGCGTGGTGGCGCACATGCGGCTGGATCCGCTTGTCGCGTGCGCGTTGCGGATCGCGGCGGACGCGGGCTGGGTGCCGGTGGTGGTCACGAACGGCGCGGCCCGCCAGCAGGACGCCAAGATCCGTACGACCGGCCTGGACCGGTACGTCGCCGACTGGGTGATCTCCGAGGAGGCGGGCGTCAGCAAGCCGAACCCGAGGATCTTCGCGCTCGCCGCCCAGCGGGCCCGGATGCCGCTGCGCGGCGCGTGGGTGATCGGCGACAGCCCGGAGGCGGACATCGGCGGGGCGACGGCGGTGGGCCTGCCCAGCGTCTGGCTGCACCGGGGACGCCGCTGGTCCGACCCGAGGTACGCGCCGACCCGGATCGAGGACGGGCTGATCGCGGCCGTGGCGGCCGTGCTGGCCGGCTGACGGCGGCAGCGGCGCGGCGGGCCGGCGGCGGCGCGGTAAATCCGTTGACCCGAGCCGGACGGGGCACGAGCATGGTGCCGCGCGAGTGCGCAGCCGGGGGTCGCCCGGTCGAGGAGAGGAGGTCGGTCATGGCCGTCTTCGCAGGGTCGTTCCACCTGCCTCCACCAGCCTCGATCGAAGGACAGATCCACCCGTGCGCGATCACGACTTCCCGGCGCCGCAGCGCCGTGGCCGCGGCAAGAGCCGCTTCGACGACGACGAACCCGACTTCCTGAAGCGGGGGCGGCGCACGCCGGCCCTCGCCGACCCGGACGCCGAGCCCGACGTGGAGGACGCCTGGTCCTCCTGGGACCAGGCCGTCCACGGCCCCGAGCCGCATCCGGAGTGGCTGGTCACCGAACTGGCCGCCCGGGACACCGAGCTCGGGGTGCTCAAGACCGGCAAGGAGGCGGACGTCCACCTGGTCCGCCGCGCGGTGCCGGGTACCGACCGCGGCTGCCTGCTGGCGGTGAAGCGCTACCGCGACGCCCAGCACCGGCTGTTCCACCGCGACGCCGGTTACCTGGAGGGCCGCCGGGTACGCCGGTCCCGCGAGATGCGGGCGATGACCGGCCGCACCGCGTTCGGCCGGCAGATGATCGCCGGGCAGTGGGCGGCGGCCGAGTTCGCCGCGTTGTCCCGGCTCTGGGAGATCGGGGCCGCCTCCGGGCGGATCGCGGTGCCCTACCCGGTGCAGCTGCTCGGCACCGAGCTGATGCTGGAGTTCGTCGGCGACGCCGGGGCGGGGGAGGCCGCGCCGCGGCTGGCCCAGGTCCGGCCCGACGACGACGAGCTGCGCGACCTGTGGGACCAGCTCGTCGAGGCGCTGACGGTGCTCGCCCGGGCCGGGTACGCGCACGGCGACCTGTCCCCGTACAACCTGCTGGTGCACGCGGGCCGGCTGGTGCTGATCGACCTGCCGCAGGTGGTCGACGTGGTGGCGAACCTGCAGGGGGCCGAGTTCCTGGCCCGCGACGTGCGGGTGGTGGCCGCCTGGTTCACCGCCCGTGGGATGCCGGCGACGGTGACCGACCCGGCGGCGCTGACCGAGGCGCTGCTGCGGGAGGCGGGCATCCGCTGACCGGCCGGCGTCCCGGGCGGGAGACCGCCCGGGACGCCGGACCGGATCACTGGAGGTAGCGCTCGACCTCCGGCACCGGGCGCTCGCCCTGGGCGTCCGGGTCGCCGTGGGCCTGGCGGGCGGCCCGGCGGCGACGCAGCAGGTCCCAGCACTGGTCCAGGGACTCCTCCAGCGCGCGCAGCCGCTCCCGCGCCTCGTCGTCGGTGCCGGCCTCGTTCTGCTGCGCGCCGGCACGCAGCCGGTGCTCCTCGTCGACGAGTTCCGAGATCCGGCTCAGGATGGTCTTGTCGTCCATGCCCGAAGCTTGGCACAGCGGACGGTGCCGCGCCCGCGGCACCGGATAGGTGAGCCGTCCTCGCGCTCCGCGGCGGCCACTGTGTACGCGAGTGACGCACGTCCCACGGCTTCCATTCTCGACAAAGAGATTGTTGTTACGTGAAATATCCTCCGACCTGCCTTTTGATCTGCGGCTCGTGATGGCATGCTCGCGGGCAACATCACGGGTCGGTACGGGGTCGCGACCCTGAGTCAACCGAGGGAGCGTTCAGGTGCCCGAAACGACGGACACACCGAGGCCCACCGGCCGACCCCGAATCGTGCCACTGCGGCAGATCCTGCCCGCGGTGCTGCGCGACCCCGCCCGGGCCCTCATCGACATCGGTAACCGTACCGAAGGCGAACTGGTCCGGCTCAACCTCGGCTCCTTCCGCCCCTACCTGGTCACCCACCCCAAGCACGTGCAGCACGTCCTGCGCGACCGGGCGGACAACTACGACCGCGCCGGTGACGGGCTGTTCTGGCGCCCGGTGAAGCGGCTGTTCGGCGAGGGGATCCTCGGCGAGGGGCAGATCTGGTCGGCCAGCCGGCGCATGCTCCAGCCGATGTTCACCGCGAAGCGGGTGGAGGCGCTCGTCGACGGGATGGCCGACGCGATCCGTGACGCGGTCGCTGAACTGGACGAGCCGGCCCGTGCCGGGCAGCCGGTCGACATCGGCGTGGAGCAGGCGCGCATCGTCAGCCGGGCGATCATGAAGGTGCTCTTCGCCGACCGGATCTCGGTGCCGGACGCGATGCGGGTGATCGAGGCGCAGGACCGGATCGCGACCGCCGTCATCCCGCGCATCATCGTGCCGTTCGCGCCGCTGTCGCTGCCGATGCCGGGCGACCGCACGTTCGCCCGCGCCGTACGCGTCGTCGACGACGTGCTGGTGCCGATCGTCCGCGAGACACGGGAGTCCGCCGAGCAGGGCGACGACGTCATCTCGACGCTCTGGCAGGCCCGCACCGACGACGGGCGGCAGCTCGACGAGCGGCAGGTCCGCAACGACACGGTGGCGATGTTCGCCGCCACCACGGAGACCACCATCAACGTGCTGACCTGGGCCTGGCCCCACCTGGACCAGCATCCCGAGGTGGCCGAGCGCCTCTACGCCGAGATCGACGAGGTGGTCGGCGGCGAGCCGGTACGCCGCGAGCACCTGAGCCGGCTCACGTACACCCGGATGGTGCTGGACGAGCTGCTGCGGCTCTACCCGATCGGGTGGATCATCCCGCGCCGCGCGGTCGCCGGGGACGTCATCGACGGTGTGCCGATCGAGCCCGGCGCGACGATGGCGGTCAGCCCGCTGATCACCCAGCGGATGCGGCAGTTCTGGGATCGCCCGGACGAGTTCGACCCGGAACGCTTCCGCCCCGAGCGGGTCCGCGCCCGGCACCGCTACGCCCACTTCCCGTTCGGCGGCGGGCCGCACCAGTGCCTGGGCATGTACCTGTTCTATCTGGAGGCCCAGCTCATCCTCGCCACCATGCTCAGCCGCTACCGGTTCCGGCTGCACCGCCCCGGCGTACCCGGGTTGCGGCTGGCCGCGGCGCTGCGGCCGCGCGAACGGGTGGAGCTGACACTCGTCGCCGCCGGGCGGACGGAGGGGGCATGACCGACGGCGCGACACCGGATCCGCTCGTCGTCGCCGCCGAACAGGGCCGGGTCTGCGCGCTGGCCGCGCAGGGCCAGCGTGGCCTGCGCAGAGCCGCCGCCGCGCACCCCGAGCTGTTCCCCGGCGACCCGTTCGACGCGACGCTGTTCAGCAGCATCGCGCAGGCGATGGCGTTCAGCGCCCCCTGGCACAGCGCCGCCGAGCTCGCCGTGACCAACCGCGCGGTGCTGTGGGGCTTCGCCGTGGACTGGCTGGTCGACCACCAGGCCACCAGCCGGGCCGAGGTGGACCGGATCGCCGGCGTCTGCCTGGACGTGCTCGACGGCGCCGACTCCGCCGACCCGCTGGGCCGGTTCCTCGCCGAGCTGCGCGACGACGTCGCCGCCGCGCCGGCCTATCCGGCGCTGCGCGACCACTGGCGGGACACGATGGCCCGTATGCTCGACGCGATGGCCCGCGAGTGGGACTGGCGGCGCACCGGCCGCCCCACGCTCGCCGACTACCTGGCAAACGCCGACAACCTCGCCGCGACTGTCGTGAACGTCGCGCACTGGATCCACACCGGATCGGTGTCCGAGGCCGGCACGCTGGCGCGGCTGATCGAGGTCGGTGACGAGGTCCAGCGGGCCCTGCGCCTGGTGAACGACCTCGGCACCCACCGCCGCGACGCCGAGTCCGGCGACCTCAACGCGCTGCTGCTGGTGGACGACCCGACCGAGGTGGAGCGGCACTTCGCCGAGCAGGTCGACCACTGCCGCGTCCTGCTGGCGAAGCTGGCCGGCGAGGTGCCGCGGGAGGCCGACTTCCTGTCCCGGCAGCTCGGTTTCACCACCGGCTTCTACCGGAACACCGACTTCTGGGGCGTGCGGTGACGCTGACCGCCGGACCGGTGCACGCCACCCGGCCCGGGACCGCGCGCGACCTGATCGCCGCGCTCGGCGGCGAGCCGGAGGGGCAGACCTCACCGTCGGTCTACGAGACCGGACGGCTGATCGCGCTCGCGCCCTGGCTCGACGGCCACGACCGGCGCCTGGCCTGGCTGCTGGACCGGCAGCGTCCGGACGGCGGCTGGGGCGGCCCCGGCGGCTACGCGCTGGTGCCGACGCTGAGCGCGGTGGAGGCGTTGCTGGCCGTGCTGCACCGCGACGGGCCGGCCGCCGCGCCCGCCGCCGCCGCGCACCGGGGGCTGGCCTACCTGGCCGGCGCGTTGCGCGCGGGCGCCCCGCCGGACCTGCCGGCCACCGACCTGATCGTGCCGGCGTTGCTGGCCGCCGTGGACCGGCACCTCGACGGTCCGGCCGGGCCGCCCCCCGGCCTGGCCGAGTGGGCCGGCCGGCCCCGCCTGCCGCTGCCGGCCGGTCTCGACCCGGCCCGGCTGACCCGGGTACGCGGACTGCTCGCCACCGGGCGGCCGGTGCCGGAGAAGCTGGCGCACGCGCTGGAGGTGGCGGGCGAGCTGGCGTACCGCGCGCCCGGGGTGCGTCAGTCGGCCAGCGGCGCGGTCGGCGCCTCACCGGCCGCCACCGCCGCCTGGCTGGGCGGGCCGGAGCCCGGACCCGCGCTTGACTACCTGAACGCTGTCGCCCGGCATGGCCCGGTGCCCTGCGCGAGCCCGATCACCGTGTTCGAGCGGGCCTGGGTGCTCGGCATCCTGGTCCGGGCCGGCGTGCCGGTCGGCACGCCCGAGCCGGTGCTGACCGAGCTGCGCGCCGCGGTCGGGCCGTCCGGCGCGGCCACCGCGCCCGGCCTGCCCGCCGACGCGGACACCACAGCTGTCACGCTCTACGCGCTGGCCCGGCTGGGCCGCGCGCCGGGCGTCTCACCGCTGGCCGGGTTCGACACCGGACGGCACTTCTGCACCTGGCCGGGGGAGGACGGGGCGTCGCTGACCACGAACGCGCACGTGCTCGACGCGCTCGGCGAGCACCCGAGCGGGCCCGGCGTCACCGGCGCCCGCCGCCGGGTCACCGAGTGGCTGCTGGACCGGCAGGAGCCGGACGGGCGGTGGGAGGACCGCTGGCACGCCTCGCCGTACTACGCCACCTACGCGGTGCTGCTGGCGCTGGCCGACCACGCGCCGGACGGCGCGGCGCGTACCGCCGTCGATCGGGGCGTGGCCTGGCTGCTGGCCACGCAGCGCCGGGACGGCTCCTGGGGACGGTGGGACGGTACCGCCGAGGAGACCGCGTACGCGGTGCTCGCGCTGGCCGACGCGGGCCGGCCCGGCGACGCCCGGGTCACGTCGGCGCTGGCGCGGGGACGCCGTCGACTGTCCGAGCTGGACGGATCCGACGGTGAACCGGCACTATGGCACGACAAGGACCTCTACCGCCCGACGCGGATCGTCCGCGCCGCGGTGCTGGCGGCCTCCGGCCGCGCCGGGGCGGCCCGGACGGAGGCCGCACCCACCATGATCAGGATCGCTTGAATGAGGTTCACGACGGCTGCTAGCGTGCGCCGGAGTCGATCGGATTTCGGACCGACCGAAGACCGGGCCAGGACGGTGTGATGGGTTCCCGCAGTACGAATCTCCGTACGAAGATCATCGCGCTGCTGCTGTCGCTGACCGCGCTCTGGGCGTTCGCCGCGTGGGTGACCGTACGGGACGGGTTCAACCTGCTCGGCGTGCAGACGCTCAACGCGCGCGTGTTCGAGCCGAGCGACCCGCTGCTGCAGGAGCTGCAGGCCGAGCGCCGGCTGTCGCTGCGCTACCTCGGTGAGGCCGACCCGAGCCGGCTGCGGGAGCTGGAGGCCCAGCGGGCCCGCACCGACGAGACCGCCACCGCCCTGTGGCGCTCGGTACGGGACTGGCGCACCGAGATCCCGGCCAGCGAGGAGCTGATGCGGCGGCTCGACGAGCTGAAGACCGAACTGGACCAGCTCGGTCAGGTGCGCGCCGACGTCAGCCGCAAGACCATCGACCGGACCAGCACGCTCATCGCGTACGACGAGGCGGTCGACGGGATCTTCGCGGTCTTCGACGCCCTCGGCGGCCTCGACGACGACGAGATCGCCAAGGACACCGCGGCGCTCATCGACCTCAACCGGTCCCGGGAACTGCTGTCCCAACAGGACGCCCTGCTCACCGGCGCGATAGCGGCCAACCGGATCACGGTGGGCGAGCAGACCGCGTTCGCCCGCCTGGTCGGCGCGCAGTGGTTCCTGGCCGACCGCACCGCCCGGGAACTCGCCCCCGGCGACCGCGTCCGCTTCGAACGGATGGTCGAGGGCGAGGCGTTCCAGCAGCTCCGCACACTTCAGGACCAGGTGCTCGCGGCCAAGGGCGCCGAGGTGCGCCCGCCGGTGACCGTCGCGGCGTGGCAGGCCGCCGCCGAGAAGGCGATGGCCGACCTGCGCGAGGTGATCCTGGCCGGCGGTGAGGACATCGTCTCCCGGGCCATGCCCGTCGCGATCGGCGTCATCGTGCGGCTGGTGCTCGCCGCCGGACTCGGTCTGATCGCCGTCATCGCCTCCGTGGTCGTCTCGATCACCACGGCGCGGGCGCTCGTACGCCAGCTCGAACGGCTCCGCGAGGCCGCCTTCAAGCTGGCCCACGAGCGGCTGCCGAGCGTGGTGGAACGGCTGGGCCGCGGCGAGGAGGTGGACGTCGCCCGCGAGGCGCCACCCTTGCAGTTCGGCGACGACGAGATCGGCCAGGTGGGCAAGGCGTTCAACGTCGTGCAGGAGACCGCCGTCCGCACCGCGGTCGAGCAGGCCGAACTGCGCCGCAGCGTACGCGACGTGTTCCTCAGCCTGGCCCGGCGCACCCAGGCGCTCGTGCACCGGCAGCTCACGCTGCTGGACGCGATGGAGCGGCGGGAACACGACGCCGAGGAACTGGAGGACCTGTTCCGGGTCGACCACCTGGCCACCCGGATGCGGCGCAACGCGGAGAACCTGATCGTGCTCTCCGGCTCGACGCCGGGCCGGGCCTGGCGGCGCAACGTGCCGATGGTCGACGTGGTGCGCGGCGCGGTCGCCGAGGTCGAGGACTACACCCGGGTCACCGTGCGCCCGCTCGGCGACGTGTCGCTGACCGGCCGCGCCGTCGGTGACGTGATCCACCTGCTGGCCGAGCTGATCGAGAACGGACTCTCTTTCTCGCCGCCGCAGACCACCGTGGAGGTCCGGGGTCAGCTCGTGGCGAACGGCTTCGCCATCGAGATCGAGGACCGCGGCCTCGGGATGAGCGCCGACGAGCTGGCCGCCGCCAACGCGCGCATCGTCGACCGCTCCGAGCTGAACCTGGCCGACGCGGCCCGGCTCGGCCTGTTCGTGGTCAGCCGGCTCACCGAGCGGCACGGCGTCAAGGTGCAGCTCAAGGAGTCCGCGTACGGCGGGACGACAGCTGTGGTGCTGATCCCGCGTGAGCTGATCGCGGCCGCCGGCGCGCCCGACGACCTGCCCGCCCCCGGGACGCCCCTGCCGGTGACGCCGGTGCCGGATCCGGCGGGAGGCACGCCGCCCGGCGACGTGTCCGAGCCGGCGACCCCGTCCGGCCCGGACGGCGGCCCCGAGCCGGAGCAGCCGTCCGAACCCGCCCCGCAGGTGTCGGAGCCGGTGGCGCAGGCGCCCCGGTTGACCCCCTCCGGGCTGCCGGCGCGTACCCGCAAGCGGCAGTCCGCGGTGGCGGCGCCCACCACGGAGCTGGCGGTGGTGGAACGCCGGCCCGCCGCCCCGACGGACGTGGCCGAGGCTTCCCCGGCGCAGGCGCAGGAGCCGGCATCCGAGCCGGAGTCGGCGCCCGTCACCGATGTGGGGCTGCCGGTCCGGGTACGCCAGGCCAGCATCGTGCCGGAGCTGCGGCACGACCAGACCGGGGCGGACGACGACGACGCCGACGACACGGCGCGTGCACCGGAGCAGGTGCGCCGGATGATGAGTTCCTACCAGAGCGGCACGCGACGCGGCCGTACCGATGCCGCGCGCTTGCTCGGCGGAGCGCGGGAGGCCGGCGGTGCGCCGGCCGACGCGGACGAGCAGGTTACCTGACCGGGACGTCGACGCGACGGGACCGGAAGCTGACGGCACACAGCCGGGAAGATGAGGACGACGAGTGGCGCAGAAGACGGCTTCGAGCGCGGATCTGACGTGGCTGCTGGATGACCTGGTCGGCCGGGTCAAGCAGGCGGAGCACGCCGTGGCGCTCTCCACCGACGGACTGTTGATGGCCTCGTCCCGCGGATTGAGCCGCGACGACGGTGAGCACCTGGCGGCCATGGCGGCGGGCATCCAGAGCCTGGCCCGTGGTGCGGGCAAACGGTTCGGTGGCGGGCACGTACAGCAGACCATCATCGAGATGCAGTCCTCCTTCCTGTTCGTCACAGCGGCCGGGCGTAACGCCTGCCTGGCGGTGCTGGCCACGGAGGACGCGGACGTGGGCCTGATCGCGTACGAGATGGCCATGCTCGTCACCCGGGTCGGCCGGTTCGTCGCGTCACCCACCCGGGAACAGCCCCTCGGCGAGAACGCGGCACGATGACCGGCCGGAGGGACTCCGCGGAGCAGGAGTGGGTCGACGACCACGCCGGCCCGGTGGTGCGCCCGTACGCGGTGACCGGAGGCCGGGCCCGCCCGGTCACCGGCACGTTCGACCTGATCTCGCTGGTCACCTCGACCCGCACCGATGTCGGGTCGGAGTCCGGGCTGGGCCCGGAGCACGTGGCGATAGTCGGCCTCTGCCAGCGGATCCTCTCCGTGGCCGAGATCGCCGCCCATCTCGACCTGCCGGTGGGCACGGTCCGGGTCCTCCTCGGAGACCTGGCCGCCCGCAGCCTGGTACAGGTACGCGAGCCGCGCGCGACCCCCGCCGGCCTTCCCGACGAGCATGTTTTCGAGGCGGTTATCAATGGACTACGGGCGCTCTGAGCGGCCGGCGGGCGCCGCGCCGCTGCCCACCGCGATCAAGATCCTGATCGCGGGCGGGTTCGGCGTCGGCAAGACCACAATGGTCGGCGCGGTGAGCGAGACCAAGCCGCTGCGCACCGAGGAGGTGCTGACCGAGACCGGCATCGGCATCGACGACCTGTCCGGCATCGAGGAGAAGTCGACCACCACCGTGGCGATGGACTTCGGCCGCATCACCATCAGCGACGACCTGGTGCTCTACCTGTTCGGCACGCCCGGGCAGGACCGCTTCTGGTTCGTCTGGGACGAGCTGGCGCTCGGCGCGCTCGGCGCGGTGGTGCTCGCCGACACCCGCCGGCTGGCCGACTGCTTCCCGTCGATCGACTACTTCGAGGGGCGCGGCACGCCGTTCGTGGTGGCGGTCAACTGCTTCGAGGGCGCCAAGCAGTTCCGTCTCGACGAGGTGCAGGCCGCGCTGGATCTGGACCCGGGCGTACCGGTGGTGCTGTGCGACGCGCGCAAGCGGGAGTCGGCCAAGGAGGTGCTGATCACGCTGCTGGAGCACGCCATGAAGCTGCGCGAGGCACGCCGCCGCGCCGCCGAGGACTGATCGGTCACACATCGACGGGGGAGTGGCGATGACCGAGGTGACCGTCCGGGCGATGACTCCGGACGAGTTCGACAGCTGGCAGGAGGCGCTGGCCGCCGGGTACGCACGAGAGCACGTCACGGCCGGCAACTGGACGGCCGAGGAGGCGCTCGACCGGGCCCGGGAGGCCACCGCCGGCTTCCTGCCGCAGGGCATGGCCACGCCCGGCATGCTGTTCCTGGTCGGCGAGCTGCCTGACGGCTCACCGGCCGGCTGGCTGTGGATCGGCCTGACCCACCCGCGCGGTGTCGCCGGCTGCGCGTTCCTCTACGACATCGAGGTCGCCGCCGGGCACCGGGGCCGGGGCCTCGGGCGGGCGCTGCTCGCGGCCGGCGAGCGGGCGGCCCGGGAGCACGGCGCCCGGGCGCTGGAGCTGAACGTCTTCGGCACCAACGAGACGGCACGCGGGCTGTACGAGACGTCCGGCTACCGGGTGGTCACCCAGCAGATGCGCAAGGACCTGTCGTAGCGCCGGTTCCTACAGGCGGGTGGCGGTGCGGACCAGCGCGGCCAGCGCCCGCGACCGGCTGTGCGGCGGCCACGCGATGACCGTGGTGACCGTCGGGGCGTCCGGCACCGGCACGGCGACCATGTCCGGCCACAGCAACGACCGGCACGACTCCGGCAGCACCACAGCGGTACGCCCGAGCGCCACCAGTTGGAGCAACTGGGAGTGGTCCCGGACCTCGGGGCCCGGCCCGTCGGGGTAGGTGCCGTCGTGCAGCGGCCAGCGCGGCAGCGGCAGGTCGGGCAGCGCCTCGACGTCGGCCATCCGCAGCTGGGCCCGACCGGCCAGCGGGTGCGTCGCCGGTAGCACCATGACCTGCTGTTCGGTCACCAGCTCCTCGGTGTCCAACCCGGTGATCGAGTCGAACGGCAGGTGCAGCAACGCCACGTCGGCCCGCCCGTCGCGCAGCAGCCGTTCCTGCTCGCCGATGCCGGACAGCAGCACCTCCACCCGTACCGAGTCCGGCTCGGCGGCGTACGCGTCGAGCAGTTTCGGCAGCAGCTCGCTCGACGCCCCCGCCTTCGTGACCAGCACCAGCCCGGCGCCGCCGTGCGCGGCCTCGCCGGCACGGCGGGTGCGGCGGTCGGCGGCGTCCACCGCGTCCAGGGCCGCCCGGCCCTCGCGGAGCAGCACCGACCCGGCCGCGGTGAGCGCGACACGGCGGCTGTCCCGTTCCAGCAGCGTCACGCCGAGGCGCCGTTCGAGCTGACGGATCGCCCGCGACAGCGGCGGCTGGGCGATGCCGATGCGGCGCGCGGCGCGGCCGAAGTGCAGTTCCTCGGCGACCGCGACGAAGTAGCGAAGCTCCCGCGTCTCCATCCCGCCACCGTACCGCCGGATCGATACCCGCCGGGTATCGCCCGCTACCGAAGTGGTGTTGGAGGCCCGGCCGCCGCGCGGACAGGATCGAGACCATGAGCGAACGGACGATCGCGCTGGTGACCGGCGCGAACAAGGGAATCGGGTACGAGATCGCGGCCGGCCTGGGGGCGCTCGGCTGGCGGGTGGGCGTCGGCGCCCGGGACGAGCAGCGGCTCGCCGAGGCGGTCGCGAAGCTGCGCGCGGGCGGTGTGGACGCGTTCGGCGTACCGCTGGACGTGACCGACGACGCGAGCGTGACCGCCGCCGCCCGGCTGCTGGAGACGGAGGCCGGCGGTCTGGACGTGCTGGTCAACAACGCGGGCGTGACAGGTGGCGTGCCGCAGCACCCGGGTGACGTCGACCTCGCGACCATCCGGACCGCCGTCGAGGTGAACGTGATCGGGGTGGTCCGGGTGACCGAGGCGATGCTGCCCCTGCTGCGCCGCTCGGCCTCGCCGCGGATCGTCAACATGTCCAGCGGCGTCGGCTCGCTGACCCGGCAGAGCGCCTCCACCGGAGAGGAGCAGACCGGCCCGCTGTCGGTGGCGTACTCGCCGTCGAAGAGCATGCTCAACGCGGTGACCATTCAGTACGCGCGGGCGCTCGCCGGCACGAACATCCTGATCAACGCCGCCTGCCCGGGGTTCACCGCGACCGACCTGAACGGCTTCCGGGGCGTGCGGACGCCGCAGCAGGGCGCGGCGATCGGAATCCGGCTCGCGACGCTGCCGGACGACGGGCCGACCGGCGGCTACTTCGAGGACGCGGGCGTCATCCCGTGGTGAGCGCGGCTCGTCAGCACCACATGACCGGGTTGCCGGTCGCGACCGACGCCGCGCAGAGCCGGCGCAGCGGCTCCACGACGTAGGCGAAGTCGTCGCCCGACCGGCTGCGGGTCCGGACCGCGAGCCGCTCGGGCGGCGGCTCACCGTAATCGCTCACCGGCCGCATCGCCACCACCGTCCGCGTACCGCCGACCGAGAACTCCACCCGGTCGCCGGGTAGCGGCCGCTGCCCGCACCGCACGGCCCGGAACAGCGTCACCGGCGGGTCGGCGCGGTCCTGTACGAAGAAGCCGTCCGGATCGACGCCGGCCTGGAAGCCCGGGCCGTACATGAACACCCCGCGGTAGACCTCGACGTACGGCATGAGCACCCGGCCGGTCGCCTCGTCGACGAGCTCCACCTCGTCGATGACCCGGTCGGTGCGCACGAACGCGTCCAGCTCGGCGAGCGCGACCGCCGCCCGGTCGGCCGGCAGGGGGCCGTCGCCGACGTCCGGCAGCGCGGCGGCGAGCGTCGGGAAGCGATGCTCGCCCGCCGCGCGCAACGCCTGCTGGAACAGGCGTACGCCGGACCAGTTGGACACGTGCTCGTTCACCAGACCCATGGTCTCGTGCGGACAGGCGCTGTCCACCCAGGCGAGGAACGTGTCGTGTGCGGCCTCGTTGCCCTCCCACGGCCGCAACAGCGTGAGCACGCCGTTCTCGTCGTATCCGACCGGCCCGATCGGGCAGGGCGCGGCGAGGCCGTCCTGCCAGCAGCGGCAGGACACGTACGCGTCGAGCCCCACGCCGGCACGCTACCGGTTTCCGGCGGCTCAGGTGATGGCGAGCAGCACGGCCTCTCCGCGCGCCGCCGCGTCGCGGTAGAAGGTGCACAGCGCGGCGAAGTTCGGCAGCAGGTAGCTGTCGAACTCGTCGTCGCCGTCGTCCCAGATGTGCGGGTAGATCTCGGCCTCGGACATGGCCGCCGGGTCGAAGCGGGCCCGCAGCGTCGCGTCGTCCACCGCGTCGAGCCCGGCGGCCACGGTGCGCACGGCGTCGGGCATGAGCAGCCGGGCCGGGCCCATGCCGAGGTCCGGCCCGATCGGGTCGCCGCCGACGATCGCCGGCCCGGCGTCGCCGCGGACCTCGTACGTGGTGCCGTTGAGCAGGTAGTGCAAGCCGTGCCACGCCTTGTCGAGGTCGAGTTCGTCGGGGCCGCCGTCGAGCAGTGTGCCGACCGTCTCCGGGTCGGCCAGCACCGTCGCCAGTTGCTCGCCGGACAGCCGGCGTGCGGTGAACACCATGCCCATGTGGTCGTCTCCCAGGGGTGGTCTGTCGCGATTCGCGGCAGCTTAGCGTGCGCGTCGGACACCCGTGCCATCATCGGCGGGTGGTGAGTGAATCCCGGCATCTCAGCGTCCACATCGACCGTCCGGTGGCGGAGGTCTACGCCTTCGCCGCCGACCCGGCGAACCTGCCCCGCTGGGCGCCGGGCCTCGGCGGCTCGGTGGCCCGGGTCGGCGGTCAGTGGTTCGTGGACACTCCCGAAGGGCGGGCGCGGCTGACGTTCGCTCCCGCGAACGAGTACGGCGTGCTCGACCACGAGGTGCTGACGCCGTCCGGCGAGACGGTGTACGTGCCGCTGCGCGCCATCGCCGACGGCGACGCGACCGAGGTGGTGTTCAGCCTGCGGCGGTCGTCCGGCATGAGCGACGCGGACTTCGACCGGGACACCGCGCTGGTCGAGGCGGACCTGGCCCGGCTCAAGGCCGTGCTGGAGAGCGCCGCCGGCTGATCGGCGCCCGTTGTCGTTCCGGCGTCCCCGTCCGTGCTGCCGCCCGGACGACGACGTCGAGGCCCTCCTCGAACAGCAGGTCGTCGTCCCAACGGGTGTCGTCGAGATGGCCGGAGGCGCTGAGGGTCGGGTAGGTGTCGGCGCTCGCGGCGATGTGGTCGCGGGCTGCGGCTCTCGCGCCCGGGTCCGCGCTCCGGCGCCACGTGGCCTCCGTGAGTGAGGCGCCGATGACGTAGTTGGCCAGCATTCTCGTGGCGACCGCGAGGTGCAGACCGTGACAGCCGCCCCGCACGAGCGCCGACTGCAGGAACTCGGTACGGGCCAGGACGTTGGGCCCGAGCATCGGACGTCCGACCAGCCCGGGCGCCCAAGGATGGCGCAGCATCGCGTCGCGCCATGCCCGGACGAGGACGCGGATGTCCTCCATCCAGTCGTCGCCGGCGTCCGGAATCGGCACGTCGCCGAAGATGCGGTCGACGGCCAGATCCAGGACGTCGTCCTTCGTCTTCACGTGCCAGTAGAGCGCGGTGGCAGTCACGTCGAGTCGCTGGGCGAGGTGGCGCATCGTCAGGCCCTCGACGCCGTGTTCGTCCAGCGTTGTCACCGCGCGTTCCACGATGCGCTCGAGGGTCAGCGGCGGCTTACGCCGCGCCCGCGGCTGCTCTGACCGCAGCCACACCGGTGTCGTCGCCGCACCGGGCTCGGTCGTGGTCATGGAGCCACTCTAGTTCACTGGACAGGTAGCTTAACAACGGTAAGCTGATTGAACAGACGAAAGTCCGGTCTCGACAGTGGGCAAGAAGGGCGTGCCGTGCCCCTGCTGCGGATCCACCTCGACAGCGACCCCACCACCGCCCGCCGCGTCCTCCACCTGCATCGCGAGGGCGGCGTCCATCACGAGTCGCGGGAAGCGGCCCGGGAACAGGTGTGGCGCCAGGGCCGCACCCCGGCCGGTGACCCGGTCTTCGTCGGCATCACCAACGGCCGCCGCAACGTGCGACTGCTCTACGACGTCGAGGTATACTCCGACACCGTTTCGTGAGGACTCGCCGGCACTCACGCCGCGCGGGAATGGGAATTGCGCCTCGAGCTCGGCGGGTTATCGTGAGTGGGAAGGGATTCTGCGGCCCGGTGCGCCGGCATTCGAGTCGGCGAACGCAAATCCGGCGGACGCAATTCGGTGATTCAGTCGCCGATGGCGTCCCGCATTCTTTCCCTGGTCCAGTATTCGGCGGGGTCGGTGGCGCCGGGGCTCGGATTGTGCGTCGCGACCACCGGGCCGGGCGGCGCGGGTCGCCCTGCGTCGCCGTCGCGCGTCGCGAGGACCACGACGGCCGCGGCGACGGCGAGCGCCGCGACGGCGGCCGCGCCGAGCAGCACACGATGGGACATGTCGCCTCCTCCGGGGCCGGGTGCCGGTCCGCCGGGTGCCGGTCCGCCTGGCGCGCCGGGTGGCACACCAGGCGGACCGCCGGTCACCAGGTGTCGTTCGCGTACGTGTTGTAGAGCGTCCCCACCACGGCGGCGGAGAAATACGGCGAGCCGTTCGTGTTCGAGCCGCTCGAGTAGCTCATCACCCCGTGCACGTCACCACGTCTGGTGGTGTTGTCGTAGCTGTAGTACCACGGGCCGCCGCTCGAACCGCCCCCGAAGCCGCAGTTCATCTCGATCCGGTTGCTGCCCGCGTCCCTCGACGTGCCCGAGCAGACCCACTGGATCTCGCCGCTGTCCTTGTTGCTCGGGTAGCCGAAGATGTCGTAGTGGTACTCCCGGCCACCGCCGGTGAGCAGCCCGTTCGCGCCGACCGCGTCCACGATCGACCGGCTGCCGTAGACGAGCGCGACGGCCACGTCGTACTGCCGCTCACGCGTGCTGATCCAGCCGCTGGGCACCGCGAGCGTGGACCAGTCCCAGGTGCCGTACGGCTGCGCGCCGTTGCGGTACGACGGCACGAACATCCAGTTCGCGGTGTGCCAGTCCCGGCCCGGCCCGTCGTGCACGCAGTGCGCGGCGGTGAAGACCATGTTGCGCGCCGGGCTGTTCACCACGCTCGCCGAGCAGTAGTGGCCCAGGCCGTCGGTGGAGCTGGTGTAGAAGATCTTCCCCACCGTGATCGACTCGTTGAGCTGGGTGCCGAAGCCGCTGCCGTCCTTCGGCGCCACCGCCTCCGCGAAGCGCCGCACCCGCTCCGCCGCAGGGCTCTGGGTGACCGGGCCGGCGGGCTTCTCCACCTCGTCGGCGGGAGTGGCCGCCGCCATGCGCTCGGCCGTCCAGTAGGCCCTGGCCTGCGAGGACGACCCCGCCTTTCGCTCGATCGACGTGACAGCGGCCGGAGCGGCCGTGCCTGCGGCGGTGCCGGTGCCGGCCACTGCCGGCGTGCCGGCGAGGATCGCCGGCAGGATCAGGGCCGGCAGGGCCAGAAGTCTGATCGTCGTCTTCATGAAATCCTTCCCAGTGTTCGATTCTCGGATCGAAACTGGAGCGCCCCGTTGTTCATCGCGATGTCGGCAACGTATCGACGGAATTCGGAGCGTGTCAACGAATCATGGGCGTCGATTGTTTGCAGTGTCGGATGTGCGATCGGGGGCGAGGGGCATCATCGAATTGCAATTTCGACATAATCGCGGTTACCGCCTGCGGGCGGGTGCGGGGTCGCGGATTCGCCACGGAGGCGGCGGCCGCGTGTCGCGACCACGCGCGCGACCGGCTGGGCGTCGACCGCCTCGTCGCGATCATCCACCCGGACAACACGCCCTCCAAGCGGGTCGCGGAGCGGATCGGGTTGAGCTTCGAGCGTGCGACCACGTCCGAATCGGGGGATCCGGCGCACGTGTACGCCGCGCGCCTGGCCTGACCGGGCTCAGCGGCGAGTCGACGTCACGAACCGGGTGCACGCGGCCGGGGTGAAGGTATGCGTCGATCTCGGCGACTCGCTGAAGTGCGCGGCGGACTTCCGGGACAACAACTACACCTCGTAGCCGACAGAACCGCTCCTCGCACCTCCCGTGCGAGGACGCGAACAGCGCAAAAGCCGCCCGGAGGAATCCCTCCGGGCGGCTTCGCCGCCGCGGGGTCAGGGACCACGGCGTGGTCCCTGACCCCGCGGGTTCAGCTCGCGATCATGCGGCGCAGCACGTACTGCAGGATGCCGCCGTGCCGGTAGTAGTCCGCCTCACCCGGGGTGTCGATGCGGACCACGGCGTCGAACTCCACGCCGCTGTCGGTGGTGACCTTGACGGTGCGCGGGGTGTCGCCGTCGTTCAGTGCGGTGACGCCGCTGATCGAGAACGTCTCCGTGCCGGTCAGGCCCAGCGACTCGGCGGTCTCGCCGCCCGGGAACTGCAGCGGCAGCACGCCCATGCCGATCAGGTTCGAGCGGTGGATCCGCTCGTACGACTCGGCGATGACCGCCTTCACGCCCAGCAGCATCGTGCCCTTTGCCGCCCAGTCGCGCGACGAACCCGAGCCGTACTCCTTGCCTGCCAGGATGACCAGCGGGACGCCCGCCTCCTGGTAGGCCATCGAGGCGTCGTAGATCGAGGTCTGCTCGCCGGTCAGGTGGTTGACCGTGAAGCCGCCCTCGACACCCGGGACGAGCTGGTTGCGCAGCCGGATGTTGGCGAACGTGCCCCGGATCATCACCTCGTGGTTGCCCCGGCGGGAGCCGTACGAGTTGAACTCGTGCCGGGCCACGCCGTGCTCGGCCAGGTACTTGCCGGCGGGGGAGTCCGCCTTGATCGAACCGGCCGGGGAGATGTGGTCGGTGGTCACCGAGTCACCCAGCTTGGCCAGCACCCGCGCGTCGGCGATGTCCTGCACCGGGGTCGGCTCCTGCCGCATGCCCTCGAAGTACGGGGGCTTGCGCACGTACGTCGACTCGCCTTCCCAGGAGAACGTGTCACCGGTCGGGGTCGGCAGCGACTGCCAGCGCTCGTCACCGGCGAACACGTCGGCGTACGCGGCGCTGAAGCCGGTCGCGCCGATCGCCGAGGCGATGACGTCCTGGATCTCGGCGCTGTTCGGCCAGATCTCGCGCAGGAACACCGGGTTGCCCTGGGAGTCCTCACCGATCGGCTCGTTCGCCAGGTCGATGTCCATGGTGCCGGCCAGCGCGTACGCGACCACCAGCGGCGGGGACGCCAGGTAGTTCATCTTGACGTCCGGGTTGATCCGGCCCTCGAAGTTCCGGTTGCCGGACAGCACCGACACGACGGCCAGGTCACCGTCGTTGACGGCGGCGGAGACCTCCTCCGGCAGCGGGCCGGAGTTGCCGATGCAGGTGGTGCAGCCGTAGCCGACCAGGTTGAAGCCGAGCTTCTCCAGGTACGGCGTGAGGCCGGCGCGGTCGTAGTAGTCCATGACGACCTTCGAGCCCGGCGCCAGGGTGGTCTTCACCCACGGCTTGCGGGCCAGGCCCTTCTCCACCGCGTTGCGGGCCAGCAGCGCGGCACCGATCATGACCTGCGGGTTCGAGGTGTTGGTGCAGGAGGTGATCGCGGCGATCACCACGGCGCCGTGGTCCAGTTCGTACTCGACGCCGTCGGCGCCGGTCACGCGTACCGGATTGCTGGCCCGGCCGCCCGCGCCGACCGCGGCGGTCTCCAGGTCGCGCGGCGCGTCCGCCGGGTCGTTCACGCCGTTGGCGGGGGAGTCGCTGGCCGGGAAGGACTCGGCCGACGCCTCGTCGGCCGGGCCGTCGGCGCCGAACGGCTTCTCCTGCTGCGGCACGCCCGGCTTGCGGCCCGGGTCGCCGCCGGTCTCGTCGGCTGCCACGTAGTCGCTGAGCGCGGCGCGGAACAGCGTCTTGGCGCTGCCCAGCGGCACCCGGTCCTGCGGGCGCTTCGGGCCGGCCAGCGACGGCTCGATGGTGCCGAGGTCCAGCTCCAGGCGCTCGGAGTACTCCGGCTCGCGCTCCGGGTCGTGCCAGAGGCCCTGCTCCTTGGCGTACGCCTCGACCAGCGCGACCTGCTGTGCGTCGCGGCCGGTCAGCTCCAGGTAGCGGATGGTCTCGGCGTCGATCGGGAAGATCGCCACGGTCGAGCCGTACTCCGGCGACATGTTGCCGATGGTGGCGCGGTTCGCCAGCGGCACGGCGCTCACGCCCGGGCCGTAGAACTCGACGAACTTGCCGACCACGCCGTGCTTGCGCAGCATCTCGGTGATGGTCAGCACCAGGTCGGTGGCGGTGGTGCCGGCCGGCATCTCACCGGAGAGCTTGAAGCCGACCACGCGGGGGATCAGCATGCTGACCGGCTGGCCGAGCATCGCGGCCTCGGCCTCGATGCCGCCGACGCCCCAGCCCAGCACGCCCAGGCCGTTGACCATGGTGGTGTGCGAGTCGGTGCCGACGACCGTGTCCGGGTACGCCTGGCCGTTGCGCTCCATGATCGTACGGGCCAGGTACTCGATGTTGACCTGGTGCACGATGCCGGTGCCCGGCGGGACGACCTTGAACTCGTTGAACGCGGTCTGGCCCCAGCGCAGGAACTGGTAGCGCTCCTTGTTGCGCTCGTACTCCAGCTCGACGTTGCGCTCGAAGGCGTCCTCGCGGCCGAACAGGTCGGCGATGACCGAGTGGTCGATGACCAGCTCGGCCGGGGCCAGCGGGTTGACCTTTGTGGCGTCGCCGCCCAGGTCACGGACCGCCTCGCGCATGGTGGCCAGGTCGACCACGCAGGGCACGCCGGTGAAGTCCTGCATCAGCACCCGGGCCGGGGTGAACTGGATCTCCACGCTCGGGTCGGCGGTGGCGTCCCACGCGCCGAGCTGCTGGATGTGGTCGGCGGTGATGTTCGCGCCGTCCTCGGTCCGCAGCAGGTTCTCCAGCAGGATCTTCAAGCTGTAGGGCAGCCGCTCGTGGCCCTCCACCTTGTCGATCCTGAAAATCTCGTAGCTCGCGTCTCCGACGCGTAGCTGGGTCTTCGCACCGAAGGTGTCGAGGCTCGCCACGTCGTACTCCTTCACACCAGCGACCGTGAGTAGTCCTGAGCAGTTTGTCGCACCGACCGGGGCGCTGCCCTGCTTAGGCAACACTTACCTGCGTCGGTCTCTACAAAACCGTACGTCCGTCTTGCTATTCACGCAACCTCGTGCCACGCTGCGGGACGAGGAGGTGCCACCATGATCCATCACGTCCTGCTCGCCTGCCCCCGCGGCTCCGAGGACGCGTCCCGCTCCTTCTACACCGGCCTGCTCGGCCTCACCGAGAAGCCCAAACCCCCGGCCCTCGCCGCCCGCGGTGGTTGCTGGTTCACCGGGTACGACGCCGAACTGCACCTGGGCGTCGAGGACGACTTCCGTCCCGCCCGCAAGGCGCACCCCGCGCTCGTGCGCACCGACCTGGACGAGCTGGCCGCCCGCCTGGACGCCGCCGGGCACACCGTGACCTGGGGCGACGACGAGATTCCCGGCATGCGGCGGTTCCACACGTACGACCCGCACGGCAACCGGCTGGAGTTCCTGGCCCCCGCGGGCTGACCCGGCGCGGGTAGGGTCGACTGGTGGTCGACGTTCAGCACTGGCTCGCCGCGCTCCCGCCGGCCCTGATCTGCCTGCTCGTGGGCGGCGTGATCGGCGTGGAGAGCATGGGTATCCCGCTCCCCGGCGAGATCGTGCTGGTCAGCGCCGCTCTGCTCGCCGCCACCGGCGCGGTCGGGCCCGAGTGGGTGGCCGTCGCCGCGGCCACCGGCGCCATCGTCGGCGACTCCATCGGGTACGCGGTGGGCCGGCGCGGTGGTCGTCCCCTGCTGGAACGGCTCGGCCGGCGCTTCCCGAAACACCTCGGCCCGGCACACCTGGCCCGCGCCGAGCTGAGCTTCGCCCGGCACGGCGTCTGGGCCGTGTTCTTCGGGCGGTTCGTCGCGCTGCTGCGCATCCTCGCCGGGCCGCTCGCCGGGGCGCTGCGCGTGCCGTACCGCCGGTTCCTGGTCGCGAACGCGGCAGGCGGGCTGGTCTGGGCGTTCGGCACCACCTACCTGTTGTTCTACGTCGGGCAGGCCGCCGAGCACTGGCTCAAGGACATCTCCTGGGCCGGGCTGGTGCTGGCGGTGCTGGCTGGCGTGGCCAGCACCGCGTGGCTGCGCCGCCGCGCCAAGCGCCTGGAGCCGGTGGAGACCCCCGAGGAGCCCACCCCCCTCCGCGCAGCCGACCGCTGACCCACCCCGCCCCCCTCCCGCCCTCGCCCCCCAGGGGGGTGCCCTTCCCGGTTGATCAAGGAGTTCGCGTCCTGCGGCGGCTCTCGCAGTGACCCAAACTCCTTGATTACCGATGGCGATGAGGGCGGGAGACAGGGGAGGAGAGCGGGATGGAGCGCGGGCGGGGCCCGGCCGGTCGGAGTGCGCCGGGTGGCGCGGGGTGCGCGCGATCCCTGACGCCGACCGATCGCCTACCCCCGTCCCTGCCCTTGCCCTCCGCCCTCCCCCGCCCTCGGCCCGGTGATCATGAAGTTGGCGGCGACAAATCAGACAGAGACCGCAGTCAACTTCATGATCACCGAGGCAGGGCGGTGAGTCGGTGGAGATCTTGGTACGAAACGGCCCTCCCGGGGGCTCTCAGAGGGGCCGTTTCGTACCAAGATCTTGTGCGGCCTGCGCTTGGGGACGGGGACGGGGGCGGGGTGGGGTCAGGGGGCGGTGAGGAGGGTCAGCAGGGTGTCTCGGGCGGTGCGGACGGCGGCGCGGGACTCCTCTGTGTGATCGAGCGCGTCGAAGCCGTGCTGCCCGTTCGGCACGTCCACCACGTGCAGCGGGATGCCGCGCCGCCGCGCGACTGCGGTGAACGCCTCGATGGTGGGGGCGACCTCGGGCCGCTCCCGCCCGGCCCGGGTCAGCACGAGCGCCGGCCGCGTCGCGCCCTCCGCCGATCGCGCCGCGCCCTCCGCCGGCCGCGCCGCGCCCTCCGCCCGTGCGGCGTCGACGACCGCGTCGGCGGGCGGGTCGAGGGCGTCGATCGGGCGGAAGCGCGGGTCGACCGGCGGCCATCCGGGCAGCGGGGCCAGCAGCGGATAGGTCGCGGCCACGCCGCGCAGCCAGGCGGGCGGGTCGCGGAGCCAGTCACCGAGCAGCAGGCCGGCGCCGGAGAAGAACCAGAGGCCGAGCCGGTCGGGATCGACGCGCGGATCGGCGCGGAGCTGCGCGGCGGCGTCGGCCACCCGCGCGGCGACCGCGTACATGTCGTCCGGGCTCGCCACGGTGAGCCGGGGGATCGCGGCCAGCACGCCGGCCTCGGCGAGCAACGCGCCGTAACCCCGGTAGAGCGGCCAGTCCCGCGCGTCGGGGGCGTCGGGCGGGCCCGGTACGCCGTGCACGACGACCACCGCGGGATGCCGGCCGTCGCCGGTGGGCACGTGCAGGTCGACGTCGCCGTGCCGCTCCACGGCGGCCGGTGGGGGATCGAGGACGAACGGACTCTCCCAGAAAACGGTCTCCATCGTTGCGATGGTAGGAGAATCCGACCGTCCGATCAGGACGAGGAGGCCTTGGCGTGCCGCTCGCGCAGCCGGTCCCGGATCTCCTCCGGCGTGTACGCCCGGCGTCGCCGTTCCGCCCGGGCCACCACCACTCCGGTCGCCGCGACGCCGGCGAGACCCGCGAGACCGAGTACCTTCCACCACCGCATCCGTTGCCGCATCCGCATAGGGTAGTCCTCCATGAGCATCAGCCTGGACGAGGCCGTGGAGCTGACCCGCACCGGCGATCTGTGGGTGTTCCGCGGACGCAGCGTGCCCGACCGGGCCATCCAGTTCACCACGAACAGCCCGGTGAACCACGTGGGCATGGCCGTGGTGCTCGACGACATGCCGCCGCTGATGTGGCACGCCGAGCTGGGCCGAACGCTGCCGGACATGTGGACCGGCACCCACCAGCGCGGGGTGCAGTTGCACGACCTGCGGGACGCGGTCTGCGTCTGGGCCAACCGGTACGGCCAGCGGGGCTGGCTGCGCCAGCTCGAACCGCCGGCCGACACCGCGATGGAGGAGGCGGTGCTGCGTACCGTGGCACGGCTGGACGGGACGCCGTTCCCGTCCACCGCGCAGCTCGCCTGGCGGTGGGCCCGGGGCCGGCTGCCGGATCCGCGCCGCCTGAACCTCGGTGCCGTCACGGGAAGGATCGGCGACCGGGGCCGCACCGGTGACGGAGGCGGAAGTGTGGACGGGGGCGAGACCGCGGACGGGGGTAGGAACAGCGACAACGCGCTGGAGACGGCGTACTGCGCCGAGGTGGTGGCGGTGACCTACGAGGCGATGGGTCTGCTGCCCGCCGGCCGGCGGCCCAACTGGTACGACCCGGGCCGGTTCTGGAGCGGCGACGACCTGGGCCTCAGCGGCGGCGCGCACCTCGGCGCCGAGATCGAGGTGCGGGTCCCGTCGCGCTGAGGAAGGTTTGCCGCCGGCGCGGGCCGGTAATGAGGAGCGTCGTGACGGCTTCCACCGACCTCGACACGCTCACCGACTTCTTCGACCGGTACGGCGTGGCGCTGACCACCGCCGACGTGCCGGCCATCGCCGGCTGCTACGCCCTGCCCGGGCTGGTGGTCGCCGACACCTACAGCTTCTCGTTCACCTCGCCCGCGGCGGTGGCACTCAGCTTCGTCGGCGCCGCCCCCGACTACCAGGAGCGGGAACTCGTCGCCGCCAACGCGCAGATCGAGGACGTACAGCAGATCTCGGCGCTGCTCACCGAGGTGGCGGTGCGCTGGGAGTTCCTGGACAGCCAGGGCGGCGCGGTGCCCGGCGAGCGCTACCGCTACCTGCTGCGGGCCACCGACGACGGCCCGATGATCTGCACCGTCATCCGTACCGCCTGATCGTGCCGCTGTGGCGGCCGGCCGCGCGGGCCGGCCGCCACAGCGGTGTCAGCGGTGGTGGGCGCCGGCCCAGCGCTCGGCCTCGGGGGCCGGGTGCAGGCCGGGCTCGTGCAGGCCCTCCTCGGTGACCTGGCCGATCCGGCGGTACGTCTCCGGCCGGCTGGTGCGCAGCACCACGCCCCACAGCAGGCCGAGCACGCCCGCCGCCACCGGGATCGCCGGCAGCAGCCACTTCAGGTAGCTCGCGGTGTCGGGGGCGAGCAGCGCGTCGAAGTTGAACAGCAGCACCAGCAGCACGGCGGTGAGCAGGATCGTGCCGAGCGCCGGAGCGATCGACCGCTGCCACGCGCTCTCCGGGCCGGGACGGCCGCGGAAGAAGCCGACGACGGCGGCCGAGGTGAGCGTCATCAGCAGCACGACACCCACAGCGGCCGCGCCGGACAGCCAGGTGAACAGGTCGATGACCGGGTCACGGCCGGTCATCGCGAACGCCAGGAACACCACCACCGCCAGGACGCTCTGGACCACCGAGCCCGCGACCGGCGCGCCGCTGCGGCTGGAGGTGGCGCCGAGGAAGCGCGGCAGGACCCGCTCCCGGCCGAGCGCGAACAGGTAGCGCGCCACGCCGTTGTGGAACGACAGCAGGGCGGCCAGCACGCTGGTGATGAACAGGACGTTGGCGATGTCCGCGACGACGGCGCCGGTGTACTGGTCGAGCGCGCCGAAGATGATGCCCGGACCGGCCTCGGCGCTCGCCGCCGGTGCGTTCTCCGGGCCGGTGAGCACTGTGAGCGCCCAGGCGGAGAAGGCGTAGAACAGGCCGGTGAACGCGACAGCGATGTAGGTGGCCCGGGCCACGGTGCGCCGCGGGTCCTTGACCTCCTCGCTGTAGATGGCGCCGCTCTCGAATCCGGTGAAGGAGGCGATGGTGAACGCGAGCACCGCGCCGAAGCCGGCGCCGAACAGGTGGCCGGGGCTGATGCCCGCGGTGGTCACGGCACCGCCGTCCGGGTTGGCGAAGGCCACCAGGTCGAAGATCAGCACGGCCACGCACTCGAGGATGAGCAGCACCGCGAGCACCGTGGCGTTGAGGTCGATGCGCAGCACACCGAGCGCGCCGATGAACACCCAGGCCAGCAGCGCCCAGACCCACCAGTCGAGGCTGATGCCGGTCTTGGCGTCCATGAAGTCGCCCAGGATCGCGCCGAGCAGGCCGTACAGACCGATCTGGATCGCGTTGTACGCGGCCAGCGCGACCGCCGAGCCGGCCACCCCGCCGGCCCGGCCGAGGCCGTTGGCGATGTACGCGTAGAACGCGCCCGCGTTGGCGACGTACCGGCTCATCGCGGCGTAGCCGGTGGCGAAGACGGCGAGCACGGCGGCGAGCAGCACGTATCCGAGCGCGGCGCCGATGTTGCCGCTGACCGCGTACATGGTGGTCACACCACCGCCGAGAACGGTCAGCGGGGCGGACGCCGCGACGGTGAAGAAGACGAGGTGAGCGGTGCCGAGACGACCGCGGCGCAGCCCACCGTCGGAGAAGAACGGATCGGAGGACAAGGCTTCTCCAGGGGAGGGGGTAAGGGGATTGAGGTGTCTACTTCGGAACAACCTGAAGCAGGGTATTGGTGATCACGTATTGTGACAACCCCGCTTCGATATCGATTGGGGTGCGCGTGATCCGGCGGAATTGAGCTGTGCGTGGTCATGCCGTACCGTCCCGTGTCGACGATCACGGCCACCGTTCGAGGATGGACCATGACCTACCCCGGGGCGCAGGCCACTTACCGGCTTGCGGATGCGCTGTTCCTTATCGGACATGACGAGTTCACCGGCAAGCCACACGTCGCCGTCGACCGGCTGGAGTGCGGGCTGGCCGGCGCCGCGCTCGCCGAGCTGATGTTCGAGGGCCGGATCGCCCTCGACGGAGGGGGGATCGCCGCGGTGGATCCGCGGCTGTGGCAGGAGCCGCTCACCGACCTGCTGATAACCGAGATCCTGCGCCGCGAGGGAGCGCATCCGGCCCGGCTGTGGATCCGCTACCTGCGGACCCAGCTCAACATCAACGAACGGGTGGGCACCCGGCTGGTCACCGCCGGCGTGCTCCGCCGCGAGCAGGGCAAGCTGATCGGCCGCGCGGTGCGCTGGCCGGCCAACGACCCGAACCAGGCGGCCTCACCGCGGGTGCGGCTGACCGCGATGCTGATGCACTCGTCCCCGGCCGAGCTGGACCCGGGCACGCTGCTGCTGGCGACGCTCGCCGAGGCGGTCGGGCTGGCCGCGCACATCTTCGACCCGCAGGTGGCCACGCGGATGCGCGACTGCCGCCGGTTCCTGCCGGCGCAGCTCGACGGGCTGCTGGCCGCCGTCGTGGGCGCGCTCGACGTCAGCACCACCACGGTACGGCGATGACGTCCCGCCCCGGGCCGAGCCGGGGCGGGACGGCACCGGTCAGGCCGGGTCGCGCCACATCGGGTAGAGGCTGGGGCCCTCCGGCAGGTCGAGCGTGACCGGGCGGCGCCGGAACCCGAGCCGCTCGTAGAGCGCGGCGTTGCGCGGCGAACTGGCCTCCAGGTACGCCGCCGTGCCGGCCTGATCCAGCTCGGCCAGCCTGTTACGCAGCAGTGCCGACCCGACGCCCTTGCCGTGATGGTCCGGGTGCACGCCGATGAAGGGCAGGTACCAGTGCGGCTCACCCGGGTGCCGGGCGCTCATCATCTCGTCCAGCACGGCGAACCGCTTCATGGCCTCCGCGCCGATCGCGGCCTCCATCCCGTCGAACTCGCCGCTGTCCTCGGCGTCGTGGCCCTCGCCGGTGGGCAGCCACAGCGTGGCCCCCAGCCCGTCACCGGCGACGTACACCTCACCGGTGCGCAGCGCCAGCGCGACGAACGGTCCGAAGAAGGCGGCATGGACCCGCGCGCGGTGGTCGTCGTCGGGGAAGACCCAGCCGCTCACCGGATCCCGCATGAACGCCTCGGCGAGAATCGCTGTCACGGCGGCGGCGTCGGCCGCGGACGCCCGCCGGATACTGCCCTGCCACTCAGTCACTGGCCAACCGTCCTACCGGCTCGACGAGCCATTGTGGTCATTGATCGGCGTGCAAGGTATCAGGTGTGCGGTGCCGTGCGGCAGGGCTCGACAGCGATGCTCGCCGCGACCCGGTCCGGGTGGCTACTCTGGCCCGGACCCCGACAGGAGGACCATGTCCCGCACGCGTCGTCCCGGACCGCAGCCCGGGGCCGCCATGACCTCGTCCCCCTGGATCCTCGTCGCCGCCGGGGTGCTCGTGATGGTGGTCCTGCTGGTGGTGGCGCTCGGTTCGGTGCGGGGCCGCAGCACGTTCCCGTCGGCCGGACCGGCCGATCCGGTGATGTCGCTGCCCGGCATGCCGCTGACGCCCACGGCGGTCAGCGCCACCGGCCCCTCGCCGGTCGCCGCCACCGCGCCGGTGCCGGGCCTGTCACCCCGGTCCACGATGCTGCCCGCACGGCCGACGCCCGCCGCGCCGCCGCCGAGCCCGCGGGGCGTGGCCCGGCCGGTGCTGCCCCCGCCGCCTCCGCCCTCGCCGCCCGCGCCCTCCTCGGCGGTGGCCGGCCGGTACAGCGTGATGAGCTCCTTCGACGGCGGTTTCATCTCTGAGGTGCTGCTCGTCAACACCGCGCGTACGCCGCACGGCTGGACGGTGCGGGCGGTCTTCCCCGGTGGCCGGCTGGTCACCGCCTGGGTCGAGGGCGCCGAGCAGGGCGTCTTCGGCTTCGCCGACGGCGTGTTCACCTACCGCAGCGGATTTGACCTGGCCCCCGGGCAGTCGTTGCCGGTGCGCTTCCACATCGAGCGTGCCGGCACGCGGCCGGCGAGCTGCACCGTTGACGGCACGCCCTGCGCCGAGCGGTAGGTCCGGCACCCCGGGGCGGGGCCGGCATATGCGCCTCCCTTGCAAGGTAACTGCTTTGTTGCGGCATGGTTTGCAAGGTATTGCAGAATGTTTCGGCAAGGGCTAGCGTGCGGGCGAATCAGCGACCAGAGAAAGGCCGTCGATGAAACCCCCGCCGATATCCCCCAAGGCGCTGCTCGCCCTGGTCACCTCCCTCGTGCTCACTCTCGTCGGCGTCCCGGTGGCCCTCCACCAGCTCGGCGCCGACGCCGCCGGACCGGCCGCCACCCCCGACGTCCTGGCCGCCGGCAACGCTCCCCAGTGGAACCGCGAGCCGTCCCCTGACGCACTCCTCAAGGCCGCCACCAACACGGCGAAGGCCGAGCAGTTCTACTTCGTCCTGCCCGACCGCTTCGCCAACGGCGACAGGCGCAACGACACCGGCGGCCTGACCGGCGGCCGGCTCACCACCGGCCTCGACCCGGCCGACAAGGGCTTCTACCACGGCGGCGACCTCAAGGGCCTGATCGACCGGATGGACTACATCCAGGGTCTCGGCACCACCGCCATCTGGCTCGCCCCGATCTTCAAGAACCGGCCGGTGCAGGGCACCGGCGCGGACGTCTCGGCCGGCTACCACGGCTACTGGATCACCGACTTCACCCAGGTCGACCCGCACTTCGGCACCAACGCCGAGTTGAAGAAGCTGGTCGACCTGGCCCACCGGCGGGGCATCAAGGTCTACCTGGACATCATCGTCAACCACACCGCCGACGTGATCCGGTACGCCGAGGACAAGTACGGTTACGTGGACAAGAAGACCGCCCCCTACCGCGACGCGCAGGGGCGCCCCTTCGAGGACCGCAACTACGCCGACGGTACGCGCAGGTTCCCGGCGGTGAACGACAAGTCGTTCCCGTACACCCCGGTGTTCGCCACCCCGGCCGACGCGAAGGTCAAGGTGCCGGCGTGGCTCAACGACCCGACCATGTACCACAACCGCGGTGACTCCACCTTCGCCGGGGAGAACAGCGAGTACGGCGACTTCTTCGGCCTTGACGACCTGTGGACCGAGCGTCCCGAGGTGGTTCGCGGCATGACCGACATCTACGCCCAGTGGATCGGCAAGGTCGGCGTGGACGGTTTCCGCCTCGACACCGTCAAGCACACCAACCTCGACTTCTGGCCGCAGTTCGCCGGCGGAATCGACGCCGCCGCGAAGAAGGCCGGCAAGAAGGACTTCTTCATGTTCGGCGAGGTCTACAGCGCCGAGCAGGAGATCCAGTCGACGTACGTACGGCAGGGCGGGCTGCCCGCCACGCTCGACTTCTCCTTCCAGGAGGCGGCACGCGGGTACGCCGCCGCCGACGGCTCGGCCAGGACGCTCGCCGACGTCTACGCCAAGGACGACCTGTACTCGGCGCGGGACACGAACGCCAACCGGCTCACCACGTTCCTGGGCAACCACGACATGGGCCGGATCGGCTCGTTCGTCGCCGCCGCCGGCGGTGACGACGCCACCCAGTTGAGCCGCAGCCGGCTCGCCCACCAGCTCATGTTCCTCACCCGCGGCCAGCCGGTCGTCTACTCCGGTGACGAGCAGGGCTTCACCGGGCCGGGCGGCGACAAGGACGCCCGGCAGGACATGTTCGCCTCGCGGACCGCCGACTACCTCGACGACGACCTGATCGGCACCACCCGCACCCACGCCGCCGACCAGTACGACACCCGCCACCCGCTCTACCGGACGATCGCCGAGCTGGGCGAGCTGCGGGCGGCGCACCCGGCGCTGCGCGACGGCGTGCAGGTGACCCGGTACGCGGCTGACGGACCGGGCGTCTTCGCGTTCTCCCGCGTGCTGCCCGCCGACCGGATCGAGTACGTGGCGGCGGTGAACAACGCCGCGACACCGCAGACTGTCACAGTGGACACCTGGTCGGCCGGCGCCCGCTTCACCGGCGTGTACGGCGGCGCCGCGGGCGCGACGGCCGGCACGGACGGCAAGCTGAGCGTCACCGTGCCGGCCATGTCGGCGCTGGTGCTCAAGGCCGACCGGGCGATCCCGCAGGCCGGGGCCCCGAAGATCACGATTACCGAGCCGGGCGGCGACCCGGTCCCCGGCAAGGTCGCCGTCACCGCCCAGGTCACCGGCGACCCGCTCGCCTCGGTCACGTTCGCCGCCCGGGTCGCGGGCGGGAAGTGGACGCTGCTCGGCAGCGCGCACCGCGCGCCGTACACCGTGCACCACGACCTGACCGGCCTGCCCGGCGGCACCCGGGTGGAGTACAAGGCGGTGGTCCGCGACGGCAAGGGCCGCACCGCCACCGCCCGCGCCACCGGCACGGTCGGCACCCCGGCGCAGGGCGCGTCGCGGGACTGGGCGATCGTGCACTACCAGCGCCCGGCCGGCGGGTACGACGACTGGCGGCTCTACGCCTGGGGCGACATCGACCCGGCGTACGTGACGCAGTGGCCCGCCGGGCAGCCGTTCGCCGGTGAGGACTCCTACGGCCGGTTCGCCTGGGTAAAGCTCAAGCCCGGCGCGAAGTCGGTCGGTTTCCTCGTGATCGACGGCGACGGCAACAAGGACGTGGCGAACGACCGCACCATCGACGTGACTGCCACCGGCGAGGTCTGGGTCAAGCAGGGCGACCCGGCGGTCTACCCGACGAGGCAGGCCGCCACCGGCGAACCGGACCCGCCCGTCGCCCAGGACACCGCGCTGATCCACTGGCGCAAGGCCGACGGGAAGTACGACGGCTGGGGCCTGCACCTGTGGGACGGCGCGGCGAACCCGACCGACTGGGCCGCCCCGCTCAAGCCGGAGAAGATCGACGCGTACGGCGCGGTGTTCCGGGTGCCCCTCGCCGCCGGGGCGACCGGGCTGAGCTACATCATTCATTCCGGCGACGAGAAGGACCAGCCCGAGGACCAGCGGCTCGACTTCGCCTCCGCCGGACGCGAGGTGTGGCTGCTCGCCGGCGTGAAGGGGCGGCTGCTGCCGACCACCACGTCCGGCGCCGCCAAGGATCTCGACCTGACCAAGCAGAAGGCGCAGTGGATCGACAGGTCCACAGTCGCCTGGGCCACCGGGCCGACCGACGGCAGGCGGTACGCGCTCGCCGTCGCCCCGGCCGGTGGGATCGGCCTCGCCGACGGCGAGCTGACCGGCACGTACACCACGATCCCGCTGCGGGCGCAGCGCAACGGGTTGACCGAGGCGCAACGGCAGGCGTACCCCCATCTCTGGGCCTATCGCGCCTTCTCGCTGGACCGCGCCGACCTGGGCAAGGTGCCGGCGGCGCTGCGCGGCCAGATCGTGGTCACCGAGCGGGACGCCGAGGGCGCGCTGCTCGCCGCCACCGGCGTGCAGATCCCCGGCGTGCTCGACGACGTCTACGCGGCGGCGACCGGCGCGAAGCTCGGCCCGACGTTCGCCGGACGGGTGCCCACGCTGGCGGTGTGGGCGCCGACCGCGCGCACGGTGTCGCTGGAACTGTTCGACTCGCCCACGGCGCAGCCGGCCACCGTGGCGATGCGCCGCGACGACCGCACCGGCGTCTGGTCGGTGCGCGGCACGAAGGCGTGGAACGGCCGCTACTACCGCTACCGGGTGCAGGCGTGGCAGCCGGCCACGCAGAAGATGGTCACCGCGTCGGTGACCGACCCGTACTCCGTGGCGCTGGCGCCGGACTCCACACACAGCCAGATCGTCGACCTGACCGACCCGGCGCTCGCGCCGGCCGGCTGGGCCGACCTGCGCAAACCGGCCGCGCCGCCAGCGGCGAAGGTGCAGATCTCCGAGCTGTCGGTGCGGGACTTCTCCATCGCCGACACCACCGTCCCGGCCGACCGGCGGGGCACCTACCTGGCGTTCACCGACCCGGACACCGCCGGCATGAAGCACCTGCGCAAGCTCGGCGACGCCGGGGTCAACCACCTGCACCTGCTGCCGGCCTTCGACTTCGCCACCATCCCGGAGAAGCGGGCCGACCAGGCCCGGCCGGACTGCGACCTGGCCGCGCTGCCGCCGGACTCCGACAAGCAGCAGAAGTGCGTCGCGGCGGTCGCCGGCACCGACGGCTACAACTGGGGGTACGACCCGCTGCACTACACGGTGCCCGAGGGCGGGTACGCCACCGACCCGAACGGCGCGAAGCGCACCACCGAGTTCCGCCAGATGGTCGCCGGAGTGAACAAGGCCGGCCTGCGGGTGGTCATGGACGTGGTCTACAACCACACCTCGGCCGCCGGCGCCGACCCGAAGTCGGTGCTCGACCAGGTGGTGCCGGGCTACTACCACCGGTTGCTGGAGGACGGGACCGTCGCCAACTCCACCTGCTGCGCCAACACCGCCCCCGAGCACGCCATGATGGGCAAGCTCGTGGTGGACTCGCTGGTCACCTGGGCCAAGGCGTACAAGGTCGACGGTTTCCGGTTCGACCTGATGGGCCACCACCCGAAGGCGAACATCCTGGCCGTACGGGCCGCGCTGGACAAGCTCACGCTCGCCCGCGACGGCGTGGACGGGCGGAGGATCCTGCTCTACGGCGAGGGCTGGAACTTCGGCGAGGTCGCCGACGACGCCCGGTTCACCCAGGCCACCCAGGCCAACATGGCCGGCACCGGCATCGGCACGTTCAACGACCGGCTCCGCGACGCGGTGCGCGGTGGCGGCCCGTTCGACGCCAACCCGCGGGCGCAGGGCTTCGCCTCCGGTCTCTACACCGACCCGAACGGTGACGAGGTGAACGGCTCGGCCGCCGAGCAGCGGGCCCGGCTGCTGCACCAGCACGACCTGATCAAGGTGGGGCTGACCGGTAACCTGCGCGGCTACCGGTTCACCGACTCCACCGGCAAGCGGGTCACCGGCGCGCAGGTCGACTACAACGGCGCTCCGGCCGGGTACACCGCCGCGCCGGGCGAGGCGGTCACCTACGTCGACGCCCACGACAACGAGATCCTGTACGACGCGCTGGCGTACAAGCTGCCGCAGGGGACCTCGGCGCAGGACCGGGCCCGGATGCAGGTGCTCGCGCTGTCGACCACCGCGCTCGGGCAGGGCGCCGGGTTCGTCACCACCGGCTCGGAGCGGTTGCGCTCGAAGTCGCTGGACCGCAACTCGTACAACTCCGGTGACTGGTTCAACCAGATCCGGTGGGACTGCGCCCAGGGCAACGGGTTCGGCGCCGGCCTGCCACCGGAGGCCGACAACAAGGACAAGTGGTCGTACGCGAAGCCGCTGCTGGCCGATCCGTCGCTGGTGCCGGACTGCGCGGCGATCGACCTGGCCGACGCCCGGTACGCGGAGTTGCTGCGCATCCGCCGGTCCTCGCCGGTGTTCGGCCTCGACACCGCCGAGCAGGTGCAGAAGCGGGTGGCGTTCCCGCTGTCCGGCACGAAGGAGACGCCGGGCGTGCTCACCATGACGCTCGACGCGCGCGGACTGAACGGGAAGTGGAAGTCGGTGACAGTCGTCTTCAACGCCACCCCGGAGACGGCGAAGCAGACAGTCACCGGGCTGCGTGGGGCGAACGTGGCGCTGCACCCGGTGCTGCGGAACTCGGCCGACCCGGCGCTGCGTACCGCGTCGTTCGACAGGGGCGCCGGCACGTTCACGGTGCCCGCGCGCAGCGTCGCGGTGTTCGTCCAGAGCTGACCGTACGGCCGACCGGCCCCCCGCCACGTCACAGTGGCGGGGGGCCGGTCGCATACCCCGGACCGTCAGGTCAGTTGAAGCAGTCCTCGACGGTGTTGGCGCAGTTGGTGGGGTCGTTGTTGCTGATGAGGGACTTGTCGTCGAGCTTGACGCGTCCTTCGTTGTTGAGGACGCCGCCGGCTACCCGGTGGAGCTTGCTGGAGTCGGTGGCGGTGTTCTTGGTGACGAGGGTCTTGGTCAGGGTGATCTTCGCCTTGTTGTTGAAGATGCCGCCGCCGTTGAGGGCGGTGTTGCCCTTGATGTCGGTGTCGCGGATGGTGAGGGTGGCGTTGTCGTCCTTGTCGTACGGGCGGGCGAGGAAGCCGTCTTCGATCTTGATGAGCCACTCGCCGTTGTAGATGCCGCCACCGAACCGGTTGGCCGTGTTGTCGACGATCTTGCTGTCGGAGATCGTGGCGCTGGCGTGCTCCTTGTTGTTCGGGAAGCCCCAGTGCTTGCCACCGGTGACCACCACGCCGCCGCCGTTGCCGTCCGCGTGGTTCTTGGCGACGTGCACCTTGTCCAGGTCCAGGTCGGTGCTCTCGGCGTAGACGCCGCCGCCGTTCTCGCAGGCGGTGTTACCAGTGATGGCGGTGAAGGACACGGTGACGGTGCCGCCGCTGCTGAACAGGCCGCCGCCGTTCTTGCCGGCGTGGTTGTCCGACAGGCTCGACTCGACGCCGTCCTTGCCGTGGTCGGAACCGAAAATCTCGACGATGCCGGCCTCGTTGTGCTTGGCCTTCGGGTCGTAACCCTTCGGCGCGGCGGAGGCCCCCGGACCGTGCTCACCGGACAGGCCGCTGCCGTTGGCGACGCCGCCGCCGTTGCCGCCCGCGGTGTTGTCGTCGACGTGGGTGGTCTCGACCTTGAGGATGCCCTCGTTGTAGATGCCGCCGCCGTCGCCCTGGGCGTGGTTGTCGACGACCTTGCTGTCCTTCAGCCAGGTGCGGCCGTAGTTGGCCAGGGCGCCGCCGTCGCCTTCGGCGTTGTTGTCGGCGAGCTTGACGTTGTCCAGGTAGGCGCTGCCGCCGCGCTCGACGAGCAGCGCGCCGCCGTCACCCTCGACCCGCTTGTCGTCGTCCTTGCCGCCGTTCATGCCGTCGGCGACCGGCGTGACAGTGGCGGCCGTGGTCGCCGCGGCCGGAGCCGCGACAGCCGGGGCGGCGGCCGGGGCCGCTACCGCCGGGGCGGCGGCCGGCGGCTGGTCGCCGCCGGGGTACTTGAACTCGTTGGCGTTGCCGCCCTTGATGGTGAGGTCCTTGAGGGTGAGGTCGCCGCCGTCGGCGACGCGGAAGATGCGGAAGGTGTCTTCGGCGTCGCGCTTGATGGTGGAGCCGTTGCCCTTGATGGTGACGTCCTGCTTGATCTCGGGCAGGGCGGAGCCGACCTTGCGGTCCTTGACGCCGAGTTCGTAGGTGCAGTTCTCGGCGAGCTTGATGGTGCCGCCGTGGTCGCGGTTGGCCAGTTCGAGGGCGTCGATCAGGGCTTCGTCCTTGCAGGGGACCTCGCGGGTCTTGCCGTGGTCGTCCTTGCCGTCCTTGCCGCCCTTGTCCGGGCCCCATTCGCCCTTGTCCGGGCCCCACTCGCCACGGTCGCGGCCCTCCTGGCCACGGTCCTTGCCGTCCTTGCCGTGATCGTCCTTGCCGTAGTCGTCGCGGCCGTACTCGTCCTTGCCGCCCTTGTCGCCGTGGTCGTCGTCGCTGAGCTGCTGCGTGGTCGACCACTTCACGTCGGCGAGCCGGTGCGGGCCGGTGGCCCCGGTGGTCGCGTAGGCCACGCCGGCGAGGCTGACCGCTCCGGTCAGGCCCACGACGCCGGTGGCGAGCCACATCCGGCGACGCCGGAGCGGGGAGATGGTCTTGCTGGTGGCGCCATTGTTATTGCGAAGGTAGTTGGACATCGGAGCTCTCTGCCCTCTCCTTGTACCTGACAAGGTCGCTTCGCCCTGGCGAGGCGGCCTTCGCTACAAATCGGTTGTAGCTGCTGAAGACGACCGTATGAGAACCATCTTCGCCTCGTGGCCATATACGAAAAAAACCCGCATAAGGGTGCGGGTGGGATGGGTGGGCGCAGGGTGGTCCGGACGCCCCGGCGGGGGACACCACGGCCAGCCGGTCGGCTGCCGGGGTGGGAGCCCTCCTCACGCCGTACACGACGCGAGGAGGGCTCTCCGGTTATGTGGTGGTGCGGTTCAGTTGAAGCAGTCCTCGACGGTGTTGGCGCAGTTGGTGGGGTCGTTGTTGCTGATGAGGGACTTGTCGTCGAGCTTGACGCGTCCTTCGTTGTTGAGGACGCCGCCGGCTACCCGGTGGAGCTTGCTGGAGTCGGTGGCGGTGTTCTTGGTGACGAGGGTCTTGGTCAGGGTGATCTTCGCCTTGTTGTTGAAGATGCCGCCGCCGTTGAGGGCGGTGTTGCCCTTGATGTCGGTGTCGCGGATGGTGAGGGTGGCGTTGTCGTCCTTGTCGTACGGGCGGGCGAGGAAGCCGTCTTCGATCTTGATGAGCCACTCGCCGTTGTAGATGCCGCCACCGAACCGGCCGGCCGTGTTGTCCACGATGGCGCTCTCGGAGATCGTGGCGCTCGCCTCGCCGTCGGCCTTCTCGGCCCCGGTGGGCGTCCAGTCCCGCCCGCCGGTCGTCACCACGCCGCCGCCGTTGCCGTCGGCGTGGTTCCCGGCCACGAGGACCCGCTCCAGGAGCAGATCGGTGCTCTCGGCGTACACGCCGCCACCGTTGTCGCAGGCCGTGTTGCCCGTGATCGCGGTGAACGAGACGCTGACCCAGCCGCCGCTGCTGAACAGGCCGCCACCGTTGTGACCGGCCCGGTTGCGGCTCAACGTGCTGGACGCGGCGTCCTTGCCCTCGTGCCCACCGATGATCTCGACGGTGCCCGCGTGCTGCCGGCCGTGTCCGCCCTTGCCGGCCTTCGCGGCCGACGCCAGGTCGACCGGCCCGTCGTGGTGCGCGCCGCCGCCATTGGCGATACCGCCGCCGTTGCCGCCCGCGGTGTTGTCGTCGACGTGGGTGGTCTCGACCTTGAGGATGCCCTCGTTGTAGATGCCGCCGCCGTCGCCCTGGGCGTGGTTGTCGACGACCTTGCTGTCCATGAGCCAGGTGCGGCCGTAGTTGGCCAGGGCGCCGCCGTCGCCTTCGGCGCTGTTGCCGACGAGCTTGACGGCGTGCAGGTGAGCACTGCCGCCGCGCTCGACCAGGAGCGCGCCGCCGTCACCCTCGACCCGCTTGGCGTCCAGCTCGGCCGGGTCGGCCGCCTTCGGCGCGGACGGTCCCGGGTACTTGAACTCGTTGGCGTTGCCGCCCTTGATGGTGAGGTCCTTGAGGGTGAGGTCGCCGCCGTCGGTGACGCGGAAGATGCGGAAGGTGTCTTCGGCGTCGCGCTTGATGGTGGAGCCGTTGCCCTTGATGGTGACGTCCTGCTTGATCTCGGGCAGGGCGGAGCCGACCTTGCGGTCCTTGACGCCGAGTTCGTAGGTGCAGTTCTCGGCGAGCTTGATGGTGCCGCCGTGGTCGCGGTTGGCCAGTTCGAGGGCGTCGATCAGGGCTTCGTCCTTGCAGGGGACCTCGCGGGTCTTGCCGTGGTCGTCCTTGCCGTCCTTGCCGCCCTTGTCCGGGCCCCACTCGCCACGGTCGCGGCCCTCCTGGCCACGGTCCTCGCCGTCCTTGCCGTACCCGTCGTCGCCCTTGCCGCCCTCGGCGCGGGAGCCGTCGCCGGCGCTCTGCGGCGCCGCGGCGTGGTTGTCCGCCACCGGCTCGGTGCCGGACTTGTCGTCGCGGGCGGCGAGACCGCCGAGCGCCGCCAGCCCGACGACGCCGGTCAGCCCGGCCACGCCGGTGGCGACCCAGAGCGCCCGCCGCCTGCTCGTCCGCGGCGGAGGCGCCATCGGAGCGCCGCCGTCCGGTGTCGTTACGTCGTTCGACATGAGAGCCCTTTCGGTTCTTCCCAAACGGGTCGCACCGCCCCAGGACGGGCGACCAGCTACAAACCGGTTGTAGCCTCTGATCGACACCGTATGAGAAGGGTCCTCGCGAAGAGGACGTATCCGAGAAAAGCCCGCATTCCTCCCACTAATGGCGGTCGGTGAGCAACCACGTGTGCGGGACCGCAACGGCCCAGACGGCGGCGGGCCCCGTCACCGGACCATGGAGGCGCGGTGACGGGGCCCGACGAAGATCGCGGCCGCGGGATCAGCCGGGCAGGCGGGGGCCCGCCTCACGCTGCTCGGCCAGCCAGTTCTCCACCTCGGCGGAGGCGCGCGGCAGGCCGGCCGACAGGTTCACCGGGCCGTCGGCGGTCACCAGAATGTCGTCCTCGATCCGCACGCCGATGCCCCGCAGTTCCTCCGGGACCAGCTCGTCCTCCGGCTGGAAGTAGAGGCCCGGCTCGACGGTGAGCACGTACCCCTCGCCGAGCGGCCCCTCGCGGTAGTTCTCCTTGCGCGCGTTGGCGCAGTCGTGCACGTCGATGCCGAGCATGTGGCTGGTGCCGTGCAGCGTCCACCGCCGGTAGACGGTGGAGGCCGGGTCCATCGCCTCGTCCACGCTCACCGGCAGCAGCCCGAGATCCTTCAGCGCCTCCGCGAGGACCCGCATCGAGGCCAGGTGCACGTCCCGGAACGCCACGCCGGGACGGCACATCTCGATGCCGGCCTGCTGCGCGGCGTACACCGCGTCGTACACCTGACGCTGCAACGGCGTGAACCGGCCGTCGACCGGGAACACCCGGGTGACGTCGGCGGTGTAGAGGTTGCGGTTCTCCACGCCCATGTCCATCAGCAGCAGGTCACCGGGACGGGTGGCGCCGTGGTTGTGCACCCAGTGCAGGATCGTGGCGTGCTCGCCGGCCCCGACGATCGAGCCGTAGCCGACGTCGTTGCCGTCGTGCCGGGCGCGCAGCGCGAAGACGCCCTCCAGCAGACGCTCGGAGACCCCCCGGTCGGCCGGCAGCGCCCGCGCCACGTCCTCGAAGCCACGCACCGTGGCGTCGCACGCCTCCTGGAGCTGCGCGATCTCCCACTCGTCCTTGACCAGCTTCAGCTCGGCGATCGCGATCGCCAGCTCCCGGTCGCGGCCGGGCTGCCCCTCGGCGCGCGCGCCGTCGTACCGGCGCACCGCCGCGTCCACCCGGGCGTCGAAACCGCGAAGCACCCGGGTACGCCCCGGCGCCAGCTCGGCCAGCGCCGCGTCCAGCTCGCTCAGGTCGGCCGTCGGCAGGCCCAGCTCGGTGGACTTCTCCCGCAGCGTCGGCCGGCGGCCCACCCACAGCTCGCCGTGGCGGCTGCGGAAGAACTCGTCGGTCGCCCGGGACGACCGGGGCCGCATGAACAGGGTGGACTCGCCGCCCGGCCGCAGCACGAGGACGCTGTCCGGCTCCAGGTCGCCGGTCAGGTACGCGAAGTCGCTGCCCGGCCGGAACCGGTGGTCGGTGTCGTTGGCGCGTACCTTCTCGTTGCCGGTGGGGATGACGAGCGTCTCGCCCGGGAAGGCCTCGGCCAGCGCGGCCCGCCGCTTGGCGTGGTTGGGCACCTCCGGACGCGGGGTGACCGGCAGCTCGGTGTCCCGCCAGCCCTGGCGCATGAACGACAGGAACGCCTCCGGGAAATCCGGGTCGTGCGACTCCGTGCCGTCCGCCGGTTTGCCCTGCCGGGTCCGCTCCTCGGCCATGATCCGCCCTCCCTGAGCCTCATCGCTGGTCCCGACGGTACCGCGCGCACGACAGCGGTAGGTGCCTGCGGTGCCGCGACGACGGCTTCCGGCGCGTGGAAAGATGGCGGCCATGTGCGGACTCCTGGCCTTCTTCAGCGCGCGCGGCGACGCCGCCGCCCACCGCGACCACATCGCCGGCGCACTGGAGTGCCTGCACCACCGTGGCCCGGACGAGACAGGGGTCGAGGTGGTCGGCGACGCCTCCGGCCGGTACGCGGACGGTGTGTTCGCGCACAAGCGCCTGGCGATCATCGACGTGGCGCTGAGCCACGAGCCCCTGCCCTACGCGGGCGGGCGTTACCTGCTCACCTTCAACGGCGAGATCTACAACTACATCGAGCTGCGCGAGGAGCTGATCCGCGACTACGGCGCCCAGTTCGCCACGAACGGCGACGGCGAGGTGATCGTCGCCGGCTACCACTACTGGGGTGAGCAGGTGCTCACCAAGCTGCGCGGCATGTTCGCGTTCGTGATCTGGGACCGGCAGGAGCGGCGGGCCTTCGGCGCGCGGGACTACTTCGGCATCAAGCCGCTGCACTACCTGGAGACCCAGGACGGCCTCTACCTCGCCTCGGAGAAGAAGGCCCTGCTGCCGTTCGCGCACTCGGCGTACCAGGGCGACGCGGGCATCGACACCGCCAACCTGAGCCACTACCTGACCCTGCAGTACGTGCCCGAGCCGGGCACGCTGCACAAGGGGATCAGCCGGATCGGCTCGGGGGAGTACCTGACCTGGACCCCTGGTGGCCGGATCGAGGTGCGCCGCTGGTACCGGCCGGTGTTCCGCCCGGCCCCGGTCTCCGACGAGCAGCGGCTCTACCACGACATCCGGGAGACGCTGCGGGAGAGCGTCCGGATGCACATGCGCTCGGACGTGCCGGTCGGCTCGTTCCTGTCCAGCGGCATCGACTCCACCGCCGTGGTGGCGCTGGCCCGCGAGTTCAACCCGAACATCCTCACCTTCACCGTCGGCTACGACGTTCCCGGCTACTCCGAGATCGACGTGGCCCAGGACTCGGCCCGGCACCTCGACGTGACCACCATCCCGACCAAGATCGGGCCGCAGGACATGATCGACGCGCTGCCGAAGATCGTCTGGCACCTGGACGACCCGGTGGCCGACCCGGCGCTGGTGCCGCTCTACTTCGTGGCGAAGAAGGCCGCCGAGCACGTCACAGTGGTGCTCTCCGGCGAGGGCGCGGACGAGTTCTTCGGCGGCTACACCATCTACCGGGAGCCGCTGTCGCTCAACGCGGTGAACAGCCTGCCCGACGGCGTGCAGAAGGGCCTGCGCGCGGTCTCCAAGGCGATCCCGCAGGGAGTGAAGGGTAAGAGCTTCCTGGAACGCGGCACCACCCCGATCGAGGAGCGCTACTACGGCAACGCCCGGATGTTCACCGAGGAGGAGAAGCAGCACCTGCTGCGCCGCTACGACCCCTCGGTGCGCTACACCGACGTGACCGCGCCGATCTACGCCGAGTGCACCGAACTGGACGACGTCACCAAGATGCAGTACGTCGACCTCTACACCTGGCTGCGCGGTGACATCCTGGTCAAGGCCGACCGGATCTCGATGGCGCACTCGCTCGAGGTGCGGGTGCCGTTCCTGGACCGGGAGGTCTTCAACGTCGCCGCCGGCATCCCGGTCGACCTGAAGCTGCCGCCCCGCTCCGAGGCCACCAAGTACGCTATGCGCCAGGCGCTGCAGGGCGTGGTGCCGCCGGCCATCGTCAACCGCAAGAAGCTGGGCTTCCCGACCCCGACCCGGGTCTGGCTGCGCGGCGAGATGTACGAGTGGGCGCGGCACGTGCTGTCCACCTCGGGCGCCGGTGACCTGATCGACCTGTCGTACGCGATGCGCCTGCTGGAGGAGCACAAACGGGAGGAGGCCGACCACTCCCGCAAGGTGTGGACCGTGCTGATCTTCTGCATCTGGCACGCCATCTTCGTGGCCAAGACGCTCGACCCGGGCATCCAGCGCAACCAGTCCGCGCTGCTCACCAAGCCGGTCGTCGGCAGCATGGTCCGCTGACCCGAGCGTGATGAGGAAGGGCCCCCGGGGTGTTCCCCGGGGGCCCTTCCCGTTACGGGATCAGCGACCGGTGCAGGTGACCGTCGGCAGGGAGTTGGTGCCGGAGAAGTTCGCCGTGAAGCCGAACGTGGTGGTGCCCTCCGGCGGGACGCTGCCGTTGTAGGCGGCGTTGGAGACGCTGACCGACGCCCCGCTGCCGCTCAACGTGCCGTTCCACACCTGGTTGATGGTCTGGCCGCTGGGCCAGGTCCAGTTCGCGGTCCACCCGGAGTAGGTCCGGGTGCTGTGGTTCATGATCGTCACTTCGCCCTGGAAGCCGCCACCCCAGGCGGTGACCACCTTGTACACCGCCATGCAGGAGCCGGCCGGCATCGTCGGGCTGGTCGTCACCGGCGGAGGTGAGGTCGGCGGCGCGGTCGTCGGGGGAGCGGTCGTCGGCGGCGCGGTGGTCGGCGGCGCGGTCGTCGGGGGGGTGCTGCCGCCCGAGCCGATCCCGGTCACCTCGCCGTTACCGCCGTCGAACGTCACGTCCGAGCAGCCGAAGAAGTTCTCCTGGCTGTCCGAGCGGACCCAGCGCGAGTAGATGATGTGCCGGCCGCTCTTGTTCGACGGCAGGTTGCCGGTGAAGTAGTAGTGACCGTCGTTGGTGCCGACCGCGCCGCGCTGCGGCGGGTTGGTCACCTGCAGGAACGGCTGCTCCTCCAGATCGCTCCAGGCCAGCGGGCGGTTCGGGCTCCAGCTGTCCTTCGTCACGTAGAAGTAGAACGTGCCCGGGTGGTGGGCCCAGTTGCTGTACCGGAACTCCATCGACCGGCCCGCCGTCAGGTGGGTGATCGGCCAGTCGTTGCGCGCCGCGTCGTACCCGCTGAAGTTGGGGTTGCCGCCGCTGCAGAGCTTGCCGTCGGGGATGAACCCGACGGTCCGCCCGCCGGCGTCGGAGCGCAGCACGCTGAACCAGTTGTACAGCGAGTTCGCCCCGTTCGCGGCCACCGCCGACGAGCAGGCGGGGTTGTTCGGCCGGATCTCACCGGTTCCGGTGAGGCCGTCCTTCCAGCACAGGTAGGTGCGGGCGCCCGGCGTCATGGCCGCGCCGTGCGCGGCCGCCGGTCCGGAGTTGGTGGCCAGGGCGAACGCGCCCAGGGCCAGGGTGGCGGCCGCGGTGAGCAACGCGGCCGTACGGGATCGGTGCACGGGGATCTCCTGACTCGCGGAGCGTGGCCTGGTTCGGCCCGCTCCGCTGGGACGAGCGGATGCGGCGATCGCGGTGCCCGCGCCTGCGCGGCCGGGGCCGTCGGCGGGCGCGCACCGTCTGCGATCCGTTGCCCACGGACCGCGTGGATGCCCTCGCGTCGGCTCGACCCGGCGGCCGGTGACGCGGCAGCCCCCGCGTCGTTACCCGGCACCGCCATCCCACCACGTCCGCTCCCCGCCCGCAATAGGCGCTGCTCGATGCCCGGGTCCCGGCGCGGCGTGGCGCCGGCATGCGCCAGGATCGGGGGAGACGATGAGAGGAGCCAGGATGGGGTACGCGGTGGTGCTCGGCGAGGCGCTGGTGGACCTGCTCGACGCCGAGCACGACGGAGAACCCGTCTACCGGCAGGCGATCGGCGGCGGTCCACTGAACGTCGCGGTGGCGGTCGCCCGGCTCGGCGGGGACGCGCGGTTCGTCGGGTCGCTCGGCGACGACGCGCTGGCCGGACGGATCCGCGCCTTCCTCACCGACGCCGGTGTGGACGTGAGCGGGACGGTCGCGGTGCCGGCTCCGACCGCGCTGGCGGTGGCCACGTTCGCCGGGCCCGAGCCGGATTTCCGCTTCTACGGCGAACCCCGCTCGTACGCGCTGCTCGGCCCGGACGACCTGGACGTGGCGCTGGTCGAGGGCGCGGACGTGCTCTACTGCGGCTCGATCGTGCTGCTCGACCCGCCGGTGCTGGCCGCCGCCCGCCGCGCCTGGTCGATCGCGGGCGGGTTGCGGGTGTTCGACCCCAACGTGCGGCCCCGCCTGCTCACCGCACCGGGCGCGCTGGACGGGCTGCGGGCGGTCGTCGCCGAGTTCGCCTCCGCCGCGCACCTGGTCAAGCTCAGCAGCGCCGACGCGCGGCTGCTCTACCCGGACGAGCCGGTCGAGGGCGTCGCCGCGTACCTGCGGGAACTGGGCGCGGGCACGGTCGTGGTCACGCTCGGCGCGGACGGTGCCCTGGTCGCCGCCGCCGACGACGTGGTACGCGTCCCCGCCCCGAAGGTGGACGCGGTGGACGCGACGGGCGCGGGCGACTCGGTGATGGGCGCGCTGATCGCCGACCTGCTGGTCGCCGGTGACCCGGCCGACCCGGCCGGGTGGCGGGAGCGGGTCGCGTTCGCGCTGCGGGTGGCGGCTGTGGTGTGCGAGTCACCGGGCGGCGCCACCGCCATGCCCACCCGCGCGCGGGTGTCCGCCCGCTTCCCGTGAACCCGCCGGGGTCAGGCGCGCCGGCGGGTCATCGTCAGGACGGCGGTCAGGGACAGCAGCGACCCGCCGGCCAGGACCACTGCCATCGGCAGCGCGCTGCCCTCGCCGCCCAGCCCGACCAGCGGGGCGGCCAGCGCGCCCACCACCGACTGGATGCCGCCCATCAGCGCGGCGGCGGTGCCCGCGTGCCGGGCGTGCGCGTCCAGCGCCAGCGCGGTGCTGTTCGGCATCACCATGCCGATCGAGCCGACGAAGACGAACAGCGGCACCGCCGTCACGACCAGGCTCCCGGCCAGCGCGCCGGTCAGCACGCCGGCCGCCGCCACCAGGCCTACCACGAGCATGGTGACCAGCAGCCGGCGCGGGGAGAACCGGTCGAGCAGCCGGGCGTTTGCCTGCCCGAGGGCCACCAGGGCGAGCGCGTTGACCCCGAAGATCACGCTGTACACCATCATGGAGACACCGAAGACGTCCTGGAACACGAAGGACGACCCCGAGATGTACGCGAACAGCCCGGCGAACGCGAAACCCTGTGTCAGCGCGTACCCGAGGTAGACCCGGTCGGCGAGCAGCGACCGCATGGTCCGGAGGGTGCCCCCGAGGCCGCCGGTGCTGCGCCGCTCGGCCGGCAGCGTCTCCGGCAGGCGCAGCGCGGCCGCGACCGCGAGCATCGCCCCGATGACGGCCAGGACCAGGAAGACGGCCCGCCACGAGCCGAACCGCAGCACGAGGCTGCCCGCGCCCGGTGCCGCCACCGGCGCCACGCCGAAGACCAGGATGAGCCGGGAGAAGTACTTCGCGGCGGCGCGGCCCGCGTAGAGGTCGCGGACCACCGCGCGGGCGACCACCACACCCATGCCGCCGGCCATACCCTGGGCGAACCGGGCGACGGCGAGCAGCGGGGCGTTCGGCGCCGCGGCGCACGCCAGCGTCAGCACCGTGTACGCGACCAGGCCCACCAGCACCGGGAGGCGGCGCCCCCAGCGGTCGCTCAGCGGTCCGGTGACGAGCTGGCCGAACGCCAGGCCGATCAGGTAGGTGGTGAGCGAGAGTTGGATGCCGGCCTGGTCGGCGCCGAGGTCGCGGGTCATGGCCGGGAACGCCGGCAGGTACATGTCCAGCGACAGCGGGCCGACCGCGGTGAGCCCGCCGAGCAGGAGCAGCAGCGTCACGCCGCCGGTGGGTGCGGTGGACGCGGTGGTGCGATCGGTCGGGCGCGCGGCGGCGGGCGCGGCGTTGCTCACGAGTGGGTACCCCCTGATCCGGTGCTTCGGGGTACCTTACCTCTGTAGTCAGAACTATTGCGATGTGAGGCGGGTGACTCCGTGGCGACGAACGAGCAGGTGGCGCGGTTCGGCGCGGCGCTGGGCGAGGTGCACCGGCTCCTGCGCCGCCGAGCCATGGCGCGCGCCGGGCGGGACCCGCTGCCCGAGGCTCAGGTGGAGGTGCTCCTGCTGGTCCACCAGACGCCGGGGATCAGCGGCAAGGAGGTGGCCCGGCGTCTCGGCACCGCGCCCAACACGGTGAGCACGCTGGTCCGCGACCTCACCGACGCCGGGCTGCTGGCTCGCGACCGTGACCCCGCCGACCGCCGGGTGGTCCGGCTGCGCACCACCGACGCCGCCCGGGCGCGGATCGCCCACTACGCGACCCACCGCGCGGCGCTGCTCGCCGCCGCCCTGGACGCGCTGGACCCGCCGGCGCGGGCGGCGATCCTGGCCGCCGCCCCGCACCTCGACGCGCTGCGCGACGCGCTCGCCGGACCCGTCCGGCCCGAGGGGTCCGAACCCGCGGCGGGAAACCCGGTGGCCGCCGTACCGCCCCTCGGCACATGATCGCGGGGTGCTGCACCAGGACGAGATACCGGTGGACGAGGGCGTGGTCCGCGCGCTGCTGACCGAGCAGCGCCCCGAGTGGGCCGCCCTGCCGGTGACGCCCGCCGGTGGCGGGACCGACAACACGATGTACCGCCTCGGCACCGACCTGCTGGTCCGGCTGCCCCGTACGGCGGAGAATTCCACTGCCCTGCGCAAGGAACAGCGGTGGCTGCCCCGGCTCGCGCCGCTGCTGCCGGTGCGCGTGCCCGAACCGCTGTACGCGGGCACGCCGGGCGCCGCCTTCCCGCTGCCCTGGTCGGTGCTGCGGTGGATACCGGGCGACGAGGTCCGGCCCGGCACCGTCGGGGACTGGACCGCCCTCGGCACCGACCTGGCGATGTTCGTCCGGCACCTGCACGCGGCCGACCTGCTCGGCGCGACCCGGGCGGGCCCGCTGGGTGGATACCGCGGCGGCAGCCTGCGTCCCTGCGACACCTGGATCTCCCCGGCGCTCGACGACTGCCGGACCCTGATCGGGGAGGAGGCGGACGTCGGCACGCTCCAGCGGCTGTGGCGCGAGGCCCTCACCCTGCCCGAACCCGCCGGGCCGCACGTCTGGCTGCACGGCGACCTCAAGCCCACCAACCTGCTGGTGCGCGACGGCCGGCTGCGGGCGGTCATCGACTTCGGCGGCCTCGCCGTCGGGCACCCCGACGCCGAACACGCGCCGATCTGGGACCTCCCGCCACCCGCCCGGCACGCCTACCGCGAGGCGCTCGGCGTGGACGACGTGACCTGGGCGCGGGCCCGCGCCTGGGCGCTCGGCGTGGCGGCCAGCGGCGTCTCCTACTACTGGCACACGTTCCCGGCGTTCGTCGCCGAGTGCCGCAACCGTCTCCGCGAGATCCTGGCCGACGCCGGCTGACTTCGGCCTCCGCCGCCGGTCAGGCCGTGCCGTCCAGCTCCGCGTAGCCGCGCCGGGCCGCGATCAGGCCCGGCCGGGCGCCGAACGGCGACTCGGCCGCCACCCGCTCCGGCGGCGCGCCGCCGGTGTGCCCGGCGCGGATCAGCCACGCCTGCCGCGCGAGCTGCGCGTGCTGCTCGCGGACGAAGTCCGCGCCGACCGGCTCGCCGTGGCCGGGCACCACCACCGTCGCGGGCGTGGTCAGCCGCAGCAGGTCGGCCAGCGCGTCCGGCCACTTCAGGGGGTACGACTCCTCGAACGCCGGTGGCCCGCTCTGCTCCACCAGGTCGCCAGCGACGAGCACGTCCGCGTCCGGCACGTGCACCACCAGATCGGCGTCGGTGTGCCCGTGCCCGGGATGGCGCAGCACCACCCGCCGGCCGCCCACGTCGAGCACCGTCTCGGAGACCACCTCGCGCGTCGGCGCCCGCAGCTCGGTCCGCGCCAGCTCCTCGGCCAGCGCCGGATGCCCGGCGCGCATCTCCTCGTACGCGGCCCGGCGCACCGCCTCGGGGCGGTCCCGCAGCGCCGCCGCGGCCTGGGCGTGCGCGTAGATCGCGGTGTCCGGCCCGGCCAGCGTGGCGTTGCCGAAGCAGTGGTCGAAGTGGTGGTGCGTGTTGACGATCGTCCACGGGTGAGGCGTCACCGCCCGCGCCGCCTCCGCCAGCTCCCCGGCCTGCGCGGCGGTGGAGAGCGTGTCCACCAGCAGCGCCGCGCCGTCACCGGCCACCAGCACCACGTTCACCGCGAGCACCGGCTCGCGTCTCACGTACACCCCGGTGGCGACCTCGGTGAACCCGGCGGTCATGACGGGCCGAGAGCCCGCTCGACGAAGCGCTGCCGGTCGACGAGCGCCCGCTCGACCCGGCCCCGCGCCGCCACAGTGGGCCCGTCGGTGACAGTCACGTCGAAGACGAGTCGCTTCCCGTCGACCTTCACCAGCTCGGCGTGGGCGGAAACGGTACGCCCGACCGGGGTGGCCGCGCGGTGCTCCAGCTCGACCCGTACGCCGACGGTGGTGGACCCCGGCGGCATCCGGGTCGCGGTGGCGGCCACCGTGGCCGCCTCGGCCAGCGCCAGCACCCGTGGGGTGCCGAGCACCGGCACGTCCCCGGAGCCGACCGCCTGCGCGGTGTCGGCGTCGGTCACTGTGAGCTCGACCCGGGCGGTCAGGCCCGGCGCGAAGGGCGGCTCCGGCTGCTCCTGCATGCGGCCGAGCCTAGTGCAGCCGGCCCGGGTCCGTCCGGCGTCCGAGCCGCCGCCCCCGCGTCGTTCCCGCCCGCCCGCAGGCCCGCCCGTCGCCCGCCGTTAACCTTGTCCGCGATGGCCGAGCAGACACAATCTCCGACCCCCGCCCCCGACGCGACCACCGAATCGCCCGACGGCGGGCGTCGCCGTGTGATCGCGATGACCATCTGGGGCGTCGCGTTCGTCGCCGCCTGGCTCGCCATCGGCCTGCCCACCGACCCGGCGTACGCGTTCCTGTGGATCTGGGCCGGCACCATCGCCTGGAACTCGGACCGCCCGTGGCGCAGCCACCTGCGCTTCGCCCGGGACTGGATCCCGGTGGTGCTGCTGCTCGCCGCGTACAACCTGTCCCGTGGGTTCGCCGACAACGGCGCCACCCCGCACGCCATGGAACTGATCGTCGCCGACCGGTTCCTCACCGGATGGCTCACCGGCGGCGAGGTGCCGACGATCTGGCTCCAGGAGCGGCTGTACGACCCGGCCGAGGTGCGCTGGTGGGACGTGCTGGTGAGCTGGATCTACTTCTCGCACTTCGTGGCGACGTTCGCCGCCGCGGCGGTGCTGTGGATGCGCAACCGGCGGCGCTGGATCGCGTACATGTCCCGCTGGGGCTTCCTGTGCGCGGCCGGGCTGGTCACCTACTTCGCCTACCCGGCCGCGCCGCCGTGGTGGGCGGCCCAGAACGGCCTGCTCACCGAGGTCGCGCGGATCTCCACCCGGGGCTGGAAGGAGATCGGCATGCACGGCGCGGGCAACCTGCTCAACGCCGGGCAGATCGCCTCCAACCCGGTCGCCGCAATGCCGTCGCTGCACACCGCGTTCGCGCTGTTCGTGGTGCTGTTCTTCATGCGCTCGGTGCGCAAGCGCTGGTGGCCGCTGATGCTGGCGTATCCGCTGGCCATGACGTTCACGCTGATGTACAGCGGTGAGCACTACCTGATCGACGTGCTGGTCGGCTGGGCGTACGTCGGCATGACGTTCCTGGTGGTCGGCCTGGCCGAGCGCTGGTGGGCGGCGCGGCGGGCCCGGCGTGCCGGCGAGCCCGCCGTCGCCGCCGGCGAGCCGCCCGCCGTCGGCGACACCACCGACACCCCGGACCGGGCCGCCGACGACCGGGACGCGGTGCCCGCCGAGCGCCGGTAGGCCCGGCGGGTCAGCGGTCGGTACGGCGGGCGGCCCGCGAGCGCTCGGTCAGCTCCGCGGCCAGCGCCCACGCGTCGGCCAGGTCCCTGTCGACGGCCGCGGCCCCGGCCCCACCGGCGGTGTCCGCGTGCACCGTGGCCAGCCGCAGCAGCCGCTGCACCGGACCCCGGGTGACGCGCACGCTCTGGATCCGGGCGTACGGCACCAGCGTCAACCGGCGGGTCAGCAGCCCGGAGCGGGCCACGAACACCCGATCGTCGAGGCCGGCGCCGACCACCTTGCGGCTCAGCGGGCGCAGCCACCGGGCCCGTGCCGGCGGCGGCGTGGCGGGCAGCGCGTCCAGCCGGACGCCGGGCAGCACCTCCGCCACGACCCGCGCGCCGGTGTCCGCGTCGCCGACCGGCAGCAGGCGGTCCGGGCGGTTGCGGTCGTCCGGCTCACCGGCCGAGTAACCGGCCACCTCCAGCCGCAGCCGCAGCCATCCCTTCATCCGCCAGAGCAGCGGCCAGGTCGCCCGTACGGTCTGCACCCGGTGCAGCGGCACGGTCTGCACCCGCGTCTCCAGCAGCCCGTTGTGCACGCGCAGCGTGCCGTCGTCCCGGTCGAGCCGGAAGCTCCAGTCGTCGAGCACCCGGCGGATCGGTTGCAGCACCACGCCGGCCATCGCGGTGAGCGTGCTCGCCACCGCGATGAACGACCACGAGTCCTCGGAGAGGAACTGCGCGCCGACGAAGACCAGGCCCAGCGGCAGCAGGAACGCCTGCGGCGTGAGCAGCTGGCTGACCAGCAGGTCCTGGTTGCGGACGGTGTGCAGCCGGCGCCCCTCCGGCGCGGGCACGGCCGGGAGGCCGGGTTCGGCAGCCGGTGCGGGCGCCGGACCTGAGCGACCGGCGACCGCGAGCAGCCGCTGCCGCAGCGCGGTGGCCTCGGCCACGCTGAGGTAGGCCAGCGGCGCCTCGGTCTTGCCCCCGCCGACCACCTCCAGCCGCAGCTCGGCCAGGCCGGTGAGCTGGGCCAGCAGGGGCCGGACCACCTCCACCGCCTGCAACCGCTCCAGCGGGATGGCCCGGGTACGCCGCCACAGCAGCCCTTCGTGGACCCGCAGTTCGCGGCCCACCAGGTGGTAGCCGGTGTTCCACCAGCTCACCACGGACAGCACCGTGGCGCCGAGGACGAAGACCGTGACCAGCACCGCGAACCAGCCGAACCCGACCCGCGACAGCGTCGACCAGGAGAGCCCGGCGATCACCACGACAAGCGACTTCGCGCCGTGCAGCGCCGGGCTGAGCGGATGCAGCCGCTGCCGGGGCTCCTCGCCACCGACAGGTCCGGCGGCCGGACCCCACAGTCCCGGGTACGGCGGCAGTGGCACGGGCCACGGCCCGGGCGCCGCCGGATCGGGGCCGGGCGACGGCCCGTGACCGGGTGCCGCCGAGCCGGGCGGCCCGTAGCCGGGTGGTGGCCCGTAGCCGGGCTGCGGCGGTCCGTATCCGGGCGGCCCAGGGGCGGGCGGCGCGGCGGGCGGACCGTGGCCCGGCGCGGGCGGGCCGGGCGTCGGCTCGGACCGGCCGTCGGGGGGCGGCGGGGCGCCGGGCTCGCTCCGGTCGCTCACAGGCCCTCCGCCCGGTCCTCGCCCAGCGCGGTCAGCCGGTCGCGCAGCCGGGACGCCTCGGCCGGGCGCAGACCGGGCACCCGGGCGTCGCTCGCGGCCGCCGCCGTATGCAATTGCACTGTGGCGAGGTCGAAGGCGCGCTCCAGCGGACCGGCGCTCACATCGACGAACTGCATCCGGGAGTACGGCACGATGGACAGCCGCCGCACCAGCAGGCCGTGCCGCACGAGCAGATCGTCGTCGCGCTCGGCGTACCCCCAGGCGCGGACCGCGCGCACGATGGTGACGGACCGCCAGACGCCCAGCAGCAGCGCTCCGCCCACGGCGGCGCCGAGCAGCCAGTGCCCGGCCAGCGCCCAGGCGGCGCCGAGCACCACGAGCGTCACCGCCAGCCCGATGCCGAGCCGGATCAGCTCCACCCAGATCAGGTCGCGGGAGATCGGCTGCCAGCGGACCGTGTCCGGCCAGGGCTCCAGCGCGCTGCGCGAGGCGGGCGGCGGGCCGGCGGGACCGTCACCGCTCATCGGGGAGACCTGCCGTGTTCGCCGCCGGTACGGGCTCGGATCATCTGCTCGCTCACGCTTCGAGCGTAGGCGATCAGGGCAGCGGGACCACCTCGCGGAGGAAGCCGCGTGCGTCGAGGAAGTCGCCGAGGGACCCCCGGTGCTCCGGGCAGGCCAGCCACGTCTTGCGCCGGTCCGGCGCGTGCAGGCGGGGGTTGTGCCAGCGGAGCTGGTACGCGGCGGGTGCGCGACATCCCCGCGCCGAGCAGATCAGCGTTTCGTCCGGGCTGGTGGGAGTCGTCACCGGGGCGAGTCTAGAGGCCGCACGCCGGGAGTTTTAGCGCCGGGCGGCCACGGGGGGAGCCGCCCGGCGACGGGGTGAATCGTACACACTGCGGACCCCTCGTTGTCCACCCGTGTTCAGCGTTTTCCGCACGCCGGGACGGCGTGGCCGGACGGCGCGGCGAAAATCGTGCCTCTCCCACCCTCGGCTCTCAGGGAGGCATGACAGTCTTGGTACGCACCACGCCGCGACGACGACCCTGCTGTGGAGGACCGGTGGCCCAGCCGACCACACCCGACGTGCCGAACCCGACCGAGGCGGCGCCGGACGCGCCGCCCCCGGCGGGCACCACCCCGGCCCAGGACGCCACGCTGCTGGAGCGGGCCCTGTTCGAGACCAAGCGGGTGATCGTCGGCCAGGACCGGATGGTCGAGCGGATGTTCGTCGCGCTGCTGGCGCGGGGCCACTGCCTGCTGGAGGGCGTGCCGGGGGTGGCGAAGACACTCGCCGTGGAGACCCTGGCGCGGGTCGTCGGCGGCTCGTTCGCCCGGGTCCAGTTCACCCCCGACCTGGTGCCCGCCGACATCATGGGCACCCGGATCTACCGGCAGTCCAGCGAGAAGTTCGACGTCGAGCTGGGCCCGGTCTTCGTCAACTTCCTGCTCGCCGACGAGATCAACCGCGCGCCGGCCAAGGTGCAGTCGGCGCTGCTGGAGGTGATGAGCGAGCGGCAGGTCTCCATCGGCGGCGAGAGCCACCGGGTGCCGGACCCGTTCCTGGTCATGGCCACCCAGAACCCGATCGAGCAGGAGGGTGTCTACCCGCTGCCGGAGGCACAGCGGGACCGGTTCCTCATGAAGATCGTCGTGGGCTACCCGACCGATGCCGAGGAGCGCGAGATCGTCTACCGGATGGGCGTGACGCCGCCCGAGCCGGCCCGGGTGTTCGACACCCCGGACCTGGTCGCCCTCCAGCACAAGGCCGACCAGGTGTTCGTGCACAACGCGCTGGTCGACTACGCGGTGCGGCTGGTGCTCGCCACCCGGGCGCCGGCCGAGCACGGCATGCCCGACGTGGCCCAGCTCATCCAGTACGGCGCCAGCCCGCGCGCCTCGCTCGGCCTGGTCCGGGCCACCCGCGCGCTGGCGCTGCTGCGCGGCCGGGACTACGCGTTGCCGCAGGACGTGCAGGACATCGCGCCGGACATCCTGCGCCACCGGCTGGTGCTCAGCTACGACGCGCTCGCCGACGACGTGCCGGCCGACCACATCGTGCACCGGGTGATGTCGACCATCCCGCTGCCCGCCGTCGCGCCCCGCCAGCAGGCCACACCACCGCCGCCGGCCGTGCCGCACAACGGGTGGCCCGGGCAGCGGCCGTGACCTCGCCCACCCCGCTGAGCGCCGCCGGCGACCGCTCGGGGGCCGTGCTGGCCCGGCTCCAGCTCATGGTGACCCGCAAGCTGGACGGCCTGCTCCAGGGCGACTACGCCGGGCTGCTGCCCGGACCGGGCAGCGAGGCGGGGGAGTCCCGGGAGTACCGGCCCGGCGACGACGTGCGCCGGATGGACTGGCCGGTCACCGCCCGCACCACCATGCCGCACGTTCGGCGTACGGTGGCCGACCGCGAGCTGGAGACGTGGCTGGCGGTGGACATGTCGGCCAGCCTGGACTTCGGCAGCGGACGGTGGCTCAAGCGGGACGTGGCGGTGGCCGCCGTCGCCGCGCTGGCCCACCTCACCGTGCGGGGCGGCAACCGGATCGGGGCGGTGGTCGGCACCGGCGGGCCGGGCACGATGCTGCGGCTGCCCGCCCGCTCCGGCCGCAAGGAGGCCCAGGGGCTGCTGCGGGCGGTCGCCGGAGCCGAGATCCGGCCCGGCCGCAGCGACCTCGGCGCGCTCGTCGACATGCTCAACCGGCCGCCCCGGCGGCGCGGCGTCGCGGTGGTGATCTCCGACTTCCTCGCGCCGCCGCAGCAGTGGGGCCGTCCGCTGCGTAAGCTGCGGGTCCGCCACGACGTGCTGGCCGTCGAGGTGGTCGATCCGCGGGAACTGGAACTGCCCGACGTGGGGGTGCTGCCGGTGGTCGACCCGGAGAGCGGGGAGCTGCACGAGGTGCAGACCGCCGACCCGGGCCTGCGCCGCCGGTACGCCGAGGCGGCGGCCGCCCAGCGCGGGGCGATCGCCGCCGAACTGCGTGCCGCGGGCGCGGCCCACCTGCGCCTGCGTACCGACCGAGACTGGCTGCTGGACATGGTGCGTTTCGTCGCCGCGCAGCGGCACGCCCGCACCAGAGGGACGACTCGATGATCCGTTTTCTGCAACCGTGGTGGCTGCTCGCCGTGCTGCCGGTGCTCGCCCTCGCCGCCGCGTACGTCTGGCGGCAACTGCACCGCCGGCAGTACGCCCTGCGGTTCACAAACGTCGACCTGCTGCGTACCGTCGCGCCCAAGGGACTGGGCTGGCGGCGGCACGTGGCGGCCACCGCGTTCCTGCTCTGCCTGCTGGTGCTGGCGACCGGGCTGGCCCGTCCGGCGATCGACACCCGGGAGCCGCTGGAGCGGGCCACCGTGATGCTCGCCATCGACGTGTCGCTGTCGATGCAGGCCGACGACGTGTCACCGAACCGCCTGGAGGCGGCGCAGGAGGCGGCCAAGCAGTTCGTCGGCGAGCTGCCGCAGAGCTACAACCTGGGGCTCGTCTCGTTCGCGAAGTCGGCGAACGTGCTGGTGCCACCGACGAAGGACCGGGCCGCCGTCACCACCGCCATCGACGGGCTGGTGCTGGCCGAGGCAACCGCCACCGGCGAGGCGGTCTTCACCTGCCTGGAGGCGATCCGCTCGGTGCCGGCCGACGGCGCCGCCGGCATCCCGCCGGCCCGGATCGTGCTGCTCTCCGACGGCTACCGCACGTCGGGCCGGTCGGTGGAGGAGGCCGCGGCGGCGGCGCAGGCGGCGAACGTGCCGGTGTCCACCATCGCGTTCGGCACCGACTCCGGGCAGGTCGACATCGGCGGGCAGCTCCAGCGGGTGCCGGTGGACCGCACCGCGCTGTCCCAGCTCGCGGAGACCACGCAGGGCTTCTTCTACGAGGCGGCTTCGGCCAGCGAGCTGAAGCAGGTCTACCAGGACATGGGCAGCTCGATCGGCTACCGCACCGAGCCGCGTGAGATCACCCAGTGGTACGCGGGGATCGCGCTGCTGCTGGCCCTGTGCGCGGGCGGGCTGAGTCTGCTCTGGACGTCCCGGCTGGTCTGAGCCGGGAACCGGCCGGCGGCGGTCAGTGACCGCCGCCGACCAGCACGAACAGGACGGCCACCCAGACGGCGGCGAGGGTGAAGCCCAGCGGGGCGACGTAACGGCTCATGGGTGTGCTCCGTGGCGACGGGCGGCCCGGTGCGGGCCGTTGGGGGTCGGGGCGTACGCGCACGAAGTCGTGACCGGGTGCTCCGCCGCGCGGCAGGCCACACCCCGGCGTGGTCGCCGGAGAGCGAATGCGGTGCGGAGGGCGGGAAGCGGGTCAGCCGCGTCGGCAGAGCCGTGGCTCAGCGGGGCTGACGGTGGGCCCGGCCACGACTGGGAGGATCGCTATCTCGCACAGCGATCACCTCCTGCGGTCGGCGGGGCCCGGCGCGGGCGCAGACCGGCCCGCGAACGCGATCATCGTACACCCGGGGGTGTGGGTGTCGCGCGCGCGGCCGCCGGTCCCGCGGACCCCGGTTGGAGCGGCGCTGTGACCTGCGCGGGTTAGCGCTTACCTGTCGGTAACCCCTAGGCTCCGACCGACCGAGAGATCACTGAGCAGAGGGGGATCCGTGGCCCGAACCGTGCTGGTGACCGGCGGCAACCGGGGGATCGGCCTGGCCATCGCGCAGGCGTTCGCCAAGCAGGGCGACCGGGTGGCGGTGACGTACCGGAGCGGCGAAGCCCTCGAGGGCCTGTTCGGCGTGCGGTGCGACGTGACCGACGCCGAGTCGGTCGACGCCGCGTTCACCGCGATCGAGGCGGAACTCGGCCCGGTGGAGGTGCTCGTCGCGAACGCCGGCATCACCGACGACACGCTGATCATGCGGATGTCCGAGGAGCAGTTCGCCCGCGTCCTCGACACCAACCTGACCGGCTCGTTCCGGGTCGCCAAGCGGGCCTCGACGAAGATGCTCCGCGGCCGCTGGGGCCGCATGATCTTCATCTCCTCGGTGGTCGGCCTCTCCGGCGGCGCGGGCCAGGTCAACTACGCGGCCAGCAAGGCCGGCCTGGTCGGCGTGGCCCGCTCGATCACCCGCGAGCTGGGCGCCCGCAACATCACCGCGAACGTGGTGGCGCCCGGCTTCATCGACACCGACATGACGGCGGGCCTGCCCGAGGAGCGCAAGGCGGAGATCCGCAAGTCGATCCCGGCCGGCCGGATGGCCACCCCGGACGAGGTAGCCGGTGTCGTCACCTGGCTCGCCTCGGACGCGGCCGGATACGTCACCGGCGCCGTCATCCCGGTCGACGGCGGCCTCGGCATGGGTCACTGAGCGAAGCACACGGAGGAGACACGCAATGTCCGGACTTCTCGCCGGTAAGCGGCTGCTTGTCACCGGCGTCATCACCGACGCGTCGATCGCCTTCTCGGTGGCGAAGCTCGCCCAGGAGAACGGCGCCCAGGTCGTGCTCACCGGTTACGGCCGGCTCTCCCTGGTGGAGCGGATCGCCAGGCGGCTGCCCGAGCCGGCGCCCGTGATCGAGCTGGACGTGACGAACGAGGAACACCTGGCCGGGCTGGCCGACAAGGTACGCGAGCACGTCGACGGCCTGGACGGGGTGGTCCACTCGATCGGATTCGCGCCGCAGAGCTGCCTCGGCGGCGGTTTCCTCGACGCCCCCTGGGCGGACGTGGCCACCGCGCTCCAGGTCTCCACCTACTCGTACAAGTCGCTGGCCATGGCCGCGCTGCCGCTGATGTCGGCCGGTGGCGCCGTGGTGGGCCTCACCTTCGACGCCACCAAGGCGTGGCCGGTCTACGACTGGATGGGCGTCGCCAAGGCCGGGCTGGAGTCCGCCTCCCGCTACCTGGCGCTGCACCTGGGCAAGCAGGGCATCCGCAGCAACCTGGTCGCGGCCGGCCCGCTGCGCACCATCGCGGCCAAGTCCATCCCCGGCTTCGACCAGTTCGAGGACGCCTGGACCGAGCGGGCCCCGCTGGGCTGGAGCCTCACCGACCAGGAGCCGGCCGCGCGGGCCTGCCTGGCGCTGCTGTCCGACTGGTTCCCGGCCACCACCGGCGAGATCGTCCACGTCGACGGCGGCTACCACGCCATCGGCGCCTGAGAGGTAAGGAAGGGCCCCCTCTTAACGCCTCGCGCAGCGGAAGGGGCCCTTCTTAACACGCCGCCGCCCGGGTGGTCACCACACCGACCAGGGGGCGTCGCCACGCCGTGACGGCGGGCGAGGAAGAATGGCCCCATGGCGTACGACGCGTTGGTGCTGGTCTCCTTCGGCGGCCCGGAGCGGCCCGAGGACGTTCTCCCGTTCCTGCAGAACGTGACCCGGGGGCGGGGCGTGCCGCCGGAGCGGCTGGCCGAGGTCGCCGAGCACTACCTGCACTTCGGCGGGGTGTCGCCGATCAACCAGCAGTGCCGTGACCTGCTCGCGGCGATCCGCGAGGACTTCGCCGCAAACGGCGTCGACCTGCCGGTCTACTGGGGCAACCGCAACTGGGATCCGATGCTCGCCGACACCGTCGCGCGGATGCGCGACGACGGGATCACCCGGGCGCTGGCGTTCGTCACCAGCGCGTACGGCGGCTACTCCTCCTGCCGGCAATACCAGGAGGACATCGCCTCGGCCCGCGCCGCTGTCGGCCCGGACGCCCCGCTGATCGAGAAGCTGCGCCAGTTCTGGGACCACCCCGGCTTCATCGAGCCGCACGCCGACGCGGTCCGCGCCGCGCTCGCCCAGCTCGACCCGGCGAAGCGGGACAGCACCCGGCTGGTCTTCACCGCGCACTCGGTCCCGATGTCCGCTGCCGCCACCGCCGGCCCGCACGGCGGCCGGTACACCGCCCAGCTGGAGGAGGTCGCCCGGCTGGTGCACGCCGCTGCCGCGCCCGACCTGCCGTACGACCTGGTCTGGCAGAGCCGGTCCGGGCCGCCGCAGGTGCCGTGGCTGGAGCCGGACGTCAACGACCACCTGGCCACCCTGCCCGAGCAGGGCGTGACGAGCGTGGTGGTCAGCCCGATCGGCTTCGTCTCCGACCACCTGGAGGTGGTGTGGGACCTGGACACCGAGGCGCTGGAGACGGCCAAGCAGCTCGGCCTCGACTTCGTCCGCGCCGGCACCCCCGGGGTCGACCCGCGATTCGTGGCGATGGTCCGCGAGCTGGTGCTGGAGCGCACCGCCCCGGACGGCGAGCGGCTGCGCCGCCGCCTCGGCGAGCTGCCCGCCTGGGACACCTGCCCGGCGTTGTGTTGCGTACCCCCGGCCCGCAGGCCCTGAGCCCGACCCGACGACACCCCTGGGGACGACACGATGCTTGACCGCAAGCCGGTGCAGAGCTGGCTCACCGACATGGACGGCGTGCTGGTGCACGAGGGGCAGCCGGTGCCCGGCGCTCCGGAGTTCGTCAAGAAGCTGCGTGCCTCTGGCAAGCCGTTCCTGGTGCTGACGAACAACTCCATCTACACCCCGCGCGACCTCCAGGCCCGGCTGGCCCGGATGGGGCTGGACGTGCCGGAGGAGGCGATCTGGTCCTCCGCGTTGGCCACCGCCCAGTTCCTGGCCGACCAGCGGCCGGGCGGCACCGCGTACGTCATCGGTGAGGCCGGCCTGACCACGGCGCTGCACGCGGTGGGTTACGTGCTCAGCGACTTCGCCCCGGACTACGTGGTGCTGGGGGAGACGCGCACCTACAGCTTCGAGGCGATAACCAAGGCGATCCGGCTGATCAACGACGGTGCCCGGTTCATCTGCACCAACCCCGACGCCACCGGCCCGTCGATGGAGGGCGCGCTGCCGGCGGCCGGTTCGGTGGCGGCGATGATCTCGAAGGCGACGGGTGTCGACCCGTACTTCGTCGGCAAGCCCAACCCGATGATGATGCGCTCCGCGCTGAACACCATCGACGCGCACTCCGAGTCGACCGCGATGATCGGCGACCGGATGGACACCGACATCCTGTGCGGGCTGGAAGCCGGGCTGGAGACGATCCTGGTGCTCACCGGCATCAGCAGCCGGACCGAGGCGGAGCGGTACCCGTACCGTCCGTCGCGGATCGTCGATTCGGTGGCCGACCTGATCGACGAGGTCTGAGCCGGGGGTCTGGTGCGGCTCCGGCGTTAGAGCCGCAGCGGCGCGTTGCAGGCGGCCACCAGGGCCTGCCGGCACGCGGTGGTCAGCGGCCGCAGCGCCGCGTCGCGCTGCTGCGCCTCGTAGGTGTTCACCGCGCCGCCGGGCGCGCTCTCCCCGGCCAGCGCGAGCACCCGATCGAGTACGGCGGCGCGCGCGAACAGGCGGCGGGCCCGCGGGTCGAAGCCCGGCGGCAGGTCGGTGCCGCCGTCCGGGCGGCGCAGCGCGGCGAGCGCGCCGGCCAGCTCGGGCCGCCACTGCGCGACGTCCAGCCGGGTCAGCGTGGCGGTGGTCTCGGCCAGCACGGCGGCGAGTTCGGCCTCGGCCTCCGCCGCGCCGGGCGTGGCGAGCGACGCCTTCGGCGCGTCCACCGGCAGCGGGTGGACCCGCCACAGCACCGTCTCCCAGGTCATCCCGGAGCCGGAGGTGTGCGTGCGGACCTCGGGCACCAGCCCCATCCCGCTCGCCACCACCGCCTCGCCCGCCACCAGCGCCGCCCCGGCGAACGCACCCGGGCCGGGCAGGCCGCGCGGGTCGCCGGGCGCGGGCAGCACCAGGCGGATGTCGTCGGGCGAGTGCTTGGCGAGGCTGGGCAGGGCCTCCCGCAGCGACACGTCGGTCCAGGTGCCGGGGGCGTCGGCGACGAGGTGCTCCTCGTCGCCGGTCACGGCGTCGGCCACCTCGTCGAACGGCACCAGGCCGGCTCGCCAGGCACGCACCCAGGCGACGAACCGGCTCGACCGGCGCGGAGCCAGCGTGGCCGCGCCCGCTGCGGGGGAGGACATGCCGAAAGGGTACGTGCTCCGCGCCGCTGCTGTCTCGGCTGCCGCTCCGGCGGCGCTACCTGGTCCCAACTACCCCCTTCGCACCGTTTCGTACCGACGGATGATCACGCGGTCGGCGCGTCGCCGGGCGGCACTCCGGGACGCTGGTTAGCGTTTCCGGCATGGCAGGGCGATACGACGGCGACGTGCTAGCCGGCGACTGGCGGCGACGGAAGGTCACCCCCGAGGTCGACGCCGAACCCGACCTGGTGGTCGAGGACGCCGACTCCGGGTTCTGCGGCGCCGTGGTCGGCTTCGACTCCGGCGCGGTGGTGCTGGAGGACCGGCACGGGCGGCGGCGCAACTTCCCGCTGCTGCCCGCCGCGTTCCTGCTCGACGGCAGGCCGGTCACGCTGCGGCGGCCCGCCCGCGCCCCGGTGCCCGCCGCGCGACGCCGTACCGCGTCCGGCTCGATCGCTGTGGACGGCGTACGGGCGCAGGTCGCCAAGGCCAGCCGGATCTGGGTCGAGGGCGTGCACGACGCCGCGCTGGTCGAGCGGATCTGGGGCGACGACCTGCGCGTCGAAGGCGTGGTCGTGGAGCCGCTGGACGGCATCGACGCGCTCGCCGACGAGGTGCGCGCGTTCGCGCCCGGCCCGGGTCGCCGGCTCGGCGTGCTCGTCGACCACCTCGTGCCCGGCTCCAAGGAGAGCCGGATCGTGGCGCGGGTGAACTCGCCGCACGTGCTGGTCACCGGGCACCCGTACGTCGACGTGTGGCAGGCGGTACGCCCGGCGGCGCTCGGCATCTCCGCGTGGCCTGTGGTGCCACCGGGGCAGCCCTGGAAGGAGGGCGTCTGCGCGGCGCTCGGGGTGGCCGGGCCGGCCGACATGTGGCGGCACATCCTGTCCCGTGTGGACAGTTTCGCCGACGTCGAGACGCCGCTGATCAACGCCATGGAGCGCCTGATCGACTTCGTCACCGAGCCCGGGTGATCGGTGCCGCCCGGGGTGGTCGCGGTTGTGGTCCGGGGGCGACCGTGCCCGGCTCCGGGCGGTCAGGCTTGATCCCCGCGCCGGTCACGATCGCCCCCGGACCCGTCGTGCACCGACTCCACCCGCCCCGCCCCCGTCCTCCTCGCGGGCGCCTCTCTCGCCTGGTTGATCAAGGAGTTTGTGGGCGTCTCAGAGATCAACGCCGACACGAACTCCTTGATCACCGGCGCGGGGTGGCGGGGTGTGCGTCGATCTGTGAGTGGGGGTTGTCAAGTGGTTCGGTGGTGGTTGGTGATGGTGCGGTAGAGCTGTCGGGCGATGTAGCGCTTGAGGCAGCGGGTGATTTCTCTGGTGGTGCGGCCTTCGGCGCGGCGTCGGGTGATGTAGTCGCGGGTTTCGGGGTGGATGCGGCGGCGGGTCAGGGCGATGGTGTGCAGGGCGCTGTTGAGGGTTCTGTCGCCGCCGCGGTTGAGGCGGTGTCGGTCGGTGCGGCCGCTGGCCACGGGGATGGGGGCGGCGCCGGCGAGGGTGGCGTAGGCGGCTTCTGATCGGATGCGGCCGGGGTGGGACCAGGCGGTCAGGGCGATCGCGGCGGTGACGGGTCCGATGCCGGGTTGGTCGAGTAGGGGTGGGCACAGTTGGGTGACGAGGGTTCGTAGGTGGCGGTGGTTGTCGGCGAGGGTGGCGTCGAGGGTCTGGATCTGCCGGGCGAGGGTGGTCAGCTCGCGGCGGCGGGTGTGTTCTTCGAGGGGCAGGTCGGTAGTTTCGGGTAGGTCGAGGGCGGCCAGGCGGGCGACCTGCGTGGTGGTCGACAGTCCGCGCAGTGTGTGGCGCAGGGTGTCGTCGGCGGTCAGGATCAGCGCTTTGATCAGGTTGATCGCGGCGGTGCGGGCGTCGCTGTGGTGTCGGCGGCAGACCAGCAGCAGGCGCAGCGCCTCGCGTGGTCCGTCGCTGCGGGGCACGGCGATGCGCTCGGCGGGCAGGGCGAGCACGGCGTGAGCGGCGGCGACCGCGTCCAGGCGGTCGGACTTACCGCCCCGGCGACGGGCCGCGGCGGCGGGTTTGGGCGCCTCGCAGACGGGCTCGTCGGCGGCGCTCAGCAGCCGGCACAACCCTTGACCGTGCGCCCGGGTGCCTTCCACCGCCCACAACCGGCGCCCCTGCGGGGGAGTGTGCTCGACGGCGAAGGCCAACAGCTGGCTCAACCCGTCCGGGTCGGTGGACACGGTGACCTGCGCCAACACCCCACCGAGCCGGTCAACCACAGCTGCGGTATGCGTGTCGGTGTGGGTGTCCACCCCCACCACCACGTCGCAGCGATCCGCGACCCGCTCTACGATCCTTGCCATCTCGGATTGTTGCTCCTTAGCCAGCGACGACCGGGACAGTTGGCGTCGGCTCGGGAAGCAGTCACCACGGCGGCAGATCTTGCAGTTGTGGCCCGTGCGGATCGGGCATATGGGGCGAAACGAGGGCCGCAAGTGCAAGATCGGCGCGGGCGGGTGGGTGAGGGCGGGCGGGGGCGGGTGCGGGTGGGTCAGGGGGACTCTTCGGGGGAGCGGGTCAGGACGAAGGTGGCCATGTCGAGGGCTACCGGGGTGCCGGAACCGTCGCGGATCACGGTGAGGATCTCGCCGTCCTGGGGGCCGGAACGGCCGCGCCACCGGTCCGGGCCCTCCGGCGTGAAGCGGAGCAGCGGCTTGCCGGCCAGGCCACCGACCAGGTCCCCGGCGGCGTCGACGCGGAACTCGTACTCGCCGCCCATCCACCACCAGCGGCCGGTGAGCGCGGCGAGGTCGGCGGCGGGCGGGTCGGCCGGGTGCCAGGGGGCGGGCGCGGCCGGTTCGGCGTCCAGCACCAGCGTGAGCGCCTCGCGGCCGAGCGCGCCGATGTGGTGGCCGCGCATCCCGTACGCGTTGGCGAAGTTGACCACGGCGGTCCGGGTGGGCCGGTGCACGGCCAGGCCGGCGACGTAGCCGGGCATGGAACCGCCGTGCCCGGCGTACACGCGGTCGCCGACCCGGTAGAGCTCGATGCCGAGGCCGTGCCCCCCGGTCCACGAGTCGAGGTCGTTGATCACCAGCGGGGCGCACATCTCGGTGAGGGTGGCGGGGGAGAGCACCGCCGGGTCCGGGTCGGCCAGGAACGTCGCCCAGCGGCCCAGGTCCTCGACAGTCGACCAGAGTTGCCCGGCCGGCGCCATCGCCCCGGTGTCGGTACGCGGCTCCTCCCGCAGCGTCTCGTGCCAGGGGTGGACGACGTAGCCGTGGGCGTACGGCTCGGCCGGGTGGTACGTGGTGCGGCGCAGGCCCAGCGGCGCCAGCAGCCGCTCGGTGAGCAGGTCGGCCCACGGCGTGCCGGTGATCCGTTCCAGCAGGCCGCCCAGCAGCCCGTACGCCAGGTTCGAGTAGTGGTAGACGAAGTGCGGCGGATAGGCGATCTTGCCCGGCGTCAGCCCGGCCAGCAGCGTGTCCAGGTCCATGCCCTCGGCCCGCTCCCACCACTGGCCGTCCGGCTCGCGTTGCAGCCCGCCGGCGTGGCTGAGCAGCTGGCGCACGGTGACCGCGCCGACCGGGGTGCCGGGCAGGTGGGCGTCCAGCGGGTCGTCGAGCGCCAGCCGGCCGGCGTCGCGCTGCTGCATCACCAGCACCGCGGTCATGGTCTTGGTGATCGAGCCGACCCGGTACTGCAGGTCGCCGTCGGGCGGGGGTGTCGCACCGGCCACCGCCAGGTGCGCCAGGTGACCGTCGCGGACCACGCCGAGGGCGAGCGAGGGCGCCCGCCCCTCGGCCTGGGCCCGGGCGACCAGCAGGTCCACTTGACGCGCGGTCTCGGGCAGCAGGGGCATGTCGTCCTCCTCGTCGGCGGGTGACGCGGTACGCCGCGCCGAGCCTAGCGATCATGACAGTTCGATGACACGTGCGTTGACGTGTCAGGATTGTTCTCGTGGACGCCGTGTTCTGGATCGTTCTAGGTGTGGTATTAGCGGTCGCCGAGATCTTCACGACGACGCTCTTCCTGATCATGTTCGGGGTCGGGGCGTTCGCCGCCGCCGGCGCCGCGGCGCTCGGTGCGCCGGTGGCGCTCCAGGTGGCGATCTTCGCGGTGGTGTCGGCGCTGTCGGTGGTGGTGGCCCGTCCGGTGGTCCGGCGGCACGCCCGGCCGGCACTGGAGACCGGGGAGCAGCCGTTCGGGGTCGAGGCGCTGGAAGGGGCCACCGCTGTGGTCCTGGAGGCGGTCGACGCCGAGCGGGGCATGGTCAAGATCGATGGTGAGCTGTGGACGGCCCGCTCGTACGACGCGACGCGCGCGTACGCCGAGGGTGAGCGGGTGCAGGTGATCAAGGTCCGGGGCGCTACTGCCCTGGTGTGGCAGGACGACATTTCCACCCCGGGCGAGCTGCCCGAAGCGAAAAGGTGAACGGTATGGAGTTTCTGGCGATCCTGATGATCGCGGTGGCGTTGATCGGCGTGGTGACGCTGTTCAAGGCGGTGCGGATCGTGCCGCAGCAGCGTCAGGACGTGGTGGAGCGGCTCGGTAAGTACAAGCGCACGCTGAACCCGGGCCTCAACCTGCTGGTGCCGTTCGTCGACGCGGTGCGCACCAAGGTCGACATGCGCGAGCAGGTGGTCAGCTTCCCGCCCCAGCCGGTGATCACCTCCGACAACCTGGTCGTCTCGATCGACACTGTCCTCTACTTCAAGGTGGTCGACTCGGTCCGCGCCACCTACGAGATCTCCAACTTCCTCCAGGCCATCGAGCAGCTCACGGTCACCACGCTGCGTAACGTGATCGGCTCGCTCGACCTGGAGCGCGCGCTGACCAGCCGCGAGGAGATCAACAGGCACCTGTCCGGCGTGCTGGACGAGACCACCGGTCGCTGGGGCATCAAGGTGACCCGGGTCGAGATCAAGGCGATCGAGCCGCCGCCGAGCATCCGCGACTCGATGGAGAAGCAGATGCGCGCCGAGCGGGACCGCCGTGCCGCGATCCTCAACGCCGAGGGCCACAAGCAGTCGCAGATCCTCACCGCCGAGGGTGAGAAGCAGGCCGCGGTGCTGCGCGCCGACGGTGACCGGCAGGCCCGGATCCTCCAGGCGGAGGGCCAGGCCAAGGCGATCCGTACCGTCTTCGACGCGATCCACACCGCCAACCCGAGCCAGAAGGTGCTGGCCTACCAATACCTCCAGGCGCTGCCGCAGATCGCCAACGGCACTGCAAACAAGGTCTGGATCGTCCCGACCGAGCTGACCAGGGCTCTGGAGGGCATGGGCGGCGCGCTGGGCGGGCTCGCGAACATGGTCGGCGACCAGCCGTCGCCGGAGGCCGCCAAGAGCGCCGGCGAGGTCGAGCGGGAGGCCGCCGAGGCCGCCCAGGCCGCGGCCATCGCGGCCCAGGAGATCCACGACGAGGTACGCGTGGCGGAGGCGCAGGCCACCGGCGGTAACACCCCGCAGGGCCTGCCCGCGCCGGAGCCGGTGTCGCCGGCCAGCCTGGTGAACGACCCGGCGGACCAGCGCGAGCGGGGCTGACCGGAAACCCGAGAATCCCTCATACGGCGCTCCGGCGGCTGCCACCATCGGTCTGAGGACTGGTGGTGGCAGGGCCGGAGCGCCGTCGCGCGTCCCGGGCCGCCCGTGGCGCGAACGAGGTGAGGCATGAAGGACCCGGCTAACCGGTTGTTCTCCCGTACCCCCGTCCCCGGCGCGCACGACCCCGCCGGACCGATCGGCTCCCGGCGTACCGGAGGGGGTTTCGGGGTCCTGCCGTTCGTCTCCGAGCCGGGCCCGGGGGCGCCGGCCACCGACGCGACCTGGGCCTGGTCGATCCGCCGGTTCGCCCGCGCGGCGGTCTGGCTGCTCCCGGCGTACGCGGTCCTCTACGGCCTGGTGGCGATGGCCAGCGACGGCGGCGTGGGCAACGACCCGTATCCGGCCGACGGCCGGCCGCTCTACCTGGTCGGCTGGGTCGCGGCGGTGTGGCTCGGGCTGCTCGCCCTGCTCGCGCTGACCGGCCTGCTCGCCGCCACCCGCTGCCGCCGCGTCGCACTGGCCGGGCTGCTCGCGAGCATCGGCGGGATGGTGCTGATGCTGCCGTTCGCCGGGCTGGCCGAGCAGACGCCGGTGTTCGGGGTGACCGCGCGCGGCATCGTGCTGTTCGGCGCCACCCTCTACAGCGCCGGCTGGTTCCTCACCGGCTGGTCGGTCGCCCGGTCCGGGATGTTCTCCTACGGCGACGGGACCATGCTGATGATCGCCGCCCCGCTGCTCGGCCTGGGCGGCGCGCTGATCGGCTCGCTCCAGACGTTCGGTGCGATCTTCGTGCTGGTCGCGGGCATCGGCATCGGCTACCGCAGTGGCCGGCTGGTGCCCGAGACCATCGCCCGGGACGCGGCCGCGGCGAGCGTCGCCGCCGCACCCGTGCCGCCCGCGTCACCGAAGGGCCCACTCGGGGCGGGGTGACCGGTTCTCCAGCTGAACGGTCGCCGTGAGGTAACTGACAGTTGCCTGGCGAGGTGGCCGGTAGGCGGCTTTGGTGGCAATCCTTGCGTCCATGCCGTCTCCCAGGTCGCCGCTGTCGCGGCTGTTCACCGTGCTGCTGGCCGGCCTGCTCGCCGGGCTCGTCCTCGCGGTCGCCGCGCTGCCCGGCGGCCTGCTCGGCGGGTTCGCCGCCCGGGCGGCGCTGGGCGCGTACGCGGACCTGCCGGACGCGCTGCGCACCCCGGTGCAGCCGCAGCGCTCCTACCTCTACGCCAACGACGGCACCACGCTGATCACCACGTTCTACGACGTGAACCGCACCGACGTGCCGCTGGCCGAGATCGCCCCGGTGATGCGGCAGGCGATCATCGCGGCCGAGGACCGCCGGTTCTACTCGCACGGCGGCGCGGACCCGCGCGGCATCGCCCGCGCGCTGGTGGCGAACGTCTCCGGCGGCGGCACCGAGCAGGGCGGCTCCACGCTGACCATGCAGTACGTCCGCAACGTGCTCAAGACCGACCCGAACCGCACCCCGGAGGAGCGGCAGGCCGCCACCGAGCAGACCGTCGGGCGCAAGCTCCAGGAGATCCGGTACGCGAACGCGCTGGAGCAGTCGCTGTCCAAGGACGAGATCCTCAACCGCTACCTCAACATCGCGTACTTCGGTTCCGGCGCGTACGGCGTCGCCGCCGCCAGCCAGCGCTACTTCGGCAAGGCCCCGGCCGACCTGACGCTGGGCGAGGCGGCGCTGCTCGCCGGCCTGGTGCAGTCGCCGGACGCGTACAGCCCGATCGACGGCGACAAGGACCAGGCGCTGGCCCGGCGCGGGTACGTGCTCGACGCGATGGCCGAGACCGGCGCGATCACCGCGCAGCAGGCCGCCGCGGCGAAGACCGAGGCGCTGACGCTGCGCCCGACCGCCCAGCCCAACGGCTGCACCGCCACCGCCCAGGGCCACGACGACTGGGGCTTCTTCTGCGACTACCTGCGCCGCTGGTGGCTCACCCAGCCGGCCTTCGGCAGCACCCCCGAGGAGCGGGAGCAGGCGCTGCGCCGGGGCGGCTACCGGGTCGTCACCACGCTCGACCCGGCGATCCAGCAGACCGCGCAGGAGCAGGCCACGAAGGTCTACGGGTACGGCAACAAGCGCGCGCTGCCGATCGCCGCGGTCGAGCCCGGCACCGGCCGGGTGCTCGCCATGGCGGTGAACCGGCACTACAGCCTCGACGCCAACCCGGACGGGCAGGCCAACCACCCGAACACGGTCAACCCGCTGATCTCCGGCGGCGCCAGCGTCGACGGCTACCAGGCCGGCTCGACGTTCAAGATGTTCACCATGCTGGCCGCGCTGGAGGCCGGCAAGCCGCTGTCCACCGGCTTCGACGCCCCGAGCCGGCTGCCCACCCGGTACGCCTCGGACGACGAGGGCAACTGCGACGGCACGTGGTGCCCGGCCAACGCCAACCCGCAGTGGATGGACGGCTACCGGATGATGTGGGACGGCTTCGGCCGTTCCGTCAACACGTACTTCGTCTGGCTCGCCGAGCAGGTCGGCGAGGACAAGGTGGTGGAGATGGCCCAGCGCCTCGGCATCACCTTCCGGGCCGACTCCGACGCCGCGTTCGCCCGCGACAACGCCGCGAACTGGGGTGCCTTCACCCTCGGCGTCGCCGCCACCACCCCGCTGGACCTGGCGAACGCGTACGCCACTGTGGCCGCCGAGGGCACGTACTGCACGCCGCTGCCGGTGGTCTCGGTGACCGCGCCCGACGGGGACGCCGTCGACGTGGCGCAGCCGTCCTGCAAGCGGGTGCTCGAACCGGACGTGGCCCGCGCCGCCACCGACGCGGCCCGCTGCCCGGTCGGCCAGCAGTCCTCGGTCGGGCAGTGCAACGGCGGCACCGCCACCGCCGTCGACCGGATCGTCGGCCGCCCGGTGGCCGGCAAGACCGGCAGCTCGGAGCGGAACGCCACGGAGACGTTCGTCGGCTACACCCCGCAGATCGCGGTGGCGGGCATCGCCGCCAACCCGGACGACGTCAACGACCTGGTCGGCTCCGCCGTGCAGGCGAAGGTGATCGACGCGGTGGCCCGGACCATCAGGACGGCGCTCACCGGCAAGCCGGTGGCCGGCTTCACCGCGCCGAGCCGGGCGCTGGTCGGCGACCCGCAGCGCCCGCAGCCGCCCCGGCGGACCGAGCCGGACAACCGCCGCGAGCAGCGCCAGGACAGCGAGCTGCCCGCCGACGTGCTGCGCTGGCTGCGCGGCCGCGGGTAAGGAGGGGCCCCTTCTTAACGCCTCCGGTTGAGGAAGGGCCCCTTCTTAACGCCGCGCCCCGCGTCCCGCGCCGCGCCCACGACGGCGCCCACCACCGCGTCGAGGGCGGCGGCCACCTCGTCCGGGGTGCCGTCGCCGTCGAGCGTGACGAACGAGCCGAACTCCGGCAACGCCCGGTAGGCGGCGTCCAGCGCGCGCAGGTGCGCCAGCTCCTCGGTGTCGATGCCGCGCGCTGCCACCCGCCGCTGGGCCACCGCCGGCGAGGTGGACAAGAAGCACACCACCGCCGGGCGGGGGAAGACCGCGTAGACCACGCGCACCACGCGCCGTCCCCGGTCGCCCCGGGCCGCCATGATCACGTCCTGGCACCAGGTCCACCGGTCCAGCACCGCCACCCGGCCGGTCAGGCGGGCCACCGCCACGGTGCGGGTCATCGCCACCGCGCGCACCGTCGCCTCCAGGACCGGATAGAGGGTACGGCCGAACAGCGCCACCCCGTCCGGCCGGCCGAGCGCCCGCGCCAGCCGGTTCCACAGCGGCCGCCCACCGGCGTTCTCGAAGTACCGCGCCCGGACACCCCGCTCGCCCAGCCGCGCCGCGAGCGCCCTGGCCTGGGTGGTCTTGCCGGAACCGTCGACGCCGATCAACGCGATCAGCAGAGGGCGGGCCACAGCCCCGGACGCTAACGCACCCGGGCAACGACGTGTCGGGTCCGGGCCGGCGGCTCCGACCCACCGGTGAGCGCGCCAGACCGGGACGCGCCGCGACGCGGAGGAACACATCATGGGCACTGTCATCTACGGGGTGCACACGTCGGTCGACGGCTTCATCGAGGGGCCGGACGGCGAGTTCGACTGGCCGCAGATGGGGGAGGAGCTGTCCGCGTACTCGATCGGGCTGGCCGCGCGGGCCGACGCCTTCGTCTACGGGCGGCGGGTGTGGGAGATGATGTCCTCCTACTGGCCGCAGGTCGAGTCGATCTCCGACCACCCGCACGACCTGGCGTTCGCGCCGGTCTGGCGGCGTACCCCGAAGGTCGTGGTCTCCCGCACGCTCGCCGAGGCTTCCCACGGCGCCGTGGTGGTCGGCGGCGGCGACCTGGCGAAGGAGTTCGCGCAGGTCCGCGAGCGGTTCCCCGGCGACCTGCTGGTCACCGGCGGCACCGGCGCGGCAACAGCGCTGGCCGCGCTGGGGCTCGTCGACACCTACGAGGTGATCGTGCACCCGGTGGTGCTCGGCGGCGGGCGGCAGGTGCTGCCCGGCCTGGCCCGGCAGCACCTGCGGCTGGTCGAGACGCGCGCCTTCGACGGACGGTCGGTGCTGCTGCGCTACGCGCGGGCCTGACGGCTCAGCGGCCCCGGCGGCGGGGCCGGTACGTGGCGAGCGCGGCCGGCACACCGCGCCGCACGATGCCGGCCCGGTCGCTGTCCCCGCGCAGCACCGCGGCGGCGGTCTTGCGGGCCTGCTCGGCGGTGAAGTGCGGCGGCAGCATCAGCTCGGCCGGGTCCACCACCGCGTTGACCACCACCGGACGGTCCGCGTCGAGCACCCGCTGCCACAGGCCGTCCACCCCGGCGGGGGAGTCGACCAGCTCACCGCCGAGACCCAGCACCTCGGCCCACCTGTGGTACGCCACGTCCGGCAGGTCCTGGCTGTCCGGGAACATCGGCGTGCCCTCGCCGGAGCGCTGCTCCCAGCTGACGAACGCCAGCTGGCGGTTGTTGAGCACGAGCACCACGAACCGGGGGTCCGGCCACTCCCGCCAGTACCTCGCCACCGTGATCAGCTCGTTGACGCCGTTCATCTGCATCGCCCCGTCGCCGAGCAGCGCGATCACCGGCCGGTCCGGGTGGGCGAACTTCGCCGCCAGCGCGTACGGCATCCCGCCGCCCATGGACAGCAGCGTGCCGGAGAGGCTGGCCAGCATGCCGGGGCGGACCCGTACGTGCCGGGCGTACCAGGCGGTGACGGTGCCGCAGTCCACCGCCAGCATGGCGTCGTCCGGCAGCGCGTCGTCGAGCGTGGTGAACAGCGACTGCGGGTTGACCGGGTCGGCCGGCTGGGCGGCGACCTCGCGTTGCGCGGCCCGCCACTTGCCGGTGGCGTCGGCGAGGGTGGCCCGCCAGGCGGTCGGGCCCGGCCCCGGGCCCAGCTCCTTGAGCAGCGCGCGCAGCGTCGGCGCGGCGTCGCCGGTCAGGTTCACCTCGGTCGGGTAGCGCAGCCCCATCCGGGTGCCGTCGATGTCGATCTGCACCGCCCGCGCCTGACCCTCCGGCGGGTAGAACTCCGAGTACGGCATCTGGCTGCCGACGATCAGCAGCCTGTCGCACTCGCGCATGAGCTGCCAGCTCGGGCGGGTGCCGAGCAGGCCGATCGCGCCGGTCACCCAGGGCTGCCGGTGGTCGACGGCGGTGAAGCCGAGCAGCGCTGTGGTGACGCCGGCGCCGAGCCGGTCGGCGATCCGGCGTACCTCGTCCTCGGCGCCGAGCGCGCCCTGCCCGACGAGCATCGCCACGCGCTCGCCGCCGCGCAGCACCTCGGCCGCGCGGCGCACGCCGGCCTCCGGCGGCACCGTCGGCTCGCTGCTCGGCACCACGCTGGTGTGGTAGTAGCCGTGCGCGTGCGGCGGGTCGGGCACCGCCGGCAGGTCCTGCACGTCGGAGGGGAGGACCAGGGCGGTCACGGTACGCCGGGCCAGTGCCGTGCGGCAGGCCCGGTCGACCAGGTGCCGGGCCTGGGACGGGTCGTCGAGCTGGGCCAGGAAGGCCGACGCCACGTCCTTGTAGAGCGCGAGCAGGTCCACCTCCTGGTAGTAGCCGCCGCCCTCGGCGGGCAGCGCGGTGTGCCCGAGCAGCGCCACCACCGGCTGGTGGTCGAGTTTCGCGTCGTAGAGGCCGTTGAGGGCGTGGATCGCGCCCGGGCCGCTGGTCACCACCACGCAGCCGAGCGGACCGCCGCCGTACTTGACGTGCGCGCCGGCCGCGAATCCGGCGGTCTCCTCGTGCCGTACCTGGATGAACCGGGCCCGTCCCTCGGCGCGTTGCAGCGCCGAGGTCATGCCGTTGATCCCGTCGCCCGGGTAGCCGTAGTAGCGGTGCACGCCCCACTGGGCGAGCCGGGCCACCAGGTAGTCGGCGACGGTGGCGTCGCGGGGGAGGTTGCCGTCGTGATCCGCGCCCATCGTGGTCCCCTCCGTCGCGTCGACCTCCCGGCTTGCTTCCCCGCCCGGGGCGGCGGAAACCCGGCCCGTGCCGGGGCGGCCGGGTGGGCCGGGCAGAATCGCCTGGTGCCCGTCCACGAGATCACCGACCCCGACGACGACCGGATCGCCGACTACCGCGCGCTCACCGACGTGGAGCTGCGTACCCGCTGGGAACCGCCGCACGGGCTGTTCATCGCCGAGGGGGAGCTGGTGCTGCGGCGGGCGCTGCGGGCCGGTTACCCGGCCCGGTCGTACCTGGTCGACGCCAAGCGGGTCGACCAGCTCGCCGACCTGGACACCGGCGACACGCCGGTGTACGCGGCCACGCCGGACGTGCTCCAGCGCGCCACCGGCTTCCACGTGCACCGGGGCGTGCTCGCGTCGTTCCACCGCAAGCCGCTGCGCCCGGCCGACGAGGTGCTGGCCGCCGCCCGGCGGGTGGTGGTCCTGGAGGACGTGAACAACCACACCAACCTGGGCGCGATCTTCCGGGGCGCCGCCGCGCTCGGCGTCGACGCGGTGCTGCTGTCGCCCACCTGCGCCGACCCGCTCTACCGGCGCAGCGTACGGGTCAGCATGGGCGAGGTGTTCGCGGTGCCGTACGCCAAGCTCGACAGCTGGCCCGAAGGGCTGGACCAGGTCCGGGCGGCCGGTTTCACGGTGCTCGCGATGACACCGGCGCCTGATGCCGTACCGATGCAGCGGCTGACCCCGGCGCAGCGGGAGCGGGCGGCGCTGCTGCTGGGCGCGGAGGGGCCCGGCCTGACCGCGGCGGCGCAGGCGGCCAGTGACGTGCGGGTGGTGATCCCGATGCGGCGCGGCGTGGACTCGCTGAACGTGGCCGCCGCGGCGGCGGTGGCGTTCTGGGAGCTGGGACGCGAGGACGCGCTCTGACCAACGGGCTTGCATGACCATGCGAGACCGTGCATAATCTTCCTTGTGTCCAAGGTTCTCACCTCCCTGCCCATCGGCGAACGTGTCGGCATCGCCTTCTCCGGCGGCCTCGACACCTCGGTAGCCGTCGCGTGGATGCGCGACAAGGGTGCCGTCCCCTGCGCCTACACCGCCGACATCGGCCAGTACGACGAGCCCGACATCGCCTCGGTGCCCGGCCGCGCGCTCAGCTACGGCGCCGAGGTCGCCCGCCTGGTCGACTGCCGCGCCGCCCTGGTCGAGGAAGGGCTGGCGGCGCTCACCTGCGGCGCCTTCCACATCCGCTCCGGCGGGCGGGCCTACTTCAACACCACGCCGCTGGGCCGCGCCGTCACCGGCACGCTGCTGGTGCGCGCGATGATCGCCGACGACGTGCAGATCTGGGGCGACGGCTCGACGTTCAAGGGCAACGACATCGAGCGGTTCTACCGGTACGGCCTGCTGGCCAACCCGCAGCTGCGGATCTACAAGCCGTGGCTGGACACCGCCTTCGTCACCGAGCTGGGCGGGCGCACCGAGATGTCGGAGTGGCTGCTGGAGCGCGGCCTGCCCTACCGGGACAGCACCGAGAAGGCGTACTCCACCGACGCCAACATCTGGGGCGCCACGCACGAGGCCAAGACGCTCGAACACCTGGACACCGGCATCGAGACGGTCGAGCCGATCATGGGCGTCAAGTTCTGGGACCCGTCCGTGGAGATCCCTGCCGAGGACGTCACCATCGGCTTCGACCAGGGCCGCCCGGTGACGATCAACGGCAAGGAGTTCGGCAGCGCCGTCGACCTGGTGCTGGAGGCCAACGCCATCGGCGGCCGGCACGGCCTGGGCATGTCCGACCAGATCGAGAACCGGATCATCGAGGCCAAGAGCCGGGGCATCTACGAGGCGCCCGGCATGGCGCTGCTGCACGCCGCGTACGAGCGGCTCGTCAACGCCATCCACAACGAGGACACGCTGGCGAACTACCACAACGAGGGCCGGCGCCTCGGCCGCCTCATGTACGAGGGCCGCTGGCTGGACCCGCAGGCGCTGATGCTGCGCGAGTCGTTGCAGCGCTGGGTCGGCACGGCGGTCACCGGCGAGGTCACGCTGCGGCTGCGCCGGGGCGAGGACTACTCGATCCTGGACACCACCGGCCCGGCGTTCAGCTACCACCCGGACAAGCTGTCGATGGAGCGCACCCAGGACTCGGCGTTCGGCCCGGCCGACCGGATCGGCCAGCTCACCATGCGCAACCTCGACATCGCCGACTCGCGGGCCAAGCTGGAGCAGTACGCCTCCGTCGGCATGGTCGGCGGCGGCACCCCGCAGCGGGTCGTCGGCGCCGCCCAGGCGGCCTCGACCGGGCTGATCGGCGCCATGCCGCAGGGCGGCGCGGAGGCCATCGCGTCCCGGGGCGTGCCCACCGCCGAGGACGAGGCGCTCGACCGCGCCGCGATGGAGTTCGGCGTCGACTGACCGCCGCTTGTGTCTGACCGCCCGCCGGTCCCGCCTCTCCGGTGGGCCGGCGGGCGGTGTGGCTTTCGGCGACGGTGGTGACGCAGGGTAGCGTATCGCCCGTGTTCCCTACCGTGCGTGAGGTGCTGGACCTGGTGCCCGTGCGTCACGGCGCGCCCCGCCTGGTCGCCGGGAACGCCGGACTGGACCGGTCGGTGCGCTGGGTGCACATCGCCGAGGTGCCGGACATCGCCACCCTGCTCGGCGGCGGGGAACTCGTCCTGACCACCGGGATCGGGCTGCCGGCCGACGACGCCGGTCTCCGCGAGTTCATCGGCACCCTGGCCGACGTCGGCGCCTCCGGGCTGGTGGTCGAGCTGGGCCGCCGCTACCTCACCGGAGTGCCCCGGGTGATGGCCGCCGCCGCCGAACGCCGCGGCCTGCCCCTGATCGAGCTGCGCCGGGGCACCCCGTTCGTCCGGATCACCGAGGCGGTGCACGCGCTGATCGTGGACGCCCAGCTCACCGAGCTGCGCGCCACCGAGGAGATCCACCAGCGGTTCACCGAGCTGTCGGTGGAGGGTGCCGAGCCGGCCGAGGTGCTGCGGCAGGCCGCCGAGCTGGCCGGCTGCCCGATGGTGCTGGAGAACCTCTCCCGGCAGGTGCTCGCGTACGACCCGGCGGGGGAGAATGCCGAACTGCTGCTGGACGGCTGGGAGCGGCACTCGCGGCAGATCCGCCCGCCCGGGCGGACCGCGTACGACCCGGACAGTGGCTGGCTGGTCACCACCGTCGGCGCGCGGGGACAGGACTGGGGACGGCTGCTGCTGCGCTGGCCGGCGACCGAGTCGCCCCCGCCGACCCGGCTGACCATCCTGATCGAGCGGGCCGCCTCCACGCTGGCCCTGGGCCGGCTGATCCGGCGCGACGCCGAGGGCCTGGAACGACAGATCCACCGCACGCTGCTGACCGCCCTGATCGACCACACCCGCCCGGTGGACGAGGTGGCGCTGCGGGCCAAGGCGCTCGGCGTCGTTCTGGACCGACGGCACCTGGTCGGCGTCGTGGTCCGGCACCGCGCCGACGAACTCGCCGGTGATCCGGGCGCCCCCGACGACGAGGCCACCCCCGCCCGGCGCGGCACGCGCCGCGACACCGACGCCGAAGGTCCGCAGGCCGGCCCGGCCCGCCTGCGCGACCTCGCCGAGGCGGTCAGCCAGGCCGTCCGGGACGCCAAGCTCACCGCGCTGACCAGCCCGCTCGACGACCAGGCGGTCGGCGCGCTGCTGGCGCTGCCCGACCCGGCCGCCGAGGAGAAGGCCCTCGCCGCGTTCGCCACGGCGTTGCGCCGGGTACGCCTCGACGCCGTCCCCGCCGCCCGCTCGGCTCGACCGGCCGACGCTACCGACCGGCCCGGCGGTAGGGCTGTGGCGTCCGGGAACGGGCGGCCCGTCGACGCGCCGCCCCGGGCGGCGATCGTGGTGGCGGCCGGGTCCGGCGTGGGCAGCCTGCGCGAGGCACGCCGGTCGCTGATCGAGGCGCGGCAGGTCGCCGAGGCGGCCCGGCGGGATCCCCGGGATCTGCCCTGCTACCGGCTGCCGCACGTCGGGCTGGCCGGGCTGCTGCACCTGCTGCGTGACGAGCCCCGGTTGCAGACGTTCGTCGAGCGTGAACTCGGGCCACTGCTCGCCCACGACGCCCGGCATCCGCGGGAGCAGTTGCTGGGCACCCTGCGGGCGTACCTGGAGCAGGGGCGCAACAAGTCGGCTGCGGCGGCTGCCGCGCACCTGTCCCGGCCGGCGTTCTACGAGCGGCTGGCCCGTATCGGCCGCATCCTCGACGCCGACCTCGACTCGGTCGACAGGTGCCTGTCCCTGCACGTCGCCCTGCTGGCCCTGGACGCCATCCGCACCCCCTGACCCCGCCCGCCCTCCTCGTCCCCACCGGGCCTGCCCGCGTCGATCATGAAGTTGACGGTGCCGATCCCGGACAAACCGCCGGTCCAACCTCATGATCGACGCGGCTGGGTGGAGCGGGGTGGGTGGGAGGGGGAGGGGTCAGGTCAGGGCGGTGAGGGTTTTGGCGTACAGGGCGGGGACGTAGTTGTCGCCGCCGGGGGTGAACACGTCGGAGGTCGCGGCCGCCTGCCAGGCGGCGTCGGGCAGCGCCGCCACCAGGGCGCGTACCACCGGGGCGTCACGCCACTGGTCCTGCTGGGCGAGCAGGCTCAGCGCGACCACCGACTCCTCCACCTCGCCCACGCACTCGAACGGCTTGTGCCCGTCGATGCCGAGCAGCTCCCGGTAGCCGGGGACCTGGGACTCGTCGGCCAGCAGGTCGCCGCCGAAAATGCCGGTCAGCCGCTCGCGCGGCATGAACGGCGCCATGGCCAGGAACACGAACCGGCACTTCGGGCAGTCGCGGCACCAGCGCTCGGTCGCGTCGCGCAGCTTGAACGCGGCGTTGCAGCTCGTCACCACCGCGTCGTACCTGTCGATCTCGGCGAAGAGACGGGCGATGTGCAGCTCGGACAGGGAGCGCAGCAACGAGAAGTACGGCTCGGTGAGCCCGGCGTGCTCGGCCAGCGCGGCGCGCAGCAGCCCTTCCGCCTCGACGCCCTTCGACCACTGGTGGTTGATCTCGTGGCCGTTCCAGATCAGGTTCGGGTCGGACGCGGAACGCTCGTTCGACATCACCACCGGGCCGAGCCCGTGCAGGACGGCGGTGGCCACCGCGATCAGCGAGTTGATCGCGGTGACCGGGATGTGCCCGTTGCGCGCGCCGGCCGCGTTCAGCTCGAACAGCACCGGGTCCAGCCGTCGCCGGGCGGCGAGCGGCACCAGGTCCGACGCCTCGTTCACCGACACGATCACGTGGTTCGGGTTGACCGAGAACGGCACCGGGTCGAGGCCGGCACGGCGCAGCGCCTCCAGCGTGACGATGGAGTCCTTGCCGCCGCCCACCGCGGACAGCGGACGGCGGTCGGAGTTGTCCACCGGCACTGCCGGATCCACGGCGCCGGACGGCACCTCGGGACGCAGTTCCAGCACGTGCGGCAGCTCGTTGCGGTACGCGTACTCGGCGAGGCCCTTTGTGTAGACGGCGGTGACCAGCTCGACGGCGGCGGCGCCCAGCGGTGCCGGCAGCACCAGCCGGGGCGGCGCGGCGGCCTTGTAGTAGCTGACGCCGGCCACCACGTGCAGCAGCTCCAGCACCCGGGCCAGGGTGGCCGCCGTGGCGTCGGTGACCGGCTCGGCCGGCAGCGGAAGCGTGATCACCTCGGTGAATCGCTGCTCGCCGTCGGGACCGGTCAGGGCGTAGTCGAACAGGACCTCGCCGGTGGCGAAGTCGATCGAGTAGGACGGGAACGTGAAGGCGTCCATCCGCCGCAGCTGCTCGTTGGGCACACGCCATACTAGGCCCTGGTTCGTCCGGCCGTGTCCGGCTGGGCCGGACCCTGCCCGCCGTGCGTCGACCGAGTCCGAGGAGAGCCCGTGCGCCTGTCTGATCTGCGCGGACGTCATGTCGCCGTCTGGGGCGCCGGCCGCGAGGGCCGGGCCGCGGTGACCGCGATCGCCGCGCACGGGCCGGCCGGCCTGGTCGTCGTCGACGACAGCGCGAACTTCCTCACGCTGCCCTGGGACGGTCCGCTCGCCGCCGCGGCGCCGCTCGTCACCGGCGAGGAGGGCTTCGCGCGCCTGGCCGCCGCCGACGTGGTGGTCCGCTCGCCGGGTGTGCCGAACACCCACCCGTGGATGGTGGAGCTGCGCCGCCGGTCCGTGCTCGTCACGCAGGGCAGCGCGCTGTGGATGGCCGACCACGCGGACCGGACCGTGGGGGTGACCGGCAGCAAGGGCAAGAGCACCACGTCCAGCCTGATCAGTCACCTGCTCACCGCGATGGACCGGCCGAACGTGTTCGGCGGCAACATCGGGGTGCCGTTGCTGGACCTGCCCGAGGCGGAGCTGTACGTGCTGGAGCTGTCCAGCTACCAGTGCTCCGACCTGACCGACTCGCCGCGGGTGGCGGTGGTGACAGCGCTGTTCCCCGAGCACCTGGACGCGCACGGCGGCGAGCGGGAGTACTACCGGGACAAGCTGAACCTGATCGCGCACGGCCCGCACGCCGTGGTCGTCAACGGCGCCGACCCGCGCCTGACGGCGGAGCTGGGTGACCGGGCCGCGATCCGGGCCGGCACGCCGGACACCACGCACGTCGCCACCGGGCCGGACGGCACGCGGTGGTTCCACCTGCGGGACACGCCGCTGTTCCCGCGCGCGGTGCTGCCGCTGGTCGGGCGGCACAACGAGGGCAACCTCTGCGTCGCGCTCGCCGTGCTGGAGGCGCTCGGCGTCGACGTGGTGGCGCGCAAGGACAGCCTCGCCGTGGCGGTGGCCGAGTTCCAGGGCCTGGCGCACCGGCTCACCGAGATCGCCGACCCGTCCGGGCTCACCTTCGTCGACGACACGCTCGCCACCAGCCCGTACGCGGCCATGCACGCGATCGACGCGTACGAGGGGCGGCCGTTGACCGTGATCGTCGGCGGCGCCGACCGGGGGCTGGACTACAGCCCGCTGCGTGCCCACCTGGCCGGCCGGGAGATCACCGTGATCGGCGTGCCGGACAGCGGCCCCCGCATCGTGGAGGCGCTGTCCGGCTTGCCGTCGGTGCGTACCGAGCTGGCCGACGACCTCGTCGCCGCCGTCGGGCTGTCCCGCGATCTCACCCCGGCCGGCGGGGTGGTGCTGCTGTCCCCGGCCGCGCCGAGCTACGGCCGGTTCCGCAACTTCGAGCACCGCTCCGAGGTGTTCGCGCAGGCGGTCGCCGACACCGCCCGCTGAGTCAGCCGCGGTCGGCCCGGGCGTTCCCCGGCGGCCCCGGCTCGGCCGACAGGAGCGCGTCGAGCGACTCGGTGGGTGCCGCACTGTCCACCGGCTCGCGCGGCGCGGGCGCCGTCTCAATGGGCACCGTGTCAGTCGCGGCGGGCGCCGTCGCCGGGCCGGCGTGTGTCGCCCGTCGCTTGACCGGCGTCCAGGCGAACGCGAGCGCGCCGCCGACGAGCGCCAGCAGCATGCCGATCAGGAAGCCGCCCAGGTTCGAGGTGAGCCAGGAGACCAGCCCGAGCACGAGGGAGACCACCGCGTAGAAGACGCGTTGCTGCGGCGTGGTGATCAGCAGTACGCCGCAGATGACCAGGACGAGGGGGACCAGGTACGCGGCCAGCCCCTGCGGCCCGACGTGCAGCAGCACCCCGAGCGGCGCGCGCAGTGTCACGAGCATCTCCGCGCCACCGAGCGCGATGAGCAGCCCGGCGGTGAACGGCCGGGCCCGGCGCCAGCGCCGCCAGCGTGTGCGTACGCCGGCGGCGGGCGCCGAGTGCTGTCCCGCGCTCACCTCAGCACCCTTCGGAGCTGAAGCCCATGCGCAGGTTGGGCAGGGTGAACACGGCGGCCGTGGTGGCGTAGTTGTTCTGCCGCAGGTTGGTGATGGTCACGCTGTCGGCCTGCTGGGCGAACACACCCGGGTTGCCCTTGACCCCGGGGACCTTGTCGACGGTGCTGGCGTCCTGGCCCACGTCGATGTTCTTGAAGGAGGCGTTACCGGCGACCTCGTCGCCGTCGACCACGAGCGTGCGGGCGGTCACCGGCTTTCCGGAATTGCCGGCGGTGATCCGCAGATTCGTCCCGCCCAGGTTGATGCTCTGGCAGAGATTCGTCAGTTCGGCCTTGTCGATGGCCGAGACGATCACGAGTACCTGCCCGCCGGTGTCGCCCTGGTTGGGGCTGTCCGGGATCATCTGGTCGAGCGTGGCGAACTGCTCGAAGCCGGTGCCCTCCAGCTTGTCGGCGGTGACCGTGAACGGCATGCCCGAGATGGCGAACTGCGCGCCGAGCACACCCTGCGCGGTCAGCACCACCATGCCGGCCGCGCCGGCCGCCACGGCGCCGAGCGTGACGGCGAACCGGCGCCAGCGCACGCCACTCCGCGGTTGATCGGTCTCGATCTGCTCGATCTGCTCCGACATGCCGGCCCCTTTCGAGATCAATTCATTCGCGACGATGCGAGTGGGATTCGCAAGATGTGCGCGCCGAGGGCGCAGGCCGAAGTTACCGCTGAGTAAAGATGCGGTCAACTGTCTGTAGCAGATGGTTGGGCGGCATTTGCCAAAAGCGGCCAAAGTGAAAAACCGCTGCGGTTTTCCACCGCTCAGGGCTGAACGCAGGGCGCGGTGGCGGCCGGACCGTCGTCCGTCCGGGCCACCCGGGCCACGCGGCTCGCCTCTCCGGGGCCGAGGAACGGCGCGGTCGCCGCGTACGTGAGCGCCGGCAGCAGCAGCGGTAGCTCGTCGGCCCGCCCCTGCGCCACCCGCTCCCGGATGGTGGCGTGTATGCCGCCGACCACTGTGGACAGCAGTGCCTCCCGGTCCACCTCGGCGGGTGCCGGCCCGGCGTCGGCGAAGAACCGGCGGAAGCTGTGCAGCAGCGCGTCGCGCTCCCGGCGGGCGTCCGGGCCGGCCGCGTCCACCTCGACGAGCGCCATCCGGGCGAAGGCGGGCACACTCGCCAGCACGTCGAGCAGCGTGCGCAGCGCTGCCCGGGCGGCCTGCGGCCAGTCCGGTCCCGCGTCGCGGTAGGCGTCCTCCATCAGGTGCGAGACCACGGCGATCCCGTGCCGGTACGCGGCCAGGAACGCGTCCTGCTTGCCGTTGAACAGCGCGTAGAAGGCGGGCCGGGTGACCCCGGCGGCGTGGCAGATGTCGCTGACCCGCGCGTTGTCGTACCCCCGGGTGGCGACCTCCCGGACCAGCCCGTCGAAGAGGCGGTCGCGCTGGGTCGCCGCCACCTCCTCGGCCGGCACGCGGCGCGGACCGCGCTTGATGGCGCGATCCGGGTCGCGGCCGTGGCGGGCGCCCGGCAGTGGCGCGGGCGCCGGCGGCGGCGGGCTCGGCACTGTCACTCATCGACCTTTCTTGATTCGTTGACTTTACGACCCTCCGAGGTTTATAACTTTCGACACGCTCAGTTTGCGCCTCGTCACCGCTGGTGATCACTTCTCGTCGGTCACCCCGTACGCGTCGAAGGAGGGCCGGATGGCTGCCATTATCGCCGCGCGGACCCGTCCCCCCAAGGCCGGAGAGACCCAGGTGACGCGGCGACGCCGCACTGCGCCACGCCGCCCGGCCCGCTGAGGCCGCGACGGCGCACCACCACCATCGGCGGCCCGATCCCGGCCGCCGCATCCCACCGGCTCCGTCCAATCGGGACGCCGCCGGCACCTGTCCCACCGCCGGAAGGAACAACCATGCCCAGGTACGGACGCATCGGCGCGGGCCTCGCGGCCCTGACGCTGCTGACCGGTCTGGTCGGCGCCGCTCCCGCCACCGCCGCCCCCGCCCCCGCCACCTCGCTCGCCAGTGCCGTGCTGACCTACCCGACCGTCGGCGGCACCGCCGTGTCGGTGGGCGACGTCATCCAGGCCAGCCTGCGCAGCGGTACGAACGCCACGTTCTACTCCTCGTCCAGCGGCACCACCGGCATCAAGTGCGCCGCGTCCACCTTCAGCGCCAAGGTGCTGACCAACCCGACCGCACCCGGCACCGCGACCGAGAGCCTCACCGCACAGTCGTTCACCAGCTGCACGACAAACGTCATCGGCACCACCGGCGTAAAGAGCGTGACCGTCAACAACCTGCCGTACACCACCTCGGTGACCAGCGCCGGTGTGGTCAAGATCTCCGGGACGGCGGCGGCGCCGATCCAGAGCACCGTCGTGCTCAACTCGCTGCTCGGAACGATCACCTGCGTCTACCGCACCAGCACGAACTCGCTCACCGGCACGGCGTCGAACGCCACCAACTCGATCAGCTTCACCAACCAGCCCCTGACCAAGTTCTCCGGCCCGTCGCTGTGCTTCGGCACCGCGTACTTCACCGCGTCGTACTCGCCGGTGAAGGACACCAGCAAGACCGGCAGCCCGGCGGTCTACGTCAACTGACACCCGGCTCCCGGGCCGGTGCGCGGCGGATTCGCCGGGCACCGGCCCATGAGCCGGTCAGCCGGCGGTCAGCGTCGCGTGCAGCGCTCGCATCGACCGCAGCGCCGACCGGATCTCCTGGAGGTAGCGGCCCGGCGTCAGGGCCGGCTCCGGTAGGTCGACGACGGCGCGTGCGGCCGGATCCACCCCGACGGTCTCGACGCCGCAGCCGTACGGCACGGCGAGCGTCCGCAGCGCGTCGCAGTGCTGGAACGGCACGTAGATCGGGGCGGTCACCATCAGCACCGGGTCGTCCGCGCGCAGCCGCACGTGCTCGGCCCAGAACCGTTGCGTGTCGGCGGTGTGCGCGCGACGGCGGTCCGGCTCGCTGGACGGCGCGGCGAGCACCCGTACCGGGGGCGACCCGGCCGGCCGGTAGGTGCGCGAGGACCAGGCCCGGTGCGGATGACCGCCCGGCTCGCCACGCTCGTCGTCCGGCCCGGTCACGCCGAACGCCAGCCGCACACCGGCGTCGAGGACGTCCACCTCGGTGGCACAGCCGGACAGCCCGGCGGCGTCCAGCGTGTGGGACTCGGCCGCCGACAGCGGCCGGAAACTGCCCAGCACCGCCACCTCGCCGGACACCTCGGCCACCGTCCGGGCCAGCACCGCCGCGTACGCGGTGCGCCGCAGGCAGGCGTGCGCCAGCCCGCCGAGCACCAACAGGTGCGCGTACCCGGATCGGGCCGGCGCGACCGAGCGGACCAGGCCCAGCGATTCGGCGGCGCTCAGCACCAGTGCGGCGGTGGCCGGATCGAACGCCGGCTCCCGGGCGTCCGGGCGTTCCCGGCCCTGGCGGAAGTCCCAGCGGCGGGCGGAGAACGCGTCCAGCCCGGCCAGCACCGCCGCCAGATCACCGCCGGGCCAGTCGCCGCCGAAGTGCGACACCAGACGCCGCACCGGCGCCGACTCCACCCAGGACCGGACCTCGGCCAGCAGATGCGCGCGCGTCGCGCCGCCCGGCAGTGTCACCTGATCCGTACGCACCCGGCGGATGCTACCGCCGGACCGCTCCCGCACCGGCCGGGACGCGGATCGGACGGGCCTCCCGTCCGTCGCCTGTTGTCCCGGCCCCGGTGGTGGTGGGAGCGTGCGGGGATCCACCTCCGCTGAAGGGTGCGCCGATGACCTCCGACGACCTGCTGGCCCGGCACCGCGCCGTGCTCCCGTCCTGGATGCCGCTCTACTACGCCGAACCGCTGGAACTGGTGGCCGGTTCCGGCCGCCGGGTCACCGACGCGACCGGCCGGACCTATCTGGACTTCTTCGGCGGGGTGCTGACCACCATGGTCGGTCACGACATCCCGGAGATCCGGGAGGCGGTCGAACGGCAGCTGCGGACCGGGCTCGTGCACACCTCCACGCTCTACCTGATCCGGCAGCAGGTCGAGCTGGCCGAGAAGATCGCCCGGCTCTCCGGCATCCCGGACGCCCGCGTCTTCTTCACCAACTCGGGCACCGAGGCGAACGAGGCGGCGCTGCTCGTGGCCACGAACCACCGGCGCTCGCACCAGATCCTCGCGGTGCGCAACAGCTACCACGGCCGGACGTACGCGACAATGGGCGTCACCGGCAACCGCGGCTGGTCGGCCAGCGCCCTGAACCCGTTGCAGGTGGCCTGGCTGCACTCCGGTGAACGGCTGCGCGGGCTGCTGGCCCGGCTCGACGCCGCCGACCGGGTCGACGCGGCGGTCGAGGACCTGCGCGAGGTGCTCGCCACCCAGACCACCGGCGACGTGGCCTGCCTGATCGCCGAGCCGGTCCAGGGCGTGGGCGGCTTCGTGCACGGCCCGGACGGGCTGTTCGCCGCCTGGAAGAAGGTGCTCGACGAGCACGGCATCCTGCTGATCAGCGACGAGGTGCAGACCGGGTGGGGCCGTACCGGCGAGCACTTCTGGGGCTACCAGGCACACGGCGTGACGCCGGACCTGCTCACCTTCGCCAAGGGCGTCGGCAACGGCTTCGCGCTGGCCGGTGTGGTCGGTCGCGCCGAGGTGCTGGAGTCGGTGCCGGCGATCAGCTTCTCCACGTTCGGCGGCAACCCCGTCTCCACCGCAGCCGGCAACGCGGTGCTCGACTACCTGCTCGACCACGATCTCCAAGGCAACGCCGCCCGCGTCGGCGCGATCCTCGGCGACGGCCTGCGCGCGGCCACCGCCGGACTGGCCCAGGTCGCCGAGGTACGCGGCAAGGGGCTGATGCTCGCCGTCGAGTTCGTCCACCCGGGCACCGTCGAGCCGGACCCGGCGCTGACCACAAGCGTCTTCGAGGCGTGCCGCGCGGGCGGCCTGCTGGTGGGCAAGGGCGGCCTCTGCGGCAACGTGATCCGGATGGGCCCGCCGCTGACGCTCACCGAGGACGAGGCCCGGGAGGGCCTGGCGATCCTGGTCGACGCGATCAGCGCCGCGATCGGGGCGTGAGCGTCAACCCGGCCGGCGCCGGCCCGCCCGCCCCGACCTGAGCAGCCGCAGCAGACCCGCCCCGGCCAGGTACGCCACGAGCGCCGGGGCGGGCAGGCCCAGCGGCTCCTGGGCGGCCTTGGGCACGAGGCTGTTCAGCAGCAGACCGGCCAGCACGCCCGCGTACCCGGCCACGGCCAGGGTGGCCCGCAGCCGCCGGCCGTTCGCCCCGGCCGGCCCGGTCGGGGCCGGGCGGCGGGTGCGGGCCTCGACCGGCCCGAAGACGGCGACCAGCACGGCCAGCACCGCGGTGAGCGCGAGCAGCCACGGCACGCGCCACGCCCACCAGGCCGCCGAGCCGACCGGGGGAGTGGGCAGCACGCCGAGCGCGTCCAGCAGGCCGACGAGGAGCACCGCGGCGGTCAGGTGCCAGAGGAAGAGGGTGAGCACCACGGCGTTCACCGCGAGCACCGCCTGCCACGGGCCGGACCGGCGCAGCCAGCGCCCGGCCGGGCCGCGCAGCAGCAGGATCAGGCCGAGCTGTGCGGCGGCGGTGGCCATCAGCGCCAGGCTCGGCGGCGCCGCGTTGTCCAGCCGCTCGCCCGGCACGTGCAGCATCGCCACCGGGTACGGCCCGAGCACCGTGAGCAGCAGCAGCGCGACAAGGCCGCCGCCGAGCAGGACCGCGCCCGCGCGGCGGGACAGCGGCAGCCGGCGGCGGAACAGGCCCCGGGTTCCGGCGCCGGCCGCGTCGCCGGTCCGGCGGGTGTCCGCCCGGGCGGCGTCGTACCAGGCGAAACCGAGCTGGTGGACGACCAGCCAGCCGAACAGGTAGTTGCCGTCGGCGAGCGCGGCCGGGCCGAGGAGCCGGCCGAGGTCGCCGAGCGCGACGAGGACCACGAGCGCCACCGGCACGGCGAGCCCGAACCGGCGGTGCAGCGCGTACATCGGCGGGGTCAGCGCCACCACCGCGACGTAGGCGACCAGGAACCACAGCGGGATGGTGGCGAACCAGACCACCGCGCGCACCTGCGCCGGGTCGGCGCCGCGCAGCGTGGCGACTCCCGCCCCGGCGGCCAGGACGAGCAGCAACACGGTGGTCGGCCGGACCAGCCGGGCGCTGCGGTCCACCAGCCACCCGGCCGCCGACCCGCCCCGGCGCCGGCGGGCGGCCAGCGAGGCGGCGTTGGCGTAGCCGCCGACCAGGAAGAACACCGGCATCACCTGGGCCACCCAGGTCAGCGGCCAGGCCCAGCGCAGGTCGCCCAGCGCGGAGTGGCCGGCGGGGCGGCCGTGGTCGTACCCGATTACTGTCACGCCCCAGTGGCCGAGCACGACCATGGTGATGGCGAGCGCCCGGAGCAGGTCGATGTAGCGCTCCCGCCCCGGCGGCGTGCGTTGCGCGAGCTGCCGCAGGCGGCGCATGGGCTCAGGTTAGGCCAGCCGGCCCGGACCGGTACGGATAACGGATCGGTCGAGAGGGCTTGTGGTCCCCGCCGCACTGTCGTAGAAATTCTTCATTGCAAATGCGTCTTGTGAAGACAAGCGACAGGGTGCTCACCGCGCGTACCCGGACCGAGGAGATGCGATGAACAGGCGTGAGATCCTACGGCGCAGCGCCGCCGCCGGTCTGCTGGCCACCCCCGCCGCCGGCCTGCTCGCCGGCTGCGCCACCTCCGGTGGCGACGACAAGGGCGACGGCGGCGCGTACAAGGGCACCAAGAGCGAGCAGAACCCGCTCGGCGTCGCCGAGGAAGCCCCGCTGGAGGTGGTGATCTTCAACGGTGGCTTCGGGGAGGACTACGCCAAGGCCCACGAGGCCATGTACAAGGAGCGCTACCCGAAGGCGCAGATCAAGCACTCGGCCACCGCGGAGATCAGCAAGACGCTCCAGCCCCGCTTCGTCGACGGCAGCCCGCCCGACGTGGTGAACAACTCCGGCGCCGGCCAGATCGACTTCAACGGCCTGGTCTCCCAGAACGCGCTCGCCGACCTGGGCGAGCTGCTCGCCGCGCCGAGCCTCGACACGCCCGGCAAGACGGTCAAGGACACGCTGCTGCCGGGCACCGTCGAGGTCGGCTCCTACGACGGCCGGTTCCTGGTGCTGAACTACACCTACACGGTCTACGGCATCTGGCACTCCACCAAGCTGTTCGCCGACCGTGGCTGGGAGGACGCCAAGACCTGGGACGACCACATCGCGCTCTGCCGCCGGATCAAGGCCGCGGGCATCGCCCCCTGGACGTACGCCGGAGTGCACCCCCGCTACATGAGCTGGCCGCTGATCTCCACCGCGATCAAGCTCGGCGGGCCGTCTGTGGCGCTGGCCATCGACAACCTGGAGCCGAACGCCTGGAAGTCGGACGCCATGAAGACCGCCGCCGACGCCTGGCACCAGATCGTCAAGGACAAGTTCATCCTCGACGGCTCCCCGGGCCTGGACCACAAGCAGTCGCAGACCGCCTGGTGCCAGGGCAAGGCCGCGTTCATCTCCTGCGGCTCCTGGCTGGAGAGCGAGCAGAAGGACGTCACGCCGCCCGGCTTCAACATGACAGTCGCGCCGACGCCGAGCCTGGGCAGCGGCGACAAGCTGCCGTACGAGGCGATCCGGGGCACCGCGGGCGAGCCGTTCATGGTGCCGGCGAAAGCGCGCAACGTCGCCGGTGGCCTGGAGTACTTCCGGACCATGCTCTCCCGCAAGGGCGCGCAGGACTTCACCAAGAAGGTCGCCAGCCTGCCGGTGGTCGCCGGCGCCACCGAGGGCATCGACCTGCCGTACGGGCTCAGCACCGTGGTCAAGGCGCTCGACGCGTCCGGGTCCAACGGCTTCAACTGGGTCTACAACAACTACTACCGGAAGCTGGAGCGCAACCTGGTCGACGCGGCCTGTGGTGAGTTCTTCAGCGGCCGGATCTCCCCGGCCGAGTTCCTCGACCAGTGCCAGAAGGGCGCCGACTCGATCGCGCAGGACAGCTCGGTCAAGAAGTACAAGCGGTCGGCGTGATGCGACAGGGCCGCTACCCCCTGATCCTCACGTTCCTGCTGCCCCCGCTGGCGTTGTACGGCATCTTCGTGCTCTCGCCGTACCTCCAGGCCTTTCAGATCTCCACCACCGACTGGATGGGCTACTCCGCGCAGGCCGACCCGGTCGGCCTGGCGAACTTCCGCACGCTGCTGAACGACGGGTACGTGTGGAACGCGTTGAAGAACAACGCGATCCTGCTCGCCGTGGTGCCGGTGGTGACCATCGCGCTGGGCCTGTTCTTCGCCAGCATGCTCACCATGGGCGGACGCAAGGGCCGGGCCGGGGTGACCGGGGTGCGGGGCACCTCGGTCTACCGGCTCGTCTACTTCTTCCCGCAGGTGCTCTCGGTGGTGATCATCGCGCTGCTCTGGAAGGAGATCTACAGCCCGACCAGTGGCCTGCTCAACGGCGCCCTGCGCGCCGTCGGGCTGGCCACGCCGGCCTGGCTCGGCGACCCGCGTTTCGCGTTCTGGTGCGTGCTGGCCGTGATGGTGTGGAGCAACGTCGGCTTCTACGTGGTGCTCTTCGGCGCCGCCATGCAGGCGATCCCGCGCGACATCTACGAGGCGGTGCTGCTCGACGGCGCGTCCCGCACCACGATGCTGCGGAAGATCACCATTCCGCTGCTCTGGGACACCATCCAGGTCGCCTGGATCTACCTGGCCATCGCGGCGCTGGACGGTTTCATCCTGGTCCAGCTCATGACGAACGGCGGGCCGAACTTCTCCTCCGACGTGATCGGGCTGCGGATGTACGACACGTCGTTCGGCAGCGAGAACAAGTTCGGGTACGCGTCGGCGATCGGCGTGGCGATGTTCTTCCTGACCCTCTCGGTGGCGGTGCTGGCGCTGCGCACCGCCCGGCGTGATCGGATCGAGTACTCGTGACCACAGTGGATCCCGGTACGACGACCGCCGGTGCTCCCGTCCCGGCCGGCGCCGCACGACCGGGCGACCGGCCGCCGCGCCGCGAGCTGGGTGTGGCGAACGTCTTCTCGCACGGCTTCCTGCTGCTCTGGGCGGCGATGACGGTCCTGCCGCTGGCCTGGATGGTGCTCAGCTCGCTCAAGACCAACGGCGAGATCGTCGCCGAGCCGTGGGGCCTGCCGGAGGCGCTGCGGTTCGACAACTGGACGCGTGCCTGGACCACCGCCCACATCGGCCGGTTCTTCTTCAACAGCCTGGTCGTGGTGGCCGGCTCGCTGAGCCTGACCATGCTGCTCGGCGCCACCGCCGCGTACGTCTTCGCGCGCTACGAGTTCCGCGGCCGGCAGGTGGTCTACTACCTGTTCGTCGGCGGCATGATGTTCCCGGTCTTCCTGGCGCTGGTCCCGCTGTTCTTCGTGGTCCGCAGCGTCGGCATGCTCGGCACCTGGCCCGGCCTGATCCTGGTCTACACCGCGTACTCGCTGCCGTTCACCGTGTTCTTCCTGACCGCGTTCTTCCGGACGCTGCCGACGTCGGTGGCGGAGGCGGCGCTGATCGACGGGTGCGGGCACTTCCGGCTCTTCTTCCGGGTGATGCTGCCGATGGCGCGACCGGGATTGATCAGTGTGGGGATCTTCAACTTCCTCAGTCACTGGAACCAGTTCCTGCTGCCCCAGGTGCTGCTGCCCGGCGACGGGCAGGACCGGATGCTCGCCCAGGGGCTGAGTTCACTCGCGGTCAGCCAGGGCTACGCCGGTGACTACGCCCAGTTGTTCGCCGGCCTGACCATCGCGGTGCTGCCGGTGCTCGTGGTGTACGTGGCGTTCCAGCGTCAGGTCCAGTCCGGACTGACCGCCGGGCAGCTCAAGTGAGGTGGTTGCCACAGGCAACGGGGCAGTGGGAGAGATCGAGCTGACCTAGGGTGAGCCGGCACGCTCGTCTATCGACAGGAATATCATGTTCTTCCTCCTCTACACGCTGTTGCTGATGCTCGGCGGCATCGCGATGGTCGTCGTCGGCGCGGTGGTCAAGGAACAGGGGACCGGCTCCCGGATCCTCAACGTGGTCATCGGCCTGGCCTTCTTCGGGTACGGCTTCTACCTGCTGTTCCTCTTCGACGGCGACAGCTACCGGATCTTCTTCTACGTCTTCGTGCTGCCGATCCTGCTGATCGTGCGCGCGGTGAAGGCGCGCAAGGAGGCACGCGAACAGGCCGCCGCACAGCAGTTCGCCGGTGGGCAGCAGTTCGCCGGCGCGCCGCAGCAGCCGGGCACGTACCCGGCGGCGGGGCACGGTCAGCCCGGCCCGGCGTTCGGGCCCGCCCACGGCCAGCCGGCACCGTACGGCGCCGCGCCGCAGGGGCAGCCGGCGCAGTACGGCGCGCCGCAGGGACAGTCCGCGCCGTACGGCGCGCCGCAGGGACAGCCCGTGCAGTACGGCGCGCCGCAGGGGCACCCCGGTCAGGTGCCGCAGCAGCGTGCGGCGTACCCGCCGCATCCGGGGCAGCAGGCTCCGCAGGGCTGGCACCCGGGGCAGCCGGGCAATCCGAACGCCTGAGCATGCGACGCGGGCCGGCCGGGTCGAGCCGGCCGGCCCGCGTGCCGCATGACCGGTAGGAAATCTCCTACCTATTCTTGCGGCATGTCCGTCACCCACGTGCAGATCCTCTCGGTGCCCGTCAGCGACCAGGACCGGGCGCGTGACTTCTACGTCGACGTTCTCGGTCTCGACCTGGTCCGCGACAATCCGATGCCCGCCGGTCGCTTGGTCCAGGTGGCCCCCGCGGGCGCCACGACCACGCTCACGCTCGTCACCTGGTTCGACAGCATGCCGGCCGGTTCGCTGCGCGGGCTGGTGCTGGAGACCGACGACCTCGACGCGGACGTGGCCCGGCTGCGCGAGCGGGGCGTGGCGTTCGCCGAGGACGGCGTCCAGGTCGCGCCCTGGGGGCGCTACGTCACCTTCGCCGACCCGGACGGCAACGGGCTCGTCCTGCAGGAGACGCATGTCTGAGCCGGACGTGTTCACGGCGCTGGCCAACCCGACCCGGCGGGAACTGCTGCGGCTGCTCCGCGACGAGGGGGAGCAGCCGGTGCGGCGGCTCGCCGACCGCTTCGAGATGCGTCGTCCCAGCCTGTCGGAGCACCTGCGGGTGCTCAAGGACGCCGGGCTGGTGACCGAGCAGCCCGTCGGGCGGCAGCGGGTCTACGCGCTGCGCCCGGAGCCGCTTCGGGAGCTGGCCGACTGGCTCACCCCGTACGAGCGGTTCTGGCGGCAGCGGCTGGCGAGCCTGGGCGACGTGCTGGACACGATGCCGGATGAGTGAGCCGACCCGCATCGCGGTGGACCGGTTCCTGCCTCACCCGCCGGCCAAGGTGTGGCGTGCGCTGACCGATTCCGATCTGATCGAACGCTGGCTCATGCCGAACGACTTCCGGCCCGTGCCCGGGCACCGGTTCACGCTCCGGACCGAGCCGCGACCCGGCCGGCGGTTCGACGGGCTGGTCCACTGTGAGGTGCTGGAACTGGACGAGCCGCGCCGGATGCGGTGGGCCTGGCGTGGCGGCACGCTCGACACCGTGGTCACCTGGACGCTGGTGCCCGAGGGGCGGGGCACCCGCCTGTTCCTGGAGCACGCCGGGTTCGACCCGGACGACCCGCTTCAGCGCCGCACCTTCACGGTCCTCGACGGCGGCTGGCGTACCCGGGTCTGGACGCGCCTCGCCGGCACCCTGGCCGCGCTGCCCTGACCCTTCGCGTGCCCGGTGGGGTGCTCGCGGTCGCCTGTCGAGCTGAGCGCGGAAGCGACCGAACCCGCAGGACGGCGCGGCAGATGTCGTGAGTCGTCGTCACTCTCCGCTCGGCAGGAAGCCTGACGCCGCGCACCGCCCGCCGGACGACAACTCGCCGAGGCCGTCCGCGGCAGCCACGGGGCGGGTGGAACGCCACGGGTGTCAAACCGGGGCCATGGCGCCCATGGCGTTCCACCCGTCGGCCGGTCCAGCGGCAACGCGGGCGGTCCGGCGGCAGCGCGGGGCGGTCCGGCGGCAGCGGCAGGCGGCAGGCGGCGGCAGCAGGCGGGTCAGGGGCGTGCCGGGCGGGTCAGGCGGGTGGGGGGACCAGGCGGGCGTGCAGTGCCACCGGGTCGGCGACCTCGGGCAGGTCGCGGGCGGCCAGCCAGGCCGCGGCGGCGGCACCGTCCCCGGCGCCGTGCAGCGGTGCGCCGGGCCAGCGTGCGGCCAGTTCCGCGCGTACCGCGCCGGCCAGCGGCGTGTCGCCGGTGAGCAGTCCGCCGCCGAGCACCACGGCGTCGGTCGCGCCGGGTGGGCGGATACGGGACACGCTCTCCGCCAGCAGTGCCGCCGCCTCGGCGATCAGTGCGACGGCGGCCGGCTCCCCGTCGCGGGCCGACGACACCACGAGCGGCGCGAGCCGGGCGAGCTCCACCGGCGGTCGCCGGGTGACCGCCTGCACGACGGCTGCGGCGGTGGCGCGGGGCGCGTCGTCCACCTCGGTCGTGCCGGTCAGCTCCGCCAGCACGCGGCGGCCCAGGTCACCGGGCGGTTCGGCACGATCCAGGTCGGCCAGCAGCCGCCGGACCGCCTCACGGCCGAGCCAGAACCCGGAGCCGGCGTCGCCGAGCAGCCAGCCGTGGCCGTCGGCGGTGCGGTCCAGCCGCAGGTCGCGTACCTGGGCGGCGATCGCGCCGGTGCCGGCGACGAGCACCGTTCCGTCCGGCGCGGCGGTGCCGGAGGCGTAGGCGACGAGCGCGTCGCCGTGCACCGCGTACGGGCATCGCAGCCCCGCCTCGGCCCACGCCTGGTCGAACGCGTCCCGGCCGCGCGGGTCGGCCAGGAGGCGGCCGGCCCCGGCGAGGCCGATCACGCCGGCGCGTACCCGAGCCGGGTCGATGTCGGCGAGCGCCGCGCGCAGGGCGGCGAGCAGCTCGGCGGCGGCTCGCTCGGCGCCGTGGCTGGTGGGGTTGCCGCCGCCGGCGCGGCCGGCGCCCAGTCGCGCGCCGTCGAGGCCCAGCGCTGCCGCGCGGGTGGAGGTGCCCCCGACGTCGAGGCCGACCACGACGGTGTCCGACATGGAACTCATGCTGGTCGGCCGCGTCGCCGGACGCAAGATCGCGGCCTCGCGGGAGGTAACAGTTTGAAAACTTCACCCACGCCCTTGACACGGAGGGGCCTTCAGTAAGAACTTTTACCACTAACAGTTAACACTCTTTTCCGAAAGGCTTACGCCGATGGCCGAGCACGAGGTGGAGACTTCCGCGGCGACCGCGGTGGTCGATGCCGGCCCGGCCGACCGGCTGGGCGCCGACGGGGTGCTGGCCAGGGTCCGGGCCGGCACGGGGGAGCTGACCGGGGCGCTGCGCCGGGTCGCCGAGCACGTGCTCAGCGACCCGGAGGCGGCGGCCCGTGCCACCATCGTCGAGCTGGCCGAGCGCAGCGGCACCTCACCGGCGACCATCACCCGGTTCTGCCGGGCGATGGGCTTCGAGGGGTACGCGGACCTGCGGCTCGGCATCGCCGCCGAGACCGGCCGGGCCCGCTCGGCGGGCTGGACCGTCGACATCGGACGCGAGATCCAGCCCGGAGACCCGCTCTCCCGGGTGCTCGACCAGATCATGGCCGCCGACACGCGCGCCATGCACGACACCGCCGCGCTGCTCGACCTGGCCGAGGTGGAACGCGCGGCGCTCGCCATCGCCGCGGCCAGCCGGGTGAACATCTTCGGCGCCAGCGGCAGCGCGCTCGTCGGCGAGGAGATGCAGTTCAGCCTGCACCGCATCGGCGTCGCCGCGTGGGCCTGGAGTGACGTGCACGAGGGACTCGCCAGCGCCGCGCTGCTGGGCGCCGGGGACGTCGCGCTGGGCATCTCGCACACCGGGCAGACGCGGGAGACGATCGAGCTGCTCGCCGAGGCCGGCAGTCGCGGGGCCACCACCGTCGCGCTGACGGGCTTCCCCCGCTCGCCGCTGGCCGAGCTGGCCGACATCGTGCTGGTCACCGCCAGCCAGGCGACCACGTTCCGGCCGGACGCGCTCTCCGCCCGGCACCCGCAGCTCGTCGTCCTCGACCTGCTCTACATCGCGGTGGCGCAGCGCACCCACGACCGTGCCCACGCGGCCTTCCGGCGTACCGCCCAGGCCGTCGACGGGCACAAAGCCGCGAAGGGGTCCCTCTCATGATCAGCGCCCAGCGGTACGCCGAGGCGGTCCGCCCGGTCCTCGACCGGCTGGTGGACAGCCAGGCCGTCGCGGTGGACCGGGCGGCCGACCTGATCGCCTCCGGACTGCGCGCCGGCGGCGTCCTCCAGGCGTTCGGCGCCGGCCACTCGGAGGCGTTCGCCGCCGAACTGGTCGCCCGGGCCGGCGGCCTGGTCCCCGCCAACCGGATCTCCCTGCACGACCTCGTGCTGCACGGCGACGCGCCCCGCGACGTGCTCGCCGACCCGAAGCTGGAACGCGACCCGGCCGTGGCGCACCAGCTCTACGCGCTGGCGGCGCCGCAGCCGGAGGACGTGTTCGTGGTCGCCTCGCAGTCCGGCATCAACGGCTCGGTGGTCGAGCTGGCGACGCTCGTCAAGCGCGGCGGCCATCAGTTGATCGCTGTCACCTCGGTCGAGCACACCGCCCGGGTAGCTCCTCGGCACCCCTCCGGGCACCGGCTCGCCGACCTCGCCGACGTCGTGCTGGACAACGGCGCGCCGTACGGCGACGCACTGCTGCCGCTCGAGGGCGGCGGCGCGGTCTGTGCGGTCTCCTCGGTCACCGCGGCGCTGCTGGCGCAGCTGCTGACCGCCGAGGTCGTACGACGGTTCCACCAGGCCGGAGAGGTACCCCCTGTCTACCTCTCCGCCAACGTCCCCGGTGGGGACGAGCACAACCTCGCCCTCGAGTCGCGGTACGCCGGGCGTCTCCGGCGGACCGCCTGACCCGACCCACAAGGAGAGACAACATGTCGGTTTCCCCCGAGAAGTTCGGCGACGTCAGCCGGCGGACCCTGCTGCGGCGGGCTGCGGCGGCCGGTCTGCTGGCCGTACCGGCGGCGGGTCTGCTGAGCGCCTGCGCCGGCAGCGAGCCGAGCAAGTCCGACGGCGGCGGCGCGGCCAAGAGCAAGGACAACCCGTTCGGCGTCAAGGACGGCAGCGCGGTCAAGGTGGTCGTGTTCAACGGTGGCCTGGGCGACCAGTGGGCCAAGGAGGACAAGGTCGTCTTCAACGCCAAGCACCCGAACGTCACGGTCAACATGTCTTCCACCCAGAAGATCAAGACCGAAGAGCAGCCCAAGATGGCGACGCAGCCGAGCGACCTGGTGATGAACTCGGGCGCCGACATGATGGACCGCAGCACGCTGATCAACGAGGGCGCGATCGAGCCCCTGGACGACCTGCTCACCGCGCCGGCCTGGGACAGCGAGGGGACCGTGGCCGACAGCCTGCTGCCGGGCACGGTCGCCGACGGTACGCAGAACGGCAAGTTCTACGTCGTCAACGTCGCGTACACGGTCTGGGGCAACTGGTACAACGCCGCGCTGTTCAAGAAGGAGGGGTGGACGGCGCCGACCACCTGGGACGAGTTCTTCGCGCTCGCGCCGAAGATCAAGGCCAAGGGCATGGCGCCGTACGTGCACGACGCGGTGCACGGCTACTACCCGCGCTGGGCGCTGTTCGCCAGCATCTGGAAGGCCGTCGGCAAGCAGGCCGTCGTCGACATCGACAACCTGAAGGACGGCGCCTGGAAGGCCGACGGCATCGTCGCGGCGCTGGAGCCGTGGGAGAAGCTGGTCAAGGACAAGCTGCTGCTGCCGGGCAAGCTCGACCACACCCAGTCGCAGCAGGCGTTCCTGGACGGCAAGGCGGCCTTCATCCAGGTCGGCACCTGGCTGAAGAACGAGATGGCCGCGACCATCCCGCCGGGCTTCGAGATGACCATCTCCGACTACTGGAGCAAGAGCGGCGACAAGGCGGCCAAGGACGTCTTCGCCTCCTCCGGCGAGGGCTTCGTGGTGCCGAGCAAGGCGCCGAACAAGGAGGCCGCGAAGGAGTTCCTGCGGGCCATCCTCTCCAAGGCCGGTTCGGCGAAGTTCGCCGAGCTGACCAAGTCGCTGGCGTCCACCAAGGGCTCCGGCGACAACGTCCAGGACACCGCGCTGGCGTCGGCGAACTCGCTGATGAAGAACGGCAGCTCGGACCTGATCTCGGTGAAGTTCCCGGACTTCTACGCCGACCTGGACAAGGAGAGCCAGAACCTCTCCGAGGAGCTGATGGCCGGCCGCCTGACCGCGCAGCAGTTCGTCGACAAGATGCAGGCGGCCGCCGACAAGGTCGCCAAGGACTCGTCGATCAAGAAGCAGACCCGCACCGCCTGATCACCGCGAGGAAGTGAGTCAAATGCGGCACGGAGTCGCGCGTTTCGTCACGGGCTTCCTGGCCCTGCCCGTCGCGCTGTACCTGTTCTACGTGGTGTGGCCGTTCGCCCAGGCGGCGGGATACTCGCTGACCGACTGGGGCGGGTACTCCGATTCCCAGCGCTTCGTCGGGCTGGACAACTACGTCCGGCTGTTCTCCGACGAGCTGATCCGGAAGGCGTTCTGGCACAACGTGTTCTTCCTGGTCACCGTGCCGCTGTTCACGATCGCGCTGGCCCTGTTCCTCGCGTTCCTGCTCAACGTGGGCGGACGCGAGGACAGGGCCGGCATCCGCGGGGTGTTCGGCTCCGGGATCTACAAGGTCATCTTCTTCTTCCCGCAGGTGCTGTCGCTGGTGGTCATCGCCGTCATGTGGCAGCAGATCTACCGCACCGACGGGCAGGGGTTGATCAACGGCCTGCTCATCAAGATCGGGCTGGTCGACGCGGACAACCCGATCGCCTTCACCGCCGACCCGGAGCCGTTCCTCGGCGTACCGGCGGTGCTGTGGTGGCTGCTGTTCATCGCGGTGTGGAGCGGCGCCGGCTTCTACATGGTGCTGTTCTCCGCCGCGATGCAGTCGATCCCGAAGGACATCTACGAGGCCGCGATCCTCGACGGCGCGGGCCGGTTCCACACGTTCTTCAAGGTGACGCTGCCGCTGCTGCGGGACAGCATCTCGGTCGCCTGGGTGTATCTGGGCTTCATCGCGCTGGACATGTACGCGCTGGTCTTCGTCATGACGCCGAGCCAGGGCGGGCCGAACCACGCCAGCGAGATCTTCGCCTCGGTGATCCAGTTCAACGCGTTCCAGAAGGGCCAGTTCGGTTACGCCTGCGCGATCGCCGTCGCGCTGGCCATCTTCACCATCCTGCTGGCCGCGCTCCAGCTGAGGATCACCCGCCGTGAGCGGATCGAGTACTGAGGAGGTCTGGACGATGAGCACGGTGACCCACACCTCCGGTCCGGCCCGGTCCGACACGGCACCGCCGGACCGGCCACCCGCGGACCGGCGCGCGAAGGACGTCGGCAACGGCTTCGGCGGCCGGATCTTCAACGGCTTCTCGCACCTGTTCCTCGCGGTCTGGGCGATCATGGTGGTCTACCCGCTGCTGTGGGTGGTGATGTCGGCGCTCAAGACCGACTCCGAGGTGATCCGCGAGCCGTTGTCGCTGATCCCCGACGCGTTGCAGTGGGACAACTTCGCCCGCGCCTGGACCGCCGGGATCGACAGCTTCTTCCTCAACACGCTGCTCGTGCTCGTGTTCAGCGTGACGTTGACGATGCTGCTCGGCTCGATGGCCGCGTACGCGCTGGCGCGCTTCGAGTTCCGCGGCAACCGGCTGATCTACTGGATGTTCCTGTCCGGTCTGACGCTGCCGATCTATCTGGCAGCGGTGCCGCTGTTCAAGGGCGTCTACAACACCGGGGTCAGCCTCCCGCTGCTCGGCCCGAACAAGCACCTCATGCTGATCCTGGTCTACGTGGCCTGGTCGCTGTCGTTCACGATCTTCTTCATGCACTCGTTCTTCCGGACGCTGCCCGACTCGATCGCCGAGGCGGCCCAGGTCGACGGGGCCTCGCACACCCGGACGTTCTTCAGCGTGATGCTGCCGATGGCCAAGCCGGGCCTGATCAGCATCGGCATCTTCAACGTGCTCGGCCAGTGGAACCAGTGGTACCTGCCGACGCTGCTCATGCAGTCCGTCTCCGGCGAGCCGAAGAACCAGGTGATCGCCCAGGGGCTGATCGAGCTGTCGGTCAACCAGGGCTACAAGTCCGACTGGTCCGGCCTGTTCGCCGGCGTGACAATGGCGATGCTGCCGGTGCTGATCGTGTACATCGTCTTCCAGCGCCAGGTGCAGTCCGGCCTCACCGCCGGCGTCGGCAAGTAACCCTCCGGGTGCAAGGAAGGGCCCCTTGTTAACGCTCGGCGTTAACAAGGGGCCCTTCCTCTACCGCAGGCGTTAAGAGGGGGCCCTTCCTTCCACGCGGAGCGTGTCGGGGGGAGGGGGCAGAATGCGTTCGTGCTGATGGCGGTGGTGGCGGACGAGCGGGGTGGCGGCCTGCTGCAACCGCTGCACGCCGACGGCCGCCCGGCCGGCGCGGCCGAGGAGGTCGCCGACCTGGCCGCCGCGGTGGCCGCCCGCGAGGCGGCCGGCCACCCCCGCTGGCTGTGGGCCGCCTGGGCCGGCGTCTACCCGGCGCTGCTGCGCGCCGGGGTGCGGCTCGACCGCTGCCACGACGTCGAGCTGACCGAGGCGCTGCTGCTCGGGCACGCGGGCCGGTGGGGCGAGCCGCGCGCGCTGCCGGCCGCCTGGGCCCGGGTCACCGGCGCGCCGGTCCCACCGGACCCGGCGCCCCGCCCGCCCGAGCCGCCGGGCCACGCCCAGGCCACGCTCTTCGAGCCACCGTCCGGCCCGCCCGGTCCGGGCATCACGGCGTTGACGAGGGTGTACGCCGACCAGCTCGCCCGGATCGCCGCGACCACCCACCCCGGCCGGTTCCGGTTGCTGGTGGCCGCCGAGTCGGCGGGCGCGCTGGTGGCCGCCGAGATGGGCGCGGCCGGGCTGCCGTGGCGTGCCGACGTGCACGACGCGATCCTGGCCGGCCTGCTAGGTGAGCCGTCCCCGGTCGGTGGGCCGCCGCGCCGGCTGGCCGAGTTGCAGGCCCGCATCGCCGACGCGTTCGGCGTACGCCAGGTGCACGCCGACTCGCCCGCGGAGCTGTTGCGGGCGTTCGCCCGCGCGGGCGTGGACCTGCCGAACACGCGCGCCTGGGTGCTGCGCGGGGTGGAGCACCCGGCGGCCCCGCTGGTCCTGGAATACAAGGAGCTGTACCGGATCTGGACGGCGCACGGCTGGGCCTGGCGCGACGCCTGGGTGTCCGGCGGCCGGTTCCACCCCGAGTACGTGCCGGGCGGCGTGGTCTCCGGCCGGTGGGCGACCCGGGGCGGCGGGGCATTGCAGATCCCGAAGGTGATCCGGCGGGCGGTGGTGGCGGATCCGGGCTGGACGTTCGTGGTGGCCGACGCGGGCCAGCTCGAACCGCGCGTGCTCGCGGCGGTCTCCGGCGACGAGCGGCTGGCGGCGGCCGGTGGCGCCGGTGACCTGTACGCGGCGCTGGCCCGGGACTCGTTCGGCGGTGACCGGGCGAAGGCCAAGGTGGCCCTGCTCGGGGCGATGTACGGGCAGACCGGCGGGACGGCTCTGCCCGCGCTGGCGGTGCTGCGGAAGAGCTATCCGACCGCGTTCGGCTACGTCGAGGCGGCGGCGCGCACCGGTGAGGCGGGCGGCCTGGTCCGGTCCTGGCTGGGGCGTACCTGCCCGCCCGGGTCGGCCGGGTTCGCCGAGGGGGAGGAGGCGATGCCGGACGGCGGGGCCGATCCGCACAGCCCGTCGGCCCGGGCGGCCCGCTCGCGGGGGCGCTTCACCCGCAACTTCGTCATCCAGGCCACCGCCGCCGAGTGGGCCTCCACGCTGCTCGCCACGCTGCGCACCGAGCTGGCCGGCACTGAGGCGGAGCTGGTCTTCTTCCAGCACGACGAGGTGCTTGTGCACTGCCCGGCCGGGCAGGCGGCGGCCGTCGCCGAGGCGGTCAGCGCCGCCGGCGCGCGGGCGACCCGGCTGCTGTTCGGTGACACCCCGGTCCGGTTCCCGCTGGACCTGTCCACTGTCGATTGCTACGCGGACGCGGCATAGTCACACAATTTTCCGTTTTGCCCCGCTACCCGCCTCCGGCCGCGCTCGTTGGGCCCGGTGTGCGTACGACGGGACGGACCGGGCGGCTGTGCCCGGTCCGTCCCCTGATCGAGGGGGCACCGCTGAACCGGATCGCTGCAATGATCATCGCCGCCGGTGGCGGCCGCCGCATCGGCGGACCTGAAGCGCTGCTGCACCAGGGCGAGAAGCCACTGGTCAGCCGAATGGTCGACACGCTGGCCGAGGCGGGCTGCGCGCAGGTCGTGGTGGTGCTGGGCGCGGCGGCCGAGCAGGTACGGCAGACCACCGACCTGAGCGGCGCCACGGTCGTGGTCAACCGCGCCTGGGGCACCGGGGTCGGTTCCTCGATCCGGGCCGGGCTCGCCGCGCTCACCGACGACGACATCGAGGCGGTGGTCGTGGTGCCGGTGGACATGCCCGGGCTCACCGCTGCGGCGGTCCGCCGGGTGACCGCGCTGCCGTACCCGGACGTGCTGGTCTGCGCCACCTACGACGGGTTGCGCGGCTACCCGATGCTGTTCGGCCGCCGGCACTGGTCCGGCATCGCCACCCTGGCCAGCGCCGATGTCGGCGCACGGCCGTACCTGCTGGCGCACAAGGACCAGATCGTCGACATCGCCTGCGACTCGGTGGCCGACGGCAGCCGGATCGACAGCCCGGAGCTGATGGCGCTCTACGGCCTGTCCATCCCCGAGCAGCGCGTCGGGGCGTGATCCGGAAGCCGTTCCAGCGGGCCGACCCGGGGATCGCAGAGGGCTCGGAAATGCGCGACGAGTCGTCGCACCACCTCCGGGTCGCGGAGCACCACGCCCACCTCGACGTTGTGGGTCAGTGCCCGGTCGGTGAGGTTGGCGCTACTGATCAACGCGACCGTGTCGTCGGCGGCGACGAACTTGGCGTGCAGCGCGGCACGGGAGCTTCCCGTGGTGGGCCGTCGCGCGGCCGGCCAGTGCCAGAAGACCGCCCGGTGGCGGAGCGCGGCGAAGGTGGCTGCGGCCCCGGTTGAGCCACGCAACGCGCCACCGTCCTCGGCCGAGCTCTCCAGCATCAGATCGATGCGGACGCCCCGTTCGACTGCCGAGCGCAGTTCCGCGATCACCTCCGCCACCCCGTACGCGGCGAAGCTCGCCACCAGCAGTCTGGCCCGGGCGGCACGGATGACTTCCACGACCACCGAACTGGTGAGCCGTACGGGCACGGACGCGCTGGTCGGGCCGCTGACGGCCAACTCGGTCCGCTGCGCGTCGGTGCGCTGGTGCAGGACTGCGGCGCTGCGGAGCGCGAGCGCGACGGCGGAACCGGGAAGATCGGGTGCCTCGTGTCGCCAGGCGCTGGCCAGTCGTTCCGCGGGTGCGGCGATGGAGAAACCCGCACGTGCGTCGATGAGATCGGCCACCACGTTGCTGTCGCGGGCCGCCGCCTGCCGCAACACGCTTGCCCAGGCGGTGATATGGCCGGCGGGAAGGCCGGCGGCGATGTCCGCGAGCACCTCGGCGAACCGCTGGTGGCTCATGGGACGAAGAACCCGGAGCCGGGGTCGGTCAGGGTGTCGACCAGCAAGGTGCGGTCGAGGTAGTGGTTACCTCGCTCGCAGGAGGTTTCGGCCGCGAAGAGACAGGCGTGGCAGGCCGCGCCGGACAGGCGCGCGTGCACGGTCGGGTCGTGTTCCGCGCAGAGCGGGTCCGAGCTGCACAGCCGAGCGGCTTCCAGGGCCCGTTCGATGAGCGATCCCAGCCGGTCCTGCCGCCCGAGGGAGACCAGGCCGCCGAGGGTGCCTTCACTGTCTGGCGCCGAGGTGTACAGCAGCACGCCGGCGGCCGGTTCCTCGGCGGACCCGGGGTAGATGCGTTCGCCGATGCCGGCGGCGTTGTAACCGCATTCCAGGGCGAGTTCACGGATCAGCACATGGGCGAAGGTGTGCAGCAGGACGTACCGGGGGCCGGGATGCGGCGACGGGTCCAGCCCACGCTGCCGTCGCCAGTGGTCATGTGCGCGGGCCAGGAACTGCTCGCGTTGCTTGACCTGCGGACGGTGCTCCCACTCGGCGACCCGTTCCTCGGCCAGCCGCAGGAAGATCCCCTCTCCGCGCATCTCCGCGCAGGGCAGCCAGGTCGGCCGGCCGACGGTCAGCGGCGCCCGTCGCCGGTCGGGGGTGTCCAGCACGTCCCACTCGGGGGCGTCGATCCGGGTGAAGCCGTACAGCGCGGCTACCTCCCGGAGGCGGGGTGCGAGGACCACTTCCCGAAGCCAGTCCCGGTGCGGGAGCGGCACCGGCTCCGGTCGGATGGTGAAGTCGGGCAGCTCGACGGGAGTGCCCGAGGTGAAGGCCCGCCACTCGGGCGCACGCAGGTCGGTGTCGTCGTCCCCGGTGTCGTCGGCGGGCCCGTTCGTGGCGCGACGCTGGATCGCCGGCCAGACCCGCTCGACTCCGTAGGGCTTCAGCTTCGGCCAGCAACTCTGCGTCGGCAGGATCGCCTTGGCGGTGGCGGCGTCCAGGCCCGCGAGCACATGCAGCGTCGGCCACAGATCGGCGACCACCTGATCGACCGGATGCTCGGCGCGGGGGATGCTGAACACCGGCAGATGCATGGCGAACCAACTGTTGGTGGCGCCGAGGGCGAGCGTCCGCGCGGTGGCGGTGCAGGGCTCATACGTGCCGAGGTGCGGATGGCGCCCTCGGCAGGCGGGGAGGGTCCGCTCGGCCGGCAGGCCGATCGCCACGGACATGGGTCGGGACACGCCGCACTCACAGGCGATGAAGATGTTCGACGCTTCACCGGTGCTGCCGCGTTCAGCGAGCGTGAGCGAGTGACCGGGCCCGGGGTCGAAACCCCCATGCGCGACGTACGACCACGGAAAGTCGTCCAGATGACCGTTGTCGCAGGCGAGTACGAAGCGGGCCGGCACGGCGGTGGGCCGGGAGGCGCCGTTGCCCCGGCAGCCGTGCACGTAACGATTCTTGTCAGGTTGGGCGGGCGACGGGTGAAGGTCGAACAGCCCGGAGTCCACAGCGGCCAGACGGTTGCAGCGGGTGTCCGAGCAGCGCAGCCAGGTGGGGAAGAGCGTCACCGGCACGCCCACCCGCGTCCAGTCGGCGAACGGGTCGGAGGTCTCCGGCAGGTGCGGCGGCAGCCGGAGACTCTCCACCTGATTGCCGAGTCTGCGCCGGATCGCGGTCAGCAGCCGATCCTCGACCACCGGCGCCGAGTGCGTGAGATCCCAGTGCGTCAACCCGAGTGTCAGCACCGACAGGCTGGGTAGGTCGGCGACCGAGCCGACGCCGTACGTGTGCAGGAGTTGGTTGGGGCGGAGCGCACCCACCCGCAGGCTGCTCGGCTGGCCTCGGCTCATGACGGCACCCCCGGTCCGCCGGCAACGGGCGGCACGAACGGTGGTGGTTCGTCACCGACGGCACCACGTTGCAGTTGGAGCTGGATGGCTGGTTCCACGTCCCGCAGCGAGGTGGGGCAGGTCATCTGTTCCCAGACGCCCTCCTCCGGGCGGTGCAACAGGCCGGCGACGTCGTCGCTGTGGTGGGGTCGGTCGTAGGCCAGCCGCCGGGCGGGCCGGCTCCGCTCCCGCGCCCAGATGTCGAGGCGGGCCTCCAACTCGTCCTCTACCCGCTGGCGGACCGTGTTGTCGGCGGCCACCTCACTGCGGCGCTTGAGGAACCGTACGACGTGGTCGGCGAGTTGGCCGTGCCGCTCGAAGTCGGCGGCCCGGAGGTTGCCGTTGTAGGCGGGCTCCAGGCCGCGGACCAGCGCCATCAGCACCCCGGTCAGCCCGCGATCGATGGCCCGCTCGGCGAACGGGGTCACCGACAGCGCTTCGACCTGCCGGTAGACGGTGGCATGGAAGTGGTCGAACCGTTCGTAGTGTGACAGGTCGCGGGGACGGGCCCAGTTGTAGACGGTGAAGACCAGCCCCGGCGCGCGGCGGCCGACCCGGCTCGTCGCCTGGATGTACTCCGCCGCGGACTTCGGCTGGTTGGCCACCACCATCACACCGAGCCGGTCGATGTCGACGCCGACGGAGATCATGCTGGTGGCCAGGAGCACGTCGATCGGTCGAGGCGTGTTCTTGCCGCGAGCGCCGGTGAAACGCACCGCGAGCCGGTCCAGCAGCGGCCGGATCGCGTCCGAGGGCATTCGGGAGGTCAGCTCCTCCAAGTAGGGGTCGTAGCGGCGAGCGAGCCCACGCTCGTCGGCACGGATGAGACGGCTCGACACGTCGTCCTCGATCACGCGCCGCATCCCGCCGAGGTCTCGCAAGCTGTTGAAGTAGCCGACCAGGGTCATGTAGGGATCGGTCACCGGGTTGCGGCCGTACGTCTCGTGGAGTTTCTGCGCCGCACCGAGCACCGAGACGTACACCCGGATCAGGGTGGACCGCAGTCGATTGCCGTGCGCGCAGATGCCGACGTACCGGCGACCCGGGTGTTCTTCGGTCTCGCGTTGCCGGGCGAAGAAGCTGTCCCCGGCATCCACTCCAGGCGGTGGAAACACCCGTGTGCGCCTGTTGAACAGCGCCCCGATCTGCTGCTGCGCGCGCCGCACGGTCGCGGTCGAAGCGATGACCTTGGGCCGGGACAGGTGCCCCGGCTGCGGCTCCCAGCTCGCCAGCCGGTCCACCGCCGTCTCGTAGAGCCCGACGAGGGAGCCGAGCGGCCCGGAGATCAGGTGCAGCTCGTCCTGGATGATCAGGTCAGGTGGACGCATCCGCGCGCAGGTGACGACCCGGCTGCCGGGCCTGTGCGGCTTGCGCTCCCAGTCGGTGGACCGCAGATCCTCGGTGAGGTAGCCGTGCTGCGTGCAACGCTTGCCGACCTGGCCGAAGAGGGCAGCGGTCTCGCCCTTCCACGGCAACTGCGCGAACTTGTCCACGGTGGCGATCAGCAGCGCCGGCGGGTGGCGGTAGATCTCCTCGTCGACCAGGAGCACCGGCAGCCCGCGTTCGTCCTCGGGCGACAGCGCCCCGCTGGGGGACAGGCAGCCACCCACGGTGCTGAACGGGCACTCCGTGTCGGGGCAGAACACGAGGGTGCGCCAGAAGTCGCGATCCACGTCGATGTCCTTGCCCGGGTCGATCCTGGTGCCGCACCACGGACAACTGGTGAGCTGGTGCGGTGACCCGACCCCCCGGCTCGGGCGGCGTCGTCGTCGGTCGGTCAGCCAGTCCTTCGCGTCCTGGGTGCGGTTGGGCGTGACCCGGCCGCCGACCCACAGCCCGATCCGGATCGGCGTCTCACCCCAGGACCGCGGATCGGCGCGACGAAGGGTTTCCGCCGCACAGATCAGGGTGGCGGCGCGCTCGAACTGCTGGATGGTGAGCAGGCGCAGGGTATAGCGCATCAGCACGGCGAGCCCGGCTCCGCCGGTGAAGCCGTTGTAGTCCGGTTGCCGGCGGCGTACCCCGATCGTGAAGGCGGTGAGGCCGAGGTATGCCTCGGTCTTGCCGCCACCGGTGGGGAACCACAGCAGGTCGGTGACGGCACGGTCGATGTCGTCGCCGCGCTCCGGGTGCCGCGGGTCGGCGAGCGCCGGCAGGTTGATCAGCAGGAAGGCGAGCTGGAACGGACGCCAGCGGTGGTTTTCCGGCTGGTCGGCGGCATCGACCGCCTGCGCCAGCGAGAGCTGCGGCTCGTCCCGGCGGTAAGCGGCGGCGATGGTGTGCACACGTTGTAGGTACATCGCCCGGTTGGCGAAGCCGAACGCCGTGCGAGCCGTCGGGTCGACCGTGAGCAGGTCGATGCCGGCGGTGATCCGGTCGGCCGCCTCGCGGGCGTCGCGGAGCGCCTCCCGCACCTGGTCCGGGTAGGCACCGAGCCGGCGCGGCGGATCACCGGCGCTCGCCTCGTTCCGGTCGATCCAGGCCCGGTAACCGGTGACGAGGGGCCGCAACGCCGCGGTCAACGCCCCGGCCGGGCCTGCCTCGGCCAGCTCGGCGAGCCGCTTCATGTCCAGCTCCAGGTCGGCCAGCTCGGGCAGGTCCGCGTCCCGCGAGCTGTCCGGTACGTCGGTGAAGGGCAGTTCGTGCGTGGGGACCGTCGCGGTGCAGATCTTGATCGCTCGCAGGGGATCGGCGGGTGCCGGCTCGGCCCGGACGGCCGTGCCGTGTCCCACCGCGAACTCCGGGTGGAACCGGTAGGCCATCGCCGACCGGCGTCGCTCCGCCTGGTCGGCGGCGTCGCCACCGGCGACCTGGTCGGGCCGGGGCACGAAGACGGGCAGGCCCGGCTCGGGGCCGGTCACGCTCAGCTCCACCTGGAAGATCCAGCGCGCCGCATCCCGCGGCGACTTGCAGTCCTCCGCGTTGACCAGGAACAGGGAGACCAACCAGACTCCGTCGAGACGCCGGGCCCGGCCTCGTACGACGACCTTCGGCTGCGCCGGGTCGACGGACAACGGCTCGATCAGCCCTTCGCGCAGGTGCACCGGGACAGTGCCGCGCCGCTGGAGCCGTCGCCACACCTGGCCACCGGCATGTTCCTCCCGGTCGGAGGGGCCTCTCTCGTAGCAGCCCCAGGCAGCGGTCACCCGTAGCTCGGTGACCGCCGCCGGGACCGTGGCGGTGAAGCCGAATGCGGACGGGGCCAGACTCGGCACGCTCGGCGCGGCCGGCTCAGTGCCCCCCTCCACCAGATCGGACGGGGTCGCGTCGGCGACGCCGTCCTGAGTGGCCGGATCGATCGACTGACCGTTGGGGGCCAGCCGGCCGAGCACGTAACGGTCGAGCGGGCTTTCCTTCCGGGTCGGGAACTGCTCCGCCGGGTCGTCGAGCGGCCCGAGCAGATCGGCCAGGACCAGCCGCTGCAACTCGTCGCGGATCACCCGCTCATCCGGTACGGCGAGCACGTTCTGCCCAGTCATGTCGGTGACCGTAGCCTCTGGATGCGACAGGGAAAAAGGCCCGCTGGCGCACCGCGGCGGGGTGCGCGGAATCCGTTAGGCTACTGCGGGTCGTGGAAGCGGTGTTCCCGCAGGACAGGGCTCCGAGGCGAATCGAGGTGGCGAGATTTCCGAGCAGGTGACAGAGATCCTCGAGGAGTTGGATTCGCTCGGCCGAGCGACCGGCATCGAGTTCGACGACGCGCAGGACGCCCGGGCGGATCAGTCGATCGACACCATCCACACGCCGTTCGACCCCGAACGGATCGACGTGGTGACCCGGAACACCACCGTCGACCTGCTGTTGTCCCGCATCCGCACCGGCCGTGTCGATCTGCAACCCGACTTTCAGCGTCAGGCCGGCATCTGGAAGGCGATGGCCAAGAGCCGGTTGATCGAGTCGCTGCTGCTGCGGATCCCACTGCCCACCTTCTATGCGGCGGAGGGCGAGGACGAGGCGTGGGCCATGGTCGACGGGATCCAGCGCCTCACGACGATCGCGGAGTTCATCGAGCCGAAGGCGATCGGCCGCGACCCGTTGCGCCTGGTCAACCTCGAATACCTGGGCGCGGAGTACGACGGCAGGACGTTCGACGAGCTGCCCGGACGGTTGCAGACCCGGCTGCGGGAGACCGAACTCATCGTCCACCTCATCCGGCGGGGCACGCCGGATGAGGTCAAGTTCAACATCTTCGCCCGCATCAACACCGGGGGTCTGCCGCTCTCACGGCAGGAGCTGCGGCACGCCCTGATTCCGGGCAAGGGCCGTGAGATCCTCCGCGACTGGGCCGAGTCGGCCTTCTTCCGGTCCGCTACCCGCGACAGCGTACGCAGCGAGCGCATGGTCGACCGGGAGATGATCCTCCGATTCATCGCCTTCCGGTTGACCAGCCCGTACGACTACGACCACGATGACTTCGACCGCTTCCTGCGGGAGTCGATGGGCACGTTGAACACGCTTCCCGCCAGCCAGGTCGACCGGCTCTGGACGGAGTTCGGCATGGCGATGGGTGCGGCAAAGGGGATCTTCGGCCCGTACGCCTTCCGCAAGCGCGACCGTTCCGGCGGTGGCCGTCGCATGCCGATCAACAAGGCGTTGTTCGAGACGATCTCGGTCAACCTGGCCGAACTCGGTGGGCCCGGAATGGCGATTCTCATGGATCGACGCCAGCGAGTGGAGGACGAGTTCATCGGCCTGATGTCCGACGTCGACTTCCAGGGAGCCATCTCCCAGGGCACCGGTGACCCGGGCAAGGTGCGCATGCGCTTCGGGATCATCCGGGAGGTCTTCGAGTCGGTGATGGGCCGATGATCGATCGGGTACGGCTGGAGAACTTCAAGGCGTTCCGGCACATGGATCTCCCGCTCGCGCCGCTGACGCTACTCGGCGGCGTGAACGCGGCCGGGAAGAGCACCACCATGCAGGCGTTGGCGTTGCTGCGCCAGTCGTACGACGCGGGTGTGCTCGACCACCGAGGTGGCCTCCTTCTCAACGGCGAGCTCGTGGAGTTGGGCGTCGGGCAGGACGTGCTGCATGAGAACTACGCCGACGGCACGCACGGAGGCCGCATCTTCATCTCGGTCGCCGCGACGATCGATGGCGTCGAGAGCGTCTGGCGGGCCGAATACCGGACGGCCGAGGACCGCGAGGCCGATCTGCTCACCGTGCCGCAGGAGTCGAACGCCTCCGACCTGCCGTGGCCACCGGAACGGGCCGGCCTGTTCGGGCCGGGCTTCCAATACCTGCGAGCCGACCGGATCGTGCCCGCGGTGACCTACCCGAAGTCGTACGAGATGGCGGTCCGCCGGGGCTTTCTCGGTGTCCGGGGCGAGCATACGGTGAACTTCCTGCGGGCCCGCCAGGAGGACCGGGTCGCATCGGAACTACGTCATCCGGCCGGGAAGTCGACCGGCCTGCTGGACCAGACCGAGGCGTGGCTACGGGAGATCTGCCCCGGCGTCGACCTGAGGGCGGAAGACCTGCGTGGCACCGACATGGTGCGGCTGAGCTTTGGGTTCGGTGGCACGGCGGGCATCTCCTCGTCCAACATCCGCTACCGCCCCACCAATGTGGGCTTCGGGCTCACGTATGCGCTGCCGATCATCGTGGCCTGCCTGTCGGCGGCTCCGGGTCGGCTGGTCATGTTGGAGAACCCGGAGGCGCACCTGCATCCCCGTGGACAGACGATGGCGGCCCGGCTCGCGTGTCGCGCCGTCGCGGCGGGGGCGCAGTTGATAATCGAGAGCCACAGTGACCATGTGCTCAACGGACTGCGACTCGCCGTTAAGGAGCGGGTGTTGACGCCGGATCGCGTGGCGCTGCATTATTTCGACCGGAACGACGACGGTGAGATCGAGGTCAGCTCTCCCGAGATTGAGCCCGACGGCATGCTGTCGCATTGGCCCAGGGGTTTCTTCGACGAATGGGATAGGGCGCTCGATCGTCTACTCGACTGACGAGGAGTGAATCTTGCCCTTGCTGTTGGTGCTGAACGAGCTTTCCTACCGGGAAACCAAGGCGCGACGCGAGGAGATCTCAGATTCACTGCGAGGTCTGGTGCGGCTGCTGCGAAAGGTTCGGGAGCACCGCACCGACGTGGCTTTGGTGACCGAACGCGCATTCTTCGACCTCAACCTCGGCGACGACTACTCGGTCCGCGAGTGGGCGGGCGACGGGCGCAACCGCGATTGGCTGCGCTACCTGCTTGGCCTGCGCCAGCGCGCCCCGTTCCGGGATGTGGCGCCGGCAGATCTGCGCGACGGAACGGAATACCTCCACGATGGGCGACCGGCGGAGGGCCTGGGCACCGCGTATCAGGTGGGTGGGCTGGCGGTCAGCCTGTCCCTGGCGGAATCGTGGGAGAAGACGCGGCTCAAGCTGAGTCAACACGGCCTCGCCGAGGATGATGCGGGCACTGTCGAGGTCACCCGCACCGACGTGGACATCCGGCACGCCGCACGCTCTGAGCACGTCGAGCAGCATCGACAGTGGCTCTGCGACTCGGAGTTGACCCGCATCCACACCGGAGTCGAGCTGTGGAACGCACGCGACGACATCTTCCCGCACCTCCGGTTCCTGCCCCGCGTCGCTCACGACCTGCGCCGGCTGACACCTGCCTGGCTGCACCCGGTCAAGGAGCGGCTCGCCGAACTCGAACTCGCCACCGCCGCCTGGACGCCGACCCTGGACTCCGCTCCGCAGTGGCGGAGCAAGGTGACGCCGGAGAGTGACACGCGCAAGGCGCTCTGCCATTTCGAGGACACCGACGGCACCAGCCAACTCTTCGACTGGCACGCGCGGTTCACGCCGGGCGCGGGGCGGCTGCACTTCCGGATCGACCGGTCACGACAGCAGCTCGTGGTGGCGTACATCGGGGCCAAGCGGGTTTAGGCCGCCTGCTCGGCCGGGGCCGGGACGCCGCTGCCGGATCGAGGTGCGGATCACCGGCGGCGTGGGCGGACGTCGGCGACACCGCGGGCCGCGCCGGTCCGGCGCTCGCCTTCGACGGCTACTCGTGGGCCCGCTCGCTGACCGGCCTCAAGACCGAACAGGGGCGTTAGGGCGTCTCCTCCTCGACCAGCACCCAGACCTGCTTGAGGGGCAGCTCCGCACGAAGCTCGTCCGGAAGCCGGAGGTAGTTCCGGCAGACGGCGTCGATGAGGTCGTCGGCGTCCCACACTCGGATGCGAAAGTGCTGGTTGATCAGCAGTGCGCGAGCATGCCCGTTGAGACCGCCCCAGGCCACCAGCAACGCCTGATCCGCGCCGTGGCTGCTCAACGCGCCCTGGAGTTTCTGCACCACGTCAACGCCGACCGGGTTGGCGTCGCTCTTGACCTGCACCACTAGTCGAGGGCTGTCCAGGCCGAACGGCCCGCGACCGGCGAAGACGTCTACGCCCCCGTCGCCGGATGCCTTCGTGACTGTGCACGAGAAACCCTCCGCTCGCAGCACGGCAGCGACGAGATGCTCGAGCTTGTGCCCGGCATAGTGCTCGATCACCGTGCTGGTGATGCGATCGCGCGCGTAGCGTTCGACATCGACAGCCGGTGAGGCATCGGCCTCCACGTCGCCCGCCTGTGGCACATCCGAAGCGGCTGCTGCCGACGCGCCAACGGCAGGTCGCGCCCCGGGATCATGGCCCGATTTCAACACCTGGGCCATCCGCCACGCGCCGTCGTTGCGGCTCACCTCGCAAATAGTGAGGAACGCGCCCAACGTGTAGAGCAGATCCTGTTTGATCGCGGTCCGGGGAACATCGGTACGCAACCAGTGCACCGGCCGAACGTGGCGCCGTTCCGGGTCTGGATCGGTCAGATGCCGATAGCCGTCTACCACCTTGCCGAGGGCGATCTGCCCCGACGTCTTCATCGGCATCACCACGATGTCGCCCACCGCGATGCGCTCGCGCAGCGCCCAGAGCTGCCCGGTGTAGTTCGCCACCAGGTTCGGTTTTGCCTCAGGGAAGCCGGCCCGGACGCGTTTCGCCACGGCATCCCGGGTGGTCGCCTGCGTCAGGTCGTCAACCTCTCGGAATCCGCCTCCGGCAACCTGATTGTCGAGGGCCCAACCCGCGCGCTCGCCATGGCGGCCCGCTCGCACCAGCCAAACCCGTGGTGTCACCGATACTCCTCCTCGTCAGGGCAGCGCGTCCGGCACGCAGAACAGGCCGGTGTTTCCACGCGGGCGGCAAGACCATATCCGGCTGACCGAGTCGGACGCGTCAGATGGCGGCCGGGAAGTTGGCCTTGGCCGCGCGACCGACCAGGGCGGTGAGGGCGGCATCCACCCCGGCTCCGACGAGACCCCCCGCGAGCGGGATGCCCTTGGCCAGGGTGATGGCCGAACGCTGCGTCCCGTACTTGGCGAGGAGCATGAAGCCGACCCGCTCGTTGACCTTCCGAATGACGGCGATCGGAATCGCCTTGATCATTTGCGCGGTCAGCTTCGTGCCGACCTTGACGCCCACCCCGTGCAGCGTGCTCGCCAGCGTCCCGCCCGCCGTCGTGAGCGTAATGAACGTCTGGACGTGCGGGTCCGAGATGTCGTAGCCGCGAAGGTAGGCGATCGAGCCGACGAGTCGCGCGTTGATCACCAGTGATCCGGCGATGTTCGCGGGAAGCGTCAGGGGCATGGTCATGAAACCGCCCAGACCGGTGACGAACCCGTTCGTCGAGGCCGTAGCCACCGACTCCATGATGAGCCGATCGATCACCCGTTCGATCGCCGCCTCGCTCGCGTGGTCACGCAGTGGCCCGTCGCCGGCATCGACGACCTGGCTGCCTTCCTCCGGCCTGGCCTTGCTGAGGCGGGCCTCCGCATAGGGAATCGACCCGGTGATCGGGCCGACCCCATCTCGGATGACCTTCACGGTCGTGTCCTGGAAGAAGCGAACCACGGCATTTGAGACACCCTCATCCTGCTCGCCCGCGTCGGGCTCGTTCGCGGCCATCAGTTCACCTTCCGACATCGGATACCGGTTGTCGCGGATCGCTCTCAACGATCAGAAGAGCGCGTTCGGGGGAGCGAAGAGACCGTCGAGCAGCAGAGGTTCGGCCGAGGCAGCGTCTTCCGAGCGAGGCCGTGGAATGGGCTTGGCTCGCTTCGGCGACTTACGCGCTGTGCCGGCACGCGGCCCGGTACGTTCTTCCTCCCGATGACGCTCATGATTGAGTTCGAGCAGCAGGTCAAGCGCGTCGACCTGGGCGTCCGGGTCGATGGTGAACCGGATGCCCTGGCGGGTCTGGTGAAACCCGTGCTCGAGCGCGGGGCCAAACCGGTACGCCTCGGCCACCGCCTCGTCGACTTCGACGTGGATCTCCCGCAGGCGGCGGATGTCCGCGCTGGTCTCCTGATCGTCATGCACCAGGTTGTAGAGCTTCGTCAGCCCCAACTTCCGTTCCAGCATCACCGACCGCCGATACGAGTCCAACTCCGCCCCGACCCGCTCCATCCGCTCGGTCGACTCCGGCTGGGGAAAGGTTTCATAGACATCCGAAGGCGAGTAGTTGAGGTCGGCCTTCATCGTCGATGAGTTCTTCCAGGCCCACGAGCTGTGAAAGCTGCTGGACAGGAGGGTGAGGCTCGCCGGCTGCGCCGAGACGAAGACGCCGAGCTTGTGGGATAAAACCTGCCCAGTCGGAACGAACACGGGCAGTCCGGTTCTGCTGACCAGCGCGATCACCAGCACGCGATCGAGCCCTTCGACCGCTGAGTAGAGTTCGGGTCGGCGCCGCTCATACTGCCACCAGCGCTCCCGAGCGTTGACGCTGTACTTGTTGCCTAGCCGCTCCGGCTTGACCTTGTGTTCGACGATGGCGAAGCAGTCGGGATATTCCTGGGCCCGTTCGAGTGACCAGTTGTGGAAGTTGATGACCCAGCGGCGGGCCGAGCAGTCGGGGCGGCCGTTCAGGTCCTCGCCGTTGAGATAAGGGAAGAGCACGTCCGCATTGCGCGGGTCCCTGGCGATCAGCTCCTGCGCCTGCTCCGGCTCGAGCAGGAAGCCGGTGCCCAGGACATAGGAACCGATGTAGGACTGGTCGGCGTTGGCCGCCAGGCGATACGGCTTGCCGGTGACCCGGGACCGGGCGTCCAGCGACGGCGTGATGCCAGAGACCGGGCGGCCGTCGAGGACCGGCTGCTCGCCCTCGGCGACGTGACCGACCCAGAGCAGCGACACCTCCAGCGCGGCGGTGCCGGGCCACGGCTGCGACTTGTTCGCCCGGTACACCGTCCAGCCCATGTCGACCAGTTGGTCCAGGCCGACCTCCCGGGTGTCGCCCTGAGCGATCGTGTTGGTGGCGATGATGCCGACCCGGCCCCCGCTGGTGACGCTGAGACTGCGCAGCAGGAAGTACGAGCACAGGTCGGCGCTGCCCCGCCGACCCCGGCCGACCCGCTCGACCAGGTATTCGCGTACGTCCGGCCCGATCGCCCCGGTGAGGCGCTGGCCACCGACGAACGGCGGGTTGCCGATGACGGCGTCGAAACCGGCGCGGTTCACCACCTCGGGAAACTCCAGCGGCCAGTGCAGCGGGCGGATCGGCTCCGGCCGGGAGCCGCGCAACCATCCGTCAACGGTGATGACGAGGCGCTGCGCCAACTCCGGGTCGTCCGCCCCGCCGAGCAGGCGGTGCACGTCGTCGCTGATCCGGAGCAGGCGGTCGTCGTACTTCCGTTCCGGGTCGTCCTCGTCGTCGGCCGGATCCCACGGGCGACGCTGGGGCCGGACGGCGGTGGAGAGCGCGGCGCCGACCACCGCGTCGGCGGCCAGTCGCAGGACCCGGCCGAGATGTTCGACCTCGGTGAGCGCGGCTTCCTTGTCGGCGGCGTCGCGGACGTCCTCGACCACGGACGCGCCGATCGACTCACGCAGTCCGGTCATCTCACCGACCGTGTGATGCAGCCGGTCGACGAGGTCACCGAAGAGGCGGCTGTGCTGGAAACGGCCCGTCTCCGGGTCCAGGTGGAAGGCGGTGAGCTGGTCCAGCGAGGTGATCCCGACCAGCGAGTCCCCGCACCGCAACGCGTGGTCGAGGAAACCGAACGGCTTCCCCTTGGCCAGGGTCACCAGCCACAACGACAGCTTCGCCAGCTCCACCGCCATGTCGTCGCGGTCCACTCCGTAGAGGCAGCGGGCGGCGACCAGTCGACGGGCCGTGAGCAGCAGATCCTCCCGGTCCGGGTTGCCGTTGGCGAGGTCGGACAACTCGGCGGGCAGCCCGTCGCGCCGCCACGCCCGCACCACAACCTCGGCCAGATAGCGGCACGCCGCCACCAGGAAGGCCCCGGAACCCATCGCCGGGTCGAGCACCTTCAGCCGCAGCACGTCCTCGGCCGGCTTCGGCTCCCACCGCGCCTCGTCAGTGACGCCCTGCGCCGGGCCGGGGGAGAAGCAGAGCGGCGCGAGCGTGTGCGCCACGACCTCCTCGGCCAGCTCCCGCGGCGTGTAGTGGGTGCCGGTGGCCCGCCGGTCGCCGAACTGGGTGAACAGCACCGAGCCGGTGGGGAAGACGGTGGGCAGGTTCCGGAGGTCGGCGCGGAGGAGGCCCCACCAGGGGCGTACCCGTCGGGCCAGGTCGTCGTCGTTGTCGCAGGCCGCGTGCAGCGCGGCGAGCTGGTGCGGCGCGGGCGTCGCGGCGCGGGCCTTCGCCACCTGCCGGGCGGTGAGGCCGCATCGGGTGACCAGCCAGACACCCAGCTCCGACTCACCCCCGGCGGCGGCGGCCTCGAGCTCGGCCAGCGGCACCTCCGGCTCGTGCCTGCCGAGCAGACCGACGTACGGTTCCCCCACCCGCGCGCAGGAGAACTCCAACAGGCCCTCGTAGACGTGGCCGAGCTGCTCGACGCCGAGACTGGAGTAGCTGAGCTGCTCGGCCGCCCTGCCCCGGTGCCGGAGCACCAGCAGGGCGTCCAACATCTCGTGCACCACGCGATCGGTGACCGCCGCGCCCGCCAACCAGGCGAACCGGTCCGGATCGAACAGTGACCCCCCGTGCGCGGGGATGCGCAGGTCCGGGTGCTCGCAGCCGTCGTGCACCGCGCTGAAGAGCGCGAGCAGCCGGGGCCAGGCCGCCGTCCGCCGGTCGCCGACCTCGTCGCCGTGCAGATCCCGCAGGGCGCCGAGCTGGCCGTGCAGCGTGGCAGCAGCGTACGCCTGCGCGTACAGCGGATCGACCACCGGCAGCAGCCGCTGCTCCTCGGCATAGAGCAGAAAGACCAGGCGCATGAGTACGGTCAGCGAGCCCTGGTAGATCTCCCGGTCGCTGACCTTGCCGAGCAGCGCCCCCCCGGACTCCCGGTCCAGCCGGGCCAACTCGCCGACGAACAACTCCACCGCCCGACGGACCTGGTCGCCCAGCGTGGTGGTGACCTGGGTGAGCGCCTCGGCGCTGTGGGCCAACAACCCGGCGAGGCTGGTCGACGGTCGGCCGTCGACACCGGTCGGCGGGGTCAGCACCCGGGAGGCGGTGAGCAGGGTGGCGAACGCGCGCAACAGCGTGGGCTCCTCCAGCCACAGGTCGGCGTCGAAGACACCCACCCCGGTAGCCTCGCCCCGGCGGGCGTGCACCAATGCCCAGTGCTGCCCGTTGGTGACCAACGCCAGCGGCACGGCGGTGTCCCGGCAGATCTGCGCGGCGTGCTCGACCGGGGCCGCCCGGCCCCCACGGGCGACGGTGAGGGAGGTGCCGAACGGTAGCCGGTGCACATGCAGCCGAGCGGCCCGACCTCCGCCGGGCTGCGGACCGGACAACACCACGTCCGGCCGGGGACCGGCCTCGGCCTCCACCGCGCTGTGGGACCGGGCGGACCCCGGGTAGCGCAGCAGCTCACCGAGGATCAACTCGATCCAGGCCGGGCCGAGCAGGTCCGGGGCGTCCTGCACCTCCGCCCAACCCCGGCGGACCCGATCCCGTACGTCGTCCGGCACCGTGTCCAATCCGTGCGGCAGCGCCTCGACGAGCACCGGCACCGTCAGGAACGGGCCTTCCGGGCGTAGCAGCCCCAGCCACTCGGCGTGCTGTTCGTCGACGCGCTGCGCGGGCGGCCGGAACGGACGGCCGGTCGCGGCGCCGGCCCGGCGGGAGGAGCCTCGGGACTGGCGGGGGACGGCGGGCATCAGCGGGCACCTCGGGCCAGGGAGGCGGGGACCAGGAAGGTGACGGCGGCGGGGAACCACCGGGCCGTCGGGTCGGCGTATCGGCGGCGCAGCGCGTCGCCCTCCCGCTCGCGTTGCGCCGGAATGGCGCGCAACCGCGCCCGCAGCGCCTCCCGGTCGGTGTGCAACTGTTCCCGCTCGACGGCGAACAGGGTGGGCTGCTCCCAGTGCGGCTCGTCGGCGAGCTTGCCGCGGATCGAGGTCTCCAACTCGGTCAGGACCGCGTCGACGGCGGTGACCTCCTCCGCGCAGCGCCGGGCGAGCAGTCCGTGCAGGCTGCGTGCCCGCTGGTCGGCGCGGGTGGCGAGGGCCCGACCGAGTGCCTTGCTCAGGGCTGGCCACAGCTCGATCAGGCTCTGCCGGACCTGCTCGGCGGGAACCTGGTCGGTGGCGGCGGCGAGCAGGGCCGCCAACTCCTCCTGTCGGACCCGGGTCAGCTTCCCGCCCTCGATCGGCCCGCCGGCGGTGACGATCTCCTCGTGCAGCCGGGTGCCCTCCGCGCCGGTGATCACCACCCGGCCGTGCGCCACCAGTGCCGGAGTGCGGAGCAGGTCCCCGGGCACCACTCGGGCCGTGACCCGGCTGAGTCTCGCGCGACCGGCGCCGGCGTCGCCCCGGGCCTGTGCCCACAGCTCGGCTCGGAGCAGCCGGAGGCACATCTGCACCAGCCGGTGCCCGAGGTGCAGCAACACGACGTCGGTGCGCCCCACCACCGCGTCCGGATCGAAGGTGACCGGCCGTTCCCGACCGGTCACCGGGTGCAGGAGCCCGTCGTTGCGGGCTGCGGACCAGGCGCCGGGCAGCTCGGGCAACCGGAACCAGGGGCCCGGCACGCCGCTCGGAGTCGGCGCGTCGATCAGGTCCCGGCGGTGAGCCAGCCGCAGCCCGGTGCGAACCACGCGTTCCACGGTGGCGGGGATGAGGTTGAGTTCCGCGCGACTGCCCTTCAGCGTGTCGACGAGTCGTTGCAGATCCCGGGCCAGGTCACGTTCGACCCGCAGCCGCGCCCGGCTGGCCCGCCGGTCGATCTCGACGTCGGTCACCTTCCAGTCCGTCTGCTTGCCGGTCATCTTCTGCTCGATCTGGGTGGCGATCACCTCACCGGCGCTGCCCAGATCCGTGCGGATCGCCTCGACCTTCTCCACCGCCAGCCGGAGAAACGCCAACTCGTCCTCCAGCGAACCGTTGGCGTAGTCGATCTGCTGCCAGCCGGTCGGCACGAAGTGCAGCACCTCGACCCGGCCGGCGCGTTGGCCGTGCCGGTCGATCCGGCCGTTGCGCTGTTCCAGCCGGTTCGGGTTCCACGGGATCTCCCAGTGCAGCAGCCGATGGCAGTGCCGTTGCAGGTTGATGCCCTCGCTGGCCGCGTCGGTCGCGAGCAGGATCCGGACCGGGTCGAGGTCAGGGTGTTCGGTGAAGACGTTCTTGACGTGTTCGCGCTCGTCCGGGTCCTGGCCGCCGTGCAGCAGGGCGATCCGCTCCGGCGGGTAGCCGGCGCTGAGCAGCCGTTCGTGCAGCCAACGCTGGGTGTCGCGGTATTCGGTGAAGATGATGACCCGGTCGGGCCGCCACTCGCCGTCGGGCCGCACGATCGGGTCCAGCCAACGACGCAGCGCGGTGAGCTTGGCATCCGGCCGGTCCTGCGCCGCTCGGGCCCAGGTGCGCAGCTCGCCCAGGGTTGCCCGCTCCTCGGCCGACAGCGGCGCGGCGTAGCGCCGGACCGTGGTCAGGGCATCGGCTTCGGCGTTGCCGTAGGCGTCGTCGTCATCGGCCGTCTCGGCCAGCCGGTCGATCACCGGTTGCAGGACCCGCTCACCGCCCGACTGCTCCCGATCGCCGGTGGCGTCGTCGGCCCTGGCGGTCATCGTCGCCAGATGGGTGTCGACCGTCTCGGCGAACGCCTTCGGCGACGAGAAGAGCCGCCGCTTGAGCAGGGTGGTGACGAAGTCGGCGGCGATCTCGCCGGCCCGGCTGTCGGCGTTCACCCGGCGGCTCGCCGCGTAGCGGTTGAGCAGGTCGTGGGCGCGTCGCTCCGGGGCGGAGTAGTCGACCTCCAGGTAGTCGAGATGACGCTCCGGGAAGCGTGGGGTGCCGTCCCACTTCGGCGGCAGCTCGCTCTTGAGTCGACGCACCATCACCCGCGCCAACTGTTCGTCGGTCGGCTTGACGCCCCGGGCGAACCGACGGTCGTCGAGCAACTCCAACAGCGCGGTGAACGATTCGGTGAAACCGTTGTGCGGGGTGGCGGACAGGAAGAGCCGGTGCTCGCAGTGCGGAGCGAGCGCGCGAATGGCTTTTGTGCGCTGCGAGTCCACCGCGTAGCGGCCACGGCCGGACGGCGCACAGGTGTGCACCTCGTCCACCACCAGCAGGTCGAACGCGCGTGGATAGCGCGGTGTGACCGGCAGCACCTCGCGGAGCAGCCGCATGGGCCGATCCCGCTTGAGCCAGTCGACGCTCACGATCAACCGCGGGTAGTGCGTCCACGGATTGGTGTAGAGACCGCGGGTACGGCGTAGCTCGCGCAGCAGGGCCGCGTCGACGATGCGGAAGTCGAGCCCGAACTTGTCGCGCATCTCGTCACGCCACTGGCGGGTCAGACCGGCAGGGCAGACGATCATCATCGTACGAGCACGGTGGCGCAGCATCAGCTCCTGCATCACCAGTCCGGCCTCGATCGTCTTACCGAGGCCGACGTCATCGGCGATCAGCAGGTTGGTCCGCGGCATCGACAGCGCCCGGACCACTGGGTCGAGCTGATAGTCCTCGATCTCGATGCCGGAGCGGAACGGCGCCTGAAGCGCGGTCCGGTCGGCGGAGGCGATGGCACCCCAACGCACCGCGTCGAGAAACGCGTCCAACTGGCCAGGGGGATCGAATCCGTGTCGCGGATCCGGCAGCGTCGCGCTGTCATGCACCAACCGCCCCGGCTCCAGCTCCCAGATCACCCGCAACTCCTCGTCGCGGGCGTCGTCCTCGATGCTGACCAGGGTGGCCAGGTGTGGGATCTGGTCGGTGAAGACATGCGGATCGCTGCTGGCCACGTCGCTGTGAGCCACGTCAGCGACGACCCAACGACGATTGCGGACGGTAACGAGTTGGCCGGCTACCGGCGGCCCACCGATGTCGGTCGCCACGGTCATCCGGCTCGTACCATCGGTGTGCTCCTTCAGCCTGCGGGCCGTCCCGCCTGTTCCGATCATGCGAATCGCGAAGTGCCTACCCCGGATCGCAGACGTGAAGGTTAGACGACATTCCACATCGGAGACGCCGGTGCTCGATGTCCAGATGGACAAAGACGTCGATAGGGGGCCGGCAGTCGGGAATTCGACAGCATAGGCGGAGCCGGAAGGCCGCTGGCCCTCCCGCAGACGGTGGCGTACGCGCTCACCGCCGGCGGAGTGGGACGGGCGGCCCGGTTGTTCCGGCGCCGGACGGCCACTGCCGGTCCGCTGCGCGCCGAGGCGGGCTGACCCGGGCCGCTCCTGGACGTGCGCTCCGGCTACACCTGGATGTTGAAGCGTTGCAGCACCGACGGGGCGACCAGCCCCAGCGCGGCCAGCACGGAGAGCACCGTCATAGCGGTGCGCAGCACCACGGTCTCGGCCTTGCTGCCGGTGCGCAGGGCGATCTTGTTCGGGAGCCCGATCATCGTCCACATCCGGCGTTTGATCGGGATGGGCCAGAGGATCGGCACGCCGGCTCGGGTGATCATGTCGCCGAGGATGTGCACGAAACAGCCCACCCCGACCGCGAGGCCGATCATCGGATAGCCGCGGTCACCGGGCAGGTTGGCGAACGTGAACCAGGCCGCGGCGGCGGACACCAGCGTGACCACCACCCAGCCGGCGCGCTCGGCCCACTGGTCGAAGAGCCCGCGCAGCGCCAGGCCGATCATGAAGAAGAGGATGCCGACCACCGCCCACTTGCCGTAGTGGGCGCAGAGCGCGGTGGTACCCCAGCCGACGAGCACGGTGAACGGCACGGTGTGGGTCAGCGTGCGGTGCCCGTTGTTGCGGCGTGGATCCTTGCTGAGCTTGGTGGCGTAGTAGACGCCGAGCGAGATCTTCTCCACCACCTCGGCGACGAAGAGGCTGAACACGCCGAACGTGCGCGCCACGGTGGCGCCACCCTGGTTCCGGGTGACCTTGCCGGACAGGTCGAGGTCGGGGAAGAGCGCCCCGCCGGCGCAGACCGCGGTGCCCACCGCCACCGCCAGCGGTGTCTGGTGGTAGTCCGCGAACTGGGCCATCGCCCAGGAGCCGGTCAGCCACACCGCCGCGCCCGAGAGCGCGTGGGACGGTCCCATCATCTCGGCTCGCCCTTCCCGAAGATCTTGATCTACGAAACTACGCCACTGTAGTCAGCCGGTACGACGGCGGGGCATCACCCGGACGGTCCACAGGGGAAGGAGCAGCCGGGGACGCCGAGGTTCAGCCCGCGGTACGGGTGGGCCGGACCGTGCCGAGGCTCGCGCGGATGACCGCGAACTGTTTCGAGGCCGCCTGCCAGTCGGCGTCGGACGTGGTCCAGCCGAGCGTCCAGCCGGCCCGCTCGCCCGGCAGTACGCGCAACGCGTGCATCCGCTCCCCGTACGGCGCTGTCCACAGGCACTCCCATGCCGCTCCCGGGCCGTCGGGCTCCAACCGGAGCTTCTGGTACAGCGGCAGCCGGCCGGCGGATTTCAGGTCCCGCTCGGACGACTTCAACCGGCCCACCGGATCGCCGCCCGGGTAGGGCTCGACGCCGAGGATGCGCCGGGTGGCCGGGTCCTGGAAGCAGGTGGTGTCGCCGGAGCGCAGTTGCAGCCAGCCGGCGGGCAGCGCGATGCGGAAGCCGCCGGTGTCGGCGGGCCAGACCCAGCCGGCCGGAACCGTCACCGGCGGGTTGTCGGGGGGCGGCCCCTTGCGGACCGGTGTGCCGGCCACGTCGGGCCGGACGCAGGGGAACGGCGGGGGCGGCATGCCCGGCCCGGGCGGGCGGTCCCAGGGGCGGACGACAGCCTCGGTGGACGTGCTCGCCTGCGGCGGATCGTCGTGGCCGCCGCTGATCGCCAGCGCGGTGCCCACGCCCGTCGCCACCGCCAGCAGCACGGCGCCCAGCACGAGCCCCCAGCGGTGCAGCGGGTTCCCGTCGGCGGCGGGCAGCGGCGGGTCGGCGGGGCGGGGGACCCCGGCGGGGCGGGGCGGGGCGGGGTGCACAGCGCCGCTGTCGACCGGCCCGCTGTGCGCGACCGGGGGAGGCTTGGCCACCGGCGCGGAGCCGGGACCACCGATGCGCACCGGACTGAGGGCGTCGGCGCGGGGGGCCGACTCGGGCCCGCCCGGGCTGCCCGGATCGACGAAGCTGGTGAGGACCGTGGGACCGAGACTGATCGGGCCGGGGCGGGCCGGCCCGGCCCGGGGCGGGTCCGGCTCCGTGGCGGCGGCCGGGTCGTTCTGCCCCGGCGGGCCGGCCCGGCCGCGCTCCGGTGCGCCTGCGGGGGCACGACCCGGGGCCCCGGCCCGGTCCCGATCCGGGTCACCGGCCCGGGCGTGCTCCGGCGGCGCGGCCCGGCCGACGGCGACCGGGCGATCGGCCGCACCCTGGCGATCGGCCGCACCTGGGCGGTTGGCCGCACCGGAGCCGGCAGGTGCGGCCGGGCCACCGGCCGCGCCCGAACCTCCGTCGGCGGCCGGACCGCCTGACGCATCCGGGCGGCGGTCCGCATCCGGCCCGCCGGCCGCGGACGACGGGGACGGGAGGCCGCCGGAATCCGAGCGGCGGCCGGCCGAACCCGGCACGTCCGCCGGTCCGGTGGCCTCGGCCGCGTCGCCCGGTGGCGGCGCGCGGTCGCCCTCGGCGGGCGGGGCCCACTCGCTGCGCTTCGCCGCCCGGTTCCACGCCCGCGCGGCGGCGGCCGGCGGCATCAGGTCCGGGTAGATACCGCCAGCTGGTGCGGCCGGGCTTCCCGGGAGCGCCGCACCGTCACCGGCGGCGCCGCGTGCCGGGACGTCGGCCTCGCGGCCGGCCCCCGCCCGGTCGGAGGACGCGGCGGTGGCGCGGCCGGCGGACCCGGCGGCCTCCGCGTCGGCCTCCGACACCGCGGCGACGCCGAGCAGCCGGGCCGTCTCGCGGTGCCCCATGCGGGTACGCGGATCGCGGCGCAGCAGCCCGGCCAGCACCGGCGTCAGCGGGCCGGCGTGCGGCGCCGGGTCGGGCGGCCGGGTGGCGAGTGCGGCGAGCGTGGCCATCGCGGTGCTGCGGGCGTACGGCGAGCGGCCCTCCACCGCGGCGTGCAGCGTCGCGCCGAGCGACCACATGTCCGCCTCGACGCTGGACACACCCTCGGCGGCCCGTTCCGGGGCGACGTACTGCGGGGAGCCGAGGACCAGGCCGGGACGGGTCATGGCGCCGTCGCCGCCCTCGAACACGGCCAGCCCGAAGTCGGTGAGCAGCACCCGCCCGTCCCGGGCCAGCAGCACGTTCGCGGGCTTCACGTCCCGGTGCAGCACCCCGGCGTCGTGGGCGGCGCGCAGCGCGGCGAGCACCGACAGGCCGATCTCGGCGGCCCGCCCGGGCGGCAGCGGCCCGTCGCTCTCGATGATCTCCTGGAGCGAGCGGGACGGGACGTACTCCATGATCAGCCAGGGCTCACCCTGGACCCGGACCACGTCGTAGACCCGTACCACGTTGGGGTGGTTGAGCCGGGCGGACGTGCGCGCCTCGCGCAGCGTACGGGCGCGCAGCTCGTCCCGCTCGTTCTCGGCGAGCCAGTTCGGCGGCACCACCTGCTTCACCGCGACCTCGCGTTGCAGCTCCTCGTCGCGCGCCCGCCAGACCTGGCCCATCCCGCCGCGGCCGACCAGTTCGAGCAGGCGGTACCGCCCCGCGATCACTACCTCCCGCACCGCACTCCTCACCGCTGGTCAGTGGTCCACAATAGCCAACGGATCGGACGGTACCTATCGCATGTCAGTGCGTCATGTCCTCCGGGGGCCTAACTTGCCGCGCCGGCGAGCAGGTTCCCCTCCGGCACGGCGATCGGGGACCGGTCGCCGGCGAGCAGGGTGGTGGCCCGGCGGGCCTGGAACGCGTCGTGGTCGCGGCGGGCGGTCGCGTAGGCGGCAGCGGTCCGGGCGGCGATCGCCGACCAGGTGTAGCGCCGGCTGACCATGGTCCGCGCCCTGCGTGCCACCCGCCGGGCGAAGACCTCGTCGCCGAGCAGCCGGTCGACGGCGCCGGCCAGCGCGTCCGGATCGCCGTGCGGGAAGGTCACCCCGGTCACCCCGGGCTCGACGATCTCGGCCAGCCCGCCCGTGCGGGCCACCGCGAGCGGCGCTCCGGCGGCCGCCGCCTCCAATGCGATCATGCCGAACGGCTCGTAGAGGCTGGGAATGACCGTGGCGTCGGTGGCGGCCAGCACCGCGGGGAGCTGGGTGGCGTCCATGAAACCGGCGAACCGGACCGTGTCCCCCAGGTGCAGCCGCCGTGCCTGGTCGACCAGCTCGTCCCGGTACGGCCCGTCCCCGGCGATCACCACCCGCAGGCCGGGGTGTCGCTTCGCCAGGTGCGGCACCGCGTGCACCAGGTGCTGCACGCCCTTCTCGTAGACCAGCCGGCCGGCGTACCCGACGAGCGGGCCGCCCGCCGCGAAGCGGGCCCGGGCGGAGGCCACCGCGTGCGGCCGCGCCCGCCAGACCCGGTCGTCGACGCCGTTGGCGACCACGTCGATGCGCCCGGCCGGTACGCCGAACAGCCGTGCCACCTGGTCGCGCATGTAGCCGGAGCAGGCGATCACCCGGCCCGAGGCGTTGCTCAGCCAGTGCTCGACGCCGTGGATGGTGCGGTTCATCTCCTCCGGCAGCCAGCCCTGGTGCCGGCCCGCCTCGGTGGCGTGGATGGTGGTCACCAGCGGGACGTCCAGGTGCTCGGCCAGCGTGACGGCGGTGTGCGCGACCAGCCAGTCGTGGGCGTGGATCACGTCGTAGGTGCCGGTCGAGGCGGCGCGCAGCGCGGCCCGGGTCAGCGTGTGGTTGAAGGCCATGGTCCAGGCCAGCAGCGAGCCCGTGGCGAGCGGGAACCGGACCGGGTCCTCGGCGGCGCGGACGACGCGTACGCCGTCGGCGTACTCCTCCAGGGGAGCGCCCTCGGCGTGGCGGGTGACGACGGTGACCTCGTGTCCGGCGGCGGCCAGCGCCACTGAGAGGGCGTGTACGTGGCGGCCGAGCCCGCCGACGAGCACCGGCGGGTACTCCCAGGAGAGCAGCAGCACCCGCAGGCGCCGGGCGGGCTGGATGTCGATCACTTCGGCGTCGGCTGACACGCGGCCCCCTTTGAGTTGTGGCGTCCCCACCCCGGGCGGCGTCGCCGCGGTGTCCGGTGGGGTCGTCGCCCATCCTGCCGAGGGGTCGATAACCGGCGGCGACGCGCCGGTTGCCGGTCTGTAACGCGTTACCGGCGCATCCGCCGCGCGCGCAGCAGCTCGGCCACCGACCACGCCTGGAACGGGCAGCCGGTGGCCGCGTGCGGGGGCGTGCCCTCGGCGGTCTCGCTCACCGAGCCGAGGCCGTCCTCGGTGAGGTGGCCCACCAGTCCCACCAGCAGGTCGTCGGTGGGCAGCCCGGCCCGGCGGTACGCGTCCAGCAGCGGCCCGGTCAGCCACGGCCAGACGGTGCCCTGGTGGTACGCGGAGTCCCGCTCGGCGGGCCCACCCCGGTGCCGTCCGGTGAAGCCGGGGGAGTCCGGGGCGAGGCTGCGCGGGCCGAGCGGGGTGAACAACGCCTCGGTGATCCGGCGCAACGTCACCTCGTCCGGTTCCAGCGGCGCGTGCGGCAGCGACCAGGCGAGCAGTTGGTTGGGGCGCAGCAGGTCGTCGTCGTGGTGCGCGGCCCCGCCCAGCGGGTACGCGGGCGCCGGTGCGTCCACCACGTCGTGCAGCCAGCCGGCCGGGGCGGGGAAACGCTCCCGGAACGCGGCGGTGGCCCGGTCGTGCAGGGCGTGCAGCCCGGCGGCGTCGCGTCCGGCCAGCTCGGTCAGCTCGGCGAGCCCGGCCAGCCCGTTGATCCACAGCGCGTTGACCTCGACCGGCTTGCCGGTACGCGGGGTCACCGGCACGCCGTACACCCGGGCGTCCATCCAGGTCAGCGCCACGTCCGGCGGGCCGCCCTGGGCCAGCAGCCCGTCGGCCGGGTCCACGCCGATGCCGTACCGGGTGCCCGCCACGTGCGCCTCGACGACGCCGTGCAGCGCGGGCAGCAGCTCGTCGCCGAGGTCGGTGTCGCCGGTGACCGTGACGTGCCGGTGGACCGCGTGCAGGAACCACAGCGTTGCGTCCACGGTGTTGTACTCGACCCGGCCGGTGTCGGCGGTGTTCGCCAGCATGCCCTCGTTCAGCGTGGCCGCGTACGCCCGCAGCAGGTCCCGGCCCTCGTCGGCGCGGCCGGTGCACAGGAACAGGCCCTCGTAGGAGATCATCGTGTCCCGCGACCAGGCGCCGAACCAGGGGTAGCCGGCGACCACGTCCGGGCCGGTCGCGGTGCGTACCACGAACGCGTCGGCGGCCAGCGCGAGCGTCGCCTCGACCGCGTCGCCGGGTTTCGCCGCGGCCACCACCGCCCGGCTGCGCCGCCGGGTGGCCTCCACCACCGCGGTCGCCGGTGGCGGCTCCTCGGCCAGGTCGTCCGCCCAGGCCAGCACCGACACGGTAGCGCCCGGCTCGTCGAGCGCGCCGGTGAACCGGCCCGCGTACCAGAGGTCCTCGTCCGGGTGCAGGCCGCGCTCGGCCTCCACCCGGTGACGCACCCCGTGCCACCACTGCCCCTCCGGGGTCCAGTCCGGCCCGGACAGGCGGTACGCGCCGTCGACCACGGCGCCGCCCGCAGCCGGCTCCAGCCGGGGCGCCGGGCCGTCCGCCCGCCGCTCGCCGTGCGCGTCGCGCCAGGTGCAGGCCGCCGCCAGGTCCAGCCGCACCGGGCCGCCGGAGATCAGCCGGTGCACCACCGCCACGCAGGAGCGGCCGTACGTCATGGCGATCTCCCGCTCGATCACCACGTCGCCGATGCGCCAGCGCCAGCGCGGCACCCCGTCGGCCAGGTCGAAGTGCTCCAGCAGCTCGAAGCCGCGCGGGTCCACCACGCCCGAGGACCACTCGTGCGCGCCGAGGCGGACCTGCCGCCCCGACGGCAGGGTCACCGCCGGATCGAGGCTCACGAGTCCCACCTTGCGGGACGCGGGCGTGTCACCGGCCACCACGAGCAGTCCGTGGTACCGGCGGGTGCGCAGCCCGGCCACGGTGCCCATGGCGTACCCGCCGCGCCCGTCCGTGACCAGCCATTCCCGCGCGGCGGCGGTGGACAGCTCGCCGCAGACCCGCGGCCCGAAACGGATGTCGATCAACTTTCCTCCACCGGCAGCGAGGTGTGACATGCCACGGCGACAATGGCCGCTGTGGAGAAGTACCCGGGCGGCGTCGAAGATGAGCCAGTGATCACCGACCGGTCGACCTCCGCGTCCCCCGACCCCGAGCGGCACCGGCTCGCCCAGGCCGACGCCGGGGAGCAGGACTGGCGCGCATGGGGCCCCTATCTGTCCGAGCGGGCGTGGGGGACGGTACGGGAGGACTACAGCGAGCACGGCACGGCGTGGGACTACTTCCCCCACGACCACGCGCGGTCCCGAGCGTACCGGTGGAACGAGGACGGCATGGCGGGCGTCTGCGACGACCGGCAGACGTTCTGCTTCGCCCTCGCGCTGTGGAACGGGCGCGACCCGATCCTCAAGGAGCGGATGTTCGGCCTCGGCGGCGACGGCGGCAACCACGGGGAGGACGTCAAGGAGTACTGGTGGTACCTCGACAGCACCCCGACGCACTCCTTCATGCGCTGGCGCTACCACTACCCGCAGGCCGCCTTCCCGTACGACGAGCTGGTCGCGGTGAACGCGCTGCGCGGCCGGGACGACACCGAGTACGAGCTGGTCGACACCGGCATCTTCGACGACGACAGGTACTGGGCGGTCACAGTCGACTACGCCAAGGCGTCCCCGGCGGACATGTGCGTGCTGGTCACCGTGGCGAACCGGGGAGACCAGGACGCGACGCTGCACGTGCTGCCCACGCTGTGGTTCCGCAACACCTGGGCGTGGGGCCTGCCCGGCACCGACCGGGTGCCGAGGCTGACCGGCGAGGAGGCCGGGACGCGCGGCGGCGCCCGGCTCGTCGGTGACCACTGGGTGCTCGGCCAGCTGCTGCTGGAGGGCGACGGCGACCCGGTGCCGCTGCTGTGCGACAACGAGACGAACGCCGAGCGGCTGTGGGGGCTACCAGGGCGGTCGCCGTACCCGAAGGACGGCATCAACGACCACGTGGTGGCCGGCGCGGACACCGTCAACCCGGAGCGCACCGGCACCAAGGGCGCGCTGCACTACGTGCTGGACGTGCCGGCGGGCGAGAAGCGGCAGATCCGGTTGCGGCTGACCCGTACCGCGCCGCCGCCGGCCGCCGCGCCGCCCGCCCCGGCCGACCTGGGCGACGGGTTCGACACCGTGCTGTGGGCCCGCCGGGCCGAGGCGAACCGGTTCTTCGACAGCGTCATCCCGGCCGCCGCCACCGCCGACGAGGCACTGGTGGCCCGCCAGGCCATCGCCGGGCTGATGTGGGGCAAGCAGTTCTACCACTTCGACGTCGAACGGTGGCTGGCCGGCGACCCCGGCTCCGCGCCGCCGCCGGCCGGCCGCCGGCACGGGCGCAACAGCGCCTGGTGGCACATGAACAGCTTCGACGTGATCTCCATGCCGGACCCGTGGGAATACCCCTGGTACGCGGCCTGGGACCTGGCCTTCCACTGCGTCACCATCGCCCGGGTCGACCCGGGCTTCGCCAAGGAGCAGATCCTGCTGCTGCTGCGCGAGTGGTACCTGCACCCCAACGGGCAGATCCCGGCGTACGAGTGGGCGTTCGGGGACGTCAACCCGCCGGTGCACGCCTGGGCGGCGCTGAAGGTCTTCGAGATCGACGGCGCCCGCGACCACGAGTTCCTCGCCCGGGTGATGCACAAGCTGCTGCTCAACTTCACCTGGTGGGTCAACCGCAAGGACACCGGCGGCAACAACGTCTTCGAGGGCGGCTTCCTCGGGCTGGACAACGTCGGCCCGTTCGACCGCTCGGCCGCGCTGCCGGTGGCAGGGGTGCTGGAGCAGTCCGACGGCACCGGCTGGATGGCCATGTACGCGCTCAACCTGCTCGACATGGCGATCGTGCTGGCCGAGCACGACCGCACGTACGCCGACACCGCCACCAAGTTCTTCGAGCACTTCGCGTACATCGCCGCGGCGGCGTACCACCAGGGGCTCTGGGACGCCGAGGACGCGTTCTTCTACGACGTGCTGCGGCTCGCCGACGGCACCAAGGTGCCGCTGAAGGTCCGCTCGGTGGTCGGGCTGCTGCCGCTGGCCGCTGTCACCCGGCTGACCGCCCGGACCATGCGCCGCCTGCCGGAACTGGGCGCGCGGCTGCGCTGGTTCCTCACCAACCGCCCCGAGTACGCCGAGGTGATCGGCGCCCGCCGGCTCGGGCCGGACGGCCGCCAGCAGCGGCTGCTGTCGATGGTCGCCCCGGACCAGGTGGTACGCCTGCTGGCCCGGATGCTCGACACCGACGAGTTCCTCTCCGAGTACGGGCTGCGCACGCTGTCCCGGGCCCACCTGGACAAGCCGTTCACAGTCATGCTCGGCGGGCAGGAGTTCAGCGTCGGCTACGAGCCGGCCGAGTCGACCAGCGGCCTGTTCGGCGGCAACTCCAACTGGCGCGGCCCGATCTGGATGCCGACGAACTTCCTGCTGATCAGCGCGCTGCGCGACTACGCCGCGTTCTTCGGCGACGACCTCCAGGTCGAGTACCCGACCCGGTCCGGCGTCAAGCGCACGCTGGACGAGATCGCCGACGACCTGTCCGCGCGGCTGATCTCGCTGTTCACCCGCGACGACTGGGGACGGCGGCCGATCTACGGCGCCGCGCAGCTCTTCCAGACCCACCCGGACTGGCGCGACCTGATCTGCTTCCCGGAGTACTTCCACGGCGACAACGGCGCCGGCCTGGGCGCCTGGCACCAGACCGGCTGGACCGCGCTGGTCGCCGACCTGATCCTCACCTTGCGTCGCTGACGCGGCCAACCCTCACCTTGCGTCGCTGACGCGGCCAACCCTCACCTTGCGTCGCTGACGCGTGGGGCGCGGCGGGACACCGCCGCGCCCCGCCCGTTCACGGCAGCGGCAGGAACGCCAGCCGGGCGTGGTACTCCCCGGCCACCGTCACCGTGTCGCTGCCGACCCACAGGCCCCGGTCGGTGGCGTACAGCTCGCCGGTGCCCACCCCCCGGTCCTTTGTCGGGTTCCACGGCAGCGCCTTGCCCGTGGTCGGGTGGATCGCCCCGATGCCCGGCCGGGACACCGCGCCCGGGCCGGCCGAGTTGCGGCCCTGCGGGTTGTCCAGCCAGCGCTGGTGCCCCCCGACGTAGACCGCCGCGCCGGTCACCGCCACCGACAGCAGCGTGTCGCCGCCGGTGTAGTTGGCCCAGGTCGGCTGCTTGCCGCCGGTGGCCGTACCGAACTCGAAGCGCGCCGCGGTGTCGCAGAGCGTGCCCGGGAACGCCGCCCCGGTGGTCACCACCGCGAACCAGGTGCCGTCCGGGGAGATGTCCACCCCGCGCAGGTACGACGGCATCGACCGCGCGCACTGCGGCTGGTAGCGGTCGGTGGCCCAGCCGGAGAGCGTGGCGCCCGCGCCGGACAGGTTCGCCACCGCGAGCTGGTGCCGCGCCACACCGGCGACGGTGCTGAAGTTGCCGGCGAACACCAGCCGGGTGCCGTCGGGGGAGACGTCCAGCGCCTCGACCTTCACCGGGGCCGTCGCGCCGGAGGTGGTCTTGCGCGGGCCGGCCAGGTTCAGGTTGACCGACGCGTCGGCCGCCCCCGTGGTGGCGTTCACCGCCGCCAGGGCACGGCGGGTCACCCCGCCGACGGTCTGGAACGCGCCGCCGACGATCAGCCGGTTGCCGACCAGGCGCATGTCGTTCACCTGGTTGTTCAACGCCGGCGTGGAGAACCCGGCGACCCGGGCACCGGTGGCCGCGTCCACCCGGGCCAGCCGGGACGCCGCGGTGCCGTTGACAGTGGTGAACGCGCCGCCGATGTAGAGCGAACGGCCGTCCGGCGCGGCGGCGAGCGCCTTGACCGCGCCGTTCACCTGCGGCCGGAACGTGGTGTCGATCCGGCCGGTGGTCGCGTCCAGCGCCACGAGCCGGGGCATCGCCAGCTGGGCCGACTGACTGGCGTTGCGCACCTTGGTGAAGGTGCCGGCCACGTACACGCGGTTGCCGATCTGGAGGATCCGGTGCACCGTGCCGTCCAGCGCGTGCGGCGTCCAGTCGACCGGGTTCGTGCCGACCACCGTGGTGTGCGCGGCGTTGACGGCGAGCGCCGGGGAACCCGGCAGTGCGGCGCCCGCGACCGCCAGCGTCGCGGCCACCGCGACGGCCACCCGCCGCCGGCGTCCAGGTGGATGATCAGGTGAGGTCTTCATGGCCGAAGCATGCCGTCCGACCAGGGATTCCGCAGTCGGGTAGCCGCCGGTAACCGGCCGCCGACCGGATAAACCGCGTGGCCCGTCCGGCGGCCGGGCAGTACGGTGTCCGGGGTCCACGAGGGAGGGATGCGATGCCGCCGCGCCGGGAGGCCGCCGTGCTGGTCTTCGACGCCGACGACACGCTCTGGGAGAACAACGTCCTGTTCGAGCGTGTCATCGACGACTTCCTCACCTGGCTCGACCATCCGACGCTGGACCGGGCCCGGATCCGCGCGGTGCTCGACGACATCGAGCGCGCGAACGCCGTCGCGCACGGCTACGGCAGCAAGGTCTTCCTGCGCAGCCTCGGGGAGTGCCTGGAGAGGCTGCGCGAGCGTCCGGCCACCGCAGGGGAGCGCGCCGAGATCGAGCAGCTCGCCGCCGCGCTGGTCGGGCACCAGGTGGAGCTGATGCCGGGCGTGGCCGAGACGCTCGACGACCTGGCCGGGCGGCACGAGCTGCTGCTGCTGACCAAGGGCGAGCGCGAGGAGCAGCAGCGCAAGCTGGACGCGTGCGGGCTGCTGCACCACTTCCGGGCCGCGCACATCGTGCCGGAGAAGGACGCCGACACCTACCGCTGGCTGGCCCGCGAGCACGCCTTCGACCCGGCCGCCGCGTGGATGATCGGCAACTCCCCGCGCTCGGACATCCTGCCCGCGCGGGCCGCCGGGATGAACGCGGTCTTCATCCCGAACGAGAACACCTGGATCCTGGAGCACGACGAGCTGAACCCGTCCGACTCCCGGGTGATCCGGCTGGCCGCGTTCCCCGACCTGGTCCAGCACTTCTGAGCGGGCCGGTAACGTCCGGAGGGTGCCGCTGACCTTCCCGTCGCACCTGGCGCCGGTGCTGCCGCTCAAACTGTGGCGGCCGGGCTGGTTCGACGGCGTGGCACTGTGCACCGGCGCGGTGGCGCCGGACGTCGCGTACCTGTTCACCGGCACGCGACTGGCGCTCGGCATGCGGACGCACACGCTCGGCGGACTGCTCTGGTGGTGCCTGCCGGTCGCCCTCGGGTACGCCTGGGTGCTGCGCCGCGTGGTCGCCGGCATCGCGGTGCACCTGCCCGCGCGGCGGCTGTTCGGCTGGCAGTGGTACGCGACACTGGCCACTGTGCGCCACCCGTGGCAGGTGACCGTCTGCTCGGCGCTCATCGGCGCGTTCAGCCACGTGGCCTGGGACCGGGCCAGCCACAGCGAACGGCTGCCCCGGCTGCTCGGCGTCGCCGACTTCCACGCCCTGACCGGCGTGTACTGGTACCAGTTCGCCGATCTGGTGACCGGTCTGGGCGGCGGGCTGCTGGTGGCCGGGCTGGCCGTCTACGAGGCCCGCCGCGGGCTGCGGTCCGGTGACGTGCCCGTACCCGGGCCGGAGGCGAAGCCGAGCGTGTTCTGGCGGGTGGCGCTGGCGGTCACCGGGCTCGGCGCGCTGCTGCTGCCCGCGCTGCCGGCGGCCGGCGTCGCCGCCCCGGCCGGCGTACGGGCGCTGCACGTGGTCGCGTTGGCGCTCGTCGCCGGGGCGGTGGCGGCCCGGACCGGCCCGCCGTCGCCCGCCGGGCGGACTCGGCGTCTCGAAGTCGAACAGCGCGAAACCGGCTGACCCCGTTACGCCGACATGCCGCAATTCCGCATAGACATCAATCACAACCGCAGTCGTCGGTCATCGCTTGTCCGGCCTGCGCGGACGCGCCTAACCTGAGCCGGCGCCCATGCCTCGTCGGGGTGAGGCGGGGGCGCACCGGAGTCCGGTGGTGAGAGCACCGTGGAGCTGAGTGCGGGCATACCGGCTCGCCGTGCGGAGCCCGGCGGAAGGCGTCGTGCCACGCCTGCCGCGCTCCCGTGGCGCAGACCGCTACCCAACCGGACGGCCGGGGTCAGGACCGGGGAGTTGCGGACCCGGTCCTGACCCGTCCGGCGCCCGCCACCAGCACGCTGGATCGCCGCCCGGATCGCGGGTGGGACACCCCTGGTGCGCGAGCCGGTGACGGAGCGACACTGAGTCATGACACCTCAGCGCGTACCGCTGCTCGCCGGTCTGGTCGTGCTGTTCGTGACGGCCTGTACGGCGACCGGCCACGACGGCGCGTCCCCGGCGCCCACCCCGACGGTCGCGGCGGCGTCCGCGCCGGCCCCCACCGACGCGCCGGAGGCCACCCCCACCCCACCGGTTCCGACCGATGCCGCGTCGACCGCCGGAGCCTGGCGCGTCACCTGGGGGTGGGCGGTGCCCGGCGGCCCGGCCCGGGTGACCCATCGGGTACGGGTGCCGGTCACCCCGCCGCCCGGGGAACCGCTGCCCGTCCTGGTGGCGATCGACGTCGGTGACCATCCGGCGGAGGGGTTCAGCCGGATCACGTTCGCCTTCCGCGGTCCCACCCCGTCCTACGAGGTCTCCTACGTGCCGCAGGTGGTGACCGAGGGGCGGGGCGCGCCGGTCACGCTGCCCGGCACCGCGTACCTGTCGGTGCGGTTCGATCCGGCCCAGGCGCACGACGCCCGCGGCGGCGGAACGGCGGACCTGCCGCCAGCGGCGATCCGCTTCCCCACGCTGCGCGGATGGGCGGTGGCCGGCGACTTCGAGGGCCACCTCAGTTTCGGCCTCGGCCTGCAACCGTCCGACGGCGGCCGGCTGCCGGTGCGGCTGGGGGAGTCCGACCGCCCGGACGGCACCCACGTGGTGGCAGTCGACGTGCGGCGGAGCTGATCCGGCGAGGAGTCGGGCGAGGTCGTTGATTTCGAGCTTCGGATGCCCCGTCGATGAGTGAGTGTCAGCCGACCTCGCCGCGCACGATCGCCACCGCCACCCGGCAGAACTCGTCCATGTCCGGGTTGAACCCGGCGGCGATGTCGGGGTGCAGGCCGGAGCGGGTCTCGTCGAGCAACCGACGGCAGACGTCCTCCACCGGCTCGCCGGCGTAGCCGGCGCGGACCCGGTCGGCGGCCGCCTGCAGGGCCGAGGTCAGCTGATCCTCCAGCGGGCCGCGCAGCTTCTGCTGCACGGGGTCCAGCCCGCTCGGATCGAGCGTGACATGTGGCTCCGACATCGGCACTCCCTTCGTCGGCGTCCGCGGTACCCCACCGCGGACGTCGGTCAAACCATCGTCGGTACGGCCGACACCCGGACCAGATATGAGAACTCCTCCGCCGGCTGTTCGACGTACGACAGCCGGCGGATCTGCCGGTCGTCGGCCCAGAGCGCGACGTCGACGAGCACGCCGAGGTGGGCGAGACCGATGCTGGACACCCGCTTCTTGTCCTGGAGCACCGCGCACACCCCGCCCAGCAGGGTGCTGGCGTCGGAGGTGCGGTGCCCGGGCGGACAGCGCAGGGTCAGTTCCACCTCGACCGGCCCGGTCAGCGGGGTCCACCCGGTGCGCTGGGCCGCCGTGCAGGCGGCCTGAAGCAGGGCGCGGACCCTCGTCGCCTGCCGGTGCCCGGCGGCGAAGATGGACAGGGCCTCGGTCTTGACCGGGGGCAGGCCGCTCACCTCGAACGTCAGGGCGAGAGCGCGGGTGTCCTGCACGACGGCACCTCCTCGGGGGAATCCTGCCCAACCGGGGAACGCACGCAAGGCACTTCCCGTCAGAACCAACCGATCGGGCGGGCGATGGGGGACGGCCGGAGGCGCGTCGGCGTCGACGGCGACGCGCCGGCTACGGAGCTGGGCAAAACGCTAGCCGAGCCGGCTGACGCTGGGTAGCCTCCGCCGCTCCCGGATCGCCACGGCGGTCGGGCGCCGGTGTGCCGGGCCGCCGTCACATGTCCGTGATGTTTCGCTCCGTCGCAGGTCGGGCACGTTCAGCCGCACGACACGCCCGGGGCGTCGGGCGATCGGGCCCGTGCCCCGGTCGTCTCGCCGTGCACCGGGGCACGTGTCACTCCCCGGTTCTTCGCCGAAGAGAGGGGGAGGGTGATGACGACAGTCCCCGACACGGCCGCACGGCGGCCGGCCGGACGCGCGGCGGCAGCGGCCGCCGCGCTCGCGTTGGTGGCCCCGCTGGCCGCCTGCGGGTCCGGCGGCGACGGCGGCGTCCCCACGATCAACCTGTACTACCCGCCCGAGCAGAACCTGCAGAAGGTCGTCGACACCTGCAACACGGCGGCGCAGGGGCGGTACCGGATCGACTACCGGGTGCTGCCGCGCGAGGCCGACGAGCAGCGGGTGCAGATGGTGCGGCGGCTCGCCGCGCAGGACAGCGGGATGGACGTGCTCGGCCTGGACGTCACGTGGACCCAGGAGTTCGCCAGCGCGAAGTGGATCAAGGAGTGGACCGGCCAGGACAAGTCCGAGGTCGAGCAGGGCACGCTCGGCGGCCCGCTGGAGACCGCCCGGTACGAGGACAAGCTCTACGCCGCTCCCAAGAACACCAACGTGCAGCTGCTGTGGTACCGGTCCGACCTGGTGTCGCAGCCGCCGAAGACCTGGGACGAGATGATCTCCGCCGCCCAGCAGCTCAAGGAGCAGGGCAAGCCGTACCAGGTGCTCACCATGGGCGCCCAGTACGAGGGCCTGGTGGTGCTCTACAACACGCTCGCCGAGAGCGCCGGCGGCAAGATCCTCAGTGACGACGGCAAGAAGGCGGAGATGGACGCCGGCGCGGTTCGCGCGCTGGACCAGCTCCAGAAGTTCGCCACGTCGGGCGTGACCTCGCCGTCGTTCAGCAACGCGCTGGAGGACCCGGTACGGCTGGAGTTCCAGTCCGGCAAGGGCGCGTTCCAGGTGAACTGGCCGTTCGTCTATCCGGCGCTGCAGGAGGCCAACCCCGACCTGGCGAAGGACGTGAAGTGGGCCCGGGTGCCCGGCATCGACGCGGACACCCCCAGCAAGGTCACCATCGGCGGGGTCAACCTGGCGGTCAGCAGCTACTCCAAGCACCCGGAGGAGGCGTTCGAGGCGGCCCGCTGCCTGCGTAACGCCGAGAACCAGAAGTTCTCCGCCGTCAACGACGGCGTGCCGCCCACCATCGAGGCCGTCTACGACGACCCGGAGATGACCGAGGCGTACCCGATGAAGGAGACCATCCTGGAGGAGCTGAAGGACTCCGCGGTCCGGCCGCTGACCCCGGCGTACCAGAGCATCTCCACGGTGATGTCGGCGATCCTGTCGCCGCCGTCGGCGATCCGGCCCGAGCAGACCGCCGACGAGCTGCGCAAGGCGATCTCCGACGCGCTGGAGTCCAAGGGGGTTCTGCCATGAGCGCGAGGAGTGAGCCGGTCCTGCGAGCCCCGCAGTCGCGAAAGAAGGTGGCACTGTGAGCGTGAACGCCACCCCGGCCGGCGCGCAGGCCGCCGCCGAGGCCGAGGCCGAGCAGCCGGGCGGCCGGCACGCCGCCGTACCGGAACAGCGGTCCCGGCGTGGATCCCGCGCCCCGCTGAGCGAGAACAAGCGGGCCGAGCGGCGTCTGGGCTGGCTGCTGTGCGCGCCGGCCGCGCTGGTCATGGTGCTGGTCACCGCGTACCCGATCCTGTACTCGGTCTGGCTGTCGCTGCAACGCTTCGACCTGCGCTTCCCCGACGAGCGGGAGTTCGTCGGTCTGGAGAACTACGTCACCGTGCTGACGAACGACTTCTGGTGGACCGCGTTCGGGGTGACCGCGCTGATCACAGTGGTGACCGTCGCGGTCGAGCTGGTGCTCGGCATGGGCCTGGCGCTGATCATGCACCGGACGCTCGTCGGCCGCGGCATCGTCCGCACCGCCGCGTTGATCCCGTACGGCATCGTCACTGTGGTCGCGGCGTTCTCCTGGCGGTACGCCTGGACGCCGGGCACCGGCTACCTGGCGAACCTGTTCGACGGCAGCGCCCCGCTGACCGAGCGGGCCAGCTCGCTGGCGATCATCATGCTGGCGGAGATCTGGAAGACCACCCCGTTCATGGCGCTGCTGCTCATGGCCGGGCTGGCACTCGTGCCGGAGGACCTGCTCAAGGCGGCCTCCACCGACGGCGCGACGGCGTGGCAGCGGTTCACCAAGGTGATGCTGCCGGTGATGAAGCCGGCCATCCTGGTCGCGCTGCTGTTCCGCACGCTCGACGCGTTCCGGGTCTTCGACAACATCTTCGTGCTCACCAACGGCGGTAACGAGACGTCGTCGGTGTCGATGCTCGCCTACAACAACCTGATCCGGGGCCTGAACCTCGGCATCGGTTCCACGATGTCGGTGCTGATCTTCATCACCGTGGCGATCATCGCCTTCGTGTTCGTGAAGCTGTTCGGCACCGCTGCCCCGGGCAGCGACGATGGGGAGAGGCGCTGACATGGCAGTGGAAACCACCACGCGGGCGAAGGTGCGTTGGGGCCTGCTGGACGTCGTGGTAGTCGTCTTCGCGCTGGTCCCCGTGCTCTGGATCGCCTCGCTGTCGTTCAAGACCCCGGCCACGCTCACCGACGGCAAGTTCTGGCCACGGGAGTGGACGCTCGACAACTACCGGACCATCTTCGACACCGACCAGTTCGTCCGGGCCCTGGTCAACTCCATCGGCATCGCGCTGATCGCCACCGCCATCGCCGTGGTGCTCGGGACGATGGCCGCGTACGCGATCTCCCGGCTGGACTTCCCGGGCAAGAAGCTGCTCGTCGGCGTCTCGCTGCTGATCGCGATGTTCCCCCAGGTGTCGCTGGTGTCGCCGCTGTTCGAGATCGAACGGCAGCTCGGGCTGTTCGACACCTGGCCGGGGCTGATCCTGCCGTACATCACGTTCGCGCTGCCGCTGGCGATCTACACGCTGTCGGCGTTCTTCAAGCAGATCCCGTGGGACCTGGAGAAGGCGGCGAAGATGGACGGCGCCACCCAGGCGCAGGCGTTCCGGCGGGTGATCGCGCCGCTGGCCGCACCCGGCGTGTTCACCACGGCGATCCTGGTCTTCATCTTCTGCTGGAACGACTTCCTGTTCGCGATCACGCTCACCTCGACCGAGCGGTCCCGCACGGTCCCGGTGGCCCTGCAGTTCTTCACCGGCGAGTCGCAGTTCGAGGACCCGACCGGGGCGATCTGCGCCGCCGCGGTGGTGATCACCGTGCCGATCATCCTGTTCGTGCTCTTCTTCCAGCGCCGCATCGTCTCCGGTCTGACCTCCGGCGCAGTCAAGGGATAGGTGGTAGCAATGGCCGACATCGTGCTGGACAAGGTGAGCAAGCGGTTCCCGGACGGGACCACCGCCGTACAGGACGTCGACCTGGAGATCGCCGACGGCGAGTTCGTCATCCTGGTCGGCCCGTCCGGCTGCGGGAAGTCCACCACGCTCAACATGATCGCCGGGCTGGAGGACATCAGCTCCGGTGAGCTGCGCATCGGCGGTGAGCGGGTCAACGACAAGGCCCCCCGGGACCGGGACATCGCGATGGTCTTCCAGTCGTACGCGCTCTACCCGAACATGACCGTCCGGGAGAACATGGCGTTCCCGCTGCGGCTGGCGAAGCTGGACAAGGAGACCATCAACCAGAAGGTCGACGAGGCGGCGAAGGTGCTGGAGCTGACCGCGCTGCTGGACCGCAAGCCGGCCAACCTCTCCGGCGGGCAGCGGCAGCGGGTGGCGATGGGCCGGGCGATCGTCCGCCAGCCCAAGGCGTTCCTGATGGACGAGCCGCTGTCGAACCTCGACGCCAAGCTGCGGGTGCAGATGCGCACAGTGGTGTCCCGGCTGCAGAAGCAGCTCGGCACCACCACCGTCTATGTCACCCACGACCAGACCGAGGCGATGACGCTGGGCGACCGGGTGGTCATCATGCGCGGCGGCGCGGTGCAGCAGGTCGGGCCGCCGCAGGAGCTGTACGACCACCCGCGCAACCTTTTCGTCGCCGGCTTCATCGGCTCGCCCTCGATGAACTTCGTGCACGCCGTCGTGGAGGACGGCCGGCTGCGGACCGCGATCGGTGACGTGCCGGTCGGCGACCGGATCCGCCGCGAGCTGGAGGGCGCCGACGCGCCACGGGAGCTGATCCTCGGCATCCGCCCGGAGCACTTCGAGGACGCGGCGCTGGTCGACGACGAGACCCGCCGCCGGGGCATGGAGTTCGAGGCGCCCGTCGACATCGTCGAGTCGATGGGCTCGGACAAGTACGTCTACTTCACCGTCGAGGGGGAGCGGGCCACCGCCGCCGAGCTGGAGGAGCTGGCCGCCGACACGGGTGCGGCGGACTTCGCCGGCGCCGGGTCGAACCTGGTCACCCGGCTGTCGGCGGAGTCGCCGGTACGCGAGGGCGAGTCGCGGCGGGTGTGGTTCAACCTGGAGAAGATCCACCTGTTCGACCCGGGCAGCGGCCGCAACCTGACGCTGCACGAGGGCCGCTCGGCCGGCGCGCTCGCCGACTGATCCCGGACCCGCCCGAGGGCCGGTGGCATGTCTGCCGCCGGCCCTCGGCAGGACCGCCGGAGGGGATCGGCAGGCCCTGCGCCGTCACCAGGAGTGGCGCAGCGCAAGGCCGAGGAAACGGGCGTAAGCCGCCAGTGCGGCGTCCACCCGGGATCGCAGCGCGGCGTCGAACGGCACGAGCTGGTGCACGGTCACCCTCACCGCCTTCGCGCCGATCGTCCGCGTCCAGGTGCCGGCCACGCGCCCGCCGCGCACCACAGTGGAGCGGAACATCCCGTTGTTGCCGGGGACCACGGCGGCGGCGTGCGCCGGGTCGAGCATCAGCGACCGGTCCTTGAAGCCGAGCAGGTATTCGTCGAAGCCGGGCAGCGTGTGCACGTCGTCGGCGGGCGCGCGGGGCGCGTCGAGCAGCGCGGTGTCGACCACCGCGGGCTCGCCGTCGACCTCGACCGGGGAGAGCAGGTCACCGGCGAGCGTGATCGCCCGGGTCGCGTCGGTGACGGTCAGGCCGGTCCACCGGGCCAGCTCGTGCCGCGACACCGGGCCGTGGCCGCGCACGTAGCGGTGCGCCAGCAACGCCAGCGCCTCGTCGCGCTCCGGACGGTGCGGCTCGGGCGCCCACTCGTCGAGCAGGACGAATGTCTGCTCGGTGCCGACGTGCGGGGCGATGCAGGTGACGCCGCGCTGGCTGGCGTACCACAGCAGGTGGTAGCCGCGCTGACCGTCCGTGTCCAGCCCGGCGGCGCGCAACGCGGCCAGGCACTCGGCGCGGGTGAGCCGCCCGCCGCCGGTCAGCGCCGCGCCCAGCACGTCGCCGGCCCGGTCGCCGTCGGCGAGGGTCAGCCCGAGCTGCCGCCACCGCCCGCCGATGCCGGCGAGCGTCCGCGCCCCGGTCAGCTCCAGCATCCACCGCGTGTCGCGCGCCGGCACCAGGTGCACGGTGCCGCGCATCGGCCAGGTGCGCAGCGCCTCGCGCCGCTCCAGCGCCGCGCTGACGTCGGCCTGGGTGGCGCCGGGCAGGCGTACGCCGAGCGACCACAGCCCGCTCGCCGCGTCCTGCACCTGCATGGCGCCGAACCACTCGACCACGTCGGCGACACCCGTCGGGCGGGCGGTGGGGTGCGGGCGCAGCAGCAGGGCGGTCATGCGCAGCGCGAGCGCCTCGGCGCGGCTGAGGCGTACGGTCACGGGCGTCAGCCTAGGCCCGGGGTACGACAACCCGGCCCCTGATCGCGCTGCGCCGGCGGCGCTGCCGACACCAGCGCGATCCCCCGTTCAGGTTCCCGGCGCGGGGCGGCCGGTGCGGCCGGCGCCGGTCCGATCAGCATCCCGTGTGAGCTGGGCGCAGGCAGCGGTTGCCGGCGGAACTTGCGCAAATCTTGAGCCACGCTCAAGCCAGGCGCCGGTGCATCACCAGCAGGTCGACGTACCCCCGGGTGGGGTGCCGGAAGCCCTCCGGCACCCGGCCGATCACCTCGAAGCCCAGCGACCGCCACAGCGCGACCGCCCGGGTGTTAGTGGCCACCACGGCGTTGAACTGCATGGCCCGGTAGCCGTCGGCCCGGGCCGCGTCGAGCACGTGCGCGGCCAGCGCCCGGCCGACGCCGCGCCCGGCGGCGGCCGGGTCGACCATGAACGAGGCGTTCGCCACGTGGTCGCCCGGACCACCCTGGTTGGGCGCCAGCTTGGCCGAACCGAGCACCGCGCCGTCCGGCGCCACCGCGACCACGGTGCGCGCCGGCGGGGCCGGCATCCAGAGCCCACGCGCCTGCTCCTCGGTGAGGTCGCGGGGCCAGGTGTACGTCTCGCCGGCCGCCACGATCTCGCGCAGGAACGGCCAGATCAGCGGCCAGTCGGCCGGCGTGGCGGTACGGATCTGCACCCGGCGAGCATGCCACGCCCGGCGTTTGACGGAGCAAGTAACGGGTAGTCGCCGGAGCTGACCCGAAACGAGGAGGAAACGTCTGATGGATGGCCAGGTCAAGGTCGCGGTGATCTATTACAGCGCGACCGGCATCACCTACCAGATGGCGCAGGCGGCGGTCGAGGCGGCGGGGGAGGCCGGCGCCGAGGTGCGCCTGCGCAAGGTACGTGAGCTGGCGCCCGACGAGGCGATCCGCTCCAACTCCGGCTGGCAGGCGCACCGGCTGGAGACCCAGGACGTGATGGAGGCCGAACCGGACGACCTGGCCTGGGCGGACGTGGTGATCATGGGCGCGCCGACCCGGTACGGCATGATCGCCGCCCAGCTCAAGCAGTTCATCGACACCACCGGGCCGCTGTGGGCCAACGGGGCGCTGGCCGACAAGGTCTACACCGGGTTCACCTCGACCGCCACGTCGCACGGCGGCCAGGAGGCGACGCTGCTGTCGCTGTACACGGTCTTCTACCACTGGGGCGGTGTCGTGGTGACCCCCGGCTACACCGACCCGAGCCAGTTCGTCGCCGGCAACCCGTACGGCGCGTCGCACACCAGCAACAACGGCGAGGTGGCCCCGGACCACGTGGCCCTGACCGCCACCGCGCTGACCGCCAAGCGGGCCGTGCTGATGGGGGCGGCGCTGAAGCGGGGCATGGCCGGCTGACCGGCGCGACCGGGTGACCGGTGGCCGGGCGGGGGCTCTCGAACCCGTCCGGACCACCGGTCGCCAGTGCCCTACCCGCGATCGGCCGCGCCATGCGCGCTCAGCGCCGGCCGGTCGAGCAGATGCCCGAGCAGATCCGCCAGGACCTTCGTGCCGTCCTGGCTCAGCACCGACTCCGGGTGGAACTGCACCCCGGCGAAGCCCGCGCCGCGCAGCGCGTGCACCGCGCCGTCGGCCGGGTCGCGGGACACCTCGACCGGGCCGTACGGGCCGGCGACCCGGTCGGCGTCGGCGCGGGCGGTGAAGCTGGCGTAGAACCCGACGCGGCGGGTCACCCCGAACACCGGCACGTCCCGCGGCAACCCCTGGTACGGCGCGTCGCGGCGGTGCAGCGGCAGGCCCAGCAGCCCGGCGAGCAACTGGTGGCCCAGGCACACCGCGAGCGTCGGCCGGCCCGAGTCGAGCAGCTCGGTCAGCAGCGCCCGCAGCGCCACCATCTTCGGGGCGGTGGCGTCCCGCGGGTCACCCGGCCCCGGGCCGACCACCACCAGGTCGTAGCCGTCCAGCGGGCCCGGGTCCGGCCAGTCCCGCCGGGTCACCGCCAGGCCCAGCGCGCCGAGCTGGTGGGCGAGCATGCCGGTGAACGTGTCCTCGCCGTCGACGATCAGCGCCCGGCGTCCGGCGAGCCCGCGCAGCGCGAGTGCCCCCGGCTTCCGCTGGTCCAGCCAGAACCGGGCCAGCGGGGCGTTGCGGGCGGCCAGCGCGGCGCGTACCTCGGGGTCGTCGGCGTACCGGACGGCCGGCTCGGTGGCCGAGCGCGGCGCGTCCGGGCCCAGACCCAGCGCGGCGAGCACCCCGGCGGCCTTCGCGTGCGTCTCGGCGACCTCCCCGGCGGTGGTCGAGTGCCGGACCAGCGTCGCGCCGACCGGCACGCGCAGCGCGCCGTCCGGGGAGATCTCGGCGGTACGGATCAGGATCGGCGCGTCGAGCGTCTGCCGGCCCTGCTCGTCGCGGCCCAGCAGGGCGAGCACCCCGGCGTAGTAGCGCCGGCCGGCGCGCTCGTGCCGGGCGATCACCCGGCAGGCGTTCTCCATCGGGCTGCCGGTGACCGTCGGCGCGAACATGGTCTCCCGCAGCACCTCGCGGACGTCCCGGGAGCAGCGCCCGGCCAGCAGGTACTCGGTGTGCGCCAGGTGCGCCATCTCCTTCAGGTACGGCCCGACCACCTGGCCGCCGTGCTCGGCGACCACGGCCATCATCTTCAGCTCCTCGTCCAGCACCATGTACAGCTCCTCCACCTCCTTCTCGTCGTGCAGGAAGCGCAGCAGCTCAGCCCGGTCGACGGTCGCGCCCCGGTGCCGGAACGTGCCGCTGATCGGGTTCATCTCGACCAGCCCGTCGGCGACGCTGACGTGCCGCTCAGGGCTGGCGCCGACCAGGATCCGGGTGCCGGTGTGCACCAGGAACGTCCAGTACGCGCCCCGCTCGCGCAGCAGCAGCCGGCGCAGCGCGGCCAGGGCCGCCGCAAGCGGGTCGCCCTGCACTGTGGCGCGCATGGTGCGGTGGATGACGAAGTTCGCGCCCTCGCCCCGGCCGATCTCGTCGGTCAGCACCCGTTCCACTATCGCCGCGTACTCGTCGTCGGGGATGTCGAAGCCGGCGTCGCGGGTGCGTACCTCGGCGTCGGGCAGGTCGTCGAGGAGTTCGGCGAGCGGTATCCGCCGGTGCTCCTCGACCGCCAGGAACTCCAGCGGCAGCCCGTCGTCGACGCACTCGAAACCGCGTTCGGTGATCTGCCGGTACGGCACCACCGCCAGCGTGTGCGGCCCGGGGCCGTGTTCGGGCAGTGGCAGGTCGGCGAGCCGGTCGGCGGTGCGTACCGGGCCGGTGAACAGGTCGACATGGCCGGCGCCCTCGCGGCGGACGAGCGCGAACGGGCCGGGGTCGCGGCCGGCCGCGACGGCGGCGAGCGGGTCGGACGGGCGGGTCATCGGGTCTCCTCGGTGGGCCGGTGGCCGCCGGTGAAGGCGACCCGGGATGCCGGGGAAGACCGGCGGCCGCCTCGTCGGGCGGCCGCGTGGGGAAAGCTACGCGCGGGGGTGGGCCGCCGGGTCGGCGGGCCACCAGCAGGACAGATGCGCGAGCATGACGGTCACTGTACGCGGTCGGCGGTCGGCGCGGAACCCGATCACACGAGAGCGGTACGGATCTTGGCGTAGCCGCCGGTCACGGCGGGTAGGTTGACCGGCGATGGACATTCTCGCTCTGGATCTGGGCACCTCCTCGGTGCGCGGCCTGGTGCTCGACGCGGACGCCGTGCCCCGTCCGGGCGCGCTGGCCCGGCGCCGGGTGCGCCTGGTCACCGGGGAGGACGGCAGCGGGACGCTCGACGGCCCGGCCTATCTGGCCTGCCTGATCGAGTGCGTGGACGAGCTGGCCGCCGGTGGGCACCTGCGGGACGTGGAGCTGGTCGCCACCTCCGCGCAGTGGCACTCGGTGCTGCCGGTGGCCGCCGACGGCACACCGTCGGGGCCGGTGCTGACCTGGCTGGACACCCGGCCGGAGCCGCTTGGCGGAGCGACCGGGCCGGCCGACCCGGAGGACTTCCACAGGCGTACCGGCACCTGGTGGCACCGCTGCTACTGGTCGGTGCGGCTGCCCTGGCTGCGCGAGCGGGCCGGCCCGGCCGCCCGTTTCACCGGGCTCACCGAGTACGCGCTCGGCACGCTGCTCGACGAGGCGCCGATGTCCGTGTCGCTGGCCTCCGGCACCGGGCTGTTCGACCTGTGGCGCCTGGACTGGGACGCGGAGGCGTGCGAGCTGGCCGGCGTACGCCCGGATGGGTTGGCGCCGCCGGCCCCGCGGGGCTGGCACGGCCGGCTGAACGCGACGTACGCCCGGCGCTGGCCGCAGTTGGCCGGCGCGCGGTGGGCGCCGCCGGTCGGCGACGGCGCGGCGGCGAACGTCGGCTCGGGCTGCGTCGAGCCCTCCCGCGCGGCGGTGACCGTCGGCACCTCGGCGGCGGTCCGTGTGATCCAGGCGCTGCCGGCCGGTGCGCAGCCGCCGCCGCTGCCGGCGCAGCTCTGGCGCTACCGGGTCGACCACGACCACGTGGTGACCGGCGCGGCGTACTCCAGCGGCGGCAACCTCTTCGCCTGGGCGGCCCGCGAGCTGCGGCTGCCGGAGGGCGCGGAGCTGGAGGCGGCGCTGGACCGCACCGCCGGCCCGGTGCGGGCCGATCCGCGCTTCGGCGGCGACCGTCCACCCGGCACCGCCCCGGCGGGCTCGGGGGAGCTGCGCGGGCTGAGCTTCGGCACCACCGCCGTGGACATCCTCGCCGGTCTGATGAGCGGGCTGTGCCGGCTGGTCGCCGACGACCTGACCCTGCTGGAGGCCGACATCGGCGAGCCGACGGAGGTGATCCTCGGCGGCGGGGCGCTGACCGCCTCGCCGTGGTGGCGCGGGGCGTTCCTCGACGCGCTCGCGCCGCGCCGGGTGGCCTGGCAGCGCAACCCGGAGATCGGCGCGACCGGCGCCGCGCTCATCGCGCTGGGCCGGCTCGCGGAGGCGGGCGAGATCGCCGGGGTCGGCCGGACGGACGAGGCCGCCTCGCACGCGTGACCGTCCACCCGCGGCGCTGACCGTCCTGGTCATGCCGTCCGGGCGGCCGTTGACACCGACCGCCGGCCTGATTGGATGGACTCCGCTCCCCGACGTGGTGGGGCGGGACGAGGAGGCAACCGTGGGCGCAGGTCCCGACCCGGTTCGCGGTGCGGCCCCTCAACCGCACCGGCGGCGCTCCGGGTTCCGGCTGCGGGACTGGCGGATGGGCACCAAGCTCGCCACGGTGCTGGTGATCCCCTCACTGGCGTTCCTGATCCTGGCCGGCATCCAGACCCGGGGACTGGTCGGGCAGACCACCACGCTGAGCGCCTTCGCCGAGCAGGTCGGCATCGGCCGGCAGATCTCCGCCGCCGTGGACCGGCTCCAGCACGAACGGGACCGCACCGCCGGTGAACTGGCCGCGCTGCGCCGCGCCGGCACCGGCGCCGACCGGGACGCCGCCGTCGCCGCGCTCAAGCCGCTCCAGGAGGCCACCGACCGGGCGATGACGGAGCTGCGCACCGCCGCCGCGCCGCTGGCCGACGCCGACGCCGCCTGGCGCGTTTCCTACTCCGAGGCCATCGAGGCGTACGACCAGGTGGTGAACATCCGGGCGGCGGTGGCGCCGGCGGTGCTGTCCAGCGACACCGTGCTGAGCAACTACCACAGGTCCGTCGCGGCGCTGCTGCGCCTGCTGGCCGAGCCGTCGCCGGGCGACGGCCGGCAGGACCTGACCGAGGCGGTGCTGCGGTACGTGCAGGTCTCCCGGGTCAAGGAGCTGTCCTCGCGCATCCGCGCGGAGCTCTACGCCGCCGCCCGGTCCGGCCGGTACGAGCCCGACGCCCAGGTGACGCTGAGCGACCTGCGGGCCCAGCAGCTCACCGCGCTCGGCGCGTTCCGGGTCGCGGCGACCTCGGACCAGATCCGCCGCTACGACCGCACCTCGGTCGACCCGGCGTTCGTCGCCGCCACCCGGATGGAGGAGCGCACCCTGCCCGGCGGCGAGGCGAAGCCGGCCCTGCTGGACGCGGCCCAGTGGTGGGCGGCCGGCGAGCAGCGGCAGGAGCTGTTCCGCCAGCTGGAGAGCGAGATCGTCGCCGACGCGGTACGCGAGGCGGACGACGCCAGCGCCCGGCAACTGCGCGACACGCTGCTGGTGGGCGGCGCGATCGCCACGGTGCTCCTGGCCGCGGTGCTGATCTCGCTGCTGGTCGGCCGGTCGGTGGCCCGCGCCATGCGGCAGCTCCGCGGCCAGGCGCTGCGGATCGCGCAGGTGGACCTGCCGCTGACGCTGGAACGGCTGCGCACGGTGGACCGCCCGGTGGGCGCGATCGACGTACCGCCCGCGGTGATCGACTCGCAGGACGAGATCGGCGAGCTGGCGGAGGCGTTCGTGGCGGTGCACCGCAGCGCCGTCGACGTGGCGGTCGAGCAGGCGATGATGCGGCGCAACGTCAACGCCATGTTCGTCAACCTGGCCCGGCGCAGCCAGGTGCTCGTGGAGCGGCAACTGGAGCTGCTCGACGACCTCGAACGCGAGGAGAGCGACCCGGACCAGCTGGAGAACCTGTTCAAGCTCGACCACCTCGCCGCCCGCATGCGCCGCAACGACGAGAGCCTGCTGGTGCTCGCCGGCAGCGAGTCGACCCGGCGGTGGAACCGCCCGGTGGGCCTGGGCGCGGTGCTGCTGGCCGCCAGCGCGGAGATCGAGCAGTATCAGCGGGTGCGCCACGAGAACCGGACCGACCTGCACGTCGTCGGGCACGCGGTGGGCGACCTGGTGCACCTCTTCGCGGAGCTGCTGGAGAACGCCACCGCCTTCTCCCGCCCGGACACCGCGGTGCGGGTGGTCGTCGAGCCGGACGGCCGGGGCGCGCTGGTGCAGGTGGTCGACGCGGGCCTGGGCATGAGCCCGTCGGCGCTGGCCGAGGCGAACGCGGTGCTCGCCGAGCCGCCGGCCGCCGACGTGTCGGCCTCGGAGCGGATGGGCCTGTTCGTGGTGAGCCACCTCAGCGCCCGGCACGGCGTACGGGTGCGGTTGAGCGCCAGCCGGGCGGGCCTGGTGGCCCGGGTGCGGATCCCGGCCGAGCTGCTCGCCGAGGCGCCCACGCCGGAGACGGACCGGCCGGGGCCGGACCGGCTCGGGCGCGGCGCGGAGCAGCGGGCGCTCACCGGTCGGGTCGCGGCGTCCGGGGCGCTCGTGGCGGCGACCGCCGAACTGCCGGTGGCCGGATGGCGTCCGGCGCCGGGCCAGCCCGCGGCGCTGCCGGTGTCCCCGCTGACCGGCCGGCCGCTCGGCGACGGAACCGACGCCGCGCCCGGCGCGCCGGCGCCGGCCGCCGCGCCGGTCACCGCGCCACGGCCCCGGCCGGGACGGGCCGAGGACGTGCTCACGCCGGACGCCGGCGCGGCGGGCGGCGGCTGGTTCAGCCGGCAGGGACCGGCCGCGTCGGCGCCGGGTGTGACGCCGGCCCCGGCGGCGACGCCGGTGACCGGAGGGACGAACGAGCGGGGCCTGCCGGTACGCGTGCCGATGGCCCAGCTCACCTCGGTCGCCCCGGCCGGGCGTCCGGACCGCCCGGTGGTGCGGCACGAGCCGGATCCGGAGGCGGTCGGCGGCATGCTGTCGCGCCTCTACAGCGGCGTACGGCGGGCCGAGGCCGAGGAGACCACCGAGATGTACCTGCCGCACGACGAAGGAGGGCGACGACAGTGACGACGTTGAGCCAGGAGGCACGCGACCTGAGCTGGCTGGTGAACGCGTTCGCCGAGCGTGTTCCGGGGGTGGCCCACGCGGTGGTGGTGTCCTCCGACGGGCTCCTGGTGGCGATCTCGGCGCACCTGCCCCGCGACCACGCGGACAAGCTCGCCGCGGTGACCTCCGGCCTGATGAGCATCACCGCCGGGGCGGCGCAGATGTTCGACGGTGACGTCGTCAAGCAGACGGTGGTCGAGATGGGGCGCGGCTACTTCCTGGTGATGCAGATCCGGGACGGCTCGATCCTGGCCACGCTGGCCGGGGCGGACGCCGACATCGGCGTGGTCGGCTACGAGATGGCGCGGCTGGCCAAGCAGGCGGGCGAGATGCTCACCCCGGCGTTGCGCGCCGAACTCCAGCAGGCGCTGCCGCGCTGAGAGCGCGCCCGGCCGGTGGTCTGCCGGCCGGGCGCGCACCGGGTCACAGGCCGTTGCGGCGGATCACGTCGCGGTACCAGTGAGCGCTGCGCTTGAGCACCCGTCGCTGGCTCGCGTAGTCCACGTAGACCAGGCCCCAGCGCTGCTCGTACCCCTCGGCCCACTCGAAGTTGTCAAGCAGTGACCAGACGTGGTAGCTCTCCAGCGGCACCCCGTCGGCGACGGCCCGGTGGGCGGCGGCGAAGTGGTCGCGCAGGAAGGCGACCCGCCCGGCGTCGTCGATGTTGCCGTCCGGACCGGGCACGTCGGGGCAGGGCAGGCCGTTCTCGGTGATGGTGATCGGCACCCGGCCGTAGTCGCGGGTGACCCGGGTCAGGATGTCGTACATGCCCTCCGGGTAGATCTGCTGCCACTCCGCCTCGGAGGTGGGCCACTTGCGGACCGTGTCGCGGGTGCCGGTGACGTAGAGCGGCGTGTAGTACTGCACGGCGAGCAGGTCGACCGGGCTGGAGATGATCTTCAGGTCGCCGTCGCGGACGCCGCGCGCCATCCGGCTGTCCGGGCCGAGGTCGTCCAGCACGTCCTCCGGGTACGCGCCCTTGAAGATCGAGTCGAGGTAGAGGCGGTTCTCGTAGCCGTCGTGGAGCCGGGTCGCGGCGGCCGACTCGGCCGAGTCGTCGGCCGGGTAGCAGGGGTGCAGGTTGAGCGCCGGGCCGATCCGGCCGGTGACGCCGGAGGCGCGCAGCGCCCGCACGGCGAGGCCGTGGGCGAGCTGGAGGTGGTGGGCGACCAGATACGCCGCGTCCTCGTCGCGGATGCCCGGCGCGTGGTGGCCCCAGATGTAGCCGTTCTGCACCACAGTCTTCGGCTCGTTGATGGTCAGCCAGACCGGCACCTGGTCGCCGAGGGCGCGGAACACCACGTCGGAGTACTCGGCGAAGCGCTCGGCGGTGTCCCGGTTCTCCCAGCCGCCGGCGTCCTGCAGAGCCTGGGGGAGATCCCAGTGGAACAGCGTGGCCATCGGCGCGATGCCGCGCTCGTGCAGCCCGTCCACCAGGCGGCGGTAGAAGTCGAGGCCGCGCTGGTTGGGGCGGCCGGAGCCGTCGGCCTGGATGCGCGGCCAGGAGATGGAGAACCGGTAGCTGCGCAGCCCCAGCTCGCGCATCAGGTCCAGATCCTGGGCGTACCGGTGGTAGTGGTCGGCCGCGACGTCGCCGGTGTCGCCGTTGCGGGTGCGGCCCGGCGTGTGGCTGAAGGTGTCCCAGACGGACTCACCCCGCCCGTCCTCCTTCGCGGCCCCCTCGATCTGGTACGCCGAGGTCGCCGCCCCCCAGCCGAAGCCGTCCGGGAAGCGCAGCCCGCGATCCGGCTCCGGGTCGGTGGTGCGCTCGGGCCGGCTGTCGCAGCCGCCGAGCGCGACTGTCGACGCGGCGACCCCGGCCGCGGTGGCGCCGGCGAGCCCGGTCCGGGCCGCGCCGGCCGCGGTCGCGGAGAGGGCGGCGCGGCGGAGCAGGCGCCGTCGGGTGAGTAACGACATGAGGCTTCTCCTCGGAGTGACGGGCCGCCCAGGGCCGGGAGCGCTCCCAGCATAGCCAGGGGCGGCCGGCCCCGATCCGGCGGTCGCGGCGAGGATGCGGCGCGGCCGGCGGGCGGCCGGAAGGGTGTGGGGTGGGCGGGGGCGTCGCTCGGGAACGTCGCTCGCGGCGGCGTGAGCGGCGAGGGATGGGGCGGATAGCGCGAAAGGCCGTCCGGGTGGCGTGTCACGCCTGTCCCGTCGGCCTCTTTTGCCGTCGACAACGGGGGTTTAGTGTGGGGACGGGGGAGGGCAACCCCCGTCCCCACCGATGGTGCACACACGCACGAAGTGGAATTGGCGTCCGTCGTGCGCGTCGCGCGGGAGCCGGGCCACGCGAGTGGCTCTGGTTCCACCTCCCTCCGTCTGGCGGGTGGCGGCCGGCGGCGGCGTCCGGGCTGGTCCGCCGTCGGCCTCTGGGCCGACGCGCCGGGCACGGGTGTACCCGGCGATCCAGTACTTATATCTCCGTCGATGGAAGCGCTCCCATCGGCGATGCTGCGACTGTAACGCTCGTCACGGGTTTGGAAAAGACCCTAAACGAGATCGAAACATGGAAGCGCGTATCTGCCCTGGCCGTTGTGGTGGGAGCGCTTCCATGTCACACTCTCGTCACGCAGCGCGGAGCCAGTGAACGCGAGCGCGGGCCGCCGAGGGCACCCGGTGACGAACCGGTGCGGCGCCCCGATCCCCGGCACGGCCGGGACGACCACCTTTCCGGACGCCTCCGTCCCCCCGCGTACGCCCGTCGTCGCGTGGAGGCGCCCTGCCGGGGCCCCGAGGTCCCGGCCCGGTCCGAGGAGACACCGCCCACATGAGACTTCTGGCCAGACGTCGCCGTACGGCGATGGTCGCCGCCACCGCCCTCGTCATAGGCGGGGTGGCCCTGCCCGCGGGCGCCGCACAGGCCGCGCCCGCCTGCGACGTGACCTATGCGACGACCGACTGGAACAACGGGTTCACCGCCAACGTCACCATCAAGAACCTGGGTGACGCGCTGAACAACTGGTCGCTGAAGTTCGCCTTCCCGAACAGCAGCCAGCGCGTGGTTCAGGGCTGGTCGGCCCGGTGGAGCCAGTCCGGCAGCGAGGTCACCGCGACGAACGAGTCGTGGAACGGCAGCCTGCCCACCGGCGCGTCCACCAGCATCGGCTTCAACGGCAGCTACAGCGGCAGCAACCCGAAGCCCACCGCGTTCACCCTCAACGGGGTCGCCTGCAACGGCGCGCAGACCAACCAGCCGCCGACGGTCTCCCTGAGCGTGCCGGCCGGCCCGTTCGAGGCGCCGGCGGACGTCCCGCTGACCGCGACCGCGAGCGACACCGACGGCACCATCAGCAAGGTCGAGTTCTACCGCAACGGCCTGCTCGTCAACACCGACACCACCGCGCCGTACGGTTACGACCTGCTCGACCTGCCGGCCGGCAGCTACACGGTGCAGGCCAAGGCGTACGACAACGCGGGCGGCACGGCGGTCTCGGAGAAGTCGTTCACAGTGACCGCGGCGAGCGGGCCGAAGCTGGTCGCCAGCCCGTCGGCGGTCACCGTGTCCGAGGGCGGCAGCGCCACGGTCCGGTACACGCTCAGCGCGGCACCCACCGCCAACGTCCCGGTGACCCTCGCCGTCACCGGCGACAGCGACATCACCGTCTCGCCGTCCACGCTGACGCTCACCCCGAGCAACTGGAGCACCGGCGTCACCGCGACGGTCTCCGCCGCGGAGGACGCCGACACGGTCGGCGGCACCGCCACGATCACCGCGTCGGCCACCGGCTACGCGCCGATCTCCGTCGTGGCCACCGAGGCGGACAACGACACCCCCGGCGGCGACAACGCCTACATCAAGAAGTTCCTCGACCAGTACGGCAAGATCAAGAACTCGGGCTACTTCAGCCCCGAGGGCGTGCCGTACCACTCGATCGAGACGCTCATCGTCGAGGCGCCCGACCACGGCCACGAGACCACCTCGGAGGCGTTCAGCTTCTGGCTCTGGCTGGAGGCGCAGTACGGCCGGGTCACCCAGAACTGGGCCCCGTTCAACAACGCCTGGACGGTGATGGAAAAATATATTATTCCGAATCATTCAGACCAGGCGACGGCCGGTTCGCCCGGCACCCCGCAGTACGCCGCCGAGCACAACCTGCCCAGCCAGTACCCGTCGGCGCTGGAGGCCAGCGTCCCGGTCGGCCAGGACCCGCTGCGCTCGGAGCTGCAGTCCACCTACGGCACCGGTGACATCTACGGCATGCACTGGCTGCTGGACGTGGACAACACCTACGGCTTCGGCCGCTGCGGCGACGGCACCACGCGGCCCGCGTACATCAACACGTTCCAGCGGGGCACCCAGGAGTCGGTGTGGGAGACCGTGCCGCAGCCGTCCTGCGACACGTTCAAGCACGGCGGTCCGAACGGCTACCTGGACCTGTTCGTCAAGGAGTCCAGCGCCCCGGCCAAGCAGTGGAAGTACACAAACGCCCCGGACGCCGACGCGCGTGCCGTCCAGGCCGCCTACTGGGCGCTGACCTGGGCCAAGGCGCAGGGTAAGCAGGCCGACGTCGCGGCCACCGTGGCCAAGGCCGCCAAGATGGGCGACTACCTGCGTTACGCGCTGTTCGACAAGTACTTCAAGAAGATCGGCAACTGCGTCGGGGCGAGCACCTGCCCGGCCGGCAGCGGCCGTGACTCGGCGCACTACCTGCTCTCCTGGTACTACGCCTGGGGCGGCGCGTACGACGCCTCGCAGAACTGGTCGTGGCGGATCGGCTCCAGCCACAGCCACTTCGGCTACCAGAACCCGTTCGCGGCCTGGGCGATGACGAACGTCGCGGAGCTGAAGCCGAAGTCGCCGACCGCGGTCTCCGACTGGCAGAAGAGCCTCGACCGGCAGCTCGAGTTCTACACCTGGCTCCAGTCCGCCGAGGGCGGCATCGCCGGTGGCGCCACGAACAGCTGGGACGGCAGCTACGCCCAGCCGCCGGCCGGCACCGCCACCTTCTACGGCATGTACTACGACGTCGACCCGGTCTACAACGACCCGCCGTCGAACCAGTGGTTCGGCATGCAGGCCTGGTCGATGCAGCGCATCGCCGAGCTCTACCTGGAGACCGGCAACGCGAAGGCCAAGGCGCTGCTGGACAAGTGGGTGCCGTGGGCGATCGCGAACACCACGCTGGGCACCAACTGGTCGATCCCGTCGGACATGAAGTGGACGGGCCAGCCGGCCAACTGGAACCCGAGCAGCCCGCAGCCGAACAGCAACCTGCACGTCGAGGTGACGGTGAAGGGCCAGGACGTCGGCGTCGCCGGCGCCTACGCCCGCACGCTCATCGCGTACGCGGCCAAGTCCGGCAACACCGCGGCGAAGGACACCGCCAAGGGCCTGCTGGACGCGCTCTCGGCGTCCGCCGACAGCAAGGGCGTCTCGACGCCGGAGAAGCGCGGCGACTACAAGCGCTTCGACGACGTCTACAACGCCGCCGACGGCCAGGGTCTCTACGTGCCCAACGGCTGGACCGGGAAGATGCCCAACGGCGACGCGATCGCCCCGGGCAAGAGCTTCCTGGACATCCGGTCGTTCTACAAGAACGACCCGGACTGGCCGAAGGTGCAGGCGTACCTGAACGGCGGTCCCGAGCCGGTCTTCAACTACCACCGGTTCTGGGCGCAGGCGGACATCGCCATGGCGTACGCCGACTACGGCACCTACTTCCCGCAGGGGTGAGGTGACCCCTCCTCCGCGGGCGGGCGCGAGCCCGCCCGCGGAGGAGGCCGACCCGGCCGATGGGGGAACGGAGCGGCCGGGTCGGCGAACGGCCTGACGCCCACGGTCAGGCCGGGTGGGCCGGCCGTCCGGCCGACGCAGCGGACCGGCCGGCCCACCACTCCGCCCGGCGACGACCCATGGCGCGAAAAGGCACGCGAAATTCAGCGGTCCAGGGATCACATCCGGGCCGTGGACGGAGTAACGTATTTGACGGAGAGGCCGCTCCCCCCGTGGCGGCCTCTCCATTATTCTGTGCGCGGCGCTCTACGGTCCGTGTCCATCGGGTGCCGCAGCCCCGGATGCCCGGCCGGCAGTGAGCGCCGGATCACCACCCAGCTCCCCGCCAGCGCCGCCGCGATCAGCGGCCAGGTCAGCGCCGCCCGCGCCACCGTCAGCGCGACCACCTGCCCGGACAGCCACAGCGGCACGAACACCGCGACGCGCAGCACGTAGCTGGCGGTCCACACCCAGCTGCCCCGGCCGTACGCCCGCAGCAGCGCCGGGTCGCGCCGCCACCGGGTCCGCTGGCCCAGCGCCGTGCCGACCACCACACCCAGCAGCGGCCACCGCACCACGATGCTCACCGCCCAGGCCAGCGCGCTCGCCGCGTTGGCGGCGATCTGGAGCAGGAAGAAGTCGGCGGCCCGGCCGGTCCGCAACGCGATCAGCGCGGCCACGCAGACCGCGAGCAGCCCGACCAGCACCGAGCGGGGCCGGTCGCCGCGTCGCCACCGCCAGCCGGCCACCGCCGTGCCGGTCAGCACCGCCGCGAGCACGCCGCCGCCCAGCCCGCCGAGCGCCCAGCCGAGCCCGAACGCCAGCGCGGGAAGCGTCGCGTCCACCGCCCCGCGCCGGCCGCCGAGCAGGTCGGCCAGCGACTCCGGCCGGGGCTCGCCCTCCGGTCGCGGCCCTGGCGTGCCGGTCACGGCCCACCTCCTCACATCGCCCGCCTCACCGTACGCCGCCGCCGCTGGCGCTCCGCCGCGCGCCGGAGCGGACCTACCGTTAAGTTGTCCGGGTGCGTGAGACGGCGAGGGGTTGGACGGCGGTCTGGTTGGTCGTACTGGCCCTACTCCAGACAGCCGCGTTCGGGCTGGTGTGGCGCTTCGCCGTACACACCGAACTGGGGCAGTGGCTGGACACGGTGGCGTTGACCGGCAACCGGATCGGCCAGGACCGCATCGACGGTCCGGTGGACACGATCCTCAACGCCATGTCGGTGGTGTCGCTGCTGGCCGCGACCGCCGTGATCGGTTTCATCGCGCTGATCCGGGGCCGCAAGGCGCTCGCCGTCACCGCGACGCTGCTGATCGCCGGCGCGAACGTGACCACGCAACTGCTCAAGCACTACCTGGTCCGGCCCGACTTCGGCATCGACCCGGAACGGGCCGCCGCCGGCAACAGCCTGCCCAGCGGGCACACCGCCGTGGCGGCCTCGGTGGCGATCGCGCTGATCCTGGTGCTGCCGCGCAAGGTGCGGGCGGCCGGTGCGTTCCTCGGCGCCGGGTACGCCGCCGCCGCCGGCGTCGCCACGCTCTCCGCCGGCTGGCACCGGCCCAGCGACGCGGTCGCCGCGTACCTGGTGGTCGGCGCCTGGGCCGCGGTCGCCGGACTGGTGCTGCTGTTCTTCCAGCGGGAGCAGGCGGTGGTCGAGCCGGGCGACGCGCACCGGGTGGCCGGCGCCGTGCTCGGCGGCATCGGCGTGGTGGCCCTGCTGGCCTGCGCGGTGGCGCTGTCCTGGCTGGTCGACCGCTCCACCGTCCCGGTCGAGGCGCTGGGCCGCCGCCCGCTGTTCGTCGGGTACGCGGGCAGCGCGGCCGGCATCGGCGGCACGGTCGCCGTGGTGGCCGCGCTGGTGCTGGTCGTGGTGCACCGGCTGGTGCCCCGCTGGAAGGGCTGACCCGCCGTGAGCGACGTACCGGCGGCGTTCCGGTCCGAGTGCGAGCGCCTGGAACGGGTGCTGCGCGACCTGGACGACGCCGCGCTGGACCGGCCCACGCCGTGCCCGCCCTGGTCGGTACGGGACCTGGTCGCGCACGTGAGCACCGGAGCCGGACGCCTGGCGGGGATGCTCGCCGAGCCCGCGCCGCCCCGGGCCGAGGTCGACGCGGCCGCCTACTTCGGCGCGGCCAAGTTCAGCCCGCCGGTCGACCTCGACCGCGTCGAGTCCGCGCGGCGGGCGGCGCGGGAGCACCCGGGCGCGGCCGCCGTGGCCGGGGAGTTCGGCCGGGCCTGGCGGGCCACCGGCGAGGCGGTCGCCGTCGCGCCGCCAGGCCGGGTGGTACGCACCCGGCACGGTGACGCGATGGCGCTGGCGGAGTTCCTGCGTACCCGTGTGGTGGAGGTCGCGGTGCACGGCCTGGACCTGGCCGACGCGCTGGACCGGCCGCCGTGGCTGACCCCGGCCGCGGCGGACGTGGTGGTCGGGGTGCTCACCGGCGGCGTGCCGGTGCCGCCGGGCCTGAGCTGGGACGCGCTGACCGTGCTGCGCAAGGCCACCGGTCGGCTGCCGCTCACCGGCGACGAGCGCGCCCAGCTGGCGCGGGCGGGCATCGGCCGGCTGGCCTTCGGCGGCTGACCTCAGCGCGCCGCGCAGCGCCGCAGGTGCGCCAGCACGATCGGGTCGATCCGGCCGGGCACGAAGCGTTCCTCCAGGTTCTCCAGGCCGCTCCAGGCCGCCAGCGCGTCGTCCAGGCCGGCCGGGCCGACCGGGTGGCCGGTGGCGGCGAGCAGCTCCGCCACCTCGGCCGCGAGCGGACCGGCGAGGTCACGCAGCGAGGCCGGGTCGGGGCGGCCGAACAGCATGTGGTGGATGTCGAGCAGGCGGCTCAGCTCGGAGACCGGGTCCACGTGGTCGTCCACGCGCAGGTCCACCAGCTCGTCGCCGGTGCCGGCGTAACCGCCGTGGCGCCGCACCACGAGCATCGCCGCGCTCTGCCGGCCGCGCCGGTCGCCGCCGGCCTGGTCACCGGCGATGAGCGCGGCCAGCAGGCGTTGCGGGAACGGCAGATCCACGCGGGCCAGCCAGGCGTCGCGCAGCGCGTCGATCACCTGCGGCCCGCTCAGGATGTTGCCCTGCGCGGCCCAGCCGTCGCCGGCCTGCCCACCGGCCCACGGGTGGCAGCGCGTCCCGGTCCAGGTCGCCCCGTCGCCGGCCGCCCCGACCACGGCGAGCTGCCGGTCGTCGCGGCCGGGGTCGGCGGCCACCAGCCCGGCCACCGCGTCGGTGGCGCTGACGCCGGTACGCAGCAGCGCGAGCGCCTGCGACCGGTAGGCGAGGTTGGCGTGCGCCTGGGTGGCGACCGCTCCCACCTGCGCCTCAGCCGCCGGCACCAGCGCCCCGGCGGCGAGGAACCGGCTGGCCACGACGACGCCGTGCAGGAGCCCGTCGGCGGAGCGGGCGACGAGCGAGAAGGTCACGCGCGGATCGTAGCCCGGGTGCGGCGTGCGGGACCGGCGTCGCCGCCCGATCGCCCATATCGGCCTGGATCTTGCTCCCGGCGGTGCCGGACGGGCACGATCGACGGGTGACGAACCGATGGGGCATGACCGTGCCGCTGGGCGGCATCCCGCTCGCCGACCACGCCGCCGTCTACGCGGCCCTCGACGACGCCGGGTTCACCGACGTGTGGTCGTCGGAGGTGGCCGGCGCGGACGCGTTCACCCCGCTGGCCCTGGCCGCGGCCTGGTCGCCGCGGCTGCGGCTGGGCACCGCGATCACGCCGGTGTTCACCCGCGGGCCGGGACTGCTCGCGATGAGCGCCGCCGCGCTGGCCGAGGCCGCGCCGGGCCGCTTCGCGCTCGGCGTCGGCGCGTCGTCGCCGGTGCTGGTGCGCGACTGGAACGCGATCGAGTTCGACGAGCCGTTCAAGCGCACCCGGGACGTGCTGCGGTTCCTGCGGGCCGCGTTGCGCGGCGAGACAGTCGACGGCGCGTTCGACACGTTCGCCGTCCGCAAGTTCACGCTGGAACGCCCGCCCGCCGTGCCGCCGCCGGTCGTGCTGGCCGCGTTGCGCCCCGGCATGCTGCGCCTGGCCGCCGCCGAGGCCGACGGGGTGATCCTCAACTGGCTGTCCGCCGAGGACGTGCCGACAGCGCTGGCCGAGGTGGGCGAGCGCCGGCCCGGCTTCGAGGTGGCCGCCCGCATCTTCGTCTGCCCGACCGAGGACGCCACGTACGCCCGCGCGCTGGGCCGTCGCATGATCACCGGCTATCTGACGGTGCCCGCGTACGCCGCGTTCCACAGGTGGCTGGGCCGCGAGGACTCGCTCGGCCCGATGTGGCAGGCGTGGGCGGCGGGCGACCGGCGGGGCGCCTCCGCCGCCGTACCGGACGAGGTGGTCGACGCGCTGGTGCCGCACGGCTCACCCGAGCAGTGCGTGGCCGCCGTCCGCCGCTACGCCGACAACGGCGTGGACGTGCCGGTGGTCGCGGTGCTGCCCACGCCCGAGATCACCGAGGGTGGCGCGGCGGCCTGGATGGACCTGCTGCCCCGGCTCGCCCCCGGGAAGGTGGCCTGAGATGAACCTGACCGACCGGGTTGTGGTGATCACCGGCGGGGCCGGCGGGATCGGTGCGGCGCTGGGCCGCCGGTTCGCCGCCGAGGGCGCCGCCGCTGTCGTCCTGGCCGACCTGGCCGCCGACGCGGCCCGCGCCACCGCCGAGGCGATCGGCCCGGTGGCCAGCGGCGTCGGGCTCGACGTCACCGACGAGGCGGCGGTACGCGCCCTCGTCGAGGAGACCGAGCGCCGCCACGGCCGGATCGACCTGTTCTGCGCCAACGCGGGCGTGGCCACCGGCGGCGGCATCGACGCGCCCGACGCGGAGTGGGACCGGGCCTGGCGGGTGAACGTGCTCGGGCACGTGCACAGCGCCCGCGCGGTGCTGCCCGGCATGCTCCGCCGGGGCCAGGGCCACCTGCTGCTCACCTGCTCGGCGGCGGGTGTGCTCACCGCGGTCGGCGACGCCCCCTACACCGCCACCAAGCACGCGGCGGTCGGTCTCGCCGAATGGCTGGCGATCACCTACCGGGACGCCGGGATCCGGGTCAGCGCGCTGTGCCCGCAGGGCGTGGACACCCCGATGCTCGCCGACGGCCTCGCCGAGGGGCATCTGGGCGCCCGGGTGATCGCCGCGTCCGGGACGATCCTCACAGCGGACCAGGTCGCCGACTCGGTGATCGCCGGGCTGGCCGAGGAGCGGTTCCTGATCCTGCCGCACCCGGAGGTGGCCGACTACGCCCGCCGCCGCGCCGAGGATCCGGACGGCTGGCAGGCCGGGCTGCGCAAACTCGTCCGCAAGCTGCGCGCTGCCGACCGCTGAGCCCGGCCCGTCACTGCGGATTCCCGGGTACGGCGGGTCGCACCCGGCGGCGGGCCGCATCCGGCCGGTCGGCCGCCGTACGCCCGGCCAGGCCTGTCAGCGGCGCCACCGCAGCGGCCCCGGGTGGACCGTCCACAGCAGCCGGCCCCACCGCGACCGCGCCGCCCGCAGCGTATCGCCGAAGCCCTGACTCAGCCGCGCGGCCCGCTCCGCCTGTTCCGGCGTGACACTGACACTGCCCGGCGCGAAGCCTGCCTGGTTGAGCAGGGCGGCCAGCTCGTCGACCGCCGACTCGTCCGGACCGCCGGACGCCGTGCCGTCCCCGGCCCGGTCCGTGAGCCCGGCCGCGCCGTCCCTGATCCGGTCCGTGGGCTCGGCCGCGTTCCCTCTGGATCGGGCCGCGCGGGCATCGGCGAGCGTCCGGCGGGCCCGCTCGGCGACCTCGGCCGCCGTCAGGTCCGGCCCGACCGGGTGCCCGGCCAGGCGCAGCGCGTCCGCCAGCTCCCGCCACGCGCCCGCGACCCGCGCCTGCGGGTCACCGGCCTCGAGGCGGGAGCGGGTCAGCCGGCGGCGCATCGCGTACAGCACCGCCAGCACCGCGCCGACCAGCAACGCCAGCCCGCCGACGCCGCCGACGACCAGCAGCGGCGTACCGAGCCCGCTCTCGTCCCGGCCGGGGGCGGGCGCGGCGGCCGGGGGCGTGGCGCTCGGCTCCTCGGTGGGCGCGGGCACTTCCGACAGCGGCGGATCCTCCGGCTTCGGCCGGAAGTCCTCCTCCACCGGGCGGGGCTCGGAGTCCGGGCGCGGCATCGGGTCGAACGGCACCCAGCCGACGCCGTCGAACAGCACTTCCGGCCAGGCGTACGCGTCGGCGGCCCGTACCGGACCGTCGCCCCTCGGCTCGAACCCGACCACCACCCGGGTCGGCAGGCCGGCGAGGCGGCCGAGCACCGCGAACGCGGCGGCGAACTGCTCCGAGGTGCCCCGCTGCCCGCCGCCGTTGCGCGGTCCGAACAGGAAGAACGCCAGGTTCGGGTACGCGTGCCCGCTGGGCGCGTCAGCTGTCACCCGGTAGTGCTCGGCCAGGAACGCGGCGATCGCGTCGGCGCGCGCGTACGGGGCGCCGTTCGACTCGGCGAGCTGGGTGGCGAGCCGTCGCAGCGGCTCCGGCGCCCCGTCGGCCACCCGCAGCACCCGGGCCACCTCGTCACCGGCGGGCACGTTCGCCGTGCTCAGCAGGTTCACATCCGGGCGCTCCCGAATCGAGGACACCTCGTACCGCAGCCCGGGCGCGAGCCCTTCCGGCCGGATCAGCGTCCCGGTCGCCGGGTCGTACGCCACCCGCGCGCCGGTCACCTCGCGCGGCGTGGGCACCGCCGGCAGCAGCCGCCCGGTCAGGTCGCCGACGGTGATCTGCTGGCGCACCTCGTCGGTGCCCGTGCCCGGGGGCGGCTCGGCGGCGGGCAGGATCCGCCCCGCGTTGCGGTACGTCGCGCCGACCCGCCAGGTCACCCCGTCGTAGTCGCTGAGCACCGCCAGCCGGATCCGCGGCGGCCCGCCCTCGCCGGCGCCCGCGACGGTGCGCACGTCGAGCAGCCGCTGATCAGGGTTCAGCGCCCACCCGGAGATCCGGATCAGCGGGTTCTCGTCCAGCGACTCCACCCGCGGCGGCTCCACGTAGCGGCGTGGGTCGACCGGCCGCTCGTCGACCTGGGCGGCGACCACCGGGGCGAGCAGCGCCGCCAGCGCCACCACCACCGCCAGCCCGGCCGCGCTCGCCGCCGCCAGCCGCAGGCGCACCGCCGCGCGTACCGCAGGGGTCAGACCGGCGACCGGATCGGGTGCCGGGCCGTCGCGGCGTCCGGGCGTCGCCAGGCCGGCCGCCGCGACGGCCGCGAACAGCACAGTCGGGCCGATCGCCGGATCCGCGTTCGGCCCGACCACGTAGAGCGCGCCGGCGTAGAGCAGCGCCGGCGGCAGGTAGCCCAGCAGCACCCGTCCGGCCCGCAACGCCACCTCGGCGGCGGTCAGCCCGGCCAGCCACGCGGCCACCACCGGGACCAGCACGGTGTCCGGTGCCGGCTCGACCGGGATCATCGCGGTGAGCAGCCGGGGGATCGCGTTGCGGGCCGCGTCGGCGGCCACCTCGCCGAGCCCGCCCGGCAGCGCCGCGTGCGCGGCGGCCAGCCGCAGCGACAGCAGCGTCCACCCGGCCAGCGCGGCCACCGACAGCGGCGCCACCAGCCAGGACGGCAGCCGCCGCGCGGCCACGCTGACCAGCACCGAACCGATTGCCGCACCGGCCATCAGCCGGGTCGGCAGCGGGTCCGCGTACACCCGGCCCAGCACCACGCCGGAGAGCGCGACCAGCACGACCAACGCGGCCGGCACGGGCACGGCCCGCAACACCCGGACCGCGCGCGCCGCCGCGCCGGTGCGCGGCGGCGTCACCACCGGCGGACCCCGTCCCACTCGGCGGCGAACGCCGCGCCGTCGGCCGCGTCCAGCACGGTGAGGCCCGCCGTGCCGGCCGCCGTCGGACCGTCCGCGCCGAACATCCCCACCACCACCGAGGGGTACGCGCCACGCAACGCGCCCACGTGCCCCAGGTCGTCGCGGCCACCCGGCCCGGTCAGGAAGACGAGCGTGTCGCCGAGCCGGTCCCGGCGCAGCCGCCCGGTCGCGGCGGGCAGCACGTCCGGCCCGGCGTCCGCCAGGTCCACCGCGGCCAGCCGGTCCAGCGACCCGGCCGCTCCGGCGGGCTCCACCTCGGCGGGTACGACGAGCAGCAGGTGCACCGGCAGGTCCTCCCGCACGGCGGCGGCCACCACCGACGCCGCCGCCTCGCACGCCGACTCGAACGACTCCGCGACGCCACCGGAACGGCCGGGATGCGCCGACGCCCGGTTGTCCAGCACCACCACCAGGCGCGGCAGGCTGGTGTCCACGTTCTCCCGAACCATCAGCTCACCCACCCGGGCGCTGGTGCGCCAGTGCACGCGGCGCAACTCGTCGCCCACCACGTACTCCCGCAGCGAGTCGAACGTGATCGACCCGTGCGGCACGCTGTCGGTGCGCCCGTCCAGGCTGCGTCCCGCGCCGGTGGGCACCGCGGAGAGGGGATGGATGCGCGGGTGCACCCACACCGGCACCGTGCCGCCGTAGCCGCGCGCCAGCGCCACCAGGCCCAGCGGATCCCGGCGCACCACCCGCAGCGGCCCCACCGGCACCACCCCACGCCGCTGCGTCGGCACGTCGTACCGCACCACGGTGTCCCGGCCCGGACGCAACCGCAGCAGCGGCACCGGCACCAGCGCCCCGGCGCAGCGGTCCTCGGCCACCAGGTTCGCCGCGCGCAGCCGGCCGGTGTTGCGCACCGTCAGCTCCATCGCCGCCGGCTCACCCCGGGCCACCCGGTCCGGGTCGGCCCGCCGCGCCACGCTCAGCCGGGGCCGCCAGGCCGCGTTCACCACGGCATAGCCGACCGCCACCCCGGCCGCCGCGCCGAGCACAGTCAGCTCCGGGTACGCGTACCGGAACCCCACGCCGAGCAGCACCAGGGCGGCGACAAGTAACCCGACCCCACGGGCGGTGATCCCCACGCTCAGCCGTGCACCGCTGTGGCCTGGCCCGTCGGCAGCGGCACCGGCACCGACGCGACCGCCTGGCGCAGCACCTCGGCGGGCGTGACGCCGCGCACCTGCGCGTCGGGGGTGAGCAGCAGCCGGTGCGCGAACACCGGTTCGACGAGCGCCTTCAGGTCCTCCGGCATGATCCAGCCCCGGCCGTCGATCAGCGCGTACGCGCACGCCGCGCGGGTCAGCGCGATCACCCCGCGCGGGCTCACCCCGACCCGCACCTGCGCATGGGTACGCGTCGCCGCGGCCAGTCGCACCGCGTACGCGTAGAGCGGCTCGGCGATGTGCACCCGCCGGGCCATCTTCACCATCTCGCCCACAGTGGCGGTGTCGGTGACCGGGCTCAGCGAGTCGGGGGAGCGGACCGTGGCGCCGCGCAGCACCTCCACCTCGACCGCCTCGTCCGGGTAGCCGACCGAGAGCTTCACCAGGAACCGGTCGAGCTGCGCCTCGGGCAGCCGGTAGGTGCCGTCCATCTCCACCGGGTTCTGCGTGGCCACCACCAGGAACGGCTGCGGCACCGGGTGCCGTACGCCGTCCACTGTGACGGTCCGCTCCTCCATCACCTCAAGCAGCGCCGACTGCGTCTTCGGCGACGCCCGGTTGATCTCGTCGGCGATCACGATGTTGGCGAACACCGGCCCCGGGTGGAACTCGAAACCCCGGCTGGCCTGGTTGAAGATGGTCACGCCTGACACGTCGGAGGGGAGCAGGTCCGGCGTGAACTGGATCCGCCGCCACTGTCCCTTCACAGTCGCCGCGATTGCCCGCGCCAGCGTGGTCTTGCCGACGCCCGGTACGTCCTCCAGCAGCACGTGCCCCTGCGCGAACAGCGCGGTCAGCGCCAGCCGCACCACCTGCGGCTTGCCCAGCACGACCGCGTTGACGTTGTCGGCCAGCCGGGCGGCCAGGGCGGCGAAGCCCTGCACCTCCGGCTGGCTGAGCGGTTCGTGCGTGTTCACTGATGCGCCTCTCGTGCGGTCAGCAGGTGGGCAGGACGCCGAGGTCGTCGCCGCCCTCCAGGTTGAGCCAGGCCCACGGGATGTACGTCTTGCCCTTGTAGTCCACCTGGATCCACCAGGTGCTCTTCTTGTTGTTGTTGTAGATCCAGGCGTCGACGTCCTCGCCCTTCACCTTGCAGTACGTGCGCAGCCGCCGGCCGTCCGGCACCCAGCCCGCCTGCCGGTCGTTGTCCTGCCTCGGCACCTCGAAGATCTCGTTGCCGTTGCGGCCGTCGACGTCCTTGTCGCAGTACGTCCGCTGGTCGCCGTCCGGACCGTTCTTGCAGGTGGCGATGCCGTACAGCGGGTCTGTGCCCTGCGCCCGGGAAGCGGTGCCCTTACCGGCGGCGTTGCTCGCGGTCAGCGTCACCGTGTACGCGGTACCCGGCGTCAGCCCGGTCACCCGCAGGCTGGAACAGCTTCCGCTGGCCGTCTTCCCGCCGGTCGCGGCCGTGCAGGTGGCCCGGCCGCCGCCCGCGTCCACGGTGAACGTCACAGTCACCGACGTGGCGTCCGCTGACGAACCGGTCACCGTGATCCGGGGCTCGGCCACCGTGCGCGCGGTGGTGCTCGCCTCCGGTCCCGGCCCGGCCTCGTTCACCGCCTTGACCTTCACCGTCACGTTCTGCCCGTTGCCCAGCCCGCCCACGGTGGCCCGCACGTCGGTCACCTCGACGGTCTTGCCGGCCGCCTCGACCAGGTACTTCGTCACCGGCCGGCCGTTGTCCAGGGCCGGGGACCACTGCACGGCGACGGTGCCCGGCTGGTCGGCGACTGTGGACGCGCGCAGCTCGGTCGGTGCCTTCGGCACGGTGAACGGCACCACCGTGTTGCTCACCGGTGACGCCTTCGACCCGGCGCCCTTCTCACTCACGGCGGTCACCGTGAACGCGTACTGGGTGCCGTACTCCAGTTGCCCGGCCGGCACCACCAGCTCCGTCTTCGGCGACTCGCCGGCCGGGGCGCTCGCGCCCGCCGAGGTCGCCGTCACCGCGTACTTCGCGATCTTGTTGCCCTGGCCGTCGGCCTCGGGCCAGCTCACCCGCACCGTGCCGTCCGGCCGCGCCTCGGCGGTCACCGACGCCGGTGGGTCCGGCACCTCGGCCGTCGGCACCACCGGGTTGCTGCGCCGCGCGGGCCCCTCGCCCTTGGCGTTCACCGCGTGCACCGAGAACGTGTACGTCTCACCGTTCGTCAGGCCGGTGATCTCCAGTGCACGCTGGTTCGCGCCGACCTGGTGGGTCTGACCGGCGCCCTCCACCACGTACCGGGTGATCTCGGCGCCGTTCGACGCGGCGGCCTGCCAGCTCACCCGGGCCGACGCGTCACCGGCGGCGGCGGTGACCGACTTCGGGGCACCCGGCTTGGACACCTTCGGCTTCTTCGGCGGGGGCGGCGGCGGAGCGACCGGCGGCGGGCCGCCTCCGAGCACGTCGTTTGCGTACTTGTCGACCTCACGCACCTGGTTGCGGTCGTCGACCACCTGCGCCGTCGACGAGTCGGGCGGGTTGATGAACAGGTGGTTCTCGCGCACCTCCAGCTCGACCGGGCCGGGCCGGCCGGAGCCCTTGACGGTCTGCACGAGCTGACCCTCGGCGTCGAAGGCGTACACCGTGCCGGTGTTCTCGTCGGCGCAGTAGAACCGGCCCGCCCACGCCACCGCCGGGCTGAGCCGGACGCCGTCGCCCGGCACCGTGAACCGCTTCACCTCGCGGCTGTCCCGCACCACGTGCACCGACCGTTCACCGGGAACCGTCACCGGCACCTGCTGCCCGCTGGTACGCGTCGGCAGGTAGCCCGGCGCGGTCATGCTCAGCTGCGCCCGCTTCGTCTGCCCGCCGACCACAGTCACCAGCGACGTCGAGGTGCGGTCCAGCACCGCCACGCCCTCGTCCAGCGTGGACACCACCAGCTCGTGCGCCGGCTCGGCCACGTCGTACGTCTCCACGCGCTTCGGGCTGAGCCCGGCGGGCGGCGCGTCACCCGGCGTCTCCGGCAGCTCGGCGGCGGTCACCGCCGAGACGGTGCCCTCGCTCGGCACCGCGACCCACAGCTTGCCGGCGCCGTCGAACGTGCCGCCGGTGATGCCCGGCGGGTAGCGGACCGGCTCACCCACAGGTGTCAGGGCGCGCGGGTCGAGCTGCCGCACGATGCCCTGCACCGCGTCCACCACGAACGCCGCGTCCTCGTGCAGCGCCACGCTCACCCCGAGCCCCGGCGCGGTCGGTGTGGTGGCGGTGATCTGCAACGTCGCCAGGTCCAGCGAGCTGACCCGACCGGTGTTGAGGTCGCGCAGGATCAGCAGCCGGTCGGTCTGGGCCACCTGCATCTGGTGCCGCCGCCCGCCCGGCACCTCCATCCGGGTGTCCACCCTCGCCGTGACACCGTTGACCCGGGCCAGCTCGCTGCGGGTGGTGCTCCACAACCAGGAGGACGCGTCGAAGCTCGCCACCGCGTTGTCGGCGGCACCCAGCCCGAGCACCGTCAGGCCCATCGCGGCCAGCAGCGCGGCCACCGTGCCGATGGTGACGAGTCCGCCGCGCATCCGCGACCGTGGCCGGGCCGGCGCCGGCCCGGTGCCCGTGACGTCCTCAATGGTGGTCACTGCCGGCTGCCTCCCCGCGTCGGTGGGGGAGGGACACCGAGCACGGCCGACCCTCCCCAGAGCCGGGAGCCATCATAGGTGCCGCCCGGAGCCGGTGAAACCCGCACCGTCCTCCTGTGGACACCGAGCGTGTCGCCCGAGGCGCTCAGTTCGCCGTGCCGCCGGCCTCCCGGTCCGTGCAGACCTGACCCGAGGTGGCGTACGAGTCGGTCGAGTAGACGGCCAGCACCGTGAAGCAGTAGTCCAGCTTCGCGCTCAACCCGTTCACCGTGTAGCGGGTCTGCCCGGCGTCGACAGTCGCCATCACCCCGAGCTTCTGCCCGGCCCGGCCACCCGCCACCACGAACGGCACCCCGCCGTTCGTCGGATCGGTCCAGGTCACCGTGACGGTGGTGGTGTCGTCGCGTAGCTTCAGGTCCCCCGGCGGCGGACCGGCCACCTTCGGCGACGCGGCACCGGACGCGGGCACGGGGGCCGGTGGCGGCGCTGCCTCCCGGTTCAGCAACACCGCGCCGATACCGACCGCGGCCAGCACCGCGAGCACCGCACCGCCGACGACCAGGGCCAGCACCGTCCGACCGGACCGCTCCGGCTCTATCGGGTACGCGTCCGGCGGCTGGACCGGCGGCGGCTGGTGGAACATCGGCGGGGTCGCCGGCCAGGCGCCCGGCTCCGGCTGGCCCGGCTCGCCCGGCGGCTCCGGCCGGGCGGGCTCGGGGAAGTCCAGCAGGTCCTCGTAGATCGTCATCTGCCGGTTCGGCTCCGCCGTGTCGGAGCCCGGCCCGTCCGCCGCGTCGGCGGGTGCCGGTTCGTCCTCGTCCGGCTCCGGGGCGGTGGGCCGGTCGACCGGCTGGGACGGGGCGGCGCTGCTCCACGGCGGCGCGACCATGCCCCACGGCGGTACGGAGGAACCGCTGACGGGTGCCGCGCTGACCGGTGCGGCGGGTGGTCCGCTGACGGGCGGTGGATAGGTGCCGGGGGGAGCGCTGACCGGCGGGTACCCGGCGGGCGGCGCGCTGACCGCTGGCGGGTAGGCGGGCGCGGGTGGTGCGCTGATCGGCGGTCCAGGAGGACCGCTGACGGGTGGTGCGCCGGCCAGCGACGGGTAGCCGGATCCGGGTGGCGCGCTGATCGGCGCAGCGCTGGCGTGTGGAGCGCTGATCTGGGGCGCGGCGGGCGGCGATGGCGCGTCTGCCGCCGGGGCACCGGCTGCGGGCGCGCCCACGGTGCTCGGCACACCCGGCGAGGGCGCGCTCGGCTGCATCACGCTCGCGGCAGCGTCGCCGTCACCCGTAGCCGGCGGTCCGCTGATCGGGGATGTGCTCGCCGGCGGCGCGCTCACCGCAGGCGTCACGGACGAGGCGGCCTCGGACGAGACGGCGGGCGGCGCGCTGATCGGCGGTGATCCCTCGGGCCGTCCGCTGGGCGAGGGCGCGCCGATCGGAGGGCTGCTGACCGGCCTTGCGCCGGCCGGGGTCTCGCTGGCGGCGCCGGTCACCGTGGGCTTGGCCGGGGCGCCGGGGGCCGCCGTCGCGGCGTTGCGCGCCGCCTCCTCTTCCAGCAGCGGGCCGATCTGCTGCACCTGGATCGTCGGCTTGTCCCAGCCCGGTCCACCCGGGACAGGCGGTGTCGTACCCGGGCCGGAAACGTCGGTGCCGGTGCCGGTGCCGGTGCCGACCGTCCGCTCCGCGGCAGGCCGTGGGGGAGCGGTTGCCTCGGCCGTGGGAGTCGCCCGCGGGGCGGGTGCCGGTCGCGGCGGTACAGGTGCGGAGGCCGGCGTCGGTGCGGTGGCAGCGGCCGGCGCCGACTCGGCCACCGGCTGGGGCGTGGGCGCCGGTGGCGCTGCCGCGGCCGGAGGGGTGACCGGTTGCGGAGCGGGCGGGGACGACACCGGCGGGACGACCGGAACGGCCGGTGGCGGAGGCAGGTCGCCGGCTGCCGGAGCCGGCACGCGAGGCGCCGGCGGCAGGACGGCCGGAGGCGGCGGCAGGAGTCCCGCCGAGGGCGCCCGCGACGGTGGCGGAGTGATCCCGGCAGGCGGCACCTCGGTGACCGGCGGCGCGGGCGGCGGCGGGATGACCGGCGGGGGCGGAAGTGGGGATGTGCCGGCGGTTCCCGGCATCGGCAGCGCGGGAGCGCCGATGGTTCCGGGCATCTGTGCGGGTGCCTGCGGAGGCGTGCCGGCGGTGGCCGGGTGCGAAGGCGTGACGGGGGTGCGGGGCGGCACCGGGGTCACACCGGGAGCGGCGGCCGGTCGGCCGTACGTCGCCGGTGGTGCCTGGGGGACACGCTGCGCCGGGGGAACCGGGATGACGCCCTGAGCCGGGGGCACGGGGCGGACACCGGGAACCTGCGGGGCTGTCCCGGCAGCCGGTGGCCTCGCCGGGGCGGTGGGTTCGACGGGCACTACCGGGAAGCGGGTCGTCGCCTCATCCGTGATGGGCGCGAACCGCGTGGTCGCCTCCTCGGTGATGGGCGCGAACCGGGTCGTCGCCTCGGAGGCAGGCGGCGAGGGCGGCGCCCACGGACTCGCGGGTCCGCTCGGTCCGGTTGCGGGAGGCTGCTGCGGCGGGGCAGGTGCCACAGGGGGTGGCGGAGCGACCCGCGGGTTCGGCGCGGACTGAGCCGGCTGCGCGGCGTGGGGCGCCTGCGGTGCCGGGCCCGGGCGGGGAGCCCACTGCGAACCGGGTACCGGCGGACTCGCCCCGGGCACACCCGGGGTGACGGGCCGAGGCGGTGCGGGCGGGTGCGGTGGAGTGACCGCCCGCAGCGAGACGGTGGGCTCGGACAGCCCGTGACCGGGGTACCCGGAGGAGGCGGGACCGGGCCGGGCCGGACCAGGGCTTCCCGGCAGCGCCGGATCGGGGCTTGCGGGCGGGCCCTGGTTCGGATGCCGGGGCAGGGACTGATCGGGGTGCCCGGGGCGGCCCGGATTCGGGTATCCGGGCAGGGTCGGAGCGGCGTGCGGACCGGCAGCGGCGGCGAAGCCGCCGGGGAAGGGGCCATAGCCCGCGGGAGCGGCGGCGGAGCCGCCGAGGTACTGGCGGGCCGCGCGTACCGCTGGGTGGTCCGGACCGAGCACGGCGGGCCCTACGGTCGCCACGCGGCTGTAGTTGCGGCGGGCCTCGTGCCGGTTGCCAAGCTCCTCGGACACCCCGGCCAGGTCGAAGCTGAGCGCGAGCATCAGCGGGTCGGCCTCGCCGCGGCGGCGCTCGCCGGCGGCGTAGGCCTCTTCGAGTACGCGCCGGGCGGCGGCCGGGTCGTCGGCCTCGCGGTGCAGCCGGGCCAGCAGGTGACCGGTGGCCATGACGTCCTGGTGGTCCTCGCCGTACGCCGGGCGTGCCGCGATGATCGCGTCGGCGAGCAGGCGGCGGGCGCTTGTCAGGTCACCCGCGGCGCGCAGCGCGAGGGCCTGGTGTTGAGTGGCGATCAACGGGGAGGGGTGGGACACGTGAGCAATGCTGCCCGGAATCGCCTGTTGCGCGCTACCCACGCGATTGTTGTGGCAGCTGACCTGCGCAAACGTGCCGCCCGGGAGCTGATGTGCATGATCGTTCTGGGCCGTGTACAGTAATGCCCCGTGCGGCCCGCCGGGCCGACCGATGCGGCGAGTAACTCACATTGGTCGACCAGGTAGGCTGGTACGTGCAGGTCCGGGTGGCGGAATGGCAGACGCGCTAGCTTGAGGTGCTAGTGCCCGTATAGGGCGTGGGGGTTCAAGTCCCCCCTCGGACACATCATTACCACATATCGATCATGATCCGCGCAGGTTGACCTGCGCGGATTTTTCTATGGTTGGTGTGCAGTGTTCCTGGTCGCAGACGATGGTGATCTTCCTCCCGTGTAGGAGTGTGACCCTGCTGCTCCATCGTCTTGGCAGCCCGCTCAAGTTGCTCATACAACTGCCCAACGGCGTGCAGGCGTCGAGCCTCGTCGGACCATGCCTGCCATTGCTCAACCCAAGCGTCGAAAGCACGCACAATCCGTCCAGGCGGTGCCTCGCGACTGTCATCGCCGCTCAGCCGAGCGTCCAACAGGCGCGGCACAGAACCAGCGAACCCGCCCACGGAGTCCATGTCGATCCACTCGTGCAGCACCTCCGGCGGCGCCGGCTCCGCTGGTGGCCGAGACGGACGCAGCCGCATGATCACATCATCGGCAGGGCTAGCCATCCACTGAACGCCCCGCGGCAGGGCATCGAGCCAGATGACGGGATCAGGCGCGTCCGGATCTTCCAGAATGTCACAAACTGGGTCCCGCTCGACTGCGGCCGTCACCTCAGCGAGAAACTCGACCAACTTCGTTGTCTTCTCGATCGCATCCTGACTGAGAGTCACGCTCGCATGCACCCCCTGTTAGTTGACGGGCAACGTCACAGACTGCGCTGCCTACAACCAAGATCACAAGGGTGATGCCGTGCGTGCAGCATGAGTGAACCCTCCGAGCAGGGCGCGGACCAAAATCGGGCGCCCGTCGCCACCTCACCTCTGCAGTGTTCGCGGGCGGTGCCGCGATAGTCTGCAACGGATGAAGCCGTCGGCTCGAAGGTGAGGCTTGCCCAATGGGTACCAGCTATGAACCGATGACTCTGACCAGGTTGGCCACCCATCTGGCATCCGCTGACACCGACCAGACTCGCTGGAAGCTCATATGGGAGTTTCTGGAGGAGTACCGCTGGGAGCCCGCCGACACCAGGGTCGACCTGTTGCGAGATGAGCCCGGGCTAACCGAGGACCCACGGTGGGACGCGCTGCTTGCCGCGCTCGCGGAGCACCTGCTAGCTCAGGCAGATCTTGCTCCGCCCGCATGGGTCGACGCACGTGTGCTGCGCCGGGCATGGTTCCCGGCCGAACTGGCCATTCACCGGGCCGACGCCCTGGCATGGGCCCCGGCTGCATTCCGGAAGCACGGTGTGTACCTGTCCGTTCACGACCTGGCCGCGGCGTGAGCGGATCAGACGGCGTCCTCATGGGGCGCGCGGAACTCGAACGCGCGTTCGCTCACCTGGGCGACCGGCTTGTCCGCCGCGGAGTCGTCGCTGACATCTTCATTGTGGGTGGTGCCGCGATGGCGCTCGCCTACGACGCGAAACGGGTGACCAGGGACGTTGACGCGATGTTCGTTCCGCACGGAGTTGTCCTCGATGAGGCGCGTGCAGTGGCCGACGAGCTGGGGCTACCGCCGTGGTGGCTCAACGAGCAGGCCAGCGTGTACGTGTCCGGCAAGGACGACCCGGGCAAGCGGCGGGTCTTCGACCACCCTGGCCTGCGCGTGATGGCGGCCTCTCCGGAGCACATCTTCGCGATGAAGGCGCTCGCGGCGCGAACCCGCGACGTGGACGACCTTCGCGCCCTGGCGGCGCTGGCCAAGGTGACGACGGTGGACGACGCTGTACGTCTGTGTGCCGACTTCTACCCCGACGAAGCGATCTCGCCACGAGCAATGGGAGTTATCCGCGAACTTTTCGGATGATGCGGACCCCCGGCAGCTCGGCAGTCAGATCACTTTCGATTGCTCAGGCATTTAAGCAGGATTCCCACCTGTCCGCGGAAAGCGCGTGAAACGTGACCGTAAAGCGGGCGCTTGCTCAGAATCCTATCTACGGTTGTTCGCCTCGGACATGGAACAGTTGGTGCCGTCGGGGGAGAGGTGCTGCGGGAATCTGCCGTTCCTGTCAGCGTCGTGCGACGACAGGAGGGGGCAGGTCTGACGGCCGTGGCCGTCTACTGCAGCTCCGACACCGCAGCGGTCCGGCGACTGATCTGGATCCAGACCCTCGCCCTGGCCCGCTACCGGAGAACGCGAGCGGCACGGGTTGCCGTCAACGCCGGTCGACTGAAACTCACCAGGACCCTGCGGTGGGGCTCAAGCTTGAGGCCTGCAGGTTCATTTCGGTCAGTTGATAACCGATCCAGCTGGCTGGCAAGATTGGACCATACGCAGCCCGACTTCGATTCATGCTCACGCCCGGTAATTAGCGCACGAGGTTGAGCCAACCCTGGACGTGCCGTAATCTATGAGCATGTGCACCCGAAATGGAGCACCGATGATACGTACAAGAGTTCAAGTCCCCCCTCGGACACGACCATTGCCCCACGGTGCGCGTTGAGATCCACTTCAGCGCGCACCGTTTGCGTTTCTGGCTGGTAGTTCAGTCGGAGGCCGAGTTGCCGGTAGACATCGACCTTGTCAGCGGTAGTATGCGTCGCCGTGGTTGTACTGGCCCTGCATGCGACGGTGGCAGGCTGCGCAGTAGATGAGGCCGCGGAACACGTAGGGGTAGCGGGTGCGCTGCCGGACGTGTTGTCCGCCGGCTCCTCGGCCCCGACGCTGCAGGATCGCTTGGGCCTGCTCGAAGGTCGCGTATACGAACACCAAGTATCGGTCCGCTGAACAGGGATGACATGGTGCACTCCCGAAGAGCCGACGACTTTCGGAGTCAGTCTTCACCGAGCGGCGGCGTAGGTCGGATCCTTGATCTGGCAGGGATCGGGTTCACGACTGCCTTGGGTGACCGAGGGCTCCTACGCTGAAATGTGTGGAAGATGTCGATGACGCCCGCGAGCTCGTTGAGCAGCGGATGCGCGCCACGGGGTTCGAGGAGGACATCCTCGACAAGGTCTTGGATCTGCTGGAACGCTTCGACACCGATCGGGAGAAGCTGTTCGAGGAGATGCTCTCCAAGCTGGAGCAACCGGGCTATGACGGCCTGACCGACCGGTGGGAGACCAACTGCGAGCAGGCCGACGCGCTGATGGAGCGCCTCGAATCGGACATCCGGTCGGTGCTGGAGGACAGCCAGGCCAACGCCATGTCCGTCGACGAACGGTGGACCGCGGTCGGCCCGCGTGACTTCCTCGCCGGGGAGCGCAAGATCTGGGCGCAGGTCGCCCGGCTCGACGTCCCCGAGGTCGCCACGCTGATGAGCAAGGTCCTGGAGGCCGACCTCGCGCTCATCAAGAAGTGCGAGGAGGACCTCAAGAACGCGCGCAGCAACGACGCGATCGTCGAGCAGCTGCTCCTCAAGAACTTCGGCTCCATCCAGGACACGGTCAAGAGCCTGCTCGTCAAATACCTCCCGACCTCGGGCGCCCGCCTGATCGTCCTCTTCATGAAGGACCCGTCGTCCAAGGAGGCCGCCAACGAGGCGATCAAGAACTTCGAGAAGCTCACCGCGGAGAACCTCATGGCGGCCAAGCAGAAGCGTGCCGCGAAGCAGACGGTGGTCGACAACATCAAGCTGCTGACCGCGGCCCGCGAACAACTCGACGAGGACTGGATCGACAAGCTCTTCGCCCGCGGCGCCGAGGCGGCGGGGAACTGGCGCGGCATCGGCGCGTCCGGCGACTACCGGGCCACCGACTGGGACTGGATGAAGGAGAACGTCCTCGACCGAGGGCTCGACACGCGGGCCGAGGCGGCCAAGGAGCAGTCCAGCAAGCTCTACGACGAGCTCTTCCCCACGCTCGTGGAGGAGAGCACCAACGCCTTCGCCCAGCTGACCGATGATCCGGGCACGCTGGCGAAGTTCAACGAGGAGCTGGCGAAGGCCTCGGCATCCCTGGAGTCGCTGCTGGCGACCGAGGAGGAATACGTCAGGGACCTGGCCGAGGGACCCTACAAGCAGACGGGTCTCGCCGCGTTCGCCCAGGTCAGAGACGCGGTCAAGGTGGGCTTCAAGCTGCTCGCGGACAAGACGGAGGAAGCCGACGACGAGGTGAAGAAGTCATGACCGACCTTTTCGTCGCGGCTGGCGGCCCGGTCGGAGACGGCACCCGGGCCCGGCCGTTCCACGACCCGTGGCTCGCCCTGCGGCAGGCTGCGCCCGGCGACCGCATCCACATCGCGGCGGGCACCTATACCGGGCGCGGTGAGCGCTCCTCGTGGGTCGTCGACACCCCCGAGCTGACAGTGCTCGGCGGATACAGCCCCGACTTCGCCCGCCGTACCCCCTGGCAGACACCGACGGTCTTCGCGGCAAAGGCCGGCCTGCGCGTCCCGAACGAGCCGAACATGCTCCAGGGCATCGGCGGCCACGACGGCCTCGTCCTGGACGGGCTGTTCTTCGACGGGGCCGGGCGCGACGACTACGACGAGCAGGGCGGCCTGCGGCGCGCCTCCTACGGGGACGGCCCGCTGGTGAGCCTGCGCGGCGAGCGCATCACCGTCCGCGACTGCGGCTTCGCCAACGGCAGCTCCGGCGGCGTCGAGCTCGGTGGCGACTCCGCGGTCTTCGAGAACAACATCGTCGTCAACTGCGTCGGCCTCAGCCTGCTCACCGTCCGTGACGGCGCCCCCGAGACCCCGGCCGCGGTAAGCCGCAACACCTTCGCCTTCGCCCACGACGACTCCGACCCGCCGCGCGGCTCCGGCGCCGACCGGGCCGTCGGCGTACGGGTCGGCGGCGCTGCCGCGATCGCCGACAACGTGTTCGTCGGCTGCGGCAACGCGGCCATCGCCTGCCTGCGCGACGTCGGACAGATCGCCATCGACCGTAACCTGTTCTTCGCCACACCGCGCGACATCGTGCGCAGCCGGGTGCCGGGCGCGGAGGCCGAGCTCACCGAGGAGTACGCCGCGGAGCTCGAAGACGTCGGCCTGCGCTCGGCGGCCGGCAACACCGTCGGCGACCCACAGCTGACCGGGCTCCCGGCGGCGTGGCTCGACACGTACACGGTGGACGTCGCCGTCACGTACGAGCGCCCGCCGATCGCCGCCCTCAACGCGCTGCGGGAATCGGCCGGCCTCGGTGAGCTGCCGTCCACATCAGACTTTGATGTTCAGCGGCCCGTCATGCGCCGGCTCGCCCCGGCCGAGGTGCTCACCCTCGCGGTCGGCGCGGCGCCGGGCGCGCATCCCGCCGACCTGGCGGCGCCGGAGCCGTTCACCGAGCTCCCGGCCGGTCCGGCGTACCAGGCCGTCGACTGGGCGCGGCTCTACGAGGCCGACCCGGCGCTCGCCGGAGCCCCGGTGCAGGTGCGGGCCGGGGTCGGCTTCGACCAGAACACGCAGATCCTCCCCGAGCTCGCGGAGACGCACATCGGCGTCGCCGTCTACGAGCCCGGCACCGACAACAGCCCGTGGTGGGCGCTCGCCCCGCGCTACGGCCTCGTCCATCACCAGACTGAGGAGGCCGTACGGTATTCGCGCGGCCTCGACGTCGAGTCCACGTACCTGCTCCGCGGCACGTACCGCCTCACGCCGCCCGGCGGGCGTCAGAGCGCCACCATCGTCCTCGACTCCCTCGCGCCCGTGCTCGACGTCACGGCCCCCGAGCCGCCCCGGCCGGCCGGGCGCGACTGGTTCGTGCGGGCCGGATCCTCCGGCGGGGACGGCAGCCGCGAGGCGCCGTTCCGCGACCCGTTCCAGGCCCTCGAAAAGGCCGCCGAGGGCGACCGCATCCTCGTCGCCGCGGGTGAGTACACGAGCCGCCTGCGGTCGGGCACGTGGCGCATCCCCGTACGCAACCTGACGCTGCTGGGCGGGTGGGACGCCGAGTTCGCCGCGCGCGACCCCTGGCGACACCCGGTGCGCTTCGTGCTCACTCCGGAGACCAAGGCGAAGGGCATCTTCGGCGATCCGGTGCTCACCGGCGAGGACTCGGGGGAGGGCCTCATCCTCGACGGGTTCATGTTCGACGGGGCGACCTACAACGCGTACGCCGACAGCGGCGCCCTCGACGCGGGCCATTCCCAGTCGGCGGCGCTGCTCGACCTGCGCGGCGGCAGCGGCGGCATCACCGTACGCAACTGCGTCTTCGCCAACGCGGCGTACTGCGCCGTGCGGCTCAGCGCGGCGTACGGGACGTTCGAGAACAACGTGGTCGTCAACACGAGCGGCACCGCCGTCCGTATCCAGGCACCGGGCGCGGGCCCCTGGGCCATCCGCGGCAACACGGTCCTGTTCGCCGCCGACCCCACCGGCCGGGCCTCGACCGGGCAGTCCACGACCGGCTGCCTGCTGGACATCTCCGGCCGGGGTGTCATGCGGGTCGAGGCCAACGTGCTCGCCTTCGCCGACAGCATCGCCGTCCGCGCGACCGTGCCCGGCCAGAACCTGCTGCTCGACGGGAACGTGCTCGCCGCCAACCTGTACGCCGACCTCCACGACGGCCGCCACGTGCTCGTCGACGCCGAGAACCGCGACCGGGTGTTCCGCGACGCCCCGTTCGGCGCTCAGACCGGCACCCGGTTCGAGCTGCCGGCGGTGCCGGTCGACGCCGCGTACGCCCACCAGGCCGTCGGCCGCCTCTCGGCGCTGGCCGCCGCGATGCCGAAGGACGGGCTCAACGCCGCCGCGGCGGCGCTCGGCGTCTCAATTGCGGCGCCGAAGACGGAGGCACCCGTCGAGGCGGCGCCCCCGGAGCCGAAGAAGGAGCCGTCAGTCGCCGACCTGCTCGCGGACCTCGGCCGGGCCCGCGAGGCGTTCGAGGCGAAGGACGCGTCCCCGCCGGCCACAGACACTCCGCTGTACTGCCCGGTCTATCCGGTCGAGGCGGCGCTGAGGCTGGCCCTCGACGCCCCGCCAGGCGAACCCGGTGCCCACGCCCCGCCTTCATGATCGAAGAGCTTGTTCCGGCCACAAGCCGCGGGCGGCGCTTCAGGTGGAGGTGCGTTTCCGCCACGCCCGCAAGCGGTCACGCAGCCAGTGGTAGCTGGCCTTGGGCGTACGGGATCCGGTGCCGTAGTCGACGTGGGCCAGACCGAAGCGGGGCCCGTACCCGCGGGCCCACTCGAAGTTGTCGATGAGCGACCAGTAGAAGTACCCCCGCAGATCGAGCCGGTCGTCGACGGCGGCCGCACGGGCCGCCGCCGCCAGGTGCCCGGCTACGAACGAGATCCGTTCCGGGTCCGGCTCGGGTCCGTCCCGCAGGTCGGCGCAGCCGTTTTCCGTCACGTACACGGCAGGCAGGCCCGGGTAACGGTCCGCGAGCCCGGTCAGGGTGTCGAACAGCCCTTGCGGCTCCACCGGCCAGCCCAGGTCGGTGGTGGGCAACCCGTCCGGCCGTAGCTGCCGGACCCCGATGTCGAACGCGCTGCGCAGCGCCGGGTCGGGCTGCTCGTACGGGGCGTCGGCGACGTGCACCCGGTAGTAGTAGTTGACACCGAGGAAGTCCAGCGGCGTGGAGATCACCGCCAGGTCACCGTCCCGGCGAAACGACAGATCGCTCACCCCGGCGTAGAGCCGCTCGAACCCGGGCGGGTACGCGCCGCCCAGCACCGGATCCGTGAACTGCCGGTTGAGCATGAGGTCCTGCCGTTCCGCCGCCGCCCGGTCGGCCTCGGTATCGCTGGCCGGCACGGCGGGGGAGAGGTTGAGCGTGATGCCGACGCGCGACCGCGGGCCGGCGGCGGACCGGACTGCGGCGACCGCCCTGCCGTGCCCGAGCAGCAGGTGGTGGGCGGCGGCCAGAGCACCATGTCCTTCGGCGGTGCCGGGAGCGTGCCGGCCCTCCGCGTAGCCGACCATCGACGAGCAGTACGGCTCGTTCAGCGTGATCCAGTCCTGGACCCGGTCACCGAGGACGCCCGCCACCGCGGCGGCGTACTCGGCGAACCACTCGGCGGTGTCCCGTACCCGCCAGCCACCCTCGTCCTCGAGCGCCTGGGGCAGATCCCAGTGGTACAGCGTGACGAACGGCCGGATGCCGTGCCCGCACAGGGCGTCGACGAGCCGGTCGTAGTAGTCGAGGCCCCGCCGGTTCACCGCGCCCCGCCCGGCCGGCATGACCCGTGGCCAGGCGACCGAGAAACGGTAGGCATCCACGCCGAGGCCGGCCAGCAGGTCCACGTCCTCCCGCCAGCGGTGGTAGCTGTCGCAGGCGACCGAGCCGGAGGTGCCGTCGTCGACGGCACCGGGGCGGCGGCAGAAGGTGTCCCAGATCGACGGCCCGCGGCCGTCCTCGTCGACCGCCCCCTCGATCTGGTACGCCGCTGTGGCCGCGCCCCAGATGAAGCCGGCCGGCAGGTCCGGCAGCTCGGGCAGGTCCGGCCGGGCTGCGGGCGCGGCGGCGCCTTCGGACGTGGTGGTCATCCCTTCACCGCCCCCTGCATGATGCCGTCGACGAGGTGCCGGCCGAGGAGCATGAAGACGACGAGGATCGGCAGCGTGGCGAGCAACGTGCCGGTCAGCGTCAGGGTGTAGTCGGTGGTGTAGCCGCTGGCCAGTGCGGAGAGCGCCACCTGCACGGTCGCGTTGTTCTGCAGCACGACCAGCGGCCAGAAGAAGTCGTTCCACGCCTGCATGAAGGTGAACAGCCCGAGCACCGCCGCGGCGGGGCGGGCCGCCGGCAGGACGATGTGCCAGTACAGGCCGAACGTGCTGGAGCCGTCGACGCGGCCGGCCTCCAGCAGTTCGTCGGGCACGGCGCGGCCGAGGTACTGGGTCATGAAGAAGACGCCGAACGCGGTTACCAGCCCAGGCACGATCACGGCGGTGAGGCGCCCGGTCCAGCCGAGGTCGGCCATCAGGATGTACAGCGGGATGATGCCGAGCTGGTGCGGCACCATCGAGGTCGCGATGGCCACGACGAGAAGCGCCTTTCGGCCTCGGAACCGCAGTTTGGCGAAGGCGAACCCGGCCAGGGTCGAGAAGAACACCACGGAGACGGTGATCGAGCCGCTGACGATGAAGGAGTTCACCAGGGCCCGGCCGAAGTCGGTCGTGTCGAACACGCGCGCGATGTTGTCGAAGAGGTGCCCGCCGGGCACCAGGGCCGGCGGCACCTTCGTGACGGCTTCGCTGGTCTGCGAGGACACGACGATGGACCAGTAGAGCGGGAAGACCGACCCGGCCACGACCGCCAGCAGGGCGCCGTAGCTCCAGACCGAGCCCTTGCGTGGATACCCGAAGCCCCGGCGCCGGTGGGACCGGCGTTGCGGCGGCGAGGGTGTGGTGCCGGTCTGTGTGGGGTCCGCGAGGGTGGTCACGGCATCCTCCTCAGTCCTCGTCCTTGGCGATGCGCCGGGTGAGCAGGAAGTTGATGATCGCGAAGATGGCGATGACCAGACAGAGCGTCCACGCGACCGCCGAGGCGTAGCCGAAGCGGAACTCCCGGAACCCCTGCTCGTACATGAACAGGGCGACGGTCTGGAACTGCCGGTCGGAGCCGCCGGTGGGCGTCTGGGAGCTGGCGAACAGCAGGGGTTCGGCCATGATCTGCAGGCCGCCGATCGTCGAGATCACCGTGGTGAAGATGATCGTCGGCCGCAGCATCGGGACGGTGATCCGCCTGAACTGCTGACCCTGCGACGCACCGTCGAGGTCGGCGGCCTCGTACAGGTGGTGCGGGATCGCCTGCATCGAGGCGAGGTAGATGAGGGCGTTGTAGCCGGTCCACCGCCAGGCGACGATGAACGAGATGGCCAGGTGGGAGCTCCAGGTGTTGGCCTGCCAGTCGATCGGGCCGATGCCGACGAGGCCGAGCGCCCAGTTGACCATGCCGAAGTCGCGGCCGAACAGCTGGGTGAAGACGATCGTCACCGCCACGATCGAGGTGACGTTGGGCAGCAGCACGCCCATCCGTAGCGCGGTGCGGGCCCGCAGCCGGTGGTTGAGCAGGTGGGCGATCCAGAGCGCGGCGAGCAGTTGCGGCACGGTGGACAGCAACCAGATGCTGAGTGTGTTGCCCAGGGCGTTCCAGAAGTACGCGTCCTGCAGCATCTCGCGGTAGTTCGCGAGGCCGACCCAGCGGTGCGACCCGGAGTCGAGCAGGTCCCAGTCATTGAACGAGACGTACGCCGTGTACAGCAGCGGGAACAGCCCGAACGCGGCGAACAGCAGGAAGAACGGCAGGATGTAGAGGTAGGGCGAGCCCTTGGTGTCGAGCCGGCTCAGGCCGGCCCGCCGGGCCTGGTGGAGGTAGGTGGCCATCGTCGATCCTTCGTCGCCGGGGGCCGCCGGCGGTCAGGGGCGACCGCCGGCGGCGCGGGTCGAGTTACTTGGCGAGGCGCTCGACGTCGCTGACCATCTGCTTCCAGGACTCGTCGGAGCTCTGCTTGCCCTGTTCGATGCGGACGAGGGCGTCGCGGATGGTGGTCTGCACGTCTCCGGCTCGCGGGCCCTGGTACTGGGGCTTGAGTTGCTTTGCCGCGGTGGTGAAGAGCTGGCCCACCGGGGCGTTGTTGAAGAAGGCGTCCTTGTACTGGGCAATGTCGGGCTTGTCGTACAGAGCCGGGATGGACGGCAGGTTGCCCCGCGCGGTGAACACCTTGGCCTGCTGTTCCGGGGCGGTCAGCCACGCCGCGAGCTTCTTGGCCTCCTCGATGTGCTTGCCCTGCTTGGGAACGGTGAGGTACGAGCCGCCCCAGTTGCCGCCGCCGCCCGGGACGCTCGCCACGTCCCACTTGCCGGCGGCGTGCTTCGCCTGGTCCTTGATCTTGGTCATCATCCAGGCCGGGCACGCGATGGTGGCGAACTGGTCCTTCGCGAAGCCGTTGTTCCACTCCTGCGAGCTGCCGATCAGCTTGGCCGACAGGTTGCTCTGGATCGCCTTCACCGTCAGGTCCCAGGCCTTTCGGACATCGGGGCTGGTGCCCACGACGATGGCGTTGTCCTCGTTGTAGTACCCGACCGGGGCCTGGCCGATGATGGCGTTGAACAGTTGGCCTCCGCCATCGAAGAAGGCGCTGCCGGCCGGGGCCTTCGCCGCGTACCGCTTGCCGAACTCGATGTACTGGTCCCAGCCGCTGCCCCAGGCGGCCGACACCTGGTCGCGGTCGAACGGCATGCCGGCCTTCTCGAACAGGTCACGCCGATAGCAGATGGCCAGGCCGCCGACGTCGGTGCCGTACCCGATCTGCTTGCCGTCCTTGGCCAGCGACGCCGCCCACTTCCAGTCGAGGTACTCGGACTGGCGGTCCTTGCCCAGGTCGACGAAGAGGTTGCCCCGCTCGCGCATGTGCGCGATGAAGCCCGTGTCGACGCCCTCGATGTCGCCCGCGCCGGAGCCGGTGGCCAGGTGGGTGATCAGGTCGCGATGATGGTCGTTGTAGGCGGCCGTGCGCTCCTGGATCGTGATGTTCGGATGCGACTTCTGGTACTCGGCGTACAGGTCCTGGTACCCGAAGTTGCCGAACAGGTTGACGTTCAGGGTGATCTTTTCGTTGCCGCCGCCGGAGCCTCCGTCAGTGCCGGTGCCACACGCGGTCAGCAGTACTCCGGCGGCCAGGGTGGCCGCCGCCAGTCGCAACAGTCGGTTTGGGTGCATGCCAGGGAACCCTTTCGTGCGATGTAACCGGTTACCTGAAACCGGTTACATTGTCGGCGAAGCGATGGTGGTAGGGGTGGGTGGAATTGGATGAAGATCGGATGCCGGCCGGGTTGCGGGTGACCGCCGGTGAGCGCCTTTCCTGGGAAGTGTGAACGGGTTCGGCTAGGGGGTGTCAAGTTACAAAACGGTAACGGTCGATGCGTCTTGACCAGCGGACATCGCTGGCGCTACGGTCGTGAAACCGGTTACAGAGAAGGCACCACATTGACCACTATCAGGGAGTTGGCGCGCCGCTCCGGCGTGTCCGTCGCCACCGTGTCCCGCGTCTTCAACACCCCCGAGGTCGTCAGCCAGCACACCCGCCAGCGCATCCTCGACCTGGCCGCCGAGATCGGCTACCTGCCGAACGGGTCGGCCCGGACGCTCGCCACGAAGAAATCCAACATGGTGGGCCTGGTGTGGGACACCGACCATCGCCGCCCTGGATGGCGCCACCCATTCCTGCAGGAGATCCTCGTCGCGCTCAAGACGGCGCTCAGCGCGCACGGGCTGAACCTGCTCATGCTCGCCGGCCACGACGCGGCGGGGCCCGACGACGGGCAGCGATACGTGCGCGCCGTCCGCCAGCACAACCTCGACGGCGCCGTCATCATCGACAACGGCACCCGGGACCCAGCCGTGCTCGCCCTCGTCGAAGCCCAGGTGCCGTGCGTCGCTCTCGACCTGCGGGTCGACGGCCCGGCGTCGACCTACATCACCTCGGACAATGCCGGCGGCGCGGCGCTCGCCGTGCGCCACCTCGTCGAACGCGGCCACCGGCGCATCGCCACCATCACCGGCCCGCTGCGAACCTGGCCGGGAGCCGAACGGCTCGTCGGCTTCCGGGCCGCGCTGGCCGGGGCCGGCCTGGCGCTCGCCGACAGCCACGTCATCGAGGGAGACTTCTATCTCGACGGCGGTCACGCCGCGATGAACCGGCTGCTCGCCCTCGACGACCGCCCCACCGCAGTGTTCGTCGCCGGTGACGAGATGGCTGTCGGCGCGATGCGGGCGGCCCAGGCGGCCGGCCTACGGATCCCCGACGACATCGCGATTGTCGGTTTCGACGACATCGAGGTGGCCGCGCTGATCCCGCCCGGGCTCAGCACCGTCGCCCAGAACAAGCCCGGCTTCGGCACGGCCGCCGCCGAGGCGCTGGTCGCCATGCTGCACGGCGGCGACGACCCGCCCAAGCCGACCGTGTTGCCGACGACGCTTGTCGTCCGCGGCTCCACCTGACCCGAACCGCGCGACGTCGGCGCCGTCCCGCTCTGGATCGTGCTGCTGCTCGCGGTCGCTGTTGCCGGAGCCGCTGTCACCGACCCCGCAACCGGGCCTGCCTCGGCGTCACACCTGTGCCTGTGCCTGGGCGAGGTCGCGGCCGGCGGTCTAGCCGGCGGCCAAACAGTGATGTAGTCGGGCCATCCCTTCGTCGATGCGGTGCGCGTCGATCATGCCGTACCCGAAGATCACTCCCGGCGGATCGGGTGCCGCGGCGGCGATTTCCGGAAAGCTCGCCACGACGACGCCGGCAGCCCGGGCCCGGACGAGCGCATCGGCGGCGGTGGCTCCCCGCACCATCGCGCTCAGGTGCAGGCCGGCCGCCGACGGCACGACCCTGAGGTACGCCGACAGCGGGCCGGCGAGCGCAGCCGCGATGCGTTCGTGACGCTGCCAGTACACCCGGCGGACCCGCCGCAGGTGCCGCGTGAACATGCCCTGCTCGAGGAAATCCGCCATGGCAGCCTGCAGGGGCAGGTTGGTGTGCCAGTCGGTGACGAATTTGGCGGCGTGCAGGGCGTGGCGTAGCGACGGCGGATGGATCAGGAAACCCAGTCGCAGCGTGGGCAGCAGAACCTTGGAGAACGATCCGACGTAGAGGACCCGGCCGCTGCGGTCGAGGCTGTGCAATGGTTCCAGCTGCTGTCTGGTGTAGCGGAACTCGCTGTCGTAGTCGTCCTCGACGATGGCCGCGTCATGCCGCCGGGCCCACGCGAGCAGCTCGACGCGCCGCCGCAGCGACAGCGCCACGCCGGTCGGGTACTGGTGGGACGGCGTCACATAGACGAGCCGAGCGTTCGCGGGCAGCGCGTCGACGATCAGGCCCTCCTCGTCGACCGGGACGCCGGTGACCCGGACGCCCTGGGCTTCCCATACAAGTTTCGCAGGTTCATAGCCGGGATTCTCGATCGCCGCCGTGGCGCCAGGTTCGAGCAGCACCCGCCCGACCAGGTCGAGCGCCTGCTGCACGCCGCAGGTCATCAGCACATCCCGCGGATTCGCCCTGATGCTCCGGGCCGTGCCCAGATGACGGGCGATGAGGGTACGCAGTCGGAAGTGGCCGGCCGGCTCGACAGGCATCCCGGTGCCGACGGCCGTCGGCCGGAACTGGTTGCCCAGGAGCCGGCGCCAGGCCGCGTACGGGAACAACCGCGTATCGGGCGCACCGACCCGGAAGTCGAACTCCGGTGCGTCGCCGAAATCGGGCGGCACCGGGATCGACGGCCACACGGCGAGCGGCGTGAGAGGTCCGGACGGCAGCATGGGCGCGGTCGGCTCTGCGAGGGGCAGGGCGTTGACGAACGTTCCGGAGCCCGGCCGCCCGGTCAGATAGCCCTCGGCCACCAGCCGCTCATAGGCGGTCGTCACGGTGTTGCGCGAAACCTGGAGCTGCTCGGCCAGATCCCGGCTGGAGGGCAGCGCCTCGTCCGGGCGAAGCCGCCCGTCCAGGACAGCATCGCGTAGCTGCCGGTAGATCTGCCCCGCCAGGATCCCGTTCCGGTCCAGCCGCACGGCCACATCCACGTTCCGAGATCCTAAGTGGCACCGTCAAGGTGCCGGCGAATTGGCTCTGGGCGACGACCACCGCGGCTTCTACGGTGATGACGAGGGCAGGGAAGCAGAATGCGATCGGCATTCCGCCGGACTGTGACCGTCCTGGATCGCAGGACGATTGAGCGCACAGTCCACCGTGAACATCTGTGCCCGGTCGGTAAGAAAAACCACCGGAAGGAAGAACCATGGTGCGATCCGTAAGACGTATGACCGTGATCTGCGTGGCGCTGGCGGCAATGGCGACCGCCCTGGCAGCTCCAGCTCAGGCGGACCAACGTGGCGTTGGTGCGGAGGCCGCAACTACCGAGCCGGCGACCCGGACCAGCAGCATTACCACGATCAGCAGCGATATGGCGCTGCTCTCGACGAGCTGCCGTACCTTGAGGGATTTGAACCCCTGGACGTACCTCAGCGCGAGTTGCACGCGTAGCTCGTTGTACCCCTCCGCGGCCTACAGCGTCTGGCTGACATGCTGGGACGTGAGCGCTGGGGTGTCGTACACCGCGTTCGGGCGGGTTTACACCGCACCGTGGACGTCGTACGGACCCACGTCGACGGCACAATGCGACTCTGGCGACTATGCGACCAGCGGCTTTGTTCACACGTCCTGACGCCGAAAGCGCGGGCTGAGCAGCCGGCGGCCGGGACGGTTCGGGAGCCGCTCGGGGGGCTTCCGAACCGTCCCACGTTCAAGCCGTAGGTGCGGCAGCTGACGGCGCGAACGTGCCAGAACCTGTTGCCCCCGCCGGTGACGATCCTCTACGGTCTGCTCAAGCGGTGGGCGGTGCGGTCCGCATCCGACCGACACCGCCGGGTGCTCGTCGCGCGGGCCGGGACGGTGGAGTCCCGGGCCACCCCGTCGGCGGCGTCGCGGCGGTCGTGTGACTCCCAGCTCGTACTCCGGGTGGTGCTGCCCGGTGTGGCTCCGCGCGGAGCCGACGGCGAGCGGGCCACGCCGATCCCCACCGGAGAATCCCGTGTTCCTCACCCCGCACGAGCAGGACCGCCTGCTCGTCCACGTCGCGGCCGACGTCGCTCGCCGCCGCCGCGAGCGCGGCCTGCGACTCAACTATCCCGAGGCCGTCGCGATCATCGTCGCCTTCCTGCTGGAAGGGGCCCGCGACGGACGGTCGGTGGTCGACCTCATGTCCGCCGGCCGGACGGTGCTCGGCCGCGAGGACGTCCAGGACGGCATCCCCGAGATGCTGAGGGAGGTGCAGGTGGAGGCGACGTTCCCGGACGGTACCAAGCTCGTGACGGTGCACCACCCGATCCCGTGATCCCGGGGGAGATCCTGCCGGCGGCCGGCCCGGTCGAGATCAACGTGGGTCGGCCGGTGACCACAGTGGTCGTGGTAAACACCGCCGACCGTCCGGTGCAGGTCGGCTCGCACTACCACTTCGCCGAGGCCAACCCGGCCCTGATGTTCGACCGGAACGTCGCCTGGGGTCAGCGTCTCGCCGTTGCGGCGGGTACCTCCGTCCGGTTCGAGCCGGGCGTGAGCCGCACCGTCGAGCTGGTCCCGCTCGGCGGCGCACGCGTCGTGCCCGGTCTCCGCGGCGAGTGCGCCGGACCGCTGGACGAGGCGCCACCGACCGCCCCGGGAACGGAAGCGCCGACGACCGACGGGCCGGCGCGGTGAGCGCCGTACGGCGGGACCGCTACATCGACCTGTACGGGCCGACCACCGGCGACCGCATCCGGCTGGCCGACACGAGCCTCCTGATCGAGGTGGAGACCGACCACTGCGTGGGCGGCGACGAGGCGGTCTTCGGCGGCGGGAAGGTGATCCGCGAGTCGATGGGCCAGTCGCGGGCCACCCGCGCGGCGGGCGCCCTCGACACCGTCGTCACCGGCGCGGTGGTGCTCGACCACTGGGGCGTGGTCAAGGCCGACGTGGGTCTGCGCGACGGGCGGATCGTGGCGCTGGGCCGGGCCGGCAACCCGGACACCATGCCCGGCGTCCACCCCGAGCTGGTCATCGGCCCGGCCACCGAGGTCATCGCCGGCAACGGCCGGATCCTCACGGCGGGCGCCGTCGACACCCACGTGCACTTCATCTGCCCGGAGATCGTCACCGAGGCGCTGGCCAGCGGCGTCACCACACTCGTCGGCGGCGGCACCGGCCCCGCCGAGGGCACCCGGGCGACGACTGTCACCCCGAACGCCTGGCACCTGGCCCGCATGCACGAGGCGCTGGACACGCTGCCGGTCAACGTGCTGCTGCTCGGCAAGGGCAACACCGTCTCTCCGGAGGCGCTGTGGGAGCAGTTGCGCGCCGGCGCGGGCGGTTTCAAGCTGCACGAGGACTGGGGCACCACACCGGCGGCGATCGACGCCTGCCTGCGGGTGGCGGACGCCTCCGGGGTGCAGGTGTCCATCCACACCGACACCCTCAACGAGGCCGGCTTCGTGGCCGACACGCTGCGGGCGATCGCCGGCCGGGCCATCCACTCGTACCACACCGAGGGCGCGGGAGGCGGGCACGCGCCGGACATCATCACGGTGGCCGGCGAGCCCAACGTGCTGCCGTCGTCGACCAACCCGACCCGGCCGTACACCGCCAACACCCTCGCCGAGCACCTGGACATGCTGATGGTCTGCCACCATCTCAACCCGTCCGTGCCGGAGGACCTGGCCTTCGCGGAGAGCCGCATCCGGCCGTCCACGATGGCCGCCGAGGACCTGCTGCACGACCTCGGCGCGATCTCCATCATCGGCTCCGACGCCCAGGCGATGGGCCGCGTGGGCGAGGTGATCCTGCGAACCTGGCAGAGCGCGCACGTCATGAAGGAGCGGGTCGGCGCGCTGCCGGGCGACGGCGCGGCCGACAACCACCGGGCCCGCCGGTACGTGGCGAAGTACACCATCTGCGCGGCGATGGCGAACGGACTGGACCGGGAGATCGGCTCGGTCGAGCCGGGCAAGCTGGCCGACCTGGTGCTGTGGGATCCGGCGTTCTTCGGCGTACGCCCGCACCTGGTGCTCAAGGGCGGCATGATCGCGTACGCCCAGATGGGTGACGCCAACGCGTCCATCCCGACGCCGCAGCCGGTGCTGCCGCGCCCGATGTTCGGGGCGTACGGCGCCGCGGCGTCTGCCACCAGCCTGGCGTTCGTCGCGCCGGCCGCCCTCGACGCCGGGTTGCGCCTCGACGTGCGGCGGCGGGTGGTGCCCGTGGCGGACGTGCGCTCGCGGGGCAAGGCCGACCTGCCGGAGAACGACGCGATGCCCCGGATCGAGGTGGACCCGGACACCTTCACCGTGCGGATCGACGGTCAGGTGGTGGAGCCGGAACCGGTGCCACGCCTGCCGATGGCCCAGCGGTACTTCCTGTTCTGATGGCGACGTCGAGTCTGCTCCTGCTGCTGGCCGACGGTCGATTCCCGGCCGGCGCGCACGCCCACTCCGGTGGCCTGGAGGCCGCCGTCGCCGCCGGCCGGGTCACCGACCTGGCCACGTTGGAGGCGTTCCTGGCCGGCCGGCTGGCCACCGCCGGGCTGGTCGGCGCGGCGTTCGCGGCGGCGGCGCACCGGGCGGTGACGTCGGCCGGTTCCGCCGTACGCGGTTCCGCGCTGGTGTTGCTCGACGCGGAGCTGGACGCCCGGACGGCGGCACCGGCGCTGCGCACCGTGTCCCGTCGCCAGGGACGGGCTCTGCTGCGCGCGGGCCGGGCCGTCTGGCCGGAGGCGTCCTTCGACGACCTGCCCTCCACACCTGGCGGAGCGCACCAGCCGTTGGTGCTCGGGCTGCTCTGCGCCGCCGCCGGCCTGAGCCGCGCCGAGACCGCCACTGTCGCCGTGCACGGGACGGTGACCGGTGCGGCCAGTGCGGCCGTACGCCTGCTCGGCCTCGACCCGTACCGGGTCCAGTCCCTGCTGGTCGGTCTCGCCGGCCTGTGCGACGGCACCGCCGCCGCGGCGGCCCGGGCCGCCGACGACCCGCCCGAGCGGCTGCCCGCGGCAGCCGCGCCCCTCGCCGACATCCATGCCGAAGCTCATGCCACCTGGGAGGTGCGTCTCTTTGCGTCCTGACACCGCTGTGCCGACCGCTGCGCCCACTGCCGGCCAGCATCCTGCCCCGCACGACGAGACCGTTCCGCACACCCACCCCGAACCGGGGGTGGACCCGCATCCGCCGCTGGCGCGAGCCGGCCGGGCGCTGCGCGTCGGCATCGGCGGGCCGGTCGGATCCGGCAAGACCGCCCTGGTGGCGGCCCTGTGCCGGGCGTTCGCCGGCGAGCTGCGACTCGGCGTGGTCACAAACGACATCTACACGACCGAGGACGCCGACTTCCTCAAGCGGGCCGGCGTGCTGGACCCGGCCCGGATCCGCGCCGTGGAGACCGGTTGCTGCCCGCACACCGCCATCCGGGACGACATCGGGGCCAACCTCGACGCCGTGGACGAGCTGGCCGAGGCGGTCGGCCCGCTGGACCTGGTGCTGGTCGAGAGCGGCGGGGACAACCTGACCGCCACGTTCAGCCGGGGCCTGGTGGACCGGCAGATATTCGTGGTCGACGTGGCCGGCGGGGACAAGGTGCCACGCAAGGGCGGACCGGGGGTGACGTCCGCCGACCTGCTCGTGATCAACAAGACCGACCTGGCCCCGATGGTGGGCGCGGACCTGGCCGTCATGGACCGGGACGCGCGGGCCCGGCGCGGCGACCTGCCGACCGTGTTCCTGTCGATCGTCGGCGACCCGACGGCGGGGCGGGTCGCCGACTGGGTCCGCCACGAACTCGCCCACCACGCGGCAGTGCACCCGACCGCCGCGCGGGTCGGCCCGGCCTGATGCGCGCGTACGCCCGGCTGGTGGCCCGGGCCGACGGCCGGGGCGGCACGGTCCTCGCCGAGCTGCGCGGTGAGACGCCGCTGCTGCTGCGGCAGACGCCCGGCGGCGGTCGTGGCGTGACCGTGTACGTCGTCGGCGGTGCGGCCGGCCCGCTCGCCGGCGACGACCTGCGGCTGGAGATCGACGTGGGACCGGGGGCGGCAGTACGGCTGCACACCGTCGCCGCCTCGGTCGCCCTGCCCGGCCGGCCCGGCGTCGTGTCGCGGATGGCGGTCCGCGCCGTGGTGCGCGACGGCGGCGTACTGCACTGGCTGCCCGAGCAACTGGTCGCGGCCGCCGGCTGCGCCCACCTCGCCGAGTCCCAGGTGGAGCTGGCCGCGGGGGCGAGGCTGACCTGGCGCGACGAGGTGATCTGCGGCCGGTACGGCGAAACGCCGGGCGGCGCGGTCGTCCACACCCGGGTCGACTACGACGGCCGGCCGCTGCTGCGTCAGTCGCTCGCAGTGGGACCGGGCGCGCCCGGCTGGGCCGGCCCCGCGGTGCTCGGCGGCGCGTCGGCCACCGGGTCGCTGCTGGTGGTGGACCCGTCGCTGCCCCACGATCCCGCGACGGTCGAGGGCACCGTCGCCCGGCTGCCCCTGGCGGGTGGCCCGGCAACACTGTGGACCGCCACCGCTGCCGACGCGCACACGCTGCGCGCCCACCTCGAAGGTAAGCCGCTGCTCACCGAGGTGGAGTGAGGCGGGGGTCAACGGCGAAGGCCGGCCGCCTCGGCGTCGTCGCGGCGACCGGCCGGGTCGAGCCGGGCGATCAGGTCGGTGAGGTGGTCGAGCAGGGCGGTGTCGGCCGGTACGCCCGCCTCGGCGAGGCTGGCCCGGACCCGCTCGTCGAGGCGGGCGTGCTCGCGGCGGCCCCGGGCGGTCAGGTAGGCCCGGATACGCCGGCGGTCCAGCGGGTCGATCCGCCGGAACACCAGGTTACGGTCGACGAGCTGGTCGACCAGCTTGGTGAGGGTCCCCGGCGGCAACGACGCCTCGGCGGACACCTCGCTCATCGGATGGCCCTGACCGTCGGCCAGCAGGCAGAGCACCCGCCACGCCTCGGCGGTCAGGTCGTCGTCGGCCAGAACGGCGGCCAGCCGGCGGGAGAGCAGCCGTTCGGCACGGGTGAGCGAGCGCAGCAGATCGGCTGGCGCCCCGGGCACGTCTGACATGGGACTCCCTGGGCCGGTGGCCCTGCCATGGTAGCGACTCGTCCCGGTCCGTGGAGAGCTATGGTTTTCCCACGTCGGCCGGGCAATCATGGGCTCATGTCCGCGCCGGCACCGCCGTGGCTCACAGTCGATCGGGCCGTGGTCAGCATCGCGCTGGTCTACCCGATGCGCGGGCCGGCGGGGATGTTCGGCCCGACCTGCGAACTCTGCGCCCAGCTCGCGGTCGAGGAGATAAACGCCGCCGGCGGGGTGCTGGGCCGCGAGGTGCGGCTGGTGCCGGTCGACGGTGGGGCCCCGCCGGCCGAGGTGGCCGCCCAGGTGGAGGCGCTGGTGTCGGTGGGCGCCGTGCAGGGCGTGACCGGTTGGCACATCTCCTCGGTGCGGCAGGCGCTCGCGCCCCGGGTCGCGCACCGCGTGCCGTACGTCTACACCGCACTGTACGAGGGCGGTGAGCGTACCGAGGGGGTCTATCTGACCAGCGAGACTCCGGACGCCCAGCTGTGGCCCGCGATGCGGCTGCTCGCGGGGGAGCAGGGCGTGCGCCGCTGGTTCGTGGTCGGCAACGACTACGTGTGGCCCCGGCGTACCGCGCGGGCGGCCCAGCGGTACGCGCTGCGCGGCGGTGGCCGCGTGGTGGGGCAGGCGTTCCTGCCGTTGGAGACGCACGACTTCGACGACGTGTTGCGCCGGATCGAGCGCAGCGCGGCCGACGCCGTGGTGATGCTGCTCGTCGGCGCGGACGCGGTGCGGTTCAACAGGGCGTTCGCGCGTGCCGCGATGGACCAGCGCTGCCTGCGGCTCAGTACCCTGATGGACGAGAACATGCTGCTGGCCAGCGGGGCGGGCGCGACGCGGCGGCTCTACAGCACGGCGGGTTTCTTCGCCGGCCTCGTGACGCAGGAGAACCTCGACTTCCACGGCGAGTTCGCCCGCCGGTTCGGGGTGGAGGCGCCGCCGCTGGGCAGCCTGGGGGAGTCCTGCTACGAGGGCGTGATGCTGCTCGCCGCCCTGATCGGGCAGGCCCGCACCCTCGACGTACGGGCGATCGAGACGGCTGCCGACACGGTGGCGTACCACGGGCCGCGAGGTCGGCTGGAGCTGCGTCGACGGCACGTGCGCCAGCGGATCTACCTCGCCGAGGCCGACGGTCTCGACTTCACAGTGCTCGCCCAGATCTGACCGTCAGGTATCGACCCTTGACACGTCCACCCGGCCCGGCCCTAAGATGCTTCCTGCGTGAAGTATCTACCTCCGGGGCGGATACCGCGAATGCCTGTCCACCGTCGGCGGAATCTGTCCGCCGGCCATTGTGGTGGCGCAATTCTTCGGCGAAATAATCACGGCTGACACCGTTTCCCGTGGGGCGGTGTCAGCCGTTCTCGCACGCGTTCTCTCCGGGTGCCCGGGAAACAGTCAATTAAGGACTGGGAAACCTCCGCGCAATCATGCCGGTCAACGCTTTGCGTGCCCGTATCCGATGCGATGACCACAGGCGACGTCCACCCGTCGACCTCGGCATCGCCAACTCCACCGGACCGCACCGACCGTCCTTTCGCTACTTGAGTGCACCGCAGGGAGACTAGATGCCACTTCTTCGGGGCCGCCGCATCCTGGCGGGTGCCATGACCCTCGTCGCCGCGGCGGCCATGACCGCGTGCGGCAGCAAGACCAGTGACGCGGGCGGCGCGGCCGGCGTCACCGCCGACGTCTCCGGCGACACCGTCAAGGTGGGCCTGCTCAACTCGCTCTCCGGCACCATGGCGATCAGCGAGGTCACCGTCCGCGACTCCATCATGCTCGCCGTCGAGGAGATCAACGCGGCCGGCGGCGTCCTCGGCAAGAAGATCCAGCCGGTCGGGGAGGACGGCGCCTCGGACTGGCCCACCTTCGCGGAGAAGGCCGAGAAGCTCATCTCCGAGGACCGGGTCGCAGCCGTTTTCGGCTGCTGGACGTCGGCCAGCCGCAAGGCGGTCAAGCCGGTGTTCGAGAAGAACAAGGCGCTGCTGTTCTACCCGGTGCAGTACGAGGGGCTGGAACAGTCGCCCTACATCTTCTACACGGGCGCGACGACCAACCAGCAGATCGTTCCCGGGCTCGACTATCTCAAGGCTCAGGGAACGAAATCGGTCTACCTGGTCGGCAGCGACTACGTCTTCCCGCGAACGGCGAACAAAATCATCAAGGCGTACGCGGCGGCGAACGGCATGACGGTGGTCGGCGAGGATTACGCGCCGCTCGGGTCCACCGAATTCGGCACGATCGTCAACAAGGTCAAGTCATCCGGCGCGAAGGCGGTCTTCAACACCCTGAACGGCGACAGCAACGTGGCGTTCTTCAAGGAGTACAAGTCGGCCGGGCTGACCGCCGCCGCGATGCCTGTGGTGTCGGTGTCCATCGCCGAGGAGGAGGTCAAGAGCATCGGCACCCAGTACCTGGAGGGTCAGCTGACCGCCTGGAACTACTACCAGACCACGCCCGGCACGGCGAACGGCAAGTTCGTGGCCGCGTACAAGGCGAAGTACGGCGCGGACAAGCCGACGAGCGACCCGATGGAGGCCGCCTACGTCAGCGTCTACCTGTGGAAGGCGATGGTCGAGAAGGCCGGCGCGTTCGACGTCGAGAAGGTCCGCGGCGCCTCCGACGGAATCACCTTCGACGCGCCGGAGGGCCTGGTCACCGTCGACGGCAAGACCCAGCACATCGCCAAGACCGCCCGCATCGGCAAGGTCGGCGCGGACGGCCTGATCAGCGAGGTGTGGAACTCCGGCAAGCCGATCGCGCCGGACCCGTACCTCAAGACCTATCCGTGGGCGAGCGGCCTGAGCTGACGACGCCGGCCCCGGGCGGGCACCGCGACGCCGCGCCCCGCCCGGGTCCCTCGACCAGCAGTACGGGAGTACCCACCGTGACAGTCCTCTTCGGTCAACTCTTCACCGGCATCAGCATCGGCGCGGTGCTGCTGCTCATCGCGCTCGGGCTGGCGCTGACCTTCGGCCAGATGAACGTCATCAACATGGCGCACGGCGAGTTCATCATGGCCGGCGCCTACACCACGTACGTGCTGCAACAGAGCATCACCGGCGCCGGCCTGTCGCTGCTGGTCGCGCTGCCGGTGGCGTTCGCGGTCGCCGGCACGATGGGGGTGCTGCTGGAGATCCTGCTGATCCGCCGGCTCTACGCCCGTCCGCTGGACACCCTGCTGGTCACCTGGGGCGTGTCCCTGATGCTGCAACAGCTAGCCCGGGACATCTTCGGCAGTCCGAACGTGCAGACCCGCGCGCCGGACCTGCTCACCGGCAACGTGGCGGTGCCCGGCGGGCTGACGGTCGCCAACAACCGGCTGTTCATCCTGGCCCTGGCCCTGGCCGCGGTCGCCGCCCTCACCTTGGCGCTGCGGCTCACCCCGCTCGGGCGTCGGATCCGCGCGGTGGTGCAGAACCGCGACCTCGCCGCGGTGTCCGGCGTCCCCACCGCCCGGGTCGACCGGACGACCTTCTTCCTCGGCTCGGGCCTGGCCGGGCTCGCCGGGGTGGCGCTCACCCTTCTCGGCCCGATCGGCCCGACCATGGGCACCAACCTGATCATCGACGCCTTCCTGGTCGTCGTGGTCGGCGGGATCGGTCAGCTGAAGGGCAGCGTGATCGTCGCCTTCGCCCTCGGGGTCCTCCAGGCCACCGGGGAGTACCTCACGACCCTCAGCGTCGCCAAGGTGATCGTCTTCGTGGCGATCGTCGCGTTCCTCCAGTGGCGGCCACAGGGCCTGTTCACCCTGCGGACCAGGAGCCTCGCATGACCGCCGTGACACCCGCGCCGCCGAGCACCGCCGGCGCACCGGCCCCGGCCGGCATCGCGCCTCCGAGCCGGCCGGGTGGCCGGTCCCGGCTGCGTGCGGCGGCGGGGTTCGCGTTCGGCGCGGCGCTGCTGTTCGCCGTCGCGCCGCTGGCGCTGTCGGACTTCCGGCTGGCCCTGCTCGCCAAGTACCTCTGCGTCGCCATGGTGGCCGTCGGCATCGGCATCGCCTGGGGGCGCGGCGGCATGCTCACCCTCGGCCAGGGCGTCTTCTTCGGCCTGGGCGGCTACGCGATGGCCATGCACCTCAAGCTCGCCGACGCGGGTCCCGGTGGGATGCCCGACTTCATGCAGCTGTACGGGCAGCTCGACGAACTGCCAGTCTGGTGGCGGCCGTTCGCCAGCCCGTGGTTCGCGCTGCCGGCCACGGTTCTGCTGCCGATGGCAGTCGCCTTCGGGCTCGGCTCACTGGTGTTCCGCCGCCGGGTGCGGGGCGCGTACTTCGCGATCCTCAGCCAGGCTCTCGCCGCCGCCATGGTGATCCTGCTGATCGGCCAGCAGGGGACCACTGGTGGCACCAACGGGCTCACCGACATCCAGGGCTTCTTCGGCTACGACCTGGACGACCCGGTCAACCAGCGGATGGTCTACTTCATCATCGCCGGCGTCCTGCTCGCGCTGCTCGCGCTGGCCCGCCAGCTCATCCACAGCCGCTACGGGGAACTGCTCGTGGCGGTACGTGACAGCGAGGAGCGGGTCCGTTTCCTCGGCTACGACCCGGCGTCGGTCAAGCTCGTCGCGTACGTGGTGGCGGCGGGTATGGCGGGCCTCGCCGGCGCGCTGTTCGTGCCGGCGGTGGGCATCATCTCGCCCGCCCTCATCGGCATCGTCCCGTCGATCGAGTTCGTCATCGGTGTGGCGGTGGGCGGCCGGGCCACGCTGCTCGGGCCGGTGCTCGGCGCGGTGGCGGTCGCCTGGGCGCGTACCGCCCTGTCCGAACGTTTCCCGGGCACCTGGACGTACCTGCAGGGTCTGCTCTTCGTGGTGGTGGTGGCGTTCCTTCCCGGCGGCCTGGCGTCGCTGTGGGCGCTGGCCCGCCGCCGCGCCGAGCGGGCGGAGGCGCACCGATGAGCGACGACCGGCTGGACGGGCTGTCCGTCCGTGACGTGCGGGTCAGCTTCGACGGCTTCACCGCCGTCGAGGGCGTCTCGCTGGAGGTTCCCGCCGGTGACATCCGGTTCCTGATCGGGCCGAACGGCGCCGGCAAGACCACAGTGGTCGACGCGATCACCGGTCTGGTGCGGGCCACCGGCTCGGTGCGCTTCGGCGACCAGGAGCTGCTGGGTCGCCCGGTGCACCGGATCAGCCGGCTCGGCATCGGCCGGACGTTCCAGACGTCGACGATCTTCGAGGAGCTGTCGGTCGTGCAGAACCTCGACATCGCTGCGGGCGCCCGCCGCGGCTGGGCCACCCTGGCCCGGCGTCGGCGGGGGATCCCCGACGAGGTGGCGGCCGCGCTGGAGACCATCGGGTTGACCGGCCGCGCCGACCAGCTCGCCGGCACGCTCGCGCACGGCCAGAAACAGTGGTTGGAGATCGGCATGCTGCTGGTGCAGGACGCGCGGCTGCTGTTGCTCGACGAGCCGGTCGCCGGGATGAGCCACGAGGAGCGCGACGCCACGGGCGCCCTGCTGGAGACGGTGAGCCGGGATCGCACGGTGGTGGTGATCGAGCACGACATGGACTTCCTGCGTCGCTTCGCGCGCAGCGTCACAGTGCTGCACGCGGGGAGGGTGCTCAGCGAGGGCACTGTGGCGCAGGTCCAGGCGGACCCGCGCGTGCAGGAGGTCTACCTCGGCCACCCGGTCGACGCCGGGTCGGTCCCCAGCGGTCTGGAGGCATGATGCTGACCCTGCGTGGGGTGCACGCCGGATACGGGCGTTCCCGGGTGCTGCACGGCGTGGACCTCGCCGTCCCGCCCGACGGGGTGGCCGCGGTGCTCGGGCACAACGGCGCCGGGAAGAGCACCCTGTTGCGGGTCGCGGCAGGCCTGCTGCGCCCGACCGCCGGCACCGTCGAGCTGGACGGCGAGGACGTCACCCGTCTCGCGCCGCACGAGCGGGTGGCGCGTGGCATGGCGTACGTCCCGCAGGGCCAGCAGTGCTTCCCGCACCTGACGGCGGCGGAGAACCTGCGCCTCGTCGCCGACGGCCGGCGCGACGGCGCGGAGGCGACAGCGGAGGTGCTGGACCTGTTCCCGGCGCTGCGTCCGCTGCTGCGGCGGCGCGCCGGGCTGCTCTCCGGTGGTCAGCGTCAGCAACTCGCCATCGCCCGCGCGTTGATCACCCGGCCGCGGCTGCTCATGCTCGACGAGCCGACCGAGGGCATCCAGCCGTCGGTGGTCGCCGAGATCCAGGAGCGGATCGTCGAGCTGACCCGGCAGTCCGGCTTCAGCGCGCTGCTCGTCGAGCAGCACCTCGGGTTCGCGCTGCGGGTGGCGAACCGCTACCACGTCCTCGAATCCGGCCGGGTCACCTCGCACGGCGACGGGGGAGTGACGGCGGAGCGGGAGGTGCGCGCGGCCCTCGCGGTCTGACCGATACGTCGGTATCGATTTACATTGACGGCTGTCTTTACTAAGATCGTGGCTGGGAGTCGCCAAGCGCTGCTGGGCAGCAGTGCCGTCCACCTGGTGGGCGGCTTGAATCGATCGGCGTCCTTCTCCGGGGTGGGCACCCAGCGAGGGCCACTGGGCGTCGGCGCATCCACTGGAGCATCATGAGAATCTCACGGACAGCACGCCGTCTGGGACTGGCCGCGGTCGCAGTTCTCGTCGCCTCGTTCACGATGGTCGTGGTCAACCAGGCCGGTCCGGCCTCGGCGCACGGATCGGTCACCAACCCGCCGTCACGCAACTACGGATGTTACGAGCGCTGGGGTGCCGACCACCTCAACCCCACGATGGCGCAGACCGACCCGATGTGCTGGCAGGCGTGGCAGGCCAACCCGAACACGATGTGGAACTGGAACGGCCTGTACCGCGAGAACGTCGGCGGTAATCACCAGGCCGCGGTGCCGGACGGGCAGCTGTGCAGCGGTGGTCGCACCCAGAACGGCCTGTACGCCTCGCTCGACGCGGTCGGCGCGTGGACCGCGAAGCCGATGCCGAACAACTTCACGCTGACGCTGACCGACGGTGCCAAGCACGGTGCCGACTACATGTTGATCTACATCACCAAGCAGGGTTTCGACCCGACCACTCAGCCCCTCACCTGGAACAGCCTCGAACTGGTGCTGCGCACCGGCAGCTACCCGACCACCGGGCTCTACGAGGCGCAGGTGAACGCGGGCAACCGCACCGGGCGGCACGTCGTCTACACCATCTGGCAGGCGTCCCACCTCGACCAGCCGTACTACCTCTGCAGTGACGTGATCTTCGGTGGCGGCGGCAACCCGCCGCCGACGACCCCGCCGCCCACCACGCCGCCGCCCACCACCCCGCCGCCGACGACTCCGCCGCCCACGACCCCGCCGCCGGCCGGGAACGGTGCCTGCACCGCCACCTTCCGCAAGACGAACGAGTGGTCCGGTGGATTCGGCGCCGAAGTCACCGTCCGGGCCGGCAACGCCGCCATCTCCGGATGGACGGTGGCGTGGACGTGGCCCAACGGCCAGAGCATCACCAACTCCTGGAACGCGACGGTCACGTCGAGCGGCTCGTCGGTCTCCGCGTCGAACGTCGCCTACAACGGCTCCCTGAGCGCCAACGCCACCACCAGCTTCGGCTTCAACGCCTCCTGGAACGGCACCAACTCCACACCCAACCTCACCTGCACCGCTCGGTAACAGCGTCTGCGGTGGGGTGGCGCGTGCCGCACCACCCCACCGCCGGCGCCCTCCGCCACCATCAGGAACCGCGACGAGGTGAGGAACGAGCATGATTTCCCGGGTGAGCGTCAGCGGCTGGTACCGAAGCCGCTTCGTGTGGATCGAGGTGTGCCTGCTGGCCGCGTCGCTCGGCGCGGCCGCCGTGGTCACCTCGACCACCCCGAAGACGGACCCGGCAGTTCTCCGCCAGGAGATCCTGACCCGGATGCGTACGACCCTCGAACAGGCGGACCCGGCACAGCACCAGCACGCCGGGCACACCCCACAGGTGCCAACCGGAGAGCAGGCCGTGCCGGCGGTCGTCTGCGGAGTCCATGTCTACGGCCACGAGCCCACCGGGGCCGCCACGTTGGCCGACGTCCAGACGGTCTACGGCTTCCACCTCTGCGGCGTCGCCGAACAGAAGCGCCATTGGGACGGGGCGGTCAAACTCGTCGGCCCGGTGATCATGGACATGACCACCCGGCCTCCCGGCATCAAGGTGGTCGAGGCGACCGCCGGCGTCAGGTTCGTCGACCGGCTACGGGAGATGTTCCCCGACAAGTACGAGGAACTGGCACTCAGGGAGGCGTTGCCCGCATCGGAGATGGCCGACCTGCGGCGCCGGTACGACGCCGCCGCCGGCCTCTGACCACGCCGACCGGCCGGCTGGGGCGGCACGCGGCGGCCAACGCGCGACGTACGCGCTCGGTGAGCGGAGCGAAGCCTGCCGATTGTCGCCCCGGCCTGGCATGGTGGAGGCATGTGCCGGAACATTCGCGTGCTTCACAACTTCGAACCACCCGCGACCGACGACGAGATCGAAGCCGCTGCCCTTCAGTATGTTCGCAAGGTCAGCGGCGCGACTCGGCCGTCGGCGGCAAACGAGGAGGCGTTCGCCGAGGCGGTCCGCGTCGTGGCGGAGGCCACCCGGACCCTTCTCGACAGCCTCGTGACGAAGGCGCCGCCCCGCGACCGGGAGATCGAGGCCGCCAAGGCGAAGGCGCGCGCGGCCGAGCGCTACGGGCGTCGAGAGGATGATGGTCCCGCCCTGGCCGGATGACCGCCTTCGTGGTGCGGCACGGGGCCGAGCCGATGATGTCCGCGCAGCGCGACCGACGTGCTGCTTCGTGGTCGCGTGTCCGTCGTCGCTGCCGCGCGGTCTCGTCGTGGCCTCGCGGGCTTCGTGACCGATGAGGAATATCTGACCCGGCCGGGTACCTACCGTGGCGTCGCGCCGTCCGCCCGGCGAGTGGGGAGCCGGCGACGAGCGGCGGGGCGGCTCCTCGGTGTCTGTCCTGGGTCGGCGTTCGCGGCCGTTCGTGCACGCGCATCGCGGTCCGCGCCGTCGTACCCCGCGCCGTCGTGCCCCGCGCCGTCGTGCCCCGCGTAGCGCGGGTGACTCCGTGCCGCCCCGGCCTGGTCAGCCGACCCGGCGCCGTGTCCCCGGGCACGGATCCCATCGATGTCAAGAAATACCAGCATGTCGCGCCGATGTCGGGCGGCTCGTCGGCGCACCCGCGGCCCTGCGCATTTTGGAAGATGCACATCTGCCCGGCGGACTCGAAGATCGGTGCGTCGGGTCGGTCGGGGGGAGATTGCCGGTCGGCACATGCGAGAGGGGGAAGCGGTGTCGAACGGTTCCATCGCGTCCCGCATCCACGAGCAGGCTGAGCGGACGCCCACGGCGACGGCGTTGCGCTGGCGGGACCGGCTGGTCAGCTACGCCGAGTTGGTCGAGCTGGCCGCGAAGGCGTCCGCCCATCTGGCCGGCGTGCCGACGGGCGAGGCTCCGGTGGCGGTGCGCGCCACCAAGTCGCCGGAGTCGGTGGCGGCGGTGCTGGCCTGTCTCGCCGCCGGGCAGCCGGTGCTGCTGCTCTCCAGCGACCTGGGTGCGCAGGTCTTCGACGCGCTCGTCGAGCGGGCGGGGTGCGCCGCGGTCCTCGCGGTCGACGACGGGGGCCTGCGGGTCCGGCCGGTCCCGGTCGCCCGGACGGCGCCCGCGCTCCCGCCGGGCACCTGTCTGCTGCTGACGACCTCCGGATCCACCGGGCTGCCCAAGATCGTCCCGCTGCCGGCCGCCGGCGTGGGCCGGTTCGTCGACTGGGCCGCCGGCCAGTTCGGCGTCACCGCGGGCACCCGGGTGCTCAACTACGCGCCACTCAACTTCGACCTCTGCCTGCTGGACGTGTGGGCCACCCTGTGCCACGGCGGCGAGGTGGTGCTGGTCGACCCGGCCCGGGCGGCCCAGCCTCGCTACCTGCTGGAGTTGTTCGCGCAGGCCGGGCCGGCTGTCGTCCAGGCGGTGCCGATGTTGTTCCGGCTGCTCACCGAGGCGGGCGACGGCAGTGCCTTCCCAGAGGTCCGGCACGTCCTGCTGACCGGCGACCACACCCCACGCCGGGTCCGTGCCGCGCTGCCGGCCGTGTTCCCCCGGGCGACCTTCCACAACGTGTACGGGTGCACCGAGACCAACGACAGCTTCCTGCACACCTTCGGCCCCGAACAGGCCGCGACGGACGACGTGCTGCCCCTGGGCCGGCCCATCCCCGGGGTGGAGGTCGCACTGCTCGACCAGGGGCAGGTGCTGACCGGCCCCGGCACGGGCGAGCTCGTGGTGGCCACGCCCTTCCAGGCCGACGCCTACCTCGGTGACGAGGCCCCGGGGGACCGGTTCTTCCGCCGGGTCACCGACCGGGGCGAGCGCACCTGGTACCGCACCGGGGATCTGGTCCACCGGGGCGCCGACGGCCGGCTCACCCTGGCCGGTCGCAACGACTTCCAGGTCAAGGTCCGCGGCGTACGGGTCAACCTCGAGGAGATCGAGCGGGTCATCCAGACCCACGACCAGGTCGTCGAGGCGGTCGTCGTCGCGTTGCCCGACCCGGCGGCCGGCACCCGGCTGTACGCCGTGGTCCGTACCGGAGGCGACGGCCCGAGTGGCCTCGCCCTGCGCACGTACTGCGCCGCCCGGCTCACCCGGGTGGCGATCCCCGAGATTTTCCGCCTGGTCACCGAACCGCTGCCGGTGGGACCCACCGGCAAGGTCGACCGCCGTCGGGTCTGTGACCACCTGATGAGGGAGCTGATATGAGCCTCGCCGACGAGATAACCCGGTACGTGGTGTCGGAGTACCTTCCGGGCACCGCTCCCGAGGAACTCGATTCCAGCTACGACCTGCTCGACACCGGTGTGGTGGACAGCCTGCGGCTGCTCCAGCTCATCGCCTGGCTCGGCGAGCACTACCGGATCCCCATGGACGACCTGGACATCTCGCCGGACAACTTCCGGTCGGTCGACGCCATGGCCGCCTTGGTCACCACCGCCCGAACCCACGCCGCCATCGGCTGACCGGACGAGGACTGAAACTGATGATCGTTCGCACGAGGGAAGAGATCGAGCCCGTGGAGTGGGGCAACGGTCTCAGCTACCGGTACCTGCTCACGACCGACAAGATGGGCTTCACTGTGTGCCACACGGTCGTACGCGCAGGGACCAAGTCGCGGCTGGAGTACCGCCGCCATCTCGAGGCATGCTTGTGCGTCGGCGGTCAGGGCTCGGTGGTGACCGCGGACGGCTCCCAGACCTGGGAGCTGCGGCCCGGGGTGCTCTACGCGTTGAACGAGCACGACGCCCACTTCCTGATCGCCGCGCCCGACACCGATCTCGAGCTGATCAGCATCTTCAACCCGCCGCTCGTCGGCACGGAGCGACACAACCTGGACTCCGTCGAATTCTCGCAGTACTGAGGCCGGGCATGCGCTGGAATGACGAACAGCGGGCTTTGCGCGACGCGGCCGAGCAGGTCGGACGGCAGGTCGGCGCGGACCATCTGGAGCGGGACGCCAGCGGCGAGTTCTCCTGGGACGGGTGGAAGCGCCTCCGCGCGACCGGGTTGTTCGGACTGCCCTTTCCCGAGGCGTACGGCGGCCTCGGCCGTGACCTGCCGACCACGATGTACGTCCTGGAAGGGCTCGGTTACGTCTGCCGCGACGCCGGGCTGACCTTCTCCGCCTGCACCCACCTGGTCAGCACCGGAGTCCCGTTGCAGCGCTTCGGCTCTCCGGCGCTGCGGGAGCGGTACCTGCCGGAGATCGCCGCCGGCACGATGATCGGCGCGCACGCGATCACCGAGCCGGCCGGCGGCTCCGACGTGACCAACATGGCCACCACCGCGACCGCGCAGGACGACCACTTCGTGCTGCGCGGCAGCAAGGCGTTCGTCAGCAACGGCCCGATCGCCGACCTGGTGGTCGTCTACGCCCGTACCGGCCGCCCCGGTAACCCGACAGCGGTCACCGCGTTCCTGGTCCGGCGGGACTCGCCCGGACTGAGCGTCGGCGGGCCGATCGGCAAGATGGGGCTGCGCACGTCCCCGCTGTCGGAGGTGTTCCTCGACGACGTGCGGGTGCCGCGCGACCATGTCGTCGGATCGGTCGGCGCGGGCCTGCTGGTGCTCGACGCGGTGATGCGGTGGGAGATCCTGTGCGGTTTCGCCGGGGTGCTGGGCGAGATGCAGCACCGCCTGGAGCGGTGCGTCGAGTACGCCCGCACCCGCGTCCAGTTCGGGGCCGCGATCGGTTCCTACCAGTCGGTGTCGAACCGGATCGTCGACATGCGCATCGACCTGGAGACCTCCCGCAAGTGGCTCTACGACACCGCCGAGCGGATGGCCGCCGGGGAGAACGTCGCCACCGATGTGGCGATCGCCAAGCTGGTCGTCAGTGAGAGCAACGTCCGGTCCGCACTCGCCGCCGTGCAGGTATTCGGCGGATACGGCTACACCACCGAGTACGGGCTGGAAAAGGACCTGCGCAACGCGGTGTCCGGAACCATCTACTCCGGTACCTCGGAGATCCAACGTCAGCGGGTGGCGGCCCTGATGGGGCTGGGTCGGACCGCCCCGGCGGCCGGCTCGACAGGGGGGCGCACGACATGAGTGACATCGACCCGGCACTGGTACGGGCCACCGAGTTCCTGGACTACGACTCGCCCGTGGTGCGCGGCTTCGTCCGAGATGCCCTCGGCGACGACGCGGGCGGCTCGGACGTCGACAAGGCGGTCCGGTTGTACTACGCCGTGCGGGACGGCATCCGCTACGAGGTGTACGGCGCGGACCTCTCCCGCCGTGGGCTCACCGCCAGCGGGGTGATCGAGCGCGGCTTCGGTTTCTGCGTACACAAGTCGATCCTGTACGCGGCGGCGCTGCGCGCGGTCGGCGTGCCGAGCCGGATCGTCTACGGCGACGTCCGCAACCACCTGGCCTCGCCCCGGCTGCGGGAACTCGTCGGCGGCGACATCTTCCGCTTCCACAGCCTGACCTCGGTCCACCTGAACGGCACCTGGGTCAAGGCGACTCCGGTGTTCAACAAGATGCTCTGCAAGCTCTACCAGATCAGGCCGCTGGACTTCGACGGGCTGTCCGACAGCCTGTACCACCCCTTCGACGAGCAGGGCCGGCAGCACATGGAGTTCCTGCTCATGCGGGGGGAGTTCGACGACGTCCCCTACGACCTCGTGGTGGAGGGCATCCGTTCGGCCCATCCGCTGCTGTTCGCCAGCTCGCACACGACGGCCGCGGGCTCGCTGGTGGCCGAGGCGACGGCGCCGGACGGCTCCCGTGCCGGGGGTGACCAGGTCCCCGCCTGAGTTCCGGTCCGGTCGGCGGATCCGCGCGGCGTTCGCGCGGATCCGCCGTTCGGCGTGCCGTCGCGCCGCTTCGTCGCGTGGTGGCCGGGGCCGGCAACGTGAGAGAAGACAACGGAAGGCCGGCCTGGCGATCATGGAAGCAGCGCCGGCCGCTGCGACGCCCGCCACGAGCCGTGCGGTCAGCTGAACCGTTCACCCTCGCTGCCGGCAGCGTCAGCTACCGGAGTTCGGAGACCAACCATGGCGAAGATCGGCAAGAGGATGCGCGGCATGCAGCAGTCCTCGATCAGGGCGATGACCGCGCGGTGCCAGGAACTCGATGCCATCAACCTCGCGCAAGGGCTGTGCCAGGTGCCGCCGCCGCCGTCGTTGCTGGTCGAGAGCGCCCGCGATTTCGGGAAGGTGGACCACTCGTACAGTCCCGCCGAGGGCCTGGGCGTCTTCCGGGACGCGGTCGCCGACCGCCTCAAGCGGCACAGCGGGCTCAGCGTGGACCCGTCCACCGAGGTCGTGACCACGATCGGCGCGACGGGCGGTCTGCTGGCGACGCTCACGGCGCTGCTGGACGCCGGTGACGGCGTGCTCGTCTTCGAGCCCTTCTACAGCTACCACCTGTCAGCGCTGAAGGTGCTGAACCTGCGCCCCGAACCGGTGCGGCTCGCCGCGCCGACGTTCGAGATCACCGAGGAGGGCCTGCGGGCCGCCATCACCGAACACACCCGCGCGATGATCGTCTGCACGCCGAACAACCCGAGCGGGCGACGGTTCACCGAGGCGGAGCTGATGATCGTCTCGGCCGTCGCCGAGGAACACGACCTGCTCGTCATCAGCGACGAGGTGTACGCGGACATCTACTTCGGTTCCGACCCGCACCTCGCCCCGGCGACCGTCGGCGGCCTCGGCGAGCGGACGCTGACGATTTCCTCGCTGTCGAAGTCGTTCAGCATCCCCGGCTGGCGGCTGGGCTACGTCTGCGGCCCGGCCCCCCTGATGAGTACGGTGCGGCTCGCCGCCGACGCGCTGGTGGGATGCGCGGCCACCCCGTTGCAGGAGTTCGGCGCGCGGGCGCTGCGGATGGGTGACGACTACTACCGCGACCTGCGTGCCACGTACGACGGCAAGCGCCGTGCCCTGGCGGCCGGCTTCACGGCCGCCGGGCTGTCGCCCAACGAGCCCGAGGGTGCCTACTACCTGCTGGTCGACTGTTCCGCCATGGGAGTGGCGAGCGGGACGGAGGCAGCCGAGGTCCTGCTGGAGAGGACCCGCATCGGCACGGTGCCCGGCGAGGCGTTCTACCTCAACCCGCCGGAGCGGCCGTACGTGCGGGTGTCCTTCTCCCTCTCGAACGACGTGATCACCGAGGTCGTCACGAGACTGGCGAACGGGGTGCTGTGACAGGGCCGGGCCGGCGGCCCCGCACGGGGCCGCCGGCCCGGGCGCTGCCGTGCGTTCCGGCCGGCCTCACCGCTTGGTGACGGCGAGCACCTGACTGTAGTAGCGGGTGAGGTGCCGGTCGTAGTAGAGGAACTCGTAGGGCACGCCCTCGTGCTGGCCGACCTCCGACCACTCGTCGCTGTCCACCAGCTCGTGCAGGTCGCTGACCCAGTTCGCCTCGTCGGTGTACTGGCTCTCGAAGGCCAGCGGGCTGGAGAGCACGAGCAGGCCGCCCGGACGCAGCAGCCGCGCCGCCGCCGACACGACCTGGCGTGGGTCCGGCACCCGGTCGACGACGTTGAGCACGCTGACGAGGTCGAAGTGGCCGGCCTCCCGGGGCACCTGTTCGGCCGGCACCGGGTAGACGGTGGCCTTGTCGTCCGGCTTCGGGATGTCCGCGGCGTCCACGAGGCGGAAGTCCGGCCGCTCGGAATCACGCGGTGGCATGGGGAACCAGCCGTCGAACGGCTCGCCGCACAGCAGGCGCCGCGCCCACACGTTGAACATGTCGGCCGGTTCCGACAGCACGCGCTCCTCGTCGCCGAAGCCGCGGCGGGCCATCTCGTACAGGAAACGGCCCGTGCCGCCACCGACGTCGAAGACCCGGGCCGGCGGCTCCGCGGACGGCCACCACTGCACCACGAGGTCGGCCGTCGCGCGGGCGAAACGCCCCGCGACCGGCGGCTCGGCCCGCGCGAGGCGGCGGTCCGGCAGGGCCTCGGGCAGGACGACGTCCCCCCAGTCGGTGTACAGGTAGCTACCGAGGAAGGCCTGCGAGGCGTAGTTCTCCATGACCTTGGGTGAAACGGTCGACACGTCACTCTCCTGGTCGGCCCGGCGATTGGTCAGGCCAATGCTGCCCGCCGGAGATCGACCAGTCATCTCCCATGTTGCTTCATGCCGGCACGATGTGATGTTCCGTCCGCGCTCCCTCGGCGCGGGTCATCGCTCCGCCCGCACCGGCTCGCCGCCGGCAGGACTCCCGACGCTCTTCTCGGACACGAAATCGCTCCGGACGACCCGAAGCAGCGCGACACCCAGTCCCGCCGCGGCGGCGACGCCGGCCATGACGAGGAAGGCGGAGATGCCGAGCTGGGTGTAGGCGAGAGCACCCAGCAGCGGGCCCACGACCATTCCGGTGTCGGACACCATTCCGAAGGCCCCGAAGGCGCGCCCGAGCAGATGCCGCGGCACGCGGTTCACCCCTTGCCGGGTCACCAGGTACAGCACCGGCTGAGCCGTCATGAACAGCAGCAGGCCGGCACCCATCGCCACCACGCCGTCGAACAGGCCGACCGCGGCGAGACCGACCGCCTCGGCGCCGAGGGCGTACGCGGCGATCACCAGCAACGGCCGGGACTCCACGAACCCGGCGCAGGTCATGGCCACGACCATGAACATCGCCAGCCCGGCCGTGTAGATCGCCGAGGTGTAGGCGACCCCGTTGCTCGTGAACGTGTCGAGGTGCAGGGGGACCACCGGTTCCAACGCCGAGAACAGCGCGTTGTTGATCAGGTCGAGCACCGCGAAGAGAGCCACCAGGAGAACCAGCGGGCGGACGGCTCCCGTGCTCCATCGCTCTGCCTCGGCGGCCGGCGGCTCGGCCTCCACCGGCTCGGTCCGGAGGCCGAGCAACAGCACTCCGCCGGCGGCGGTCACCACCGCGCCGGCCAGGAACACCCCGGTGAATCCGAGTACGGGGTGCAGCAGACCGACCACGGCGGGACCGAGCACCATGCCGGCCGTGCAGCAGCCACCGAACCAGCCCAGCACGCGGGCTGATCCGTAGCGCGAACGGGCTCCCAACGAGCTGGCCAGCTGGTAGAGCACCGGCATGGTGAGCCCCTCGGCCACACCCCAGGCGAGCCGCCAGGCCAGCACCTGCCAGCCCGCGGCGGCGAAGGCCAGACCGAGCACTGCGGCTGCCGTCAGGCTCATCCCCAGGAAACCCAGCACCTGCGGACGTGGCGTGCGGTCGACCAGGATCCCGCCGATCGGCTGCGTCAGTGCCTTGGCCACGGCGAAGCCGCTGAACGCGGCGGCGATCTCCAGGGCGGACATCTGGAACCGCCCGGTCAGCTCCGGCACCAGGGGCACCAGCATGGTGTACGCGATGTTCATCATCACCGCGGACAGCAGCAGCGCCGCGATCCCGGTCCGTCTGCCGGTGGTCATGGATGCTGCGCTAGTCCCTCGTAACCGGCCACTGTCAGCAGGCCTTCGTGCACGGTCGTCAACCGCGGGCGGTAGACGTCGACGTCCTGCGGGTCGGCCGCGTACCACAGCCCCCAGAGGTGGGTGCCCTTGAAACCGTGCTGCTTCTTGAACGTGTCGTTGCCCCGGCCGAACTCGATGACGTCCCAGCCGCGCTCCACACCCTGCGCGAGGAGTTCGTACAGCATGAACGGATAGGGGCTCACCTCGTGGTAGACGCTGGCGTCGGTGCCGGCGCCCCAGATGTAGAGCCGGCGGTCGTGCTCAAGCGACACGGACACCCCGATCGTCCGGTCCTCCCAGACGGCCCGGATCAGACTGGCGTACGGCGTGGACAGCACCGCCTCCAGGGTGGTGCTGTCGTACAGCGCCGGCCAGCCGTGCTTGACCGACGAGCCGTTCGTCAGCTCGAGAACCCGGTCGATCTGCGCCACCGCGTCAGGGCCCGTCTCCTCGACGAGTTTGACGCCCTTCTCGGTGGCCCGGCGCCAGCGGCGTCGCCAGTCGGTCCGCTTCCTCGTCTTGACCTCGCCCATCACCGGGTCCGGTCCGCTGCCCGGGTTCTTGTAGTAGGCGGTGTCCAGGCGGGCGAAGACGTCGGGCGGCCGGACGGCGGCCCACTGGCGGGCCGGACCGGGTGGCAGGTTGAGCACCAGGACCCCGGCCGCACCGAGGTCTCGCGCCTGCTCGCGGGTCTCGTCGACCAGGGCGGCCACCGCCGACTCGTCACCGGCCAGATATGCCGGGCCGTAGACGGAGTAGATCGAGCCGACAGTGAGTACCGGCCGGTCCCAGACGACGCCGCTGCCGGTGTCGTTCTCGAGGCCCTGCCAGAACGGCGAGTATTCCAACAGGTAGCGCGGCGCCCGACCCGGGTGGATGACACGTCGCCGCTCGATGGTCGCCCGTGTCCACGCGTCGAGCCATTCCTGGGTGTCGAACACCGTCGGCCGGTGGGACTGCGCCTCAGAGGACGGCGTGACGGTCATGGAAACTCCTCCGTACCGCGGACATTCCACCTCTCAAACTAGGCCCGGACCGCGCTCGCGGGCGAGAGCCGCTTCCGAAGAGCGCATTTTCCGAGATGGATGTCCGAACACCCGCACGATCGAAGATGCTCATCGCGCCGGGCGGTTGCGACGATGGCGCTCATGACGCGATCCATCGCCTGGCATGACGGCATGACGGGCGGGGACCACGGCTTCGGCGGCCCTGCGGGCTCCGTGACGGCACCGGGCCTCGGCGCCGGCGCGCCGCTCGACGACGTGCTGCCCGAGCAGGTGAAGGACCTGAGCGAGCAGTTCGACGGCTACCTCGTCGAACTACGTGCCGCGCGGCGCGAGATCGACGAGTACGCGACGTACTGCGTGCGCAACGAGCTGCCGGTGGACGAGCCGGTGCTCGCGCAGCTGGTAGCCGCGACGCACCAGGTCGGTATGCGGATGGCCCGGCAGCAGCAGGCCCTGCTCGCCGCCTCCACCACGGACGCGGCGGACCTGCTGGGCGCGAGCGAGGCGGTCCTGCGGTTCGGCGTGGCGACGCTGGCCTATGTGCGGCACTCGCTCGACTGGTCCGCGAAGTCCTACGGGCAGTCGGCCCAGGTGCAGTTCTTCGGCACCCAGTCCGAGGCGTGGCCGACGATCCACTACGACCGCAACGGTACGCACGCGTCCGTGATCCGGGTCGAGCGCCAGCTGCTGGAGTTGCTCGGCCTCCCGCCTGACCGGTTCGCAATCGGGGTGACCTCCTCCGGCATGGCGGCGTACACCTGGATCGAGGCGTTCCTGCTGCGGGACCGGCTCCGTGCGGGCGACACGATGCTCCTGGCGCCCTACATCTACTACGAGGCGGCGCAGCAGCTCCACGCGCTGCCCGAGATTCGGGCCGAGCGGGCGACCGGGTACACCGTCGAGGAGTTCATCGCGGACGTCGTCCGGCTCCGCCCGAAGGTCATCTTCGTCGATCCGCTGGCGAACAACGTGCGGCAGCGGATGTTTGACCTCCCCGAGCTCTTCCGGCGGCTGCGCGAGGTGGTGACCGAACGCTGCACCGTGGTCGTGGACGGGACGATGACCGGCGCGTCGCTGCAGCCGGCACTGCTCGCCTCCGACGACCGGCTGGAGGTCATCTACTACGAGAGCTGCACCAAGTACCTCCAGTTGGGCATGGACTTCGCCCTCGCGGGTCTCGTGGCGTACCCGATCGAGCTGGCCGAGCGGATGGACATGCTGCGCCGCAACACCGGCCTGGTGCTCGCCCGGCACAACGCCGAGCTTTTCCCGCGCTACGAGGTCTCGGTGCACCGCAGGAGAATGCGACGGATCTGGGCCAACGCCGAGAGGGTGGCGACCCTCCTGCACGCCGATCCTCGGGTCAGCTCGGCCGGGATGGTGCACCACCCGGTGCTGCCGCACCACCCGGACCGGCGGCTGGCCGCCGACCTGCCCTACGGCAGCGGCATCGTGACGTTCCTGTACCACGATCACGTACGCAACGAATGGGACAATCTCGACACTGTGGTCGACCACATCCTGGTGCGGGCCAGGACGCGTGGCATCCAGGTCACCAAGGGCGTGAGCTTCGGCTACTCCGTACCGAGGGTGTGGGCGCAGAGCGTCAGCACCACCGAGGAGGAGTACAGATATGTGCCGATCCCCGACGACGAGCCGCGGTTCCTCCGGCTCTACGTGGGGGACCGGATGCATCAGGTGGAAGGCCTCGTCGAGGCCATCGCCGAAGCCATCGTGGGATGACAGGAGGCGGTATGGGTGACCTGATTGACGGCTTGGACGGATGGGTGCTCCGGCCGGGGGACCGTGACTACGACGACGCACGCGCCGCCTGGAACGGGATGGTCGACCACCGGCCCCGGATGATCGTCAAATGTGCGAGCGTGCGGGACGTGGTGGCCGCCGTGCGCACCGCGCGCGACGCCGGGCTGGAGATCGGCGTGCGGTGCGGCGGACACGCCGCACTCGGGCCGGCCGTGCCGGAGAACGGTCTGCTGATCGATCTCCGGCCGCTGCACGGTGTACAGGTCGACCCGGCACGTCGCACCGCCGTCGTCAAGGGCGGAACACTGCTCGGCGCGGTCGACCGCGGATCACTTCCGCACGGTCTGGCGACCACGACCGGAAGTGTCTCGCACACCGGGGTCGGCGGGTTCACGCTCGGTGGCGGCATGGGCTGGCTGGCCAGGCAGTACGGACTGGGCTGCGACAACGTGCTGTCGTTCGAGGTGGTCACGGCGGCGGGGGAGGTGCTGCGGGCGAGCCGGACCGAGCATCCGGACCTGTACTGGGGGCTGCGCGGCGGTGGCGGGAACTTCGGCGTGGTCACCGAGTTCGAGTTCCGGCTGCACGCGGTCGACCCGCGGGCGCTGGTGGCGGAGCTGACCTTCCCGATCGACGCCGGTCCGGCGGTGCTGCGCGGCTGGCGGGATCTCAGTGCCATTGCGCCGCGCCAGGCCACGTTCACCGCGTCGGTCTCCGACGCGGAGGTCACCGTCGGGTACGTCTGGGTCGGCGATCCCGACCAGGGCAAGGGCCTCGTGCCGGAGCTGTGCGGGCTGAGCCGGCCGGTGCGCGAGCGGGTGTACGAAGCGAGCTATCACGAGCTGCAGACCAGGGACGACGAGGCGGATCGGCACGGCCTGCGCCAGTTCTCAAAGGACCACTACCTGTCGACGTTCCCGGACGCGGCGATCGAGGCGTACCTGTCCCGTGGGGCGCGGGACGGCAGCGGCGAGGGACTGCCGGGCGGCTGGCTGGAGGCGTACGGCGGGGCGATCGCCGAGGTGCCGGACGAGGAGACCGCGTTCGGCCACCGGCAGACGCTCTTCGAGTTCGGGGTCCGCTCGTCGTGGACCGATCCCGCCGAGGACGCCGACCGGATCGCGGTGACGAAGCAGGTGGCGGCGGCGCTCGAACCGTTTGCCAGCGGGGTCTACGTGAACATGCTCAGTGACGACGGGACCGACGGTGTCCGCCGTGCCTACCCGCCCGCCAAGCTGACCCGGCTGGCCGAGGTGAAGCGGGCCTACGACCCGGACAACGTGTTCCACCTCAACCAGAACATCAAGCCGGCGCCCTGATCGTCGCCGACCCGCGAATGCGGAAACCCGCCAGGTCGCGTCCGGCGGAAGGGAGGACGCGACCTGGCGGGCCCGGATGGTTCAGGGCATCAGGCTGCCGCGATGGCCTCGATCTCGAGCAGCCAGGACTCGTCCCAGCATCCGGTGATGATGATCCCCAGAGCGGGCCGGTGGCCGCCGAGCATCTCCTGCCTGATCTTGGAGTTCATCTCCCGGTCGGAGCGATCGGCCAGGTAGGTGGTGACCTTGACGAGGTTCTCGACGGTCATCCCGGCCTCGTGCAGCACCGCCAGCACGTTGCGCCAGACCAGCCGGCACTGTGCCTCGAAGCCCTCCGGCACCGCTTCCTCGGCGGTCAACGGCGCTTGACCGGTGATGAAGAGCAGCCGCTGCGCACCGGTGACGAGCGCACCCTGGGAGAGCCCCGGATCGGCGAGATGCGGGGGATCCACGTTGGTGAAGTTCATGCCAGCGATGCTAAGAAGTCCCTACCCGGGTGTCATCCTCGTGCGTGCTCAGTTGCCCCGTGGACGACCGGGCGCTCCGGTCCCGCACGGCCGGGACGACGGCGATCAGCAGCAGCGCCGCGGTCAGCGCGAAACCGGCCGGGTAACTGAGGATGTCGGCCACGAAACCGAATCCCACGGCGCCTATCCCGAGCCCGGCGTCGTAGGCGAAGTTCCACAGCGCGCTCGCCCGGCCGAACTCGGCCTTGTCGACCCGCTCGAACAGCATCACCATCGTCACGTTCTGCCCCGCGCCGAAACCGATGCCGAACAGCACCATGCCCGCGATCACCGCGACCGGGCTGTCCAGCCAGACCACGCAGAGGGTGCCGACGGCCGCCGAGAGCACGGCCGGGACCAGCAGCCGGGACACGCCGTGACGGTCGGCGATCCAGCCCGCGGCCCAGCGCGCCAGCGCGACCAGGCACGACTGGATGAGCAGAGCCAGCGCGGCCAGGCCGCGTGAATCCGCCGACACCGCCAGCGGCAGGAAGGTGGCGAACACGCCCGAGGCCACCGCGAGTGCCGTGAAGATCAGCGTCGGGCGGGCCAGTGCTCCTGTCATCCCCTTGAAGACCCTGGGCTCCTGCTCGACCCGGCCGGCCCTGGACGGCAGGAGGAGCACGGCGATCACCCCGGCCAACCCGATCACCGTCATCGCCGTGAAGATCGTCGAGAATCCGACGTGGTCGGTGAGCCACACCCCGGCCGGCAACCCCACGACGGCCGGTATCGCGCAGATGACCCCGTACAGCCCGAGGGCTTCCCCGCGGCGTTCGGGTGGGACCAGTTCGGCGACGAGGGCGCCGCCGGCGACCACGAAGATGCCGAACCCGGCGCCCCGCACCAGCGACACCGCGATGACCAGCTCCACCGCCGCCGAGACGGTCAGCAACAGCGACGGCACCGCCAGCAGGAGCAGCCCCAGCGTCAGCACCGTCCGATAGCCCCATCGAGCCAGCAACTTCGGTGCGGCCAGTTCCAGCAGCACCGTGGACAGCATCATCGCACCGGTGGACAGACCGGCACCGACGTCGCCCGCGTCCGACCCGCCGGCATAGAGCGGGACGACCGACAGGAGCAGGAAGAAGTTCGTGAGCGCGCCGAACGCGGCCAGCAGCAACAGGACCATCTGGCGGTTCAGGATCGGCGTCGGAGTGGTCGTCCGCCCCTGGCGCTTCGAGAGGTCGGCCGCTCCCGTGCTGCGCGCCTGCTTCGCGGGTGGCGCCTGCGGGTCGACATCCATGACAGCGTCGTATCCCCTCACCGGCAATGTAGCCCAAGATTCGTGACAAGTGTGCCCATGCCTACCGACCAGGTCGACGTGATCCGGCAATTGAGCAATTTGGAACAAGATTTCGTGGCGTGGCCACAAAGTAGCATCAGAGCTGGCGTGACGATGTCCGCCGGAGCGGCGTTCCCGGTACAGCCGGCCCGAGTTGGAGGAGCACGTTGCCAGAGCACACGCGGTCGACGGCCGACGACAGCGGCGAGCCGCGGGTCCTCTCCGGCGGCCCGCCGGCAACCACGGGGCCGGTCGGCGACGTCGCCGGGCCGCAGGCGTCCGACCAGGTTAAGGACTTGGTCAAAGCGCTGGACAGCTGCGCCTGGGAGCTGAGCACGGCACGGCACGACATCGACGAGTTCGTCGGATATTGCGAGCGCAACACGCTACCGGTGGACGAGCCGGTCGTCGCCGCCCTGGTCGCCGCGGCCGACGCGGCCGGCGAGCGCATCGCCGAGCAGCGGCACCTGCTTCTGACACTGTCCGCGATCGACGCGAGCCTGCTGTCGGCGAGCGAGCTGGCGCTCCGCTTCGGGTTGGCCACGCACTCCTATGTCCGTGGTGCGCTGGAATGGCGTTCGGCCGCATTCGACCAGTCGGTGGCCGTGCAATTCTTCGACCTCCGGGCGCAGGGCTCACCAATCGTGAACTACGAGCGCTACGAGCACGATCCGGTGCGCCGGGTCGAGGCGCAATTGCTCGACGTTCTCGGCCTGTCACCGGAGCGCCATTCGATCAGCGCCACCTCGTCCGGTGTCGCCGCCTACACTCTGGTCGAGGCATTCCTGCTGCGGGAGCGGTTGCGCAACGGCGACCTGGTCCTGATGGCGCCGTACATCTACTTCGAGGCGTCCGAGCAGTTGGTCACGCTGCCGTTCGTCCGGGTCGAGCGGGCCTCCGGGTACGGCGTCGAGGAGATCATCGCCGATGTCGTGCACTACCGGCCGCGAGCCCTCTTCGTGGACCCGCTGTCGAACACGGCCGAGCAGCGGATGATCGACCTGCCCGGCCTGCTGGCCCGGCTGCGCTCGGTGGTCATCGAGCGGACCACAGTCGTGATCGACGGCACCATGCTCTCCGGTGGCATGCCGGCCGACCTGCTGAACAGCGACGACAAGGTCGAGGTGCTGTACTACGAGAGCGGCTCGAAGTACCTCCAGTTGGGCATGGACGCCGGCATGGCCGGCATGGTGGCCTACCCGGTCGAGTTGCGGGAGGCCTTCGACCGGCAACGCCGCAACACGGGATTGATCCTCTACCGGCACGGCGCGGACCTGTTCCCGCGGTATCAGCGATCCTTCTATCGCCGGCGGATGACGCGGATCGGCGCGAACGCCCTGCGGATCGCCGAGTTGCTGCGCGGCGACCACCGGGTCACCGATGCCGGCGCGGTCTTCTACCCCGGTCTGCCCGACCACCCCGACGTCCGGATCGCCGAGCGGCTGCCGTACGCGGGTGGGTGTGTGACGTTCCTGTTCCACGACCGGGACCGCAACACCAAGGGTGAGCTCAACCTGCTGTTCGACCGGATCTTCGCCTACGCCCGCGTCTCGGGCGTGCAGGTGACCAAGGGAGCCAGTTTCGGCTTCTCGATCCCACGAGTGTCCGCCGCGGACGCCTTCGCCGAGGGCGAGCCCCCCTTCCTGCGGCTCTACGCGGGCGACCGGGCCGACCAGCTCGAAGCGCTCGCCGAGGCGTTCGCCCAGGCCCTCGCCGACCACGTCGGCGTGTCGCCCCGCGATCTCGCGGGTGACGGCTCACCCCGGATTTCCCGAGTCCCATAACTGCCGCCCCAACGGGAGCCCTTGGATGCGCAATGTGCTCATCATCGACTACGCCGGCCGGGGCCACGCCTTCGCCGACCTGTTCGTGAGAACCGACCCGGACGTCACCGTGCACCTCGCCCCCGGTTGCGCGGCGATCACGGACGATCGCATCGTCTCGGCGCCCTGGCTGGACATCTACCACTCCGGCCCGGTCGTGGAGTACGCCCGGGAGATCGGCGCGGACCTGGCCATGCCGGCCCATCCCAGATCGCTGACCGAAGGGTTCGTCGACGAGCTGCGCGCCGCGGGGATCCCCACCATCGGCCCGGACCGGTCCGCGACCCGTCTCGAGTCCAGCAAGAAGTTCACGAAGGAACTGTGCGTGAAGTACGGCATCCCGACCGCGGGATACCGGTACTTCGAGGATCCGGCGGCCGCCATCGCGTACGTGCGCTCGGTCGACGGCCCGCACGTGGTGAAGGGCAACGAGTCGTGCCAGGGCAACGGCGTCTTCATCTGCGACACCGAGGCCGAGGCGATCGACGCGATCAACCGGCTGATGGTCTCCCGGGACTTCGGCCCCGGCGGACGAACCATCATCATCGAGGAGAAGCTGGTCGGCCGGGAACTCCTGTACTTCGCGCTGGTCGGCGGGGAACACCACCTGATGCTGCCGATGGCGGTCGACTACCCCCGGTCCGACGACGGCAACCGCGGCGTCATGTGCGGCGGCATGGGCGCCTTCTCGCCGAGCCCGGACGACACACCCGAGGAGATCGAGAGGTTCGAGCGTCAGATGCTGCGGCCGCTGCTTGCCGCGATCAACGCCGAGGGACTCCACTACACCGGGGTGATCTACGTCGGCTGCATGCTCGTCGGAGACCAGCTCCACCTCATCGAGATCAACGCCCGGATGGGTGACCCGGAGGCCGAGGTGGTGTTCCCCCGGATCACGACGAACTTCACGGAGGTGGCCGCGTCCATCCTGGACGGCAGCCTCGACCGGCAACCGCCGCTGGCCGTCACCGACGAGTGTTTCGTGAACGTCGTGGCCACCCAGGGGCCGACCAGGGAGCCCGGCCGGTCCTTTCCCGGCTGGCCCTACGGGGAGTACGGCCGCGGCTATCCCATCACCGGTCTGGACGCCGTGGACCGGGACCGCTGCCTCGTCTTCTACGGTGCCGCCCGCACCCGGCCCGACGGCCAGCTGATCACCGACGGGGGCAAGAGCATCAACCTGGTCGGTCGCGGCGCCACGCTCGACGAGGCGGCCTCGCACGCCTACCAGGCGATAGCCGAGGTGAGCTTCCAGGGCATCCGGTACCGCAACGACATCGCGAAGGCCATGCCGTGGGATTGACGCCGGACCAGGCCCGGCGCCGGTGACGACAGGGGGACCGTCCTGCGGGAGGACGGTCCCCCTGTCATTCCGGCAGGCTTCACCCCGGCAGGACGAAGGGGATGGTGAGCCCGTCGTGCGCGTGGGCGCACCGGCATTCCCCCTGGTCACCGAGCCCCGCCACGGTCCGCAACACGAGTTCGCGCAGCCGCTCGACGTTCTCGGAGAACACGCGGAAGACCTCGTCCTGTGCCACCGCGCTCTCCTCGTCGATGCCGGCGTCGAGGTCCGTGACGAGGGCGATCGAGGTGTAGCACATGGCCAGCTCGCGAGCCAGCGACGCTTCCGGAAGGCCGGTCATGTTGATCAGCGACCAGCCCTGCCGAGCGTAGTACTGCGACTCGGCGCGGGTGGAGAACCGCGGGCCGTTGATCACGACCATCGTCCCTCCGTCGACGGCGGGCTGCCCGAACTCGGCCGCGTTCTTCACCACCGCGGCCCGTCCGTCCGGGCAGTACGGATCCGCGAAGCCGACGTGCACGGCGCCGGTGTCGAAGAAGGTGGCGGCGCGGCCACTGGTCCGGTCGACCACCTGGTCGGGCACGACGAACGTGCCCGGCCCGAGCTCGGGGCGCAGCGAGCCGACCGCGCAGGGGCCGAGGACCTGGCGTACGCCGAGCGACCGCAGGGCCCAGAGGTTGGCACGGTAGTTGATCACATGGGCCGGGTGCCGGTGGCCCTTGCCGTGCCGGGGCAGGAAGACCACCTCGCGGCCGCCGACCACGCCGCGCACCAGACTGTCGGACGGCTCCCCGTAGGGAGTCTCGACGCTGACCTGCTCGGCTTCCTCCAGCAGCGAGTACAGCCCGCTGCCACCGATCACACCGACCGGCGTGCTTCCCGCCATGATGCCGCTCCTTCCCGCTGCTTCGTGGTGCTGGCGAACTCGGCCAACCGGCCGGCGGCGGTGGCGATCACCGCGTGACTCTTGCAGAACGCGAACCGGACGAGGTGCCGCCCCGCCTCGGTGTCGGCGTAGAACGCCGAGCTGGGGATGGCGACCACGCCCGCCTTGGTGGCCAGGTCCTGGCACAGCGCGGTGCCGTCGAGGTAGCCGACCGACCGGGCGTCCGCCTGGAGGAAGTAGCCCGCCTCGCAGGAGAAGCACTGCCATCCGGACGAGGTGAGCGCGTCCCGTAGCGTGTCGCGGGCGGCCATGAGACGCGCCCGGAGCTCGTTCAGCCAGCCGTGCCGTTCGGGCAGCGCCGCGGCGACGGCGTACTGGAACGGCGTGCCGCCGGCGAAGGTGAGGTACTGCTTCACCGTCCGCACGGCGGCGACCATCCGCGCGGGCCCGCACGCCCAGCCGATCTTCCAGCCGGTGGCGTTGAAGGTCTTGCCCGCGGAGGAGATGGTGAGCGTTCGTTCCGCCATCCCCGGCAGCGAGGCCAGCGGGACGTGCCGGATCCCGTCGAAGGTCAGGTGCTCGTAGACCTCGTCGGTGACGGCGATCAGGTCGTGCCGGCGGCAGACGGCGGCGATGTGGGCCAGCTCGGCCGCCGAGAACACGGTGCCGGTCGGGTTGTGCGGCGTGTTGACCAGCACCGCGCGCGTGCGTGGGGTCACCGCCGCGGCGAGCTCGTCGGGATCGAAGGTGAAGCGGTCGTGCTCCGGACGCAGCGGTACGGTGCGCCGGCGGGCCCCGGCCATGGTGATCGCCGCGCTGTACGAGTCGTAGTAGGGCTCGAACACCAGGACCTCGTCGCCCGCCGGGACCAGAGCGGCGATCGCGGCGGTGATCGCCTCGGTGGCGCCCGCGGTCACGAGGATCTCGGTGTCCGGGTCGTACGGTGTGCCGTAGTCGGCCGACCGCTGCTCGGCGATCGCGCGGCGAAGCTCGGGCACACCCGGCAGCGGCGGATACTGGTTGTGCCCGGCGAGCACCGCCTCCGCTGCGGCCTTGAGCAGTTCGGGAGGGCCGTCGCTGTCCGGGAAGCCCTGACCGAGGTTGATCGCGCCGGTTCGGTTCGCCAGCGCGGTCATCTCGGCGAAGATCGTGCTGCGGAAGGCCGCGAACTTGGGGACGAGCACGTCGTTGCTCACTCAGGCCACCTCCGTTCTCGCGCCGAACCCGGCGAGGTCGTCGACCACCCGGTGGGTGCCGAAGTCGGTCTCGCAGCCGGGCCGGCGTACGCCCACGGCCCGCCAGCCCGCCGTCCGGGCGGCGTCCAGCTCGGCCCGGCTGTCGGACAGGAACAGGATGTCGCTGCCGTCCGCGCCGATGGCGTGCGCGATCCTCCGGTAGGAAGCCGGGTCCCGCTTGGGGCCGCCGGTCACCGTGTCGAAGTGCCCCGCCAGGTAGCCGAGCAGATCCCCCTGGTCGCTGCGGGAGAACCAGAGCCTCTGGGCGAGCGCGGAACCGGAGGAGTAGATCCAGCAGGGCGTGCCGAGCCGGTGCCACTCGGCGAGTGCCGGCGGCACGTCCGCGTAGAAGACACCGGACAACTCACCGGCCAGAAAACCCTGCTCCCAGATCAGCCCGTGCAGCGTCTTGAGCGGGCTGTGCTTCGCGTTCTGGTCGTGCCAGTCGAGCAGCGTCCGTACCACGTCGTCGAGGTCGTAACCGTCGCCGAGCAGGCCGCGAACCCCGGCGACCACCTCGCGGGTGCCGGGGCGGTCCTGCCGCACCCAGCTCTCGATCCGATCGCGGGCGTAGGGGAACAGCACGTCGTGCACGGCTGACAGCGGGCTGACCGTGCCCTCGATGTCGAGGACGACCGCACCGGTCATGAGGTGGACGCGGGAGCGAGCAGTTCGTCGAGGGTCGGGATCCGGGACGCGATCTCCGAACCGGTGAACTCGGCCACCCAGCCGTCCTCCTCCTGGAAGAACCGGATGGCGCAGAAGTGCGGCCGGGTACCCATGTCGAACCAGTGCGTCGTGCCCGCCGGGACCGACATCAGGTCACCGGCCGTGCAGACCACGGCGTAGACCTTGTCACCGAGGTGGAGGTAGAAGCATCCGCTGCCCTCGACGAAGAAGCGGATCTCGTCCTCGTCGTGGGTGTGCTCGTTGAGGAACTTCGTCCTGGCCGCCTCCGCCTTGGCCGGCCACTCCGGGTCGGCGTCGTTCGGCACCATCCGGACCACGTCGACGAGCGGGTACGGGCCCTCGGCCGAGAGCCGCTCCACCTCGGAGGCGTAGGCGGCGAGCACCTCCTCCTGCCCGGCGTCCGGGGCCAGCGGGACGGTCGCCCAGCGCTCGAGCCGGATGCCGTGCGGCGCCAGCTCGGCGGCGATCTCGGCGATGTCCTCGGTGCGCGTCAACACGTTCGTACCGTCGTCCTTGGGCATGACCTGTAGCAGGGTCATCTCAGATCTCCTTGTCACTGATGGCACGTCATGAGCGGTCGACCAACAACGTGAGCTGGCACATCGCCTCCAGGCATTCCATGCGGTTGCGGGCGATGTCCAGCGTCGGCCCCCACGTGGTCGCCCCGTGATTGCCGATGAGCATCACCGGCGGCGCGTCCGCGGCGATGCGGTCGAGGACGTCGCCGGCGATGTGGGGCACGTGGGCGTGGTTGTCGAACACCGGAACGACGACCTTGGACGGATCGGAGAGTCCGAGCCCTTTGATGATCTCCAGGTCCGTGAACGTCACGTTGTCGGCGCCGCGCCGCGCCGCCAGGATCGCCGTCGCGGTGGCGTACGGCGGGTGGGCGTGGACGACCGCCTGGGACTCGGCGGACAACCGGTACAGCGCCGCGTGGATGGTGGTCTCGGCCGACGGCCTCGGGGCGTCGGCCCGCACCGGGCGCGCGTCGTCGATGCGGACCTCGACCACGTCGGCGCCGGTGATCGAGCCCTTGCTGACGCCGCTGGCGGTGATGAGGGCGGTCTCGCCACCGGGCATCCGGATCGAGAGGTTACCCGCGGTGCCCTCCAGCCAGCCGCGGGTGTAGAGCGCGGCGGCGGTCTCGGCCAGGGCGTTGCCCGCGCCGTCGACGGACCAGGTCATGAGACCGGCTCACCCACTGGCGGTGCCGACAGCGGCGTCGTCAGCGGGCGGAACGGCCCGGATTCGGTGACGACGGCGGTCACCAGCTCCGCGGGCGTGACGTCGAACGCGGGATTGAACACAGCGGTGCCCGCCGGCGCGACCTCCACCCCGCCGAACGCGGTGACCTCACCGGCCGCGCGCTCCTCGATGCGGATCTCCGTACCACTGGCCAGCGACATGTCCAGGGTCGACTCGGGTGCGACGACGATGAAGGGGACGCCGGCACGGTGCGCGGCCAGCGCGAGCGAGTAGGTGCCGATCTTGTTGGCCACGTCTCCGTTCGCGCACACCCGGTCCGCCCCGACCAGGACGCAGTCCACCATGCCCGAGGCCAGAGCGGCCGGCCCGGCCGAGTCGACCAGCATGCGGTGCGGGATGCCGGCCTCGGCCAGTTCCCACGCGGTGAGCCGGGCGCCCTGCAGCAGCGGCCGGGTCTCACCGAACAGCACCTCGGCCACGTGGCCGGTGCCGGCGAGAACGCGGATGGCGCCGAGCGCCGTGCCCCACGCCGCAGTGGCCAGACGGCCCGTGTTGCAGTGGGTCAACAGCCGTAACGGCTTCCGCCCGCACAACCGCCGGACGAGTTCGGCGGCCTCGTCGGCGGCTGCGCGGTTACGCTGCTCGTCCTCGACGAGGATCGCGTTCGCCTCGGCGAGCACGGCGTCGGCACCGCCGCTGAGCTCGCCGATCACCCGGCGTACCGCCCAGCTCAGGTTCACGGCGGTCGGCCGTGCGTCGGCTATCCGCCGGGCGTCGGCGCGGACGGCACCTTCGTCGCAGACGCCGTCGCGCGTGTGCGCCCGCGCCGACATCGCCACCGCGAGCGCACCGGCGACTCCGATGGCCGGGGCCCCCCGGATGGCCAGGCGCTGGATGGCGTCGATCACTTCGCCCGGCGTGGTGAGCCGCAGCAGCCGGTACTCGTGCGGCAGGGCGCACTGGTCGACCGCTTCGACGGCACCGTCCCGCCAGGCGATGGAGAGACTCATGCGCGTCAGTCTCGCAACCGGCCGGGCGGGCGGGCATCTTCGATCGTGCGGACAGTGCCGAGGGCGGATCCTCGGTCGTGCGGACGGCCAGCCCACGCGGGCCGGCAGTGGCGGTAGAGCAAGGCGAGAGGTGCGTTGCGTCTCCGGAATCGAGAAGCATGGCTGCATCGACAGAGATGCCGAGACCGGTAGGGGTGGCGATGACCACGAACGAACTCGACCGTGCGCCAGTCGGACCCGGCGGAGTTGATCGCAGGGAATGGGCCAGAGTGGCGGCCGAGGTGCTCGGGTGCGCGACCGAGACGATCGAGGAGCGCGCCGACACCGCATCCTTCATCGATCTGGGCGGCACCTCCCTGCGAGCGGCCGACTTCGCCGCCCGGGTCGAGCGCCGGCTGGGCGTCGCGCCACCGTTGCGCGCACTGCGGGCGGCCGTGCCGCTCACGGAGGCCATGGCGCAGGCGACCGCGTACCAGCCGGTGTCGGCCGGCGACGACAGCACCGCCGTGGACCGGCCGCTGCTGACCGGCCAGGCCGGCATGCTCCTGGCCGAGGACATGATCGACGGTCGCCCGGTGCGGGTGATCTTCACGGCGGAGAGCGCCGTACCCTTCGATCCGGAGCGGCTGCGGTCGACGCTGGCCGCGCTCACCCGCAACCACGAGGCACTGCGCACCATCTTCACCTCCGGCGCCGCCGCGCGTGCCGAGCGCGAGGCCGCCGCGTCCTCCCACGGCGGGTACGTCTCCGGGTCTCCGGGCGACGACTTCAGCCGCCGGGTGCTGCCCAGCTGGGAACCGCGGCTGATCGAGCAGCGGCTGTCACCGCCGGCCGGCGGTGACGTGGTGGCCATCGTCCACGGCCAGCTCTCGGCCGCGCCGGGGCTGCTGCGGCCGTTCGAGGAGCCGCCGATCCTGTTCGTGCACACCCGGGTCGAGGGCGGACCCGACCTGCTGAGCGTCCTGTTCCATCACACGTTGATGGACGGGTGGGCGCTGGGCCGGTTCTGGCACGCGTTCGCCCACGCGTACGCCACGGGCGTCGCCGAGCCCGGGCCTTCGCCCGACCTGATCGCGGCCTGGCATCGGGAGATCAGCGAGAACGGGCGGCTGGCGGAGCTGACCCGGCTCGCCGTCGAGGACCTCGCGGGGCTGCCCGACACCGTGCCACTGCCCGTCGACCGCAAGCGGCCCGAGGTCCCCGACGTGACGGGCGTGCACCTGCCGTTCAGCCTGAGCGCCGAGCTGCGGAACCGTGTCGAGGCGACCGCGCACCGGCTCGGCGTGCCCCACACCGTCGTCGTGTGCAGCGCCTGGGCGATGGCCGTGGGGCGTCGGGCCGGTCTGCGGGACCTGGCCATCGGCGTCGCGATGTCCGGGCGGGAGGCCATTCAGCTGCACGACGTGCTCGGGCTGTGCGTGCGGATCGTACCGGTACGTTTCCAGATCGGCGGCACCCGTACGGTCGCCGAGCAGCTGCGCGCCTGGGCCGCCTCCTGGTCCGCCGCCACCGGCCGCTCCGAGCTGCCGTTCGAGGAGATCATCCGGGCGCTCGGGAAGGAGGAGGTCCGCGATCGGACGCCGGTCATCCAGGCCGTGTTCGAGGCCCACGACGAGCTGGTGGGCGACCGGCTGCGCGCGGGTGGGCTGGACCTGCGGCTGCACGAGGGATACGGCGGCTCGTCCATGATGGAGACGACGCTGTTCCTCACCAACTGGGGTGAGCGGCCGTCGTTGCAGCTGGAGTACCAGCCGAGCGTCTTTCGGCCGGACGAGGCGGTCGCCCTGATCGAGGGCTTCACGGCGGCGCTCGAGGAGCTGGTCACGGACCTGGACGCGCCGGTGTCGACGGTGCGGGCCATCTCGGCGGGGCAGCGGCGGTGGCTGGAGGAGCTCTCCGACGGGCCGGCCACCGACTGCGAGGCGGATCTGTGGCACCTCTTCGAGGAGACGGCAGAGCGTTTTCCGGACGAGGTGGCGGTCGATGACCTGACGTACGACGAACTGCTCGCCGCCGTGCGTACCCAGGCCGCCGCCCTGGCCCAGGTCCGCCCGGGCGACCGCGTCGTGCTGGCCGTACCCCGCGGCGTCGCCGAGGTCGTGGCCGTGCTGGCGGTGCTGCATCGAGGAGCGACCTACGTGGCGGTGGACCAGGCCGCCCCACGTGACTGGCTCGCCCAGATCCTCCGCCAGGTCTCGCCCGTGGCCGTCATCGGCGCGCCCGAGGTGGCCGAGCTGGCCGGCCGGCCGTCGGTCGAACCGTGGACGCCTGCGATGCCGCTGGAACCCGGGCCTGAGCCGGCGCCCGCCGACCCGGGCCGCTTCGCGTACATCGCCTTCACCTCCGGCTCCAGCGGAAGGCCCAAGGGCGTTCCCGTGCCGCACCGCGCGGTGGTCCGCCTCATCCGCGACGCCGACTATGCGCGCAAGGGCCCCGGCGAGCGCTTCCTGCGGGCCGCGCCCCTGGCGTTCGACGCGTCCACGTTCGAGATCTTCGGGTCGCTGCTGTCCGGCGCCGGCCTGCAGGTCCTTCCGGACGGGCCGGTCGCCCCGACCGAGCTGGCCCGGTTCCTGATCGAGCGTGAGGTCACCGTCGCGTTCCTGACCACCGGCCTGTTCCGGCTCATGGCCGACCACCGGCCCGAGGCGTTCGCGCGTATGCGTCAGGTGATCACCGGTGGTGAGGTCACACCGCCACAGCAGGTGCGGCGCGTGCTGGAACGCCACGAGGGACTGCGGATCAGCCTCGCCTACGGCCCGACCGAGTGCACCACCTTCACCACGATCCACCACTTCGACTCGCCGGCCGAGGTGAGCGACCCGCTGCCGATCGGCCGGCCACTGACGGGCACACGGTTGTTCGTGCTCGACGACGAGGGTCACCCCGTGCCGCCAGGCGCGGTCGGTGAACTCTGCGTCGGCGGCATCGCGCTCGCCGAGGGCTATCTGGACCAACCCGAGGAGACCGCCCGCGCCTTCGGCGCGAAGGCGCCGGACACGGGCGAGCGCCTCTACCGCACCGGAGACCTGGTGCGTTGGGACGGTCGTGGTCGCCTCATGTTTGTCGGTCGCCTCGACCAGCAGCTCAAGGTACGCGGGTTTCGCGTCGAGCCCGAGGCGGTGGCGCGGCGGCTGCGCGAGCACCCGGGAGTGCGCGACGCGGTCGTCGTCGGCGAGGGCAAGGTCGCCGACCAGCGGTTGATCGCCGGGGTCATCCCTGAGGGCCCGGCCCCGTCGGCGGCCGAGCTGCGGGCCTGGGTGGGCCAGACGCTGCCGGCCTGGGCCGTGCCGGAGCTGTGGGCCTTCATCGAGGCGTTCCCCCTCACCAGGAACGCCAAGGTCGACCTGCGGGCGCTGGCCGCGCAGGCGGTGGCGATGGGGAGCGGGCGATGACCGGCCTTGAGACCGTCCTCGGCACGCACCCCCGGGTGGAGCGTGCGGCCGTGGGAGACGGTGTGATCTATGTGGTACCGGCCGACCCACGGCAGCCCGAGTTCGTCACGCGCTGGCGCCGGCTCTATGACGACCTCTACTCCGCCGACTCCGAGGCGGCCGGGCACACCTCCGACTTCAGCGGCTGGACCAGCAGCTACACCGGAGAGCTCATCCCGACCGACCAGATGGAACAGTGGCGCGGGGCGACCGTCCGCCGCGTGCGTGCCCTGAAGCCGTCGCGGGTGCTCGAGGTCGGCGTCGGGTCGGGACTGCTGCTCTGGCACCTGGCCCCCGACTGCGTCGAATACCGGGCCACCGACTTCTCGCCGGTCACCATCGCGAAGCTGCGGGCCCGGCTGCGGGGCGCGGGCGTTCCCTGGGCGGGCCGGGTGCACCTGCGGGCGGCCGAGGCCGTCGAGACCGACCGCTTTCCCGAGGGTTACTTCGACACGGTGATCCTCAACTCGGTGACGATGCACTTCCCCGGGCACGGGTACCTGCGCCGGTTCATCGAGCAGGCGCTGCGGGTGCTGGCGCCGGGCGGCCGGTTGTTCGTCGGTGACAACCGGAACCTGAGCCTGCTGCCGCAGTTCCTCACCGAGGTGCAGCGCACACGCGACCCCGCGGCCTCGCCGGCCGAGATCCGTGACCGGGTACGCGAGGCGGCCGTCACCCAGCAGTGGATGCTGCTCGCCCCGGAGTACTTCGTCGCCACGGCGCGGGAGCTGCCGGACGTGGTGGGCGTCGACATCCAGCTCAAGCGCAGCTCCGCGGTGAACGAGCTGACCAGCTTCCGGTTCGACGCGGTCCTGCACAAGGGGCCGGCACCGGTCCGCTCACTCGCCGGTGTGCCCCGGCTGCGGTTCGGCGATCTGCCCGACGGTGCCGATCTCACCGGACTCACCCGTCAGCTCACGGAGCGGGCGGGCGAGGACCTGCGGGTGACCGGTATCCCGAACCGGGCGCTGACCGCACTCGTGGCCGCGGCGGATGCCATCGAGCGCGCCGAGCCGGTCCCGCCCGGGGAGGCATGGGGTTGGCTGCCGGAGGATCTGCACCTCCTCGCCGAGCGCCTCGGCCGTACGGTCGTGGTGACCGCATCGGCGCGTCCGGACGAGATGGACGCCGTCTTCCTCGGCACCGACGCGGCCGAGCCGCTGACCGACCTCTACGAGGTGCGGGAACCGATCGAGTCGGCGGCGCACTACCTGAACCACCCACAGGCGGCGGAGCTGGCCGAGGACATACGCCGCTTCGTCGCCGAACGGTTGCCCGAGTCCGACGTCGCCCCGATCAAGGTCGTCAGCGCGCTGCCTCCGGCCGTCGAGAAGCGGCTGCGCGACCTCGGCCGGCACGACGGGTCGTGTCGTTGACGGCCGGTCCAGGCCGGCCGGACGGCCAGGGGCGCACGTCCGTCACGGGCGTTCAGAGATCACGGATCGGACGGTAGCGGACGGTGAGCTCGGCCAGCGGGTCTTCCTGCAGTGTCGCGCGCAGCCGGATCGGGGTGCCGCCCGGGTTGTCGTACAGCCGGATACCGTCGCCGAGCAGCACCGGTGCGATGTGCAGGTCGATCTCGTCGATGAGGCCGAGCTGGAGCAGCTGCCGGCCGATCGAAGCGGAGTGGATCTCGACGTTCTTGCCGTTGGCGGCCTTCACGGCGATCCGCAACGCCTCGGCGACGTCACAGGTCAGGAACGTGACGCCGGGCGACGGCTTGGCGTCCTCGGGGTGGTGGGTGAGGATGAAGACCGGTCCGTCCCAGTCGCCGTAGGGCTTGGTGTCGCCGTACTTGTCGTAGCCGTCCCGACCGCCGAGCACGGCGCCGAGGGTTTCGATGTACGGCTCGATGATCCCCGGAGTGTCGGAGAGACCGTCCATCCAGTCCATCGAGTGGTCCGGTCCCGCGACAAAGCCGTCCAGGGACATGGAGAAGTGCCAGAGCACCTTGCCGTCGGCGGTCTGTGGCGTGAATTCGTGCATGGTGACCCCCAGCCTGGTTGCGGTTTGCAATCGGTGCACCATATGCCAAAGAGGAGTGGATCGCAATCAATTCGGGGGTGGTGTGTGCCGCGTGTCGGAGCCGCCGGACGTCACCTGGGCAAGCTCGAAGAACAAAACGGACATTGAGTTCGATAGTCTTGCTCCCCGCTGGAGGCCCGTCCCGGGTCCACCGGTGACGGAACGGACCAGGAGGATGCCTGATGCGACCCCCCACTGACGACATTGAGCCGGCTCGGGCCGGCAGACGCGAGTGGATCGGGCTGGCGATGCTGGCCCTTCCCGCGTTGCTGCTGTCCGTCGATGCCAGCGTGCTCTTCCTGGCACTCCCGCAACTGAGCACCGACCTGGGCGCCACCGGCGTCGAGCAGCTCTGGATCATCGACGTGTACGCCTTCCTGACCGCCGGGTTCCTGATCACCATGGGCGGTCTGGGCGACCGGATCGGCCGGCGCCGGATTCTGCTCGTGGGCGCGGCCGCCTTCGGGCTCATGTCTCTGCTCGCGGCGTACTCGACCACCCCCGAGATGCTGATCCTCGCCCGGGCCCTGATGGGTGTCGCGGGCGCCACCGTGATGCCGTCGGCGCTCGCCCTGATCAGCAACATGTTCCGCGACCCACGGCAGATGGGCCTGGCCGTCGCGGTCTTCATCGGCTGTTTCATGGGCGGCGCGGCGGTCGGTCCGGTGGTCGGCGGTGCCATGCTGACCAGCTTCTGGTGGGGCTCGATCTTCCTTATCAACGTGCCGGTGATGCTGGTGATCGTGCTGGCCGGGCCGGTGTTGCTGCCGGAGTACCGTGGCCCGGACGGCGGCAGGATCGACCTGGTCAGCGTGGTGCTGTCGCTCGGTGCGATCCTGCCTGTCATCTATGGCCTCAAGAAGCTGGCGCGCGACGGGTGGGCGGTCCCGCCCGCGCTCGCCCTGGTGGCCGGGCTGGTGATGGGCTTCCTGTTCGTGCAGCGGCAGAAGCGCCGGCGGGATCCTCTGCTCGACCTGAAGCTCTTCCGGCATCAGGCTTTCACCGGCGCCCTCATGATCATGATCATCGGCTCGGTGATGATGTCCGGCATGTCGCTGATCTTCACGCTCTTCCTCCAGTCGGTGCGCGGCCTGACGCCGCTGGAGACCGGGCTCTGGAGCGTTGTCTCCGCGGCGGCGCTCGTCTCCGGCTCGATGACCGCGCCGATCCTGGCCCGGAGAATCCGCCCCGGCGTGGTCATCGCCATGAGCCTGGTCGCGTCGGTGGCCGGCTTCCTGCTGATGACGCAGGTGCAGAAGACCGGCCCGCTGGCCCTGCCGATCGTCGCCATCGCGTTGGTGTCGTTGGGCGCCGGCGGTTTCGCGTCGATCGCCACTGGTCTCGTGGTCAGCTCGGTGCCTCCGGAGCAGGCCGGCTCGGCGTCGTCGGTCTCGTCGATGAGCGGCGAGCTGGGCGTCGCGTTGGGCATCGCGGTGATCGGCACCATCGGCACGAGCATCTACCGTGGCCTGCTGGATGTGCCGGCGGGCGTGCCGGGAGGCGTTGCCGAGACGGCCCGGGAGAACATCACGGGCGCGGTCGCCGCGGTGGCCGGCCTCCCGAGTTCCACCGGCGCGGCCCTGCTCGAGGACGCACGCGCTGCCTTCACCACGGCGCTGCAGAGCGTGGCGGGGATCTCCGCGGTGATCGCCACGATGCTGGCGGTGGTGGCTGTCACGGTGCTGCGCCGGTTCCCACCCACGGGCGGGACGCCGGATGCCACGGGCGACGGCGATCCTGCGGCGGGGCCGGCGGTGACCAGGGAGGCGTCGGCCCAGGTCTGACGCCGCCGCGAAACGCAGACGCCACCCCCGCCGGGGGTGGCGTCTGCCGTTGTGGAGGGCGGGGGCGAGCCGGGACGATGCGGGCGGCCGTCAGTCGAACCGCAGGGCGACGTGGTGCTCCAGAGCCATCCTGCGGATCGCGGTCAGCGCGACCTCGAGCAGGACGCTGCGGGCGGCCGCCTCCCCCCGGTTGGGCTTCTCGGGAGAGAGCAGGTCGAGCTCTCGGACGACGAGGCGCTCAGCCGCCTCGGCGTACGGGGAGAAGAAGTCCATCTCGCAGTCACAGCCCAGCTGTCGCAGTGCCGCCAGCACCTGCGCCAGGTGGCTGCTGACGGGCGATTCCGGATCGACCCGCCAGCCGTGCTCCTTGATCAGGATTTCGACGTCCTCGCGTGCGGCACGCAACACGTCGGCGTTGTCCGGCCGGGGATCCTCCTGCGGGACCTGCGTGCGGTTGATGACGTCGAAGAGCCCGGGAAGGGGGAGTGCCTCGTCTCCGATCGCGGTGAGGAGGGCGCGGACCGTGGTGAGGTCGAGTTGGCCGATGGTGGTGAGCGCGCGGATCAGTCGTAGCCGACGCAGGTGTGCCTCGCCGTATACGGCCTGGTTGCGGCCGGTCGGCTCGCCCGGCGGGAGCAGGCGTTCGCGCAGGTAGAACTTGATCGTGGGAACCGGTACACCGGTCTGTTTGCTCAGATCCGATATTCGCATGGAAACCCCCATATTCCGCGGGCATCTGTTCCCTGCATCAGTTCGTCCCGCGAGCCCGGTGTGATTGTACTTTGACGGGCCATGTCGTGGCTGTGTGAAAGAAGACGGGTGCCCTGGTTGACACCAAAAGCGGCACCGACCGGAGCCGAGGCCGCTTACGGTCGCACTACGTAACTGTGGCGGATCGTTAACTCGCCGGCCCGACGGTGCCCGGAGTCGATTATCACTGCCGTTTTCTACCGTCGGGTAATAGCGATTGATTGAGGTGGGCCGTCAATTAGCGGACAGTATTGACGGGTGGAGTCCGGCGGCGCGCGCCTCAGGCCGCTGCCCAGCGTGGTGCGTCACGGGTGCCGCGACGGTGCTGGCGGGAATCTCATTGAGTCGCGTTGCCGACGGTCTCCCTCGTGCGGATGGATTGTGCGGGCATGCATATTGTCGATGCGGCACGTTTCCGGTGTCTTCTCTGTCCGTGCTAGGTAGCGTCGCGGCTACGGTGCGTGACGAGGTTGGCGCCCTCGCCCTGCTTCATCCAGGGCCGCGGCGTGCGCCGTGACCGGGTGTGGTGGTCCGGGGTCGGCTTGCCGCGGCGGACCACCGGGTGGGCCGACCGCAGGTCGGAGTGCTCGGGCCGGGGGTGAAGCGGGGTGCGCGGCGTCCGGGGCCTGCCAGGGGTCGTCCGGCGGTCGACGCGCGGCCGGCGTCGTGGGTGGGTGGTTCGGGCCGGCGGGCGCGGGCGGGGTGTCGGCTGCTGACCGTCCTGTGTCGATTTGTAATGCCAGTGTGGCCTGGTCTGTCCAGGCGGGCGAAGTCGTTTCTGAGAAGAGTCGGCGGACCGGCTGCTAATGGTGTAGAACGTCCGTATTCGAGCACTTCATGAATGAATGCTGCATCGACGGTGTCGATTTTAGGTTCAAGCATCGGCGAGTATCAGTATCCATTCCGGCAGATGTGCCCTGGGCTGCGGATTCCGGCGGCAGCAGATAGTTTCAATATCCAGAACTACTTCACGTGTGCGCTGCGTACCCGGGTGGTAAGTGGAGGGTATTGATCGCCCACAGGGGGTCGGCTAGCCTGTCTCCGGGGATCAAAGAGTTCCACATCGATCGATGGTAACGCTGTCCCGAGAGCAATTTGGGCGATTATTTTTATGTCGCTGTCCAGGCGACCGTAAATTGTCGTCAGAATTGCGCTGCCACTCTAGATTCGTCAACTGTCATGAGGGGGAGACCATGCAGGACGTTGCCGAACGGGCCGTGCTACGGGCGATCGAAGCCATGCACGAGCGGCTGGGCGATGAGCTGACCGTCGACGACCTGGCTCGCGCCGCGATGTTCAGCAAGTTCCACTTCACGCGGATCTTCCAGCGGTTCACCGGCGTCTCGCCCGGCCGCTTCCTGTCGGCGTTGCGCCTGCAGAAGGCCAAGCAGCTGCTTGTCTCCACGTCGATGAACGTCGCGGACATCAGCGTACGGGTCGGGTACAACAGCGTCGGCACGTTCAGCTCGCGCTTCAGCCGCAGCGTCGGCATGTCGCCGACCGTGTACCGCCGCCGCGCCGGCTACGCCGCCGCCATCCAGGCCGCCACCGACAGCGCGAGCCGCCGATCGAACGCCCGGCTGTCCTGCCGGCTGCGGCTGCCCGAGTCGGACGACGCGGTGATCTTCCTGGGCATGTTCGCCCACCGGATCCCGGAGGGCCGACCGGCGCGCTGCGCGGTGCTGGAGCAACCCGGCCGGGTCGTCTTCAACTCGGTGCCCGTCGGCACCTGGTACCTGCTCGCGCAGTCGGTGTCGCTGGACGGAGCCGGAACCGGGACGGACATCGCCGACCGGCCCGTGTCGGTCGCCACCTACGGCCCTTTCACGGTACGGGCCGACTCGACGATCATGGCGGATCTCGAACTGCGGCCGGCCCGCGACCTGGACCCGCCGGTCCTGCTCGCCCTGCTCGACGCACGCAAGTACGCGATGGAGCGGATGAGCGAGGAGCGGGACACCCAGCCGGAATTCGAGCGCAGCGCCGCCTGACCGGCGTCACTCCTCCGCCAATCGGACGCGGCCCGGCAGCCGGGACAGTGACCATCCGTTTCGCCACACCAGGAGGGAGCGTCATGACCACGGTCGGTACCGGCGTCCACGTCGCTCTCGACGGCGCGACGCTCGGCCTTCCCGATCTGCGCCGGATCGCCGAGGACCACGTGCCGGTCGCGCTCGGCACCCGGGTGCTGGAGCGCGCGGCCGTGAGCCGGCAGCAGGTCGAGCAGACCGTGCGGCAGCACCTCCCGGTGTACGGGGTGGCCACCGGCTACAGCGAGATGGTCCGCCTGCTCACCGAAGCGACCGACGAGACCGAGTTGCGGACCGGCCTGGTACGCGGTCACAGCGCCGCCGTGGGACCGCTGCTCGGCGAGCCCGAGGCGCGGGCCGTGACCACCGCACGACTGAACGCCCTCGCCAAGGGGCCGTCGGCGGTTCGGCCCGTGGTGCTCGAACGTCTCGCGCTCCACCTCAACGAGGGTCTGACGCCGGCCGTGCCGGAGACCGGACTGCTGGGCGCCGACGGGGACCGGGCCGCGCTGGCCCACATGGTCGGCACGCTGCTCGGCGAGGGGCACCTGCTGCGGGACGGGGTGCGGACGCCGGTCGGGCCGGTGCTGCGCTCGCTGGGCATCGAGCCGCTGCGGTTGGACGTCAAGGAGTGCCTGGCGCTGCTCAACGGCACCTCGGCCATGACGGGCGTGGCCGCCCTGGTGGCCGAGCACGCGCTGGCGCAGGCACGGCACGCCGAGATCGCCGCGGCGCTGGTCGTCGAGGTGCTGCAAGGCTCGCCGAGCCCGTTCCAGGCGGCCGGCCATGAGGCCCGCCCGCACGCCGGCCAGATCGCCAGCGCCGCCAACATGCGTGCGCTGACCGGCGGCAGCAGGCTGATCAGCGACCACGCGGACCGCCGTCGGCGAGTGGCCGCCAGGATGACGGGCGGCAACGGCGACGGGGCCGTGTTCGGCGCCGACGTCGTTCTCCAGCAGGCCTACTCGTGGCCCTGCGTCCCGCAGGTGATCGGCGCGGTCCGGGACACCCTCGGGCACGCCACGCGCACGCTCGAGATCGAACTCAACTCGGCCGACGACAGTGCGCTGTTCCCACCGGACCGGGACGTGCCCACCGGCCAGCCGGTCGCCTTCGTGATGGACTTCCTGACCATCGCGCTCGCCCGGCTCGGCGCGTCCTCCGCCCGGCGCAGCAGCCGGCTGCTCCACCGGCGCGTCGACGACGGCCTGCCGGAGAGCCTGATCAAGGGCGGTCCCGGCTCCGCCGGCACGCGGTACCGGGCCACCGCGCTGGTCGCGGAGAACCGGACGATCGGTCCGGCCAGCACCGGCGGCCCGCCCGGTGACGACGACGAGGACCGGGCCAGTGCGGGGCTGGTCGCCGCCTGTAACTGCCGGCGGGTCCTGGGCAACAACTTCCTCATCCTCGCTTTGGAGCTCCTCGCCGCCGCTGCGGCGGTGGACGTCTCCGGGCGCCTCGACCGCCTCAGCCCGGCTGCCCGGGTCACCTACAGCACCGTCCGGTCGCTGGTGCCCACCCTCGCCGACGACCGCTACCTGGCCGACGACGTCCAGTCGGTCGCCGACGAGTTGGCGCGCGGCACGTTGCTCGACGCCCTCGACGACGCCGGCATCAACCTCCAGTAAGGAGAAGTTCCCATGACCATCACTCCGGAAGCTCCGCAGGCGCCCAGCGCGCTCTCGCTGCAGCAGCAGTTCCTCTGCATGTTCGCCCAGGGCTTCGAGGCCGGGCCGTTCGGGCCGCACTACGTGGAGGTCGGCGGGTGGCGCATCCACGGACGCGTCGACGGGCAGGTCCTGCGCCGGGCGTTGGCCGACGTGGTGCAACGGCACGAGGCGCTGCGTACGGTGCTGCACCTGGAGAACGGCGGCGGCACCCAGAGCGTGCTGCCCGCCCGGCCGCCCGAGCTGCGCGAGGTGGAGCTGGACGGCTCGCCCGGCGTGGACCGGGACCAGCGCGCCGAGGAACTCATGATCGAGATGGAGACCCGGCCGTTCCCGATCGACGAGGTTCCGTTGATGCGGGCCGTGCTCGGCCGCTTCGACGAGCAGGACTCGGTGCTGGTGCTCTGCACCCACCACAGCGCCGCGGACGTCTGGTCGCTCCAGGTGATCCTGCGGGACCTGGCGGAGTGCTACGCGGCGCGCGTCGCCGGGGACGAGCCGCGGCTGCCCGAGGCGACCCAGTACCGCGACTACGTCTCCGCGCAGCAGGAGGAGGCCGCGGGGCCGACGGTGGCGGCCGCACGTGCCTACTGGCGTGAGACGCTGCGCGGCGCCCGGATCCTGGTCGAGCCGACGCACCGCAACGAGCAGGCCCCGGCGACGAGTTACCACCGCTTCACCACCGACGAGCACCTCAGCACCGAGGTGTCCCGGCTGGCCCGGGAGACGCTCAGCTCGCCGTTCATGGTGCTGCTCGCCGCGTTCGCCGTCTTCGTCCACCGGCGCACCCAGGCGACCGACATCACGGTGCCCACGTTCGCCCCGGGCCGCCAGCGCGGCTTCCAGGCCACGGTCGGGTCGTTCTTCAACTTCCTCCCGCTCCGGGTGGACCTGCGCGACTGCCGCTCCTTCCGGGACGTCGTCACCCGCACCAGGACTGCCTGCGTCGGCGCCTTCAAGCACGAGCTGCCGCTGCTGCACGTGCTCGCCGAGGCGCCCGAGCTGATGGCCTCGGTGAGCCCCGACGCGGTGCCGTGCCTGTTCCAGGCCGTCCAGCCGCCCTACCTCATGCAGGGCAAGCGAATCGGCGACCTCGAGTACACGGCGATCTGGCGGCGGGTCAAGCCGCAGCCGGTCGGCTCCGAGACCCCGGACGGCATCATCTGGTCGATGCACCTGGGCAAGACCGAAGTGGTCGGTGGGCTCAGCTTCAGCCGCCACCTGTTCGAACGCGCCCAGATCGAAGAGCAGGTGGCCGGATACCTCGGCGTGATCGCCGAGATGGCGGCCGACCCGGACGCGGCGATCTGAGAGGCTGACCCATGACCGTCACCGCGAACGACGTGCAGGGCGCGGCCCTGTCATCCGAGCCCGACGTCACCCCGGCCGTGCTGATCGAGCGGGCCAGGGCTCTGGGGTCCACCCTGGTGGCCCGCCAGCGGGAGACCGAGGAGCGAACGTACTACGCCGAGGACACCCACCGGGCGTTCCGGGACGCGGGCCTCTACCGCATCACGGTGCCTAAGCGCTACGGCGGCTACGAGTTCGGCTTCGACACCTTCCTGCAGGTCGTGATGATCCTGACCCGTGCCTGCGCGTCGACCGGCTGGATGTACTGCCTGGGCGCGGCGCACTCGCTGTTCGTCGGCACCATGTTCGGCGAGAAGGCGCAGGCCGAGATCTTCAAGGATCGTGACTTCATCGCACCGCTCGTCAACGCCCCGCACGGCACGGCCCGGCGCGCGGCGGACGGCGGCTGGATCCTGAACGGCGTCTGGAAGTACTGTTCCGGCGCGCCGTACGCGACCCACCTCATCGGCAACACGATGATCATCGAGGAGGGGCAGCCGCCGCGCCCGCTGCTGTTCATCGCGCCCCGCGACCAGTGGGAGATGCTCGACGACTGGGGCTGGCAGCTCGGCCTCAAGGGCAGCGGGTCGCACAGCATCCGGATCTCCGACGGGCACATCCCCGGCCACTTCGGCCTGGAGCTGGACTTCAACGAGATCTCGGTCACCGGTGGCACCCCCGGGCGTGACCTGCACGAGCACCCGCAGTACGGCGGTGCGCCGGCCAGCTCGATGGCCCTGGAGGGCGCACACATCGCGGTCGGCATGTGCCAGGGCGCGCTCGACGCGTACACCGAGTTGATGTTCTCCCGGCCCACGATCCTGCCGCCGTTCCCGCCCCGGGTGGAGGACCCGGACTTCCAGCTCTGGTACGGGCAGGCCAGCAGCATGATCGACGCCGCCGAGACGCTCGTGCTCGCCACGGCCCGGCGCTGGCACGAGCTGTCCGAGCAGCCGGTCGGTGCGTTCACCGCCGAGGAGGACCTGCGGATCGCGCTGACCTGCCGAGAGGCCACGTCACTGGCCTGGCGGGCCGTCGACGAGATCATCCAGCCGACCGGCGGCAGCACCTCCGTACGGGAGGGAGAGCGCCTCGAACGGGTCTGGCGGGACCTCTCCACCGGCCGTACGCACGTCAGTTCCGCCGTGCTGCTCACCACCATGGCCAACCGCGCGTACACCCAGATGCGGCTGCGGCGCGAGCACCGGTGACGGTGATCGCGGCGCCGGGGTCAGGCCGGCGTCGCCGGCCGCGGACACCGTCCGCCGGCTGACGGCGACCGGCCGGGACGCACCGGGCGGTGACACGGATGCGTGTCACCGCCCGGTGCGTCCCCGTCTCCCGGCCGGACGGTGCGGCCCGGCTGTGGGCGTGCGCCGCACACACCGGTGCGGCGTCGCGTGCGGCTCAGGGGGCGCCCTCCGGTGAGGGCCGGGGCACGGCCCGGAAAAGGCGCCAGCCGCTGCCTTCCACTCGGGAAGGCAGCGGCTGGTTCGCCGACCGCGACTGTCGGTCAGGCGCCGAGCCGGAGCCGCTCCGGCTCCGACTGCGGCAGCGCCTGCGGGGCCTGGCCGTCGTTGGCGGCGCCCGAGTCCACCCGACGCGCGTACTCGTCGAGCAGTTGCTGAGCCTGGTCGTTGGCCTGGCTGAACCGCGCTACCAGGTCCGCGCCGCCGACCAGCACGTCGTGCATGGCCTGCACGGCCGTGCTCTGGACGGGCAGGAAGTTGCCCATCACCGCCCCCCGGGTGGCGGGGGAGTCGGGACTGGCCCGGAGCTGGTCGACGGCGGCCCGCTCGTGCGGGTTCCGGTCGTACCAACCCTCGCTGGCGAGCAGGGCGATCGACGCCTCGGTGGAGGGGACGAACGCCCGCCCGTGGTCATAGACGGCGCGGGCGTTGCGCGGGCTGTTCAGGAACTGCATGAGGGCCAGCGCGCCGTCCCGGGTCCGCTCGTCCAGCCCGTCGCGCAGCCACAGCGACTCGCCGGCGATGACGCTTCCCGAGTAGCCGGCCCGCTCGTTGTACGGCATCGGGCTCGCCTGCACGTGGAACCCGGCCCGCCGGGCCGCCCGGACGATGGGACCGGCCTCGACCGAGGTGCTGATCATCATCGCCGTGTCCCCGGCGGCGAACGTCTCCATGCAGCCCCACCAGTCCGACGACTTGCCGGTGTAGAGGTAGTGGCCGGCCCGGTGCAGGTCCCGCCACCAGGTCGCGTAGGCCAGCATCTCCGGGGACGTGTAGTGCACCTTCTCGCTGCGCCCCGACCTGCCGTTGTCGTGGTCGGCGGTCAGCCCGCCCTGCTGGGCCACAGACTGCTGGAACAGCCAGCCGAAGTTGGGCCAGGTGATCCCGCCACGGCGCGCGCCGTTCCGGCCGGCGACGGCGGCGCAGGCGGCCTCCACCTCCGACCAGGTGGCCGGCGGCTCGGTGATCCCGGCCGCGCGCAGCGCGTCCATGTTGGAGTAGAGCAGGAGAGTGGAGGTGTTACGTGGCATCGACCGCAGCTCGCCGCCGAACGTGTGGTAAGCGCGCATGTTGGCCACGATGTCGTCGAGGACCACCGGCTCGCCGAGGATCTCGTCCCGCCCGCCCACCGCCTCGGTCACCGAGGTGAAGAACGGCCGTCCCTCCGGGTCGCGGAGGTCCTGAACCTCCTGGAGATACGTGTACTGGTACGAGGCGATGTGCGGCGCCGTGCCCTCGCGTGCGGCCCGGGCCATCTCCCGGGGGAAGGCGCCCACGTTGACGGCCTCGACGACGGCCCGGTACTGCGGATGCCTGCGGTTGAACTCCTCCGCCTGTCTCCGGACCGGGTCGACGAGTTGTTGCCACATCGGCCAGCGGTTCAGCCAGAGCTTGATTGTGATCTTGTCGGCTGATTCATGCATCAGTCCTGCCACCTCAGGTCGGCGCCGGGGATATTCATAGGGTTCTCATGCTCTGCGCCGTCAGCAGCTGTCGCATCTCCTCGCTTGCCCCGGACCGTCCGCAGGCGGGCACGCGGGAAGAGGACCTTCCCCGGCACGGCGGGCCAGACTTCAGATCCGGAGGCCGGACCTGAAGTGGAGGACTCCGCCATGACCGCACCCGTTCTCGCGCCGGGCGCGCCGGTGCACCTGCTCGTCCGGCGCCGCGCCGAGGCGGCGCCGGAAGCCACCGCCATCTCGTGGGGAGACGAGGCCGTCTCCGCGCGCGACCTCGACCGGCACGCCGCACGGATCGCCGCCGCGCTGGCCGGCTTCGCCGGTCGCCCGGTCGCCGTACGGGTACCGGCCGGACCGGACCGGTACGCGGCGCTGCTGGGGGTGCTGCGCGCCGGCGCCGTGCTGCTGTGGTCCGGCACCGGGGCGGCCGGCGAGCGCGGTCGCGCCATCCTCGACGCGGTGCGCCCGGCCGCCGTGCTGACCGGCGGTGCCGGCGACGAGCTGAGCGACTGGCACACCGGGCGCACCGGTGTACCGCAGATCGATGTGACAGCCCTGCCCGACGCGACCGCGACCGAGCCGTCCGTTCCGCCCGGGGCCTGGGCCTACCTCGCGCACACCTCGGGTTCCACCGGCCGGCCCAAGGGCGTGCCACAGACGCATGCCGCACTGGCGCAGTTCAGTACCTGGTTCGCCACCGAGTTCGGACTGGCTCCGGGCGTACGGGTGGCGCAGTGGGTGGCCCCGGACCACGACCCCGCGCTGTGCGAGACGTTCGCGACGCTGGTGGCCGGCGCGGTGCTCTGCCCGGTGCCCGACCCGATCCGCGCCCACCCCGGCCGCCTGCTCGCCTGGCTGTCGGCGGAGCGGATCGACGTCCTGCAGACCGTGCCCAGCTTCGCCCGCCAGTTGCTGACCGAGAGCACCGAGCGGTCCCGGGTGCCCCTGCTCCTGCGTCGCCTGCTGCTCATGGGCGAGGCAGTGCCGGAAAGCCTGGTCCAGGGATTCCAGGCCGCGGCGCCCCGGATGGCCCTGGCAAACATCTACGGCCCGACCGAGACGGTCGCCGCCACCTGGCACCGGATTCCACGCGGGTTCCGGGGCACCGTGCCCATCGGGCGGCCGATCCCCGGCCGGGACGTGCTGGTCCTCGACGAGCGGGACCGCGACTGTCCGCCCGGAGTGGTGGGTGAGATCGTGGTCGGCAGTCCGTACGTGACCCCGGGCTATCTCGGCGACGACGCCGGTGGGCCGGCCTTCCGCCCTGTGCCCGGCCGTGGGCCGGGGCCCTGGTACCGGACCGGCGACCTGGGCCTGCGCCGCGACGACGGGCTGCTGGAGTTCCGGGGCCGCCGGGACCAGCAGGTGAAGATCCAGGGGCATCGGCTGGAACTGGCCGAGATCGAGTCGATTCTGCTCGAGCACGGCTCCATCGCCGAGTGCGCCGTGCTCGCCGTGACCGGTGCCGACGGCATCGTCACCAGGCTGACCGCGTACGTCGTGCCGCGGGAGGGGCCGGACCCGGCACGGTGGCGCGCGCACATGCGGCAGCGCTTCGGTGACGTGATGCTGCCGATGACGTTCCGGGTTGTGCCGCACGCGCTGCCGCGCAACGAGACGGGCAAGGTCGACCGCCGCCGGCTGACCGGACTGGACCAGCCGCCGGCCCCGGCCGACGGACAAGACAGCAGCTCAGGAGATGCGCCGCGGTGACCTGAGCGGCCAGAGTCACACCTAACGGCGTTCGGACTCGAGGAGAATCAATGGACACAGTCACCACGCTGCCACGAGCGGAGCTGCTGCGGCGTGCGGCCGAGCTCGGCCCGCTGCTGCGGAACAACGCACAGGCGTCGGAGGAGCAGCGGCGGCTCAGCATCGAGACGCTCGAAGCGCTGGGCGGCTCCGGCCTGCTGCGCATGCGGGTCCCGCGGAGCTACGGCGGCTACGAGTCCGACATGCGGACCGTCGCCGAGGTGCTGGCCGAACTCGCGCGCGGCGACGGCTCCGCGGCCTGGACCGCGTCCGTCTGGCTGATCAGCAGCTGGATGGTCGGGCTGTTCCCCGACTCCGTGCGCGCGGAGGTGTTCGCCGATCCGGACGTGCGGATCAGCGGCATCCTCAGCCCGACCGCCATGGCGACGTCGGTCGACGGTGGCTACCGGGTCAACGGCAAGTGGTCGTTCAACACGGGCTGCCTGCAGAGCGACTGGAACGTCAACGCCGCCGTCCGGCCCACCCCGGACGGCCAGTTCGAGCCCGTCATGGTCCTCGTCCCGATGAGCGAGCTGCAGGTCATCGACGACTGGCACACCACCGGCATGCGCGGCTCGGGCAGCGTCTCCACCGTGGCGGACAACGTCTTCGTGCCCGAGGACCGGGTGCTGCCGATGGGTCCGGTGATCGGCGGGGCGCACCCGCTGCAGCAGGACCCCTCGGCGCCGATGTGGCGGGCCCCGTTCATGCCGATCGCCTGCATGACTGTGGGCGCCGTCGCCTACGGGCTGGCGCAGGCGGCGCGGGACGCGTTCCTCACCCGGCTGCCGGGCCGCAAGATCACCTACACCGACTACGACGAGCAGAGCGCCGCGCCGCTGACCCACCTCCAGGTGGCCGGCGCGACGCTCCGGGTGGACGAGGCCGGCTTCCACATCCTGCGCACCGCCGACCGGATCGACGCGAAGGCGGCCACCGGCGAACCGTGGACGATCGAGGAGCGGGTCCAGGCCCGGCTCGACCTGGGCGCCGCGTGCCTGCGCGCCAAGGAGGCAGTCGACCTGCTGGCCGGTGCGAGCGGCGGAAGCTCGCTCCAGCTCGACGTGCCGATCCAGCGCATCGAGCGCGACATCAAGGCGCTGAACCTGCACGCGATCATGCATCCCGACACCAACTTCGAACTGTACGGGCGGGTGGCCTGCGGGCTCGCCCCCAACACCCAGTACCTCTGATCTCCTGCCAGGAGGAGCGACATGACCACTCAGCAGCAGCCGGCCACCGCGGACATCGCCGAACGGGTCGCGGCCATCTGGACGGATGTCCTGGGCGATCGGTCCGGCACGTTCTTCGAACTCAACGGGCAGTCCATCGCCGCCGTGCAGATCGCCGCGGCGGTCGAGGAGCAGCTCGGTGTCACTCTCGACATCGGGGACCTGTTCGAGGACCCGGATCTGGAGACCCTGACCCGTAACATCCTGGCCCGCGTCGAGGGGTGACGGGGATGGCCGACCTGACCCACGTCACCCCGGCCGCTCCGCTGGACGACGTCGTGGCGATCCTGGAACGCGACGGGGCGGTGATCGTCGAGGACTTCGTCGACGGCGAGACCCTCGCCGGGCTCCGGGCGGACCTCGAGTCCGGCCTCGATGCGGCCGGCTACAGCGAGAGTGGTTACGACGGGCAGAAGACCAAGCGGCTGTCCAGCCTGTTCCACTGGTCGCCGCGTCACATGTCCACAGTGGTCACCCAGCCGCAGTACCTCGGTGCGGCCCGGCGCCTGCTGCAACACCCCACGCACATGTGGATCGGCAAGGTCCGGATGGAGGTGACGCCGAACATCCAGGTCAGCTTCACCCAGGCGATCCGCATCGACCCGGGGCAGGGACGGCAGCCGTTGCACCGCGACGACGCGATGCACCTGTGGCGGCATCCGGGCCCGCCGTGCCGGCTGCAGCTGATGCTGGCCATGACGGACTTCACCGCGGCGAACGGCGCGACCCTGGTCATCCCCGGCAGTCACCACTGGGACGACGAGCGGGCCCCGACGTACGCCGAGACGGTCCCGGCCGTCATGCCCGCCGGTTCCGCGCTGCTCTGGCCGGGCGGCGTCTACCACGGCGGCGGCGCCAACACCACTGACTCCTCGCGGATGAGCCTCTCCGTCGCGCTCGACCTGGGTAACCTGCGGCAGGAGGAGAACCAGTACCTCGCGGTCCCGCGGGAGACAGTGCAGACCCTGCCGGAGGAGGTGCAGCGGCTGCTCGGCTGGGACCGCTGCCCGCCGGGTCTCGGCCAGGTCGCGACCCAGGACCCGCATCTGTTGCTGGAGCGGACGCTGGAGGAACTCACCGCCCGGCCGCGCGGTGCGAATCCGTTGATGTAGGGCCGGCCGGGTCCCACCCGAACCGGTGGCGCGCCGGACATGAGCCGGTCCGTGCCGTCGCCTGACGCAGCCGGTGCGCTCTGCGAGAGCAGGCGCACCGGCTGCGTCGTGTGATCCCGCCGGAGACGGCCACCGCCCCGGCCGGCCGGGGCCGGCTCACCGGCCCGCCGGCGTACCCGTCACGCTCTCGCCTGCGGTGCGTTCCCGCTCGGCGGCGTACGCGGCTTCGAGGCGCTCGAAGGCGCCGGGGCCGTGCCGCGGGCTCGGCGGCGCGCCCAGGTGGCGTACCCGGAGCTCGTCCATGAGTTCGTCGAGGAACGCCGGGCCCGCGTCGCGCATGAACTGCTGTCGGCTGCGGAGCGCGTCGTCGCCGCGGCGCCAGTCGAGCCCCCAGTCGCCGAGGGCGTAGAGGATCGGCAGGGTCTGGATGCCACTCTCGGTGAGGCTGTAGAGAGCGCGCTGCCCCCGCGCCGCGGTGCCGCGGGTGAGGATCCCCGCCTCGACCAGCCGCACCAGGCGGTCGGCGAGGATGTTCGACGCGATGCCCTCGACCGATCCGGTGAGCAGCGCCCTGAAGTATCGTCGGTCGCCGAAGATGACGTCGCGGAGCACGAGCATCGACCACCGGTCGCCGAGCAACTCGACGGCGGCGTTGATCGGACACCCGGATCGTTGTTGCACGCTTCCTCCTTGACAGGTATGTCGCTCTACATATAGTGGTTGCGGAACGCAACCGCTACCGGGAAGAGGCGATGATGGGCCGCTTCGTGTACTGGATGAACGTGTCCCTCGACCTCCGGATCGAGCAGGTGCCGGGTGACAACGGCGCCGGCGAGTGGCTGCGCATCGACGAGGAGCTGCACCGGGAGTTCAACGCGCGGGCGCGCGCACTCTCGATCATGGTCCAGGGTCGCGTCATGTACGAGATCATGGAGGAGTACTGGCCACGCGCGCGGGGGGACGAGTCGCTGCCGGACTTCCTGCGGGAGTACGGCGAGATCTGGACCGCCGCGCCCAAGGTGCTGGTGTCCCGCACCCGCCGCCACGCCGACCACAGCACCCGGATCATCGGCGGTGACGACGCGATCGAGCAGCTCGCCGACCTCCGCGCCACCACCCCCGGTACTCTCGGGGTGGGCGGCGCGACGCTGGCCACGCAGCTGCTGCGGGCGAGGCTGCTCGACGAGCTGCTGCTCTTCACCCACCCGGCGATCCTCGGCTACGGCCGGCCGCTCTTCGACGACTACGACATGCCCATCGACCTCGACCTGATCGAGCAGCGGTCGTTCAAGCAGGGCGTCACGATGCATCGCTACGCCGTCTGCGACGCGAGCGAGACGAGCCCCTGACAGCGCTCAACCGGGCCCGCCGGTCGGTCAACCGCCCGTTCCACCAGGCTGAACCGTTCTCGTGGCGAGATCGAGGTCGGCGGCGCGGGCGAGCTGATCCCGGGTCCGGGCGTCGCTGAGAAGCGGCTCGTCGAACTCCCGGGAACCCGAACGGACGGCCGCCAGCACCCGGTCCAGGAACAGGAGCATGCTGTCGGCCGGCGGGAGCCGGTGCGACTCGGACGTGCCCCCGACGTCCACCCGCACGGTGGGGGAGAGGTCCGGCGGCGCCGAGAACGGGCGCTCGAAGTCCACACCGACGCCGGGGCCCAGCAGGTGGAGGGCGTTGCGGTAGCCCGTCGTGAAACCGAACTGGCCGACGAGCGTGCGGTCGCCCGGATAACCGGCCAGCACGCTGTAGGCGAGTTCCAGGCCGTCGGGGGCACGGTCGCCGACGATGACCTGGAGGCGGTCGGGCTCGGCATCCCACAGGACCCGGCCCAGGGACGCGAGGTAGGGGCCGGTGTCCAGCAGGGCTCCGCCACCCCGCGAACGGTCACGGCGGAAGTCGGTGGCGGGCACCGGCGGGGTGAAGACCGCGACGGCCTTGGTGAACGTCGCGTCCAGCGCGCCCGCCCAGGCGAACATCGGATGGTACGAGTAGCAGGTCGCCTCGGCCAGGACCAGCGACGACCGCCGGGCCAGTGCGACGGCCGACCGCGCCTCGGTCAGGGTCGGGAACGCGGGCTTGTCGACCACCACGTGGTGTCCCGACCGCAGGGCCCACGCGACGGCCTCGGCGTGCTCGCCGTTGGTCAGGGAGATGTAGACCAGGCCGGGCCTGCGGCCGGTCAGGGTACGCCAGTGCGTGCCGTCCCGGCGGCTCACCACGGTGATCGAATCGAAGGGAAGCGCCGCGGCGGCGGGCAGGACCCGCCGCTGCGCGAAGCGCGACCGGCCGATCAGGAGGAAGTCCACGCGACTCCTAGAGAAGGCAGGCCATCAGGCTGCGGGCCTCGACGTTCACGTAGTAGCCCGCCGACACCAGGCGGTCCAGCAGGCCCAGTGTCATCCAGCGGTGGGTGGGCGGCACGTCCACCTCCTGGCCGGGCCGCAGTTCGATGACCACGTGCCGGGTGTCGGCCCGCAGGAAGCGGCCGCCGTCCTCCGACTGCACCGAGCTGTGCCGGACCTGTGACACCGGGGCGGAGAGATACTCCACCAGCGGGGGAAGATCGGACGGGGTGCGGTAGTAACCGGGGGCCAGCTGGATGCTGGCGGCCAGCTCCAGCCGGTCCGTCAAGCCGGGCTGCACCAACGCCTGGACCAGGAACTCGAGCGCGCCGCCCCGGCGCCGGCAGAGGAACGCGACCAGGTTGCCGGGCACCGGCTCCAGCATCGGCTGGGTCCAGCTGGTGACCTCGCGGCTGGTCGCGGTGATCTTGAGGCCGACGACGCGGAAGTAGCCGCCGTCGCGGTGCCGGATGCCCTCGTCGTCGGCGATCCAGCCGTCCAGGCCGGACAGGGCGGTGCGGTGGACGTCGAGCGTGTAGAGCTCCTTCTGGTCGATCAGCCAGGTCATGGCGTCGGCCAGGTCGGCGTCCGAGCGGCTGCGGCGGTGCGAGGCGACCACGGCCGCGTGGAAGTCGTCCTCGGGGTCCGGCCCGTTGCCGGCGTAGGAGATGCAGGCCAGCACCGTACGGGCGTTCATGTTCACGTGGCCGGCGGCCAGCTGTGCCCGAAGTTGCCCGAGGGTGAGCCAGGCGAAGTCGTCGAGGCGCGGCACGTCCACGTCCGGCGGAATCTCGACGATCATGTTGCGGTTCCGTTTGTGCAGGTACCACGACGCGTGTTCGGAGAGCAGCCGGTCGACCAGCACCCGGCCGCGCGAGGGGCGCAGGAAGTGTTCCAGGTACGGGGTGGGCCGCCCACCGTGCACGCGCTGGTAGTTGCTCTGCGTGGCCTGCACGGTCGCGGCGTACTGCACCAGGCTGCTGTTGCCGGGCTCCATCTTGACCTGCATGAGGAAGTGCGGCACGCCGTGGAACCGCTTGACCAGGATGCCCAGGATGCCGATGTCGGGCTGCACGATGATCGGCTGGTGCCAGGCGGGCACGGGACCGAAGTTGGTGCGGACCGCGAGGCCCTCCACGCTGAAGAAGCGACCCGAGGTGTGCGCCAGCCGGTCCGTCAGCCGCCATTCGGGCAGCGCCGACAGCGGCACCTCCGTCACCTCGTACGTGGCGGAGGCAGACCGCTGCTTCAGGAACAGGTCGGCGTCGACAGGCCCGTCGGTGACGAGCGCCGAGGCGAGGAACCCGGGTCGCATCAGATCGGCCCGGACAGCGAGGGCAGTGGGAAGACGAGCTTCCCGCCGGCGGCGACGAACTCCCGCTCCCGTTCGAGGAAGCCCTGCCGGTGCACCCAGGGCAGCACGAACAACTGGTCGGGGCGGCGGGACTTGGCCTCCTCCTCGGAGACGATCGGGATTCCGGTGCCCGGGGTGACCGCGCCGTGCTTCTCCTCGCTGACCTCGCCGATGCACGGCAGGTCGTCGGTGGTCAGGCCGCAGTACTGGAGGATCACGTTGCCCTTTGTCGACGCGCCGTACCCGACGGTGTGCAGGCCGGCCCGGCGCGAGCGGTCGAAGAACGCGCGCACCTGGTCGCGGTGCTCGGCGACGCGGCGGGCGAACGTCTCGTACGGCTGCTCGGTGTCGAGCCGCAGCGCCGCCTCACGCTGCCGGACGCGCTCGATGCCGGCGTGGTCGATCCGGTGCTTCGACGGGTCCTTGACCAGGGTGACGCAGAGGCTGCCGCCGTTCACGTCGGTGATCTCGGCGGTGGTCAGGGTGAGCCCGGCCCGTGCCGCCATCCACTCGATCTGGCGCAGCTGGTAGTACTCCAGGTGCTCGTGGCAGATCGCGTCGTACGCGGGAATCTCCAGCAGCGGCAGCGCGTAGCTCATCTCGATCATCCACACGCCGTCGTCGGCCAGGATGTCGCGCACCTCGGTCATGAAGCCCAGCGGGTCGGGCAGGTCGTAGAACATCGCGATCGCGGTGACGATCTTCGCCTTGCGGTCGCCGTACCGCTCGGTGAAGCCGTCCCTGGTGAAGAAGTCGGAGATCAGGGCGATGTCGTCCGGGTAGTACTGGCGCCACTTCTCGCCGGTCGGATCGACGCCCACCCGGGTGACGTGCGACGGGTACGCCTTGAGCAGGGTCCCGTCGTTGCTACCGATGTCGAGCACCAGGTCGCCCGGACTCAACTCGACCAGGCCGGTAAGGGCGGCCACCTTGCCGTTCAGGTGATTGATCATGAAGGGGCGGATGCTGGAGCGGTAGCCGTAATGCTCGCCGTACATCAGCGACAGGTCGGCGGTGTGCCGCATCTGCAGGAGTCCGCAGCCGCCCAGGTCACACCGCACAAGCTCCAGTGGGGCGATCTGTACGTCCTCGCCGGGCCGGGGGAAGATGCCGGTGAGTGCCTGCATCCCCAGGTCCAGCACCGGCACCAGATTGCGGTTGCCGCAGATCCGGCAGGCCGTGCATTCGGTGACCGTTCCGGTGCCGATGGTCATGATGCCTCCCATGGTGAGTGACGGGCGCTCAGCGGTCGCGGCGCGCCGGCTTGTCCGCTCAGACCGCCACGGCCGGGGTGCGCCGTTCGACCGCCGTGCGGAACAGCGAGGCCACCTGCTCGACCTCGGCGTCGGTGAGTGACTGGTGCAGGGGCAGCAGAAGGGTCGTCGCGGCGGCGGCGTCGGTGCCGGGCAGGCGGGCGTCCGAGCCGTACAGCGGAACGCGGTGCAGCGGTGGATAACGGAATGTCGTGTAGACGCCGTTCTCCAGCAGTTCCTCGGCGATGCCGTCACGCAGCGCCGGATCCACCTGGACCCAGTAGAAGTAGTGCGTGGACCGGTGTTCCTCGGGCGGCTGCGGGCAGAGCCGCACGCCCCGCAGGCCCGCAAGCGCCCGGTCGTAGGCGGCGCAGATGTCGCGGCGGCGCGCCACGAAGCCGGGCAGGCGGCGCAGCTGGACCTGGCCGATGGCCGCGGTCATGTCGTTTCCGATGAGCCGCTGGCCGACCTCGTGGATGGTCTGATCCCACCAGCGGCGCGGGTCGCGGGCCATCGCCGCGAAGGCGCCGCGGTCCTGCATGCCGTGGTAAGCCAGGCGGTGGGCGCGCCGGGCCATCTCCGGATCGCGCAGATAGATCATGCCGCCGTCGCCGGTGGTGATGATTTTGCGTGAGTCGAAGCTCCAGATGCCGACGTCGGCGAAAGTGCCGCACGCCTTCCCCGCCACCTGGGAATAGACCGCGCAGGCGGCGTCCTCGACGAGCGGGATGCCGCGCTCGCGGCACAGCTCGGCGATCCCCACGACCTCCCCCGGGTGACCGCCGTAGTGCAGGATCGTCACCGCCTTCGTGCGCGGGGTGAGGCAGGCGGCGATGTCCGCCACCGACGGGTTCAGGGTGTGCGGGTCGACGTCGCAGAACACCACCCGGGCGCCGGAGGCGGCGATCGTGTTGGCGTTGGCCACGAAGCTCACCGAGGGCACCACGACTTCGTCGCCCGGACCGAACTCGAGCAGCCTGGCGGTCAGCCCCAGCGCCGAGGTGGCCGAGTTGAGGAAAAGCAACGTCTCCGGCGGTACGCCGAGGTGCTCACCGAAGGCGCGCTCGAACTCCCGCGTCCGAGGGCCGTAGCCCAGCCAGTTGCTGTCGAATGCCTCGCCGACCGCCGCGAGCTCCTCGGCACCCACACTCGGCTGAAACACGTTGATCATGCGGCGTCCTTCCGGCCTACGTCCAGCAGGGCCTGCGCCTCGGCGGTGGCCCGGTGGAGCGGGCGGCCGGGTCAGTGCCTTCATGCTCGGCGACCACGGCCGGCGGGTGCATCTTCGTCGGTGCCGTCCGCGGCAGCACGTGAACACCAGGCCGGCACCAGGGCAAGCGAAGAGGTGCGACGGCTATCGCGCCGGTGATGGCATCGATGCGCAACCAGGCGTTCTTTCCCCACACCAATCGGGAGCATCACATGACCACGGTGGAAACCGATGTCCGAGTCGAGTTGAACGGCGAGACGCTCGACGTGCCGCAGGTGCGCCAGGTTGCCGAGGAGCACGTGCCGGTAGTCCTCGGCGAGCGGGTGCTCAGCCGCGCCGCCGCGAGCCGGGAGCAGTTCGAGGAGACCGTCCGCAGCAACGTTCCGGTCTACGGCGTGACGACCGGCTACGGCGAGATGATCTACATGCTCGTCGACACGGCCAAGGAGACCGAGTTGCAGACCAACCTGGTCCGCAGCCACAGCGCCGGCGTCGGTCCGCTGTTCGCCGAGGCCGAGGCACGCGCCGTGGTCGCCGCCCGGCTGAACGCGCTGGCGAAGGGCCACTCCGCGGTTCGTCCCGTGGTGCTCGAGCGCCTCGCGCTCTACCTCAACGAGGGCCTCACCCCCGCCGTACCGGAGATCGGCTCACTCGGCGCCAGCGGAGACCTGGCCCCGCTCGCACACATCGCCAGCACCCTGATCGGCGAGGGCTACCTGCTGCGCGACGGCGACAAGACGCCGACCGGGCCGGTGCTGCGCTCGCTCGGCATCGAGCCGCTGCGGCTGCGCTTCAAGGAGGGCCTCGCCCTCATCAACGGCACCTCGGCGATGACCGGTGTGGGCGCTCTGCTGGCCGAGTACGCGCTGGCCCAGGCCCGACACGCCGAGATCGCCGCCGCACTGGTCATCGAGACGTTGCAGGGTTCGATGAGCCCGTTCCAGCCGGAGGGCCACGACATCGCCCGGCCGCACGCCGGGCAGATCGCGAGCGCCGCCAACATGCGCACGCTGATGGCCGGCAGCAAGCTCACCGTCGAGCACGCCGACCTGCGCAAGCAGGTGGCCGCCAGCAAGGAGAACGGCAACGGCAACGGCGGCAACGTCTACCGCTCCGACGTCTACCTCCAGAAGGCGTACTCGCTGCGGGCCATCCCGCAGGTCATCGGCGCGGTGCGGGACACCCTGTCGCACACCCGGCTCAAGCTCGAGATCGAGCTGAACTCGGCCAACGACAACCCGCTGTTCTTCACCGGCAAGGAGATCTTCCACGGGGCGAACTTCCACGGTCAGCCGGTGGCCTTCGTGATGGACTTCCTGACCATCGCGCTCACCCAGCTCGGCGTCCTCTCCGAGCGGCGCAGCAACCGGCTGCTCAACCGGCACCTCAGCTACGGTCTGCCGGAGTTCCTGGTCAAGGGCGAGCCGGGTCTCAACAGTGGCTTCGCCGGTGCGCAGTACCCGGCCACCGCGCTGGTCGCGGAGAACCGCACGATCAGCCCCGCCAGCACCCAGAGCGTCCCGTCCAACGGCGACAACCAGGACGTGGTCAGCATGGGCCTGATCGCCACCCGTAACGCTCGCCGGGTGCTGCGGAACAACCACATCATCCTGGCCCTGGAGTTCCTCGCCGCCGCGCAGGCCGTGGACGTCTCCGGCCGCCGGGACCGGCTCAGCCCGGCCGCCCGGGTCACCTACGACACGATCCGGTCGCTCGTGCCGACCCTCGACGAGGACCGCTACATGGCCGACGAGCTCGAACTCGTCGCCGCCGAGCTGGAGCGCGGCACGCTGCTCAAGGCCCTCGACGACGCCGGCGTCCGCCTGAACTGACGGGAGAGTCTCATGACCGGCACGCGGACCGCGTATCGCACCTGCCCGCTCTGCGAGGCCGTCTGCGGCCTGCGCCTGACCCTCGACGGTGACCGGGTCACATCGGTGACCGGTGACAAGGACGACCCGTTCTCCAAGGGCTACCTGTGCCCGAAGGGCGCCACCCTGGGCCGCCTCGACGAGGACCCGGACCGGCTTACCGGCCCGATGGTCCGCGAGGGTGAGGCGTGGCGCCGGGCGGACTGGGGCGAGGCGTTCGCGATCGTCGCCCGGGGGCTGGAGGGAGTCATCGCCGAGCACGGGCGGGAGGCCCTGTCGCTCTACTACGGCAACCCGACCTTCCACACCATGGCCGGCATCCTCTACCGGGGTCCGCTGGCCATGGCGCTCGGCACCCGCAACGTGTTCTCGGCGAGCACCGTCGACCAGATGCCCAAGCACGTGGCGTCCGGGCTGATGACCGGCGACCCGTGGGCGGTGGCGGTGCCCGACCTCGACCGCACGGACCACCTGCTGATCATCGGAGCCAACCCGGCGGTGTCGAACGGCTCGCTGTGCGCCGCGCCGGACTTCCCGGGGCGGATGCGGCGGCTGCGCGAGCGCGGCGGGCGCATCGTGGTGCTCGACCCGCGCCGCACCCGGACCGCCGAGCTGGCCGACGAGCATGTGTTCGTCCGGCCCGGCAGTGACCCGGCGCTGCTGTTCGCCATGGTGCACACGCTGCTGGACGAGGAACTGGTGACGATCCGGGTGCCGGTGGCCGGCCTCGACCGGCTGCGGGAGCTGGCCGCGCCGTTCACGCCCGAACTGGTGGCCCCGTTCTGCGGCGTCGACGCGGAGACCGTCCGGCGGCTCGCCCGGGAGCTCGCCGCCGCGCCCACCGCCGCCGTCTACGCCCGCATCGGCACCTGTACGGCCGAGTTCGGCACCCTCGCGCAGTGGTTGGTGGACGTGCTCAACGTGCTGACCGGAAACTTCGACCGGGCCGGCGGGGTGATGTACGCGAAGCCGGCCACCGCCGAGGTGCACAAGAGCCCCGAGCCGTTCACCGCGGGGCGTTGGCGCAGCCGGGTGAAGGGCTTCCCCGAGACCCTCGGGGAGTTCCCGGCCGCCACCATGGCCGACGAGATCGAGCAGCCCGGCCCCGGTCAGGTACGGGCTCTCGTCGTCGTCGCCGGCAATCCGGTGCTGTCCACTCCGGACGGCGGACGGCTCGACCGGGCGCTGGAGAGTCTCGACTTCATGGTGGCTGTCGATCCGTACCTGAACGAGACGACCCGGCACGCCCACGTCATCCTGCCGCCGCCGCGCACCCTGCAGATGGCGCACTACGACTTCCTCATCTCCACCATCCAGGTACGCAACTACGCCCGCTACTCCCCGGCGGTGGTGCCACTCGACGCCGGGCAGCGCAGCGAGGCCGAGATCCTGGAGCGGCTCACGCTGATCGCGATGGGACTGGGCGCGCAGGCCGACCCGTCCGGGCTGCCAGAGCAGATGCTGGGCCAGCTCCTGTCGGCGATCCCGGTGACGACCCGCGCCGAACTGGACGGCGAGGACGGCCCGGATCTGCTGCTCGACGCCATGCTGCGGATGGGCCCGTACGGCCTGACCCGCCGGAAGCTGCTCGACCACCCGAACGGGATCGACCTGGGCCCGTTGGAACCCCGGCTGTCCGAGATCCTCAAGACGCCGTCCGGGCGGGTCGAGCTCGCCCCCCAGCCGCTCGCCGAGGACACCGGGCGGTTGCGGGCGGCGATGATCCGCCCGCCCGCGCCCATGGTGCTGATCGGACGCCGGCACCTGCGCTCGAACAACAGCTGGATGCACAATGTGCCGACGCTCACCGGCGGCACCAACCGCTGCACCCTGCAGATCCACCCGGACGACGTGGCCCGGCTCGGCCTCGGCGAGCGGGCACGGGTCAGCTCGGCCTCCGGCGAACTGGAGGTCGAGCTGGAACCGACCGACACGATCATGCCCGGGGTGGTGAGCCTGCCGCACGGGTGGGGGCACCGGCGTACCGGCCAGCGGGTGGCCGCCGGTCGGGCCGGGGTCAATGTGAACGAGCTGACCGGTGGTGCCGTGGACGTGCCCTCCGGCAACGCGGTCTTCAACGGTGTGCCGGTCGCCGTGGCGCCGATCGGCGGCTCAGTAAGCGGCTCAGTAAAGCAATCTGGAAGATCTTAGGCCGCGATCGACGACCATAGACTCCCGCTCACCTAACCGAGTGGGGGGAACAGCGATGAGAAGACGGGCGATCCTGGTCGCGGGCGGATCGGTGGCGGGCGCGGTGATGCTGTCGCGGGGGGCGGCGGCGACCACCAGCGGGCCGGACGCGTCAGCCGCGGCCCACCACCACGCGCACGGTCCGGCCGGAGCCACCGCGCGCAAGGCGACGACGCTCAGCGTCACGCCGTTCCAGACGCGCATGCCGGTGCCGCCGGTCGCGGTGCCGAAGCGGCAGACGGCGGACTGCGACGAGTACGAGGTCCTGGTGCAGCCCGCCCAGCTCGAACTGGTGCCGGGTATCAGCACCGCGGCGCTCACCTACGGCGGCGGCTGGGTGGGCCCGACCATCTACGGCCGCACCGGCCGGCCGGCCAAGGTGACCTTCCGCAACAACCTCGACACGCACACCAACGTGCACCTGCACGGCGGCCACGTGAAGGCGATCGACGACGGGCACCCGATGGACATGATCCTCCCGGGTGCCGCCAGGACCTACTACTACCCGAACAACCAGCGCGGGGCCACGCTCTGGTACCACGACCACGTGCACGGCGACGAGGCCGAGCACACCTACCGCGGGCTGCACGGCTTCTACCTCGTCAACGACCCGGCAGAGAAGGACCTGGGGCTGCCGACCGGCTCGTACGACGTGCCGATCATGTTCACCGACGTCCAGATGGACACCGACGGTTCACTGATCTGGGGCTTCCCGAACGAACGTGACCTCGTCGTGGTCAACGGGAAGGTCAAGCCGTTCTTCCCGGTCGCCGCCCGCAGGTACCGGTTCCGTGTCCTGAACGCGACGAACGAGGGCAAGTACACGTTCAGCATCGACAAGGGGAAGATGTGGCAGGTCGGCTCGGACGGCGGTCTGCTGCCCGCGCCGGTGGCCCGGACCTCGCTGACCCTCAGCTCGGGCGAGCGGGCGGACCTGCTCGTCGACTTCACCGGCCTGCCGGTCGGCACCTCGGTGGTGCTCAGTGACGCCGTCAAGGGACCGGTGCTGCGTTTCGACGTGCGCTCCACCGCCGCCGATCCCAGCCGGTTCCCGCTCCGGCTGCGCCCGCTGCCCACGCTGCCCGTGGCCACCAAGCAGCGTGAGGTTCACCTGGGGTTCGACTTCAGCCAGGAGCCGCCGTACCCGATGGTCAACGGGAGGTCTTACGACCCGAATCGGGTGGACTTCAGCATCAAGCGTGGCACGACCGAGATCTGGACCGTCTACAACGACGACGTCGAGGCCGGCATCGACCACAACTTCCACCTGCATCTGACGCAGTTCCGGGTGCTGGGCCGCACCGGCGCGCCGATGACCGCGGACGACGCGGGGCTCAAGGACACCGTGCTGATCCCGGCCGGAACCTCGGTGCGGCTGCAGGCCACCTTCACCGACTACCTGGGCCGGTACGTCTACCACTGCCACTTCCTCGAGCACTCCAGCATCGGGATGATGGCGCAGATGGAGATCGTGCCCTGAGCCGGGCGGCGCCGGCGCGGCGCTGAGCACCGGCGGAGATGCCGTGCTGGCCACCCCGATGTGACGCTGTCGGCATGACCGTCATCTCGAACGTGGTTGCGCCGTCCGCATCCCCGTCCGCCCCGACCGAGTTGACCGAGTTGACCGAACGAGCCCGGGCCATGGTGCCCGGGCTCGTTCCACGACAGCGTGACGACGGCGGTCGCCGGCTGGTCGGGGGTACGCCCGCCCGGCCGTCCCGGCGTGGCGGAGCACGGCGATGACCGGGCCGCTGACCGGGGACGAGTACGTCGAGAGCCTGCGCGACGGCCGCGAGGTGTTCCTCTACGGCGAGCGGGTCAAGGACGTCACCACCCACCCGGCGTTCCGCAACCCGGTACGCATGACCGCCCGGCTCTACGACGCGCTGCACGATCCGGCCCAGCGCGACGTGCTGACCGCGCCCACGGACACCGGATCGGGCGGCTTCACCCACCCGTTCTTCCGCACCCCGCACACCGTCGACGACATGATCGCCGATCAGCGTGCCATCGCGGCCTGGGCGCGGATGAGCTACGGCTGGATGGGGCGCAGCCCCGACTACAAGGCGTCGTTCCTCGGCACGCTCGGGGCCAACGCCGGCTTCTACGCGCCGTACAGCGACAACGCGGAACGCTGGTACCGGGAGTCCCAGGAGAAGGTGCTCTTCTGGAACCACGCGATCGTGCATCCGCCGGTGGACCGTAACCGGCCGCCGGACCAGGTGGCCGACGTCTACATCCGGGTGGAGCGGGAGACGGGCGAGGGTCTGATCGTCAGCGGCGCCAAGGTGGTCGCCACCGGGTCGGCGCTGAGCCACTACAACTTCATCGCCCACTTCGGCCTGCCGGTGCGAAAGAAGGAGTTCGCGCTGATCGCCACCGTGCCGATGGGCGCGCCCGGCGTGAAGCTGATCTGCCGTCCGTCGTACGGGGCGAACGCCGCCGCGGTCGGCACACCGTTCGACTACCCGCTCTCGTCGCGGCTCGACGAGAACGACACCATCCTCGTGCTCGACCAGGTGCTGGTGCCGTGGGAGAACGTGTTCGTGTACGGGAACCTCGGCAAGGTGCAGATGTTCGCCGGCCAGTCCGGCTTCTCCGAGCGGTTCACCTTCCACGGCTGCACCCGGCTCGCGGTCAAGCTCGAGTTCCTCGCCGGCCTGCTCGCCAAGGCCCTGGAGCTGACCGGCACGAAGGACTTCCGCGGGGTGCAGAGCCGGCTCGGTGAGGTGCTCGCGTGGCGCAACCTGTTCTGGGGGCTGTCGGACGCCGCCGCCCGCAACCCGGTGCAGTGGAAGAACGGCGCGCTGCTGCCCAACCCGCAGTACGGCATGGCGTACCGCTGGTTCATGCAGATCGGTTACCCGCGGGTCAAGGAGATCATCCAGCAGGACGTGGCCAGCGGGCTCATCTACGTCAACTCCAGCGCCGACGACTTCCGCAACCCGGAGATCCGGCCCTACCTCGACCGGTACCTGCGCGGCTCGGACGGCTCGGACGCCGAGCAGCGGGTCAAGGTGATGAAGCTGCTCTGGGACGCGACCGGCACCGAGTTCGGCGGCCGCCACGAGCTCTACGAGCGCAACTACGCCGGCAACCACGAGAACACCCGGGTCGAGCTGTTGCACGCGCAGACGGCGACCGGGCTGGTCGACGGCTACAAGGCCTTCGCCGAGCAGTGCCTCGCCGAGTACGACCTGGACGGGTGGACCGCCCCCGACCTGTGGACGCCGGAACGCTGACGGACGGGCCGGACGCACGCCCGTGCGGTACGCCCCCGCGCCCCGCCTGGCTTTGCCGTCAGCCGGCCAGCCAGCGCAGCACCGGCTGCCCGGACTGCTGCTCGGCCTCCCGGTAGCGGGGCAGGATCGAGTCCGTCACCGTCCCGCCGGCCAGTCTGAACAGCGCGGTCGAGAGGCTCAGCTGTTCGAGCCGCCCGGCGCCGACCGACACCGGCACCCCGGCGGCGGCACACACCTCGGCGACGTCGGCACCGTCGTGGACGGCGTCCAACAGCAACAGATCGAGCGGCGGGACCACATACGCCGGCAGCAGCGCGCCGCAGAGGTGGTCGAGCAGCCAGGTGATGACCTCGTCGCCCGGCCCGCGTGGCAGGTCGAGCTCGCGATACCGGCCGGTCAGGACCGCCACCTCGGCCTCGGCGATGCGGCGCCGCCCGCCGGCGACCAGCGCGGCCAGCCCGGCGACGCCGAATTCGCGGTAGAGCAGCGTGGCCTGCCGGATGTGCGCGGAGCGCAGCCTCGGCGATGCGGGGCAGTGCCGGTCGTGGACGAGGATCGACCGTAACGCCGTGCGCGGCACGACCGCGGCCGCCGCGTAGCAGAGCCCGAGGACGTCGGCGAGCCCCTGCTCCAGCCCCCGGTCGGATCCGTCCGGCCCGACGTCCGCGGCGGCGTGCACCAGCCTGCGCGCGGCCCGGGTGATGCTCAGGAACGGCCGCAGCCCGGACAGCCGCAGGTAGGCACCGGGCTCGAGCCGGTGCCGGGCGGCCTTCGACGGGCCGATGGAGATGGACGTGCGCTCAGACGCGGCGTACGGATCCGGCAGAACCGACCCGACCGTGACGGTCATTCCGGCCACGTCCAGGCCGGCCGCCGTGAGCCGGTCGCGCAGCGGTCCCGCCGCGGCGAGCACCGCGTGCTCCGTACCGCTGCTGCCGAGGGCCAGCGGCGCGTCCGCCAGCTCGCGGAGCTGGGCGGCGGTGAGCCGGCGGGCGGCGGCGGCGTCGTCCGCGCACTCCCCGCTGTCGCCGTCCAGCGACGCGCCGGCCCGGCGCAGCAGGTCGATCGCCTGCCTGGCCGGCACGACGTCGTCCAGGGGCAGGTGGGGCTCGACACCGGAGAGGAAGGCCTCTACGTTCGCGAAGCGGCAGGGTGCCAGATGGATGCCGGCGAAGAGCCAGTCCCGCATCGTTTGCGTCATCAACGCCTCTTTCAGGTTATTTCCCTTGGATTGTGACAAGATCGGCGCGCGAATCAACTCGCATCGTGCTCTCTGCCGGGCGAGCACGCGCGGCGGAGACCGGTGGCACCGGGTGGTCCTCCAATCGTGCGTTGAACCCGCCGTCTGCGCTGCCCCGACGGCAGGCGCGTTCCCGGGGGACCGGGCACAGAGTTGGGCCCGTCGTGCGGGGGGAAGCACGACGGGCCCGGTTCGGGACGGCGGGGCTCAGCCCGACTGTGCGAGCGTCGGCTGACGCGGCCGGTCGACGGGGGCGCTCCGGGCGAAGGCGCCGCGCAGCACGCGCCACAGCGTCGCGGGGCGCATCAGCGCCTGTGGGGTGTCGACCATGCCCGCGGCCCGCAGGTACGCCGTGGTGACCTTCGGGTCCCGGGTCGCGGCGACCTGCACGAGCCGCAGGTAGCGCTGCACCATCCGCATCTTGAGAGACCGGTGGCCGGGCACGTCCGGGAAGTTCAGGTCGACCGTCGTGGTCATCTCCCACGGCGCGTCGATGCAGTCGCGGGCCAGGTCGCGGAAGTACGCGGCCGGGTCGGGTTCGCCGTGCGCGCTCAGGTGGCGCCGGATCGTCAGGGCGGCGACCGCGGCCACCGTCATGCCCTGCGCGTACACCGGGTTGAAGCTGGTGACCGCGTCGCCGGTGACCAGCAGGCCGGCCGGCAGGCGGGACATCCGCTCGTAGCGCCGGCGCAGCGTGACGGGATAGTGGAAGGGGACGGGCTCGTCGATCGGGCGGGCCGACTTGAGGGCGTCGGCGATGTCCGGGATCGCCAGCGACCGGATGAAGTCGTAGAAGCCCTCCTGGTCGGTCGGCGGGTGGTCGCCGAGCAGGCCGTAGGCGGTCAGTTCGACCTTGCCGTGGTCGGTCTGGGTGAAGATCGCGCCACGCGGCGAGGCGGGGTACGCCACCGGGATGATGGCCAGGTCGCCGTGCCACGGGTCGTCGTCCAGTTCGTAGTGCTGGGTCACGTATCCGAGGTTGATCTTGATGCGCTCCTCGGGGACCCGCTCGTAGCCGAACCGCTCCAGCATGGCCGGGGTCCGCGAGCCGCGGCCGGTGGCGTCGACGACCAGGTCGGCCTCGATCACCTCGTCCCGGTCGTTGTCCAGATCACGCAGCCGGGCGCCGGTGACGCGGGCACGGTCCGGTGTCGTCTCCAGCTCGACGATGTCGCGGCGCTCCAGGAACCGCACGCCGGACAGCTGCTCGACGCGCTCGCGCAGGTGACGTTCCATCAGCGGGGCCGTGGCGGGCACCGCGATGTAGCCGATGTCCTCGCGGACCAGCGGCCGCCCGTTGAAGTACCACCGGCACGAGCCGGCGTAGTCGCCGGTCGGGCAGCCGTCCGCCACGAGTCCCTCGATGAAGCCGGGGAACAGTTCCTCGGTCACCTGGAGGCCGCGGACGTGCATGGCGTTGATGTGCTTGCCCTGCGGGCGGCCGCGACGCGGTCCCCGCTCACCGACCAGCTTGTCCCGGTCGACGATCAGGACCTCGTCGTACCGCTCGGTCAGCACTCGCGCGGCGAACAGGCCGGCGTAGCTGCCGCCGAGCACCAGCGCCCGGCGTGGATTCTTCCCCATGGGTGGCTCCACCCTTTCTCTGTGCGATGCGGCTGCTTGACGGTCAGCCGGGCATCCTGCTCATCGGCGCGGAACCGAGCAGGCCGCCGTGCACGGCGAGGTCTGGCCGGTGATGCGGGCCGAGCGGGACGGCAGGAGGAACAGCACGGCTCGGATACGTCGGCGGGCCACCGAACGGGCCACCCGACCTGGCTGCGGAACACCCTCAGCCATCGGGATGAGCGTCGCAGTCAGACGGGCGGGCTCACATCTCCCCGCTTGCCCTCATCCGGCACGATCCGGCCGGTGGTCGCACGGGCCGCCGCGAACGCCGCCCAGGCGGTCAGCTCGACCAGTTGCGCGTCGTCCGACCGGCACTGTGCGACCAGTTCCGGGGTGACCCGGTAGGACGCGTACGCGGTCAGCAGCGCCACCCGCCCGGCCGGCCGGTCCGCCGCGGGCAGTTGCTGGACCGCCTCGTCCAGCCACGCCCTGGCGCTGATCCCGGGCCCCGCGAAGCCCGGATCAGCCAGCCGGGCCTCGACGAGTTCGCGCACCCGGGCCGGGACGCTCCGTTCGCCGGCTGCGGCGATGGCGGCGCCGGCGCGGTTCAGCGCCTGGGCGATGTGCGGCACGGTCGCGGCCCAGGCGGTGCCCGCCAGCGGGCCGGCCTCGGGCAGCAGGTCCAGCGACGAGCCCGCCGCGACCTCGACCCGGCCGAGCCGGCCCAGCACCGACGCCGCGGTGCGCCGCAGGACCCGTTCGGCCGGCCTCGGCACGGCCGGCAGCGGTGAGTCCCGCAGGAACACGTTGACCATGCGGTTGATGTAGTGGAAGACCAGCACCACCCCGACCAGCTCGGCCCGTTGCTCCGGTGGGAACGGCTCCGGCCCCTCGCCGGTCCGCGCCCAGCGGACCAGGGCGCGCAGTCGGGGCTCGGTCACCTCGTCGGTCCCGCCGGCCGCGATGCGGGCGGAGTCCGGCCCGGCGAGCAGGCCGGTCAGCGCGGCGCCGTGCACGTCCAGGCAGTACGGGCAGCGGTTGGCCACCGAGACGGCCGCGGCGACCGCCTCCTTGTCGGCGCGGCTCGCCCGGCCGGACACCACCAGGGTCTCCCGCAGGATGCTCCAGCAGGCGGCCAGCACCGGTGGCGCCGGGGCGTGCAGCGCCACCGGCGGGGCCAGCATCCCGAAGTCCGTCTCGACCTGGCGGTAGACCAGCGCGACCGGTTCGGGGGCGGTCTCCGGCGGCACCGGCCGGACGTAACGGATGTGGGCCGGCGCGATGCGTCGGGTCGCCGCTCTCAGCAGTCTTCCCATCGTCGTCCTTAGTCGAGTGCGTATGCGATCTCGGTGAGGTAGCGGCCGTAGTCCGAGTGGGGCATCTCGGCGCCCAGCTCGTAGCAGGCCTCGGCGTCGATGAAGCCCATGCGCAGGGCGATCTCCTCGAGGCAGGCCACCCGGACCCCCTGCCGCTCCTGGATCACCTGCACGTACTGGCTGGCGGCGAGCAGGCTGGCGTGCGTGCCGCAGTCCATCCACGTGTAGCCGCGGCTCAGCGGTACGAGCCCGGCCCGGCGCTGCCGCAGGTATTCCTGGTTGACGTCGGTGATCTCCAGTTCCCCGCGATCCGACGGACTCAGGCCGGCGGCGATGCTCACCACGTCGTTGTCATAGAGGTAGAGGCCGGTGATCGCCTGGTTGGAACGCGGCCGCCGGGGCTTCTCGAAGATCGAGACCAGCCGGCCCTCCGTGTCGGTCTCGGCGACGCCGTAGCGCTCGGGATCCGAGACCGAGTAACTGAACAGGGTGCAGCCGTCGACCGAGCGGGCCTCGTGCTGCAGCAGGTTGTAGAAGCCGGCGCCGTGGAAGAGATTGTCGCCGAGGATCAACGCGGACCGGTCGTGTCCTATGTGACCGGCGCCGATGAGGAACGCCTCGGCGATGCCGCGTGGCTCCTTCTGCTCGGCGTAGCTGAGGTTCAGGCCCAGCCGGGATCCGTCGCCCAGCAACTGGCGCATGTGCGGGAGCACATCCGGGTTCGAGATGATCAGGATGTCCCGGATGCCGGCCAGCATGAGTACTGAGAGCGGGTAGTAGAGCATCGGTTTGTCGTAGACGGGCAGCAACTGTTTGGACGTCGCCAGCGTCAGCGGGTACAGCCGCGTACCGGTGCCACCGGCGAGAACAATTCCCTTCACCATCGGGTCCGTTCGTCGAGTCGACATCTGCCGGAAAACCAGTATGTGGCGGGCCGGCAGACCCCCAGGTCTCCTGGAATGCGGTGCGCGCAGAACCCCGGCGAGCGGCCCGGCTGTTCGCACTCTCAGAGGCGCAGCCCGCTGGGAAACGGCGTGATACTCCACTTCACCGGGCCGTTCGGGCTCCGCTCATCCAGGAGGTCGGTAACAGTGACTGTCGATCAGGACACGGATATTCTGGCGGGATTCCGGTCCGATGACGCCAACTTCAAGTTGACGCTGTGGGATCCACGGAACAACGGAGTGCGGTACCTCAAAGCACTGCTGTACAGCGTCAGCGGCCGGCTGAGCCCGCAGGACCGCGAGCGGCTGCGCAAGACCCGGAACCGGGACGTCGGCGATCCGATCACCGTTCGCCACGACGGCGACGAGATCGACATGGACTACCTGCGGGCCGTGCAGGAGGTCGGTTTCCTCGCGGAACGGGTGCGCCTGGCCGGTGCGCGAATCGTCGAGATCGGCGCCGGATACGGCCGTACCTGCCACGCGTTGATGGCCAACCACGACGTCGCGGAGTACCACATCGTGGAGCAGGAGCCCTCGCTGCGGCTGGCCCGCGCCTACCTGCGCGCGGTGCTCGAGCCCGCGCAGTACGCCAAGGTGTCCTTCCACGCGGCCGCGGACGCCGGGCGGACGTTCCCGCGTGACGTCGACCTGGCGATCAACATCGACTCGTTCGCCTGCATGCCGCCGGAGGTGGTCCGCGGCTACCTGGGTCTCGTCGACGAGCGGAGCCAGGCGTTCTACGTGAACGGCCCGGTCGGCAAGTATCTGGACAAGGCGCTGGACGACCACTCGCAGGGCACCGAACAGGTGGCCTCCGCGCTGCGCGCCGGGCTGCTGACCGAGGTGATCGACATCTTCGACAGCGAGGCCGTGCGTAAGCAGTCGCGCCGGTTCGTCTCGGCCTACACGCCGGGGGACCGCTGGGAGTGCGCCGCCGAGGCGAGCACTCCAGTGTGGAGCCACTACTGGCAGGCGCTGTACCGTTCCTCCAGCGCGCGGCAGGCCGCGTAGCCCGGGAGCAGGCCGGCGTCCAGCGCTTCGGCGAGACTGGGCGCCGCCTGGTCCCGCGGCGAGAGGATGGGATCGATGTCGGCCGGGATCGGGAGCGCGAGCTGCGGGTCGAACGGCGCGAGCGCGAGTTCGTTCTCCGGCCGGTACTCCAGCGACAGCAGGTAGTTCATCACGGTGTCGTCCTCGAGTGCGACGAAGAGATGACCGACCCCGAACGGCAGGTACAGCGCCGGACACCGCTCCTGGTCAAGCTCCACGGCGTCGTACCGCCCGAACGTCGGCGAGCCCACCCGGAGGTCGACGATGATGTCGAGGGCGCGGCCGTGCAGGCAGTAGACGTACTTCGCCGTGCCGGGCGGGGTGACTGTGTAGTGCAGGCCGCGTACCGCGCCGCGGCGCGAGACGCTGAAGTTGACCTGGGCCACCGGAAACAGGGGACGTCCGAATGCCGACGACCGGAACGGCGTACGGAAGACGCCGCGCTCGTCCGGAAAGGCCGGCGTGTCGAACGCGAGGGCACCGGCGACCAGCTTCCTGGGTGCGGATGGAATAGTCACGGCACCAGGGTCGCCGAGTCGCCGGCGCCGGTCCACTTCCGGGTTGCGGCCCGGGCGTCACCAGCAGTTCGAGGGACCGTGACCAGCCACTCCGGCCGTCAGCGGAACGTGCGCATGGGCACGCTGCGCCACGATCTCCATCGCCAGCTTGCGGACGTCCAGCAGGGCCAGCAGGACCGGTGGGTCGAGCGGACCGGCGCTGTTGAACTCCAGCGCGGAACGGACCACCGAGCGCGGTGCGACGGTGATCGGGCCGAGGCTGGCCACCGACACCGACTCGTTCACGTTTGCCTGGTAGCCGTCCGGATGGCCGCATGATCCCGGCACCGCCTGGGCCAACAGATGCCAGGTGCCGCTGGGCACGTCGTCGAGCTCGAGATGCGCCGGGTCGGCGAGCACCGTACAGCGCACCGGGCGGCCCTGCGGAATGCGTTCGGGGAAAAGGCCGGCGAAGACCAGCCGCGGCTGGCCGTCCTGTGGCATCCGGATGCGGCACTCGACGCGACCACCGGCCGACGACGTGGTGTGGGCGTCTGTTTCCGTGACGATCTGCCGCGCGAATCCGGACTGGAGCCGGTATTCGGTGGGGGACATGCCCACACTACGGCTGAACCGGGTGCTGAACGTGCCGACGCTGTTGTAGCCGACCCGCTGGCTGATATCGGCGATCCGCAGTGGGGTCGAGACCAGCAGTTGCTGGGCGTGCTGGAGCCGCAGTGCGGAAAGGAAACGGCCGGGGGAGATGCCGGTGACCCGCTGGAAAACGCGCGTGAAGTGGAATTTGCTGAACATGGCCGAGCGGGCCATGTCGTCAATCGTCAGCGGTTGGCCTAGATTGTCGCGCATTGTCGTCACTGCGCGTTTGACGGCTATCTCAATTTCCTGTTCCATTGCGCCCATTCCGGCCAATTCCGAATGCTGGCGGCCTTGTGATGTCCGTCGCTCTTCCCCGAGGCTATCTCAGGGCGGGAGCGGGCGCAATCCGCCGCGCCATCAGTTTCCCGACGCCGAATCCACGCCGGGGTGCGGCACGTGGATGTCCTGGCCGGGGCCCCTCGCCGGGTGGCGGAATGTAGATAGTGGAACGCACTGCTGCGTACTGAGAATCAGTTGTCGAACATCGCCGGAACCCAGTCGAATCCGAAATAGCGGGTAGAGCCGGGCGGATGTGGCCGGGGGTGCTCCCGTGCCGACCCGCCGGGCCGGCGGCCCTGACTCAGGCGGCGCCGGCGTATTCCTCGGCGGGCCGGTTCTGCTCGGCCAGCCGGCTCAGCGCGTAGGTGCGGACGTCGAGCAACGCGAGCAGCACCGGCGGATCGAGGGCGCGGCCCGGCCGCAGCACCAGCTCGGTGGAGATCGGCTTGCCCGGCCGGATGACGATCGGCCCGGCGGTGGCCACGGCGACCGGCCGGTCGGCGTGATCGCGGTACGAGCCGGGTGGGCGCCGGTCGGCCGAAACCGACTGCGCGAGCAGGTGCCACCGGCCCAGCGGCGCGTGGTTGAAGGTGATGTGCCGCGAGTCGCGCAGCACCGCGCAGCGGACCGGGCGGCCCTCGGGGACGCGCTCGGGAAAGAGGCCGACGAACGTCAGGGTGTTCTCCGTGGGGCCGGCGGGGTGCACCACGCAGGAGAGGCTCGCGTCGCTCAGGGCCACCCCGTCGGAGTCGGTGCGGATCTCGCTGGCGTAGCCGGCGCGCTGCCGGAAGGTGGTGGGTGACATCCCGACGCTCCGGCTGAACCGGGAGCTGAACGTGCCGACGCTGCTGTAACCGACGCTGACGCTGACGTCGGCGACATTCATCGGCGTCGAGACGAGTAGTTCCTTGGCCCGCTGGAGGCGCAGCGCGGAGAGGAAGCGACCCGGCGACACCCCGGTGACCCGCTGGAACAATCGTGTGAAATGAAACTTGCTGAACATGGCTGCGCGAGCCATGTCATCGACCGTCAATTGTCCACCGAGGCGCTCGTGCATCGCCTCGATGGCGCGCAGAACTGCCTTCTCCGACGTATCCTGCATTCTTCCCCCAGGGCTGGGCCGCGCCGCAACAATGAGATTCCGGCCTTCTCGGCCGATCCGTCACGGCGAGCGGTGGAATGCGCACCGAACAGCGCACCCCCACGTTCATGTGTCGCCAGGCTAGCCACGGCCGAGTTGGGCGGGCAACCGGATAGGCCGTCCCGCCGGGCCGAGCGCAATATTGAAGTAGCAATTGGATACCGGAGATACCCGATCACAGCTCTCCGCCGGGAAATTCTTTTCCAGAATTGCTTCCCTCGTCCGGCACGCGGGATTTTCGCGTTCGATCTGCTGATACTGGCCACACCGGCGGAAGGAGCAGCCATGATCGTCGGCCGAGTCGCAGCCTCAGTCGTGCAACGTCAGGTACGCCATGTCACACCGGTCTCCGCGCTCTCCGCGAGCGGTCTGGTCGAGCAGGTGTACCAGCAGGTGGCGGACGAGATGCGCCTGGTGATCCCACCGGCGCTCATGCATTCACCGTCCCCCCGCGCGCTGGCCGCCTACTGGACCCTCATGCGCGAGCCGGTGCTGGCCAGCGGCGCCGCCGACCGGGCCTCGAAGGAGGCCGCCGCGACCGCTGTCGCGGTCGCCACGATCTGCCCGTACTGCGTCGACATGCACTCGGTCAGCATGTACGACCTGGCCGGCGAGTACGACGCGGACCAGCTCGCCGCCGACCGCGTCGACGACATGCGCGACCCCCGGCTGCGTGAGATCAGCCAATGGGCGCGGGGCGCGCAGGAGGCGCCCGACGGACTCGGGGTGCCGGCCTGGCTCACCCCCGCGCAGAGCGCCGAGCTCATCGGCACGGTGACCGCGATGCACTACCTGACCCGGATGGTGAACGTCTTCCTCTCCAGCTTCCTGCTTCCGCCCGGCCTCACCGGGCGGGCACGGCAGCGCATGAAGCAGGGGGTGGGCCGGCTGCTGCGCGACACGTTGCGCGCGCACCGCGAGCCCGGCCGCTCCCTCGACCTGCTGCCGGACGCGCCGCAGCCCGCCGACGCCGGCTGGGCGGCGGGCAACCCGTTCATCGGCGGTGCGCTGGCGCGGGCCGCCGCGACGTTCGACGCGGCCGGCGAACGGTGGCTGTCACCCGAGGTCCGTGCCGTGGTGCGCGAGCACCTCGACGGCTGGCGCGGCGCGGACACCGGCATCTCCACGGCGTGGTGCGAGGACCTGCTCACCCCGCTCGGCCCGGCCGACCGGGCGGCCGGACGGCTCGCGCTGCTCACCGCGGTGTCGTCGCACCAGGTGGGCGACGGGGTCGTCGCCGAGTTCCGGCGTCACCAGCCCGGAGACGAGGCGCTCGTGGAGGTCACCGGGTGGGCGGCCTTCGAAGCCGCCCGTCGCATCGGAGCCCGGCAGCGTCTCGCCGCACCCCGCACACCAGGAGACGCGCCGGCCGGGAATCGCATAACACGATGAAGTCTCACCCACACACCGCGTGAGGGAGTTTCCCGATGCCCACAGTCCTCGGTTCGTTACGCCGGATGGCCCTGACTCCGTCGTTCCACGACGTGAGTTTCGCCGGGCGCGGATTTCCGGTCACGCCCACCGACGCCACCCGCGCCCTCGAAGCCATCCCGCAGGCCGTCGTCTGCGGCTTCGAGTGGGGCATCGAACTGCGGGACCAGTGGGGCCTGGAGCGCCGGCTCGACATGGTCGACGCCGAGCTGCGCGGCTTCGCGTACGAGGGCGCGACGATGGCGTTGACCGTGCGGGACGCGATGGCGGGCGGCCGGGGAACCCGTACCCGGGAACTGCTGCGCGGACCGGGTGTCCCGCACACGTTCCTGACCTACATCGGCATCGGGTTCGCGATGGCCCGCCTGCCGCGTCCACTGTGGCGCGGTGTCCTACCCGACCTCACCGGCACGCCCTACTTCCCGACCATGAGCTGGCTGGCCGTCGACGGCTACGGCTTCGACCGGGCCTACTTCGACACCCGTAGCGTGGTGGAGCGCCAGCGCCGTCCGGCGCCGTACCCGTGGCAGGGCCGCGCCGACTACTTCCCCCGCGCGGTCGACCAGGGCATCGGGCGGGCGCTGTGGTTCATCCACGGCGGAGTCCCGCAGCACGTCGACGCCGCGGTGCGCGCCTTCGCCGCCGAGCGGCACGCCGACCTGTGGAGCGGTGTCGGCCTCGCGGCCACCTTCGCCGGCGGCTGCGACGAGACCGGTCTGGCGGTGCTGCGGCGGGCGTCCGGCGAGCACTGGCGGCACCTGGCACAGGGCGCGGTGTTCGCCGCCAAGGCCCGCGACTTCTCCGGCTTCGTGCCGGAACACTCGGCGAGCACGCTGCACACGCTGACCGGCCTCACCGTGTCGGCCGCGGCGACGCTGGCCGACGACATCAGCCTGAGCCGAGCCGAACCGACAGGCCCGCCCGACTACGAGTCCTGGCGGCAGCAGATCCGCGACCACCTCGATGCGCTCGCCCACTCCCACCCCTAGCGGAGGCCGTGACATGACAGCCTGGCACAAACTGCGACGGCGCGTCCTGACGCCGGACATCTCGGAGACCAAGGTCGCGGTTCGCGGCTTCCACGCCAAGTCGGCGGAGGCCGTCGACCGGCTGGAGACCGTCGGCAGGTCCTTCCTCACCGGTTACGGCGCCGCCGCGGCGACCGGCCGGCCGGCCGACGTCGAGGCCGAGCTCGCGCAACTGCCCGAGCTCTACCGCGGTTTCGCCTACGAGGGCGCCGGGATGGCCATGGCAGTGCTCGACGGCCTGCCCACCGGACGCGGCGGGCACGTGCGATCGCTGCTCGACGGGCCGGGCGCCGACCACATCTACATGGTGTACGTCGGGGTCGGCTGGGCGATGGCCCGCCTGCCGAGATTCCGCTGGTCCACGCTGTACGGCCCGGATCCGCTGCTGCGCTGGCTGCTGCTCGACGGCTACGGCTTCCACCAGGCGTACTTCAAGACCCGTCAGTACGTCCACGAGCGGTACCAGGCACCCCGGGCCCCGAACGTAGTGCCCGGCCCGGCGTGGCACACCAACCAGGTCATCGACCAGGGCATCGGCCGAGCGAGCTGGTTCGTCTGCGGCACCGACCCGGAGCGGCTCGCCGCGCTGTTCGCCACCTTCCCGGAGGAGCGCCGGCCGGACCTGTACAGCGGGGCCGGCCTGGCCGCCACGTACGCGGGCGGCGTCGACCGCGCGGAGCTGGAGTGCCTCGCCGAGGCGGCCGGCCCGTACCGGGGTCAGCTGGCCCAGGGGGCCGCGTTCGCCGCGCAGGCCCGGCTGCGCGCCGGTCTCGTCGTCCCGCACAACGAACTGGCCACCGAGGTGCTGTGCGGCACGGACGTGGCCACGGCCGCCGCCGCCACCGACCACGCCCGTGAGGGCCTGCCCGCCGACGGCGCAGTGCCCGCCTATGCGACCTGGCGTCAACGCATCGCCGACGCGTTCTCGGCACACACCGGGGTGGAACGGCGTCGCTGACCCCGTCTCGTGCGCCCGTCCGCCCGTCCATGTGAGGAGCCCCGATCGCCCATGTCCAGAATCGCGCTGGTGGGAATGGCGTGCCGATATCCCGACGCCACCACCCCCAAGGAACTCTTCGACAACGCCATCGCCGGTCGCCGGGCCTTCCGCCGGCTGCCGGACGTCCGGATGCGGCTGGAGGACTACTGGGATCCGGATCCCCGTACCCCGGACCGCTTCTACGCCCGTAACGCGGCGGTCATCGACGCGTACGAGTTCGACCGGATCGCGTACAAGGTGGCCGGCAGCACGTACCGTTCCACCGACCTGACGCACTGGCTGGCTCTCGACGTGGCCGCCGGAGCCCTGGCCGACGCCGGCTTTCCGATGGCCGAGGGCCTGCCCCGGGAGCGCACCGGCGTGATCGTCGGCAACACGCTCACCGGCGAGTTCTCCCGCGCCAACCAGCTGCGGCTGCGCTGGCCGTACGTGCAGCGCACGGTGACCGCGGTGCTGCGCGAGCGTGGGTTCGCCGACGAGGACCTGGACGCTCTCCTCGACGACCTGGAGCAGACGTACAAGAGCCCGTTCCCGGCGGTCGACGAGGACACCCTGGCCGGCGGCCTGTCCAACACCATCGCCGGGCGCATCTGCAACCACTTCGACCTGCAGGGCGGCGGCTACACGGTGGACGGCGCGTGCTCGTCCTCGCTGCTCTCGGTGGCCACCGCCTGCAAGGCGCTGGCGGACGGCGAGCTCGACGTCGCGGTGGCCGGCGGGGTGGACCTGTCGGTCGACCCGTTCGAGGTCATCGGGTTCGCCAAGACCGGGGCGCTGGCCACCGGCGAGATGCGCGTCTACGACCGCGGCTCGAACGGGTTCTGGCCGGGCGAGGGCTGCGGCATGGTCGTGTTGATGCGTGAGAGTGACGCGCTGCGCGGCAACCACCGCATCTACACCACGATCGCCGGCTGGGGCATCTCCTCCGACGGGCGCGGCGGCATCACCCGGCCGGAGACCCGCGGCTACCACCTCGCCCTCAACCGGGCGTACGCCCGCGCCGGCTTCGGCATCGAGACCGTGCCGCTGTTCGAGGGGCACGGCACCGGCACGAAGGTGGGCGACTCCAACGAGCTGACCGCGCTCAACCAGAACCGGCTGGCCGCCGACCCGGGCGCCGCGCCCGCGGTGATCGGGTCGGTCAAGGCGATGATCGGGCACACCAAGGCCGCGGCCGGTGTGGCCGGGCTGATCAAGGCGTCGATGGCGATGCACAACGAGGTCATCCCGCCGACCGTCGGCTGTGTCGACCCGCACGAGGTCTTCGAGTCGCCGGACGCCGCGCTGCGCGTCGCACGTCGGGCCGAACCGTGGCCGGACGACCGCCCGGTGCGTGCCGGCGTGACCGCGATGGGCTTCGGCGGCATCAACACGCACCTCGTCCTGGACCGCGGCGAGCCGGTGCGCAAGGTGCGCTACGGGAGCCGTACCCGGGCCATCGCGGCCGGCGCCCAGGACGCCGAGCTGCTGGTGTTCGACGCGCTGACCCCGGCCGAGCTGCGCGAACGGCTGAAGCGGGTGGCCGACTTCGTGCCGTCGATCAGCTACGCGCAGCTCAGTGACCTGGCCGCGACCCTGCACGGCGAGCTGCGGGAGCTGCCCTGGCGGGCGGCGGTCGTGGCGCACTCCCCGTCGGACGCGACGAACCGGTTGAAGGCGGTGGTCGACGCCCTGGACGCCGGCGAGCCGCAGTTGTTCGCCGACGGGGGTCGTACCTGCTTCGGACAGATCGGCGACGGGGAGATCGGCTTCCTGTTCCCCGGGCAGGGCTCCGGCAAGGGCACCAGCGGTGGCGCGCTGCGCCGGCGCTTCGCCGAGGCCGACGAGGTCTACCGCGCCGCCGCGCTGCCCCGCAGCGGCGACATGGTCGCCACCGAGGTGGCCCAGCCGCGCATCGTCACCGGCTCGATCGCCGGCCAGCGCGTGCTGCGGACCCTCGGCCTGGAGGCGGTCGTGGCGGTCGGGCACAGCCTCGGCGAGCTGACCGCCCTCCAGTGGGCCGGGGCGATGGACGACGAGACCGTGCTGCGCCTGGCCGCCCTGCGCGGCCGCACCATGGCCGAGCACAGCTCCTCCGGCACGATGGCCGGTCTGTCCTGCGGGCCCGAGCAGGCCGAACGGCTGATCGCCGGACTGTCGGCGGTCGTCGGCGGGCACAACGGACCCGGACAGACCGTGATCAGCGGCAGCGTCGAGGCCGTCGAGCAGGCCTGCCGGCGGGCCGAGGAGGCAGGCGTCGCGGCGACCCGGCTCGCCGTCTCCCACGCGTTCCACTCGTCGCTGGTCGCCGAGGCCGCGGGCGCCTTCGGCGGCCTGTTGCGCCGGGAGTCCTTCGGCACACCCGACCGGCGCGTGGTCTCGACGGTGACCGGTGAGGAACTGCCCACCGATACCGACCTGGCCGACCTGCTCACCCGGCAGATCACCGAGCCGGTGCTGTTCGCCCAGGCGGTCGCCGTGGCCGCCAAGAACGTCGACCTGCTCATCGAGGTCGGCCCCGGCCGGGTGCTCAGCGGCCTGGCGAGCGGCGTGGTGGACGTGCCGGCGGTCGCGCTGGACACCGACGACGAGTCGTCGGTCGGCCTGCTGCGGGTGCTCGGAGCGGCCTTCGTGGTGGGGGCCACCGACGTCGACCCCGCGCTGTTCCACGGGCGGCTGGTGCGCCCGCTGGCGGTGGGCACGGAGTTCAGCTTCTTCGAGAGCCCGTGCGAGGCCGCGCCGCAGGTGCCGGCCCGCAACCGCGGCGGGATTCCGGCGGCGCCGTCCAGCACGCCGGAGGCGCAACCCGTGTCCGGCCCGGCCGGTGAGTCGGTCGCCGACCTGCTGCGCCGGATGACGGCGGAACGGGCGGAACTGCCGCCCGAGCTGGTCGACATGAACAGCCGGCTGCTCGACGACCTGCACTTCAGCTCGATCACCGTGGGCCAGATGGTGAACCGGGTGGCGCAGAGCATCGGCATCCCGCCGAGCCGTACGCCCGCCAACTTCGCCACCGCCACCCTCGCCGAGCTGGCCGAGGCCCTCGAAGGACTGCGCGGGTCGGAGACGGTCGAGGGCGTCACCGAGGCCGCGCCGATCGTCACCGGCGCCGCCGACTGGGTGCGGTCCTGGCGGGTCGACCTCGACGAGCGCGACGTGCCGGCGGCGGCCGGCGTCGAGCAGCGCGGCAGCTGGCAGGTGCACGCCCCGGCGGAGCACCCGCTGGCCGAGCCGCTGCGGGCCGCGCTCGAGCGCGGCGACGTCGGCGGCGGCGTTCTGGTCCTGCTGCCGACCGACTGCGAGGAGGCGGATCTGGCCGAGGCGCTCGCCGGGGCCCGGGCCGCGGTGACGGGCGCCTCCGGTGGCCGGTTCGTCCTGGTGCAGCACGGGCGGGGCGCGGCAGGTCTGGCCAAGACCCTGCACCTGGAGGCGCCGCACATCCGCACCACTGTCGTACACATCGCGCCGGAACCCGACGCGGTGGACCGGATCGTCGCCGAGGTCGCCGGCACCACGAGCTTCACCGAGGCGTGGTACGAGGCCGACGGCACCCGCCGCGTGCCGGTGCTGCGCCCGTTGCCGGTGAGCGCGGAGCGCACCGAGGCGGCGCTCGACGAGTCCGACGTGCTGCTGGTGACCGGCGGCGCCAAGGGCATCACCGCCGAGTGCGCCCTGGCCATGGCCAAGGACAGCGGTGCCCGGCTGGCCCTGCTCGGCCGCTCCGACGCGGCCACCGACCCGGAGATCTCGGCGAACCTGGCCCGCATCGCCGAGCAGGGCGTCACCGTCCGGTACGCGCGGGCCGACGTCACCGACCCGGCCCAGGTGCGCGCGGCGGTCGAGTCGCTCACCGCGGAACTCGGCGGTCCGGTGACCGCGGTGCTGCACGGTGCCGGGCGCAACGAGCCGACCGCCCTCACCGGCGTGAACGAGGACCTGGTCCGTCGCACGCTGGCACCCAAGGTGGACGGCCTGCGCAACGTCCTCGACGCCGTCGGCGGCGGTGGGCTCAAGCTGCTGGTCGCGCTCGGCAGCATCATCGGCCGGGCGGGGCTGCGCGGCGAGGCGCACTACTCGATCGCCAACGAGTGGCTCGACGACCTGGTCACCCGCTACGGCGCGGACCACCCGGACTGCCGCGCCCTGGTGCTGGAGTGGTCGGTCTGGTCGGGCGTGGGCATGGGCGAGCGGTTGTCAGTGGTCGAGACGCTGGCCCGCGAGGGCGTCACCGCCATCACCCCGGACCAGGGCCTGGCGATGCTGCGCCGGCTGCTCGCCGACCCGTCGGTGCCGTCCACCGTGGTGATCAGCGGCCGGACCGAGGGCATCCACACGGTCGAGCGGGAGAACCCGCCGCTGCCGCTGCTGCGCTTCGTGGACCGGCCGCTGGTGCGCTACCACGGCGTCGAGCTGGTGGTGGAGACGGAGCTGAACGCCGGCACCGACCCGTACCTCGCCGACCACCTGCTCGACGGCAACCTGCTGTTCCCGGCGGTGCTGGGCATGGAGGCGATGGCGCAGGTGACCCGGGCCCTGACCGGCTGGACCGGAGCGCCGGCGATCACCGACGCCCGGTTCGAGCGGCCGATCGTGGTGCCGCCGGGCGGCAGCACGACGATCCGGATCGCCGCGGTGCGCACCGACGACGACGCGGTCGACGTGGTGATCCAGAGCGAGGAGACCGCGTTCGCGGCCGACCACTTCCGCGCCCGGCTGCTCCGGCGCGACACCGGCCCGGCCGGCGGCGCCCCCGACCAGGTCGGCGAGGGGATGCCGCCGGTGGCCCTCGACCCGGCCGTGGACCTCTACGGCGACGTGCTCTTCCAGGGCGGCCGGTTCCAGCGGCTGCGCGGCTACCGGCGGGCGCAGGCCCGGGACGTGGACGTCGTGGTCGAGGCGCTGCCGCAGACCGACTGGTTCGCCGCCTTCCTGCCCGGCGCGCTCGTGCTCGGCGACCCGGGCGTGCGGGACACCCTCATGCACGGCAACCAGGTCTGCGTGCCGGACGCGACGCTGCTGCCGGTGCGGGTGGACGAGCTGCACCCCGCCGGTGACCGGCTCGACCGGGCCGGTGAGCTGCGCTACTGCGCCACCGAGCGCAGCCGGGACGGCGACACGTACGTCTACGACATCGCCCTGCGCGACGCGGACGGCTCGGTCATCGAGCGCTGGACCGGACTGCACCTGCGGGCGGTACGCAAGCGCGACGGGCGCGGCCCGTGGGTGCCGGCGCTGCTCGGGCCGTACCTGGAGCGCACGATCGGCGACCTGGCCGGCATCCGGGCGGCGGTGGTGGTCGAGCCGGACGACCCGGGCGACGACACCGGCGACCACGTCGGCACGCGGCGGGTACGCACCGCCCGCGCGGCCTGGCGGGCCGTCAACCGCCCGGTGAACGTCCGGTACCGCCCGGACGGGCGGCCCGAGATCGACGGGAACCTGACGCTGACCGCGTCGCACGGCGCCGGTCTCACCCTGTGCGCGGTGGGGGAGGGGCAGCTCGGCTGCGACGTCGAGCCGGTCACCGCCCGGACGGAGGACGACTGGAAGGGGCTGCTCGGCCGGCACCTCGACCTGGCCCGCCTGATCGCCGAGACGTGTGCCGAGCCGCTGGACGTGGCGGCCACCCGGGTCTGGTCGGCGATCGAGTGCCTGCGCAAGGCGGGCTCCTCGGCCGAGGCCCCGCTCACGCTCGCCGGAACCGAACGCGCTGGCTGGGTCACCCTCGCCTCCGGCGACATCCGCATCGGCGCCCTGGCGGCGACGGTACGCGGCGGCGCCGTCGAGCCAGTGGTCTTCGCCGTACTCGCAAAGGAGGGCCAGTGAAGTACTTCGAGTATCGCCACACCGTGGGCTTCGAAGAGACCAACCTGGTGGGCAACGTCTACTACGTCAACTACCTGCGGTGGCAGGGCCGGGCGCGCGAGCTGTTCCTCAAGGAGCGTGCCGCCGAGGTGCTCGCCGATCTGCAGGACGACCTGAAGCTGTTCACGCTCAAGGTGGACTGCGAGTTCTACGCCGAGATCACCGCGTTCGACGAGGTCTCCATCCGGATGCGCCTGGTCGAGCTTGGTCAGACCCAGCTGCAGTTCGGCTTCGACTACGTGCGGCTCAACCCGGAGGGCGGCGAGACGCTCGTCGCCCGGGGGATGCAGCGGGTGGCGTGCATGCGCGGCCCGAACAACCGGACCGTGCCGTCGCGGGTACCGGAGGCGCTGGTGCGCGCGTTGGAGCCGTACACCCATCAGTTGGCGAGGGCCCGCTGATGACCGAGCTGCAGACCGAACGCGAACCGGTGCCGCAGGTGCAGGACACGGCCCTGCTGCGGCGCACCTTCGGCTCCTTCGCGACCGGGGTGACGGTGGTGACGACCGGCGGCGACGAGCCGCACGGCATGACGGCGAACAGCTTCACCGCGGTGTCGCTGGAGCCGCCGTTGGTGCTGGTCTGCGTCGACCGCAACGCCAACATGCACAGCGCCATGGTGCGGGCGGGCACCTTCGGGGTGTCGGTGCTCAGCGCCGGTCAGGAGAAGGTGGCCCGGCACTTCGCCGGGCGCCGGCCGATCGGCGTCGCGGAGTTCGCCGACACCGACTGCCTGCGGGGCGCCTGGTGCGACGCCCCACTGATCGCCGGCGCGGCCGCGCACTTCGAGTGCGAGCTGTGGCGCACGTACGACGGCGGCGACCACAGCATCTTCGTCGGCCGGCTGCTCAGCATGGCGGGCAGCAGTGACGAGGACGTACTGGTCTTCCTGCGCGGCCGGTTCGGGCGGATCGAGTGCGACGCGGCCGACCGGAGGGCGGCATGACCGCCGCCTTCACGCCCACCGACACCCCGTCGCGGGGGCGCGCCCTGCCGGGGCCGTCCCGGCGGTCGGCGCTGCGGCTGCTCGCCCAGATGAACCGCGACCGGCTGGCCATGATGACCGGCGCCGCACGGGAGTACGGCGACGCCGCCCGGCTGCCGGTCGGGCACAAGGCGCTCTACTTCTTCAACCATCCCGAGACTGCCAAGCACGTGCTGGCCGGCAACGCCGCCAACTACCGCAAGGGCATCGGCCTGGTGCACGCCCGGCGGGCGCTCGGCGACGGCCTGCTCACCAGCGAGGGCGAGCTCTGGAAGGAACAGCGCAAGGTGATCCAGCCGGCCTTCCAGAGCCGGCGGATCGCCGAACAGGCCGGGGCCGTCGCGGCCGAGGGAGCCCGGCTGGTCGACCGGTTGCGGAGCCGGATCGGCGCCGGCCCGGTGCAGCTGGTCGACGAACTCACCGGCCTGACCCTGGGCGTGCTCGGCCGCACGCTGCTCGACGCCGACCTGCACGAGTTCGACGGGATCGGCACCGACTTCGCCCGGGTGCAGGACCAGGCCATGTTCGAGCTGGAGACGCTCAGCATGGTGCCGATGTGGATCCCGCTGCCGCACCAGATGCGGTTCCGAAAGGCGCGGCAGCGCCTGGAGGTCGTCGTCGAACGCCTGGTGGCCGAGCGACGCGCGCGCAGGACCGACGCCGACGACGTGTTGTCCCGGCTCATCGTGTCGGCCGACCGCGAGGCCGACCCCCGCACGGGGCGGATGCGCCTGCGCGACGAATTGGTGACGCTGCTGCTGGCCGGGCACGAGACCACGGCCAGCACGCTGAGCTGGAGCCTGCACCTGCTGGACCGGCACCCGCAGGTCTGGCAGCGGGTGCACGACGAGGCGGTCGAGGTGTTCGGCGGCCGGGCTCCCGAGTACGACGACCTGCGGCGGCTGACCTACACCTCGGCCGTCATCTCCGAGGCCATGCGGTTGTTCCCGCCCGTCTGGCTGCTTCCCCGGATCGCGATCGAGGACGACGTGGTGGGCGGCTACCGGGTGCCCGCCGGAGCGGACGTGCTCGTCTCGCCGTACACCCTGCACCGCCATCCGGCCTTCTGGCCGGAACCGGACCGGTTCGACCCGGAGCGCTTCCTCGGCGACGCCGGGACGGACCGGCCGCGGTTCGCCTACATCCCCTTCGGAGCCGGCCCCCGCTTCTGCGTGGGTAACCACCTCGGTCTGCTCGAGGCGGTTCTTGTGCTCGCCCTGCTCTGCCGCGACCTGCGGCTGACCGGGCTTCCCGGCCGACCGGTCGTCGCCGAACCGATGCTGTCGCTGCGCATCCGCGGTGGACTGCCGGTAACGGTGCAGGCCGCCTGACCCCTGAATGGAGAGCCTCTTGTCAACGCCCACGATCGGACGGCCACGGCGGATGTTGCCGGCCCTGTTCGCGATCCTGCTGGTCGCCGGCCTCTACGCCATCGCCCGCGCACCGTCCGCATCAGCCTCGGAGCGGGCCGAGATCTCGTCCCGCTACCAGTTCACCGAACTCCCGATCGCCCTCCCGCCGGGTCTGCCGAACAACAACGTCCGCCGGGTGAACCAGGACTACCAGCACATCCGCTCCTGGATCTCGTCGGTCGGCGCGAGCATCGCCGTCAACGATCTCACCGGGGCGGGCGTCCCCCAGGACCTCTGCCTGGTGGACACCCGCAGCGACTCCGTCATCGTCACCCCCGTACCCGGAACCGGGACCCGGTATGCGCCGTTCGTGCTGGATCCCGCGCCGCTGCCCAGCGGCCCGGGGGTCGCGCCGATGGGTTGCACGCCCGGTGACTTCAACCAGGACGGTCGGATGGACCTGCTGACCTACTACTGGGGTCGCACGCCGATCGTCTTCCTCAACAAGCAGGCCGGCGCCTCGACGTCGCTCAGCAAGGCGACCTACCAACCGACCGAGCTGGTGCCCCAGTCGCCCTCCGCGGACGGCAGCTACCACGGCCCGCTGTGGAACACCAACGCGGTGGCGGTCGCCGACTTCGACGGTGACTCGCACCCTGACATCGGGGTGTTCAACTACTTCCCGGACAGCGGGGTACTCGACCCGGACTCCCCGCGCAACGTCGAGATGAACCACTCCATGTCCCGGGCGAAGAACGGCGGTGGCGCGCACGTGCTGCGCTGGACCGGCGCCACCGGCGGCGACCGGCCCTCGGTGAACTACCAGGAGCAGCCCGGCGCCGTGCCGCCGAAGCTGGCGTCCGGTTGGACGCTGGGAGCCGGCTCCGCGGACCTGGACGGCGACCTGCTGCCCGAGCTGTACCTGGCGAACGACTTCGGCAACGACCACCTCCTGCACAACGTGTCCACCCCCGGAAAGATCAAGTTCGCCGGTACGGAGGGACGCCGCGGCGCCATGACGCCGAAGTCGATGGTGCTCGGCCACGACTCGTTCAAGGGCATGTCGATCGACTTCGGCGACCTGATGGGCACCGGCCGGTTCGACATGTTCGTCAGCAACATCACGACCCCGTGGGGCATCGAGGAGAGCAACTTCGTCTGGCGCAACAACGCCGCGAACGAGCAGGAGGCGGGCCGGAAGCTCCGCAAGGGCATCGCCCCGTACGACCAGAAGGCCGCCGAGCACCAGATGGCCTTCACCGGCTGGGGCTGGGATGCCAAGATGGCCGACTTCGACAACAGCGGGCGCCTGGCGGTGGTGCAGGCGGACGGCTTCGTCAAGGGCACCATCAACCGCTGGCCCTGGCTGCAGGAACTGGCCATGAGCAACGACCTCATGTTGCAGAACCCGCACATGTGGCCGAAGGCCGAGCCCGGTGACGACATCGCCGGACACCAGAAGCTGGCGTTCTGGGCGCCGGGCAAGGACGGCAAGTTCCTCAACGTCAGCGAGGACCTCGGCCTCGCGGTGCCGGTGCCGACGCGCGGGATCGCCGTCGGTGACGCGGACAACGACGGTGGCCAGGACTTCGCGGTGGCCCGCCAGTGGGACGCGCCCGTCTACTACCGCAACGCCAAGGCCGGCAAGGGGAACTTCCTCGGGCTGCGGCTCTTCCGCCCGGCGCTCGGCGACGACCGGGCCCGTACGCCCGCGTACGGCGCGCAGGTCTGCATCAAGAGGGCCGACGGCCGGATGCAGATCTCGCAGCTCGACGGTGGCGGCGGGCACAGCGGCCGCCGCAGTTTCGACGTCTTCTTCGGGCTCGGCGACGCCGGCTCGCAGCCTGTCGAGGCCACCGTCAAGTGGCGTGACGCCAACGGGGTCGCCCGCAGCCAGACGCTCGACCTCACCAACGGGTGGCACGACGTAATGCTCACCGAGCAGGCAACGGAGGTACCAGGACGATGACCGACACCGAGGTTCGGACCGCGACGAGGACCCGGCCGGCAGAGCCGCTGGTCTCACCAGCCGCGGCCTCCGGAGAGGCGGCGCGTGAGCCCGCCCGCGTCGACTCCGCCGACCCCCGCTACAAGGCGCTGCGCAACTTCGCCATCTCGATGAGCGTCTTCAACATCCTCGGTTACACAGTGCTCGGCTTCGAGCAGCCGTGGCTCTGGCCGCTGCTGGCCCTGGCCGTCGGCTACACCGCCGAGATCGCCATCGAGTCGGTGGCGGCGTGGGCCAACGGCCGCCGGCCGGAGTACGCCGGCAACGGCGCGTGGGGCATGTACACCTTCCTGCTGCCCACCCACATCACGGCGCTGGCCTGCAACATGCTGCTCTACGCCAACGTGCACTTCTGGCCCATCGCGTTCGCCGTCGTGGTGGCGATCGGGCAGAAGTACGTCTTCCGTGCCCCGATCAAGGGACGGATGCGCCACTTCCTGAACCCGTCGAACTTCGGCATCACGATCACCCTGCTCGCCTTCTCGTGGGTGAACATCGCGCCGCCGTACCACTTCACCGAGTCGGTGCCGGACGCGATCTCGTTCATCGTCCCGTTCGTCATCCTCACGGCGGGCACCGTGCTGAACGCCATGCTCACCAGGAAGGTCCTGCTGATCATGGGCTGGGCGGGCGGCTTCGTCATCCAGGCACTGGTACGGCACTGGATCTGGGACGTCTCGCTGTGGGGCGCGCTGGTGCCGATGACCGGTGTGGCCTTCGTCCTGTTCACCAACTACATGATCACGGACCCGGGCACGACGCCCTCGACCGGCCGCGCGATGTTCATGTTCGGCGCCTCGGTGGCCACCGTCTACGGCATCCTGATGGTCTTCAACGTGGTCTACACGCTGTTCTTCGCGGTCACCATCGTGTGTGTCATCCGCGGCCTGTACTGGTGGGTGCGTTCGTACCGGGAGAGCCGCCGGCCGCAGCTGGCCCCGGCCCTGGCCTAGGCACGCCGCCACGCCGACCAGTGTGGGCGTCGCCGCCGTACCCGTGACGGCGGCGGCGCCCACACCGTCGCGCCCGAGCCCGGCCCCCGCCGGACGCTGAGGTCGCTTTTCAGGAGATGCCCCGGGTTCGGGCGTGAGGCCAGACTGGGCCCGGTCGCGTCGTCCGGGTGACACCCGGCCGCCCGGCACCCCAAGCCGCCGGGCGATCGCGGATGCCCCGAGCCCGAACTCACCTGGCGTTCAAGCGGGAGGCGTTTATGAGCATCGTCGACGTGAGGCGCAAGGCCTTCCACCATCTTCTGGTCAGCACCGTGCTGGTCTCGATCATCAACGTCACCGTCTGGTTCGGGGTCACCTTCTATGTGTACGTGCAGACGCGCTCGGTGTTCGCCACGGGAGTGATCTCCGGGCTCTTCCTGGCGATGTCCGCGCTGACCGGCATCTGGTTCGGCAGCCTGGTCGACCGCCATCCGAAGAAGACGATGATGCAGGTGTCGTCGGTGGTGTCGCTGGTGCTGTACCTCGTGGCCTTCGTGATCTACGAGACCGCGTCGCCGGAGTCGTTCACCGACCCGACCAGCGTGGTCCTGTGGACGCTGGTGGTGGTGCTGATGTTCGGCGTCGTCACGGGCAACGTCCGCCTGATCGCACTGCCGACGCTGGTGACGGTCCTGATCCCCGAGGAGTCCAGGGACCGCGCCAACGGCCTGATCGGTGCCACCATCGGGGTGGTCGGCGTCGTCACGAACGTGATCAGTGGCGTGCTCGTGGCGGTCGACGGCATGTTCTGGGTGCTGGTCCTGGCCCTGGTGGTGCTCGCCGCCTCTGTGGCGCACCTGCGCCTCGTGCCCGTTCCCGAGCGCGCGGCCACCGACACCCGTCCGGGTGAGGCGGCCTCCCACGGGCCGGCGCCCGACGTGGCCGTGCCGGGCGGCATGGTGGATCTGCGGGGCACCATTCGGGTGATCGGCCAGGCGTCCGGGCTGGGTGGCCTGATCGTCTTCTCGGCGTTCAACAACGTTCTCAGCGGCGTGTTCCTGGCGCTGATCACCCCCTATGGACTGACGCTGATGTCGGTCCAGGCGTGGGGGTTGCTCTGGGGCGTGCTGTCCACGGGCTTCATCGTCGGCGGGCTGATCATCGCCCGGACCGGCCTGAGCAGGAACCCGGTGCGGTTGCTGCTCATCGTGAACCTCTGCCTGTGGGCGGTCACCCTGCTGTTCCCGGTGCGGTCCTCGATCATCCTGCTGTCCGTGGGCATGTTCATCTACACCCTGCTCCAGCCGTACGCGGAGGCCTCCGAGCAGACGATCCTGCAGAAGGTGGTGCCCTACGAGCGGCAGGGGCGCGTCTTCGGCTTTGCGCAGAGCGTCGAGCAGGCCGCCTCACCGCTGGCCGCGTTCCTGGTCGCGCCGATCGCCCAGTTCCTGGTCGTCCCCTTCATGACCGACGGCGCCGGTGCCCGGGCGATCGGCGGCTGGTACGGCACCGGCACCGACCGCGGCCTCGCGCTCATGTTCATGCTGAGCGGCGTCGTCGGCCTGATCGTCACCGTCCTGGCGATGCTGAGCCGTTCGTACCGACAGCTGAGCCGGCGTTACACGCAGTCCCCGGCGGCTTCCGCCGAACTGAGTCCCACCGGGCAGCGGTGAGACGAACACGCCGCCGGTGTGTATTCACCGGCGGCGTGTTCGGTCTGGTCGAAAGGGACGTCAGGAACGGTCGCGCGGGCAGTTCTGATAGACCGCGAGCACCCAGTCGTCGTTCTCCTTGACGAGGATCCACGACGCCCGGATCGCGTTCTCGGGCGCCAGCTCCTCGGCGCCGGCCTCGATCACCCCGCCCTCGGTCAGCAGCGCCACGGCGCCCGGACCGAGCGGCCGGATCGCGATCGGCGTCCCGGTGACCGTCGTACCGCGGTAGGGGCCGGCGTACGCGTTCGTCATGAACTGCCTGATGGCCTCGCGTCCCTGAACGAGGACGCCGGGCAGGATCAGCGTCCCGTCCTCGGCGAACAACCGGGCGAAGGCGTCGGCGTCGTGCTCACGCCACGCGTTGACCATGCGCGCCGGGACGGCGGCGATGGCGGCCTGTTCGGTGGATGCGGTAGTCGAAGTCATCGGCTCTCTCTTTCTCGACGAGACGGCGGAACGGCCGTCCCCATCGTGTCCACATCCGTGCCCGCGTAGCGCCTTCACGCGTGCGCAGCATCGTGCCGCAAGCCCAGAGATGACCCCGAACGGCGCAGCGAATGAACATGAGAATTCGATTCGACGTTCGCAGAAAGGCGGTGCAGGGATGCCACCGGAATCCACGCGGTTGACCGATTCCGAGGTGATGACGCTCGAGGCCTTCGCGGACACCATCATCCCCGGAGAGCGGCGGCACGCCACCGACCGAGCCGTCGCCGGCGCGGCCGACGGCGGGGGCGCTGTCGCGTCCGGCGCCGTCGATCTGATGGCGTCCGAGGAGGGCGGCCTCGGCGGGCTGCTGCCGACGCTCGTGATCGGGCTCAACGACCACGCGCAGGCGTACGCCGACAAGCACGGCCTGACCCTCGACGACAGCGTTCCCGCCTTCGTCGCCCTGGACTTCGACGACCGGACCGCGTTGGCCGCCGAGCTGATGGCGCCACGCACCGACGAGCAGGACCTGTGGGTCCCGCTCGCCATGTTCAGCGTGATGGCCTGGGACACCGGTGCCTCCGTGCACACCACCGAGGCCCTGGCCGCCGGCCACCCGGGCCTGACCACGATGGGCTTCAACGGGCCCGACGCCGACGGCCTGTGGCGCTTCCCGGACTTCTCCTACCGCCGGGTGCTCGCCTCCCCGCACCCGCACACCACACCCTCGGGAGATCCCGCATGACAGGTATTGAGACCACCGACGTCCTGGTGATCGGCAGCGGCTTCGGTGGCGCGATCCCGGCCTACCGGCTCGCTGCCGGCGGCGCCCGCGTCGTCGTGCTCGAACGCGGTCCGTGGCTCACCGGCGAGGAGTTCGAGCACGACTTCAAGTTCGGCAGCTCGAGCACCCGGGCCTTCGAGTTCACCATGGGCGACGGCATGAACATCCTCGGTGGCAACTGCGTCGGCGGCGGCAGCGTCGTCTATTTCGCGGCCATGCCACGGGCGCCCCGGTACGCCTTCGAGCGGCTCGGCGGCGCGGGACGGCGGTTGTGGCCGAGCAGCATCAACCGTGCCGAGCTCGATCCCTGGTACGACATGGTCGCCGAGTCGCTGCCGATCACCCGTCAGGACTGGAACGACGTCACGTACTCCGGGGGCCTGTTCGGGGCGGCGTGCGCGCACGCGGACCGTACGGCCAACCCGGTGCCCGCCGCCATCGACCGGGACAAGTGCACGAACTGCAACTGGATGATGTCCGGCTGCCGGTTCGACGCGAAGCGCTCACTGCTGCTCAACTACCTGCCCGGGGCGCTGGCGCACGGCGCCCGGATCCGGCCCCTGCACGAGGTGCAGCGCATCTCGCGCACCGACGACGGCTACCGGGTGCACTTCAACACGGTGGACGAGGTGGACTACCGCAACGTCACAGGCAGCGGCGCGATCGACTGCAAGGTCGTGATCGTCGCGGCCGGCGCGGCGGCGACCCCGGCGATCCTGCAACGCTCCGAGGCCGACCTCGGCGAGATGCCGGCCGCCGTGGGCCGGTACTTCTCGGGCAACGGCGAGCGGCTCAACACGGCGGTCGTCGACGAGAACCGGGTGCGCGAGGTGCTCGGTCTCTCCCGCCCCGACGGGCGGGCCTACGAGGGGTACCAGATCGGCAAGGGCCCGGTCTGCGCCAGTTGGGACCGGCTCGACGGGAACCTGCCGGAGTTCCACCGCTACTCGCTGGAGCAGCTGTACTTCCCGCCCGGCTTCGGCACGATCCTCGCTCAGGTGCGTGACGCCACCGGGCCCACGTGGTTCGGCGTCGAGAAGAAGGAGATGCTGCGCCGCTGGCAGTCGTGGCTGACCATCTTCATCATGTCCGAGGACGACAACGAGGGTGTCTTCGGCCCGCCGCCGGAGACCGGCAACGCCGACCGGGTCTCGCAGCAGATGCTCAGCCGCGGCCCCCTGCGTTACGACCCGACGGCGAACACCCGGGCCGCCTGGGCGCGGGCCGACGCGGACGTGCGCGACATCCTGGAGCGTGACGGCCTGGCCAAGGTGATGCCGTGGAGCAACGAGGTGATCGGGGCCTACACGGTGCACCCGTTGTCGTCCTGCCGGATCGGCGACGACCCGCAGACCTCCGCCCTGGACGACACGCACGAGTTGCGCAACCACCCCGGCATCTTCGTCACCGACGGCTCGTCGGTGCCCGGTGCGTTGACCGTCAACCCGGCCTTCACCATCGCGGCGCTGGCCGAGCGGGCGGTGCCCCGGATCGTCGAGGCGGTCGCCCGGCGCGGTGTCGGGGTGCGGTACGTGGCCGAGCCGCCGGAGGCGCGCACCAGCAGCCGCCGTCCTCTCCTCGCCCAGGCGTGAAACGGCCGGGTCCGCCTCGACGGACCCGGCCGCTTGCCGGGACGTGCCCCGGCCGCTCAGGGCCGGGGCACGTCGAAGAGGGCGGGGAACTTGTTGATCAGACCGAGGTCACCGCGGGCCTTCAGCCTGCCGCGCAGGAAGAGCATGCGGGCGTTGGCGTTGCCGGTGGTCATCTTGACGAAGTTGACCGCGTCGAGGTGCAGCACCAGCCGCGGCGTGCGCGCCGGTCGCGGGGACACCGTGCACCGGCCGCCGGCGATCTCCAGCTCGAAGACGTCCTCCTCGCCATCGGCGGGGCCGGTCACGTGCCAGTGCACCACGGCCTGGAGGGCACCGGCGCGGTCCGCCCGGAACACGTCCGGCATGCCGTCGATCAGGTCGCCGAGAACCGTCTTGCGCCGGTCCCCGGCGACCAGCTCGCGCAATTCGGCGTCCGAGGCCTTCTTGACCTGTCGCGCGAAAGTAGCCGCGCCTTCCGCGGGGTTCACCATGGACACCATTCGGTCACTCCATTCAGGTGCAAAGAGGGATTCTTCAATTCTTTTCGCCGGCCTGCACCCCGGGCCAACTCCCAGAATGCGTAGAGGTACGCCATGACATTTCTGATCACCGGCGGCTCCGGCTTTCTCGGTTCGCACATCGCGGCCGAGCTGGTCCGCCGTGAGGTTCCGGTGCGGCTGCTCGTACGGGATCCGCAGCGGGCCCGGAAGGCGCTGGAGCCGCTCGCCGCCGGTGCCGCCGGTGTGCCGATGGCGCTCGGGGACGTCACCGATCCGGCGGCCGTGGTGGCGGCGCTGCGCGGCTGCGCCGGGGTGCTGCACGCGGCGTCGGTCTACAGCTTCGATCCGCGCCGGCACGCCGAGATGCGCGCGGTCAACCGCCGCGGCACCGAGGTCGTGCTGGCCGCCGCCCGTGACGCCGGTGTGGACCGGGTCGTGCACGTCTCGACGTTCGGCGCGCTGCTGCCCGCGACCGGGCCGATCACCTCGGATGCGCCGGTCGGCGCCCCGCGGGAGCCCTACCTGGCCAGCAAGGCGGAGGCCGACCGGGTGGCCCGGCAGTACCGGCGGGACGGGCTGCCGGTGCTCGTCACCTACCCGCCGGCCCTGCTCGGGCCGCACGACCCGCGTCTGGGTGACCAGACCCGGCGGGTGCGCGACGTGCTGCGTGGCCTCATGCCGATCTGGCCGGACGGGGGCTTCCCGATCGGGGACGTCCGCGACGCCGCCGCCTGGCACGCCGACGTGCTGATCCGCGGCGGGCCCGCCCAGCTCGCCGCGCCGGGCCGGTTCGTGCGCACCCGGGAGCTGCTGCGGGCGCTGCGTGACGTCACGGGCCGCCGGCTGCCGGCCGTGCACCTGCCGGCCGCCGCGTTGCTGCCGGTGGGCCGGCTCGCCGGGCTCGCCCAGCGGGTGCTGCCCGTGCACGTCCCGGTCGAGCACGGCGCCATCTACGTCTGCGGGGTGGCCCGCCCGCTCGACGACGCGCCGGCCCCGCGGCCGCTCGTCGACACCCTGGCCGACACCGTTCACTGGCTGCGCGAAGCGGGTCACCTGAGCGCGGCCCAGGCCGGCCGGGCGGCCACCCGCAAATCTATCGGAGTCTGAATACCGCACGGCAGAAGAATGATGGTCTTCAGTGCGCCGATAAGGTGACTCGTCGACGTCGTCACATCGGAGGAGACGAATGATGGGACAGAAATCCGGGGTTCTCGCCCTCGTGAACGGGCGCTATCATCGGGTCACGCTGCGACTCTTTCTCATCGTTGTGGTCGCGCACTGGGCCGAGCATCTCGTGCAGGCCTACCAGATCTGGGTGCTCAACAAGCCGCGCCCCCAGGCTCGCGGGGTGCTGGGACAGTTCTGGCCCTGGCTGGTCAGCTCCGAGTGGCTGCACTACGGCTATGCCATCGTGATGCTGGTATTCCTGTTCCTGCTGTTCCCCGGCTTCTCCGGGCGCTCGAAGGTGTGGTGGGGGATCGCGCTCGGGCTGCAGTTCTGGCACCACATCGAGCACCTGCTGCTGCTGATCCAGGCGCAGACCGGCACCTTCTTCTTCGGCGGCACGGTGCCCACGAGCATCGCCCAGCTGGTGATGCCCCGGGTGGAGCTGCACCTGTTCTACAACTCCGTCGTCTTCATCCCGATGCTGATCGGCATGTACCTGCACCTGCGCCCGACCCCGACCGAGCGGGCGAGGGTCACCTGCGACTGCGCGGCACCGCAGGCCAGCTTCTCGCCGGGCATTCCCCGTCCGACGACGGCCTGACATGCCACGGCTTCTCCGGAACGCGGTGCTGCCGCTGCTCGCGGCGTCGGTGCTCCTGCTCGCACCGGCCGCCGCGGTGGCGGCGACGGTCAGCGACCCGGCCGACGGCGCGGCCCTCGCCGCCGCGCCGCGGCAGGTCACGCTGACCTTCACCCGCGCCCCGGTCGCCGAGACGTCGCGGGTCAGGGTGGTGTCCGGCGACGGCCGCCCGGTCGACGGGCCGGGCGGGCCGGTCCGCGCCGGGCTCAGCCTGACGCAGCCGGTGGGCATCGCGCGAGCCGGTGACTTCACCATCGTCTACTCCGTGACGTTCGCCGACGGCGGGCAGGAGCAGGGCACCCGCCGTTTCCGTGTCCTCACCGATCCGGCCGCCGACGACAGCGGCGCCCACGCCGGGCACGGCGGGCACGACGTCGACCCGGTCAGCGCCACGCTGCTGGTCATCGACGGCCTGGTCGTCCTCGCCGTGGTCTTCCTCCTGGTCGTCCGCCGGCCCGGCGCCGCCCCCGTCGCCTGGCGCCTCCCCTCGAGCGAAAGGAACCCCGATGACCGCACTGCCTGACGTCTACGTACAGCTCGCCGCCCAGGGCGAGGAGGTCGACCGGCTGGTCGCGGACCTCGACGCCGCGGGCTGGGACCGGCCGACGCCGGCTCCGGGCTGGACCGTCGCGCACCAGATCGCCCACCTGACCGCCACGTTCCGGATGGCGGAGACCGCGGTCTCCGCGCCCGACGACTTCCGCGCGTTCACGGCGTCCCTCGGGGGCGACTTCGACGCCAACGTGCGGCGCGCCCTCGGCGTCTACCTCGGCGAGCCGCGCGACGTGCTGCTCAAGAAGTGGCGGGCCGGGCGGGTGGCGGTCGACGAGGCGCTGGCCAAGACCCCGCCCATGCAGATCGTGCCGTGGCTGGTGCGCCCGTTGCCGGCCGCGGTGCTGGCGGCGGCGGGCATGATGGAGTTGTTCGCCCACGGGCAGGACATCGCCGACGCGCTGGGCGTGCGTCGCACCCATGACGACGGGCTGCGGCACCTCGTCGACTTCATCTCCCGCACCTGGGATTTCGGATACCAGTCCCGCGCTCTGGAGACGCCCGACGCTCGGCTGCGGTTCGAGGTGACCGCGCCGTCCGGCGCCCTCTGGACGTACGGCGCGGACGACGCGACCGACGTGATCAGTGGGCCTGCCGTGGACCTGTGCCTGCTCGCCACCCGCCGTCGGCACCGCGATGACCTGGCCCTGACCGGAACCGGCGCGGAGGCGGACCGGTGGCTCGACATCGCCCAGGCGTACCGCGGCCCGGCCGGAGAGGGCCGCCGTCCAGGCCAGTTCGACCACTGAGAACAGGCCCAGTCGCCGCGACTGTTCAATTACTACAGTCGACATTCCCAGCGTGCAGGATTTCTGCGGTAGCTCTGTCGTGACGATCGTGGCAGACTCGCGGCAAGGTCACTCGGCGACGGGGGTGGGTTTGCGCATCTCGGAACTGGCCCGGCGGGCCGGCATGCCGATCCCCACGGTGAAGTTCTACCTCCGTGAAGGTCTGTTGCCGCCGGGGACGCCGACCGCGCGTAACCAGGCGCGGTACGAGGAGTGTCATCTGGAGCGGCTGCGCCTGATCCGGGCGCTCACCACGGTGGGTGGGTTGGAGATCGGCGCGGTGCGGGGTCTGTTGACGGTGCTTGAGGATCCGGGTGTGACGTTGGCGGGGGTTTATACGGGGCTGGACCGGGTGGGGTTCACCGCTTCACCGTATCCGGCTGATTTCGACGGTGTGGAGGCGGCGCGGGCGGACATCGATGCGCTGGCTGACAGGTTGGGGTGGGACGAGGAGGCCACGCGGTCGGGGCGTGAGTCGTTGGTTCAGGTGCTTACCACGTTGCGCGCTCTCGGCTGTGATGCTCATGGTCGGTACTTCCTGACGTTCGCGCAGGCGGCGGGCAGCGTGGTGGATGCGGAGATGGGTCTGGTCCAGGGGTCCGACCGTGACGCCAAGGCTGAGGCCATGGTGCGCAGTGTGTTGTTCGACGTGTTGATGTCGGTGATGCTGCGGACGGTCCGCCGAAACGCGGTGGCCGTGCGGTTCGGCGGCTGACACCCACTCCTTCGTCCGGTCGGTCACCAGAGCGGTGTCGTTTCTCCGACGTGCGGGGCACGGCCGCAATGCGGAAGATGTCTGCCTGGCACCGCGCCCGGAACAATGAACTCTCGGCGTTCCACGATGGAAGGGGCCGCGATGCCACCCGGCGCGACAGAGCTGGACCTGCTCGGGACACCCGGAACAGAGCACGGAGACGGCACCGGCCCCGGTCCGGGGTTCTCCCGATGAGCGCGCCGGCGATCGAGACCGCGGGCCTGGCCAAGTCCTTCGGCGCCAACCGCGCGGTCGACGGCGTCGACCTTACGGTACCCGCCGGCACCGTCTACGGCCTGCTCGGCCCGAACGGGGCCGGCAAGACCACCGTGGTGCGCATGCTCGCCACGCTGCTGCGGCCCGACGGCGGCAGCGCCCATGTCTTCGGCAAGGACGTGGCGGCCGATCCCGACGCGGTACGCCGCCACATCAGCCTCACCGGCCAGTACGCCTCCGTCGACGAGGACCTGACCGGCGCGGAGAACCTGACTCTGCTGGCACGCCTGCTCGGTCACTCCCGGTCTGGTGCCCGTACCCGCGCCGAGCGGATTCTGGAGGCGTTCGGACTGACCGACGCGGCCGACCGGCAGGTGAAGAAGTACTCCGGGGGCATGCGCCGGCGCCTGGACATCGGCGCCAGCATCCTGAACACTCCGGACCTGCTGTTCCTGGACGAGCCGACGACCGGCCTCGACCCGCGTAGCCGCAACCAGGTCTGGGACATCATCCGGCTGGTGGTGGCGAACGGCACAACGGTATTACTGACCACGCAGTACCTGGACGAGGCCGACCGGCTGGCCGGACGCATCGCGGTGATCGACCACGGTCGGGTGATCGCCGAGGGCACGCCCGGGGAGCTGAAGTCCTCGGTGGGCGCGGGCACGATCCACGTCCGGATTCGCGACGCCGCGCAGCGGCTGGCCGCCGAACGCATCCTGGCCACCGCCCTGGAGACGACGATCGACCTGGACGCCGACCCGGTGGCGTTGTCGGCGCGTACCGCGGGCTCCGAGCAGGGCGCCACCGAGCAGGCCTCCCGCGCCCTGGCGGCGCTGGCCGGCGCCGGGATCGTCGTCGACGACTTCGCCCTCGGCCAGCCCAGCCTGGACGAGGTCTTCCTGGCTCTCACCGACCGGCCGGCACATGAGGAGGTCAGCGCATGAGCACCGCGACGAGCGCCCCCGATGCGCCCACGGTCTACATCCCGTCGGCGGAGACCCTTGCCGCGGTGCTGGCCCGCGACGAACGCCCACCGCGCCCGAGCTCGCTGTCGGCGTCACTGACCTTCGGCTGGCGGGCCATGCTGAAGATCAAGCATGTTCCCGAACAGCTTTTCGACGTGACGGCCTTTCCGCTCATCATGACGCTGATGTTCACTTACCTCTTCGGCGGGGCGCTGGCCGGCTCCACGGGTGAGTATCTGCAGTTCTTCCTGCCCGGCGTCATGGTCACCAGCGTCGTGATGATCACCATGTACACCGGTGTGGGCCTCAATATCGACATCGAGAAGGGCATCTTCGACCGCTTCCGCACCCTGTCGGTCTGGCGCCCCGCACCCCTGGTCGGCATGATCTTCGGCGACGTCGTGCGCTACATCCTGGCAGCCGTGGTCATCATGTGCGTCGGCCTGGTTCTCGGCTTCCGCCCCGAGGGCGGCCCAGCGGGCGTGGCCGCGGCGATCGGCCTGCTCGTGGTCTTCTCCTTCGGCTTCTCCTGGGTGTGGACCATGGTCGGTCTGCTCCTGCGCTCGGACAAGTCGGTGATGGGCTTCAGCTTCCTGGTCCTGATGCCCCTGACCTTCCTGAGCAACGTCTACGTCGACCCGCGCACGATGCCGGGCTGGCTGCAGGCATTCGTCGAGGTGAACCCGATCAGCCACCTGGTGACCGGCGTCCGTTCGATGATGGCCGGCGACTGGGACATGGCCGAGATCACCTGGACGCTGGCCGCGGCAGCGGCCCTCACGCTGATCTTCGGTGCCCTGACCATGCGCCTGTACAACCGCCGCTGAACCCTGCCGGCAGTGGGTGGACCCGGCCGGATGCCCGAGTGCGGCCGCAACACGTCTCCTGGATGGTGCCGATGACAGCCGTGACGCGGGATGACTGGACGCGGGCCCGGGCCGCTGTGCTCGACACCGGCCGACGCTTCGACGCGCTCGTCAGATCCGTACCCGATCCCGCGGCGATGGCGACCGCGGAGTGGTCCATCGCCGACTCCGCCGCCCATGTGCTGTCCATCGGCTCACTGTGTCTGCTGTTGCTCGACCCCGACGCGCCACCGCTGCCGGTGCCGGGCCTGCGTGAACTGCTGTCGGACACCAACGTCGACACCGTCGCCGACGCGAACTCCCACGTCATGCGGCACCTCACCGAGCGCGACCCGCGGGTCGTCCTGCACGAGCTGCGGACGTCGATCGAGCGCATCCTGCTCGTCACCCGTACCGCCGACCCGGCCTCCACCGTCACCTGGCTGGGCAACGCCCAGGTGACAGTGGCCGGGGTGCTCGCACACCTCGTCAACGAGATGCTCGTGCACGGCTGGGACATCGCGCGGGCGGCCCGCCTGCCGTGGCGGATGCCGGACGCCGACGCGGGGCTGTTCTTCGACCTGTTCCTCGTCGACATGATCCGTAACGACTACGGCGCGCTGCTCAACCCCTCGGTCCGCATGCCCCGCCGTCGCATCGCGGTCCAGTTCCGCTCCGCGCACACCACGACGGCGACATTGGCGCTGGACCGGGGCCGGGTCGTGGTCGCGCCGCCCGACGACCCGTACGACGTCAGCCTGACCTTCCGCCCGGCCCGCTTCAACCTGATGCTCTTCGGCCGCGTCGGCGCGCTGCGCGCCGCGGCCGCCCGGGACGTGATCGTCGGCGGCCCCCGCCCGTGGCGGTTACGGGCCTTCCTGCGGGTCGTGCACATGCCCAACAACGCCCGTGCCTGAACGGTGAGCCCATCGGTCCGCCTTCAGACCGAGACGGACAGGGCCGGGCCGCGGCAGACGCCGTCCACGGGCACGGGCGGAGACGACACGGCGAGCGAACGGCCGCAGGCTTGAGGCATACACCGATCCCCCCTCGACCGGAGGCTCCAAACGTGACAGCACACGACGTGATCGCCGATCTGACCGCCGGTGCCGAGGACGTCGACCGCATGGTCGCCGGTCTCACCGACGAGCAATGGACACTGCCCACGCCTGCCGAGGGCTGGACCGTCGCCCATCAGGTCGGTCATCTGGCCTTCGTCTTTCGCATCGCCGGCCTCGCCGCCGCCGACCCCGAGGCGTTCATCGCCCTGACCCAGCGCATCGGCACCGGCTTCGGCGCCTTCGACCGGGCTGTCAACGCCGCACTGGCGGAATACCTCGTGCTGCCGCGGCAAGCGCTCCTCGCCCGGTGGCGGGCCGAGCGTGACGCCGGCGTCGCGGCACTCGCGGCCGTTCCGGACGGGACGCTCGTACCGTGGCTCGTCCGGCCGATCCCGGCGCCCGTACTGTGCGCGGCCGGCATGACGGAGCTCTTCGCCCACGGCCAGGACATCGCCGACGCGCTCGGCGTTCAACGGCGACACACCGACCGCATCAGGCGGATCGTGGAGTTCGTCGTGCACACCTGGGAGTTCGGCTACCAGGCCAATGACCTGACCCCGCCGGCTGAGCAGTTCCGCTTCCAGGTCACGGCGCCTTCGGGCGAGCAGTGGACGTTCGGCCCGGCCGACGCGGCCCAGTCGGTCACCGGCTCCGCTGTCGACCTGTGCCTGCTCGCGACCCGCCGCCGCCATCACAGCGACCTGGGCCTCGTCGCCACCGGCGCGGACGCGCGCACGTGGATCGGGTTGGCGCAGGCCTACCGTGGCCCGGCCGGCAGGGGACGCGCGGCCGGTCAGTTCGCCGGCTCCCGGTCGCCCGCCTGACAGCGGGCGACGCCCCCCACCCGGCCGGGTTCGGCGGGAACGCGCCGGCAGCGGCGCCGCCGCACCCGGCCCGCGGCATGGCCCGCCGACTGGCCGCCACGGATGAGGAAGCGCCCATGTCCGGCACGACTCCGCCGTGTCGACAGTGGAGCGCTACGGTGTCCTCGCCCTCAGGGACCCGCGCAGGACCCGTAGGACGATGCCCGGCCTGAGCAGTGACGCCGGAGGCTGCACGAGGTTGAGCACCCGCAGGAACGCCGCGCCGAGCACCGCGTCGTGGCTGGCCGCGACATGCAGCCGGTGCACGAACCTGTTGGTGAGCCGCACCCGGGCCCCGCGCCGGCCCGGCACCTCAGGGAACCGCAGGTCGGTGCCGACCGCGATCGCCCACGGGCCGTCGATGATCCGGGCCGCGCCACGGAAGAAGCGAGGCGCGATCGCGGTGCCGTGCTCGGTGAGCAGGCGGCGCAGCAACAGCGCCTCCAGCGCCGCGACCGTCATGCCCTGCCCGTAGATGGGATTGAAGCTGCACAGGGCGTCGGCGACGACCAGGTATCCGGACGGGAACCGGCGCAGCCGCTCGTACCGCCGGCGGATGCTGGCCAGAAACCGCATCGTCACCGGCTCACCGGCCGGTGGGGCGGACCGGACGATCGTCGCGATGTGCGGTGCCGCCAGTCTCTCGGCGAATGCCGCCATGCCCGCGTCATCCGTCGGCGGCTGCTCGCCGAGCATGCCGTTCAGCGCGATCGCCACCCGGTCGCCTTCCAGAGCTGCGGCGATCCCGGCGCGGGGCGCCCCCGGTACGGCGTTCGTCAGCGCGCCGAGCAGGCCGTCAAGGTGCTCCGGGCAGCGCTGGTAGAGGCGGGTGACGTACGTGACGTCGACGCGGACCCGATCCTCCGGCGGCGGCCGGTAGCCGAGCTCGGCCAGCCACCGAGGGCTGCGGGAGGCGCGGCCCCCGGCGTCGACGACGAGGTCCGCCGTGATGGTGTACGGCGTCGCGGTCTGGCTGTGCGAGGCCACCTGGACGCCCGTGACGGTCATACCGCCGGTGTCGGTGAGCAGGCCGGTGACGTCGGTCCGCGGCACCAGCTCCACACCGGGCAGCTCGGCGACCCGGGTGCGGATCACGTGCTCCAGCAGGGGGCGGCTCACCCCGACGCCGATGAGGTCCGACGGTGCCCGCCGCATGCGGTATCCGTCGTTGTACCAGTGGACCTGCTCGTGCAGGTCGACGATGGGCGCGCCGGCGTCGCGCAGTTGTGCGGACAGCCCCGGGAACAGTTCCTCGAGCACCGACCTGCCGCGGGCCAGCAGCACGTGCAGCTGCCGGTCCTGCGGCACGTGGCGGCGGCTCGCCGGTGTGTCGGGCAGCAGGTCCCGGTCGATCACGACCACCCGCGCGAAATGCTCGCTGAGCGCCCGGGCGGTAAGCAGGCCGCCCATGCTCGCACCGATCACCACCGCTGTCGCGTCACCAGCCATGACCCGGACAGTATTGACCGGAGTTGTTCGATGTCATATTGGTTCTTGCTCGACTGTCCGACGGTCAGGTGCCGTAACCCTCTTCCACGATGCGCGTGGCCATCGGCAGGTAGTCCTCCGGCCGCTGCGGCGCGAAGGTACCCAGCCCGTCGACGTAGCGGTTGTACATGCAGAACGCCGCGGCGATGAGCACGGTGTCGTGGATCTCGACGTCGTCGGCGCCCTCCGCCCGGGCGGCGTCGACGAGTTCGGCGGTCACCGCCCGGCCGCTCTGCTGGACCGCGCCGGCGATGCGCAGCAACGCTCGCAGCTTCGGTGACACCGGCGCCGAGTCCAGGTCCGCGCGCACCTTGTCCACCACGGCCATGCCAGCGTCGAGCTGGACGGCGGCGAACGCCGAGTGAGAGGAGCAACAGAAGGTGCATTCGTTGAGACCGGACACGTAGGCCGCGATCAGCTCCCGCTCGCCGGGCGGCATGGAGTGCGGTGCGCGCAGCAGCACTTCGGCGAGCATGTTGAGCGGCTCCGCGGTCTCCGGGCGGAACCGCATCGGGCCCGTGATGCCCGGAAACTCATGCTCGTCCACGCCCAGATCGATGTAAGCCATGCCGTACCGTGGCACGCGCCGATCGGGGGGACAACTTCCTGCGTGCGCAGTTGCCGCATCGACAGTGGCCCGCTCCGCCCGCCGGCCGCAGCGGGTCAGGCAGCGCGATCCGAGGGCCGGAGAACGTGCCGGAGTTCCGAGACGCACATCATGTAGCCGGTCGGTGTCGGCAGCCGGTCGAGGTAGTAGCGCAGGTCGGCGCCGAGCGCGAACACCCGGGTCGGGGTGCCGGTGCCGCGCGCGTCCTCGATCACCCGTCGCAGCCCGTCGAGGACGGCCGGGTGCCGGGTGCGGTAGGAGTCGGCGACAAGGTGGTTGCTGCGGTCGGCGGCGAGGTAGAACTGCACCAGGTCCTTGGTGCCGACGAACAGTTCGGCGGCACCGGCGGCGCAGATGTCCGACGTGGCGTGGACCGCGGCCGGCGTCTCGATGAACGCGGACAGGGGCGTCTCGGCCGGCAGGCCGAGATGTGGTCGCAACTTCGCGAACTCCTCGGCGTCGGTGAGGAACGGCGCCGAGAGATGCACCAGGTCGGCCTGAGCGCCGAGCTGACCGCGCAGGGTGTCCAGCATGACGTGCAGCGCCTGGGGATAGGCGGCCGACCGGAGCAGCCACCGGGTGCCGTGCAGGCCCATGTCGGGGTTGGGCTCGCTCGGCACCGTGGCCTCACCGGTGATGTGGGCGGCGTCGTTGGAGCGCAGGTCGAGCATACGCAGGATCAGCCGCTGGCCCGGCCGGAGCGCTTCCACGCATGCCCGCAGCTGGTCGGCGATCGCGCGTCCGTAGGCGTGCACGGCAGCCCCGCCGCGCAGGGCGTCGATCGGGCTGAGGCCTGCGGAGAAGCACAGGAACTCCTCCCGGACGAAGAACGACTCGACGGCAGTCGTACCCCCGGCTGTGGCGTTGAGGCCGCGGATGTCGCGAAGGTCGGCGATCACGGCGCAGGCCGAGCCGAGAACGTCCGGCGGCGGACCGGCCCGGCCGACGGCCGCCGCGCCGGCGCCGCCGCCGGCGCCCACGACGACAGTCGCCCGCTCCAGGTCGAGCGTCACCACGCCGACGAGCTTGTCGAGGTCGCCGGGGTCGACGCGCAGGACGGGGATGCCCTTGGCGCGGCAGACGGACTGCATGTGGCCGGTACGCCCGCCGGAGCCGCAGACGACGGCGCGGGCCGTCGTGAGCGCGTCGTACAGCCTCGGCGTGAGTGTCTGCGCGATGACGACCGAGCCCGCCACCGGTCGTTCGGTGCGGTTGCACGGCCCGTCCACCACGGATGTGGCTCCGCCGATGAGCAGCACGCCACGGATCTGTCGTTCGGTCACTGGTCGTCCGCCTCTCCCTCGTTCGTGATGCCCAGCTGCCGCCGCAGCTCGCGTGGCGTCACCGAAATGTCCGTGAGCTTCTCGAGCGCCGCCTGGTTGACCGCGGCACGCAGCAACCGGTCACCCGTCTCGGCCCGCACACCGTGGAAGTGATCGGAGCACAGGTGGCCGGCCAGCCGCGCGTCGAGTCGCTCCCGCTCCGCCCGGGACCGCGCGGCGAGCCGCCTGACCTCCACGGTGACGGCCTGCGCGAACCCGTCGCGGGTCGTCTCGGTGAGCGTGTGGCGCAGTTCCGTCGCGGCCCGTCGTGCGGCCCCGTCGCAGCGCAGCTCGAGCCGTTCGAGAACGTGCGCGGCGACCATGACGGAGTGGTTCTTGATCGCGGCGAGGTTGAACGCGAAGGCGCCGGTGCGACCGTTGCGGACGATCTCGTCGCCCTCGCGCATCACCCCGATGGCCGAGAGCACCTCAACCGGCTCGCCGTCGGGTCGTAGCGGCGTACCCCGGGTGTCGACCTCGATGCCGCGGCCGGTGCGGTGATGGGGAGTGACGACGTCGCCGGCCAGGAGGTTCGTCCACAACGGGGACTCGACGTGCGTGTAGTCGAACTCCCGGCCGAAGTTGCACACCACCAGGTCGGCCGGGAGGACGCGGGTGCCGGCCCCCGTCGCCACGACGACGTCGAGTCGCCCCGACGCCGCCGGGCCGACCTCCTCGATCCGGCCGACGACAAGCTCGACCGAGCCGTGGTCGGGGGACATGGCCTGCTCCACGATGGCAGTCGTGTAGGGCACCGCGCCGACTCGTAGCGAGGCGATCTGCGTGCTGAACTCCTTGAGCAGCTGCCGCAGCTCGTCGGTCGGGATCTGCGCGATGACCCGCGGGAGGTAGGGCTCCCATGCCTTCGCCACCCGTTCGGTGATGATCCGCTGGTGGATGTCGGGGTGCTCCGCGGTGATCGCGGCGCAGGCGGCCTCCCACTCGGCGTGGAGGCGTGCCAGGAAGTCCGAGCGGTCCCGGTACGGTTCGAACAGCCGTCCGGGGGCGGGGAGCTGGACCACGCCGTGCTCGTGGTGCTCGGGGTACGCGCGTGGCATCGTGCCCGACTTGGAGACCAGGCGGATGGTGCCGGTGTGACCCTGGCGCAGGAGCAGGGCCACGGAGTCGTACGCGCTCAGCACCGATCCGACGACCACGACGCTCGCGTCGGGCGGTGTATCCAGCAGCCGCCGTACGCCCTCCTCCGAGTACGGGTGCCGGATGAACGCGTCATGCCCCAGCACCTGGCCGGCGAACGCCGGTTCCCGGAGCTCCATGCCGGTCGCGAGGATCACGTGATCGGCCGTCAGGGTCTTCGTGTGCCCGGCGTCGTCGCCGGAGCCCAGCCGGATGGAGGCCACGACGTGGTCCGCGTGGATGTCGAGGTCGACCGCCTCACCCTCGGTCTCGATGAGTTCCACACCGGGGTACGCCTCGGCGCGGGCCGCGGCGACGCGATCGGTCAGGTAGTCGTGGTAGATCCGGCGTGGGGCGGGGCCGTGTCCGACGAATGTGAAGTCCCCCCAGGGCGCGGTCCATCCGCTGCGATCGGCCTCGTGATTGGCCCAGCGGACGAAGTCGTGGACGTCCTCGCGGAACGCGGACATGCGGCCGGCCTGGATGTTGAACACGTGATCCCAGGGGTTGCCGTCTCGGTGGTACGCCACCCCCGCGTAGCGGTAGTCCCGGCGACGCTCAAGCAAGACGATCTCGAGGGGTTCGCGGGCGAACTGCAGGAGCCGGATGGCTGTCGCCGTGCCGGCCAGCCCGGCACCGACGATGAGGACCCGAGGACGATGCATTCCTGCCTCCTTTTTGGATACCGGCAGCATGCATCGCCCGACGCCTGTCGATCAATTTCCTCCTCCTGAGCGACGCCCGTTCGTCATTCCCGGGGATCCGTTCGATGTTGGCGGCCGGGCGCGGAACGGCGCCACTTCACCAGTGCTGAAACCGGCGGCGCCCCACGCCACACCCCTATCGTCGGGACGAGGGCGGGTTGTCGGAACGCCGACAGGCGCGGCACGATGGGCGGTCGATGTGGTGGCCTGTTCGAGAAGCCGATCATGACCCTCGCGAAAGGGGAACGCATCCATGGAACAGATGACGGTGGCTCTCGCGCAGAGCGGCCATACGGCGACCATCGCCAGCGTTCGCGATTACACCATCGTGATGGATCGTCCGTCCTCCAACGGCGGATCGGACGCGGGCCCGATGGGTGGTGAGACGCTGCTCGCCTCGGTCGGTGGCTGCTTCATGAGCACTCTCTACGCCGCCGCCGAGGCCCGGTCCACCCGGGTCGAGGGCGCGACCTGTCGCGTCACCGGCGTGTTCGAGCCGAACCCCCGGCGGTTCGGTGCGATCCACATCGAGGTGTCGTGCGACTCGTGCCCGGCCGCGGACCTCGAACACCTCGTCGTGATCGCCGAACGCGGTTGCCTGGTGGCCGCGACCCTCAGGCAGGGCATGAAGGTGACCGCGTCGGTCGCCGTGCCGCCCGCCGCCGGGTGAACAGCGGGGCCGCCGCCGAAGTGCGCACGATGGAAGATGCGCTGGTCTTCGCCGACCGATACCTTCCGGTTCGTGACCTTGCCGATGGAACCGAGCGGTAGCGTTCCGTGTCCGCCGGTGCTGTCGCCCGTCTAGCCGCACTGCGAAGGAACTCACGATGATGGATGACACGCACGCCCGGACAGCCCCGTCCACCAGTTCGCCGGTCCCGGCCACCGAGCGACAGTCGGTCTGGAAGCACGGGGTCGTCGCGGCCGTCGTCGCCGCGATCGTCACCACCGTCCTCGCGGCGATCGCGTCGGCCGCCGGTGTGACGCTCGGGAACAGCGGCGAGACCATCCCGCTCCCCATGTTCACGGTGCTGACGCTGGTCCTCTCGCTCGTCGGTGTCGCCATCGCCGCCGTCATGGCGCGCAAGGCCCGTCGACCGCGGTCCACCTTCGTGCGGACGGCGGTGGCGCTGCTCGTGTTGTCCTTCATCCCGAGCGTCACGTTCGGCTTCGACGCCGGTGCCGCGGCAACCCTGGTCGCTCTGCACATCGTCGCCGCGGCGATCGTCGTGCCGGTCGTGGCGCGGCAGCTCCCGACCACACGCTGACCCGGCCGCGGCGCCGCCGCGCCCATCCAGTTCCAGCCCTCCCTCACCAGCGGGGCGCCGACGTCGGCGCCCCGCTGGGTCGCAACTGATCCAAATCGGCCCGGTCCGCTCGCATGTCACCCCGCGAAGCTCGTCGAAACGGTCCGCCCGCGTTGCCTCTGAGCAGGCTCGGTATCCGCGCAATCTGGGAGACAGCTCCCATGCACTCGCGTGCGAAGGTAGCCCGGAAGCCTTGGAGCCTCGATTGGAAGGTGAGCGGCTGATGGCTACTGCCGTGATCCAAAACGTGCGAGATGTCCTGACCGACTACCCCGGGCTCACGGAGGTCGCGGTCCTGGCCCACGAGCACGAAGCCCTCGGCCATGTCCTGGTGGCCTACATCGTGCTGCGTAGCGTCGGCCTCAACCTCACTGAGCTGTACAAGCACCTCAGGAAGCGGCTGCCGGGCAGCATGGTGCCGGCCGCCGTCACCGTCGTCGACGCCATTCCGGTCGACTCTGGGGGGACGGCCGACCCGCGCGCGTTGCCCCAACCCGACCTGCGGGGCCTGATGCCCTACCGGCCGCCGGACACTCCCCGCCAGGAAGCGCTCTGCACGATCTTCGCCGAGGTGCTCGCCCGGCCCCGGTGCGGTATGGACGACAACTTCTTCACCCTCGGCGGCGAGTCGATCGACGCCATGCTGATAGCCAGCCGCGCCAGCGCGGTACTCGGCCGGGACATCTCGATGGATGACCTGTTCGACGCGCCGACCGTGGCGGAGTTCGACCGGCTTCTGGACCTCATGCCGCTCAGGTAGGCACCGAGACGCCGGGCGGCCGGTTCACACCGGCAGGACTCCCGACATCGCGAGCCGCCGTCAGCGACGGCCCGGGGCTCGGTCCGGTTCCCGGATCCGGGAACCGGACCGAGCCCCGGCGCGATTTCTGAACCCCGCCTCGCGGCCCGGGCTCCGGCTCGGGCGAACCGCCCCCCGTCGGCGGGCGAATCGCATGGGCAACTGTGGAGATGCGCCGGGATAAATGGGCCGGGCAGGGTGGTCAGCGAACCGCCCGTCGTCGTGCGGAAACGATGCGAGTCAAGCGGCCGGCCGGGTCTGCCAATCGGAATGAGGTTGCCATGACTAATCCGTTCGAGGACGCCGACGCCCTGTATCTGGTCCTTGTCAATGACGAGGGGCAGCACAGTTTGTGGCCGTCCGGCATCGCCGTCCCAGATGGTTGGGTCACCGCGCAGGACACGGATTCCCGATCGAATTGCCTTCGGTACGTCGAAGAACACTGGACCGACATGCGTCCGCAGAGCCTGGTCCGGGCGGAACGGGCGTGAGTGTCGTGGAAACGCTGACGGAGGCCCAACGGGAACTGGTCGTCTCGCGGTGGAACGACACGGCGCGGGACGTGCCGGAAACGGTGTTGCCGGAGTTGTTCGTGGCGCAGGTGGCGCGGACGCCGGACGCGGTGGCGGTGGAGTTCGGTGGTGTGTCGTGGTCGTACGCGGAGTTGGATGCGCGGTCGAACCGGTTGGCGCGGTATCTGGTGGGGTTGGGTGCGGGGCCGGAGCGGGTGGTGGCTGTCGCGTTGCCGCGGTCGTTGGAGATGGTGGCGGCGGTGCTGGGTGTGGTGAAGGCGGGTGCGGCGTATCTGCCTGTGGATCCGGGGTATCCGGCGGACCGGATCGGGTTCATGCTCGCCGACGCCGCCCCGCGCCTGCTCATCAGTGACCGGGCCACGGCGCTGCGGCTGCCGGACGTGCCCGGCGTCGAGCTGGTGATCATCGATGACCCCCGGGTGGCCGAGCCGGTCGCCCGGCAGGACGGCAGCGGTGTGGGGGACGCGGACCGGCTCGCGCCGCTGCGTACCGCCCACCCGGCCTACGTGATCTACACGTCCGGGTCCACCGGGCGGCCCAAGGGCGTGGTGGTCAGCCACCGCGGCCTGGCGAGCCTGTCCGGTTTCCTCATCCGGACCTTCGAGATCGGGCCCGCGTCACGGGTGGGACAGGTGGCCTCGCTGAGTTTCGACGCGGCGGTCATGGAACTGATGATGTCGCTGCCCGCCGGGGCGGCCCTGGTCCTTCCCGAGCAGGGGCAACTGGCCGGGGAGGCGCTCGCTGACACGCTGCGCGACCTGCGGGCCACCCATGCCCTGGTCGGGCCGGCCTCCCTGGCCGGGGCGACGACGGACCAGATGCCCGGCCTGGAGTGCCTGATGGTCGGCGGTGAGGCGTGCCCGGGCGAGATCGCCGCCGAGTGGTCGAAGGGCCGGCGGATGTTCAACGCCTACGGCCCGACCGAGGCGACGGTGGCCACGACGATGAGTGGGCCGCTGTCGGGAGGGGACGCCCCGCCGATCGGGAGGCCTATCTGGAACGCGCGGGCGTACGTGCTCGACGATCGGCTGAGGCCGGTGCCGCCCGGTGTGGCGGGGGAGCTGTACCTGGCCGGGCCGAGCCTGGCGCGGGGTTACCTGGGCCAGCCCGGTCTCACCGCCGGCCGATTCGTGGCCTGCCCGTTCGCGTCCGGTGAGCGGATGTACCGGACCGGCGACCTGGTGCGCTGGCGCGACGACGGTGAGCTGGAATACCTGGGCCGCGTCGACGAGCAGGTCCAGGTCCGCGGATTCCGGGTCGAGCCGGGCGAGATCGAGGCCGTGCTGGCCGGGCAGCCCGGGGTGGCCCGAGCCGTGGTGATCATGCGGGAGGACCGCCCCGGCGACCAGCGCCTGGTGGGCTATGTCGTGCCGGCTGCCGGGAGCGAGCTGGACCCGGCCGGGATCCGGGCGGCCGTGGCAGCGGTGCTGCCCGTCTACATGGTGCCCGCCGCCGTGGTGGTCCTGGACGCGCTGCCGTTGACGGTGAACGGGAAGCTGGACCGGCGGGCGCTGCCGGCCCCGACGTTCGTCGGCGGCACCGGCCGGGCGCCGTCCACTCCCGCCGAGGAAATCCTGTGCGAGCTGTTCGCCCAGGTCCTCGGTGTGGACCGGGTCGGGGTGGACGACAACTTCTTCGACCTGGGTGGACACTCGCTCCTGGTGGCCCGGCTGATCAGCCGGGTGCGGTCGGTGCTCGGGGTGGAGCTGGAGATCCGGGCGGTGTTCGACCATCCCACGGTGGAGTCGCTGGCGCGGTCGCTGGACAGCGTCGGGGCGGCCCGGCCACCGCTGGAGCCGGGGGACCGGCCGGCACGCCTGCCGCTGTCGTTCGCGCAGCAGCGGTTGTGGTTCCTGGCGCAGGTGGAGGGGCCGAGCACCACCTACAACGTGCCGTTCGCGTGGCGGCTGCGGGGGCGGGTCGACACCGCCGCGCTGACCGCCGCCCTGGGTGACGTGGTCCGGCGGCACGAGACGCTGCGGACCGTGTTCCCGGCGGTGGACGGGCAGCCGTACCAGCGGGTGGTCCCGGCCGCGCTGGCGGTGCCGGAGGTAACCGTGGTGCCGGCTCAGGAGGACGAGCTGCCGGCGCTCACCGGGCGGGCGGCGCAGCACGTCTTCGACCTGGCCGGTGAACTGCCGGTGCGCGCCTGGGTGTTCGTGCTGGGGCCGGACGAGTGCGTGCTGGTGTTGCTCACGCACCACATCGCCAGCGACGGCTGGTCACTGGGCGTGCTGCTGGCGGACCTGGGGCAGGCGTACGAGGCGCGGCTGGCCGGGCACGCGCCGGAGTGGACCGAGCTGCCGGTCCAGTACGCGGACTACACGCTGTGGCAGCGCGGCCTCCTGGGCGCCGGCCAGGACGGCGGCAGCGTGCTGGCCCGGCAGGTGGAGTACTGGCAGTCGGCGCTGGCCGGTCTGCCCGAGCGGCTTGAGCTGCCGTTCGACCGGCCCCACCCGGCCCACCGCTCCTATCAGGGCGGGCAGGTCGACGTGGACGTGGACGCGGCTGTGCACCGCGGGCTGGTGGAGCTGGCGCGCCGGCACCAGGTGACGCTGTTCATGGTGCTCCAGGCCGGCCTCGCGGTCGTGCTGTCCCGCTCCGGGGCCGGTACCGACATCCCGATCGGCGTGCCGGTGGCCGGTCGAGGCGGTGACGAGAGGCTGCACAACCTGGTCGGGTTCTTCGTCAACACGCTGGTGCTGCGGACCGACCTGTCGGGCGACCCGGACTTCGGGGAGTTGCTCCGCCGCGTCAGGGAGCAGGACCTGGCGGCCTACGCGCACCAGGACGTCCCGTTCGAACGGCTGGTGGAGGTGCTGAACCCGGTCCGGTCTACCACTCATCACCCCCTGTTCCAGGTGACGCTGGCCTCCGACGACGACACCAGCAGGGACTGGCGGGTCCACGGCCTGGAGTCCACGAACCTGCCGCTGCCCGAGCAGTCGGCCAAGTTCGACCTGTCGCTGACGTACCGGTCGCGACATGAGCCGGACGGCGCCCCCGGCGGGATCGGCGTCACCCTGGAGTACGCGGCGGACCTGTTCGACGCGAGCACCGCGCAGGCTCTGGCGGAGCGGCTGGTCCGGCTGCTGGGCCAGGTCGCCGCCGACCCGGGCCAGCGGGTCAGCGGCGTGGAGCTGCTGTCGGCGGCGGAACGCGAACTGGTCGTCTCGCGGTGGAACGACACCGCACGGGACGTGCCCGGTGTGGTCCTGCCGGAGTTGTTCGTGGCGCAGGCGGCGCGGACGCCGGACGCGGTGGCGGTGGAGTTCGGTGGTGTGTCGTGGTCGTACGCGGAGTTGGATGCGCGGTCGAACCGGTTGGCGCGGTATCTGGTGGGGTTGGGTGCGGGGCCGGAGCGGGTGGTGGCTGTCGCGTTGCCGCGGTCGTTGGAGATGGTGGCGGCGGTGCTGGGTGTGGTGAAGGCGGGTGCGGCGTATCTGCCTGTGGATCCGGGGTATCCGGCGGACCGGATCGCGTTCATGCTCGCCGACGCGGCGCCGATCGCGATGCTCACGACCCGGCAGCTCGACGCCGACCTGCCCGCCGCTGGCGTGCGGGTCGTCCTCGACGATCCGGCGGTGGCCGCCGACGTGGCGAGCCGGCCCGGCGGCGAGGTCGCCGACGGGGAGCGGATCGCGCCGCTGCTGCCCGGCCACCCGGCGTACGTGATCTACACGTCCGGGTCCACCGGGCGGCCCAAGGGCGTCGTCGTCAGCCACCGGGGCCTGCCCAGCCTGGCGGCGTTCCTGGTGCACACCTTCGAGACCAGGCCGGGGTCACGGGTGGCGCAGCTGCTCTCGCTGAGCTTCGACATGTCAATGGTGGAGCTGCTGTTGTCGTTGACCGCCGGAGCGGCGCTGGTGCTCCCCGAGCAGTGGCCGCTGGCCGGGGAGCCGTTGGCCGAGGCGTTCCACGAGCTCGGCATCACCCACGCGATGGTGGCGCCCAGCACGCTGGCCGGTGCGACGCCCGCCAAGGTGCCGGCCCTGGAGTGCCTCATCGTCGGGGGCGAGGCCAGCTCCGCCGAGCTGATCGCCGCGTGGTCGGCGGGCCGGCGGATCTACAACGGGTACGGCCCGACCGAGGCGACAGTGGGTACGACGATGAGCCGGCGGCTGTCCGGCGGCGGGGAGGTGCCGCCGATCGGGGCGCCGATGTGGAACGTGCGGGCGTACGTGCTCGACGAGCGCCTGGGTGTGGTGCCGGCGGGGGTGCCCGGGGAGCTGTACCTGGCCGGGCCGTACCTGGCGCGGGGCTACCTGAACCGGCCCGGGCTGACCGCGGAGCGGTTCGTGGCCTGCCCGTTCGCATCCGGTGAGCGGATGTACCGGACCGGTGACCTGGTGCGCTGGCGCAACGACGGCCAGCTGGAGTTCCTGGGCCGGGTCGACGAGCAGGTCAAGCTCCGGGGCTTCCGGATCGAGCTGGGCGAGATCGAGGCAGTGCTGGCCGGGCAGCCCGGCGTGGCCCGGGCCGTGGTGGTGCTGCGGGAGGACCGCCCGGGCGACCGCCGCCTGGTCGGGTACGTGGTGCCCGAGGCCGGCCGGGCGCACGAGGTGGACCCGGTCGCTGTCCGGGCCGCGGTGGGCCGGGCCCTGCCCGGACACATGGTGCCGTCCGCTGTGGTGGCCGTCGACGAGCTGCCCCGGTTGGTCAACGGGAAGCTGGACCGGCGGGCGCTGCCCGCCCCGGACTACGCCGCGGGAGCGGCCCGGGAACCGTCCACCCCGGCCGAGCGGGCCCTGTGCGAGTTGTTCGCCGAGGTGCTCGGGGTGGACCGGGTGGGCGTCGACGACAACTTCTTCGACCTGGGCGGGCATTCGCTGCTCGGCGCCGTGCTCGTCGCCCGGTTGGAGAACCAGCTCGGTATCAAGATCAGCCTGCAGAACTTCCTCGCCAACCCGTCCGTCGGTGCGGTCGCCGGTCACGCGGCACCGCAGACGGCCGGACAGTCCTGATCGGCACGAGACGACCCCCGGAGGAGGAACGATGGATCTGGCGGCCAGGGGTGTGACCATCTACTCGACATGTCGGTCGAGCATCGGCTACGGCCAGGACTCCCACCTGCGCAAGCTGCTGGAGACCGCCCGGTGGGCCGATGAGGCCGGCTACCGGGGGGCCCTGCTGTACAGCGACAACACCTCGATCGACGCCTGGATGTCGGCCCAGGCCGCCATCGCGAACACCGCCGGCTTCGTGCCGCTCATCGCGGTCCAGCCGCTGGACAAGAGCCCGTTCGCGCTGGCCCGGGCGATCTCGTCCCTGGCTCACCTGTACGGGCGGCAGGTCGACCTCAACTACGTCAGCGGCGGCTTCAGCCGTGACCTGCGGGTCCAGGGTGACGCGCTGCCGCACGACGCCAGGTACGACCGGCTCGTCGAGTACGTGACGATCGTCAGAGCGCTGCTCGACGGCGGCCTGACCAGTCACGAGGGGCGGTACTACAACTTCCGGCGGGCGCGGCTCACGACGCCGGTACCCGCCGACCTGCTGCCCAGGGCGTACGTGTCCGGCTCGTCGGCGGCCAGCCTGCAGGCGGGGGAGTCACTGGGCCTCAGCCAGCTCTCCTTCCCGTTGCTGCCCGCCGAGTTCGCCAGTCCGGACACCCGCAAGAACAGGTTCGGTGCCGGCATCAGCATCGGCATCATCGCCCGTGACGACTCGTCCGAGGCGTGGCGGATCGCGCACAAGCGGTTCCCGGCCGATCCGGACGGCGCGGAGCGGATGAAACTGCTCCTCTCGGCCGCGGTGTCGTCCTGGCAGCCCCAGCTCGCCTCCGTGCCGATCGCCGACGAGGGGGAGGGCGGGGCGTACTGGCTCGTTCCCTTCCGGTACCACCACACGTTCTGCCCGTACCTCGTCGGGAGCTACGACGAGGTGGCGCAGGCGGTGGCGACGTATCTGAAGGGCGGTGCCCGCACCTTCGTCTTCGACCTGCCGCAGGAACCCGACGACCTGTATCACACGCGGATCGCGGTGGAACGCGCCGTCGCGGCCCTGGACGGCGACCCGTCCTGACGCGCGAGCGGCCGTTTCGACAGCGCCTGACGAAAGGACACGCCGATGCGCCCCGTCGCCGGCACCGGCCCACTCTGCAGCCAGCTCAGCTCCGGCGACGGGGCGGAGGTGCTGGTCACCGACTTTCAGGCGCTCAACGGGGCGCCCCGGCTCAGCCAGTTGCTCGGTGACGCCGCCACCGACCAGCGGATCTACCAGGTGGATCCGCGGGGCGCGCTGTCCGGTGGCCGGCTCTACGCCTCCCTGGCGGAACTGGCGGACGAGGCGGTCGCCCTCTTCCGCGCCGAATCCTCCGCGGCGGGGGACCAGCGGCTGTTCGTGGTGAGCCACTGCAGCGCCGCCGCCCTGTCTCTGCGGATCGCCGGTCACCTGAGCGCCGTCCGGGAGGTCACCGCCGTCCTGGTGCAGCCGACCTGGCCGGGCACGGAGCACGTCGTCCAGGGGTTCGCGGAGTTCCAGGCGAAGCTGGGCGCCGGTGGTCAGCCGTGTCCCGACCTGGACGGCGATCCCCGGGCCTGCGTCGCGGAGATGGAACAGCTGATGCGGGCGGAGATGACGGAGCTGGCGAAGCGGCACGGCCTCGACAGCGCCCCGCTGGCCTTCTCCGAGCTGCTGGTGTCGTACCGGACCTGGCTCGCCTTCCTGCTGGCCTGCCGCAACGACCGGCCCGCGGAGCCGCCCGCCGAGTCGGTCGAGGTGACGGTGTTGACCGACGACCCCCACTTCGTGTTTCCCGGTACCGCTCCGGACCGGTACCGGATCACGCCGCCGCCCTCCGGTGAGCGGCCCGATGACGTCACACCGGAACTGGCCCGGCTGGTGCTCGGCCAGATTGGGAACTGGGAACCGCCGGATCCGCGCCGCTCCATGTCGGCGCGCCGCGGCTGAGCGCCGCCGGACGATGATCGGCGGCGCACCCTCGAAGACGACCACGGCGTTGATCACTGCCCACGATGGAAAGACCCACCGATTGGGTCTCATAGGAGGAAGACGTGGAAGATGAGCGTCCGTTCGTCATTGATCCCCTCGGCGCCGGCATCCACGCCGAGATGGACCGGCTCCAGGCCCGGGGGCCGGTCACCCGGGTGCTGCTGCCCGGCGGGGTTACGGCCTGGTCAGTGACCGGCTACCACACCGTTCGGCAGGTCCTGGCGGACGAGCGGTTCGGCAAGAACGCCCGGCAGCACTGGCCGGCGTACGTCGACGGCGCCCTCGACCCGGACTTCCCGCTGATCGCCTGGGCGCGGATGGACAACATGTCGACCGCGGACGGTGAGCCCCACGCCCGCCAGCGACGGCTCGTCGCCGGCGCGTTCAGCCCGCAGCGCATCGCCGCCCTGCGGCCGCGGGTCGAGCGTGTCGTGACGCGCGCGCTCGACGACCTGATCGAGTACGCGGCCGAGCGGCCGGGTGAGCCGGTCGACCTCAAGGAGCGGTACGCCCACCGGGTCGCCGCGCGGGTGATCGGCGAACTGCTCGGCGTGCCCGACGGGGACCCGGACGGCATTCTGGACCGCGCCGGGTATGTCGAGTCGACCCCGCAGAAGGCGGGCGAGGTCTTCGCCCTGATCCGGCGCAAGCTCGAAGCCCTGGTCGCGGTGAAGCGGCGGGAGCCAGGTGAGGACCTGATCAGCGACTTGATCGCGGCCCAGCCGGGCGCCTGCCCGGTGAGCGGCACGGGTGCCGGGTCCGACGCCGAGCTGGTCGGCCTGGCGCAGTTGATGCTCAACACCGGCGCGGAGCCGGCCCGGAACCTGATCACGAATGCCGCGGCCGCACTGCTCACCCGGCCCGTCGAGCGCGGCCTGGCGGTGAGTGGCCGGGTGCGCTGGGAAGACGTGGTGGAGGAGACGCTGCGCAGCGACGCCCCGGTCGCACACCTGCCGTTCCGGTTCGCGACGGAGGACGTCACGATCGCCGGCGTCACCATCAAACGCGGTGACCCGGTGCTGATCGGTTACCTCACGACCGGCCGCGACCCGGAGGTGCACGGCATCGCGGCGGGGGAGTTCGATGTCCAGCGGGCGGACAAGCGGCACGTGGCGTTCGGGCACGGCGTCCACCGGTGCATCGGCCCGGCCCTGGCCCGGATGGAGGCGCGCATCGCGCTGGAGGCGCTGTTCACACGCCTGCCGGGGCTGCGGCTCGCGGTGGAGCCAAAGGAACTGGCCGGGCAGGGAACGTTCATCATGAACGGCTGGCGCGAACTGCCGGTTTACCTCTGAGGCCCGGGGCCGGTGGCGGGCCCACACCCGCCACCGGCCTCACGCCGCGCCACAGGTGAATATCGCCGAGCCAGGCGCACGGCACAACGCCGTCTCCTCGAATGAGGAGACGGCGTTGCCGGTCGTCGGGCCGGGGTGCCCGGATGAACTCGACGCCCGGCCCCGGCCGCCCGCTATCCGGCGCGGTGCACGGTGGCGAGCTTCTCCATCTGTGGCACGACGTCGTTGGGCGACGGGACCGCCGCTGTCCGCGCGCGCAGGCGTTCGGCGTTGCGGCCGTAGGACGGGCTGTCCAGCACCCGTCGCAGCTGGTTGTGCAGGGCCTCGGCGGTGAGCCGGCCGGGGTCGCTGACGTAGACACCGGCACCCTGCTCCTCCAGAGCGGTGACGACCGCCAGCGGGCCCCAGAACTTGTCGGCGCCGAACTTGCCCGGCACCAGCAGTTGCGGCACCCCGTAGTAGGTGGCCGCGGCCACCGTGCCGTACCCGCCGTGGTGCACGATGGCCGAGCAGGTCGGCAGCAGCGCGTTCAACGGCACGAAGGGAACCGGTCGGACGTTGCCCGGCAGGGCGGGCAGGGCCGCGCGCTGCTCATCGGTGAGCGTGACAATGACCTCCGCGTCCAGGTCTGCGACCGCGTCCAGCATGTCGCTGACGGACGCGCCGGCATTCAGCTCGCGGAACGACAGGCCGAGCGTGAGGCACACGCGCCGGCGGTCCGGCTCGGCGTACAGCCACTCCGGAACGATCGACGGGCCGTTGAACGGCACCGCGCGCACCATCTGGTAGTCGATGCCCTCCGGCTGCCAGGTCCAGGGCGGCATCGCGTTCACCGACCATTGGCCGGTCACCGATTCCTCGGTGAAGTCCAGGCCGTACCGGGCGAGGATCGGCTCCAGGTGGACCCGCATCGGATCGCGCGCCGGGTCGACAGCCCGCGCCGCAGTCCGCAGCTGCATCAGCGCGTCGGTGCACATCACCAGGCGGGCGTGCGCGGCGCCGCAGGCCCGGGCGGCGACCGGGCCCGCGTAGGCCATCGTCATGCCGTCCCAGAGCACCAGGTCCGGCTTCCAGGCCCGGGCGAAGCGCACCGCGTCGTCGATTACCGAATCCGGGTTGAAGATCGTGAAGTGCCAGTCGGCCAGGGCGGTGAGCTCGCCCAGCGGGTCGTCGGCGGCGTAGTCGGCCTGCACCGACTTGCGCCCGTTCTCGTAGGGCCCGGCGTCCGCGTCCGGGACGGGGAGCGCCTCCTCCTCGGTGGCCTTCTCGGACACCATCGCGGTCAGGTCGATCGGGGTGCCGAGGGACACCGCGGTCAGGCCGGTGTGCGCGACATCCTGGGGGGTCAGCCCGACCGGGTCCGGCTGGGTGGCCATCCGGACCTCGTGCCCGGCGGTGCGCAGGGCCCAGGCGAGCGGTGTCAGCGCGTACAGGTGGGTCTTGCTCGGACAGTTCAGGACCAGGATGCGCACGGAAACTCCCAGGAGTCGAGCGAAGGAACGTCAGGCGGTGCCCGGTGCGGCGGGACTTCTAGGACGTCGGGTCCGGGATGTCGACCCTGCTTCTGCCCAGGGCCGCGGCGACGTCGACGATCAGGTCTTCCTGGCCGGCCACCGCCTGGCGCCGGCCCAGCTCGAAGAAGATGTCACGCGGGTCCAGGTTCTCGCGCCTCGCCGCGTCGAGCACCGGGTTCTTGAAGCCGGAGAACACGCCCGCGAGCCCGCTGACGATGCCCACCGAGTCGATGGTCGGCGGCTTGGGCATGAGTTCCCGCTCGGCCAGGTCCGCCGCGTCGAGAAGGCCGTACAGGTCGACACCCGTCGAGAAGCCGCTCCGTTCGAGGACCGGCACCACCACCTCGAGCTGGGTGTTGCCGGCGCCCGCCCCGAATCCTCTGGCGCACGCGTCGATGATCGTGGCACCGGCGCGCGCCGCGGCCACGGAGTTGGCCACGGCCATCCCGAGGTTGTTGTGCCCGTGGAAGATGATGGGCACGTCGACGGCACCGGCTATGGCGGTGATCCGCTCGCTGACGTCCTCGGGCAGGTAGTGCCCGGCGGAGTCCATGATGCCCACGGCTGACGCGCCGTAGTCCACGAGCCGGCGGCACTCCTCGGCCAGCCGCCCGGGTGCGGCCATGTGGCTCATCACCAGGACGCTCTGCGCCTCCACTCCGGCGTCCCGCAGGAACCCCAGATAGCGCTCCATGGTGTTGCCCTCGGTGCAGTGGGCGCCGACCCGCACCACGTCGACTCCGTGGTTCACCGCTTCCTTGAGGTCGTGCGTGGTGGCCCAGCCGGGCAGCATGAACACGGCCATCTTGCTGTGCGAGAGCTGTTCCCGGACCACGGTGAGCATCTCGGCGTCGGTCAGCGCGGCCCGGCCCACCTGCAGCGACGACGCGCCGAGGCCGTTGCCGTGGCCCACCTCCACGACCGGGATGCGGGCCGCGTCCGCCGCGGCGGCGTACCGCCGGAGCTGGTCTCGACCGAGTTGGTGACGAATCGCGTGCTGACCGTCGCGCAGTGTCGGGTCATGGATGGTCACCGGCCGGATCGTCACGGCGTCTTCCTGCGTACCCTGGTCCATGTTCAGCTCACTGTCCTCTTCTGGGCGACCGGACGGCCCGCTGCGTACTGTTCGGCGACGTAGATGGCGGCGGAGTTGATGATGTCGAGGTTCCCCGCGTGGTGCGGGATCAGATCTCCCGAGGCGCTCACCTCGATCGCGATGAACGCCCGGCCGTCGACGACGCTGCACGCGGCGATGTCGAAGCCCGCGGCGAAGGTCCGGACCTCTTCCGCCGCCGCTGTCACGTGCTTGCGGATCACGTCCAGATCGAAGTCGTCGCCGGTCATGGAGATCGCCACCCGGAAGGTGGGAGGCGGCTCGGCGGGGCTGAGGTTCAGCAGGACCTTGACATCGGGCACTCCGGTGAAGGCACGGATGGCGGCCTGCGTCGTCTCGACGTACTCGTCGAGGTTCAGCCGGCTCGCCCGCCCCACACTCTGGCTGGCCGCGGTCGTCACCACCTCGATGTAGTCGGGTGAGTACCGCTGGGTGAGCGCGTGCAGGATCGGGATCGCCGTCTGGCCGCCGCAGCTGATCAAACTGACGTTGCGGTGCACAAGGGCGTCCGTCCCGTTCACCGTCGGCGCGATCATGTGGCCGATCCGGCTCGGCGTCAGATCGACGACCAGCGCACCGAGGCCCTCCAGGTACTCCCAGTGCTCGGCGTGGGAGGCGGCGTTGCTGGCGTCGAACACGACGTCGAACTTCACCGGGGCAGACGCCAGCGACCTGACCCCGCCGCCGGTCGTCCGGTAGCCAAGTTCGGCTGCGGTGCGCAATCCGCGATTCTGACTGTCGCGCGCCACCACCAATTGGCAGTCAAGGAATTTGGAACGCTTGATCTTTGTCAAGAGATCGAGCCCAATGAGCCCCGCTCCGAGGATGGCAACGTTCAACCGGCTGCCCTTATTCATAGCCCGATCTTCCCCTCAGAATTGCCCCGAACCATGGCCGGTCCCGTCGTTGCGGCCGGCGCGATTGTGGCGCACGCTCTCGTTCAGCATGCCGTGAGCGGGACGACGAAACTTCTCCACGAGTGCGTCATCAGCCGGCCGGTGCCGGATTCCGGCGAGCGTCGGTGGCGCACTGCGCACAATGGAACGTTGCCCCTGGTGTGCGACGTCGACAAGCATCACAAATGTTGACGCTGCCGCACTCACACCCAGGGAGGGCGCGTGATGAGCACGACGATCGGCCGCCGGACGAGGCACTTCGTTGCCGCCGCCATGGTCGGCGTTCTGATGACCGGCGCCGGAGCGACCGCGTCCGCGGCCGCCACGACCCGGATCGCATGGGGTGCCTGCGCGGACCCGGATCTGGCCGCCGCCGGTGCGCGGTGCGGATTCCTCACCGTTCCGCTCGACTACGCCCGTCCGCGCGGCGCCACGATCCAGCTCGCGGTGTCGCGGATCCCGCACACCACGCCGGATTCGCAGTACCAGGGCGTGATGCTGACCAACCCCGGCGGCCCCGGCGGATCCGGGCTGGGCCTGGCGGCACTGGGCCAGGCGGTCCCGGACGGCGCCGGCGACGCCTACGACTGGATCGGCCTCGACCCGCGCGGCGTGGGCTCCAGCGTGCCGGCGATCTCCTGCCGGCCGGACTACTTCGCGGCGCCGCGGCCGCCGTACGTGCCCGGTACTCCGGCAGTGGAGCGCGCCTGGCTCTCGCGCACGCGTGGATATGCCCGCGCCTGCGCCGAGGAGAACGGGCCGCTACTGCGGCACATGACGACGCTGGACTCCGCGCGTGACCTGGAGAGCCTGCGGATCGCACTGGGCGCACGCCAGATCAACTACCTCGGATACTCGTACGGCACCTACCTCGGCCAGGTCTACGCCAGCGTCTACCCGGCGCGCGTACGGCGGATGGTGCTGGACAGCACCGTGGACCCGCGCACCGTCTGGTACCGGAACAACCTGGACCAGTCCGTCGCCTTCGAACGAAACATCAGGATCTGGTTCGGCTGGCTCGCCCGGTACGACAGCGTCTACCACCTCGGCAGCACGGCGGCGGCGGTCGAGAAGCTCTTCTACCAGAAACTCCACGAACTCGACCGGCAGCCGGCCGGCGGCGTCGTCGGCGGCGCCGAGTGGAGTGACATCTTCGTGCACGCCGGATACAACCAGTACTTCTGGACCCAGCTCGCCGGCGTGTTCGCCGGGTGGGTGCACGACCAGGACGCCGACACGCTGATCGGCTGGTACCAGATCGTCGACGGGCCGGGTGACGACAACGGCTACGCCGCCTACAACGCGGTGTCGTGCACCGACGCGCCATGGCCCCGGAACTGGGCCACCTGGCAGCGCGACCTGAGCTCCACCTTCCGGACGGCGCGGTTCCTCACCTGGCTCAACGGGTGGTACAACGCGCCCTGCCTGTCCTGGCCCGCACCGGCGGGCCGGGCGGTGGACATCGACGGGCGGCGCGTCGCGAGCGTCCTGCTCGTCAACGAGACGCTGGACGCGGCGACGCCGTTCGGGGGGAGTCTCGAGGTGCGCAGGCGGTTCCCGCACTCCCGCCTGCTCGCCGTACCGGGTGGCACCAGCCACGCCAGCGGCTTCTTCGTCGGCAACGAGTGCGTGAACGGCGTGGTCGCCACCTACCTGGCGACCGGCGCGTTGCCCGCACGTCAGCGGGGCAACGGCCCGGATGCGACCTGCGCACCGCTCCCGCAGCCGGTACCCGGCCCGGCGGCCACCGCGCAGGCGTCCGGAATCGGCGCCGCCAGGTCCCCGTTGGGCCCCGCGTCGGTCCTCGGGACACCATCGGCGCGCCGGGCTCGCTGACACCCCCGGCCGGTCTTCGCCTCACCCGGCCACTGCGAATGCCAGTGGCCGGGTGAGGCGGCAGCCGCCCGTCCGATGTGCCGAGACGGCAGCGCCGTCGCCATCAGGACCGGCACTCCGATCAGCGGTCACCCTCGTGGCCGGACGGCAATTTCACCGTTGAGCACGCCGCAACGCCGCGGTGAGACTCGACACGACGGATGCCCATCTATTCGGGAGGTCACATCCATGCGCGAGTCATTCTGGTATTCGCCACCGGGCGCGGGCGAGACGGTTCCCACCGGGACGCCGGGGAGGCCGTGATGCGGGAGACCGCAGCCTGGCCGGCCGACGATCTCGGCCCCGCGGCCGTGCACTTCTTCGAGTTGACGGCTGGTGCCACGGGCATCGTCGTGCTCGACAATCTTGTGCTCGGCCCGGCCATCGGCGGGGTGCGCATGACCCCGACGGTCACCGTGGGCGAGGTGGCCCGGCTCGCCCGCGCCATGACGATCAAGAATGCGGTGGCCGGACTGCCACACGGCGGAGGGAAGTCGGGCATCCGGATCAACGGGCCGCTCGACCCCGCGGCGCGGCAGTCCGTGCTCCGCTCCTTCGCGCGCGCGATCCGTCACGTCGTCGACTACATCCCCGGGCCCGACGTGGGGACCGACGAGACGGCGATGGCGTGGATCCGCGACGAGATCGGCCGCTCGGTCGGGCTGCCCAGCGCGCTGGGCGGCATCCCGCTCAACGAGGTCGGCGCCACCGGCTACGGCGTGGCGAAGTGCGCGGAGGCCCTGCAGGCCGCGAACCGGCTCGAGCTGGCGGGCGCCCGGGTGGCAGTCCAGGGCTTCGGCGCCGTCGGGCGAGTCGCCGCCCTCGAGCTGGCCCGCCTCGGCGCTCGCGTCGTCGCGGTGTCCGACATCACCGGCGCCGTCTACGACCAGGACGGCCTGGACATCGAGGCGCTCGCGGCCTTCCAGCGCACCGGCCCGATCGCGGACTGCCACGACGTGAAACCCATGGAGCGCGACCAGTTGCTCACCGTCGAGTGCGACATCCTGATCCCCGCCGCCCAGGGCGACGCCGTGCACATGGGCAACGTCAATGACGTGCGGGCGAGGACGATCCTGCAGGGCGCGAACCTGCCGGTCACACCGGAGGCGGAGGCTGTCCTCGCCCGGCGCGGTGTGCTCAGCGTGCCCGACGTGATCGTCAACGCGGGGGGTGTGATCTGCGCGGCCGCCGAGCACCGGGGCCGTACCCGGGCGGAGGCGTTCACCCAGATCGCGGAGCGGATCACGGCCAACACGCTCGAACTGCTGGATCGGGTCGCGGCCCGTCCCGGTCTGTTGCCCGCCGAGGCCGCGGTCGAGATGGCGCAGACACGGTTGGACGTCGCGCGCGCCTACCAGCGGACGTTCTGATGGTCGAGCCGGTCCGGACGACATCGGCCGCCCGGACCGGACCGCCACCGCTGCTCAGGTCCGCAGGTAGGAGGCGCCGTTCAGGTCGAGTACGGCACCGCTGGCCCACTCGGCCTTCTCCGAGGCCAGATAGAACACGGCCGCGGCGATCTCGTCCGGCTCGCCGACCCGGCCGAACGGGCTCTGGGCCCTGATCGCGTCGCCACCGGGTGCCTCGAGGTACTCCTTGGCCATCGGGGTCCGCACGAATCCGGGCGCCACCGTCGCGACCGAGATCCGGTACGGCGCGAGGGCGAGCGCGAGCGACTGGCCGAAGGAGTTCAGGCCGGCCTTGCTGGCACCGTAGGCCGGCGCCTCGGGTTCGCCGCGGAACGCGCCCCGCGACGAGACGTTGACGATCCGCCCGCCGCGCTCCTTCAGGTGCTGGACCGCGCACCACGTCACGTTGGCCGCGCCGATCAGGTTGGGCCCCAGGGTGGACTGCCAGTGCTGCTGCCAGACCTCGTAGCTCACCTCGGTGATGGGGTGCAGGGTGAAGACGCCGGCGTTGTTCACCAGGACGTCGAGCCCGCCCAGACGCTCGGCGGCGGAGTCGACAGCGGTCCGCACAGCGGCGCTGTCCATGAGGTCGGCCTGGAGGGCGACGTGCCCGGTGCCGTCCAGCTCGCCCAGGAGCTCGTCGGCGACGCCGGCCGCCTTGTCGAGAAGTGCCACCCGGTCACCCGCCGCCGCGAATCGCTTCGCGATGGCCCATCCCATGCCGCTCGCCGCCCCCGTGACGAGGACGGCGCGGCCCGCCACCGGGCTCGCGTCCCCGTGGGCTCGGCGGGACTGCGGGCCGGACGGATCGCCTTCGTCCGCGACTACGGGCGTCGCGGCGCCTTCCTCGGGCGTGCCGTGCGCTTCGCTCATGGTCGGGCCCCTTCCTGGTGGGTTCAGCGGTCTCCTGATCGTTGCCAGGCGGTCAGCCGGCAGCACCCGCGAAAGTGCGACGACGGATATCGCCGGTACCCGTGCCGCCGGGACCGGGGCACCGGGTTCGGCCGTACCGACCCACGGGACGATCCGCGGGCCGGCTCCGACGCGCCGACCAGTGCGACGGCGCCGACGGCGGGTAGCCGTCGGCGCCGTCTCCCGGGCGAGGGCGATCGACGGCATGGGTGGCCGTCGGCATCGTCACCCGGAGGTGGCTGGGCTGTGGGGCGCGGGCTGCCCGGTGGGCAAGAGGGCGGCCGCGGTGGCAGGGCCCACGATCCGGCAGGCCGGGAGTACGGGGCATCTCCGGCCGTGCTCGCACGCCAGACAGCGGCGGGCAACTACGAAGGTGCCCGCCGCCGGCGTCCTGACTAGCGTGGCCGGAGGAGTGTCGCAGAGGAATACGTCGATCTATGACTCCTGGGGGCTGCCATGAACCAATCGGAGATCCTCGTGGAACCCGCGGCCCGCTATCCGCTGAGTTCCCGGCAGCGGGACCCGGGCGGTCTGGCACGCGCACCGCAACATGTCATCGCCCTGGCTCTCCGGATCAAGGGAGAACTGCGCGTCGATGCCCTCAGAGCCGCCCTCGACGAGGTCGTGGAACGGCAGGAGTCCCTGCGTACGCGGGTTCATTACGACGAGACGGACGGCAACCTCGGGTTCCAGGAGGTGCTGCCGCCGTTGCCGGTCCCGCTCACCGTCCGCGACATCGCCGTGGAACCCGGCCGCTCGCGCGACGACGTGGCGGTCGATCTGCTCACCGATCTGAGCCAACAGACGATGTCGTTCTCGGTCAAGCCGTCGTTGCGGGCCTCCCTGCACCGGTTCGACGACCGCGACGCGGTGCTCACCATCCAGACCCACCACCTCTTCTGTGACGGCTGGTCGACCGACATCCTCCGGCGTGAGATCGCGGCCTGCTACACGGCCCGGGTGACGGGCGTGCCGCACACGCTTCCGACGCCGGTCCCGTACCGGGAGTTCGCCCTTCAGGAACAGGAGTTCCTGCGCGGCGGGAAGGCGGCGGCCGCGCGCCGCTTCTGGTCGGACAAGCTGGCGGGTGCCGAGATGCTGACCATGCCGGCCGACCGGCCGCACGGTCCCGACACGCTGCAGCCGCAGATGGCGATCGGGAACTTCACGATCGACCCGGGCAGCTTCGCGAAGGTCGCGGCGAGTGCCGCCCAGAATCGTTGCAGCGTCTGGCACGTTTTCCTGGCGGCGTTCATGGTGCTCGCGGAGCGAGTCACCGGCCGGTCCGACATCACCCTGTTCACGTCGAGCAGTGGCCGGCCGAGCCCGGATTTCTACGACACCATCGGTTTCTTCGTCAACCCGGTTCCCCTTCGTCTGGAGTTCGGCGGCTGCGAGACCTTCCTGGACCTCATGCTGCTCGCGCGTAAGGGCGGCGCCGAGGCACGGCGGCACCCGTTTCCGTTCCCGACGATCGTCGAGATGACGCCCGGCCTGATGAACGGTGCCGCGGATCCGCGGGCCCTCATGCCCATCCTCAACTACATCAACTCACCGGTGGCGCAGGACGACACCGGGTTCGCGGCCAGCGTCGAACCGGTGGTCATGCCGGAGGAACGGACGACGTCCTTTCTCCGTGGCGGGTTCGTCTGGACCTTCCTCGTGGCTCCCCCCGGCGAACTGCGGTGTTGCGTCGAGTACGAGCCCGGTGCGGTCGACGCGGGCACGATCGATCGCTGGGGCTCGGACTTCATCGACCTGATCCTGACGATCGCCGACCAGCCGGATCAGCCCTGGCGCAAGCCGTAGCGGATGCGGCGCGGCCGCCCGGCCGTCGTGCGACGCCCGGTGGTCAACCGGCGTCCGCGGCGGCCAGGTAGGCCGCGCTCAGTCGCTCGTGGAGGCTCGGCGATCGCGGTGGTGCGCCGGTGCCGAGATGCGAGTGGCGGAGTTCGTCCATGAACTCCTGCCAGAGCCCGGGGCCGCCGTTTTCGAGCATTTCGGCGGGGGCGCGCAGCGCGGAGTCCGTGGGCCGGTGCCGGAGCCCCCAGCTGCCGAGCCGCGCGAACACCGGTACGAGCCGGATGGCGGGTTCGGTCAGGCTGTAGCGCGCCCGCTGGCCCGGTCGAGTGTCCTCCCGGGTGAGCAGTCCCGACTCGACGAGCCGCTTCAGCCGGTCGGCGAGGATGTTCGTGGCGATGCCCTCGATCGAGTTGGCCTGCAGCTCCCGGAAGTAGCGGCGGTCCCCAAAGACGATGTCGCGGAGGACGAGCAGGCTCCAGCGATCGCCGAACACCTCGACGGCGGCGTTGATCGGACACTCCGACCGCGGCTCGTGCGTGTCGCCCATAGTGCTTGCAAACTACCACCGCCGGTATTAGCGTCCCGACCGGCGATAGCAGAATCACGAACGAAGGGGGCCCCGTGCTGAGGCAGGTCGCGGAGGGTGTGCTGATCCACGAGAGCGAGTTCCTCGAGTGCAACGCCGTCGTCGTGCAAGGCCGGTCCGGCGTGTTGCTCATCGACCCCGGTGTGACGGGTGACGAGATGGCCTGCCTTGCCAACGACCTGTCCGAGCTGGGTCAGAGCGTCGTGGCGGGTTTCTCGACGCACCCGCACTGGGATCATCTGCTGTGGCATGAGAGCTTCGGCGAGGCACCTCGGTACGGCACCGCGGGCTGCGCGGCCACCGTCCGGGCCAAGTTGCCGGACGCGGACGCGAGGCAACGCGTCGAGGGGATGCTCCCGCCGGAGGTCGTCGGCAAGGTGCCGCTGGACCTGCTCGGCCGCATCACCGGCCTCCCGGAGGGGACGAGCCGGATTCCCTGGGACGGTCCCGAGGTCCGGATCATCGAGCATCGGGCGCACGCGCCCGGCCATGCGTCGTTGCTGATCAAGGAGCGTCGGGTGCTGGTGGCCGGCGACGTGCTCTCCGATGTCCTGATTCCGATGCTCGACCTGAACGGCGCCGAGGAGCCGGTCGACGACTACCTGACCGCGCTGCGGCTGCTCGAGGAGGTGGCGGACGACGTCGATGTCGTTGTTCCGGGCCACGGGTCGGTCGCCGAGGCCGATCAGGTCCGCGCGCGGATCGAGTGCGACCGGGCGTATGTGCTCGCTCTGCCCGAGGGCGACATCGCCGACGATCCGCGGGTCGGTCCATCGGCCAAGCCCGGCTGGGAGTGGGTGAGCGACATGCATGCCGGGCAGGCCCAGCGCCTCGCCCAGCGCGTGTAGCGATGTCGGCGGCGTCGGCCGGACCGGCCGACGCCGCCGGCTGATCGCGTCGCTGTCGACCCGGACGGTGGCGGTAGCCGAAGAGGTGTCGGTGCCCGGAGGAGACGCATGGCGAAGCTCATCTACTCGATGGTCACCTCGCTCGACGGCTACGTCGAGGCGGCTGAGGGCAGCCTCGGCACCGGGGCCGAGGACCCGGAGGTGCACACCTTCGTCAACGACCTCTTCCGCCCCGTCGGCACGTACCTCTACGGCCGTCGCATCTACGAGACGATGGTCTACTGGGAGACCGCGCACACCAAGCCCGGCCAGCCACCGCACATACTCCAGTACGCCAGCGACTGGCAGGCGGCGGAGAAGATCGTGTACTCCACGACGCTGCGGTCGGTGTCCAGCGCGAAGACCAGGATCGAGCGGTCCTTCGACCCGGACGCGGTGCGCAGGCTCAAGGCCCAGGCCGACCGGGACCTCACCATCGACGGCCCGAACCTCGCGGCCCAGGCGATCGCGGCCGGCCTGGTGGACGAATACCACCTGTTCATCACCACGACTGTGGTCGGGGGCGGAAAGCGGTTCTTCCCCGAGGGTCTACGCCTTGACCTCGAACTGGTCGAGGAGCGTTCCTTCGCCACCGGCCTCATCTACGCGCGCTACCGGACGCGCTGAGCCGCCCCACAGCCGAGGGGGCCGCCCGCGCCCGTGCCGCGCTTCTTCCGGAATGCGGTGTCATCGCCTTCGGTGAATCGGTCGAGACCCTGGCGGCCGATAGAGTGACGACTCATGACGAGAATGCTGGTCACCGGGGGCGCGGGGTTCATCGGGTCGAACTTCGTCCACCACACCCTGCGGCACCACCCCGAGTACCGGATCCGTGTCCTTGACGCCCTGACCTACGCGGGCAACCGCGCGAGCCTCGGCCCGGTCGAGGACCGGGTGGAGTTCGTGCACGGCGACATCTGCGACGCCGAGCTGGTGGACACCCTGGTCGCCGGCTCCGACGTGGTCGTCCACTTCGCCGCCGAGTCACACGTCGACAACTCGTTACGCGATCCGGAGCCGTTCGTCCGGACCAACCTGATCGGCACGTTCACCCTGCTGGAGGCCGTACGCCGGCACGACGTCCGGATCCACCACGTCTCCACCGACGAGGTGTTCGGTGATCTTCCGCTGGACGGGCCCGCGAAGTTCACCGAGCGGACCGCGTACGACCCGTCGAGCCCCTACTCCGCCACCAAGGCGGGATCGGACCTGCTGGTGCGCGCGTGGGTCCGGTCCTATGGCGTGGCGGCGACGCTCTCCAACTGCGCCAACAACTACGGGCCGTTCCAGCACGTGGAGAAGTTCATCCCCCGGCAGGTCACCAACGTGCTGATCGGTGAGCGCCCGAAGCTGTACGGGACCGGCGTCAACGTCCGCGAGTGGACGCACGTCGACGACCACAACGAGGCGGTCCACCTGATCCTGCGGCACGGCCGGCTCGGCGAGACCTACCTCATCGGCTCCGGCGACGAACGCAGCAACCGCGAGATCGTCGAGCTGATCCTCACCCTGATGGACCGGCCGGCCGACGCGTACGATCTGGTGCCCGACCGCCCGGGGCACGATCTGCGCTACGCCAACGACTCCACGAAGCTGCGCACCGAGCTGGGATGGCGGCCGCGGTTCGGTTCGTTCCGCGACGGGCTCGCGGCCACCATCGACTGGTACCGCGCCAACGAATGGTGGTGGAAGCCGCGGAAGCAGACCGTCGAGGAGGGCTACCGCGCCGCCGGTGAGACAGCGGGCTGAGGTCACGCCCGGGCGGATGCCGCACCCGCCGCGCCCCGGTAGCCGGCGCCGTCACGGGCGCGCCGTGTGTTCAGCGGCGTCGCCGGCCGAGTCCGGGCGATCCGCCGCGCCACGTACGCGTGTCCCGGTCGGGCCCGAACTCGATGTCGTCGGTCGGCGGCCTGTCCTCCAGCTCCGCCATCGCGATCTCCACACGATCGGCGCGCATCCGTGCGTCGCGCCGGTCGCGCCGGTCCTCGATGTCGTCGCTCGGCCGTCGGGGGCGTTCGTGTCGATGCGGGCTCATAGCCGGTGACGATCGCATCCCGGCGCACCGTCTTCAAGAGACGAACGGCCGCGTCCGGCCGCTGCGCGGCGATAGCACCATCGCTCCGCATCGCCGCCCGTACCCGCTGGGCAGTGCCCTCAGTCGTTGATCAATCTGTGGTACGGCGCTGCTCCAGCCCGATCGCCACGAGGGCCGCGCTGCCTTCCGAGTCCGCATACAGGACCGGCCGTTCCTCGCCACCGTCACCGCAGAAGAAGTACGTGCCCCCGGCGCCGTCACCCGCGAGGCCTTCGAGTGCCACGCCTGATGCGAGGTGGACGTCCTCGACGTGGTCTCTCCGGTCGAGGTCGAAGTCGCCCGGCCAGGCCAGGAAGCTGGCGGCCTCCTCGTGTTCGACGATTGCCGCAATCAGCGATCGCATGTGCCGCACCTTATCCGCCGGTCCCGGCGACCGCACGCTCACAGGCGGCAGCGGGCGGCACGGTATTGACAGATCGTGTCCCGACCGCTGAGGCTGCATGAAGAGATGTATGTCGATACATGGGGGCATGATGCGACGGAGGATCCTCGCGCTGGCCGCAGCCGCAGCTGTTGTCGTCGGCGGGACCATGACGATGGTGCTGCGGCCGGCCTACGCCGCGCCCGTGTGCACGGTCGACTACACAATCACCCGTGAGTGGTCCACCGGCTTCTGGGCCGAGCTCACCCTCACCAATCTGGGCTCTCCCGTCACCGACTGGTGGCTGCGGTTCCGGCAGGCCAGCGGTCAGACGATCACCATGGGCCTCGACCGGCTGCCGGAGGGATACACGCTGGGCAGCGGCGAGATGTACCCGGTAACCATGCTCCGCCCCCCGGCGGGGTCCACGCTGCCGACCGGCGCCTCGGTGACGGTGCGGTTCGGCGGCAACTACCGGGGTGCCGATCCCGAGCCGACCGACTGGATGTTGAGCGGCCAGCCGTGCGACGCGGACGTCGCCGGCCCGACCGGCTCGTCGTCGCCGGCAGCCTCCGGGAGCCCGCGGCCCAGCCCTCTGCCGGGCGGGCCGTCGGTGGCGCTCACCTCGCCCCTGCCCAACGACTTCTTCGCCGCGCCGGGCGTCATCCCGATCCGGGCGGAGGCCACTGCGGCGGCCGGCCGGCGGATCGAGCGGGTCGAGTTCCGGGAGCGCGGCACGTTGCTCGCCGTGGACACCACCGCGCCGTACGCGTTCGACTGGCGCGGCGTGCCGCCCAACAGCGGTACCCGCGTCACCGCCACCGCCTTCGACAGCGGCGGCGCCCAGGCCACCGCCGAGGTCCGCGGCATCCGGGTGCTCCCGCCGCGGGCACCCGGTGCCGCGTCCGCGCTGAAGGCATTCGGCAACCGCATCCTCACCGTCACCGCCGACCCGAGGCCGTACCGGCCGCGTGGAATCATCCGGTCGGCCCTGCCCGGCGAGTGCGCCTGGGGACCGGTTCGCTGGGACGGCCCGGTCGACGACGCGTCAGTGGGCGCGCTGCGGGCCCGCGGCGTCAACGCGGTGCGGGTCGTGCTGAGCGACGCCTGCTACGTCTACACCGGCAGCCCTGCCGACAGGCAGAACCGCGTCGGGTACCTCGACGAGGCGGCCCGGTACGTCGACCGGCTCATCCGGGCCGGCATCACACCCATCGTGTCCCTGCGCCAGAGCGACACTCTCGCCGCCCGTACTTTCTGGAGCGCGGCGGCGGAGGTGTTCGGTGACGACAACGCGGTGGTCCTCGACATCTCGCCGTACGACTTCCCGGCGGCCGGCGGCGCCGATCCCGCGACGGTCTGGGCCTGCTGGCGCGACGGCGGCCCCGCGTGCTCGGGCACCGGCCTGCCGCCCTTCGGCGTACAGGAGCAGATTCGCCTGCTTCGCGTCCAGGGCTCGTTCAACCTGGTCCTCGCCGCCGGGGTCGACGGCGGTAACGACCTGCGCCGGTGGCTGGAATACCGCCCGGCCGACCCGGACGGCCGCAGCGTGGCCGCCGCCTGGCGCGTCGACGACCGTTCGGCCTGCGCCACGCCCGCCTGCTGGCGGTCGACCCTGCTCCCGGTCGCCGCCCAGGTACCGCTGATCGCCACCGACGTCAGCGCCGGCCCGGCGGCGCCGACGTTCGTGCCGCGGACGGTCGCCTGGCTGGATCAGCACGGCATCGGCCACCTGCGCCGGTGACCGGGGGAGGGTGAGCCACACCGGCAGCAACGGGCCCGCTCGACCCGGCCCGTTGCTGCCGGCAGCGGCCGTAGGGCCGGTCAGACGCTCGTACGCGACCACTGCTGGTTGGCACCGGTGTTGCACGCGTACTGCTTGAGGACCACACCGTCCGCCGTCGACGCGGCCGGTACGTCCACGCACTTGCCGCTGTGCCGTGCCCGGAGCTGGAAGTAGCTGCCGGCTGCGACCATCTGGAACTGCTGGTTGGTGCCGCTGCCACAGGTGTACTGGATCAGCTCGGCGCCGTCGGCTGTGGACGCGCTCACCACGTCGAGGCACTTCCCGCTGTTGCGGCTGACCAGGCGCCAGTAGCCGCTGCCGGCGTCCTGGAACTGCCACTGCTGCCACGCGTTGCCGTTGTACGTGTACTGGCCGACGCGCGAGCCGTTCTCGGTGTTCGGTGCCTGGACGTCCATGGCCTTTCCGCTGTGACGCACGACGACCCGGTAGAACGTGTCCGTCGACGGCGGCGGCGTCGTGGGGCCGCCGCCGACGGTGTCGCCCCAGCCGTAGCGGACCTGGTCGGCGCCGGAGGTGTTGCGGACGGTCAGATGGAGGTCGGTGCCGCCGCCGCTGAGCGAGTACATCGAGTACCAGTCGTAGCCGATCGTGCCGGGCTTGCCGCCGAGCGCGGGCCAGTAGGTGCCGCCCATCCGGTTGTCGCGCATGACCTGGGCCATGGCGCGGATGTAACGCACGAAGTTGTCGGTGCTGTTCGCGTCGGCGTAGTTGCGGCCGTCGCTCATGGGCGCGCCGAACTCGGTGGCGACGGCCCGGTCGGCGCAGCTGCCGAGGCGGGTCTGGATGTGGCTCCGGAAGGCGTCGTAGGTCATCGCGCCGTAGAAGAAGGCGTAGTAGTGGAACGAGAGCAACGTCGAGTTGAAGCGGGTGTCGTTGCAGATGTCCCGCAGGTCCTGGCTGAAGCCGGTGCCCCCGATCAGCACCCGGCTGGGCGCCGCCGAGTAGTGGTAGCTGAGCCAGTTGGCCGCGACGTTGCGCCACTCCGTCGAGCTGTAACCGTGGGGTTCGTTCATCGGCTCGAAGTAGACGTTGGGGTTCGAGCCGTACGTGTTCGTCACAGTGGACCACATCGTGTTCCACGCGGAGAGGTTCGTGATCCTGCCGCCGGAGGCGGCGCCGTCCTCCCAGTAGGCCAGGATGACCTTGAACCCGCGGGCGGTGGCGGCGTCGATGGCGCCCCGGTAGGCGTCCCACCAGGCCGTCCCCACCGTGTGGGTGTTGACGGGCAGCCGGACGGTGTTGACCCCCATGGTGGAAGCCATGTCGTCGTAGAGGGCGTTGGCCTTGGCCCGCACCGTGGCGTTGCTGTCGGAGGAGCTCAGACCCTGCACGACGAGGGGACCGGTGCTGAAGTTGTCGCCCAACACGGCCCAGTTCATGCCCCGGAACTGGTTGGTGGCGGCGATGGCCGGCGACGACATGACGGCGACGCCGCCGACCATCGCCGTCATCGCGGCCACCGGCACGATCAGCAGCCGGCGTAACGACCGGGTGCGCCGCGGTTGTCCCGTTGCATGGCGCCTCGACGACGTGATCCGTGTCAGGAAGTGGTCGGTCACGTGATCCAGCCTCTCTGGGTTCGAGCTCAGGCTGCCGGAGCCGCTGCTGCCCGCCGTGGTGCGGCAGCCATGAGGTCCTCCGGGAACGCCGGCATTGTTAGCGCTAACACCGTTGCGTCCCCAGCAACCCGGGCTTCTTGGTCTTTGGCGGTGGTTGACGTGCCGCGCGAGCAGCTCCGGCGGGTCACGCCGAGGCGGCACCATGCTTCTGATTGTTAAGTGCGCGTTGCGGACAAGTGTTGGCGACCGCGTCTGGGGTGTCAAGGAATCGACGAATATCGCTCTCTCTCGTGATCCGGCCCCACCGGCCGCCACCGGGGTGGGGTGCGGGAGCGCCGTGTTCGATCGGTGCCCAGCAGTAGATTGAGACGGGTGAGCCAGGGCGAACCATCCACGGAAACCGGTCCGTCGGGCGGCGACGCGACGGTGAGGATGCTGGCGGCGGCGCGTGCGGGCGACGGCGCGGCCTTCAGTCGTCTGGTCGCACCCCTGCGGGACGAGCTCCGTGCGCACTGCTACCGGATGCTCGGTTCCTTCCACGACGCGGAGGACGCGGTCCAGGACACCATGGACCGGGCGTGGCGGGCTGTCAGCCGGTTCGAGGGGCATTCGATCCGGCCATGGCTCTACCGGATCGCCACCAACCGCGCGCTTTCGCTCCTCCACTCGCGCGGGCGGCGCGAACTGCCCACCGACTTCACCGCCCAGGGCGTGTCCCGGGCCGAGGTGAGCTGGCTCGAACCGTATCCGGACCGCATCGCGGCCCCGCCCGTTCGACCGGATCCGGAGGCCCACGTGATCGCGAGGGAGACCATGGAACTCGCGTTCGTCGCCGCGTTGCAGCATCTGCCACCGCGACAACGTGCCGTTCTGCTGCTGCGAGACGTTCTCGGTTACTCCGCCGAGGAGACCGCCGGGATGCTGGTCTCCACGGTCGCCGCGGTCAACAGCGCGACGCAGCGGGCCCGCCGGATCGTCGCCGGGCTGACGCCGTCCGGCAGTCAGCAGCGGATCCTCGCCGAGTTGGGCGACGCGGGGCAGCGGGAGGTGGCCAGGCGGTACGCCGCGGCGTGGGAATCCGGGGACGTCGAGACGATCGTGGCGATGCTGACGCGGGACGCGCGGTACTCGATGCCGCCGCTGACCGTCTGGTACGAGGGTCATGAGCAGCTCCGCGGTTTCCTGGCCGAGGTCACCGGTGGGCGAAGGTGGCGGTTCCTGCCGACGAGCGCCAACGGGCAGCTCGCTTTCGGGACGTACCTGTGGAACGACACGGCAGCCGCCTACCTGCCGGCGGGGCTGGACCTGCTCGTGCTGCGGGGCCGCCGGGTGGCTGAGGTCGTCTCGTTCCTCGACGCGCGCCTGCCCGCCTTCGACCTACCGGAGCGGCTGCCGGAAAGTTCGCGCGGACGCGATGAGTACGCGGTTCGGCCAGGGTTGTAGTCCTGACGGGTGCACCAGCCACGAAGGGCAGAGCGGACATGCCGAGCAACGAAGAACAGATCCGGGCCGTGGTCGAGCGATGGGCCGCCGCGGTTCATGACGGGAACCTCGCCGGCGTCCTGGCCGACCATGCCGAGGACATGGTGATGTTCGACGTGCCGCCGCCGTACGAGGGCGTGCGCGGGCTGGACGCCTACCGGGAGATCTGGCCGCCGTTCTTCGGGTGGCAGGCGCAGGGCGCGTCGTTCGAGGTCGAGTCGCTGGACGTCGTCGCAGGCGAGGACGTGGCCTTCGCGTACGCGCTCGTGCGCTGCGGCACGGCGGCTGACTTCGCCGCACGTCCGGCGAACCGCCTGCGGCTGACGTTCGGTCTGCGGAGGCGGGAGGGCCGGTGGGTCGTCACCCACGAACACCACTCCTTCCCGCTCGCCGATGCCGTCGAGGCGGCCTCGGACGCGGCCGCCGCCGAGGCGGAGGTACGCGGGCTCCACCAGCGCTGGTTCGAGGGCACCGCGGCCAAGGACCTCGATGCCCTGATGGATGCGGTCGCCGACGACGTGGTCTCGTACGAGCACGACCAGCCGCTGCGATACGTCGGCGTGGACGCGGTCCGCGAGGTCTGCGCGGCGGGCCTGGCGGCGTCAGGTGACGGAGCGGTCGCCTGGGACGTGCCCGACCTGACGATCGTGGTCGACGGCGACCTCGCCGTCGCGTGGGGCCTCAACCGCGTCTCGGTACGCCCGGGCGGCGGTCCGCCGATCGAGAGCTGGTCGCGGGGCACCCGGGTCTTCCAGCGGCGCGACGGGGCCTGGCTGATGACCCACCAGCACCTCTCCTACCCGTACGACCCCTCGACCGGGACGGCGCGGACGGATCTGCGTCCGTAGCGGCGCCGTGTCCGCCGACGGGTTCCGCCCGCGGTGACTCGGCAACGACCGGGGCGACGGCGCCCGCGGGCCGTGGCGACGGCATGATCCAATGAAGCGCATGACTCTCCAGCGCATTGCCGCCGGCCTCCTGTTGCTGATCGGGCTGCTGGCGATGGCGGCCACCCGCACCTTCCCGTTCCTCGACGATCTCTCCGAACCGGCCGAGACGGCGGTCGCGATCGGCGGCGCGGCGTGCCTGCTGGCGGGGGTGTGGCTGTGGTTGCGCAAGCCGGCGGACCGCTCCTCGGTCGGCGACGGTGAGACCCCGTGACCGCGCGTGGACCGCGGGGGCAAAGGGCTGGTGTGCTCGGCGGGCGGTATCGGCTGAGGCGTCGGATACTGGGCCGATGACCAACCCCGACCTCGATCCCGAGCTCTACCCGCCGATCGACCCGCGTGAGGACGTACCGGACGACCCCGGCGAACTCCTCCCGGACACGCCGGGCGAGCTGCCCGAGGCCCCGGTCGAGCCGATGCCCGACGACGGGGAGCCCGGGGGCGTACCGGAACCGGCCTGACCGGCCGGTGCCGGGACATCCAGAAGATCGAGGACGGCACCGGGCACCCCTGGTGAGCGCGCCGGCTCAGTGGATGCGGCGACCGTGCGCGTCCGGCACGCCGGACTTGCGGAAGAAGTAGGTGTTGATCTGGTCCCGCCACTCGACGGCGCTGCGGTACTGCTCGTCGAGGCGCTCGGCCACCCGCTCGTGGACGGCGGGGCCGACCGCCCCGGCGAGGAGCCGCCACCGCTCCCGCATCGACGCCACCTCCTCGACCCCGGCGAAGTGCGTGTCGTAGATGTGCTGGATGACGGTACTGCCGCTGTGCAGCACGTGCCGGTACGGGACGTGATGGAAGAACAACAGCAGTTCGTCCGGGCAGCGCTCGCGTGACTCGTACACCTCCGACCACGGCGGCGGGTACTGGCCGGTGAAGCCGGTCCCGGTCGCCCGGGTCCGGTCCACCCCGACGCCGTCGCGGTCGGCGAAGTGGTAGGTGCCCCACGGGGTGTACTCGTAGCCGTCCACGTCCGGGCCGTAGTGGTGACCGGGCCGCACCATGAAGCCGACGCCGAGCGGGGCGGTGTAGCGCTCGTAGGTACGCCAGGAATCGTCCATGATCGCGTGCGTCGTCCGCCGCACCAGATCCGGATCGCCCGTGGTGACCGGCAGCCAGGTCAGGTCGATCCACTCGTCGAGGATCGCGGCGGGATCCAGCAGTGGGTCCCAGGCGAGCCGGCCGAAGGCGTACAGGTTCGCCTGGGCCAGCGGGTGCCCGGTCCAGAACGGGTCGTCGCCCACGTTGGCCACGGCGACCAGGCCGCCACCGGTGCCCGCCCGGCCGGCCGCCACGTCGGCGATCGTGCCGCCGGCCGCGCCCCGGGGCCGGAACCGCAGCACCTCGCTCCACCAGGGCGCGAGGTAGCAGACGTGCCGCTGCTGGCCGGTGTACTCCTGTGTCGCCTGCACCTCCACCGCCAGCCTGGTGGACGGCATCGCGGCGAGCACCGGGGACACCGGCTCGCGTGGCTGGAAGTCGATCGGGCCGAACTTCACCTGGACGATCACATTGTCGGCGAACCGTCCGTCAAGCGGCGCGAAGTGGTCGTGTGCGGCCCGGGCCCGGTCGGTCGACCGGTCCCGCCAGTCCTGGTGGTGGTCGTAGACGAACGCCCGCCAGCGCACCACGCCGCCGTGCGGGGCGAGCGCCTCGGCGAGCAGGTTCGCGCCGTCGGCGTGGTCGCGCCCGTACGCGAACGGGCCGGGCCGGCCCTCGGAGTCGGCCTTCACCAGATATCCGCCGAAGTCGGGGATCCGCCGGTAGACCCGCCGGGTGGCGGCGGCCCACCAGGCCCGTACCCGCTCGTCCAGCGGATCGGCGGTGGGCAGGCCGCCGAGGACCACCGGGGCGGCGAAGGTCACCGCCAGATGCACCCGGATGCCGTACGGGCGGAGCACCTCGGCGATCTCCGCGACGTCGCCGAGCCGGTCGGTCAGCAGTAGAGCCTCGGTGTCGTGCACGTTGACGTTGTTCACGGTGATCGCGTTGACGCCGCAGGCGGCGAGCAGGCGTCCGTAGTCGCGCAGCCGGGCGGGCTCGCGCCGGGCGGCGCCGTCGCGCCAGAACAGGGAACCACCGGCGTAGCCCCGCTCGACCTGCCCCGACACCGGGTGTACGGCCACGTTGTCCCAGTGGTCGAGCATCCGCCGGTCCAGTGCCGGCCGGTGCCGCCGCGCCGGAAGGTCGCGGTGGAAGGCCGCCGCGCCGAGCCGGAGGACGTGGAACATCCCGTACAACAGGCCGGCCGGCGCGTCGGCCAGGACCACTGTCACGCCGCTCACCCGTGCCAGCAGGTACCCCTCGTCGCCGAGGGAGCCGTCGCCGGTGCCGTTCACCGCCGGTGTCGCATCGAGCCGGGCCGTCTCCGCCGCCGCGTTCGGCACCGGGCCGGCCCCGCGCAGGGCCAGCACCAGGTCCGCGTCGACGGGCCACGGTGGACCGTGCCAGAGCCGCCCGCCGTACCGGGCGCAGGCCCGGCTCACCTCGTCGATGACGGTGTCGACCAGGGGCCCGTCGCCGTGCACCAGCACCGGCCGGGAGCCGAGTTCGCGGAACGCCGCAGGCGGTAGCCAGGCGGCGTGCCAGGCCGACTCGCCGCTGTCGGCCGACGCGCGGCCGGCGACCGGGACGCTCACGCGGTGAACTCCGCCCGGATGTCATCGATCATGGGGTCGCCGATCCGCAGCAGGGCCAGCACCAGGAGCGCGGCGAACAGGGCCAGCACCGCCTCGGAGAACACCGCGGTGACGCCGGCGGCGGCGGCCAGCAGCGCGACGTTGCCGACCGTCACGCCGGGCTTGCGCGCCAGGTAGTAGACGGCGAGCCGCAGCACGTCGCGGGTGCGGAAGGCGAACAGGGAGACGATCACCAGCGCGTTGACCCCGACCAGGATCACCCCCGCGCCGACCACCACAAGCGGCACGGCCCACCAGCCGGGGACGGCGGCGGCGGGCAGGTTCGCCAGGTTGACAGCGATGACTGCGAGCCACAGCAGCGTCGGCGCCCAGACGCGCAGCACGCCCGCCAGGTTGGCCCGGTAGGCCCGGCGGAACGCGGCGGCGGGACGGAGGTCGGTCAGGTCGGGGCGCTGGTGCCGCAGCGTGTGCAGCGCGGCCGAGACCGCCGGACCGAGCGGCAGCGCGGCGGCGGCGACCAGCGGGAGGTTGCTGCTGTCGCGGTCGAGCAGCACGAGCACAGCGAGGCCGGGCAGCACGCTTGCCAGGAGCAGCAGCTCGACCACGAGCAGGGTGTGGACCGTCGCGGCGGCCCGCGACAACGGCCCGTCGCCGAACTCCCGCAGCCCGCCGGTCGCGCGGCTCACGCCTGCTCCCCGGGCGGGTCGAGCAACCGGTCGTCGTCCCACCACGGCGGGGTCTCGTCCACCACCGGCGTCAGTTCGGCGAGGGTCACCTCGTGCCGGGCGAGGACGAGGTCCAGGTCGGCCCGCCCGGCCGCGACCGGCAGGGCGCGATGGGTACGGGCCGGCTCGGCCGCCTCGCGCAACGCGTCGAGCTGCCGGGGCCGGGGCGAGTGCGGGCCGCCCATCTCCCGCCAGGCGGCCCAGGCGTTGCCGGCGTCCTCGCTCACCGACGAGCGGAGCAGGAACGCCGACGTGGTGCCCGGCGGGCCGACCGGGACCGACAGCGACAGGGTGTGCCGCTCGGGCGCCGGCTCCCGGCCGGTGACGTCGACAGGGGCCCAGGCCAGCGCCGCGACCCGGCCGTCGGGGTGCCGGGTGACGAGGTGGTCCGGGCCGCGCGCGAGCACCTCGTCGCCGAGCCGGGCCATGAACGCGTACAGGTGGTAGGTGGGTTTCTTGATCTGCCGGTGGGTGAGCAGTCCGAAGCCGCCGTGCAGCGGCGCGGTGGGCACCCCCTCCTCCTCGAACACGTCGCTGAAGGTCCAGTAGGAGAAGGAGTCGACCAGGTCCCCGCCGCCGGCCAGCACCGGCGCGAGGTAGGCGGCGTGGAAGGCCGTGTCGTGGATCGGGTTGTCCGGCCGGTACGAGGAGTTGAACTCGGTGATGTGCACCGGACGGTCGGCCAGCGCGGTGCCGGCCAGGTGCCGGCGGGGTGCGGCGAACTGTTCCAGCAGGTCCGCGGCGGGGGCCAGGGTCTGCCGGGTGCCGAACGGCAGGTGCCGCGCCGGGCCGGAGGTGTAGGCGTGCCGGCTGACGAAGTCGACTGGCACGTCGCGGTCGGTGACGAACTCGGCGAACGGCTTGAGCCACTCGTCGGCGCCGGGGGAGAGGGCCGGGCCGCCGACCAGCAGCGCCGCGTCGACGTCCTTGACGGCGTGCGCCGACACCTCGTACAGGCGGTGGTAGGCGTCCTGGTCGGCGCCCTGCCAGAACGCCGTCAGGTTGGGCTCGTTCCACACCTCGATGGGCCAGCCGCGTACCTCGTCGAGGCCGTACCGGTCGACCAGGTGGGCCACCGTGGCGCGGACCAGGTCACCCCATTCGGTGTACGACCGGGGCGGCGTCACGTTGCCCCGCCACCAGAACACCGTCTGGTCGCCGGAGGCGAGCGCCGAGGGCATGAACCCCAGCTCCACGAAGGGCCGGATGCCCATGGCGAGGTAGGCGTCGACGACCTGGTCGACGTAGGTGAAGGCGTGCCGTACCCGGCGCTCGCCCTGGTAGGTGTAGGGGCGGTGCACGCCGACGCCGTCGCTGAGCAGCCCGTGCCCGCGGATGTGCCGGAAGCCGATGTCCCGCTGCACCAGCGCCAGCGAGTCCTGGTAGTCGCGTCGCAGGGCCAGGTCGAACCGGCCGGTGCCGACGCAGGTACGCCAGGCGTCGGTCAACCGGCCGGTGGGCCGCTCGGGAACGGTTTCGCGCATCGCCGGTCAGCCGTGGTTCTTGCGGTACCGGTCGTACGCCTTGTTGACCAGGTCGGTGTAGGCCTGCGCGTTCTTGCCCCTCAGCTCCGAGACGTAGGCGTCCCACTCGCTCAGCGGCCGCTGGCCGAGGGCGAACTTCAGCGTGTTCTGGGTGACGTGGTCCTTCAGCGCGGTCGCCCACAGCGTCGTCTGCTCCCGCTCCTCGTCACTGAGCGGCGCGGGTGGCGGAGTCACCCAGGACGCGGCCTTGCGGGCGTTCATCTCCTTCTGGAACTCCAGTTCCTCGGGCGAGAAGAACGACTGCACCAGGTCGAGCTTGCCCCCGTAGGCGAAGACGCCGTTGTAGAAGCCGAAGTCCTTCTGCAGGTGCTTGGTGCCCTTGGGGTTGAGGCCGATGACGTTGACGTCCGGGGCGAGGGTGCGCTTGCCCGAGCCGTCCTTGGCGTACGTGGTGCCCTCGACGCCCCACTTGGCGAACTCCTGGCCGGCGTCGGAATACCAGAGCCAGTCGATGAACTGCATCATGGCCACGAAGTTCTTGCCGTCCCGGGCCTTGCTGGAGATCATCACGCCGTTCTCCAGCCGGCTCGCCGGGTTGACCGGCCCGGCCGGCCCGACCGGGAAGAGGATCTTGCCGAGCCGGGCGGCGGGGTTGATCTTCGCGATGTCCGGGCGGTAGTCGTTCACCAGCGTCTGCGCGTTTGTGCTGATCACGAACGACTTGCCGCTGGCGAGCTTCTGACGGGCCTGGTCGTCGGTCTGGGTGAACGTCTCCGGGTCGAGGAGCCCTTCGGCGACCAGCTTGTGGAGGTACTCCACCACCTGCCGGTAGCCGTCCGAGGCGCCGGTGAAGACGTACTTCCCGGCCCCGGCGTCCCAGCTCGTCGGCTGGTAGTTCCAGCCGGCGCCGGGCAGGCCGTGCGCCAGGGCGAGCATGTTCAGCAGGTTGCCGGCCGGGTTGGGCTTGCCGAACCGGTCGGAGAACGGGATGACGTCCGGGTGGGCCGCCTTCATCGCCTTGAGCATGGCGTACACCTCGTCCCAGGTGGTCGGGGACGGGATCTTCAACTGCTCCAGCACGTCGGTGCGGACCGCGAGGGTGTAGTCCTGCCAGGGCTTCTCGTGCAGTCCGGGCAGCAGGTAGAACTTGCCGTCCTCCTGCCGGAGCGTGTCCATCTCCGGCTGGAGCTTCCACTTCTCGATCTTGTCCTTGAAGTGCGGCATCAGGTCGAGGTAGTCGCTGACCGGCAGGATGGCGCCGGAGGAGACGTACGAGTTCTCCTGCGGGTGGTAGGTCTTCGGGATGATCATCGGGGCGTCGCCGGAGCCGACCAGCACACTGCGCTTCTGCTCGTAGTCGCTCAGCGGCACGGCGACCGGGTCCAGCTTGACGTTCGTCCGCCCGGCCAGCTCGGTCCAGAACAGCCACTCGGGCTTCAGCGGGTAGTTCGGGTGGTTGTTGTAGAGGATCGAGAACGTGACCGGCTCGGTGGCCTTGAACTGGTCACCGATGCCGTACTTCTCCATCGCGCCCGCACGGTTGCGGTCGAGGTCCTTCTTGTCCGGGGTGTCGTCGCCGCAACCCGCCAGGGCGACGACGGCGGCCGCGCCGCTGGCGAGCAGTACCTGGCGCCGGGACAGCTGGGCCATGGGTTCTTCCTTCCGGTGGTGGGGGTGTGGTGCGGGCGGCTATCCCTTCACGGCGCCGAGCATGATCCCGGAGACGAAGTACCGCTGGATGAAGGGATAGACCGCGAGGATCGGCAGGATCGTCAGCACGATGGTCACGGACTGGATGGTGGCGGCGGACTGGACGATGTCGCCCGCGCTGCCGAGGCCGCCGCCGGTCTGCGTGGCGTCCGTCGCGCCCGCGATGAGGTTGCGCAGGTAGACGGTCACCGGGAGCAGGTCCTGACGGTCCATGTAGAGGAACGCGGCGAACCAGGAGTTCCAGAACGAGACGGCGTAGAACAGCACCATCGTGGCGACCATCGCCTTCGACAGCGGCAGGACGATCCGCAGCAGCGTGCCGTACGTGTTCAGCCCGTCGACGGCGGCGGCCTCCTCCAGCTCGACCGGCAGGCTCTCGAAGAACGCCTTCATCACCAGCAGGTTGAACACGTTTATGGCGTTCGGCAGGGCGATCGCCCACACGGTGTTCTTCAGCCCCAGGCTGGTGACCAGGACGTAGTTGGGGATCAGGCCGCCGGTGAAGAACATGGTGAACACGGCGATCCCGACCAGCGCGGTGCGGCCGCGCAGGTGTCTCTTCGACAGCACGTACGCGTAGCAGGTGGTCAGCACGACGGAGATGAGCGTGGCGACCACCGTGTAGAAGACGGTGTTGCGGTAGCTGACCCAGAACGTCGGGTCCGACGTCACCACCCGGTACGCGGTGAGGTTGAACCCCCGCGGCACGAGGTTCACCTCACCCGCGACGATGTACGCGTTGTCGCTGAGCGAGCGGGCCACGATGGTGAGGAACGGATACAGGGTCACCACCACGACGCCGGTCAGGACGACGGCGTTCACCACCTGGAAGACCCGGTAGCCCGCTGTGGGCCGGGGGCCACGCGGCCGGGTGGCCGGCGCCCTCGTGCGGGCGCGCGTGCTCACCACAGGCTCGTCCCCACCGTGCGCCGGGAGATCGCGTTCGCCGACAGCACCAGCGTCAGCCCGATCACGGACTCGAACAGGCCGATCGCTGCGGCGTAGCTGAGGTTCCCCGAGACGATGCCCACCCGGTACAGGTACGTCGAGATGACGTCCGCCGTCGGGTAGGTGAGCGGGTTGTACAGCAGCAGGATCTTCTCGAAGCCGACGGCCATGAAGGTGCCGATGTTGAGGATCAGCAGTGTGACCATCGTCGGCCGGATCCCCGGCAGCGTCACGTGCCAGGTCTGCCGCCACCGGTTGGCGCCGTCGATGCGGGCCGCCTCGTACAGGTCGCCGTCGACAGTGGTGAGCGCGGCGAGGTAGAGGATGGTGCCCCAGCCGACGGTCTGCCAGACCTCGGAGGAGACGTAGATCGTCCGGAACCAGCCGGCCTGCTGCATGAACGGGACCGGCTCGCCGCCCACGGCGCGCAGCATCTGGTTCACCGCGCCGTCCACCGACAGCAGCTGGAGGACCATGGCGGCCACGATCACGATCGACAGGAAGTGCGGCAGGTAGGACACCGACTGGACGAACCGCTTGAGGGCGCGGTTGCGTACCTCGTTGAGCAGCAGCGCGAGCACGATCGGCAGCGGGAAGCAGAACACCAGGGTCAGCGCGCCGAGCACGAGCGTGTTCGTGAACACGTTCCAGAAGGTCGGGTCGGTGAAGAACAACCGGAAGTACCGCAGCCCGGTCCAGTACTCGCCGAAGAGGCTGCCGCCCGGCTGGAAGCGCCGGAACGCGATCACGTTGCCGAGCATCGGCAGGTAGCGGAACGTCAGGAAGAACAGCAGCGGAAGGACTGCGAGCGAGTAGAGCTGCCAGTCCCGGCGCAGGGCCCGCCGCCAGGGCGTACGACGACCGCGCGGGGTCGGGGATGCCAAGCTCATCCTCCCCACTGACCGTCGGCCGGAACTTTCCGGTAATGCGCTGTAAGCTTTTCGGAAATTTATGGGTATCGTTATCTTCGTGTCAAGAGCGTCGATTGATATCTCCCTCGACCAGCTCCGTCGCTACTCGCCGGACGTCGTCGAACCCGCCGACTTCGACCGGTTCTGGCTCGCCACCCTCGCCACCGCCAGGGCCACCCCGGTGCTCGTCGACGCCCGCCCCGAACCCACCTGCCTGCGGCTGGTCGACGTGTGGGACGTGACGTTCGCCGGCTTCGCCGGCGAACCGGTCCGGGCCTGGTACACCCGTCCCGCGGGGGTGTCCACGCCGCTGCCCGCCGTGGTGGAGTACCCCGGCTACGGACGCGGCCGGGGCCTGCCGGGCGAGCGGCTCACCTGGCCGGTGGCCGGTTACGCCCACCTGCTGGTGGACAACCGGGGGCAGGCCGGACTGTTCGGCCATGGCGACACCCCGGACCCGCACGACGCGCCCGGCGGGCCCAGCCCGGCCACACGGGGGATCCTGTCCCCGGACGACTACCACTACCGCAGGCTGATCACCGACGCGGTCCGCGCGATCGACGCCGTCCGCGCACTGCCCGGGGTGGACCCGGACCGCGTCGCCGCGGTGGGCAACAGCCAGGGCGGCGGACTCGCGCTCGCGGCGGCGGGCCTCGTCGGCGGCCTCGCCGCGCTCCTGGTCACCGCCCCGTTCCTGTGCGACATCCAGCGCGCCATCGAACTCACCGGGGCTTCCCCCTACGGCGAGATCGCCGGTTACCTGGCGGTGCACCGCGAGGCCGAGGAGTCGGTCCGGCACACCCTGTCCTACGTTGACGGCGTCGCCTTCGCCCGGCGGGCCACCGCCCCGGCGCACTTCGGGATCGGCCTGCGGGACGAGGTCTGCCCGCCGAGCACCGGCTTCGCCGCCTACAACCAGTACGCCGCCGCGAGCGGATCGGCCACGCCGCCACGGGAGATGCACACGTACCCGTTCAACGGCCACGAGGGCGGGGAGGCCTTCCACGTCCGGCGGCAGCTGCGCTGGCTCGACGCGGTGATCCGTTCCGCCGCGACGGCCGCCGGCTGACGGGCACACCGGCGAGGCCCGCGACATCTACCATCCTGATCATGATCTCGACCGTGTGGCGGCTGCTCACCCGCCAGATCGACCCCAACCTGGCGCAGGACGACGCGGTGCTGCGCGAGGCGTGCACGCAGGCGCGGTACGGCTCCGACATCGGACCGGCCCGGAAGGCCCTGGCCGCCACGCGGGACGACTACGACCGCCGGGCACGGTACGTCCGTGTGCTGGCCGAGTCGACAGCCGGCGGGCTCGGATCCCGGATCGACAAGACGACCGGCCGGGTCGACACCACCGCCGCCTGGACCGATCGCTGGGCCTCGCGCGCGCCCGCCGACCCGGACGCCCAGCTCGTCCGTGCTCGTTCCCTGATGGCCCGGGCGTGGGAGGTGCGCGGCGGCGACTGGGCCGCCGGCGTACGTCCGGAGCAGTGGGCCGAGTTCCGCCGCCTGCTGGGCCTGGCCCGGCAGGTGAACGATCTCGCGATGCGGCTCGCGCCGGACGACCCCACGCCGTGGGCGCACCGGCTGGACCTCATGATCGACCAGAGTGCGCCACTGGAGGACGTCGAGGAGACGTGGCGCGAGCTGACCAAGCGGGATCCCCGGCACCATCAGGGCCACGTACTCAGGCTGACCTACCACTGCCGGAAGTGGAGCGGCTCGCACGAGGCGATGTTCGGCTTCGCCCGCTCGGTCGCCGCCACGGCGCCCACGGGCTCGCCACTGCTCGTGCTGCCGGTGCGGGCCGCCGCGGAGTGGGCACTGTGGGAGCAGGATCGCGAACCCGAAGGCGGCACCGCCGACGAGATCAGCGAGCGGTGGCGGCAGGATCCGGTCATGCGATCGGATCTCGACAACGCGCTGTCCCGGTGGTTCCACCAGCCGGCCACCCGGCACGCCGACTGGCTCGACGACGCGAACTTCCTGGCGTACGGACTGGCGCGCACCGGCCGCGACGCCGAGGCCGCACCGGTGTTCGCGTCGATCGGCCGGTACGTGACAGGCGTTCCGTGGGCGTGGTGGGGCGACGAGCGGGGCGACACCGTCTTCCTCCGCGCCCGTCGCCGCGCCCGCCGCGCCGCCTGACCGCCTACGACGGGGACGTCTCGTCGACTGGGACGTCTCGGCCGCGCTGTCCGCCGTTCACGAGATCTCCGGCACCCGCGTGCGTACCGTCAGGACGCTGCTCGCCCAGTCCGGTGCCGCGGCGGGCGGGCGAACCGCCTCGCGATGAAGGGCGGTCATCCCCAGCCGGTCGAGGATGCCGGTGAACGACCCGGAGCGGCTCGGGCTCGAATCGACGGCCCTCTGGGTGCCCAGCGCGCCGAGGTGGAACGACGTGGCCGGGAACTCCTCCTCCGACACGAGCAACTGCAGGTAGTCGCGCGTCTCGGCCCCGGGCTCGACGGCGCGGTCCTCGGGCAGTTGAAAGGCGACCAGGCCACCGTCGAAGGCCGCACCGCAGTTCCCGGGTGCGATGATCCGGCCGGGGAACAGGTGCGGGTGGACGGCGTGCCGGTCGGTCAGGTCGAGCAGGACGCAGTAGAGCGGCCGGTCACTGGTGTTTCGGAGCCGGATGAAGACCATCGGTGGCGCCCACCGGTCGCCGGCGCGGGCGTACGTCAGCAGGACGGCCCCGTCGTCGCCGGGCTTGTACGGCGCCCGGTCGCGCGGTGCGCTGATCTCGCCCGGTTCCGCCGCCACCACCTCGATCTTGACCGCGTCGGCGAGCCGGGAGACCGGGTTCGCCAGGTTCCGGATGGTGCGCCAGCGGGCCAGGTGCTCCAGCCGGTCCACGACCGTGTGCACGTCGGCGCGGGTCAGGTCGTCCGTCAACGGCGTACCGTCGAAGGAGAGAACGCGAATGCGGCCGCCGCCGGTGGAGACCCTCAGATCGGGCATCGTCTCCGAGCCGTCGAGCGGGACCACCCGCAGATGCGGTGAGGGGGACCCGCCGGGCCCCGCGTTCCGCATCGCCTCGATGACGGCGCGGGCGGTTTCCGGCTCGTCCCGGCTCGTCCCCCCGACCGCCACCGTGACCGCGGGCATCGGCACCCGGGAGAGCACCACGTCGTACTGGCGACCGGTGTCGGGCGTCCAGCCGAGGGGTTCGACGACGCTGACCTCGGTCCGTACGCGGGTCACTCGCGCTTCGCGTACCGGGTTCTCGAGGTGTACGGCGACCCGCACGTCGTCGCCGGCCGCGGCCTTGATCCCATGGATCGACCCGGCGTTGATCTCCCAACTGCCACGCTTGAACCGCATGACGAGCGCGCCCGCCGGCGCCCGGAACGCGCCACCGAGAAAGGGCTGGTCGACGATGTCGTGGTCAGCCGGGTACAGCGTCGGCACCTGACGGTCCCTGGCGTTCTCGACGGCGCACCGGGCGGCGACCATCAGTTCGCGGTAGGTGGCACCGGGGCCCAGCCGCTCGATGGCGTCGAGCAGGCCGAGGGTGAAGATGCCGTTGCGCCGGTTCCACGGCCCGGTCTCGTACGCCTGCTGTTCGTCGCGGCACGCCGTGAGCGCCACGTGGTCGACGCCGGCCTGGTCCGGACCGACGTCTCGGCTACCGGCGGCGAGGTCGCCGCCGAGGGCGGCATCGTTCGTCGCGGCGACGAGCTCCGGTAGCAGCGACTCCAGCGCAGGCGGGCGCGTGGCGGGCTCGGCCCAGCGAGAGGCGACCGGCGCGATCCGGATCACCTCATCCGTCTGCGGGTCGGTGCTGGGGCCGGTCCTGGTGGCACCGGCCGAGTGGCAACTGTCGAGGACGACGGCGACGTGCGCGCCGCGGGCCGCGACCTCCGATATCAGCACCCGGAGTTCGCAGTCGAGGAGATCGGGCGGTGCGGTCCCGCCGGCCCGGCTGTCGTGGCACACGAGCGTCTGGCACCAGCCGCTGGGCTCCCGATACCACAGCTCCGGCGGCAGGGGCGAGCGTGAGCCGTGCCCGCTGAACCAGAACAGGGCGGTGTCGCCGGGGCCGGCCTGGCCCAGGTGCTCGCGGAACACCGCGACGACCGCCGCCCGGGTCGCCTGCTCGTCGAGCAGCGTCCGGACGTGCGCCTTCGGGCCGGATCCGAACCGGGCGTCGAGGAGCTGTTCCACCCGCCCGACGTCGTTGTGGCACCCGGAGAGCCGGCTCAGCCCGGGTGCCCGATACGAGTTGATGCCGACCAGCAGCGCGTACAGCGACGACACGGAGTTCCCGCCCTTCCCGATCCGCCGAGCGATTCGTCGGAGGTGACACAGGTATCTGACGGACCGGCCGCCCCGGTGACCGCCGACGATCTCGTTGCACAGAATCGCCACTGGTGCAAGACCCCACATCGGGGACAGGTGGACGTCGGAGGGGCATTTGTCGAGTTGGTTCACGACCCGTCGCCGGATGACCCTCCGGCGACGCGGGCCGGCCCCGCCGCCGGGTCCGACCGATGTGGAGCGATCCACTGAAGAGACTGAATGTGGCTCCCCGGGCCCAGCGGTGCGGCCGCGTTGTCGCGTGACGCCCCGTACCGGGGGCAGGCTGTGTCCGTCCGATCCCGCCGGCCGTGGCGCGATCGGAGACCATCCCTGACGAATCTGCTCTGGAAGGAGCCGCAGTGGGTGCTTCGGCAGTGCGGTCCCAGCAACGGGACGCGACCCGGATGCCCGTCGCTCGCCGGGCTCCCGCGCCCGGCGCGTCGCGGCAGGTCGCACCGCTTTCGCCGGCCGGCCTGGACCCGCGGGTCGACGCGGAGCTGACCCGGCTCGCCGCCCACGCCGTCGAGGCGATCGAGGAACGGATCGGGCGGGGCGAGTCCGCGGCCGAGGTGGTGGCCGACGTCCTCGCCACCGTCTTCGGGCGGGGGAGCGTGGCAACCGATGTCGAGCAGGCCGGCACGGACCCGGGCGAAACGGTGCTGGATGTGCTGAGCGGGCGTGTCGACGTGGACCGGATCGCGGCCGCCGCACTGAAGATCGTCGGCGCCAAGGCGGGGCCCGGCCCGGTCGCCGGCTGACGTGGTGGTCAGGCGGACACGGCCGGCGGTCGGCCGTCGCCTACCGGCCGTGGTGGCTGACCCCGGCCCACGCGGCGACCTCGGCGTATCCCGCCTCGCCCGCCTCCGCGCGTAGCTGGTCAGGCATCGAGTGCGGCGCCGTGCGGCCGCCGTCGAGCATCCACAACTGGGCGCGGCGCAGCGCGTCCGCCGGGGGCAGCCCTTCCCGCCGGAAGTGCGAGGTCATGAAGGCGAGCAGCGGCGCCGAGGAGCCCGGCGCCGGCCATCCGGCGGCGAACACGGTACGGGCGCCGCCGACCAGGTACGCCGTCGCCGCCGCGAACGCCGGGTCGTCGGCCCCGGCGACCTCGGCCCCGCCGGGGCGGGGCGGCAGTGTGACGACGTCCGCCCCGACGGGCCGCGTCAGGATCGCGTGCGGCGTCAGGCCGGCGTCGCCTGTCACCTCGGCACCGGACGCCACCGGCCCTCGCCAGGCCAGCTCGCACAACAGCCGGGCGGAGACGATGTACGAGAGGGCGGCCTCCCGCACGGCGTACCGGCCGTCCGGGGCGCGGGCGGCCTGCCAGGGCACCGCGGCCAGCGCTCCGGGCGCGACGAGCGTCAGCCGCGCCGGGCGGCCCGGATCCGGGGCGCGGCCCAGGGCGTGCAGCAACGGGCCCATGGCTGCCCGCCACGCCCACTCGCCCGTCTCCGCGGAGCACGGCCCGGCCGCCGGCGGCACGGTGAGCGCCGGCAGCTCAAGCGAGAAGGGCGCTTCCTCGCGCGGCACGACGACGGCGAGGCCGCCACCGCTGCCGTCCTCGGGCAGCAGATGGACGAGCGCGTCCCGGCCCAGCGCTGCCAGTGCCGCGCGGATCTCGTCGAAGCTCGTCGGGCCGAGCAGGCGACCGACGGCAGGTGTCGCGGAACTCGTCAGCGCGGCGGTGGCACGCGCGGCGCGTCGTGCCCCGGCGACGTCCAGGACGCCGTCCACGGCCGTCCAGCCCGCGGCGAGGTCGGGCTCACCGGCTGCGGTCAGCAGCTCCGGAACGGTAGCGGCCACCGTCGCCGCGTACAGGAGCATGTCGCGGCCGGTGTCCAACGCCGTCCCGGCGGCCTGGACGTCGTTCTGGGCCAGGCACCAGCGTGCCACCTCCGCGGCCGTCGTCGCCCCGTCCCGCGCGATCGTGACGGCGTCCTCCGTACCGCTGCCCAGCAGCACCTGGTACGCGTACCCGGACAGGCCACGCAGGCCCACGTCGCAGGCGGCGCGGGCGCTACCCGCTTCGAGGTGTGCGTGAGCCAGGGCGTGTGCGGCCGGCGCGAAGACCGGGTGGCCCGGCTGGGCCGCCTCGCGCACCGCAGCGGTGAGCTGGTCGACCGCCCGGGTGAGCGCGGTGTCGTCCCGGCCGACCCGGTGGGCCAGCGTGAGCGCGTGGCCGAGCACCATCCGTACGGCGGGCAGCCGCGGGTCGTCCTCGGTAGCGACCCGGACGGCGCCGGCCAGGTCGTCGATGCCACGGCGCAGCAGGTCGAGGTCCTGGCCGGTCTGGGCCTGCGCGACGAGCCGGCAGCCGTCGGCGATCAGCCGAGCCACGTCGTCGGCGGGCGTGGCGGCGTCATCGGAGGCCGGGGGCGGGCCGGCGGCGATGGTCGAGAGCAGGCCGTCGAGCTGAGCCTTGTTCTGCTTGACGTGCTCAAGGAGGTCGGCCACACCCGGGTGGTCAGCGGGCGTGCGGTCGAGTGCCTCGCGCATGCTCCGGAGCGCCTCCTCCGCCGATCGGAGGTCCTGCCGTTGCGCCGCGTCGATCAGCCGGGCCGAGGCCTCCAGGAACTCGCCGGTCGACGCATGCTGTCCGTGCTTCCACAGCTCCCTGCGGGTCGACCGGGCCTGATCGAGCAGATCCTCCACGGCGGCTCGATCGTCGGGGGCGGCGATCTGCGCCGCCAGCGCCGCCTTCATGAACGGCAGCATCGCGGCGTGAGGGCTGTCGGGCGGAACGCTGATCGACGAGAGCCGCGTCAGCGTGCCCTCAAGGTCATGGGCGGGTCCCCCGCGCAGGGCGCCGGCCAGGTCGGTCATGACGCCCAGCATGGCGCGGTCACCGGGACTCGACGGGTCGTCCTCGGCCTCGTCGAGAATCCGCTGGAGCGGCCCGACGTCACCGGGCGCGCCGAAGGCGGCCTCCTTGGCTCGCTGGGCGGCCAGCACCCGTGCCACCTGGGCGCGGTCGGCGGGGCTGCCGCCGGCCGCCGCGAAGTCCGACTCGGCGCGCGCGAGTGTCTCCGGCCGGCGGTCGTGCTGATGGAGACGGGCGTACGCCATGGCGCGGGCGAGCCGGTCACCCGACTCGGTGAAATGGTCGATGGCGTCGGGGAGGTCGTCGATCGACATGCCGACGATCACGTTCAACAGGTGCTCGCCGTCCATCTCCGGTACCGGCCTTCCGGTGCGTCGCCCTCGGCCCGCGACAGAACCGGGCCACATCCGTTCCTGACGGACAGCGGGGCGCCCGCCGGGTCACGGCTGCGCGAACCGCCACCCCACGCCGTAGCCGCGCCCCTGTCGCAGCCGCCGGAACTCCGACACGACGTCACCCGCGCCGTCCACGCTGAGCCGGTCGTGCCGGCGGTCCGGATCGTCGAGCAGCCCCTGCGGCAGCCCGTCGATCCGCCACAGCGCGGCGGGTTCGCGACCGGCGAAGCGGACCCGCACCAGTCCGTAGTCGCAGGGATCCAGCGGAGTGATCACGTAGCGGTCGCGGATCCGCTGCCCGGGCGCCACCCGGAAGTGCATGCACAGCTTGTGGTTCCGGTCGGCGCTCAGCGTCTCGGGCAGGGCGAGCCGGACCTCGAAGTGGCGGTTGCCGTTGCCCCGTTCGACGCTGCGGATACGTGCGCCGTAGAGCACGTCGATGCGGAGGTCGGCGCCGTCCGAGCTGTCGGTGTCCGGGCGGGGCAGGTCGAGCCGGACGACGATCTCGTCGAGATCCCGGGTGGCGACGATGGTCCGGGCCTCGTACAACTCCGGCGTCGGGGTGTCGAGCCGCAGCAGCGCCTCCAGCGACCGGACCCGCCACCCGGAGTCGAGATCCCCCGCGAGGCGCGTCGCCCAGTCGGCCTCCGCCGCCGCGGCCAGCAACTCGGTCACCTGCTCCGAACGGCGCCGGGCGGTCCGCATCTCGTATCTCTGCTCCCGGCCCAGCTGAGCCTGCCGGGTGGTCAGGTCGGCGTAGGCGTGCTCGGTGTCGAGGGCGTAGGTCAGCTCGACCACACGGACCAGGTCCGCCGGCAGGTCCCGGGCCAGCGAGAGCAACGTCCGCCCGACCCGCTCACGCACCACCCGGTCCGGGTCGGTCGGCGTGGTCCCGCTCAGCTCGTGCAGCCGTGGTCCCACGAGCCGGCCCAGTGACGCGCTCAGCAGGCCCCGCCGCCGGCGAAGTTCAACGAGTTCCCGGTGGAGCTCGTCCTGAAGGGACACGACCGCCTCCCCGGTCCGTCAGTAGTCGTCAACCGGAACCGTACTCTGTGGGGTCACGTTGGCTCAGGTACCCGATGACGCGCTGCGTACGCTCGTCGACTCGGCATCGGCAGCGATGACGACGGTCGGCCAGGCGGACAGCGGGCCGTGGCGCTTCACCCGCTGCTGGCTGCGCCTGGTCGCGTTCGACCAGCACGGCCGGCGGCCGGACGACCTGTCGGCGGCTCTCGCGGACTTCGACATGCTTCCCGAAGACCTGCCGGGGCGGTGCAAGCTCGCGCAGATCCTGGTCAACGCCATCCTCCGCTCGGGACGTTTCACCGCGCACCTCGAACGAGCGGTCGCGTTGTGTGAGATCGCCGCCGCCGACCCGCACCCCCTGCCGGAGGCGGAGCTGGGCGCGGCGGTCGTGCGGTCCACCGCCCTGGCACGGGCGGTGGCGGACAGCGCGCCCGGGGTCACTCCCCGGGGAGCTCTCGCCGAGGTGGAGCGGCTGGCCCGTGTCGTGGGCGATCGGCAGCCGTACGCGCAGATGGTCGAGCACACGCGTGTCTGCCTCAGCTTCCTCCTCAGTGCGCTGGAGGGTAATCCGGCACGGGTGACGGAGTCGTCGGCAGACCTGGAACGTTCGATCGAGTTCGTGCTCGGCCTGATGCCCGACCGCGAGGATGCGAAAGTGCGGCTCGCGGCGGTCAAGGGCTTCCTCGAACTCAACGTGGCGGCGGCCCGCGGCGACCTGGCGGCCATGTGGCCGGCCCTGGACCGGGCGGAGGAGGCCGCGTCGTCGCTACCCGCCGCCGAGCCCCTGCGGCACGGTCTGCGCGCCGCCCGGATGCAGATGGAAGCGTTGCGGGAGATGACGAGTCCCGCCAACACGGGCACCGCCCCGTGGCGGAGCGATCCGACCGGCCCGGAGCAGCACGAGCAGCTCGCCGCGTTGCGCGCGCTCGCCGAGCAGCCCGGCCAGCCGCCGCACGAACGCGCGATGCACCTGCATGCGCTGGGGTTCGCGGAGTTGGCTCACGGGATTGACAACAGGAGCCTGCTGGACGCCGCGATCAGCGACCTCCGCGCGGCAGTGGACCTGGTGCCGGACCATGACCCGAGGCGGGTGCCGTACCTGGCGAGCCTCGGCACCGCGTACCTGCGCCGAGTCGAGAAACTGGCACGCCGCGCGGATCTCACCGAGGCCATCCGGCTGCTCGAACAGGGACGCGAACTGGCCGGTTCTAACCAGCACCAGCAGTGGACGCGGTTGTCCAACCCGTTGGCGCACGCGTACCGGATGGCCGGCGACAAGCGGCGGGGCCGGGAGGTCGCGCTCGCCGGGCTGCGCGGGCACGCCTGGAACGTGTTGCTGACGGGCAGCATCAGCGACGCCGACGCGGCCGCGCGGAACGCCGCGGACGACGCGCTCGACGTCGCGGCGTGGTGCCTCGCCGACGACGATCCGGGATCCGCGGCGCTGGCGCTGGACGCCTGTCGCGCGCTGATCCTCTACACGGCCACCGAGACCCGTGACCTCGGCGCGCGCCTGGCCGGTGCCGGCCGGGCCGGCCTCGCCGCACGCTGGCGCGACGCCGTCGCCGAGACCGAGCCCGAGCTCGTGCCGGGCGAGCTGCGCCGCGAGGTCATCGCGGCACTGGCCGGGATCGCCATCACCGAGGACGGCACGACGACGGTCGCGCCCGACGCCGCGGCGACGCGGCTGCTCGCCCCGCCCGACCTCGACGAGATGCGGGCGGCGCTGACCGGACTGGGTGCCGACATGCTCGTCTATCTGATGCCCGGTGACGAGAAGTCGGGTGCGGTGGTGATGGTGCCACGCGCGGAGCCGCCGAGTTGGTTCCCGTTGGCGACGCTGAGCAAGCAGGGCACGGCAGGCTTCGACGCGTTCCTCACCGCGACCACAGCCGAAAGCCTCGCCGGCCGGGTGGCGGTGGCCGGATCGTGGTCCGAGGCCGCCGGGACGGCGCGCAAGACCCTCGACGACGTCTGCGACTGGGCGTGGACGGCCGCGATCGGTCCGCTGCTGGAACGGTGCCCGCAACCGGCGGACGGACGTGCGCCGCGCCTCGTGCTGATCCCGGTGGGCGAGCTGGCCCGCATTCCCTGGCACGCCGCCCGCCACGTGACGGACGAGGGAGTGCGGTACGCGATCGAGGACGCGGTGTTCTCGTACGCGCCGTCGGCACGTCTGCTGTGCGACCTGGCCTGGCGTGCACCGGTACCGCTGTCCGACTCCGGCCTGGTGGTGGGCGACCCGGACACGGCGGGCGCCGCCGCGGACCTGCCGGCGGCCCGGGCCGAGGCGCAGGCGGTGCGGGAGCGGTTCTATCCGCGCGCCCGGTATGTCGGCCGCACCCCGGACGGAGGTGCCGCCGACGGCGGGGTGGGCACCCGGGCGGACCTGCTCGGGTGGCTCGCCGACGAGCACGCCGGCGCCATGCTGCACCTGGCCTGCCACGGCGTGGTACGCCCCGGCCGTACCGGGGCCGACACGTCCTACCTCCTGCTGGCCGGTGGGGAGCGGATGTCGGCCGAGGAGATCGTCCGGTTCGCCCCGGCCCGTTCCATCGCCCTGGCGGTGCTCGCCGCGTGCGGCAGCGGCGTCTGCGGCCGCGCCGACGACGAGGCGTTCAGCCTGAGCACCACGCTGCTCGCGAACACCGCCAGCGCTGTCGTCGGTGCCCAGTGGAGCGTGCCGGACGCCGCCACGTCGGTGCTGATGTACATGTTCCACCACTACCTGCGTCGCGAGGGTCTCGCGCCGGCCGATGCCCTCCGCGCGGCCCAGCGGTGGATGATCTCCGATACGCGTCAGGTGCCCGCCGAGATGCCCGAGGTGCTGCGCGCGGCGCTCGGCCGGACCACGACGGCCGATCCGGTCGGCTGGGCCGCGTTCGTCCACTTCGGGCGCTGAGGCCGGCGGCTGGCCGTCAACTGGCCACAGAGTCGGCCGGGCGATGACCGGCGGACGACCGGCGGCGACCCCACGATTGATCTGTCATTCGTGGGGTGAGCTGCCTGACCGGCCGACCGGCTGCCAGCGCGCGGCCGGGTCTCCGCACGCTCCACACCGGTAGTCACCGCATCGGAAGGAGCGCTGTGACGAGTTCGCACCCCGCCGCGGACGCCGAGGTCGCCTACGTCCGTCTGCTGGCCGGGCACGGTCAGTTGGCGGCCGTGGCGCGGGCCGCGTCACCGGCGGAGCGCCGGCGGCTGACCGCCGGCGCGTGGTCGGTGGCCTGGCCGCTGGTCTTCGCCCGCGTCACCCGGCCGGTCGAACACCGGCGCGGCCACTTCGTCTGCGCGGCGGCCGTGCCGCAGTTGGCCGACGACTGCCTCGACGGCTTCCACGATGACGTGGAGGCGGTCGTGGAGGATCTCCTGACGCACGCGGTGGCGCCGATCCGGAGCGTGGAGGCGTGGATGACGCGACGGCTGACCGCTGTCACAGTCGACGCGCACCGACGGCGCCGGGGGCGGCGGGGAGCGCTGCAACGTCCGCGCGTCCCCGGCTGGCTGGCCGACGCGCTCGGCTACGACGCCTGGCTGATGGAACTCGCCGTCGAGATCCTCAACTGGGTGGGTGTCACCGTCAGCGCCGGTGCCGATGTGTGGCCGCTGCAGAGCTGGGCGGCCCGGCGTGTCGCCGCGACCGGCGACTGGGTGGGAAGCGACCCGGCGGCGGTGGTGCGCGAGGTCGAGGAGGTGCTCGCGGCGATGCGGCGCCGCCCAGCCTGGTTCGCCATGTACGTCGAGCGGCCGATGGGCGCCAAGCCGGCCCCGGTGGCGGCGACGCCGGTGGGCGAGAGCGCGGACCAGGCCCCGCCGACGACCAGCGGCGAGATCGACGAGGTGAGACTGCGAGCGCTCGCCGCGGCCGTCATCGACGCACTCGACGAGGCGCTGGGCCGGGGCGTCGATCCGGACGAGGCCGTCGTGCGGATCGTCACCGCGGTGTTCGGGGAGGGCACCGGGGGAGACGAACTGGACCGCGCGCCGGGATCGGCGCCCGCCTTCGACGAGCGGGTCTCAGTGAGACTCGCCGACCCCGCCGTCGTCGCCCGGGTGGTCGCGGCTGTCCAGCAGATCGTCCGTGGCCTCGAGCGCTGACTCCACAGCCCGGCGGCGCTCGTCGAGGTCGGCGGCCAGCGCCTCGGCGGGGACACCGTCGGCCGCGGCGGCGCGCACGGCAGCGCGAAGCTCCTCCTCCACGAGGCGATGGAGCTTCGCGCTCTGCTCCGGCGAGAGTCTCACCCGCACCGCCGGCCGGCCGGTTGAATGATCACGAGACGATTCCGCACCGCGAAGGTGTCGATCACGTTCGCGGCCCGCGACTGTCGCACGTCCGTCCGCCCGGCTGTCCGCGCCGCACCGGCCGTCCTCGTCGTCATCGGCGGCCCACCTCCGTCCCGCCGGGCTCTCGCCGGCGTACCCCTTCCTGACGGACCGCCCGCCAGGACGGACGGGTGTGGGTGGCGGTGGGCTGGTGGCAGTGGTCGATGCCGCACGCGGGGGAACAGGCGGCGCGGGAAGGCAGGCAAGTGCCTCTCCGCGCCGCCGTCAACGCAGGTCAGTGCGACTCCACGTCGGCCACCCCCCGGTTGTGTGGGAATCCCTTTCGGCCACATCCCGGCCGCTGATCGGAATCAGATCGGGAAAGCGGCGTGCGGAATCCGACCGAAACCGGAATCGGCAGGGGGCGGCGACGCGGTCGTCAGCCGGCCGGCGTCCTCGTCAGGCTCGCACCGCCAGGGTGGTGCTGGCGGCCACCCAGCAGTGCTCCACGAAGCTCTTCTCCGGCAGGTCGACGATGACGGGTGTGAAGTCGCCCGGCAGCGGCGGTTCGGCGGCGTGCACGATCACGTCCTTGAAGAGCACGTCCGGGACGCCCAGCACGAAGTCGGCCGCCGCGTTGTCGCGCAACGCCGCTCGCAGCGGAGGGCTGTCGAGAAGGCGGTGCACGGCGATTGTCGACGAGCCCACCCACCCGTTGCACGCCGGTTTGACCAGACCTCGGTGCAGCGCCAACCGCAGGCGCAGCCGGGCTTCCGGCGCGGCGATCGCGTTCACCTCGCACAGGGCGGCGCCGAGCTCCTCGACCAGGCGTGGAATGACCACCGACTCGTCGATGCCGGAGGGCAGCACCGTGAACTGGCCGTCACCGTGTGCCTGGGGCGCCACCGCGGAGTCGGCGATGCCCGCGGCGCGACGGGCCCGGGCGAGAACGTCGACGAGGAGACTCTGGATCCGTTCGGTCTCGGCGTTGGTCCGGCTGCTGTAACCCGACACGTCGGCGGCCATGCAGAGCCGCACCGCCGCTGAGCCGGCCACGTCGGCCGGCCCGGCGGTGACCTGGATCGACTCGCTGAAGGCGATCGAGTCACGCAGATCGGCGTGCAGGACCGTGGACGTCCGTGTCGACACGTCGACGTGCATGTCGATCGTGCCGTGAAGCTCCGCGAGGTCCGCGGGGACTTCGATCAGCGCGTGCACGGCGTACGACCGGGGCAACAGGAGGACGCCGCGCGGGTCCTCGTACGTCCAGCGGAACCGGTGCTGGTGCAGGCCGAGCGTCCACGCCCGGGGGACGCCCCATCGGTTGAGCAGACGGCGGAGCCAGTCCGGCCGGGCCCGGGCGGCGGTGACCGTGTGCGCGGCGGTCGTGGAGGCCGGGGCCGGGCCGGCGTCGTCGAAGGTCAGCCCCACCGCGCCGCCGTCACCGTCGAGCCGCACCGCCACGGCGCGCCGGTCGGTCAGCTCGACCTCGAACCGGACCGCCTGATAGCGCTCGCCGTCGGCGAGATCGCCGAGGTCGAAGGCGAAGATGGCGCCCACGTACCGGTAGCCGGCGTCGGCACGCCGCCGCAGGGCCGGCGGCAGGTCCGCAGCCGGCACCGGGTAGATCACCGGGCGTCCGCAGCGGACCCCGTCGCCGACCACCCGGACCTCCCGGTCGTCGGCGGAGCGCCCGGACGCGGACACGAGTTCGCGTCCGGCTAGGACATCGGACGGGTGCAGCAGGTCGATGGCGTCCGCCGTCATGGTGTCTCCCTGGCCGGTGCTCGGGTTGCCTGTAGCGATAGCTGACGGACACGCCGGCCGGATGCGGTCGCCGGGATGCGTGACTCGTCCATCGCGTCGAGCACAGGGCGCGCGATCATCCACGAACGTCGCCGCTGGATCCGGCCCGCGAACCCGGCGGCGTACGCCGTTCTTACCGCTCTCTTACGAGACAGCACGCGGGCGTACCCGAAGCGTCACGGGGCGCGATGCTGAGGGCCGGCTGTCAACGCAGGAAGAGGGGCCACCATGGGATCACTGGCACGGTACGGGCTGTCCGCGGCGACGGTCTCCACACTGGCGGCAGGCGTGCTGCTCCCGCCGGTCACGCCTGTCGCAGCCGCGACGCCCTCGACGTGGACGGCGACGGTCCCGGCGCTGATTCACGAGAGCCGGCTCACCGACGTGGCCGCCACCGGCCCGAACAACGCCTGGTCCGTCGGCTACCAGGCGTCGACCTACACGGGGTACTCGATCGACGAGCCGTACGCGCTGCTGCGGTGGAACGGGCGGACGTGGACGGAACGACGGCTGCCGCACGCCGCATACGTGTTGTACAAGGTGGACGCGGCGAACGCCCGGGACGTCTGGACGGTGGGCATCGGGCGCCGCGGTGAGGCGTACGCCGGGCACTTCGACGGCGAGACCTGGACGGCGCACGCGCCGTGGACGGCACCGGCCGGGACCTCGGAGCTGCTGGACGTGGCCGCCGCCGCTGGCGGGCGGGCCGTGCTCGTCGGTCACGACGGCGGCCGGCCGCTCGTCGTCGAGGGTGACGCCCGTCGCTTCGACCGCGTCGCGGTGCCGGGGACTGAGGGAATCGACGGCGTCCTGCGGGCGGTCTCACGCACCCAGGACGGCAGCGTGTTCGCCGCCGGTGAACGGTACGTCGCCGACGCGCCCTACCCGGAGCCGATGATCGCGCAGCGCGTCGGCGGGTCGTGGCGGGTGGCATCGCTGCCGCCGATCCCGAGCGCCCGGCTCACCGGTGTGTGGGCCCGCTCGTCGACCGACGCCTGGGCGGTCGGCACCCAGGACTTCGACTCCACCCCCAAGCCGGTCATCCTGCACTGGGACGGCCGGACGTGGCAGCGGGTGGCCGGACCGGCACCCGCCGGTTGGGTGTACGCCGTCGCCGGTGACGCGAACGGCGACGTCTGGATCAGTGGCACGAATCCGGTCCCGCCGTACGTCGAGTACCCGGGCACGCTGTTGCTGCGCTACACCGGCGGCCGATGGAGCGTCGCGTACGGGCCGAAGGTGGACGGCAACGACCCGAGCCTGGACGCCCTCGCAAACATCCCGGGGACCTCGTCGTTCTGGGGGAGCGGCACGGTGTCGACAGCCGGGCTCCGCCTCACCGCCGTGATCGAGCGGACCAGGTGAGGGCGGGGGCCTGAGCGCGGCACGGCTCACGCCCCGCCACCCTGGCGTCCGCCGGAATGACTACCGCCCGGAGGCCAGCACCGAACGGGTCAGCGCGGTCAGCCCGGCATCCCAGCGCTCGTCGGGCCAGTCGCGAAGATGCTCCACGAGATCGCTGCGCACCGCGGCCAGCAAGGCGTGCGCGAGGAACTCCGCCGACTCGGGGCCCCGGGCCTCGGACACGATGGCGCTCAGCGTCGCGTGCCACTCCTCGTACGACTCGTTGCGATAGGGGCTTCCGCTTCCCGCGTTCTCCAGGGCCAGCGTGAGGACCCGGTTGGCCCGTTTGAACCGGACCAGTTCCCGCAGCAGGCGCAGGGCCCGGTCCGCCGGCGAGTCGCCGGGCAGGCTCGCCGCGAGTGACGCCTGAAGCTGTTCGCCGCGTGCGCCGTAGAGGGCGCGGATGAGGCCCAGCCGGTCTCGGAAGTGGCGGAACAGCGTGCCCTTGCCCACGCCGGCGGCAGCGGCGACGTCGTCCATGGAGATCCGGTCGGGGTCGGTCGCCGCCTCGAACAGCCGGTCGGCCGCGGCGAGCACCGCCTCCCGATTCCGCGCCGCGTCAGCCCGCACTCCTGCCCCCTCTCGCAAACGGACCGCCAGTCCGCTATGGTGAAGCGGACCGGCCGTCCGCTTATCGTAGATCACCGCGGGCGGCCCGCGACAGGAAGGAACAGCAGTGCCGAGTACCGCCACCGATGTGTTCCACCAGGCCCTGGATCTTCTGCTCGGAAAGGACATGCCGGGCTTCATCGCCCTGTTCGCCGACGACGCCGTCATGGAGTTCCCGTTCGCGCCGGCCGGGCGGCCCAGCCGGGTGGCCGGCCGAGCCGAGCTGCACGACTACCTCATCGACTACCCGCGGACCCTGGACATCCGCGAGATCGCCGACGTCACCGTGCACCAGACCGCGGACCCGGAGGTGATCGTCGCCGAGTTCACCGCCACCGGCGTCGTCGTCGCCACGGGCGAGCCGTACCGGCTGCGGTACATCGCCGTCCTCACCATCAGGGCCGGGCGGATCGTGCGCTACCGCGACTACTGGAACCCGCTGGCCGTGCGGGAACTGTTCGGCGAGGGGGTGCGGGCATGATCCTCGTCGTCGGAGGCACGGGAACGACGGGCCGGCTCGTCGCCGCGAGACTCGCCGCCGCCGGCCGCCGGGCCCGCGTCGCCAGCCGCCGGGCGTCCGCCGAGGGCGTCCGCTTCGATTGGTACGACCGCAGCACGCACGCCACGGCGCTGGACGGTGTGACAGGGCTCTACCTGATCGCGCCCCTCGGCGACGCCGACCCGGCGCCGACCATGCTGCCGTTCCTGGACCTGGCCCGGCGCGCCCGGGTACGGCGGGCCGTCCTGCTCAGCTCGTCGGCGATCGAGGCCGGCACGCCGGGACTGGGCGAGGTGCAGGCCCAGCTCGGCGAGATGATCCCCGAGTGGGCGGTGCTGCGACCGTCCTGGTTCATGGAGAACTTCGTCGGCGACCATCCGCACGCCGCGAGCGCCCGGGAGCGTGGCGAGATCGTCAGCGCCACCGGCGACGCCCGCGTGGGCTTCGTCGATCCGGCCGACATCGCCGAGGTGGCGGTGCGTGCCCTCACCGACCCGGTGCCCCACGACACCGAGCACGTCATCACCGGTCCCGAGCGGCTGAGCTACGCCGACGTCGCCGCCACGCTCACCGACCTCCTCGGTCACCCGGTCCGGCACCGTGCGGTCGACGAGGACGCGCTCACCGCGTACCACGAGGCTCACGGCCTCGCGCCCGACTACGCCCGCTTCCTCGCGGGCCTGGACACGGCCGTCGCCGCGGGCTCGGAGGACCGGGTCACGACGACCGTCGCGGACGTGACCGGCCGGCCGGCCCGGACGTTCCGGGACTTCTGCCGCGACCGGCTGGCCGGGGCCCCTCGGGCCGCGGACGCCTCGCCGGCCTGAGAACGACGCCCGGCCGGCGTCAGGACGGGTTCGGTTCGGTCCTGCTCGCGTCGGACAGCGGCGTGGACGAGGCCCTGCCGGGGCCGGCTCGGCCCGGACGGCCAGGGAACTGTCGTGCGACGGGCTGCCGGGATCGGTGGTGTAGACGAACAGCGTCTGGTCCGGGTCGCCGGGCAGGGCGAGCGCCTCGTAGTGAAGAGTGATCGGCCCGACCGCCGGATGGCTCATCCGCTTCGAGGCGAGCACGTCCGTGCGGCGGCCGAGGATGAACGCGGGGTGTTCGGTCATCGAGGCGAGCAGTTGGTGCATCGCCGGGCGTACCCGTTGGGCCGGCATCTGCCGGCTGCTGCGCCTCGCCGGCCACGCGAGGCCGGCGAGGTGGGCGCGGGCGGCGGCGTCGAGCTGGACGGAGGAACCGCCCGACGTCGACGGCGCCTGACCGCTTCGTCGGCGGGTCGCGCGCTGCCGCGTAGCCGGACAGCTCGGCGTCGATCCGGTGTTGTCGGAGCCCGTGGCTATCCTTTCGCGGTGTCGTACGCCGATCTCACTTCCGCGCAGTGGAACGACCTCTCCGACAGCGCTGCCGGCCGGCTGGCCCAGGACATCGCCGGCCGGCACGAGTTGACAGTGGCCGGTGTGGAGAACAGGGCGTACGCGGGGCGGTCGCACCGCACGGCGCTGTTCGACCACGGCGGGATGCGGTTCGCTCTCGTCCCCGGCGGCCGGTCGACGCTCGGCTACGACGCGGCCCGGTTCCGTCCCGCCGCGCACCAGGCCGCCGACTACGCCGACAGCGCCGCCGAGTTCGGCCTTCCGTCGCTGACGGAGTACGTGGACGCGATGACGTCACCCGTCCGCGACGTCGACATGCCGGCGATGCTGGTCGCGGTGGACGCCTTCGACCCGTGCGAGGTTCCGCTGGCGCCGGACGACCCTCGCGTGCGGGAGCTGGTCTCGTCGGCCGGGGGCCGGTTCGGCGGGGTGCGCACCTTCCGGTCGGGTGACGGGCTGGCCGTGGAATTCGACCGGGCCGGGCAGGTGGTGCGCGCCCGGGCGATCCGCGAGGTCTCGTACGACGACGCGATGGCCGGGCTGGCCGACCTCGGCCTGCGGACGACCACTCCGGACGAGTGGGAGTGGGCGTGTGGCGCCGGCGCGGCGACGCTGTTCCGCTGGGGTGACGACTGCCCCGGCGACGGCTACCCGTACGACCACAGGACCGGCCCGCACCGGCAGGACAACCTCTGGGGTCTGGCGATCGGGCAGGACCCATACCGGCACGAGGCGACGACCGAGCGCACCGTCGTGTGCGGTGGGGACGGCGGCGGTGCCACCTGCGGCGGCAGCGGTTTCTTCCTGGGCTGGCTCACCCTGGTGACCGCGTACCGCGACGAGGATTTCGGCCAGTGGGTCGCCTCCGACGACGGATACGCCGACGAGATCCTGACCCGGCCCGTCATCGAGCTGGGCTGAGGCCCGGATGGACGCCAGGACCGGCGAACCCTCCGGCGCGGCAGGCGATGACTGATCGTCCGCTGCTGTTCCTGGACGTCGACGGGACGCTTCTGCCCTTCGGCGGCTCCGCCGGGCCGCCGGAGGACGGCACCAACCCACTGCTGGCCGGTCTGGACGCCGGCCTTGGCCGGCGGGTCGCCGCGTTGCCGTGCGATCTCGTGTGGGCCACGACCTGGATGCACGACGCCAACAAGGTGCTCGCGCCGCGGCTCGGGCTGCCTCCGCTGCCGGTCGTCGACTGGCCGGACGACGAGGACGACGGCGGTCGGCTGCACTGGAAGACACGGCGGCTCGTCGAGTGGGCCGCCGGACGCCGGTTCGTCTGGCTGGACGACGAGATCACCGACGCCGACCGGAGGTGGGTGGCCGGGAACCACGGCGCGCCGGCGCTCCTGCACCGCGTCGATGCCCGCCGCGGCCTCACCGACGCGGACCACCGACTCGTCGCGCGATGGCTGAGGGGATAGGACCTGGTGTCAGCGTCCGCGCGCCCCTAAGCGACCCGGTCGCGTGGCAACGCCCGGGTGGGCAGCACCAGGACCTTCCCGTCCTCCTTCTCGACGAGGCCGATCTCGACATCGGGCAGATCCGACACGGACACGGTCTCCTCGGCCGCGAGCTGACGCAGGCGACCCGGCCAGGCGAGCAGGTTGTTCACCTCGCCCTGGGTCAGCAGGCGATCGGTGAAGCTCTTGGTGGGTGCCCGCAGCCGCAGGTCCGCGAGGGCGCCGAGGAGCGCGTGCAGTTCGTCCTGGAGTTCGTCCACGCTCCGCTGCTCGTCCTGCAACATCGCGGTGAAGCGGCGAAAACTGAGCTCGGGCGACTTCTGGGCGTGCTCGACGGCTTGCAGCACCGCGACCCGTCGCTTCGTCGCGATGGCCAGTGACGCCAGCCGGAGCTCGACGCGGAAGGCGCCGTCGGGCTTGTCGATCCCGGGGAAGACCTTGATGAGGTCGGCGACCTCCACCCCGTCGGATGAGAACGCCGCGACCTTCGCCCGCCATGCGCCCGCCCTGCGTCGGGCCGCGGCGATGGCGGTGTCGACCGTGTGTACGGCCGCGTCCAGGCCGAGAGAATGTCCCGCCTCACCCTTGTCGAGCAGGAGCGCGGTCGCCCGTTCGACGGCCGCCGTCGCGCCGTGGAGGCGGTCGCGTTCCGCGTCGAGGTTCTCGGCGGTCAGCTCCTCGAGAAGCTCGGTGACCCTCTCCATGGCCTTACGACGCTGCTCTTCGGCGTACACGCTCGCGGCGGTCGCCACAGCGAGCAGGATGAACGATGCCGCGGCGGTGACGATACCGGCGGTGGTCGCCGCCTTCGCGGTGCCGCTCACCGCCCCCGTGACGCCCGGCCGGGACGCGTCGGCCGCCACCGGCACGAAGGTGGCCTTCTGCACGATGCCCGTCCTGCCGAGGATATCGCCATGGATGCCACCCGCGACGGCCTTGGACGGCATGGACCGGACGAGACCGTCACCGAGCTGCGAGGCCACCGACCTCGGCACGACCATGCGGTACAGCGTCTCCGTCGACCCTGCGGCGGCCGTCGCCGCGGACCCGGCGTTCGGCGTCTTCAGCAGCCGCCGGAGCTCCATCGCGAGCGGCGACGCGGCGTCGAGGAGCCGTCCGCCTCGGATGTCCGTCGCCGGCGGAAGCGGGTACGCCTCCACCGTGACGAGCGGCGTGTCGAGGAACGCGGCGAGCGCCTGCCGCAGCCCGGCCAACCGCTCCGGTGACATGCCCTTGTGGTCCACGGGAAGCTCCGCCGCCCGCGAGATCTTCCCGGGCTCCGTCGCCAGGGTCCACACCGGCACCTGCTGATGGTCCGTCACGCCGTTCCGCCGTTCCTAGTCGTGGCGAGCGCCATGAGACTAGCCAGTGCGTCGCTGATCGGCAGACCCGTGTCTGCCACCGGACACGGCCTGTCATGCTCGAAACGATGACCACCGAGCGCCCCCGCGGCTCCCGCCTCCCGCGCGTCCTACTGATCGTCGGCGTCCTCGTTGCGCTCGCCGCCGTCGCGGCGGTCGTGGTGCCGCTGGTGCGGCCGCCCGGCCCCCGACCGGACTTCCAGCTCCCGGTGGCGTGCGGTGAGACGTGGCGGCTGTCCACCTATCCGGGGCACGACGACTACGACGTCGACTTCTTCCCGACAGCGGGGGAGGCGTGGGGGCGGCCGGTGCTCGCCTCCGCCGACGGCACCGTCACCGTCGCGGGGATCAACGGCTCGCTGGGTGGCCGTACCCCGCAGGACCCGGACGGGCCGCGCGGGCGGGGCGGCGGCTACTGGGTCAAGATCGACCATGGTGGCAAGTGGGAGACGCAGTACCTGCACCTGCTCGAACCGCCGTCGGTGCGGGCCGGTCAGCGGGTGGCCCGGGGCGACCAGCTCGGACGGGTCGGCAGCACCGGGAACTCCGGAGCCCCGCACCTGCACTACGAGCAGCGCCGGGGCTGGGAGAAGGTGGAGGCTCACTTCGACGGCGTGCCGTCCGGGATCACGTCCGACGACCGCGAGTACTCGGTGCGGCTGACGAGCGCGAACTGCGCGCCGCCGCGCCCGTGATCGGGTCGGTCAGTCCCACCTCGACGTCAGTGCCGGGAACCGGCGGGGAGGCGGCCGGCTCGCACCGCCGGCCTGCCCGGACAGCGTACGCAGGCGACTGTCGGCCGGTGCGTCGAGGTCACGGACGTACCACGGTGACGCCACTGCCGGTTACCATCCCGAGTCATGGCGAGATACGTCGCTCTGCTGCGTGCGGTGAACATCGGTGGCGCCAGTTCCATGGCGATGGCGGAGCTGAAGGAGGTCTTCGTCTCCTGCGGCTTCGACCAGGTGGCGACCTACCTCCAGAGCGGCAACGTGGTGTTCGGCTGTCCGGAGACCGACGAGGCCGCGATCCTCGCCGAGATCGGCCGGGCCATCGAGCGGCGGTGGGGCCGGGACGTGCCCGTGCTCCTGCGCAGCCTGGCCGAGCTGGACGCGATGATCGCCGCGAATCCGTACGCCGCCGGGCAGACCGATCTGACGAAGTTGCTGGTGACGATGCTCAGCAGCGATCCCGGCGCGGACAAGCAGGCGGCGCTCGCGTCCCCGCCCGGCGAGACCGGGACGCTGACGCTCGTCGGCCGGGACGTGTTCGTGCACGTGCCCGACGGGTACGGGCGCAGCAAGATCGGCAACGCCTTCGTGGAGAAGAAGACGGGGATGGTCGGGACGACACGCAACTGGCGCTCGGTGCTGAAGTTGCGGGAGATGGCGGCGGCCTGACCCGGCGTCGGACACGAGGGTCGTCGTCGAGGTGACTGTGCAGTTCCGGGTGCTGGGTCCGCCGGAGGTCGTCCGCGACGGGCGGGTGGCGCCGCTCGGCGGGCCGAAGCAGCGAGCCCTGCTGGCCCTGTTCCTGCTGCGCCCGAACCGGTTCGTCGCCGCCGACTGGCTGGTCGACGCGCTCTGGGACGGACGGCCGCCGGCCAGCGCCCAGACGACGCTGCGCACGTACGTCGCCGGGCTGCGCCGGGCCGTGGAACCGCAACGGTCCCACCGCGAGCCGGCGCGCGTCCTGCGCGGTCACCCCGGGGGGTACGAACTGCGGGTGGACGCCGACGCCCTGGACGCGGTCCGGTTCGGCGCCCTGGTGGACCGGGCGGCGGAGGCGCTCGCGGCCGGGCGGCCGGCGGACGCCGAGCGGATCTACACCGAGGCGCTGGCGTTGTGGCGTGGTGAGCCGCTGGCGGGCGTTGCCGACCTGGCGGCGGTGCGCCCGGAGGCGGCCCGGCTGGCCGAGCTGCGGTCCAGCGCCGAGGAGGGGCGGTTGACAGCCGCCGTCGCGGCCGGCCGGCACGCGACGCTGCTGCCGGAGCTGCGCCGGTTCATGTCGGCGAACCCGCTGCGTGAGGGCGCCCGGGCGCAGTTGATGCTGGCGTTGTACCGGTCGGGACGGCAGACCGAGGCGCTCGCCGTCTTCGACGAGGGACGCCGGATCCTGGCCGGCGAGTACGGGCTCGACCCCGGCGAGCAGATCCGCGCGGCGCACCGGTTGATCCTGGCGCAGACCGTACCGGCGGAGCCCGCCGTACCGCAGGACCCCGGCACCGCGGCCGGAGCCGGCGGCCGGGCGGCGGCCGGACGTCCGGCCGGGGTGGCGCCGGAGCGGGACGGCGGGCCGCTCGTGGGGCGGGACGCGGAGCTCGAACTGCTGCGGGAGACGCTGGACGCGGCGACCGGGCAGGGCGGGCGGGTGCTCGCGCTGGTGGGGGAGGCCGGCATCGGGAAGACCAGCCTCGCCGCGGCGCTCGGCGCGCGGGCCGCCGCGACCGGCGTCCCGGTGGTCTGGGGTCGCTGTCCGGACGTCGGGCAGGCACCGCCGTTCTGGCTGTGGAGCCAGGTGGTACGCGCGCTGACGGCGATGTCGCGGACCCACGCCGCCGGCTCGGCGCACCGGCTGGACGGGTTCGCCGCCGGCTCGCCGGCCGGGCCGGCAGACAGTCACGGTCTGGACCCCACGGCACGGTTCCAGGTGTACGAGGCGGTGGCCGACCTGGTGCACGCGGCGGCCCGGGAACGCGGGCTGCTCGTCGTGCTGGACGACCTGCACGCCGCCGACCCGGACTCGTTGCTGTTGCTGCGGTTCCTCGCCACCGCCCTGCCGGCGTCGCGGGCGCTGGTGGTCGCCACGCTGCGCCCGTACGACGACGATCCGGCCCTAATGGCGACGGTCGCCGAGCTGGCGCGCGGACGCGGCTTCGGTCAGGCCCGGCTCGCCGGGCTGGACGCCGCGGCGGTCGCCGACCTGGTCCGGGACCGCACCGGCGTGGCGCCGCCGGAGCCGCAGGTGACCCGGCTCGTGACCCGCACCGGCGGGAACCCGTTCTTCCTCACCGAGCTGCTACGGTCCCGGGCCGACGCGGGCGCCGACGCGGAGCTGCCGCCGAGCATCCGGGACACGGTGCGGCTGCGGCTGGCCGGGCTGCCCGCTTCCACCCGGCGTTGCCTCGACCTGCTCAGCGTCGCCGGACACGACCTGGACCTGGCGGTGCTGGCGGCGGCGCTGGACCGCACGGCCGAGGCGGTCGCCGAGGACCTCGCCCCGGCGTACCCGGCCGCGCTTGTCGTCGAGACCGGTCCGGGCGCGCTCGCGTTCCGTCATCCGCTGATCGCCGAGGTCACCCACGCCGAGATGGTCCCGCCGCGCCGGGCCGCGCTGCACGCCCGGCTGGCCGCCGCGTACGAGCGGACCGCCGGCACCGCACCGGCGGAGCTGGCCCACCACTACGGCGAGGCGATCGGGCTCGGCCACGGCGAGGACCACCTGCGGTGGTCACTGCGTGCCGCCGACGACGCCACCCGGCGGGTCGCCTACGAGGACGCGCTCGGCCACCTCGGACGGGCCGCGCTCCGCCTGGCCCCGGCCGCGCCGGTGTCGCCCGACGCGGCAGCCACCGAGCTGACCGTCCAGTTGCACCGCGCGTCCCTGCTCCAGATGACAGTGGGCGTCGGCAGCGACGCTGTCGACCGGGTCTGCGCCCGCGCCCGTGAGCTGCTGACACTCGTGGGCCCGGACGCGGACATCGGGCCCGCGCTCTGGGCGCTCGGCGAACTGGCCGCCAACCGGGCCGAGTACGCGATCTGCGCCGACCTCGCCGGGCGGCTCGTGCGGGCACCCGACGACGGCAGCGGGCTGATCGCCGTGGCCGGGGAGTACCTGCTGGGCGCCGTCGGCTACTTCACCGGCCGGCAGGCCGAGGGCGAGCGGCGGCTCACCGCCGGGATCGAGCGGCTGCGTGCCGTCGACCGGGCGCTGCTGCGCCGCGAGGCCGGCCGCCGGCCGGTGCTGGCCTGCCACAACTTCCGGGCGCTCGTCCGCTCGATGCGCGGCGACCCGGCCGGCGCGTGGGCCGACATCGCCGCCGCCGAGGCCCTCGCCGAGGAGCTCGACGACCCGTACGGCCGGGCGAACGCGGCGCTCTACGCGGCCTGGCTGGCGATGCAGGAACACGACGTCGCGGCGGCCGACGCGGCGGGACGGCGGTGCCGGGACATCGGCCGGGCCACCGGACTGCCGCACATGACCGCCACCGGCGCGTACTTCCTGGAGTGGGCCGCGGCGCGCGGCGGCGACCACGGCCGGCTCGACGCGATGCGCGCCGCCGCCGACGAGTTCTACCGGCCCGGACTGCGCTCGACCCGGACCATCACGCTCTGCGCGATGGCCGAGGCGTACCTGACCGCCGGCCGTCCGGACACCGCGGCGACGCTGGCCGGGGAGGCGCTGGCGGTGGCGGACCGGGTCGGCGAGCGCGTCTTCGTGGCCGAGCTGCACCGGATCCGCGGCGCGGCCCGGCGCGACCGCGCGGAGTGGGACCTCGGCGCCCGGATCGCCGCCGACCACGGCGCCGGGCTGTTGCTGCCCCGGTTCACCGGCTTCTGACCGGTGTGGAGGCCCGCTTCCACGCCTTCTCCACGCCCCTTCCACGCCGGGCTGGTGCCCTGGTCGGTGTCGGGTAGGGCGGCCGGAGCCGTCCCGGGGCACGTTTCGAAGGGGCACCACTGATGGGATCAGTTCAGCCGGAGGTCGAGGTCGCCGTGATCGGCTGCGGGCCGGTGGGTGCGCTCACCGCCAACCTGCTCGGCGCGCGCGGCGTCACCACGCTGGTCGTGGAGCGCAGCGCCACGCCGCACGGCCAGCCGCGGGCCTTCTCCTGCGACGACGAGGCGTTGCGCGTCTACCAGCAGGCGGGCCTGCTCGACGAGGTACGCGACTCCACGATCGCGCCGCCGCTCGTCGAGTACGTCAACCGCGCGGGCCGCACCTTCGCCCGGATGAAGCTGTCCGAGACGGACTTCGGGTACGGGCACGCGCCGCTGCGCTTCTTCGACCAGCCGCGACTGGAACGGACGCTGCGCGCCGGGCTGGACCGCTTCCCGCACGTCCAGCTCGCGCTCGGCACCGAACTGGTCGGCCTGGCCCAGGACGAGGACGGCGTGACGGTGCTGCTGTCCGACGTGGGCACCGGGCAGCGGCGGGCGGTCCGCGCCCGCTACGTGCTCGGCTGCGACGGTGCCCGCAGCGCCACCCGCGCCGCCGTCCGGATCCCGTTGTCCGGGGCGAGCTACGCCGAGCCGTGGCTGGCCGTCTCCGGCGACGTGCCGCCCGAGGCGGTACGGGTGCCGGACACCACGTTCGTCTGCGACTGGCAGCGCCCGGCGTTCGTGTCGCCCGGCGCGGCCGGCAGCTACCGGATGGAGTTCATGCTGCGCCCGGGTGAGACCGAGGCGCGGATGCGGCGGCCGGAGACCGTAGCCGCGCTCGTGTCCCCGTACGTCGACCCGGATCGGTTCGCCGTCACCCGCGCGGTGGTCTACACCTTCCACCACCTCATCGCCCAGCGGTGGCGGGAGGGGCGGGTGTTCCTGCTCGGCGACGCCGCCCACCAGATGCCCCCGTTCATGGGCCAGGGCCTGTGCAGCGGCCTGCGCGACGCGGCGAACCTGTCGTGGAAGCTGTCGCTGGTGCTGTCCGGCGCCGCCGATCCCGCGGTGCTCGACACGTACGAGACGGAGCGGCGCCCGCACACGGTGGAGATGGCGCAGACGAGCGTCCGGCTGGGACGCGTCTTCCTGGCCCGCAACCGGGTCACCGCCGGGGTGCGCGACGTCGCGCTGCGGGCGGTCCAGACGATCCCCCGGGTACGGCGGTTCGTCGAGCGGTTCGAGTTCAAGCCGGTGCCGGCGTACCGGCGGGGCCTGATGGCCGGCGGGCGGCGCGACGGCGTGGTCGGCACGATGTTCCCCCAGCCGCGCGTGCTCATCCCGGGCGTGCCCGGCGAGTGCCTGCTCGACGAGGCGCTCGGCGACGGCTTCGTCGTGCTCGGCGCCGCCGGAGTGGACGCTCCGCTCGGAGCGTGGCGGCCGGGGCTGCCGGTGCGGTTCGTCGCGGTCCACCCGTCCGGCACGCCGCTCGCCGGCCTGCCGGGCTCGTCCGGCGACCTGCCGGATCCGCTTTCCGGCCCTCCCGTGGCCGGTGGGCCGGACCGGGTCGACGTGGTGGACGCCGACGGGGTGCTCGGCGGGTGGCTGCGGCGGCACGGCGCCGACCTGGTGGTGCTACGGCCGGACCGGTTCGTGTTCGCCCTGGTCACGGCCGGCGGTGCCGAGCGGGCCGCACGGGTCCTGTCGGCCGCTCTCGGCGTACCGCCGGACGGAGACCGGGCCCGGGCGGAGACGTCGGGGCTCGGGGCGGCACCGGGTTCGTGACCTGACGCCCGGAGGCAGTGCCTGACGCGCCTATCATCGTTCACTGTGGACGGCACGGAGGTCGACCAGCTGACTGTCGACGGTGTGGGTTCGATAGCGCACCTGCTGCCGAAGTCACGCGGCCGATGTGGCATCTACGAGCTGACCTCCGCCGACGGCGAGCGGTACGTGGGGCAGGCCGTCGACGTGGTGGCGCGGTTCGGCATGCACCGCCGGAAGTGGCACGACATCGTCGAGATCGCCTTCCGGCGCGTACCCCGCGATCGACTCGACGACGAGGAGCGGGAGCAGATCCGCAGGCGGGAGTCGGCCGGGGTGCGGCTGCGCAACGTCGTGCACACCGCCGGCCGGCTCGGCGCCGCCGAACTGGACCGGGTCCTGCCCCCGCCGCGGCAGCAACGCTGGCTGGCCGGCCACGAGCCCTGTCCGATCCCCCTCGCGCTCGGCGAGGGGGATCCACCGAGCCGGGATCCCCGGCGTGCCGAGGGCGACCTGGAGCTGAGGCGGTGGGGTGGGGGCGGGAGTGCTCATGACGTCCTCCGGTGGACGTGAGTGCCTTGCCGAGATCCGTTCACGAGCGTAGGAAGAAGACCACCGTCCGATGTCGAAGGAGACGCGCGTGCGCACACCCCGACGGCTCCGTCTCGCCGTGTCCGCGCTGGTGACCGCGTCGGCCGTGCTGCTCGGCTCCGGTGCCGCCGCGGCACCGTCCGCGCCTCCCGCGACGGCCGGGCAGCGGCCCTGCGACCCGATCGACCCGGCGGCCTGCCTGCTGCCGTTCCCCAACGACTACTTCACAGTGCCGGACCGCAGCACCCCGACCGGCAAGCGGGTCCGGTTCGCGGCCTCCGCGATGCCCGCCAACGTGCTCGGAGTGCCGATCGACCCGGCCGAATGGAACCGGCAGGACGGGTTCAGCCCCGGCTCGCCGATCCTGGCGCGCGTACCCGGTCTCGACGCCGCGCGGACCCGGATCGCGCCGGTCACCGACGTCGCGCGATCGCTCGCGCCGGACGCGCCGATCGTGCTGCTCGACGCGCGCACCGGCAGGCGTACGCCGCACTGGGCCGAACTGGACGCGCACGCCGCCGGCAGCCCGGACCGGCAGGCGCTGATCATCCGGCCGGCGGTCGCGCTGACCGAGGGCACGAGGTACGTCGTCGGCCTGCGCGGCATGCGAGACGGCGACGGCGCGCTCATCCCGGCGCCGAAGGCGTTCCGGAAGTACGTGACCGGCTCCGGCCTGGACCGGCGTGACCCGCGCGCGCCGCAGATGAAGCGGATCCTCGCCGACCTGAACCGGGCCGGCGTCAAGCGGCACAGCCTCTACCTGGCCTGGGACTTCACCGTGGCCAGCCGGCAGGGGCTGACCGGGCGGATGCTGGCGGTCCGGGACGGCGCGTTCGCCGCGCTCGGCCGCCGCGCGCCCACGTTCACCGTCTCGCAGGTCACCGACTACACGCCGGAGCAGGACCCGCTGATCGCCCGGCAGGTCACCGGCACCGTCGCCGTGCCGTCCTACCTGACCGGCGACGGCGGGCCGGGCTCCCGGCTGCACTACGGGCCGGCCGGCGGCGACGGCACCCCGCCGACACGCGACGCGCTGCCCACACCGTCCGGCACGACGGTGGCTGCCGACTTCGTCTGCAACATCCCGCGCAGCGCGTCCGCCACGAGACCCGCACACCTCTCGCTCTACGGCCACGGCCTGCTCGGCCGCCCGACCGAGATCAACGCCGCGAATGTCAAGACCATGTCGCAGACGTACGACTTCACCTTCTGCGCGACGAGCTGGATCGGCATGGCCGCCGCCGACGTCCCGTACGTCGCCGGGGCCTTCACCGACCTCAGTGCCTTCCCCGCGGTGGCCGACCGGCTCCAGCAGAGCTTCCTGAACTTCCTCTTCCTGGGCCGGACGATGATCCACCGCAACGGGTTCGCCGCCCACCCGGCGTTCCGCGACGCCGCCGGTCGGCCGCTGATCGACGTGGCCGGCGGACTGCACTACGACGGCAACAGCCAGGGCGGCATCAACGGCGGCGCGCTCACCGCCATCGCCCAGGACTGGACCCGCTCGGTGCTCGGCGTGCCCGCGATGAACTACTCCACGCTGCTGCAACGCAGCGTCGACTTCGCCCCGTTCCAGACGGTCATGGACGGCTACTACCCGGACCGGATCGACCAGCAGCTCATCTTCGGCCTGCTGCAGATGCTGTGGGACCGGTCCGAGGCCAACGGGTACGCCCAGCACATGACCGACCGGCCGCTGCCGCGTACCCCGGCGCACCGGGTGCTGATGCACGTGGCGTTCGGCGACCACCAGGTGTCGACCGCCGCGGCGGAGGTGCAGGCGCGCACCATCGGCGCCCGCCTGCACGCCCCGGCGCTCGCCGACGGCTGGTCACCGGACGTGCGGCCGTTCTGGGGCATCGCGCCGATCCGCAGGTACCCGTACGCCGGCTCGGCGATGGTGGTCTGGAACAGCGGAGCCGCGTACGCGCCGCCGACGACGAACCTCGCGCCCGCCGGACCGGAGTACGGCGAGGACTCGCACGAGTTCCCCCGCGCCCAGCCCGGCGCCCAGCGGCAGAAGGCGGTGTTCCTGCTCACCGGCAAGGTGATCGACGTCTGCGGGGGCGGGCCCTGCCCGTGACGTAGCGGCCGCTCGCTGCCGGCGCCGCGCCGCCCGGCACATCAGCCTCCTAGGACGCCTTGGCGGGTGTGCCGGGAATCATGCCCCCGTGTAGGCGAACGCGGCCCAGTACCTCGGATCGACGTAGGGACGGTCGTCCGCCCGGCCCGGCGGCTCGACATCGGGCAGCAGGGCGGCCAGGTCGGTCCGCGTCGCGGTACGGAGCCACCGCTGGGCACGGCTGAGCGCCTCGGCAGGCTCGCAGCCCTCCTGGCACCACAGCCGGTAGAACGTGACCATCAGGTAGGTGGTGGCGAGATCGTCGACCGACCAGGCGGTCGCGATCACCCCGGCGAACCCGATCTGGATCAGGGCCGAGGGCAGGCCGACAGTCTCGTTGGGCAGCGCCGATCCACTGCGGTTGGTCTGACAGGCGGACAGCACCGCCAGGCGGCGGCGGCTCGGCTTCAAGGTCCGGCGTAGTTCCTCGAGCGTGACCTGCCGGTCCGCGAAGTACAGCCTGCTGTCCATGATCGAGTCAGGGTCGACGCTGCCGTGGCAGGCGATGTGCCACACGGTGTGTCTGTCGGCTGCGGCATGGAACTCCGCCCAGGTGCAGCCGTGCCGTGGCGACGTCGGCCTGCCGTTCCATCTGCGGGTGATCTCGGCGGTCTCCCGGCCGACATACCGAAGGTGTTCGCCGAGGCTCGTGCCGTGCCCGTCGGGCACGTCGATGGCGAGCAGTGTCTGCTCCGGGCCGGCGAGTTGCCGGGCAGTGCTGCGGCATCGTCGCAGGCTCCGGACGTTCGGCGCGTACCGGATCGCCGAAAACTGCCCGACGTGACGCCATTCGGTGTCCTCGTCGCCAGGGATGCCGGGCATTCCGGCGGCATGCAGCGGCAGGAGGCTCAGGAGGCCCACGGGCACCAGCGTGACCACCCGTCCCCTCGCACTCCACAGGACGACGTTCATCAGCCCTGCCTCCCAGAGGGTGCGAAGCGCCGCGGCAGTCCGGTCGACGCCCGTCGCTTCGAGCGGTTCGATGTCGCGGAGCCCGGGCAGGAGCGGGCTCGTGCTCAAGGAGACGGTTCGACCGGATGCCGTCGGGGTACCGGCCGCCACGTCACGGACCAGCTCGGTGACCGTGGCGCGGTCCAGTTCGGGCAGGTCGACGTACTGCGGGTCGTGGCGTGCGGCGACCACGAGCGCGTACCCGCCGGCCTTCGCGGCGCCGAGGTAGACCAAAGCGCCGTCTTCGGTCTCGGCGGTGATCGTGTCGTAGTCGGCGAAGAGGGCGAGTGGGTCCGTTCCGGTCACCTCCGCGACACGCCCGGCGACGTCACGGAGGTGCGACCACGACTGCCGTAGATCGGGGGAGGAGAGGCGCGTCCGATCGTCGAAGTCCTCGACGGCATGCCGGTACTCCTCCGCGAGGTCCGCCCGGCCGGCCGCTCCGAGGCGCTGGAGCACCGCCGCGTCGTCCCGGCCGATCACCTCGGTCAGTCCCACGGCCCGGCCGGTCTCCAGCGCGAGCACCGCCTCCCGGTAACGTCCGGTTCGCGCCAGCCAGTATCCGGCCTCCTCGGCGTACTCCTGCGCGGCGGCGAGAACCCGCTGCTTCGCGCGCGCTCCGTATCGCGTGACGGCGTCCTGGGAGGCCAGATCCACCAGGTACTGGTACGCCTCGGCGGCGTACCCGGCATCACCAGTGCCGACGGCCCACTCCGCCCACGCCACCGCCAGCCGGGCCCGCGCGGCGATGGTCCCGGTGGCGTCCATCGACTCGCGCCACGCCCGGTGGCGGCGCTCGTCGTTCGGTACGCCGGCCAGCGCGTCCCGGGCGGACAGCGCCTCTTGGAGCAGCAGGCGATCGTCCGCGTCCGGGCGGCGCCAGGGGCGGCAGCGGCCACGGACCAGGCGCACCGCTTCGCGTATGTCGCCGGCGGACGCGGCCCCGGACGACGCGGCCCGTCGCAACAGCAGCCTGGCGAGCGCGGCATCCGCGGCAGTGGCACGACGCCACCACCGCGAGCCCGCGGCCCGGCCTGACCGGCACCATCTGATGCCCTCGTCGAGTCGATGCGGATGGCTGGCCGCCGCGACCAGGCCGAGGGTGGCGAGGATCTGGGGCCGCAACGCCCGGGAGAGCCTGTCCTGCGCCTGCCAGCCGCTCGTCAGTTCCACGACCGCCGCGCGGAGGTTCCCGTTCAGCACGTGACGGCGGCCCCGCAGCAGAGACACCAGACCACGGCTGGAACCGGTGAGGTCGAGCCGGTCGATCAACTGATCGAGCGGCGCGGTGTCGTCGTGGGTCTCCGCCATGGCGAGGGCCGCCTCGGCGACAGCGAGGACGCGCCCCTCGTCCGACAGGGCAACGGTGGCGAGGTCCGGCACGTCGCCCGTCGGGGCGGGCCCTCCCCGGAGGACGCGCGGTGCCAGGACGGCCGGCATACCCGCCACGAGAAAGGAGGCCGACCTGTTCCGCCCCAGAGCGGCGCGAGTGTGGTGCAGCGCCCGCATCTCGGCGATCTTCCGGAAGGCGGCGTTATGCGCGGGCAGCAGGACGCCGGAGATGCGGTCCGCGACGTCGCGCAGCGCTGTGAAGAGTGCGTTCTCCTGCGGGTGGCCGATCGAGGATTCGCGCTTCAACACCATCAGGCACATGGATACGTAGGCGCGGGCCATCGTCCGTGTCAGGTTGTCCTCGTCCACGTTCCGCGTGTCGATGAACGGATGGCAGCTCAGCAGGTCCTCTATCGCCAGGTCGAGGTCGTCGAACGCGCTGGCGACGCGGACCAGGTCCTCCAGCCTCCCCAGCCAGAGGTTGAAGTCGCCGGTGCTCTGCCACTGCCGCGGCCGGGTCTGACGGTGCGCCGTCCACGCCCGGTGAGCCTCGGCCGGGCTGCCCCGCAGGTGTGCGTCCTTGTACGCCCACACATCCCGGGCGGCCTCGGCCATCCGCCGCCGGTCGTCGTCCGGGCTGTCCAGGTCGTGCCTGATCCGTTGTCCCCTGGCCTCGTGCGCCCACGGCTCCTCGAAGGTCGCATCGGTCGGCCTTCCGCACGTCGGACACGGGTGCGGCCACGACCGGGGCGCCGGGACGTCGCTCGTCCAGCAGCCGTCGTAGCGGCACTCCCAGCCCCGCACTGCCGCCTCGGGTGGCGCCAGGTATCCGTAGGAGGTAGGTGGCGGGCGTCGAACCAACGCGGTGACCGTCCTCGTGTGCGTCGCCGGCACCGGCTGCCGGACCTCGCCCCCTGCTGACGGACAGCTGTCCGTCAGCAGGGGGCATGGCATTCTTCCGACGACCGTCCAGCTCGCCGTTTCCGGACGACATGCTGCGGTGGCTCGACCTCTTCGGCCGGTACTCGTTCGACGTGCACGGCAGCGGGATCGACGACAGCAGCATGTGGGAACGCGTCGGGTCGCTGTACGAGTACGCGAGAAGCGACCGGGAGGGCTTCCTGGCCGCCCTGGGCGACCTCGTCGCCGACGATCAGGGCGGCTTCGCGACCTTCGGCGCGGCCCGGCTCGTCTGGGAGATGTTCGGCGGGGACGTGCTGACGATTCCCGCGGCGTGGCCGCTGATCGACGCGGGCATCGCCTTCAAGGCCGCGCGAGGGCTTCCGGACGCCCTGCTCACCGGCTACGAGCAGCAACGGCTCCAGCAGATCCGCGCGCAGCGCGGCTGACCCGCGATCGGCGTCGACTTCGTCCGATCGCAAGGAGGGAATGAACACCGTGGAAGGACTAGTCTGCTTCGGCATCGTGGCCGCACTGATCGGCATTCTCGTCTGGCAGTTCGTCGAGACACGAAATGCCACGGCGACCACGACCGTCGACACCACGTGCGATACCGCACTGGCCGCCGAGGTCGTACGAGGGGCCTTCGGTGGTCCCCGCGCAGTGTTGTGGACCGGCGCGAACGGGCCGGGAATGATCAATATGCGGCGGCGTGGAATCCGGGGTGGTATCACCTTGTCCATCGACATCGAACCGCAGCCCGGCGGGGGCTCCCGGTTGGCGATGTGGGCCTCGGAGACTGTCGTGTACATGGGGATCCTGGTGAACTTCGCCGGTGTGGTCAACCGGCGGAAGACGGCGATCGCGCGGCTGCTGGCCGACGCGGAGAGCGCCAGGGCCTCGGGCAGCTTCGGACAGTGACACCCGGGCTGTGGCTCCGGCACATCCGCGGAGGGCGGCAGGCCCTCCGCGGATGACCGCGTACTCGACCGGAGCGTCCCAACGGTGCACCGCCGCCGGGCGTCGGGAGTCCGCGATGCTAGCCTGCCCGTCTGGTATGGACAGTCTTCTCGACCGGGCTCAAGAGTGGATCGATGACTGATGGTTCGGACGCCCGGCGTTCGCGGTACCACGGCGACCACGCCCGTGACCGGCGCCGGCACCCGGGGTGGTGGCGGGTGACCCGGACCGCACCGGCGGTGGTCCGGGCCTCGCTCGCCGTCGTCGTCGCGGTGGCAGTGCTCGCGCTGGCCCCGCTCGCACCGGCGGCCCGCGCCGACGGTGAACAGGTCAAGTACTACCGGGTCGGGGCCACCCACCAGGGCGAGCCGGAGAACCTCACCGAGATCGCGGAGCGGTTCCTCGGCGACGGCGCGCGGTCGGCCGAGCTGTTCACCCTCAACGCGGGGCGGATCCAGCCGGACGGCGCCACCCTGACCGACGGCGCCCGGCTCCGGGCCGGCTGGGTGCTCGTGCTGCCGTGGGACGCGTACGGCAGCGAGGTCCGACAGGGCGTCCCGCCGGCCCCGAAGCGGACGCCCGGCGCGTCCACGCCGTCCGGGCGGCAACCGGATGCCGACGGCGACGCGGCGGCCGGCCCGCCGAAGGGGTGCCGCACCGCCGCGACGGCGCGCGCCCGGTCGCCGTGGGCCGGTCCGCGCGTCGCCGCCGACCGGGCGTGGCCGCACAGCCGGGGCCGGGACCAGCTCGTGGCCGTCGTCGACTCCGGCGTCGCCGGCAGCCTGCCCTCGCTCGCCGGCCGCGTGACGACGGGCGTCGACCGGGCGGCCGGCGCCGCCCGCGGTGACACCGACTGTCTCGGCACCGGTACGGCGATGGCCGGGCTGATCGTGGCGCGGCCGGTGAAGGGGTCGACGGTGGCCGGGGTCGCGCCGGACGCGGCGGTCATGCCCGTCCGGGTGGCGGGCCGGACGCCCGGCGCCTCGGCCGCGGCGAGCGTCGCGGGGATCCGGGCGGCGGTCGGCTCCGGCGCGTCGGTCATCGCGCTCGGGCCGCAGGTGGACCTCGGTCAGGCCGAGGTGGTGGCCGCCGTCAACGAGGCGGTCGACCAGGGCGCGGTGGTGGTGGTTGGCGCCGCGGGCGAGGCGGCGGCGCCGGACCCGGACGTGCCCCTGCACGACGCGGTGCTGCGCGTCGGCGGGATCGGTCCGGACGGGGGCACGGCCGAGCGCTACCGCTCCGGCGGCGTGGACGTGATCGCGCCCGGCGTCGACGTGACAAGCCTCGGCATCACCGGCACGCGGCCGGTGAACGGCACCGGCACCCACCTCGCCGTCGCGTACGTGGCCGGGCAGGCGGCGCTGATCCGGTCGGCGTACCCGGACCTCGACCCGGCGCGGGTCCGCAACCGGGTGCTGAAGACCGCGAGGACCACCGGCGGCGTCGCGCCGGAGATCGACCTGACCGCCTCCGTCACGGCCGTGCTGCCCGAGGAGGCGCCCCGCGCGCAGGCTGCCGAACCGGTGTCCGGCTCCACCACCGGGATCGGCCGCCGGGCGGCGTTGCTGACGCTCGCCGGGCTGGCGGCGCTCGCCGCGGTTCTGCTGGGCCTGCGTGCCCGCCGCCGGGCGGCAACGGGCGCCGGTGCCGGATCGGCCGAGGCGGCGCCGGCCACGACGACAGCCGTGTCCGCCGGTGCTGCCCCGGTGGAGCCGGCCGCGACCCGTGTGGATCCAGCAGTCCCCGAGGCGGCGCTCGCGAAGCAGGCCGGCCCTCACCGGACCTACGCCGCCCCGGCATCAGCCCGGCCGGCCGTCGCCGCTCCCGAGGACACCGGGCCCGCCGGCACCGGGGCGACCGCCGGCGGCGTACCCGCTGACCCCGCCCCCGAGGACACCGTTCCGGGCGACGCCGTTCCGGTCGGGCCGGACGTGACGGCGGCGGTGGCGGAGCTGAGCCGCGACCCCGCGCTGCGGCACCTGGCCGCAGACGAGGCGGGGATGGCGTACCTGGCCGAGACCCGCCCGGAGGCGCGGGAGAAGGCGCTCATCGGCCTGGTGCCGGGCATGGACGACGACACGGTGGCCGCGCTGCCGGCCATGGTGACGGCGCTGCCCGGCACCGACGAGCAGGAGCAGTCGCTCACCGGCGTCCTGGTGGACGTCCGGCGTCACCTGCGCGGCGACCCGCTCGCGCTGGACCGGGCGCTGGTCCGGGCCGGGAAGGTCCGTTGGCAGTCCCAGTACGAGCTGGCCGAGCACGTCACGTCGTACGCGCGGCAGCATCCGGAGCTGGCCCGGCTCGCCACCGCCATCGCCGAGACCCGCTGGTCGAGCGGGGCCGGGGAGCCGGCGCGGGGGAGCTGATCAGAGCAGCACGAGTTCCTGGGCCAGCATGTCGGTCCAGGTGCGCCGGGTGAAGTCGCAGCCGGTGTGCGCCACGAACTGCTCCAGGGTGCGTACCGGCCCGATGCCGAGCCGGTCGGCCGGCGGGGTGTGCAGCATGTAGAGCACCCGGCGGCGGCTCAGCTCCTCGCAGCGGGCCCAGTCCTGCTCGACGTGGTCGCTCCAGTGCCGCGGCCGGTCCTGCCGGATGTAGTAGTGCCAGGTCAGCACCTCGGTGGGGTGGAACAGGTCGTAGCCCCACGTGAAGGCGCGCAGGGCCAGGGTGATCTCCTCGCCGTGGAAGTAGATGCCCGGGTCGTAGGGCACCTCGGCGACGAACGAGCCGGGCGCGAAGAGGAACCCGGCGGCCAGGAAGAGCGCCGGCTTGGGTGGTACGCCGGGCGCGGCCCCCTCGATCAGGCGCTGGCCGAAGACGGGCACGCCGAACGTCGTCCAGTCGCTGACGATGATCTCGGCGGGCGCGCCCGCGCCGGTGAACTCCTGGTCGGGCTCGTAGCTCGGCGGGTACGCGGTCAGGATCGGCTTCGCCGCGCCCGTCTCCCGCGCCATCCGGATCAGGCGGACGTCCCAGTCCGGCGCGAACCGGGTGTGGCTGTCCACCTGCAACAGCCAGTCCTCGCCGCCGTACCGCTGGAACGTCTGGTCCCGGGCCCAGCAGGCGCCACGGCTGTCCCGGGCGTCGTACTCCCGCACGTCGACCTGTGGCAGGTTCCGGATGGCGGAGATGTCCTCGTCGCCGAGGTGCTGCCAGCACACCGCGACGCGGACGTCCTCCGGGTGCGCCGCCTTGGCCAGGCAGTCCAGCACCGTCGGCACGAGTTCCGGGTCCCGGTACGACGCGATCGCCACGAAGATCGTCACGCCTCCGCCTCCGCCTCCGCCGGGACGAGGGCGTACGACTGGAACAGCAGCGCCAGCGCCCGGTGCTCGTCGGCGGGGTCGGTGACCGGCGGCAGCCCGCCGCGCGACCGGATGTGGGCCAGCAGGTCCGGTTCCGGCGCCAGCCCGTAGGCCCGCAGGTAGTAGGCGACGGACTCGGGCCAGAGCCACCGGCCGTCGGTGCGGTAGGTCATCGGCACGACCCGGCCGCGTTCGGGCTCCACCACGTCGGGCCCGCGTGCGGTGGTGGCGAGCACCGGTGTGCCCGTCTCCAGGTACGCCGCCGCCCGGGCGAGGTCGGTGCCGGAGAGCCGTTCGTGGTCCGGCGCGAAGCGTGCCCCGTCGTCGTCCACCTCGTCGAAGACGCGGGCGATCCGCGGCGGCTCGGTGTCCCGGTCGGCCCAGAGCAGCGCGCCGGACCGGCGGGCCGCCGCGGAGTACGGCGGCAGCTTGTCGCCGGGCCGGTACACCTCGACCAGCGGGGCGGAGATTCCGGCGGCGCCCAGCGCCCGCATGACGTTCGCCGCCGTCCCGGCCCGCGGCCCCTCCGTCTCCAGCACGTAGACCGGCGCGGGCGGGATCACCGAGGCGGCCCACTCCGGGGCGATCCGCCATCCGCGCCACAGCGCCACCGCGCCGGGCTGTTGCCGCACGGCGGCGACGGCGACCCGGTCGGTGTCGTCCATCAGGCCCTCGCGGCCGGTCAGGTCGGCCAGCGGCGGCACCCGCCCGCCGAAGACACGCGGGTTCGGTACGGCCGACGCGAAGGTGAACGGCAGGTCGACCGGCCCGGGCGGCTCGGGCAGGGACACCGTGCCGGTGTCGGCGAGCCGCAGCCGGGCGTCGGCGAGCGTCGCGTCCGGCACCCGGCCACCGAGGTGCAGCAGCGCGGTGTGCAGGTGGTCCTGGTCCGTCATCTCCGGCCTCCTCTGGTCCTCGTCGGCGGGGCGCCGGCGCATTCGACCACGCGGGCCGCCGGGAGCGCCGCGCGGCGCCGGGGCTCGTGCCCGAGAGACACCGCGACCCGGGCCGTTCGTACACCCGGTCAGAGCGCTCCGGCGCGTACCAGCGCGGCGAGCGCCCGGTGGACGGCGACCGCGCCGGCCGGCGCGGGCGGATCGGCCCGGCACCGCCGCAGGTGCCACAGCAGACCCTCGTCGGCCAGCGTGCCCTCGTCGAGCAGCCGGTCGGCCACGTCGGCCGGCCAGACCCACACGCCGTCGGTGCGCAGGCGCGCGGTCAGCGCGGGCGCGGACCGCAGGTGGGCGACGAACGGCGCGACCTCGTCGTCGTCGACCGGCAGCCGCGCGTCCCCGTCGGCGGCCAGGCGTACCTCGCCGGGCGGTTCCGGGGCCCAGATCAGCGCGGACCGCGACCGGGCCGCCCACTGGTACGCGGGCAGCGGCAGGTCGTGCCGGTAGACCTCGACCGGTGCGGCGTGCCCGGCGTCGGCGAGCGCCGCCTGCCCCCGGTCGGCGATCACGGGCAGCTCGTCGTCGGGCGTCGCCGCCTCGACCAGGTAGACGCGCGCCGCGTCCACCGTGTCGTCCGGTCCCGGGGTGATCCGCCAGCAGCGCCACACCCCGGCGGTGTGCGCCGGGTCCAGCACGTCGAGCAGTACCTGGTCGAGGCCGTCCACGGTGCCGCCCGCTGTCTCGTCCACCACCGGCGGCGCGGCCGTCGCGTACAGCGGCAGGTCGGCCGGCGGGAACGGGATGAACACCGCCGCCGGGCCGGTGTCCACGTCCTCGTCCGCCGCCGGGTCGGGCAGCAGCGGCGTCTCCGGGGGCAGCAGCGCGGTGAGCGCGGCGATCTCGGCCGCGGACTGCGGGAACGCGCCGAGCAGCCCGGCCGCGCAGGCGCTCCGGTCGCCGTGCGCGAGCCGCGCGCGCAAGCCGGCGAGTTCCTGGTCCGGCATCCGGCCGGCGGCGCGCAGGCAGAGCAGGTGCAGCACGCCGGTGCTCATCGCGTCGCCGCCGTCTCGCGCAGGAAGGCGGCGGCCAGCCGGGCCGGCGCGGCCCCGCCGGCGTTGACGAGCGCATCGCGGTCACCGGCCACGGCCGCCAGTTCCGCCAGGTCGACCTGCCGCCAGCCGGGGGACGGCACCCGCGCCCGGTGTGCTTCGCCGGTCGCTACCACCACGCACCGTTCGTCGTCCGGGGCGGGTACGACAAGTGGCCGCCCGTCGCCGTTCACCGCCAGGTGCAGGGTGCCGGCGCGCAGGACCGCCCGCAGGTGCGCCGGCTGCGCCGCGCCGGCCGCGATCAGGCGCAGCAGCGCGTCGACCGGGTCGGTGGGGGAGTCCGGGAAGGACGGGCGGTAGTCCGGGTTGCTCCGGAACTCGCCCACCTCGCCGTCCTCGCCGACCTGCCACACCCCGACGACCGCCTCGAACGGCGGATCATCGTCGTCGGCCGGCCACTCCGGGTCGAGCAGGAACAGGAAGTCCACGTCGCTCATCCGGCGTCCTCGTCCGTGAACAGGAGCGCGTGCCAGACGAGCGCGGCGGCCAGACGTACCGGCTCGGGGCCGGACGGGTCGACGAGGACGTCGATGCCGTCCGGAAGCAACTCGGCCAGCTCGGCCGTCTCGACCCGGCGCCACCGCGGCGCGAAGGTGCGCGCCCGCTCCTCGGCCGAGGTGGCCACGACCACGCAGGGCATGTCGTCGAAGGAACGGACGATCAGCGGGCGGCCGTCGCCGTTCATCGCCAGGTCGAACCGGGAGCCGCGCAGCGCGGACTGGACCCGCTCCACCGGGGCGTCGCCGCGCATCATCCGGCGCAGCAGCACGTCCAGCGGCTCGGCGCTGTCGGTCATGGTTCCTCCGGGTGGCGGCGGTCCGCGTCGCGTACCTCGACCGGACGCCGCCTGTCGTCGTGGCCGGGGGTGGGCGGGCGCACGGCACCGCCGGCGCCGGACGCCGGTGCGGTGGGCGTGGCGGCCCCGGTGGCCGGTCCGGCGACCGGCGGGACCGGGGCCGGTGGCCGGGCCACCTCGTCCTCGTGTGCCCGGTAGGCGTTCCACCAGGCGTTCTCCGCCTCCGTCAGGGCCCGCTCGGCCTCGGCGACGGACTCCGCTGTCGAGTCCGTCCGGGACGTCAGCCCGTCCAGGCGGGCCGCCGCCTCCGACATCTTCTTCGCCGCGTCCGCGACGGCGAGCGCGGACGCGCGCAGCGCGGGGGAGAGGTCCCGGCCGGTGGCGTCGCGGGCGGCCGCCTCGTCCAGCCGGACGACGAAGCCGCCCGGGACCCGGACCTCGGTGCCGGCCCGGTGCCGGCCGTCACGGGAACGGGCGACGAAACGGAACTCGACGTCGTACCGGACCGCCGCGGTGATCTTGTCGTCCGGGTCGGTGCGACGGATCGGCTTGCCGGTCGCGCTGACCGCCACCTTGCCCTCGTCCTTCACCTGGGCGCCCGGGTCGGTGCGGTAGAGCTGCTGCTCGACCAGCGAGGAGGCGTTGACGGCGGCGAAGTCCTGCCGCTCGCCCACCCGGCTCGCGCCGCCCGGATGACCGACCCCGCCGGCGACGAGCGGCCCGGCCGCCTTCACCGTGAGCGAACTGCCCGCTGTCCGCTCGTACTCGGTGTCCGTGTTGCGCTTCGCCGAGCCGCCGATCTTCACTGTGGCGTCCGCCCGCAGGAGGGTGGGACGGGCCACCAGGCGGGCGTCGAGGAACAGGTCGCGGCCCAGCGCGGCCGGCATCGGCAGCGGGAACGCGCCGTCCAGCATCGCCGGCAGCGCCTTGATCCGGCTCACCGTCAGGGTGTCGCGCAGCGCGGCGGCGACGTCCCGGCCGGGGTCGGCGCCGGAGGCGATGAGCGCCTGCCGGGCCGCCTCGTGCAGGCCGGGCAGGTCGACCAGGACGTCCTGGACGGCGAACCGGCCCGGCTCGGGCAGCCGGTCGAAGCCGGCCGCCTCGCGCCACGGCCGCCGGCCCTCGTCGGTGGTCTGCCCGGCGGGCACCGGCGTGACCGGACCGGAGACGGCAGGTGGCCTGCCCTCGGTCGCCGAGTACGTGGTGACGTCGCGGACCGCCTGGATCGACACGCCGCCCTCGGGCAGCCCGCGTCCGGTGACGGTGACGGTGAGCCGGACCGGCCCGCGGTACGTGGGCACCGGGCCGGACACGGTAAGCGACTGCTCGTACGTCCGGCCGGTGCGCTCGGTCGTCTTGGTGGCCTGGTTGCCGAGGGCGGCGGTGCCGCTGAGGCCGGCGGCGACGGTGCCGGAGGACGGGCCGTGGCCGGTGGTGCGGGTGGCGTCGTCCTGGACCCGGTCGGTCTCGGTGCCCTGCCCCCGCGCGGTCAGCGTGACCTGCGCCGCCGTCCGGGAGGTGGTGCGGGTCTGCGCCTCGCCGACGACCGAGCGGTCGGTGACCGACAGCTCGTCGACCAGCTCGATGCCGGTGAAGCTCGGCTCCGCCACCGGTTCGGCGGTCAGCGTGACGTGATACGTGGCACCCCGGAACCGCCGTTCCAGCCGTACCGTCTCGCTGCGGCCGCCGTTGAGCGCGTCGGCCAGGTGCAGGTGGGCGGCGCCGAGGAACCCGCTGCTGCCGAGCCCCCGGATCGGGTCGCCGGGGCCGCGGTCCCGGGTGGCCGGCAGGATCGCCTGGGCGAGTTCCTCACTGGACTCCCGGGCCAGGGCACGCCGCAGGTGCGGGATGCGGTCGGTGAGGTCGACGTGGGTGGTGACGCCGCCGATGCCGAACGATCGTTCCGGCCCGGGCCGGAACGGCTGTGGTGTCGCGTCGGCCGGCGCGGCGGAGCCGGCCGCCTCCTCGTCCTGCCGCTGCTGCGCCTCGCGTACCAGGTCGCGTTCCCGCTGCTGATGCGCGGCCCGCGCGGCCCGCTCCCGCTCCTGCGTCTGCTTCAGCGCATCCACCGCCGCTCTGTGGCGCGCGTCCAGCTCCCCGAGTTCGCGCCGGTGGCGGTCCTGAAGGTCGGTGAAGGCGTCGTCGACGCGCCGCCGGTCCGTCTCGCCGACGTCGCGGTCCCGGCGGACCCGGTCGACGTACGCGCGGGCGGCGCGCAGCTCGGTGTGCTGGCGCCGCAGCAGGTTCCCGCGTTCGGTGGCCTGTTCGCTCACCATCCGGGCGACCTGCTCGCGCTGGTCGGCGCGCAGCGTCTCGGCGTCCTCCGCGTGCCGCAGTTGCAGGCGCACGTCTGCGGTGCCGTGCCGGCGGGCGCGGTCGCGGTCCTGGAGTCGCCTCAGCTCCGCCGGTGTCATCCGCATGACCACCGCGCCGGGCAGGGTGAGCCGCCGACCGGCCCGCCGGGCCGGCGACCCGGGCCAGCGGCCCAGCGGGCGCAGGTTGCTGTCGTGCCGGGCCTCGGCCACCACCTCGGCCTCCACGTCCACCCGTACCAGCAGTTCGCGTTCGGCCCGGCCGCCGCCAAGGCGGAGCTTGGCGACCCCGGACGCGCTGCGCTCGCTGATCCGGCCCCAGGCCCGCCGCCACGGCGTGACGGACAGGATGACGGCGCCGCCGGGCCGGCCGGTGCTGCCGCCGTGGTCGGCGACCGGCCCGCTGACAGCGGCGACACCGGTGCCGGAGACGCTCAGCTCGGCCGCGCGCGTGTGCGTGCTCTTGCGGGCGGTGCCGCTGGCGAAGGTCCGCTTGACCCGGGCGAACTCGGCGCCGTCGAGCACCGTCGGGTTGGTCGGGCGCAGCCGTACCCGCACGTCGGCGCGGGCGTCGGCGGCCCGGCGGCCGTGCCACAGGTTGCTCAGCGCCAGCGGGCGGCTGAACAGCTCGGCGTCACCGGTGAGGCGCTCCGGTGACAGTTCGTCGGCGACCACAGTGGAGATCCGGCCGTCCTCGACGGCGTAGACGTCGTCCCGGGCGGCCTCACGCAGCGTCTCGACCACCGCCTCCTGCAACCGGTCGGCGCCGACGAACGACTCCACCCGGCGTCCGTCGAGGTCGTGCGGTCCGCCGGTCATCCGGCTCAACGGGGGCGGGTACGCGATGGTCTCCACGTCGCGGGGAGCCGGGCTGGGCTCCGCGTCCGGGCGTCGCCGGGAGACCCGCGTCTCCGGCACGAGCATGCGCACGTCGAGGCGGTGCGTGCGGGGACGCGTCTCGGACGAGGCGACGACGGTGGGCACGTCCCGGCCGTACGTCCCGAGGGAGAGCTGCCGCCCCGCCTGGTTGACCCGCACCGTGGACCGGGTCGTGACGGTCAGGTCGAGGGTGGCGGCGAACTCGCGCAGCCGTACCCCGGTGGGCTTGCCCTCGTCGTCGAGCTCCGGCCCGTGGTCGCTCTCGACGGACTGCCCCCCGGTGACGGCGCTCTCGTCGGTGGTGCCCCAGGTGATCGCGGCGCGCGGCCCGCCGAGCAGCGTCGAGGCGGCCTGGCCGAGCGGGCCCAGGACGCGGGGCTCCAGGCTCAGCTCGGCCGACCGGCTGTCGTCGCGGGCACTGGTCACCGTGGACCTGGCGGTCCGCTTGTCGGCGGTGCCGATCTTGTCCCGGTTGACCAGGTCACCGTCGGACACCTCGCCGAGGCTGCCCCGGATGGTCACCACAGTGACGTGGTCGTGGAACGTGCCGGTGCGGATCAGCGGGATCCTCAGCCCGGGCCCGACGATCCGGTCCGCCAGGTGGCGCAACTGGTCGGGGGAGAGCTGGGTCTTCAGGTCCGTGTCCCGGTTCAGCGCCGCCTGAAGCTCGGGCGTCAGCCCGTCGGTGAGCCGCGCGTCGCCGAAGTGCCGCAGCGTCTCCTCGGGCGTGGCCAGACGGAACCGGCGGTGACCGGGCACCGAGCGGACCGCGTCGGCGACCGTCTCGTACAGGCTCCGGTCGCCCACCCGGGTCAGGTACGCGCCGCCGAACGACTCGCCGTGCTCGACGCGGGCCGGTGCGAAGTGGGTGCGGGCGGTGCCGCGCCGTCCGCGCCACTCCAGGCCGTTCGGGTCGAGGGCGGTGCCGGGCAGCCGGTCGCCGGTGGTCCACTGGAGCGCGTCGACGGAACCGGACAGCATCCGTGGCGCGCGGCCCAGGACGCGCACCTGCACGCCGTACTCGACCCGGTACCGGACGCCCGGCGCGGTGCCCGTCACCGTCTGCTTGCCGCCGGTCCGCTCGGCGATCGTCTGGGTGGCGCCACGCTCCCGGCCGCCGCCGACCCGGGGCCCCACGACCAGGCTCAACGGCGCGGCGTCCAGTCCGGCGCCGCCGAGGCCCCACAGGCCCCACGGCCGCTTGGTGGTGGCGCCGCCGGTGCCCTCGCCGGCGAGCGCGGCCGTGTCGATGTGCGTCACCCCCTCGACCCGTTCCACCTCCTCGACGTGCCGGGCGACCAGGCGGACCTCGACCTGCCGGGCGCGGCCCGGGAAGAAGCGCCGCCATCCGGTGCGCGCGGCGCGCGGCAGCGCACCCGACCGCACCCAGCCGTCGTGGACGTTCGCCGGGTCGGTGACCACCATCTTCGGCAGGCTGCCGGAGATCGACGCCGTGCTGAGCAGCTTCTGCATCACCGGGCGGCCGGGTGCGCCGATCCGGACCAGGTCGGCCATGCCGTCCTCGGCGAGGATCGCCTCCACCTGGTCGAAGAACGTGGCGTCCGGATCGGCCGGCCGGCTCCGGACGCTCTCCACCCCGAACCGGTCCGGCACCGGCGCGCCGAGCGTGCGGTCCGCGGCGGCCGGCGCTGTCGCGTCTGCCGTCCGCAACCCCGTGTGTACGGCGAGAGCCACGGTGCCCGAGGCCTCGACCGGTCCGGCGGCGGGACGGCCGGGCCGCACGAGCCGGGCGACGAACCGGACCGGCACCGTCACCTCGGTCAGCCCCGCGACCTTGACCGTCGTGGTGGACGTGAACGTGTCCTTGTGCTCGGCGGAGTGCTCGGTGACGGGCGCCGTCGGCACCGAACCACCGACGCCGACCACGACACCGGGTATCGCCGTGACAGTCACCTTCGGCTCGACCCGCTGGTCCCGGTTGTGGCGCAGCTTGTGGGTGAGGTTCTCCCGGGTCTTGGCGGTGACCTTGCGCTTGTCGTCGTGGGCCCGGTCCACGCGGACCGCGTCCCAGTCGAGGACGGCGGTGACGAGCAGTTCGGCCGGGTGCCCCCCGATCGTGACCGGGTAGGGGCGGCCCTCGCCGAGGAACTGGTCCACGTCGTCGCGGCTGTCCGCCGCCACCGCGTCGACGAACTCGTCGGACAGGCCGGGGTCGAGGGTGCGCAGCGCCGCGCCGAGGTCCGCGTTCTCGGTGGCGCGCAACTGCTCGGCGAGCCCGAGGGTCCGGCTCTCCCGCAGGTAGGACGACAGGCTCCGGCGTACCTCGTCGGACGACGGCAGCGCTGCGGTGGTCCCGGTGGTCGCCGGCGACGCGCCGGCCCCGCCCACGGCGTCCTCCCGGGTGGTGGTCCCTTCCGCGGCGCTCTCTTCCGCGGCGCTCTCTTCCGCGGTGGCCCTCCCGGTGGCGGTCTCGGCTGCGGTGGTCGTCTCGCCCGCTGTGGTTTCTTCTACGGTGTCTCTCGTGGCGGTGGTCCCGGTGGTCGTGTCGTCCTCGGCTGTCGACCGGGTGACCGGGGCGTCGTCGCCGTCGTGGTCGTCGCTGCCGTCACCGTCGTCGTGCTCGCCGAAGCCGGCGCCGAAGTCGCCGAAGCCGTCGTCGTCGCCGTCGCCGAACAGGTCGAAGCCGCCGGGCTCGCTGCCGGTGTCGGTGTCGTCGGCCGGGGCCGGCGGCGGTGGCTCCCGGCGGGTGTAGGTGACGTGGCCCGCCGGGTCGATCGTGCGGACCAGTTCCAGCCGGCTCAGCGGCCGGGCGCCGATCACCGGGTAGTCGCGCGGCGTACCGGCCGGGTCGTCGTACACGACGAGGTGCACGTGGGTGCCCCGGGCCGCGGCGAGCTCGACCACGTCGTGCGCGTTGCCGATGCCGCGCCGCTCGGCGTCGTCGACAGGCGTGTCGCGGCGCCGCCCGCCGGGGTCGGGGGCGAGCGCGGCCCGGACGAACTGGCTGTTGTCGTACGGATTGCGCCGCCGCATCGCCGCGGCCTCGTCGAGACTCATCACGTCCCGTCCGGCGCGGAGCGTGCTCAACCGCAGGGCGTCCGCGTCCCCTCCGGGCAGCTCGGCGGCGATCGCGTCGTAGAGCGAACCGGGTTGCCTGTCGATCCCGCCGCGGACGGCGACGGCGGTGGCGACGGCGAACTCCTGCTGGATGGTCCCGGGGTCGTCGGACGTCGCCATGAGGTGCGCGGCGACGAGACGCTGGCTGTTCGGCAGGCCCACGGTCCGGGCCGGCCGCGACGGATCCAGGTCGGGGTCGACGGCGGGCGGGACGTCCGGCGCCGGACCGGTGTCCGGCGCGGGCAGCGAGACGGCGGTGACGTACCGGTTGTGCGGTTGCGCGCCGAGCTGCCGGAGCTGCCGCGCGGTGAGCGACTGCTGCCACGTCGGCGATCCGGCTCCGGCGTCGGTGGGCGCGGCGAACGGCTTCGAGGCGGCGACGTTTGGCTTGCGCAGGTCGGCCCGGTACTCCTTGAAGCCGGTGCCCTCGGTGTAGAACAGCTGCCGGTTGGCGTTCGTGGGCACGGCGTGCGACTGCGGGAGGGCGTGGACGACGGCGAAGTCGGCGGCGAGCCGGGACAGGTCGGTGGGCGTGGCGGCGCCCACGAAGTCCGTCATGAACGCCAGGTCGCGGTCGGGATGCCTGTTGTTCTGCGACTGGACCTGCACGTCGACGGTGAGGACGTCCGCGGGCAGGCCGGCCGGCGTCGCCGCGCCGTGGGCGACGGCGAGCTCCTCGCCGTACGCCTGGTGCAGGCTCTCGGCCAGCATGAGGAACTCCGCGCCCGCCTCGCCGAACCGGACCTCGGGCCGGCCGAGGGTGAGCAGGCCGTCGACGAACAGGTTCGGCTCCGGCGAGTACGGGAGCATCGGGTGGACGGTGGCCTGCCGGTCCCGGGACCGCATGTCCTCGTCCACGGCGTCGGTGAAGTCCTGGACGAAGGCGTCCCGCCCGGCCTGCGTGTCGAACGTGGCGAGGCCCTCCAGGACGGCGGTCAGCTTCTGCCGCTCGATCCCGAGTTCCCGGCGCGCGCCCGGGCCGCGTGTGGTGAGGTCGGCGATCCTCGCCTGGTGGTCGCGTACACGCCGGTCCAGCCGCTCACGGGTACGCCGGATCAGCTCCTCGGTGTCGCCGACCCGGTAACCACCGGAGATCATCAAAGGCCGGGCCGGCGGCTCGTCCTGCGGTCCTGTCGACTCCGGGTCGAAGCGGGTCCGGCCGTCGATGCGGTCGAAGACGTGGGTGCCGTCCGCCGTCGTACGGGCACCCCGGTCGAAGTCCTGGATCGACACGTACGGGTAGCGCCGCTCCTCGCGGGCCGGGTCGCCCTGGACGAGGCCCTGGATCGCGGCCACCGTGTCGGGGTCGCGGAGCACCTGGTTGCGGGTGCGGCCGTACGGGAACTTGCCGCCCTTCGTGCCGACCGCGTAGCCGTTCACCGCCACCGGCACGTCGAGGCCCTCCACCAGCCGGGCGGCTCGGGCGACCGCGTCCCGGAAGGCGAGGTCGGGCGTCTCGGCGGTGGTGTTGACGCCGAAGACGAACGCGACAGTGGTGCCGGGGGCGAGTCCCTCGGTGACGGCGCGGACCACCTCGGGGATCTGGTCGACGTCCTCGGCGGGCAGCATCGAGTTGACGACGAACCCGATCGGCGCTCCCTCGTCCTTGAGCGCGGCACTCACCTGCCGGTAGTTGCCCGGACCGACCTCGCGGGTGTGCCGGGTCAGCTCGTCGAACCGCGCGTTGCGGCCGCCCGCCACCCGTACCGGCTCGAAGCGGACCGGCGCCGTCCGAGGCGGCAGCCCGCCGCGGTCGGGCGAGAGCACGGCATCCTGCTGACCGGCGATCCGGTCGACGTTGCGCGCCAGCAGCCCCGGATCGTGCTCCGGCGTGGTGGTCGCCATCAGCGAGGTGTCGCCCTGGACGAACGTGGCGTCCAGGGCGCGGTCCGCCACCGGGTACTCGTCGCGCAGGCCGAGGAAGTGCCCGATCTCGTGCGCGAGATCGAGGTCGGACGAGTGCGTCGACCAGGTGGTCTGGGTGGCCGGCGCCGGAGTGCCGTGCAGCGCGACGGTGGCGTGCGCCTCGCTGGGCGTCGCCACGAACTCCACAGTGACGTTCAGTTGATCGTCGCCGATCCGGAAGCCCTGGTTGTAGACGCGGTCCACCGCGTCGCGTACCCGGGTCTGGATGTCGGGCCGGGCGGAGGCCGCCGTGGCGTCCCGCGCGTCGAGGAAGACCTTGACCGTGAAGTCCTGCACGTCACGGTCGCCGAGGCCCAGCACCCGATGGTCGTACGCGATGCGGTTGTCGACCGCGTCGAGGCGCAGGCGGGGCCGGTCGTCGGCCGGAAGGGGCAGACCGGCCTGCTCGTACGAGCGCGCGACCACGCCGGGCACGCGGGTGTCGGGGTGGGGTCCCCGGTCGATGACGTCGTACGCGCTGGTGTTCGCGACCCGGTGCGGCGCGGTGTCGCGCTGCGCGGCGCGTGCCTGGGCGATCTCGTCGCGGGTCTTGGGCACGTCGAACCGGGGCGGCGGGGTGCCCTGCTGACGTGCGGCGGTGTCGATCGGGGGCGCGCTCGGCGACGTGTCGGCGCGCGGGCGGGCGTCCGGGTCCAGTGGCAGGCCGGTGACCGTGGCGAGGGCCTGGTCGACCTGATCGGAGCCGGGCTCGCCGAGCGCCTCGCGCCATCTGTCGAAGTACGTGCGGACGGCGCCGTCGCGGTCCTCGACGAAGTCGCGCAGCGCGTCCGGGTCCGTCCCGGTACGGAGGTGGTGCGACGCCCGGTCGAGCAGAGTGCGGCCACCGGTGAGCTCGGGGTCGTCGTGGAACGACGCGGGCTCGTGTTGCCAGGGGCGGGTGTCACCTGCGGACGCGGTCACGGAGAGCGTGGGTCTGCCCGCCGCGAGCGACTCCTGCCAGGTGTTCGCGCCCTCGGTGGCCACGAGCGTGGCGCGCTCGCGCAGCCCGGCCATCTGTTCCGGCGTGACGCGGGGCAGGGCGGCGACGTGGACCGGGGCCCCGGCCGTGGGAAGGGCCCGCGTCGCGTCGCCGACCACCAGGACGACTGTCGGCCGGTCCTGCCGGGCGCCAGTCGTCAGCCGGCGGACCACGTCGCCGTGCTCCGGCGTGACCCGCGTCTTGCCGTAGTAGACGAGCACCACGTCGGTGCCCTCGTCGTCGACCAGGTCCGCGAGGCCGTCGGCCCCGGAAACGCCGGTGTCCCTGATCACCGCCCCGGCACTGGGCGGCGGGGTTGCCGATGGTCGGCCACGGTAGGACGGGACACCGGTCAGGATCGTGTCGAGATCCTTCACCGGCGCGTTCGGGCTGTGGAACTGGCGGGGGAACTTGTCCCACAGGAACGGCTGGAGCGTGAGCAGGTCGTGGTCGCCGTGGGCGTCGCGTAGCCGGCGCACCCAGGACTCCTGGAACCACTCCTTCCGCTGATCGTCGGTCATCTCCGACTCGTCGTCGTTCTTCGGCACGTCGACGGCGGGCAGCACGGTCAGGACCGTGCCCGGGGGGAGCGGGTCGGCGCCGATCTGGTCGAGGCGCAGGCCCTGCGTGTTGTTCTGCTCGTCCTCCGTCTTCTTCCGGAACCCCGGCTGCAGCTCCTTCTGCCATTCGGGGGCCTGCGCGGCGCCGGGCCACTGCCTCGTCTTCCAGTTCACCTCCGTGCGGAGGGCGGCGGCGGCCTTCTGCTCGGCCGGCTGTTGCGGTCGCATGACGACATCCATGTCGCCCCGGCGACCGGTCCACTCGCGGTGGAACAGATCGTAGGAGCCCACCGGGTCGTCGAAGTCGGACTGCCGGCCGAGCTGCCCCGCGTAGTACGGCGTCTTGTTGCTGGGATAGGTCAGCACGACAGTGCCCCGGTAGCCGGTAGCGGCCAGCCCGTCGAGCATGGCGACCGTCGCGGCCTGGTGGCCCAGTCCGGGTGAACCCTGGTCGAGGACGTGCACCACCTGGTACTTCGCGGTGAGCCTCTGCCCGACCGCCGTCGGCACGGGCTGCTGCCGGGGCGGCAGCGTGGCTGTGGAGAGGTCCGCCCTGGGTGGTGGGGCGGAGTTCCGGTTCGCCGGTCCGGGCGCCGGAGGCGGCGGGAACCCGGGCGCGGCCGGAGGCGGCGGCATCCCCAGCGGTGGAGGCATCCCCGGGGGAGGCGGCGGGCCCTGAACACCCAGCGCGGCACCCGGTGGCGGTGGTGGCGGTACCGGGACACCCGGCGGTGGCGGCGGTGGCACCGGGACGCCCGGTGGCGGCGGCGGTGGTGGCGGGGCCGGGGCGCGCGACGGGACCTGCGGGTTCGGGTACGGGTCCGGTGTCTGCTCGCGCGGCGCCTGCGGTGCCGGAAGGTCGCGCACCGGTCCGGCGGTCAGCGCGACGTCGTGGATCGTCGCCAGATCCTGTGCGGTGAGATAGTCGACCGGCCCGGCCGAAATCCCGTCCTGCTCCGACATCGGCAGCGTGTCGACCTCGACACCCATCACCCCCGGCCGGGGCACGGTGGTGAAGAGGTGCTCGGGGGCCTGGTGACCCTCCTTGGCCCCGAGGTAGTGCATCACCTCGTGCACCATCACTGGCAGGCGGTCGCCGGTGTTCCACACGTGCTGGTCGGTGCTCACCCCGTCCTGCGAGGTCACCTCCACCGGCGGGTTACGGCGTGGGTCGGCCTGCCAGTCGCGGGTCATGCCGTCGCGCCACGGGGGAGTGTCGACGACCAGGTCGATGTGCAGCAGGCGACCGTCGGGCAGCGTGTATCTGCCGTTGACCATCTCGTCGACGGTGCGCTGCACCGTCGCCGCGAAGTCGCGCAACTCCCGCGGGGACATCTGGTCGTTCTTCGAGACCAGATCCAGGTGTACGTCGAACGACCGGTAGTCCCGGCCGTCGGCGGTGAACTCCCTTGTGGTGAAGTCGATCGTCGTGATCTCGCCGCGCAGCAGGTGGGTGCCGGGGACGACGGTGTCCTTCCAGGGCACGTACCGTTCGGTGCGCAGCCGTTTCGGCTCCGCGCTCGCCTTGGCCTGCTGGAACTGCGGGCTCGGCGTGGGCCGGGTGGGCGCGGGAAGGTCCGCGCCGGCGATCGGCGCGGGAGGGGCCGGCGTCGGCTCGACGGTCCCGTGCTGCTGCGTCGTCGCTCCGTCCGGCGTCGGCGTGGTGTCGACGGCGCCCGTCTCCGGGTCGCCGGCCCGGCCCGTCCCCGTGCCGGGACCGTCGGCGTCGACCTGGGCATCCGACGTGCCGTCGCCCGGCGTGTCGACGGCGGCGACCGGGCCGGGCACCGCGACGACCGGCTCCGGTGAGGACGGTCCCGCGACACCGGGGTCGGTGGCCGGTGAGGCGGCCACGGCCGGACCGTCGACCGAGATCCCGCCGACGGGCGCCAGCGGCGGCGGGGGCGCCTCCGCGGCGCCGGCGACGTCACGCGGGGAAGCGGCCGGACGGCCGGTGGTCGCCGGATCCGTGGACGACGTGCTCGTGGTCGGTTGGCCGGTGCTCGGGGTCCCGGTCGGCGAACCCGTGGACGCGGTGGTCGGCGGCGAGCCAGTGTTCGGCGAGCCGGTAAGCGGGCTGCCGTTGGTGCTCGGTGCGCCGGTGCCCGGCGTGGAGGTGCCCGGTGTGCCGGTAGGTGGTGTGCCGTTGGCGGTCGCCGCGCCCGTGCCGGGCGTGCCGGTGGACGGTGACGGGCCGGTCGGGACTGCCGCCGGGCCGGCGGCGGTGGCGGGCGGGGCCACGGGCGCCGGTGTGTCGAGAGCGGCCGGCCCGCCGTTCGACGCCGGCGCGTCGAAACCGGGAAGGCCGCCGCCGTGGGGCGTGGTGAGGCCGGCGACGGCGGCCGGGGTGCCGGTCGTGGGCGCACCGGTGCTCGCCGGGCTGCCGCTCGGCGCGCCCGTCGCGTCCGCGCGCGGCGACGTCCCCTCGGTGCCGGCGGCCGGGCTCGGCCCCGGGGCGGGACCGCCGGCTCCACGCGGGTCGGTGCCGGTCGCCGGGGTCGCGGCGCCGAGCCCGCTCGGGCTCTGGCCTCCGGTGCCGTTCGGGCTCGTGTCGCCGTTCTGGATGCCGCCCTGTGACCCGTCGCCGACCTGACCGCCGACGCCCGGACCATCCACGGCCTGTCCGCCTGCGGTCTGCCCGCCCGAGATCTGTCCGCCCGGGGCTCGGCCGTCGGCGGTCTGTCCGCCGGAGGTAGGGCCGCCCGCAGTCTGTCCGCCCGGAACCTGACCTTCGGCGGTCTGGCTGCCCGGAGCCTGGCCGCCTGGAGTGGTGTCCCCGGCACTGCCCTGGCCGGCAGCCGGATCACCGGCGCCCTGAGGCGACGGCCCCCGGGTTCCGGCCTCGCCCGGGCCGGACCCCTGACCGGCGCCTCCGGTGGTCGGCCCGCCCGAGGGCTGCGGACCCGGGCCACCGCTCTGACCGCCCGGGCCGGTGGGAGAGCCGACGGGTGGGGGTACTGCTGGCCCGTCAACTGTCGTCGTCGGCGGCGTGGGCGCGGTGGTGGTGAGGTTCTTCGTCTCGATCGTCGGCGGTGGCGCCCCGGCGGCGGCGCCGGGGCCGTAGCTCTGGCCGGCAACCGTGGCGTAGTGGTGGGCCATCCCGCCGATCATCGACGAGCTCATGGTGGCCCACGGGTTGAAGCCTCCGCCGCCGACCATCATGGTGAACAGGCCCTCGAACAGCGTCTCGGCGAGCGCCGACAGCCCTTCCCGCGACAGGACGTTGTTATTGATCTTCGGGAAGAACTTGCCGCCGATCATCTGCATGCCGCTGACGCCCGCGCCGATGAAGGCGCCACCGGCGAACGCCAGCCCGAGGTCCTTGTAGTCCAGGGACTTGCGGTTGCCCTCGATGATCTGGGTCACCTGGGCGGCGGCGCTCTGCCAGAGTTCCTCCAGCCCTTCCTGGAACGCCTCCCAGGTCAGCCGCATCAGCAGGTTCCGCAGCCGCTGGCGGAGCAGGCCGATCAGAGCCCCGACGATCTCCTGACCGATCCTGATCAGGGCGGGCACCGCCGCCGCGCCGAAGCCGGAGGCCAGCGCGATGGCGATCTCGACGACCTGGGTGAAGGCCGCGATGACGATGTTGTACTGGGTGTTCTCCGAGTCCAGTGCGAAGTTGTAGGCCGAGCCGCCCAGGGCCAGGGCGATGTTGCCGCCGGCCGGCACGTTCTTGGTGATCCCCACCTGGTAGTGCTGGAACGCGTCCATCGCCGGGCCGGACAGGCTCCCGGCCAGCCCGTAGCCGAGGTTGGCGGTGGCACCCATCCCGTTGAGGATGGTGCTGCTGAGCGCGTACAGCTCGTCGCCCATGGCCCGCAGGGCGGTGGGGTCGGCCTTCGGATACTCCTCGCCGACGGCGACGAGGATCAGGTCGTACGCCCACTGCCACTGCGGGTCGTTGGGGATGTGGAAGTCGGGCATGTCCTACCGGGGCACCTGTGGGTGGCTCAGGCGCCGGGGATGATCGGGGTGGGTGTGCCGTCCGGCGCGTAGCTCAGGTAAAGCGGCTGGTAGCCGGGTGCGGTGGGGTCGACGGCCGGGTTCTCCCTGACGACGAAGAGCCGGCCCTGCCCGGGATCGATCGGCTTGCCGTCCGGGGTGGTCACGGGCGTCCCGGCCAGCGGGGTGATCGAGTCGTAGAGGTTCGCGTCCACCCGGGTGCTGCCGTCCTCGAACGGGTTGAGTGCGATCAGCCGGTACCCCTCGGGCAGCGGCCGGCCGCCGACGTGGGCGGTCGCGTACTCCGGCCGCACGAAGTACGACGAGATGGCCGGGTGGGCGGCGATGAGCGGGATCAGCGGCTCGGCGGGCTGGACGGGCAGCATCGGGGTGCCGTACTGCCGCGGAGCGACCCCGGCCTGTTCGGCGACCGGTTCGGCGAGCGCCAGCCGACGGGACGTCAGATGCGGCCGGCGCGGCTCACCCTCCGCGGTGGGCTCCAGCACCGGGTCCGCGACCACCGCCCGCCGGGGGTACGTGAGGCCGTCCAGGCCGTCGAAGTCCTTCGTCATCTTCCGGCTGACGTCGAGGGCGGCCTCGTCCGCCTCCCGGTACGCCCGGCTGCTCTCGGTGAGCCCCTGTGCGGTGTAGCGCAGGGTTCCCCGGACGCCGCCGATGATCGCTTCGAGGTTGTCCAGGCCCTCCAGGAACTTCGTCGAGAACTGCTCGCCCATGTCGTCGTCGCCCCAGGCCCTGGCGTAGCGGGCGCGCAGCGCGGTCAACTGGGTGAGGTACGTGTCGTAGAGCTGCACGTGCGACTCGTACGCCTTGCCGAGCCCCTCCACCCCGTCCGGGTCGACCCACAGCCGCCCGCCGGGATTGTTGCTGATCATTCGGGCCCCCGGGTCAGGAGTTCCCGCACGCTCGTCACCATGCGGGGTTCCTTCGGCAGGAACGCGTCCGCCCCGGCCTGGCCCCGGACCAGCTTGTGGGCGTCCAGGCCGTCCGGCAGCATCGGCGCCAGCACGTCGGCCGCCTGGTTCATGACCTGTTCCTTGGCGTCGGCGTAGGTGTCCAGGATGAGCCGGGTCAGGTCGGCGGTGGTGAGCCGCTTGTGGGCGCCGGAGGGGAACTGGATGTCGGTCAGCACGCCGTTCTGGCCGACGATGACGCTCACCTCGCGGCGCGGTGACGTCGCGGTGGCCGAGAGCGCGCTCATCCGGGCCTGCATCTCGGCGAGGCTGGTGCGCTGCCGCTCGTACTCCTGGAACAGGCCTTCGATGCGCTCGCTGTAGTTCACGACGGACCACTCCCTCGACGTCGCCGTCAAGTGAAGCCGCCACGAGCGTCGCGCCGGAACTCCGGCCGGGGATCAGTGCATGAAAGTGCAACCACTCTTCCCGGGCTGTCGGCCGCTGGGGGCGGTTGCGGGGGCGCTGCCGTGCAATGTTGGGTGACGTTCGGACATGGTGGCGGAACCGGGTTGCCGCCGGGCAGGGCCGCGGATCAACACTCTTCCCTGCCACCTTTCCCTGACACGAGGAGTCCGGCCGTGACGATGCCGACCGTCAGCACCACCGAAGAGGGTATGCAGCGGGCTGCCCAGGAGTTCTCCGACAAGGCCACCGCCTTCACCGGCCAGCTGCGCGCCGTCAACGGGCAGATGGCCATCCTGATCTCCTCCTGGACCGGCCAGGCGTCGCAGGGCTTCAACCAGGCCATGGACAACTGGGAGAACGCGTTCCAGCGGGTCATCAACGAGCTGCTGAAGATGCTCGAGGTCATGGGTGTGACCACGAAGGGCTACCAGACGGCCGAGGACGAGGCGTCGAGCGTGGCCAACTCCTTCGGCGCGGCTCTGCCGGGCATCTGAGCCGCATCCGGATCCCCCCGATCTCCCGAGAGGACTGACGTGTCCAACTACACCTTCGACTTCGTGCAGGCAGACGCCGTGCTGACCGACATGAACCGCATCAACGGCCAGATCCAGTCGTCGCTGGAGGAGATGGAGCGCACCGTCGAGGCCAGCCTGGCCCAGTGGACCGGTGCCGCCCAGGAGCAGTACAGGGTCTCGAAGCTGGCCTGGAACCAGGCGGCCGACTCGATGGTCGGCTACCTGGAGCAGGCCCGGCAGACGCTGCTGCAGATCTCGGACAACTACGGCACCACCGAGCAGCGTCACGCCATGATCTGGAACGACGTCCGCGGCGGCTGAACCGCCGGACGGCCGCCGCGGACGCGGCGTGGCGGCCCACGTCGTCCGTCCCCGGCCCGGTGAGCTAGACGACCCGGGCCGCTGGGGTCTGTGCCAACGTTCCGTCGTCGACTCTCGAGTGGAGTGAGCTCCTTGGCCCGCATTGACTGGGGATACCCCAACGACAAAGCCATCAGCGCGATGAACGCCTACGGCATGGGTGACGAGGCCATAGGGAAGCCGGACGGCACCGTTCAGGCGGCGCACGACTCCTGGATGGCCTTCTACAACAAGCACCAGAACAACCGCACCGGCGTGAACTACGAGCGGTGGAAGGACGAGGTCCGCGCCGAGCATCCGGAGTGGATCGAGGCCCGCGACTGGTACGACAAGAACATCCTCGACACCGAGGGCTGGAAGAACCTCGTCAAGACGTACAAGGACAACATCACCGACCCGTCGAACGTGAAGCCGCCCGCGTTCACCGACCAGTCAGACTGGATCGACGACGAGATCTCGACCGGCTCGGGCTTCAAACCGCCGGCGATCAACCCGACGTTCAAGGGTGACACCGCCTCGACCAGTGGCGTGGCGGTCAACACCGCCGCCCTGAAGTGGTTCGCGGAGGACGTGCTGGGCAGCATCACCGGCGCCGGGAAGATCCTGCTCACCACGGCCGACCAGGTGGGCGCGATCGACCCGCGTCCCGGCGCCTTCGCCCGGGCCGAGGTGCTGCGGCAGGCGATCGTCGGGGCGACGGCCCAGGACGGCGGCGTCAAGGGCGACATGAAGGACATGCTCGTCAACATGAACACCGCCCTGCTCGCGGTGCAGACCGCCCTGCTGAAGATGGCCGCGGAGTACGAGAACCTCGAAGAGCTGAACGCGCTGACCACCGACAAGCTCGGCGAGATCATGGGTGACTCCTTCAAGGGCCTGGACAACCTGAGCACCTACGGCCAGAAGATCGTCAAGACCGACGGAAACTGACGCGGGCGAAACGGTCTCGCCGCTCGCGAAGAGGGACAGGGCATGGGCAACGGTCTCGGTGACAGCAAGCTCGACGGGTGGAACGACCCCGCGGAGGAGGCGGCCACCTTCCCACCCAAGGTGGTCCCCGTCAGCGACCTGTACGACTACCAGACCTGGGCGAAGGAGACCCGGGGCTGGCGGAAGCTCGAGGCCGCGGTGAACGGCGGCGCCGCGCTGACCACCGAGAGCGGGCGGGACCACGCCAAGACGCTGGTGAGCGTCCGGTCCGTCGTCGAGACCGCGCAGGCCTTCCAGGCGACCCAGGACCTGCTGATCTGGCTCGAACAGACCATCCGTACCGCTGTCACCTCGATGGTCGGCGACGACAAGGCGTGGAAGGGGCCGGCGGCCAACGGGTTCCGCGACAAGATGAACTTCTACGCCGACCTGCTCGGCAAGCAGGCAGAGCACCTGGCCGGCGGCGCGGTCCCGGACTCCACCACGGCGGCCAACAGCATCAACTCCTCGACCAACCGCAACTCGCTGCCGTCGCAGCTCTACGACGCCGCCAACCATCTGTCCTGGGCCCAGCAGACGATCGCCTACCTGGACGGCGCCTGGGCCACGATCGCCTCGGACAACGGCGTCGGCAGCGGCAGCGGCCCGGTGCCGATCAGCGGCACCGAGTACGAGAAGCCGATGGCCCAGCAGATGTCCGAGGTCGTCCACACGGTCGCCGAGAAGTACCGGATGACCACCGACAAGGCGGGGACGTCCGGGGTCACCATGCCGACGCCGAGCATCAACGTGCCGACCGGCCCGCCGATCTCGTCGCCGAACCTCACGACGCCGACCCTCACCACCCCGCCCACGATCACCCCGCCGGGATTCACCGCGCCACCCGCCGGCGGTATCACCACGCCGGGGTTCACCACGCCGCCGAACATCACCGTGCCCTCGATCACGCCGCCGAACCTCGCCGACATCGGTGGTCCGGGTTCCGGCCAGGGACCGGGCGCCATCACCCCGCCGTCGTTCTCGGGCCCCGGCGAGATCGGTGGGCCCACGCCAGGCGGGGGCGGCGGCAGCGGGCTGCCCGGCTTCGACGCGCCGGGCATCAACGGGCCGGGGGGCGCCGGCTTCCCCGGCGTCGGCGTACCGGGTGGGGGCGGCCTGCCGGGCGGGCTCGGTTCCGGTGTCGTTCCGCCGGGCATCAAGCCGCCGGGCTCGGCCAACCTCGGTGGCGGCGCGGGTGGCGCCGGATCGGTCAAGCCGCCGTCGTTCTCCGGACCGGGTGAGGTGGGCGGCCCGAAGCCGGGGGCGGGTACGGGCACGGGAACGGGCATCGGCAAACCGGGCGGCGGGTTCACCGCGCCGAGCATCCCGGGATTCGGCCCGCCCGGCGGCGCCGGTCCCGGCGCGGGCGGCAGCCCCGGGCTGCCGGAGAAACCGGACGCGAACGGGTTGCTCGGCAACAGCGACGACTTCGTCCCCGGGGCCGTCGACGGCGTGGACATCCCGGCCGCTCCCGGTGGCGCCGTGCCCGGAGGCGGTGGCTTCCAGTCACCGATGATGCCGGGCATGCCCGGCGCGGGCGCTCCCGGCGCCGGTGCCGGTGGCGGCTCAGGTGTCCCCGAGGCACCGGATGCCAAGGGCCTGGTGGAGGGCGACGAGGCGGACTGGCGGTCACCCGGGTTCGACGGCGTGCAGGTTCCCGGCGCACCGGCCGGCGTCTCGGCCGGCGGCGCCGGGCTGGGCGCCGGCATGCCGCCCATGCCCGGAATGCCGGGGCCCGCAGGTGGCGCGACGAACCCCGGTGGGGCCGAGTCGCCCGACGCCCGGGGACTCGTCAGCGGCGACCCCGAGACCTGGGGACCGGTGGGCGTGGACGCGGGCGTGCCGGACGGGTCGGGCGGCGCGCCGGCCGGTGGCGACGGGCTCGGCGTCGACGGCCCGCAGATCCCCGCCGCGCCGGTGGCTCCGGGCGTCGGCGTCGACTCGCCGGTCACGGCGCCGGCCGGTGCCGCGATGCCGATGATGCCGGGAGCGCCGGGTGCGCCGGGCGCCGGTGCGGGCGCGCCCGCCGGTGTGCCGGACGCGCCGGACGCCTCCGGGCTGGTCGAGGCGGACGCCGACGACTGGCGCCCGTCGACCCCCGACGCCGGTGCGCCGCAGGCGCCCACGGGAGCGGGCACGGGCGGCGCCGGACTGGTGGAGCCGGTCCCCGTCGCGCCGCCGAGCACCGGTGTGACGCTCCCGAGCACCGACGTGTCGGCACCGGTCGCCGGTGTGCTGCCGCCGATGGGCGGCCCGCCGGGCAGCCACGCGCCCGCCGGCACCACACCACGTACCGCACCAGCGGCGTCCGATCTGATCCGCCCGGACGAGACGGACTGGACCCCGGCCCGGCCGGAGGACTGCGCGCCGGAGGCGGGCGACGGGACGGTGGATCCCGACGGTGCTGCACCGGTCACCGCTGTGCCCGGCTCTCGACCGGACGGTCCACCTGCCGGCCCGGATCCGGGCGTGCCGGAGGCCGCCGCCGAGGAGCCCGCCGCGCCGGACGTTCCGGCGGCACCCGTGTCCGGCACCGGCGGTACGCCGGGTGTGCCCGTACCGGAAGTGGTCGTGCCGCCGACGGCGGTGGAGGTGCCGACGGTGGTCGATCTGTCCCCGGCGGTGGAACCGCCGTCACGGGCGGAGCCGCCCGCGGCCGTCGTGCCGCCGGTGGTCGGCGGTGTCGTGGCGGCTCCGGTGATCGTCGGTCAGCCGGGTCTGCCCGCCGCGCCCGGCCCGGTACCGAACCCACCCGCCCAGCCCGGCCAGCCCGGGCAGCCGAGCCAGGCCGCCCAGCCCGGCCAGGCGGCGAGCCCACCCGGCCAGACGGCCGCGCCGAACCCGTCCGGGCAGGCGAACCCGCCTGCTCAGCCGAACTCGCCTGCGCAGTCGAACCAACAGGTCTCGCCGGGGGGCGGCGGTCCGGAGGGGACGCAGCGGAGGACAGCCGTCGTGGCCGACGGTGAGGTGGCGGTCGCGGTCCCCGGCGCGCTCGGCCTGGCCGGTGCCGCCGCCGTCGCCGGAGTCGGTGGTCCACAGACGTCCGGCCGCGCGGCGTCCGGCGCGGGCCCCGACGACCCGGGCCGGACCGGTACGGTCCGGGCGCGCTCCGATCGCGACGACGAGCGCGAGCCCGGTGCCGGCCGGGAACCCGCCGCGGGTCTGCGCGAGGACGACGCTGTCTGGGGCGGTGACCGCGCCCGGCCGGCGGCCGGCGACCACGTGCCGCTGGTCCGCCCGGACGACGACCCGGACGACACGGCGGGCTGGGACGACCTCAGCGACGCGGACTGGCTGACCGGCCCGTCAGCTGACGACGGCAGGGAAGGGTGACCATGTCGGAGACACCGCAGCCCCCGCGTGCCGTGTGGCGGCGGGTGGCGCCCGCGAAGGCGCCCAGGCCGTCCGACGGCACGCTCGACTTCTTCAGCGCCGACCTGGAGAAGTTGCCCCGGTGCGGTGAGCCCGGCGTCAGCGACGCCGAGTTCACGGCGTCGCTCGCCGACGAGGAGACGGCTGCCGCCGCCCGCGCCGAGGCGTTCTGGGCCGAGCAGGAGCGACGCCGCAGGGACGAGGAGGAGCGGGCGAAGAGGGAGAAGAAGCGCCAGGCGGAGGAGGACGACGACGTCAAGGTGGCCGAGCGCTACCGCAACGACCGCTACGCGGTGAAGCTGCTGCGCCAGGAGCGCACCGTCTGGGGCGGCGACGGCGCCGACGCGGGGACGCTCGGATGAGTACGGTCACCGTCAAGCGCCCGCCCCGCGCGCCGGGCCCGGAGGCGCCGGAAGGCTCGGTCGAGCTGCAGGAGCCGCCGCTGATGGCGGAGGAGGCCCCGCTCGACTTCCGCTCGTTCGCGATGGTCGTGCCGATGGGCCTCGGCATGGGCGCGATGCTCGCGATGTTCGGCCTCTACAACCGCACCCCCGTGATGTACGTGATGGGCGGCGCGATGGCCGGTGGCATGCTGCTCATGGGCGTCATGCAGATCGGCCGGGCGGCGTCCGAGCGCAAGCGCAAGATGCGCGGCGAACGGCGTGACTTCCTGCGCTACATCGGGCAGTTGCGCAAGCAGGCCCGCGAGGCGGCCGACCAGCAGCGCCGGCACGTGCTCTGGAACAACCCGCAACCCGGCTGGCTGTGGTCGATCGCGATGGGCAGCCGGCTGTGGGAGCGCCGGCCCAGCCACGACGACTTCGGCCGGGTCCGCATCGGTCTCGGCCGGCAGGCCGCGATGCTGAAGTTCAACCCGCCGTCCACCAAGCCGATCGAGGACCTCGAACCGCTGTCGTCGATCTCGCTGCGGCGGTTCTCCGAGGCGTACCGGACGGTGTCGGGCATCCCGACCTCGGTCGGCCTGCCGAGTTTCACAAGCGTCGAGTTCGAGGGCGCGATCGACCCGGCGATCGACCTGGCCCGCGCCATGGTGGCGCAGCTGGCGACCTTCCACGCCCCGGACGAGCTGCGGATCGCGGTGCTCGCCGCCGAGGTGCACCGGGGCCCGTGGGAGTGGGTCAAGTGGCTGCCGCACAACGCGCATCCCACCGCGTACGACGCGGCCGGTCCGGTACGGATGTTCGCCGGCAGCCACGACGCGCTGATGGACATGCTCGGTCCGGAGATCACCGACCGGGGCGACCACGACCGGGCCGTCAGGCCGACCACCAGCGAGCCGTTCCTGGTGATCGTCGCGCATCTGGTGGACCTGCCGGACAGCTCCCGCCTGCTCGGTGCGGGCATCCGCAACGTGGTGCTGCTCGACCTCACCGGCGCGATGCCCGGCGGTCCCAAGGTGCTGCGGCTGACAGTCACCGGCGACGTCGTGGAGTTCCCGGCCGGCGCGACGACCGGTTCGGCGAAGCGCGACGGTCTGGACCGGACCCAGTGCGAGGCCCTCGCGCGGATCATCGCGCCGAAGCGGACCAGCGGCACGCTGGAGGTGTCCGACGAACCGCTGGACACCAGCTTCGAGCTGACCACGCTGCTCGGCATCCGCGACGCGATGACCTTCGACGTGCAGGCCCTGTGGCGTACCCGGACCCCGCAACGCAACCGCCTCATGGTGCCGATCGGTGTCACCGAGGAGGGCGAGGTCATCGAGCTGGACCTGAAGGAGTCCGCGCAGGGCGGCATGGGCCCGCACGGCCTGCTGATCGGCGCCACCGGCTCGGGCAAGTCGGAGCTGCTGCGTACCCTCGTCTGCGGCCTGGCCGCGACGCACAGCTCGGAGATCCTCAACCTGGTGCTGGTCGACTTCAAGGGCGGCGCCACCTTCCTCGGCATGGACAAGCTGCCGCACACCTCGGCGGTGATCACCAACCTGGCCGACGAGCTGCCGCTTGTCGACCGGATGCAGGACGCGCTCAACGGCGAGATGACCCGGCGGCAGGAGATGCTGCGGGCCAGCGGCTACGCCTCGCTGTTCGACTACGAGAAGGCGCGCGGCAACGGCGCCCAGCTCGTGCCCTTCCCGGTGCTGCTGATCATCGTGGACGAGTTCAGCGAGCTGCTGTCCAGCAAGAGCGAGTTCATGGACCTCTTCGTGTCCATCGGCCGGCTCGGCCGGTCGCTCGGCGTGCACCTGCTGCTCGCCTCCCAGCGCCTGGACGAGGGCCGGATCAACCGGGTCGAGGGGCACCTGTCGTACCGGCTGGCGCTGCGCACGTTCTCCTCGATGGAGTCGCGGTCGGTGATCGGTGTGGGTGCGGCGTACGAGCTGCCGCCCGAGCCGGGCAACGGCTACCTCAAGGTGGACACCACGAACCTGGTGCGCTTCAAGGCGGCGTACGTCTCCGGCGCGTACACCGGAAGTGGACGCCGCGGCGGCGTCGCGGACGCCGGGGACGAGCCCACCGCGGACGTGGTGCCGTTCACCACCCGGCAGGTGGCGGTGCGCCACGACCCCGGGCCGGAGCGTCCAGCCGAGCAGGTCGACGAGCCCGCCGCCGACGCGAACGGGCCGAGCCTGGTCGAGGTGCTGCTGGACCGGCTCGCCGGCTCGGGCCCGCCGGCCCGCCAGGTCTGGCTGCCGCCGCTGTCCTACGCGCCGAGCCTGGACTCGCTCATCCCGAGCGTGCTGCCCGACCCGGTACGCGGCATGACCATCGACGACCCGGCCGTCCAGGGTGGCCTCCGGGTTCCGGTGGGCGTGGTGGACCGGCCCGCCGAGCAGCTGCGCGAGCTGCTGGTGGTCGACCTGAACGGCGCCGACGGCCACGTCGGCATCGCGGGCGCCCCGCAGAGCGGCAAGTCGACGCTGCTGCGCAGCCTGATCCTGGCGCTGTCGCTGGCGAACACGCCCCGCGAGGTGCAGTTCTACGGCCTGGACTTCGGCGGCGGCGGCCTCGCCTCGATCGCCGGCCTGCCGCACGTCGGCTCGATCGCGACCCGGATGGAACGCGACCGCGTCGTCCGGACGGTCGAGGAGGTCCTCCAGGTCATGGAGAAGCGCGAGGCCGAGTTCGCCCGGCACGGGCTCGACTCCATGTCCAGCTACCTGGGCAAGGTGGCCGAGGGGACGATCGAGGACGGCTTCGGGCACGTCTTCCTGGTCATCGACGGCTGGTACACGATGAAACAGGACTTCCAGGAGCTGGAGCAGAAGTTCCAGGAACTCGCCTCGCGTGGCCTGTCCTTCGGCGTGCACGTGATCGTCACCGCGACCCGCTGGTCGGAGCTGCGTACCTGGATGCGGGACCTGCTCGGCACGAAGCTGGAGCTGCGGCTCGGTGACGCGATGGAGTCCGAGCACGGCTCCCGCAAGGCGGCCACCGTGCCCAACCAGGTCGGGCGCGGTCTCACCGACGGCGCGCTGCACTTCCTGGCCGCGCTGCCCCGGATGGACGGCAGCTCCGAGGTGGGCGACCTGGCCGAGGCGACCAAGTCGGTGGTCGAGGAGATCGGCACGTTCTGGCCCGGTCCGGCCGCCCCGCCGGTACGGATGCTTCCGGCGCACCTGATGGTGGAGACGCTGCCACCGCCCGAGTCCGACTTCAAGTTCGTCATCGGCCAGGACGAGCAGCGTCTCGCCCCGGTCTGGCACGACTTCATGGCCACGCCGCACATGCTGGTCCTGGGCGACAGCGAGACCGGCAAGACCAACCTGCTCCGGCTCGTCCTGCGGTCCATCCAGCAGCACTACCCGCCGGAGCGGGCGAAGGTCGTGCTCGGCGACTCGCGCCGCGACCTGGACACCGCGATCGGCGCCGCGTACCAGGTGGGCTTCGCGTTCACCGGCGACAAGATGCACGAGCTGGCCGGCCAGGCGTCGGTCTCGATGAACCGGCGGATGCCCGGCGCGGACGTCTCGTCCGAGCGGATGCGCAAGCGCGACTGGTGGGAGGGGCCGGAGCTCTTCGTCATCGTCGACGACTACGACCTGATGACCAAGAGCACCGGGATGGGCTCGACGCTCGACCCGCTCCTGCCGTTGCTCGCGCAGGGCGCCTACATCGGCCTGCACGTGATCGTCGCGCGCAGCACCTCCGGCGCGATGCGGGCCATGATGGACCCGGTGATCCGGCGGATGTGGGAGCTGGGCACGCCCGCGACGCTCTTCTCCTACCCGAAGGAGGAGGGCAAGTTCCTCGGCGAGGCGAAGCCCCGCCAACTGCCGCCCGGACGCGCCCAGCTCGTCACCCGGCGCGGCGTACGCCTGATGCAGACCGGTTTCGTGTCCGACACGGCCCGATGAGAGAGGCTCGCTGGTGACCGCAGCGCTGAACGACCAACTGTGCCGGATCACGGTGATCGGGCCGGCCCGCCGGGCCGACCTGGCCGTACCGGCACGGATGCCGGTGGCGAACCTGATGCCGCTGCTGGTGCGGCACACCACCGATCTGGCCCGGGTCCCCGACGGCGAGGCGCCCGACGAGTCGTGGGTGCTGCAGCGCCTCGGCCAGGCGCCGTTCGAGCTGTCCGGCACGCCGGAGAGCCTGGACTGGCTGGAGGGTGAGGAGCTGCACCTGCGCCCGGCGCAGGACCCGCTGCCCGAACTCGACTTCGACGACCTGGCCGAGGGCGTCGCCACTGTGGTCAACCGGCGGGCCGACAGGTGGCAGCCGGAGTACCGCCGGGTGCTGTTCCTGGTGCTCTGCGTGGTGGCGATGGGCCTGATCGCCGCCGTGCTCGTGGACCGGGGGCCGGTGCTGCCCCAGGTGATCGGCGGCGCGGTGCTCGCGGCCGGCCTGTTCACCGCGTCGATGGTCAGCGCCCGCCAGCAGAGCGACGGCGCGTTCCCGCTGCTGTTCGGCGGCGGCGCGGCGTTCTTCGCGGCGGTCGCCGCGTCCAGCGCCGTCGACGGCGACCCGGAGGGCGTGGCCTGGAACGCCAGCGCCGGGCTGGCCGCCACCGTCGCGATCGTCGCGGTGACCGCGTTGCTGCTGATCGCGCAGCGTACGGTCACGCCGGTCATGCCGTTCGCTCCACTGCTCGTCATCGCGCTGACCGCCGCGATCGTGGTGCTCGTGCTGCTGGCCGGCGACGGCTTCGCGCTCACCGCGCCGGAGGTCTCCGCAGTGGCCGTGTCGGTGATCCTGGTGCTGATCGTGATCGCGCCCCGGGCGGCGGTGAAGCTGGCCCGGCTGCGCGGGCCGCAGTTGCCCAAGACCGGCGCGGACATGTCGTACGACATCGAGCCGGAGGACTCCGACCTGGTCAAGGCGCGCGCCGACGAGGCGGACACCTACCTGACCGCCTGCATGACCGCCTCCGCGCTGGTCCTGCCGGTGCTGATGCACCACACCATGAAGGTGCCCGGCTGGTCCGGGTGGACGCTCGTGCTCGTGACATCGAGTGCAATCCTGTTGCGCTCGCGTACCTTCTTCGGGTTCTGGCAGCGGGTCGCCCTGGTGGCGGCCGGTACCGTCGGCTACCTCATGGTGGCCCTGATGTTCTCCGACAAGCTCGCCCCGACCGGCCGGTACGTCCTGCTCGGCGGGCTCGTCGCCCTCCTGGTGCCGCTGGTGATGGCCGCGTTGCGGCCGTGGCCGCGCCGGATGCTGCCGTTCTGGGAGTACACGGCCGGCGGGCTGGACGTCGCCACCGGCCTGGCCGTGCTGCCGGTGCTCGCCCAGGTGCTGGGGCTCTACGCCTGGGCCCGCGGGCTGTTCGGGTAGCCGGCCGTGCAGACCCAGCGCGACCACGTCCACGCCCACCAGTTCATGATGGGCCGGCTGAGTTCCGCCCTGGTGCAGGGCGACCCGTCGACGGCGGAGATTCCCGGGCAGCGCGCCGTCACCGGCCTGGCCTTCGGCGTGCTCATCAGCGTCCTGGTCGTGGCCGGGTTCGCCGTCTACGGCTGGATCGTCCCCGGCGGCAGCAAGGCGTACGCCCGCAGCGGCGTGATCCTGGTGGAGAAGGAGAGCGGCAACCGGTACGTCTACCTCGACGGTGCGCTGCGCCCGACGCCGAACCTGACCTCGGCCATGCTGGTCCAGGGCGCGGGCGCCACCGTGAAGCTGATCTCCCAGGAGTCGATCAAGGACGTGCCGCGCGGGCCGTCGATCGGCATCGACGGCGCCCCGCAGTCGGTCGCCACCGGGCCGATGGTGGCCGGGCCGTGGCTGGCCTGCCTGCCCGGCTCGGTCACCGACGAACCCGGCGACCGGCTCGGCCTCAACCTCGACCCGCGCGCCGAAGCCGTCCCGGTGCCGGCCGACCGCTTCGCCGTCGTCCGCACCGCCGACGGGCCGACCTACCTGGTGACCGCCGACCGCAAGCACCGGGTGGCCGACCCGGCCGTGCTCGCCGCCCTCGGCGCCACCACCACCCGCAAGGTGCCCGCACCGGGGGAATGGCTCGGTTTCCTGCCCGACGGGCCGGACCTGGCGCCGGCCACGATCCCGGGAGCGGGCCGCTCCGGACGGGTCGGCGACCGCACGTACCCGATCGGCACGCTGTTCCGGCAGCGGCCCGACACCGGCGCGGAACAGTTCCTGGTGCTGCGCCGCGACGGTCTCGCGCCGCTGAGCCGGACCGAGTTCCTGCTGGCCACCGCCGCCTCCGGGGAGGAGCCGGTGGAGTTGAGCGCCGCCGGGCTCGCCGCCGCGCGGATGTCGGCCGACAGGTCGCTGCTCACCCGGCTGCCCGACCTGACCGGCCTCACCCCGCAGGAACCCGGCCCGTACGCGCTGTGCCTGCGCCAGGGCCCGGCGGACGGCACCCGGTTCGACAGCACGGCGGTGCTCGTCCCGCTGGCCCGCTCCGGCGTCCGCCCCGACGGCCGCACGTCGGTGCTCCTGGCACCCGGCAGCGGCATGGCGGTGCTCCCGGCACCGGCCGGCTCCGGAGCGGCGCAACCCCTGCCCACGTACATCGCGGACGACGGAAAGGCGTACCCGATCGGCGACCAGGACGCGGTACGGGCGCTGAAGCTCGACCGGGTCGTGAACGTTCCCTTCCCGAGAGAGCTGCTCGCGCTGGTGCCCCAGGGCCCGGCGCTGAGCATGAGGGCCCTCGCGGCCGCAGAAGTGGGGTAGGTCGATCATGGCAACCCGGATCCGCGACCTGTTCGGCGGCGGCAAGGACCGCCCGGAGGGCGTCGTCCAGCACACCGTCGGCAACGCGCTCGTGGTGCACGCCGAGGACGCCATCAGCCCGGAGGCCCAGTCCCTGGCGCTGTCCATGATCGAGGACGCGGAGAACGACGTGGTCGTGCTCGACCTCGGCGACGGGATGCCGATCAGCGCCTGGGAGTCGATGGCCGGGGTGCTGCCGCGCCGCCGCCGGGGCATCCGGCTCATCGCCTGCGGCCGGCACGGCAACTCGGCGGCGATGGCCGGTCAGTGGCTCTCCGAACGCCTCAACCGCACCGTCATCGCCCCGGACGGCGACCTGGTACGCGGCTCCGCCGGAACGCTGTTCGTCCACTCCGCCCCGGGCAGCGGCTGGGTGCGGTTCCGGCCCGGCCGCCCGCCGGCCTGGGACGCCAAGCGCTACCCGACGCCGCGATGGGACCGGGCCGCGATCGACACCCGGCCGTCCAGCGCCACCGCCGAGATCGAGCCGATCCCGGCCGGCGTCTGGATCCACAGCAACCGCGACCCGCAGGTGGTAGACCCGCAACGGCAGCGGCTCACCGCGTACGTGCCCTGCCAGGCGGAGACCATGACAGTGCTGCTGGGCTGCCCCGGCACGCCACCGCTGTCGCTCGACGACGTGGTGCGCTTCTGGCGCGGACTCGACGAGGAGAACCGGCACCGGGTGCGCTTCGTGCAGTTCGGCGAGGTCCGCATCCCCGAGGGGGAGGCGTTCGGCCAGGCGCTCGCCGACCTGCTGAACACCGACGTCACCTGCTACACCGGCGTGCCGATCGGCAGCCCGCACCGGTACGAGATCCGTACCGTGCTGCCCGACGGCGCGTTCGGCTGGGCGCCGTACGCGCTGGAGTTGTCCTACTCGCCCCGGGCGCACCCCAACTCCCGGGCCCGCCGGCCCGCCGTGCTCAGCCACCGCCCGCCGCTGGCCGGCGCCGAGGAGGTCGCACCCCGGGTCTACTGGTTCGCCCCCGGCGCCGTGGTCGAGGTGGTGCAGACCGGTCTCTGGGTACGCTCCACCGCCGAGCCGAGGAACGCCGAGCAGGTCCGGTCCGCGATGCTCGACGCGCGCAGCGGCACGCTCGTCTTCGACGACACCGTCCACTCCACCGCCCACCGGATGCGGGAACTGGCGCTCGACCTCGGCGCACGGGTCGACGGCATGGCGGGTACGAGCCGCGCGCTGATGCCCGCGTCGGTGCTGGTGCCCGGCGCGAAACCGCCCAGCCGGGCGGAGATGGCCGTCGACCTGGAGGCCGAGGCGGCCGCTGTGGGCACGACCGCGCCGGTGCGCGGGTACCTGGAGGTCACCCCGCCCGCCGCCGTCGCCCCGCCCGCGGCGGACGGTGTGGTGGTAGCCGTTCCCGCCCCGGTCCCGGCCCTCTCCGCCGAGCGGGAGCGGACGCCGACGCTGCCGCCGCCCCCAGCGGTGCCCGAACTGCCCCCGTCCCCGGTGGCGCCGCCCGGATCCGAGTTGCCGGCGCCGCCCGCGATGCCGTTCGTGTCCGCGCTGCCGGATCCACCGGCGGTGCCGCTCAGGTCCGAACGGGCGGCCCCGCCGCCGGCCGTGTCCGGACGGCCGCTTCCGTCGCCGGCCCCGGCCCGGTCCGAGCGACCGTTTCCGGCCGCCCCTCCGGTCGCGGCCGGACTGCCCGAACCACCCTCGGCGCCACTGAGATCGGAGCTTCCGGAACCACCCTCGGTGCCGCTCGGGTCCGAGCTGCCGCCGCCGCCCGCGATGCCGCTCCCGACAGCACCGCCGCTTGCGACAGCACCGCCGCTTGCGACAGCACCGCCGCTCCCGACCGCGCCGCCGGTGGCACCGGTCGTGGTGGCCGCCCCCACGCCCCCGGCCGGGGTCGGCGAGCCGGTCGCGCCCGCCTTCACCGAGCCGGCCGCCGTCGCCGAGCCGGCCGCACCTGCCGCACCCGCCGCGCCGACGGCACCTGCCGCGCCGACGGCACCTGCCGCGCCGGCCGCACCTGCCGCGCCGGCCGCACCCGCCGCGCCGACGGCACCCGCCGCGCCGGCCGCGCCTGTGGTCGCCGGGCCGGTGGTTCCCGCCGGTTCCGGGCGCGGGCCGTCGGCGGCACCCGCCGAGGACACCGGGGGCGAGGCGTACCCCGGGCCGTCCACCGTGCCGGCCGGCTTCGACGAGCCGGCGCCGCCGACCATGCCCGCCGGTTTCGGCCAGGCGCTCGCGACGCCACCGCCCGTGGCGGCCGGTCCGCCGTCGATGCCGGTCGCGGTCGACCTGCCGCCCGCCGCGCACGCCGGCACCGGCCCGGCGCGGAGCGCCGAGCCGGTGGACACACCCGGGCGGGCAACGACCGCCGGGCCGGCGGAGGACGCCGAGCCGTCGGAGGTGGCCGCCGAGGCGCGGCTGCAGCCGGTGCCCTCGGCCGGCGCGGGCGCGCTGCTGTCGGAGAAGAAGGGGCTCGCCGACGAGCGCGCCTGGCTGCGCCGCACGCTCAGCCGCGAGTTCGACGTGATGGCCAGCTCGGTGTCCCGGATCATGTCCGAGCACCCGGGCATGCAGGGCTCCGGCGTGTCCACCGACGACGTCCTCGCCGACTCGGTCGCGCTGCGGCTCTACCTGACCGGCCGTGGGCCGGGCGTCGACGCGGGCCTGCGGTCAGGCCGCAAGGGGCCGCACGTGCCGTTCGCGCGCTGTGTGGTCGCCGGGGTCTCCCGGATGCCGTCCTTCCGGGGCACCACCGTCTACCGGCTCTCGCCGACCGCCGGGGAGTGGGCGCTCTACCAGGACCGGCGGCTGGTCACCGACTGGAGCTTCGTCAACGCGCTCACCCAGCCGTGCGCCGCCGAGGACGGCGACACCGACGTGCTGATCTGGTCGATGACCGCCCGCCGGACCAGCCTGCTGGAACCCGACGGCGACGAGCACGTCGAGGACCGGGTGCTGTTCCTGCCGGGTACGAGCTTCAAGGTGCTGGACCTGCGCCGGCCCGCGGCGGGCGGGCGCGGCGCGGTGCTGCTGCGGGAGATCGGCGCCAACGAGATCGACGACACCGGCCGGGTCGACTCCAACCGGCTGTCGCTCGACGAGCTGGCGATCACGTCGCTGCGGCGCAGCGTCGACCGCTGGGCCACGGCCGAGCCCCGGGTACGCGTCGGAGCGGCGGCCCGCGGGCGCCTGCGGGTGCTGCCCGGACTGGACCGGAAGGGGTGACGCGGTGAGTCGGCAGGTTCTTGTGGTGGGCGACCGGAGGCCGGGCTCCCATCCGACGATCGGCGCCGCGCTGTCCCGCGCCGAGCCGGGCGCCACGATCGACGTCCACCCCGGCCGGTACGTCGAGAAGCTCGTGGTCGGCGACCGGGTGACGATCAGCGCGGTCCAGCCCGGCACGGTCGAGGTGCACGTCGAGGAGGGCAGCGTTCTCGTCGTCCGCGGCGAGGGCGCCCACCTGCGCGGCATCACGCTCAGCTCAGCCGACGCCACGCTCGCCGCTGTCGACGTGTACGCGGGCGAGGTGGCGCTCGACGACTGCCGGGTCAGCGGCGCCTCCTGGGTGACGCTGCTGGCCCGCATGCAGGGCACCGTCGCGTTGCGCGGCTGCGACGTGACCAGCTCGGCGGGCGCGGGCGTGGTGGTGATGTCGGCCGGTTCGAGCACGATCGAGGACACCGACGTCCACGACGTCGCCACGAGCAGCGTGGTGGCCGGCGAGCAGAGCGCGCTGACGCTGCGCCGCTGCCGGCTGCGTACGGCCGGCGCGAACAGCGTGTGCGTCGGCGGCGACGCCCGGCTCACCGTCGAGCAGTGCGAGATCACCGGCGCCGGCAAGCCCGCCCTGGTGGTCGAGCAGCGCGCGTGGGCCCGCATCCGCGGCCTGTCCGTCACCGGCAGCGGCAACGTCGACGTCTTCGTCCGGGGCGAGGCCGACGTGCAGATCAGCGACTCGACGTTCACCGGCGCGGCGGTGCAGTCGGCGCACATCGCCGAGGGTGCCTCGCCGTCGTTCCGCGACTGCACGTTCGGCGGCGCCGGGCACACAGCGGTCCAGGTGCTCGGCGGCGGCCGGCCGACCTTCACCGACTGCACGATCCAGGACGCGCCGGTGGGCGTCGCCGTCAACGGTGGCGCCCCGCGTTTCCTCGGCCTGACCGTGCGGGGTACGCGGGACAACGTCGCGGTGCTCGCGGGCGAGTCGGCGGTCGTGCTCCAGCGGCTGCGCGCCGAGATCACCACGGGCTCCGGGGTGCTGGTCCAGGACGGCGCCTCGCTGGAGGGCACCGACCTGGTGGTGGACGCGGGCGAGGCGACGGCGCTCGCGCTGACCGGACCGGCGCGGGGCGTCGTGCGCGAGGCCCGCCTCACCGGTACCGGCGCGGCCTGCGTCCGGGTGGGCGCCGGCGCCGACCTGACGCTGCGCGCGGCCCTGCTGCGCGGTTCCGGCGTACTGGCCGAGGGGGCGCTCCAGCTCGGCGACAGCGAGATCGTCGGCGCGGCCCGCGACGGCCTGCGGGTCACCGGCTCGGCGAGCGTCACGCAGACCCGGGTACGTGACGCCCGGGCCGACGGGATCGTCTTCGAGGCGGGCTCCCGCGGGTCGGTGAGCGACGGGGAGGTGTTCGGCAGCGGCGCGGCCGGCATCGGCGTGGACACCGTGGAGCCGGTCGCGCTCACCCGGTGCGTGGTGCGCGACAGCGGCGGCGAGGACGTGCGCCGCGCGCCCGGCGCGACGGTGACCACTGAGGCGCTGACGGTGGGCCGTCCGCAGGCCATGCCCGCCGGTCCGCCGGCCGCCGCGCCGGTCCCGGTCGCCGACGACGAGGGTACGGCCGAGGGGAACGGCTCGGACGAGCTGAGCGAGCCGCTTCGCGAGTTGAACGGCCTGATCGGTCTGCGCGGGGTGAAGCAGGAGGTCACCGCGCTGATCAACCTGATCAAGATGTCGCAGGTCCGGCTCCAGATGGGCCTGCCGATGCCGCCGATGAGCCGGCACCTGGTCTTCGCGGGCCCGCCCGGCACCGGCAAGACCACAGTGGCCCGCCTGTACGGCTCGGTGCTCAAGGAGCTGGGCATCCTGTCCAAGGGCCACATGGTGGAGGCGGCGCGGGCCGACCTGGTGGGCCAGTACATCGGCTCCACCGCGATCAAGACGACCGAGCTGGTCACCAAGGCGCTCGGCGGCGTGCTCTTCATCGACGAGGCGTACACGCTGTCCAGCGGTTCCGGCGGTTCCGGACCGGACTTCGGCCAGGAGGCCATCGACGCGCTGATGAAGATGATGGAGGACCACCGAGACGAGCTGGTGGTGATCGTCGCGGGCTACTCCGAGCTGATGGAGCGGTTCCTGGCCTCCAACCCCGGTATGGCGTCCCGCTTCACCCGTACCATCGAGTTCCCGAACTACTCGGTCGAGGAACTCGTCACCATCACCTCGAACCTGGTCAGCAAGCACTACTACGAGCTGACCGACGACGCGGTGGACGCGCTCACCGCGTACTTCACCCGGGTGCCGAGGAACGCCACGTTCGGCAACGGCCGGGTGGCGCGCAAGCTGTTCGAGGCGCTGATCAACAACCAGGCGTCGCGACTGGCCACCACGCCGCCCACGAAGGACAGCGAACTCAACCGGCTCACCGCCGCCGACGTCGAACCGGAGCTGGCGCTGCTGGAGGACCTGCCGGTCGAGCAGGGTGAGCAACCCGACGCGGCGACCGATCCCACCGGCGCGATAAACGCTGCCCGCAGCTGGAAACGGATCTGCGGCCTGGTCGGCGGGCAGCGGGTGAAGGAGGCGGCCGGGCAGACGCTGTTGCAGCTCTGCGAGGGGCGCAACCGCCGGCGCGGCCCCGGCCGCACCGGCAACGTGCTGCTCGGCGGCCGGGCCGGCAGCGGCCGCGGCGAGTACGCCCGGCTCTACGCGGCCTGCCTGTCCGAGCTGGGCCTGGTGCCGGTCGGGCACCTGGTGCGGGTGGGCACCAGCCGGGAGCTGGCGCCGCAGTGGCCCGGCCAGACCGGCAGTCTCGTCGACGCGGTGCTCGACGACGCGGCCGGCGGGGTGCTCCAGCTCGACTACGTCGACGACGGCTCCGGCGTGGCGCCGGAGATCGCCGAGGCGCTGGTCGGCCGGATGCGCTCCCGGCTCGGTGACCCGGTGGTGGTGCTGACCGGCGAGGAGGCGGCGCTGGCGAGCCTGCGCGACGCGGTGCCGGCGGTGAACGAGGTGTTCGGCCAGCAGTGGTCGGTGCCCGAGTTCAGCACCGACGAGCTGGCCGCGATCGTGCTGCGGCACCTGGAGCGGCGGGGCCACGAGGTGCCCGACGACGTCCGCGCCGCGCTGACGCAGATGGCCGGGCGGTTGCCCGAGCGCACCGTCCACGCCGCCCACCAGTTCTCGCTCGCGCTGACCCGGCGCACCGGCTCCCGTACCCTCGCCCTCGCCGACCTGGCCGCGCCCGGCCCGGCGGTCGGCGAACGGCTCGGCGGCCTGGCCGCCGTCGGCTGACCACCCGCCCGTCCCGGACAGAAAGGCCCGGCATGCAACCCGAGTCCAAGCCGATCCCGCCCTCGTTCCAGGAGTTCATGGAGAACGCGCAGCGCCTGGAGGACCAGATGCGCGGCGCGCAGGCGGAGTTGGCGAAGGCGGTCGTGACCGGCCGCTCGCAGGACGCCACGGTGGTCGTCATGGCCAGCGGCCTGGGCAAGGTCCAGGCCGTCCGGGTCGACCCGGTGGTGTACGAACGGCGTGACGCAGCGTCGTTGCAGGCGGCGATCATGGAGGCCATCCAGGCTGCGGGCGAGAATGCCGGGAAGCTCGCGACGGAGAAGATGGGCCCTGTCGAAATCAATCTTCACTGACTGAAAAAAGTCTGACCAGCGGTTACGCGCACATCTTCACGCCTTACAGCCATCCGGCCGGAGACTGTGGAGATTTCCTGAAGGACTCTCCATGAGACTGTCAGCCCCTACTGACAGTGATGGAGATGGCTGTGGAGCAAGTTGCCGTCTTTGTGCACGCGCCCGACCCGCTGACCCACACCGGCCTGACCGCCCACCTCCGGTCGTGTCCGGACATCACGCTGCTGGACAGCGCGGACCGCACGCGGGCGCGGGTCCTCGTCGTCGCCGCCGAACGGCTCACCACCGACGTGATCGCCATGCTGCGTCTCGCGGCGACCGAGATCGGCGCCCCGGTCGTCCTGATCACCACGGAGGTCAGCGAGCAGGAACTGCTGACCGCCGTCGAGTGCCGCGTGGTGGCGGTCCTGCCGCGCGCGGCGGTCACCGCCGAACGCCTCGCGCACAGCGTCCGGGCGGCCGCCTCCGGCGGCGGCGTACTGCCCCCGAACCTGGTGGGCGAGCTGCTCAAACACATCGAACGGCTCCAGCGCGACGTGCTCAACCCCAACGGGCTGAACGCTTCCGGCCTGACCGCGCGGGAGATCGACGTGCTGCGGCTGATGGCCGAGGGCTTCGACACCAACGAGATCGCCGACGAGCTGCGCTACTCCGAGCGCACGGTGAAGAACGTCATCTACGGCCTCAACCACCGGCTGAAGCTGCGCAACCGCTCGCACGCGGTGGCCTACGCCCTGCGCTCCGGCATGATCTGAGGTGATCACGCGCCACACCGTCGGCAACGCCCTGGTGCTGCACGCCCGCGAACGGATCAGCACGGAGGCCCGTACGGTCGCGCTCTCGGTGGACCGGGATCCCGACAACGACATCGTGATCCTCGACCTGCAACACGAGCTGCCGTTCGACATCTGGGACACGGTCGCGACCGAGCTGCGCCGGCAGCGCCTGCGCCGGGGCATCCGGCTGGTGGTCTGCGGCGCCCGTCCGGAGACCGGGGCGCTGGCCGGCCAGTGGCTCTCCGACCGGCTGGGCCGGCCGGTGATCGCCCCCTTCGGGCGGATGATCCCGGGCGCGGCGGGACTGCTGTTCGTGCACGCGACCGACCTGGGCGGCTGGGTCTGCTACCGGCGCGGCCAGTCGCCGGTCTGGCAGTCGAAGCGCTATCCCGTACCGGCGTGGGACGGCGCCGCCGTCGACCACCTGACGATCAGCTCGACCTGCGCCGCCGAGCCGCTACCCGGCGGCGTGTGGTTGCGGGAGAGCCGCGACGAGGCCGCCGTCGCCGTACACGGAAGTCACCTCACCGCGACGATGCCGTGCCTGCCGGACGCGATGCCGGTGCTGGTGGGCTGCCCCGGAACGGCGCCGCTGCGCCTGGACGACATTGCCCGGTTCTGGCGCGGGCTGGCGCCCGAGGGCCGCGACCACGCCCGCTTCGTCCAGTACGGCCCGGTCGCGTTGCCCGAGGGCGACCAGTTCGGGCAGGCGCTGGCCGACCTGCTGCGCTGCCCGGTGCGCGTCTTCACCGGCGTGCCCACCGGCCGTCCGGACGGTCCGGCGATGTTCACCGTCGACACCGACGGGCGGCCCGGCTGGCAGGTCTTCGCCGAGGAACTGGCCTACCGTCCCCGGCAGACCCTGGGCGCGAAGGCGGTGACGCCGCGCATCCTGCGCCACCGCGCGCCGCCGGAACTCGGCGAGCCGGTCGGCCCCCGCGTCTACCAGTACGCCCACGACGCGGTGGTCGAGGTGATCCCCTCCGGCCTCTGGCTGCGCGGCCCCGAGGCGCCCCGGCACGCCGACCGGATCCGCGCGGTGCCGATGGACCCGAACCGCGCCCGGCTGGTGGTGGACGATCCGGCACCGGCCGTGGCTGACCGCCACCGGGAACTGGCCGGCGACCTGACCGCGCGGCTGGACCCGGCGACCCGCGGGCGAACGGCGGTACAGCCGTCCTCGGCCGTGGCGCCGGGACGTCCGGGGCTCTCGGCTCGCGGGTTCGAGGCCGGGACGTACTGGCACACGACCGGTGACGCCGCCGGTCCGGTCTCCGCGCCGCCGGCGGCCGTGCCGCCCGTCCCGGTGCCGGCGGCTGTGCCGCCCGTTCCGGTGCCGGCGCCCGTACCGCCCGTCCCGGTGCCGGCGGCCGTGCCGGAACCGGTGCCCGTCGCCGTGGCCGGTCCGCCCGCGCCGCCGACCGGCGAGGTGGCCGCTGCCGGGGTGGCCGTTCCCGCCGCCCCGCCGGACGCGGCCCCGCCGGCCGGCTCCGGACTACCCGGCGCGGCGCCGGAGGTGGCCGGACCGCACGGTGCCGGGTCAGGCGTGGCGGGGCCGCACGGCGAGGGACCGGATGTGGCCGGGCCGGTGCTCGGCGGCGGCGCGGGGTGGGCGACGGGCCCGACGATGACGTTGCCGGTGCGGCGCCCCGACCCGGCGCCGGTCCGCTTCCAGCGCACCCCCGGCGACGACGCGCGCGGCGTACGCCCCGGACCCGACCTGGACGAGGAGCGGACCTGGTTCCGGCGCGCGTTCCGCCGCGAGATCGCCGCCGTCTCCGCCGACGTGGCGGACGTGCTCACCGCGCACCCGGCGCTGGCCGAGGGCGCCGGCGCGGTGGAGTACGCCACCGCCGTCCGCCTCTACCTCTCCGCCGCCGGTGACGGCCTGGACCAGGCGCTGCGGTCCGCCGAGCCGGGTGGTCACGTGCCGTTCGCCAGGTGCGTGTCGGCGGGCGTACGCCGGCTGCCGGCGCACCGCGGCGTCGCGTACGCCGGCGCCGAGCTGACCACGGCGGACCTGCGCCGGATCGCGCAGCGCCGGGTGCTGACGGACTGGGGGTTCACAAACGCGCTCGCCGAGCCGCCCGCCGACCTGCCGGGCACGGTCGAGGTGCTGATCTGGTCGGCCACGGCGCGGCGCACCGCCGTGTTCGAGACCGGCGACGGCGTGCCGGCCCGGGTCCTCTTCCTCCCCGGTACGGCGTTCACGGTGCTCCAGGTGCAGGAGCCGGAGGCCGGTGCCCCGGCCCGGCTGCTCTTGCGGGAACTGGCAGTGGAGGAGCCGCCGGTCGACGGGCGGGTACGCTTCGACGCCCTCGCCCTGGCCGCCCTGCGCCAGCATCTCGCGCGCCGCACCGGCCCGGGTACGCCGGTCCCGGCGGCGGCCGCGCGCCGGTTCACGGGCGTACCCGGGCTGCGCTGAGGGCCTACCCGTCGCGGAGGGCGGCGAGCGTCGCCCGCTGCGCCTGCGACAGCCGGCGGCTCGCCAGGGCGCGGCGCACCAGTTCCCGGCCCGCCTCCGGCGCTTGGCGGAACAGCTCGTCGCCGTGCGCGACCAGCCAGCCGACCAGCCATTCGTCCACCTCGGGCGGACCGGCGAGCAGGTGTTCGGCGATCCGGATGAGCGCGCCTCCGTTCTCGGCGAGCGCCTGCGCCGCGTGCCGGTGCAGCGTCGGGCGCAGCGCGGCGGGGATGCCTGCGGCGAGCGCCCGCCGCAGCACGGGTTGCCGGAACGCCAGCTCGCTGCCGGCGGCCACGAGGACGTCGGCGGCGACCGCCTCCTCCAGCCCGGCCATCAGGTCGAACGGCGACCGTCCGGTGACCGCCGCGACCTCGGCCACGGCGAACTCGCCGCCGAGCAGGGCGGCGTAACGCAGCGCCTCCCGGGCGCCGGGGGAGAGGTGGTCGAGGCTGGCCCGCACGGTGTCCAGGAGCGAGCGCGGCATGTCGTCGGCGCGCGCGTCGACCTCGGCGAGCCCGTCGACCACCCGTACCGCGTCCTCCGCCACGAGTCCGGCGACCAGTTCCCGGGCGTACAGCGGATTGCCGGCGGCCAGCGGCGCCAGTGACCGCAGCGTGGCGCCGGGCGGCACGCCCACCGTCGTACCGAAGATCTGTTCGATGTCCGGCGCGGGCAGCGGGGCGAGCCGGATCAGGTGCCCGTCGCGGGTGCTCACCCCGCGCCGCAGCCGGGCCAGGTCGCGGCGACCGGGCTCGGGCCGGGCGGTCGCGACGAGCAGCAGCGGCAGCCACCGGGTCAGCGCGGCCAGCCGCTCCCAGGCCAGCAGGCTCACCTCGTCGGCCCACTGGAGATGGTCGACGGCCAGCACCAGCGGGCCCGTGGCGGTCAGCGTCCGGACGTGGTCGAGCACCCGGTCGACGGCCGTGGCCGGGTCCTCGTGCGGCGCGTCCTCCAGGGCCAGCGCCCGGAGCATCACGTGCAGCGGGATGCGGCTGGTGAGTTCCTCGGCGACGCCGCGCGCGACCCGGTGGCCCCGCGCCCGCGCCTCGTCCAGGGCGGCGTCGAGCAGTGCGGACTTGCCGATGCCCGGCTCGCCCTCGATCCACACGATCGCACTGCGGCCCGCTCCCAGCAGGCCGGCCAGCAACGCCAGGTCGCCGTCGCGTCCGACCAGGGCACCCCGCGGCGGTACGGCGGGCGCCGCCACGGCTGCCGAGGCGGCCGGTGCCGCAGCGGCGGCCGGCGTCGGCTCGGCGAGGATGCGGCTCTGCAGCCCGCGCAGGGCCGGGCCCGGCTCGACGCCGAGTTCGGCAGTGAGCACCCGGCGTGCGGCGTGGAAGACGTCGAGCGCCTCGGTGCCCCGGCCCGCCCGGTGCAGCGCGCCCATCAGCAGCTCGTGGAACGGCTCGTGCAGCGGGTGGTCGCGGACCAGGCCGGTCAGCTCGGCGATCAGCGCGTCGTCGCCGCCGCCGGCCAGGACCAGCCGGGCCCGCCGCTCCGCCGCGGCGATCCGCAGCTCCGTCAGGCGGTGCCGGTCGAGGTCGGCGAAGAGGCCGGTGACGTTCGCGTACGCCTCGCCGTGCCAGAGCGCGAGCGCCTCGTCGAGCAGGGCCACTGCCTCCCCGGACCGCCCGGCGGCGGCCGCCGCCCCGGCCGCCTCGCACAGCCTCTCGAACCGGTCGGCGTCCAGCGCGCCCGGTTCGAGGCGCAACGTGTAGCCGGTCCGGCCGGAGCGCAGCAGCCCTCCGGCCGGGCCGAGGCCGCGCCGCAGCCCGGAGACGTAGGTGTAGATGTTGCCCGCCGCGGTGCTCGGCGCCGACTCGCCCCAGAGCGCGCGGATCAGCTCGGTGCGGGTGACCGGGCGGTTGGCGTTCGCCGCCAGCACCGCGAACAGGGCCCGCCGCCGGGCCGGGCCGAGGTCGATCTCGACCTCGCCGTTCCAGGCGCGTACCGGCCCCAGAACGGTGACGCGCAGTCTTCTCACCGCTGGCCGGAGACCGGTGTCCCGACGGCGATCCGGTCCATCTCGGCGCGCGTCGCGGCGTCCCCGGTGTGCGCCGACACCCAGCTCGCCTCGGCGCCGGCGGGCAGCCCGCTGCGGTGCAGCACCCGGGCCAGCTGCGCGGTGAGCAGCTCGCGGGCCGGTGCGGAGAGGCCGGGTGCGGCGACGGCGTGCCGCAGCACCGCGATCGCGGGCGCGGGGGCGACAGCGCTCAGCTGCGCGGCGTGCGCGGTGAGCCAGTCCTGCACCCACGCGTCGACCGGCACCGGCCCGGCCAGCAACTGGCCCGCGACCCGGCCGAGGTCGCCGCCGGCCTCGGCGAGCCGCTGGGCGAACTGCCTGTGCATCAGCACCCGCAGCGCGGTCGGGATCGCGCCGCGCAGGACCCGGCGGATGACCGGGTGCCGGAACCGCAGGCGGCGTCCGTCCTCGACGAGGAGGCCGGCGGCCAGCGCCTCCTCCACGGCCGGCAGGAGCTCCGGCGCCGATCTGCCGGTGACCGCTGCGAGGTCGGTCACCAGGTAGTTGTTGCCGAGGAACGCGATCGCCCGCAGCAGTTGACGGGTGTCGTCGGCGAGCGGTTGCAGGTGCCGGGAGACGGCGTCGGTCAGTTCCGGTCCGGGCGTGTCGGCGGTCCGGCCGTCGCGGTCGGCGAGCACGAGATGCCGCAGGTAGTACGGGTTCCCGGCGGCCGCCGCGACGAACGAGCGCGCGGTGCCCAGATCCGGGCCGGGCGGGCGGGACCAGGCGCGCACCAGGCCGGCCGCCGTGTCGTCGTCCAGCGGCCCGAGTTCGATCAGCGCGGTGCCGTCGCGGGGCAGCACCCGGCGCAGGAGCCGCACCTCGTACCCGGCGGGCACCGGGCGGGCGGCGGAGACGAGTAGCAGCGGCAGCCGCGTGGTGAGCTTGTGCAGCGCGTGCCAGATCAGCAGCGACATGTCGTCGGCCCACTGGAGGTCGTCGAGGACCAGCAGCAGCGGCCGTTCGGCGCACCGCGCGACCACGAACCGCTGGACCGTGTCGATCACGGTCATGGTCGGTGACGCCCCGCCCGTGCAGGCGTGCAAGGAGGCGGGCAGGCCGGCGTCGCCCAGTGACAGGCACTCCAGCACGATGCTCAACGGCATCCGGTACGCCAGCTCGTCGCCGACGGCCCAGCCGACCCGGACGCCGAGCGGGGCCGCGCCGCTCAGTCCCTCGGCCAGCAGCGCGGACTTCCCGATGCCGGCCTCGCCGCTGACCCAGACGCTGCCGCCGCGTCCGCCGGCCAGGCCGGTGACCGCCGACCGCAGGTGGGCCAGCGCGGCGGAGCGACCCCGGAAGCCGGGGTGCCGGGACGGCGCCGGACCGGGGGCGCGCGGGTGCGCCGGGTTGCCGCCCAGGAGCTGTTCGTGGATCTGCCGGAGCGCGGCGGCGGGTTCGGTGCCGGCCTCCTCGACCAGCCGGTCCCGCAGTGCGGCGTACAGCGCCAGCGCCTCGGCGGTACGCCCCTGCGCGGCCAGGGCCCGCATGGCCACCGCGTACAGGCTCTCCCGGGCCGGGTGGCGGCCGGCGAGCGCGAGCAGACGGTCGACGACCTCGGCGCCGCGTCCGAGGCCCAGCATCAGCTCGGCCTGCCGCTCCACTGTGGTCAGGTACAGCTCGCCGAGCCGGATCCGATGGCCGGCGGCTCGTGGTCCCGGTACGCCGACGAGCGCCTCGTCGCCCCGCCACTCGGCCAGTGCGGCGTCCAGCGCGGCCAGTTCACCGGTCGTGTCCCCGGCGGCGCGCGGCGCGCGGCTGCGCTCCCGTAACCGCTCGAAGCGGTGCACGTCGACAGCGTCGGCGTCGACGTGCAGCCGGTAGCTGCCGCCCTCGGACGTGAGCACCCCGCCGGAGGACCACCTGTGCCGGTCCGGTTCGAGCATGCGGCGCAGGGCGGAGACGTACGTGTAGAGGTTGCCGGTCGCGCTGGCCGGGGGATGCTCACCCCAGACGGCGGCGATGAGCTCGTCCCGGGACAGGCCCCGCTCCGGGGTGAGCGCCAGCGCGCTGAAGACGGCCCGGCGCTGAGCCGAGCGCAGTGGCAGTTCCCGCCCGGCGTACGTGATCCGGAGACTGCCCAGCAAGCGGATGTCGAAGCCACTGCACTGTGCCGTCATGCCGTCCTCGTGGTGACCGGATACCTGCCTCGGTGACAACCGTTCGGCGGAACCCTAGCCCAACCATCTACCATGTCAACTTCGTGTGGATGGCCGGAAGGCTTACGGCACAGGGCTTTCCGGTGCGCGAAATGTTTACCTCCGGCCGCCGGTGGTCGCGCTAGCAGGCAGTCTTCGCGAGGCCGGTCCAGACCGTCCACGAGGGATCGGCGGGCGGCCGTGCGTACCGGCGAGACGATACTCACCTCGGCGGGGGCCGGCGTCCGGCGCCGGCCCCCGCCGGAGTGGTTCAGCTGCCGGCGCAGGTGGCGGTGGCGCCGCCGCCGCTGCCGGTGCCCTGGAATCCGAAGGTGGTGGTCTGCCCCGCGCCGAGCCGTCCGTTGTAGCTCTGGTTGGCCACCGTGACGGTGCCGCTGGTGCCGCTCGGCACGCCGTTCCACAGCGAGCTGATCGCGGCGCCGCCGGGCAGGGTGAGCGTCACCCGCCAGCCGGTCAGCGCGGCGCTCCCGGCGGTGACCGTCACGCTGGCGACGAAGCCGCCGTTCCACTGGTCCTGGACGGCGTAGACGGCGGTGCAGGAGGCCCCGCCGGGCGGCGGGGTGGTGGGCGGGGGCGTCGTCGGCGGCGGCGTGGTGGGCGGCGGGGTCGTGGGCGGGGGAGTGGTGGGCGGCGGGCCGTCGAGCGTCAGGTTCTTCTGCTGCACGCTCCACTGGGTGCGGCACAGCCCGCAGTCCGGGCCGACGAAGTTGGCCCCGGCGCCGATGTCGCCCTTCAACCGCCACTTGAGGTAGAGCACCGCGACCCGGCCGAACTCGCCGCCGTTGGGCTGGTCGTACGTGCCGCCGTGCCCGACGTTCAGGTTGCCCATGAAGGCGGGCAGCCCGGGCGGCAGCTTGCCCCAGTCGTCCATCGCGTTCGGGTACGCGATGTCGCTGGGCCCGCCGACGATGTACGCGATCGGCTTGGTCAGCCGGCGCAGTTGGTAGTCGTCGGCGTCGTTCAGCAGGCCGCTGCTGAAGATGCCGGTGGTGGTGACGCGCGGATCGTTTGAGACCGCGTACGCCTCCAGGCCGCCGCAGGAGAACCCGGCCACGGCGATCTTCGTGGTGTCGATCCGGTTGTAGTACTTGCTGCCCGACCGGGAGTTCTCCGCCACCGCCCAGTCGATGGACTGGGTGAGCATCTGGGAGTTCGTGGAGCCGGAGCCGTTCGGTGCGCCGTTGGCGATGGCGAGGAAGCCGTGGGAGGCGATCTCGCGCAGGAAGTTGCCCTGGGAGAGGCCGTTGGCCGAGCACGCGCCGTTGCCCCACACCAGGACGGGAAGGCGCTCGGACGGGAGCGTCTGGGGCCGGAAGATGGTGTGGTTGGGCAGGCTCGACGAGGTCTCGTAGTCGGCGGGGTAGGGCCCCGAGCCGCCGATCGCGGCGCCCGCCGGTGTCGCGCCGAGCGCGACGATCACCGAGGCGATCGGGACGACGGCGGCCGCCAGCCCGGCGTAGATCTTCGATCTTGTTCTCATGCGTCCTCCAGGGGACGTCGTGACGGCGCTCCCTGGGAGGTGGTGGTGGCGGTCTCGGCCACGTCGGCGTGGCGCCGCCGGGTGCGTCCCCGCGGGGGGACCGGCGGGAGCTTTGCAGTTACTATCACCGCCGTAACCAAATGTGTCAATGCACGTCGGTCGATGCCTGACGCCGATTTGGTTGACAACTCAACTTTTCTCCGGCACGGTTGGCATCGATGCGCATCGCTCCTGGCGGGGCGGGAAACCGCCGCCCCTCCCTGGCCGCCCACCGTCCCTGGAGGACAGAATGCGCACGTCCACCATGCGAATCGCCGCCGGTCTCGCCGCCGCGGCCCTGACCGTCCCGCTGCTCGCCACGCCCGCCGCCGCCGAGCCGGCGACGATCCCGAACCCCGACACGGGCCTGGTCTTCTACTCCAGCAATCCGCTCGCCGTGGTCGCCCGGCAGGCCGCGCCGGACGGTCTCTGCCGCCCCTTCCCGGCGGACTCCGACTGGTTGCTGGCCTGGAGCGGAGGCTTCCAGAACGTCATCGGCTACAAATCCGCCGACTGCGGCGGCGAGGGGTACGGGCTCGGCCTCTTCCGGGGCTGGACGACGCGCGGCACCTTCGGCTCGTATCGGACGCTCTGAGCGACCCCCGCGACGCCGGTCCGCGGCACGTGAGCGTGGCGTGCCGCGGACCCCTCGCGTCAGAGGTCTTGCATAGCAAGGTATCTTGCGAAGCATGGACGGTGCACGCGAGCGGATCACCACGAACATCCGCAAGGGCGTGCTGGAGTTCTGCGTGCTCGCGTTGCTCGCGCGGCGCGACATGTACGGCCTGGAACTGGCCGAGTGGCTCGCCGTCCGTGGCCTGACCGCGAGCGAGGGCAGCCTGTATCCGCTGCTCGCCAGGATGCGGCAGGCGGGCACCGTGGAGACCCGGTGGGTGGCGCCCGAGCAGGGGCACGCCCGGCGGTACTACACGATCACCGATCAGGGGCGGGCGCACCTGCGGTTGTTCGCGGGGGTGTGGCGGGAGATCCAGCCGCACGTCGACGAGTTGATGGCGGAGGAGACATGAGCGACGACGGCTTCCCGGAGGCGGCGGAGACCTATCTGCGGGCCCTCGACGCGGAGTTGTCCGAGGTCCCGCCGGGCGCGGCGGGCGAGATCGTCGCGGACGTCCGCGCGCACATCGCCGACGCGCTGGACGGTGGACGCGACATCGCCGAGATCCTCGCCGGTCTCGGCGAGCCGCATGAGGTGGCGGGCCAGGCGCGGGAGGAGCTGGGCCTGCCGGTCCAGGACGGCGCGGAGCGGGCCGCCCGGATGCTGTCAGTGGTAGCGGTGGCGGCCGGTGTGCTGATCGCCGTGTGCGTGAGCTTCCTGCTGCCGTCCACCGTGCCGGTGGACCCGCTCGGCGCCGACTCCGGCGAGCAGGGCCTCGTCCGCCGGTTCGGCCCCGGCATCGCGATGCTCACGGTGCTGCCGGCGCTCCTCGCGGCCGCGCCGCTGGTGCTGCCCGACCGGGTCCGCGGCGCGGCCCGGTTCGCCGGCGCGGCGGTGCTGGCGCTGTTCGCCTGCGCGTCCGGCGAGATCGGCCTGTACTACTTCCCGCTCGCGCTGGTGGCCGGTGCGTCGGCGCTGGTGCCGTGGGCGTTGCGGCGCGGAGCCGGTGGACGGTGGTGGCACTACCTGACCGGCGGGTTCGTGGCGATGCCCGGCGTGCTCGTGGCGGTCGCGTCGGCGGGCGGCTCGGTCGGCGTCGGCTGGGTGGGCGCGGCGCTGTGGATCGCCGCACCACTCGCCGTCGGCGCGCTGTGCGCGTACGGCATGCGGGCCGGTTACGCGGTGACCGCGGTGGCCGGGGCGCTCGTGATGACCCTCGCGATGGCCGAGCGCGGCTTCCTGTTCGCCGCGTTCTGGCTGTTCGGCGGCCTGTACCTGGCGATCGGCGCGAGCGGGTACGCCGCGTCGCGGGCCGCCGCGGCCGACCCGGCCGGGACGCCGGATCCGCCGGTACGACCGCGACCCGCGCCGGCCCCCGGCACCTGACCGGGGGCCGTGGCGCCACGGCCGGCCCTAGCCGGCGGCTGCCTGTGCCTCCGCGTCGTGGGCGGCCATCTGCTCCTGGCGTCCGGGCTCCTCGCGCAGGATCGCGGCGTGCAGCCACGCGTCCGGGATGGCGAAACCGTCCACCAGCGTGCGCATGTACGGCCGCAGTTCCTTGAGCAGCCCGTTCACCACGCTGGTGATCGTCTTGGACCGGGCCGGGGTGAGCCGGCCGTGCTCCAGCAGCCAGCCCTTGTTCGCCTCGATGACGCTCAGCGCGTACAGGTCGCAGACCCGGGACAGCAGCTCCTTGACCGCCGGGTCGGCGGTGGCGTCGATGCCGGCGACGAACGCCTCCAGGGTCACCCGGTCGACGTGCGCGGCGGCGACGGCGAGGACGTGGTCCTGCACGTCGTTGAAGATGTCGAAGGGACGGTCCTTCTTCGTCGACGCGCCGCCGCGCAGCCGGCGGACCGCGCTGTCCAGCAGGTGCTCCTCGCGGTCCTCGAACACCTTGAGCTGCCAGCCCCGGTCGGTGACCGCGACCTCGTCGTCGCGGCCCGGCACGGCGCCGACCAGCCGCGCGATGAGCGCCCGCGCGGCGGTGCGCTCCAGCACCATCTCGCGTACCTGCTCGGCGACGAAGGAGGCGCGTCCCCAGCCGTCCAGCGAGCCGAACTCGTCCCGGTAGCCGGTCAGCAGCCCCTTGGCGACCAGCTGGAGCAGCACCGTGTTGTCGCCCTCGAACGTGGTGAACACGTCGGTGTCGGCCTTCAGGCTGGGCAGCCGGTTCTCCGACAGGTAGCCGGCGCCGCCGCACGCCTCCCGGCACGTCTGGATGGTGCGCGTCGCGTGCCAGGTCTGCGCCGCCTTGAGCCCGGCGGCCCGGGACTCCAGCTCCCGCTGCCGGTGCTCGTCGACCGGCCCGTCGCCGCCCTGGATCTCGTCGAGCGCGGCGACCAGCTCGGTCTGGGCGAAGTGCAGCGCGTACGTGGTGGCGAGCGCGGGCAGCAGCTTGCGCTGGTGGGCCAGGTAGTCGTTGAGCAGCACCTCGCGGTCGCCGTCGCCGTCGCTGAACTGGCGGCGGATGTCGCCGTAGCGCACCGCGATGGCGAGCGCCGCCTTGGTGGCCGCCGACGCGGCGCCGCCCACGCTGACCCGGCCCCGCACCAGCGTGCCGAGCATGGTGAAGAAGCGGCGCGAGTCGTTCTCGATCGCGCTGGAGTACGTCCCGTCCTCGGCCACCTGCGCGTACCGGTCCAGCAGCATCTCCCGGGGCACCCGGACGTGGTCGAAGCTGAGCCGCCCGTTGTCCACGCCGAGCAGCCCGGCCTTGGGGCCGGCGTCGCCGATGCTCACGCCGGGCATCGGGTTGCCGTGCTCGTCGCGGATCGGCACCAGCCACGCGTGCACCCCGTGGCGGTGCCCGCCGCTGATCAGCTGGGCGAAGACCACGGCCATCCGCCCGTCCCGCGCGGCGTTGCCGATGTAGTCCTTGCGCGCCGCCTCGTGCGGCGTGTGCAGGTCGAAGGTCTGCGTCAGCGGGTCGTACACGCAGGTCGTGCGCAGCTGCTGCACGTCCGAGCCGTGACCGGTCTCGGTCATCGCGAAGCACCCGAAGAGACGGCCCTCGACGATGTCCCGGAGGTAGGCGTCGTGGTGGCGCTTGGTGCCGAGGGCGGCGACCGCGCCGCCGAACAGGCCCCACTGCACGCCGGCCTTCACCATGAGTGACAGGTCGACCTGCGCCAGCATCTCGGTGGCGACGATCGAGGCGCCGATGTCGGACCGGCCGCCGTACTCGGCCGGGAAGCCCGCGGCGATGCCCAGCTCGACCGGGAGTTCGCCGAGCAGCCGGGTGATCCGCTCCCGCGCCTGGTCGCCGGTCTCGCCGTAGACCGGCAGGAAGCGCTCGTCGAGGTGTTTGCGGTGGGCCTGGCGGACCTCGGACCACGGTCCGTCGAGCGTCTCCTGGAGGCGGGCGATGTCGATTCGGCCGGACGCGTGATCGAGCATGGTCGCTCCTCTGGGGCAGCGGACATTTGGGTGCACTCTCGGCCTGATCAACATTACCGGCGGTCACCGGACCCCGCTGGCGGAGGCCGTGGTGAGCCGTGCCACCCGCCTCGGTCGCTTCCGGGGCTGAGGTTAGGCTGTCCTCACTTCGAGCACTGGAGGCGTCCCCTCGTGTCCCCGCAACCCGCCGGCCGCGCTGTCACGGCCCGGTACGTGCTCCGTCAGGCGTTGCGCCGTCAGCGGCGTCCGGTGCTGATCGGCGTCACGCTGCTCGGCCTGCACCAGGTCGCCGAGGCGCTCGTGCCGGTGGCGATCGGCGTCATCATCGACCGGGCCGTGGTGACCGGCGACCCGTGGGCGCTGGCGTACTCGGTCGCCGGCCTCGCCACCCTGTTCGCCGTGCTCGCGTTCGCCTACCGCAACGGCGCCCGCCAGGCGTTCGCGGCGGTGGAGCGGGAGGCGCACCTGCTGCGGGTGGAGATCGCCGAGCGTGCGCTCGACCCGCGCGGGCACCGTTCCGGCCTGCGCGACGGCGAACTGCTCTCCGTCGCCGCCTCCGACGCCGAACTCTCCGCGTACGTGGTGCGGGTGGCCGGGTTCGGTGTCGCGGCGGTGACCGCGCTGACCGTCGCGGCGACCGCGCTGCTGGTCATCGACATCCCCCTCGGGCTCGGCGTGCTCGTCGGCGTGCCGGTGCTGGTCCTGGTGCTGCAACGGATGGCGCCGCTGCTGTCCCGGCGCAGCGCCTCCCAGCAGGAGGCGCTCGCGGAGACCACCGCGCTCGCCGTGGACCTCGTCTCCGGCCTGCGTGTGCTGCGCGGCATCGGCGCCCAGCACCACGCCGCCGGCCGGTACGCCGCCGCCAGCCGCAACGCCCTCGCCGTGACGCTGCGCGCCGCGAACACCAAGGGACTGCACCTCGGGCTGACCACCGCCGCCAACGGCCTGTTCCTCGCGGCGGTGGCCGGGGTGGCCGGCTGGCTCGCCCTGCGCGGCCGGCTCACCATCGGCGAGCTGGTCACAGTGGTCGGGCTCGCGCAGTTCGTCGCCGAGCCGGTGCAGACCATGGGCTACTGCGTGCAACTGTTCGCGATGGCCCGCGCCTCGGCCGCCCGGGTGGCGCGCGTGCTCGGCGCCGAACCGCTGACCCGGCCCGGCGACGCCGCGGCGCCGCCGTACACGGACGGGCCACGGCTCGCCCTCGACGACGTCGGGCACGCCGGGCTGGACGGGGTGAGCCTGCGCGTCGGCCCCGGCGAGATGGTCGGTGTGCTCGCGTACGACCCGGCCGACGCCGAGGCGCTGGTGGCGCTGCTGTCCGGGCGGGTGCCGCCGGACCAGCGCCGGGGCGCCGTACGCGTCGACGGCGTGCCCGCCGACGAGCTGCACGTCGACGCGCTGCGCGGCACGGTGCTCGTCGAGCCGCACGACGTGACGCTGTTCGAGGGCACGGTGGCGGCCAACCTCGCCGCCGGAGCCCGGACCGAGGAGGCGAAGCTGCACGCCGCCGTCCGGGCCGCGGCGGCGCAGGACGTGGTGGACGCGCACCCCGGCGGCCTGGAGCACCGGCTCGTCGAGCGGGGCGCGAACCTCTCCGGCGGGCAGCGCCAGCGGCTCGGGCTGGCGCGGGCGCTGCACGCCGACCCGCCGGTGCTGGTGCTGCACGACCCCACCACCGCCGTCGACGCGGCCACCGAGGCGCAGCTCGCCGACGGACTGGCGCGGGCGCGCCGGGCGGCGCCCCGGGGCACGGTGCTGGTCACCAGCAGCCCGGCCCTGCTGCGGATCACCGACCGGGTGGTGGTGATCGCCGACGGCCGGGTGACCGCCGAGGGACCGCACGAGCGCCTGCTCGCCGAGGACACCCGCTACCGCGAGGAGACACTGCGGTGACCGCCGACCCGCGTACCCCCGGCCGGACGTTGCTGCCTGTCGCGTCCGCCCGGCAGACCTGGACCACGCTCGCCGCCCGGTTCCGCGAACGGCCGGGCCTCAGCGCCACGGCCGCGACGGTGCTCGTCGTCGCCGCCGCGGGTGGCCTGGTCGCCCCCTGGGTGCTCGGCCGCCTGGTCGACGACGTCATCGCCGACGCCCCGGCCTCCCGGATCGCCGGCCGGGTGGCGGTGATCGCCGCCGCCGCGGTGCTCACCGGCCTGCTCACCGCACTCGGCGCCGCGCTCGCGTCCCGGCTCGGCGAGACGGTGCTGGCCCGGCTGCGTGAGCGCGTCCTCGACCGGGCGCTGCACCTGCCGTCCGCGACGCTGGAGCGGGCCGGCACGGGCGACCTGCTGGCCCGCGTCGGCGACGACGTGGCGGTGGTGACGAACGTGATCGCGGTGAGCGGCCCCGCGTTCGTCGGCGCGCTGCTGTCCGTGCTGCTCACCGTGTTCGGGCTGGTCGCGCTGGACTGGCGGCTCGGCCTCGCCGGGCTGGTCGCCGCGCCCGCGTACGCGCTGGCGCTGCGCTGGTACCTGCGGCGCTCGGCGCCGTACTACGCCCGGGAGCGGATCGCCACCGGCGAGCGGACGCAGGCGATGGCCGGCGCGCTGCGCGGCGCGGCGACGGTGCGCGCGTACCGGACCGAGGACGCGCACGTGGCCGCGATCGCCGAGCGTTCCGGCGTGGCGCGGGACCTGTCGCTGGAGATCTTCAACCTGCACACCCGCTTCGGGCTGCGGATCAACAGGTCGGAGTTCCTCGGCCTGGCCGCGGTGCTGGTGGCCGGGTTCTTCCTGGTCCGCGACGACCTGGTCACCGTCGGCGCGGCGACCACCGCCGCGCTGTACTTCCACCGCCTGTTCAACCCGATCGGCCTGCTGCTGATGGAGTCCGACTCGGTGTTGCAGGCCGGCGCGAGCCTCGCCCGGCTGGTCGGCGTGGCCGAGCTGCCCGACACCGCGCCAACCGCCGCGTCCGGCCCACCCGCCGCGTCCGGCCCACCCGCCGCGTCCGGCCCACCCACCGCGTCCGGCCCACCCACCGCGTCCGGCCCGGCCGCCCGGCCCGCCGGCCCGCGCGGCGCGGCGGCGCTGGACGTCACGGTGCGCCGGCACCACTACGACGACGGCCCGCTGGTGCTGGCCGACGTCGAGCTGCGCCTGGCGCCGGGGGAGCGGGTCGCGCTCGTCGGTGCCAGCGGCGCCGGCAAGAGCACGCTCGCCGGCATCGCCGCCGGGATCATCGCGCCCACCGACGGATCGGTACGCCTGGACGGCGTGCCGCTGACCGGGACGGGCGAGGCCACCACCCGCCGCGACGTGGCGCTGGTCAGCCAGGAGGTGCACGTCTTCGCCGGTGCGCTCGCCGAGGACCTGCGCCTGGCCGCCCCGGACGCGACCGACGCCGAGCTGCTCGACGCGCTGGACCGGGTCGGCGCCACCACCTGGCTGCGTACCCTGCCGGACGGGCTGGCGACGGCGGTGGGCGAGGGCGGTCACCGGCTCACCGCCGCGCAGGCCCAGCAGGTCGCCCTGGCCCGGCTGGTGCTGACCGCGCCCGCCGTGGCCGTGCTGGACGAGGCGACCGCCGAGGCCGGCAGCGCCGGAGCCCGCGACCTGGACCGGGCGGCTCTCGCGGCCACGCGGGGGCGGACCACGCTGATCGTGGCGCACCGGCTCAGCCAGGCGGTCGGCGCGGACCGGATCGTCGTGCTCGACCACGGCCGGATCGTGGAGCAGGGCACGCACGAGGAGCTGCTCGCCGCCGACGGCCGGTACGGGCACCTGTGGCGCTCCTGGCGCGTCCCGGTATGATCACCGACCGCTCCACGGCCCAGGCGAGGTGCCCATGACCGACCTGCCGACCCGCTTCGTGCTCTTCCCGGGGCGGCACCACCTGCTGACCCGGTTCCAGGCCGACTACCTGAGTCGGCTCGCCGGTGACGAGGCCACAGTGGTCTGGGCGGTGACGTCGGCCAACCACGAGAACACCCGTCGCAATCCCGTCGCGTACCACAGGCGGGAGGCCGCGATCGAGCGGTTCAGCGTGCTGACCGGGCTGCGCTCGCTGGCCGTGCCGATCTTCGACACCGCGTACACGGACGCGTTCGCGGAGGTGACGCTCAAGAGCATCGCGGTGGCCACCGGCATCGACCTCGTCCCGGCCGACACGGTGGTGGCCTGCTCCACCCCGGAGGTCGCCGAGCTGTACGAGCGGCTCGGCTTCCCGATCGCGCCGGTCGAGGCCGACCCGGACCTGCCGGAGACGCCCGAACGGCCGTGGGACGTGCTGCTGCGCCTGGCCGCCGGCGACGAGACCTGGCGTACGCTCACCCACCCGGCGACGATCGACGTGTTCGAGCGCTACCGGCTGGTCGAGGCGATCCGGTCGGTGGTGAACGACCCGCTGGTCGGGGACGAGGGCGGCCTCACCGTGACCCGCGACTACCGGACGTACGTGGAGGCGTTCGCCTCGGCCGCGCACCGCAAGTGGGACTCGGTGCGCCGGTACGTGCAGCCCGGCCGCATCGTGGACATCGGCTGCGGCGCGGGCTCGGTGCTGGAGCTGGCCGACCGGGAGGCCGCGCTGCGGGAGAGCGACCTGATCGGCGTGGAGGTGGCCCGCCACCTCTACCAGGAGTGCCTGCACAAGAAGGCGCAGGGCGTGTTCCGCAACGCCAACGTCTACTTCTTCCAGCGCAACGTGCTCGGCGGCGCGGTGTTCAAGGACCGCTCGGTGGACACCACACTCACCTTCGCGCTCACCCACGAGATCTGGTCGTACGGGCGGCAGCGGGAGTCGCTGCTGGAGTTCGCCCGCCGCATCCACGACCACACCGCACCCGGCGGCGTGTGGATCAACAGCGACGTGTGCGGACCCGACGACGGCGTCCGGCCGGTGATCCTGCGGCTCGCCACCGACGACGGGGACAACCCGGCGACACCGCGCCGGGATCTCGCCGACCTGTCCTCGGCCGAGGTCAGGCGGTACGTCTCCGGACTGTCGACGCGGGCGCGGCTGGACCAGTTCGCCGTGGACTTCGCGTTCGGCCTCGCCTACGAGCCGCTGGCCGGCGGCGCGGTCCGCATCGCCCTGGGCGCGGCGATGGACTACCTGACCCGCAAGGACTACACCGACAACTGGCTGTCGGAGACGAGGGAGCAGTTCTGCGGCCTCAGCTTCGCCGACTGGACCGGCCTGCTCACCGAGGTGGGTTTCGAGATCGGCCCGGCCTCGGCCCCGGTCCGCAACGACTGGGTGATCGACAACCGGATCGCGCCGGTCGCGTCGCTGACCGACCTGGACGGCCGGCCGCTGGACTGGCCGACCACCCACGTCCTCACCGTCGCCCACCGCCCGCGCAACGCCTGATCCACCGGCGTCGCCGGAACCGGCCGTGGTGCGGCCGGGCCGGCGGGCGCCGGGGTACTGGTGCTCTGCGGTCCCCGGCTCAGCGGACCTTCTTCGTCGGCCGTTTACGAGGCGGCGTCAACAACTCGGCGATCGCCGAGATCGCGGACGGGACCAGGCGGTAGTACGCCCACACACCCCGCTTCTCCCGCTCGATCAGGCCCGCCTCGGTGAGGATCCGGAGGTGATGGCTGACCGTCGGCTGGGAGAGACCGAGCGGCGCGGTGAGGTCGCTGACGGACGCCTCGCCGTCCGGAGCGGATTGGATCAGGCTGAGCAGGCGTAGCCGGGCCGGATCGGCGAACGCCTTCAGCACTCCCGCGAGCCGTTCGGCGTCGGCGCGCTTGATCGGCTCACCGGCGAGCGGCGAGATGGCAGGGGTGGCAGTCTTCGCAGTTCCCACGCCTGCATCGTTGCACCAACTCCGGCCGCGTGCCGGTGCAACCAGGACCGGACCACCGTCAGTGCGACGCCGGCGGGTGACCGTACGGGCGGTGTCAGGCATCGGGGCGCAGCTCGGCGAGCAACCGTTCCACCCTGGTGCGGATCTCGTCCCGGATGGGACGCACCGCGTCGACGCCCTTGCCTGCGGGGTCGTCGAGCTTCCAGTCCTCGTACCGCTTGCCGGGGAAGACGGGGCAGGCGTCACCGCAGCCCATGGTGACGATGACGTCCGAGGACTCCGCCGTCTCGTACCGGAGGAGCCGGGGGGTCTGACCGGTGATGTCGATGCCGACCTCCCGCATGGCCTCGACGGCGGCAGGGTTGACCCGGTCGGCGGGTGCGCTGCCGGCGGACCGGACCTCGACGGTGTCGCCGGCGAGGTGGCGCAGCCACCCGGCGGCCATCTGGGACCGGCCGGCGTTGTGCACGCAGACGAACAGGACGCTGGGCTTGCCGCTCATCGGGCCTCCGTATGTCATGGCCGGGTTCCCGGCGTGGCGAACAGGCGGGTGCGGGCCCACAGCGACACGTAGACCAGGCCGACGAGAACCGGGACCTCGATCAGCGGGCCGACGACACCGGCGAGAGCCTGGCCGGAGGCGATCCCGAAGGTGCCGATCGCGACCGCGATGGCCAGTTCGAAGTTGTTGCCCGCGGCGGTGAACGCCAGCGTGGTGGTGCGTTCGTAGTTCAGGCCGATGGCCCGGCCGAGCAGGTAGGAGCCGGCCCACATGAGGGCGAAGTAGGCCAGCAGCGGCAGGGCGATGCGGGCCACGTCGACCGGCCGGTCGGTGATGGCCTCGCCCTGCAGAGCGAACAGAACGACGATGGTGAACAGCAGCCCGTACAGTGCGACGGGCCCGACCCGGGGCAGGAATCGCCGCTCGTACCAGTCGCGGCCCCTGGCGCGCTCGCCGAGGCGGCGGGAGAGATAGCCGGCGAGCAGTGGGATGCCGAGGAAGACGAGCACGTTGCCGGCGATGTCCCAGCCGGAGACCTCCAGCGCGGCGCCGTCCAGACCGAGCCAGCCCGGCAGCACGGACAGGTAGAACCAGCCGAGCAGGCCGAAGGCGAGGACCTGGAACACCGAGTTGATGGCCACGAGGACCGCTGCCGCCTCCCGGTCGCCGCAGGCCAGGTCATTCCAGATGATGACCATCGCGATGCAGCGGGCCAGGCCGACGATGATCAGACCGGTGCGGTACTCCGGCTGGTCGGCCAGGAACACCCAGGCCAAGGCGAACATGAGTGCGGGACCGACGATCCAGTTGAGGATCAGCGACGAGACCAGGAGACGCCGGTCGCCGGTGACGGTGTCGAGGCGGTCGTAGCGGACCTTGGCCAGCACCGGATACATCATGATCAGCAGGCCGAGGGCGATGGGCAGGGAGATGCCGCCGACCTTGACGGCGTCGAGAGCGTCGTCCAGGCCGGGAACGATCCGGCCGAGCAGCAGGCCGGCGACCATGGCCAGGCCGATCCAGACCGGCAGTAACCGGTCCAGGCGCGACAGGCGTGCCGCCACCGGCGGGGCGTGGCCGGCCCCGGTGAGGGTGCTCATGGGTACTCCTGTGGGTGTCGGCGCCACAGCGGCTACCGCTGCGCCGCGGCGGCCGGATCGATCGACAGCAGGCCGGCGAGCTGGCGCAGGATCTGCGGCCGTGGGCGGTAGTAGACCCAGGTGCCCCGCCGCTCGGCGTCGACCAGGCCCGCCTCGCGCAACGTCCGGAGATGGTGGGAGATCGTCGGCCCGGTCAGGTCGAACGCCGGTGTCAGGTCGCACACGCACACCTCGCCGGCCTCGGCGGAGGCGATCATCGACATCAGCTGCAGCCGTACCGGGTCGCCGAGGGCCTTGAAGGCGGGTGCGAGGACCGCAGCCGTCTCGGCCGGGACCCGGCGCTGCGCCAGTGAGGGGCAGCACGACGGGTCGGCGTCGAGGTCGACGAAGGGGATCGGCGGCTGCTGATTCGACATGCCTCTAGGTTGACAGGTATCTAATCAACGTGCAAGCCCCCCGGCCGTGCCCCGCCGCCTCGCCGTCACCGTCGCACACCTCGCCCGCTAGCGGGCGAGCAGCGTCCGCAGCGCCTCGGCCAGGCCGGTGCCCGAGGTGACCGGGCGGGTGAAGGGCAGCCGGGTGTCGGCGTGACCGTCCGCCCGCTCCGCGCGCAGCACGATGCCGCCGGTGTCGAGCGCGACCGGGACGATCCGGGTCGCGCCGGTGCTGACGGCGGGGTCGACGAGCGCGGCGAGCCGGTCGAGGACGTCGCCGTGGCAGCGGGCCAGGTGCGCGAGGTGGGCGGCCTCGTCGACGGCGATCGGGTCCGGCCGGGCGGCGAGGTACGCGCCGGGGTCCACCGCGACGGGAGCGGCGGCCCGGTCGAGGACGATCTCGTCCGGCTCGATCGCCCACAACGCCACCGGGGGCAGGTCGAGCAGCGACATGACGGTGACCGGATCGCAGGCGTCGAGGACTGCCGGGTCGAAGCGGCGGACGGTGCCGAGGACCCGCAGCCGGGCCCGCACCCGGGAGCGTACGGCGACCGGGGCGAGGTCGGTCACGTCGAGGCGTACCGCGCCGCCGTGGCCGCGCGCGGCGACCAGCAGGCCACCGGTGCGGCTCATCGCGTCGACAGCCAGGACGATCGTGCCGTCGGGGAGGACGACGTGGGCGCGGAGGAGATCGGCTGTGGTGTCGCCGAGCGTGAGCCGCAGCGAGGAGGCGGCGCTCAGCACGCACCGGGCGGCGACGGCGTCGCGAGGCGTGGCGGTGACCGCCGACGGCCCCACGATGAGCGGGGCGACGCCGGCCGGCAGGGCCGGGCGCCCGGCGGGGTGCAACGCCATGTCTGTCTCCTTGGCCAGGAAGGGTGATGTCGGCCCAGGTCAGACGGTAGTAGGTAAGGCTTACCTGTGCAACGGCGGGTCGGGTGCCGCACACGCGGTACGGGTCACGACGGTGACCGTCGTGACCCGTACGAGCGCGGTGTCCGGATTCGTCAGGCGGGCTGGTAGGTCAGGCAGTCGCTGACCGTGGCGCCCGGCCCGACCGTGATCGACTCGGCCGTGCACGCGAGGTTGGTGTTGAACACGCACTCGGCCCGCGCGCACGCGCCCACCGCGCCGGTGACCTCAGCGATCCCGCCGCTGAGCGACGACTCGACGAAGGTCGCGCAGGAGGCCGCGTCGGCGGACGCCGCGACGGTGATCGCGGGAGCGTGACAGCCGTTGTCGTTGAAGCTGCACGCGGTGGCGGCGCACTCACGTACCGGCGGAGACTGCAACAGCGTCTTCATGGTGCCTCCAAGTCATGCGGGCCGGCGGAACGGAAAGGCCGGCCTCGTGGTGCTCGAACGCCATCTGGTATTTGCCGAGCGGCCGGTTCGCAAACCCGTCGGCCGCCAGTTCGGACATGCTCACCCTAACAACGGAATACGGGGCCGGTGGCGGTTAACCGCCGTTTCCGTGTGGTGTCCGGGCTCGGCGAAGATGAGCCTTGCCTTCGTTAGGGAAGGCTTTGATTCCTCGCGCGTGCTGCTCTTTACCGATCCGCTCCCGGCCTGGTCAGGTGCGCGGGAATCGGCACCCGGCACCGGTGCGGAATCGCCCGGGATCGGAAAGCGGAACTGCGCGGCCCGCCGGTCAGCGGGCCCGGGACGGAGGCAGTTCCGGGGCGTTCGGCACACCGATACCGTGGTCGCGCGCCCGGGCTATCGCCTCGGCGCGGCTGCCGAGGCGGAGTTTCACCAGAATGGCGGAGACGTTGTTGCGCACCGTCTTGGCGCTCAGCCCGAGCCGGTGTGCGATGAGCGGGTTCGACAGGCCCCGGGCGAGCAGGTCCAGCACCTCACGTTCCCGTTCGGTCAGCTCCGGGAACGGGCCGTCGGCGCGGGCGCCCAGCAGGGCGGCCGCGCGGTCGGCGAGCGGACCGCCGAGGACCAGATCCCCGCCGGCCACGCCCCTGATGCCCCGTTCCACGTCCGCGGCCGACGCGCCCTTGAGCACGTAACCACGCGCTCCGGCACGTACCGCGGCGACGAGTGAGGCGTCGTCGTTGAGCATGGTCACCACCAGCACCCGGACCTCCGGGTGCGCCCGGCTCAGCGCGCGGGTGGCCTCGATCCCGGATCCCTGACCGAGATGCAGGTCCATCAGCACCACGTCGGGCCGGGCCCGGTCGACGAGCGTCCCGGCCCCGGTCGCGTCGGCGGCCTCGCCGACGCACTCGATGCCGTCGAGGGTGTCCAGCAGCGCGCTCATGCCGAGCCGGAAGACCGGGTGGTCGTCCACCACGACGACGCGGATCGGGCGGTCGGTCACCGGCGCTCCAGGGGGACGGTCAGGCAGACGGTGGTGCCACGGGAGGCGGCCGGTCCGACGGTCAGCGTCGCGCCGACCGCCTGCGCCCGTTCCCGCATGGCGTGTAGGCCCACGCCCGGGCGGACCGGCCCGGCGGCCACCCCCCGGCCCTCGTCGGTGACGGTGACCCGGAGCAGGTCCGGCCGCCGGTCCAGCGACACGGTGCAGGTGTCCACACCGGCGTGCCGGTGCACGTTGCGCACCGCCTCGGCGGTGACGCCGTACGCGGCGGTGGCGACCGGCTCCGGCAGCGGGTCCAGCGAGGCGGGAGCCCGCATCACGATCCGCAGCCCGGCCCGCGCGTACTGCGCGCGCAGCACGTCCAGGGCGGGGCGCAGCCCGCCGTCGGCGAGCACCGGAGGCAGCAGTCCGTGTGCCATCTCCCGCACCTCCGCAGCCCGGGCGGTCAGCTCCTCGGTCAACCGGTCCAGCAGCTCCTCGGCCCGGTCCGGGTCGCGGCGCAGCAGGTTGCGGGTGGCCGCCAGGCCCAGTCCGATGCCGCTGAGCGCCGGCCCGAGGCCGTCGTGCAGGTCCCGGCGCAGGGAGCGGCGCTCCTCGTCGCGTACCTCCGCCAGCCGTTGCCGCGACCGGGCCAGATCCCGGTTGGTGCCGACCAGCTCCACCATCGCGGCGACCACCGGGGCGAGCACGGCGAGCGCCTCGCCGGCCCGCTCGTCGAGCAGCTCGCCGGGCCGGGGCCAGGCGTGCAGGTGGCCGACGAGCCGGTCGCCCCGCAGCAGCGGCACGGTGACCGGCGGGCCGCCCTCACGCGGCGGCGGCTGCGCCTCGTCCTCGGTGATCAGCACGTCGGCCAGCCGTAGCGCGGTGGCCACCGCCGCGCCGATGTCGCTCGTGCTGCCGCCGCTGCGCACCACGCGGTGCAGCAGGAGTTCGGGCGCCTCACCGTGCACGAGGCCGTCCACCCGTCGCTGCACGAGCGCGCGGACCGGCTGGAACGCGGCCGCGATCGCGCCGGTGACCAGCAGCTGCGGCAGCGGCACGGCCCGCGGCAGCAGCCGGTCGAGAAACGCGACCGCCACGCAGTAGGCGGCGATCACCATGGCGGTCATCAGGTACCAGACCAGGGTGCGCCGCACGGCCAGCCGCATTCCCCACAACTGCTGGCGCAGCACCACCACTGCCACCGCGGCGGGGAAGAACGCCTGGGAGGCGAGCATCAGCAGCGCGGGCGCGGTCGGCGGCGCCACCGCCGGCGGCAGGAGCGTGGTCAGGAAGGCCAGGGTGAGCAGCGCGCTGCCCGCGGTCACCCAGCCGAGGCCGTTGCGCCGTGTGGGCTCCCCGCGCCGCCACCGCCACGCGACGCCGGCGGCGGCCAGCACGCCGAGCACGACCAGCGCGTACGGCAGCACGGGCGACAGCTGTAGCAGCAGCGCGGCGCGTGCCTCGCGCAGTTCCGGCGTCAGCGGCACCACGCCCACCGGAGGCGGCGCGGTGACGAGGACGGCCACCGTCAGCGCCACGTACCCGAGGCCGGCCGCGACGGCGATCCGCTCGAGCCGGCCGGGTGGCCGCTCCGGCAGCAGCCAGGGCATGACCACGACGAGCGAGTAGAGGCCCGGCACCCAGGCCCAGTGGTGCAGGGCGGTCAACAGCGCGGGCCCGCCGACGGCGAGCTGCCACTGGCCGCAGCACGCGGCGAGCGCGCCGCCGAGCGCTGTCGCGGTGGCGATCCACCCCGGAAGCCGGCCGCCGCTGCGCCGGCGACTCAGGATCAGCCACGCCACCGCGCCGTAGACGACGCCGTCGAGCAGGTCGACGAGCGAGTAGAGCTGCGTGGCGGTGAACGGGGGAGTCGCCACCGCCCAGCCGGCGACCGCGCCGAGGGTGAGCACGCCGGTGGCGGCGAGGACCGCCCAGGCCACCGCCCTCCGGGTACGGAAGTCGTCACGCATGTCGGGTCCACTGTGTCAGGACGCACGGCGCCGGGGACCACCTGAACGGAGTGAGCCGGATGGCGGGCCGGGCGGGGGTGTCCCGGCGGCCGGGGGCGGATGTCCCGGCCGGGACGGGACCGGGGATCGGCCGTGCGGCGTGGTGGCGGCGTCCCGGGCCGGACGGGATCGGCGTCCCTGGCGGACCGGGACGCCTCTCCACTTGACTGCCCGGCATGACCGAAACCACGCCGGACCACATCCCGGCCCACGTCAAGAATTCCTACGTCAACTGCTCCGAGTACACCCGGGCGCCCCGGCTCACCCCGCCGCCCACCGACGGCCGCGTCGACGCCGTGGTGCTGGCACTACGGCCGTCCGCGCCGGCCGCTCCGTCCGTCGAGGCCACCCGGTGACCGTGGCCGCCGCGCCGGGCCTGCTCCCCGTCTGGCGGGAGTGGCTCGCCGAGAACCTGGCGATGGGAGTCGCCGCCGGGCAGGCCCGGGCGGCGGCCGTGGCCGGCGGCGCGGACGCCGACGCCGTCGACGCCGAGCTGGCGGCGCTCGCCGACCATCCGTACTTCGCCGTCTGCCGGCGGCTCGCGCTGCGCTACGACTGGATGGAGTCGGTGCTGGACACCTACCGGGTGCTGCGCGACGACGACGGGGGCCGCGTCCTGGAGCGCCGGGCCGACATCACCGCCGAGGAGTTCTTCGGCCGTTACTACTACGGCAACCGGCCGGTCGTGCTCGACGGCCTGATGGCGGACTGGCCGGCGCTGGACTGGACACTGGACCGGATGGCCCGGAGCTGCCCGGACGCGGTCGTCGAGGTGATGACCGGCCGGGAGGCGAACCCCGACCACGCCTGGCAGTACGACAGGCACCGCACCACCATGGCCTTCGTCGACTACCTGGCGATGCTCGGCTCCGGCGCGCGGACGAACGACTACTACATGGTGCCCCGCAACGAGAACTGGAACGGGGCGCTGCGGGCGCTCGCCGCCGACGTGCGGCCGCCCGCGCACCTCGTCGACCCGGCCGGCGGCGGCCACCTGCTGCTGGGACCGGCGGGCACCGTGACGCCGCTGCACGTGGACAACAGCACGGTGCTGCTCTGCCAGGTGCTCGGCCGCAAGCACGTCCGGCTGGTGCCGTCGTACCAGCGGCATCTGGTCCACCCCCGCGGCGGGACGTTCAGCGCGGTGGACGCGGCGCGGCCGGACTTCGACCGCCATCCCCGGTACGCCGAGGCGACGGTGCTGGAGACCGTGCTCGAACCGGGGCAGATGCTGCTGGTGCCGGTCGGGTGGTGGCACTGGGTGCACGCGCTCGATCTCAGCGCCACCGTCACGTTCCACCACTTCCGGGTGCCCGGCCAGAATCACCGGATGGCCACGCCGCCGGCGGCCCGCGCCGACGGGTGAGGACCGGGGGCGTGCCGGCCGGGCTCCCCGCGTACTCGACGGGACCGGCCGGTGCTCGCTGACGACGACGCGCGGCGGGAGGCAGGATGGCACCCGGACGGCCGCCGGCCGGACGGAGGTGGAGGTGGCGTGGTCGCGGGATGGCACGGCTGGTTCGGCACGATCACCGGGGTCGTGCTCGTCACGGTGGCCGCGTTGCCGGCCGCCGCGCTCGCGGTGTGGCTCCTGGCCCGCCGGCGCGGCGCCGGGGCGGCGGTATGGCGCAGGTCGGTGGCCGAGGTGGGCATCGTCTACGGGACCGCGCCCTGGGTCTGGATGATCATGCTGCCGGGGGAGCGGGCCGGTGCCGTCCCCGGCCGGGTGAGCCTGGTGCCGCTGCGGGACCTGCTCACCGTCCTCGCGAGCGGGCCGCTGACGGTGACGGTCCAGATCGTCGGCAACCTGCTGGTCTTCGCGGCGCTCGGGTTCTTCGCCCCGCTGCGGTTCGCGGCGCTGGCATCGGTGCCGCGGATCCTGGCGCTCGCCGCCGGCTGCTCGGTAGTGGTCGAGGTGGCGCAGTACGTCCTGCGGCTGGACCGGGTCTCCTCGGTCGACGACGTCCTGCTCAACGCCGCCGGGGCCGGGCTGGCCGCGCTGGCGTCACGCCGCTGGTGGCGAGAGCCGGCCGAGGCGCCGGCCGCGATCGGCGCCGGTCCGCCGATCGGCTCACGGTCCGGGTAGTACGACGGCACGATGGGCCGGGCCTGCCGGCCCGGCCCATCGCGGCGCACGCGTCAGGTCGACGCGCTCACCGTCCGGTCAGCTCAGCGTCTTCGCCGAAGCGGTGGTGGCGCCGTCGTGCTCGTACGAGACGAGCAGCGAGGTGCCGGCCGGAAGCGACCCGGTCACCGGCAGGACGAGCGTGCCCTCCTTGCGCAGGTCGGCCTTGGCCTGCGCCACGACCCGGGTGCCGTCCCAGACGAAGGCCCGGGCGGTGCCCGCCTTCTTCACCTGGAGCTGGACCGACACCTTGTTCGCGGTGTGGGTGACCTTCTTGATCTTCACGGTGTCGTCCGGCAGCTTGGCGTAGCCGCCGGGCGCCACCCCGTCCGAGACGGACTGCAGGAGGGTCTGCGGCGAGTCGACACTCAGCGCCGCGGTGTCCGGCATGATCGGAGCCTTCGGCGCCGACGGCTTCGCCGCCAGGTCCGGCAGCGTCGCGTTGCCCCAGCGCCACGGGTCGGCCCGTACGCCGCTCCAGGTCGACCAGCCGACCCGGGTCTGCGCGGTCAGGTCCTGCGTGTCCGAGTCGTTGACCAGGATGTTCAGGCCCATCCGGTTCGGGTCGATGGTGTCCGGCAGCACGCTGAACGGGATCTTGACCTCGATCCGGTACCCCGTGTACGGGTTGCTGGTCACGACGGAGGCGATCTCCACACCCGGCGCGGTCTCCGGGCCGCCCTGGTGGTTGTCCCGCTCCCGGGCGAAGCACGGCGGGTTCCCGTTGGCCGGGTCGTTCGTGGCCGGGAAGAGCGCCATGTTGAACACGGTGGAGGTGTTCGCCGAGTTGCCGCGCGGGTCGATGCCGAACTCGATGTTGTCGTTACGCCGCGGACGCTTGCAGTCCTCCGGCGGCAGGACGGTGCCGAGCACGTCGTCGGTGATGGTGAAGAGGGCGTACAGGGCGTCGTCGGTGTGGGTCAGCTGGGCGGTGCCGGAGATGTCCGACGCCGGGGCGGCGGTGCCCTCCCAGCGGGTGGAGATGTCGATGACCTCGCCGGTGTACTCGTGGTCGTGGGCGTGCCCGTCCACAGTCGGCGCGGTGGTGGCCTTCGGGATCGTGGTGACCGGGACCAGGTTGAACGCGCCGGGCTCGCTGGCGCTGCCCCCGGTGTAGCTGGTCTCGATCTGCACCCGGTAGGCGCCGTTGTCCGGCGCCCGGTTGGCCGTCGGCAGCGACGTGTCGGTGTTGGTGACGGTGAACGTCACCGAGGTGCTGGCGCCCGGCTGCAGCCCGCTGTACGGCACCTGCTGCTCGGCCACCGAGAAGCCGGCGGGGACGTTCAGCTTGACCGCGCCGGACTCGACGCGGGTGCCGTGGTTGGTCAGGTTGACCTTGACGCTGCGGGTGCCACCGCTGGGGATGTTCAGCAGGGACTCGATGAGCGCGTCGAGCTGCTGGGTCTTGTTCCGCACGGCCCACGCGCGGAAGTCGGCGATCTCCTCCAGCGGCTCCAGCGTGCCGCGCACCGGCGCGGTGCCCTGAACCCGGGCGCTGCTGGTGCCGCTGCCGTCCTTCTTGCTGGTCAGCGTGGCGTCGAGCTTGAAGCGGGTGCCCACCTCGACCTGCGCGGGCGGCGTGACGGTGAAGGTCTTCACGACCTGCTTACGCGGGGTCAGCGTGCCGACCTCGCCGTTGCCGCTGACCGTCCAGCCGGCCGGCACGTTCAGGGTGACCTTGGCGCCCGGGATGGCCTTCTCGGCGTACAGGACGGTGTCCACCTTGATGGGCTGGCCCGCGACGGCCTCCCAGGTGCGCGGACGCACATGGACCTCGGTGCCCAGCGGCAGGCCGCCCGGGGCGCGCACGGTGGCGCCCTGGAGCGCGCCCGTGCCGGCGCCGACGTTCGGGTCCGGGTACGGGGTGCGGGTGTCGATCAGCGTCAGCCGGTTGCAGCCGATGGCGTCGGGGTTGGTGGTCGGGAAGGAGCTGTTGCCCCAGCCCTGCGACACGTACTCCCGGCGGGCCCAGGTCTGGACCGTGTTCCACCGGTTGCCGTCGTGGCGCGCCGACTCGTAGCCCTGCCAGGTGCCGAAGACGACGTTGCTGGCCTCGGCCGGCGTGAACGTGGTCTCGCAGGCGGGGCCGTTGCTGGCGGTGCCGCTGCCGCCGGTCTGGAAGATGCGGGAGACCCGCCAGGGCGCGAGGCCCTCCTTCTTGATCTGGTCCGGGAACGCCTTCGGGTCGGCCGCCGCGTAGAAGGCCTCCACGGCCAGCATGGCCGCCTTCTGGTGGTTGCCGTGGTTGCCCTGCGTCGCCGACGGGTTCATCGTGAGGATGACCTCGGGCTTGGTGGTCCGCAGGACCCGCACGATCCGGGACAGCGTCTCCTGGTGGCCCCAGACCTCCTCGGTCAGCGGGGCGCTGGCGGTGTACCAGAAGTCGAGCGCGTCCAGGTTGTAGATGTGCTCGACGCCGGCCCAGCCGACGGCCTTGCGCTCCTCGGCCTCCCGCAGGATGCCGAGCTCCGGGCCCTCTTCGAGACCGGTGGCGTTGCCGCCGCCCTCGCCGCGGGTGGTGGTGATGACGCCCGCCTTCATGCCGTGATACTCGTTCCAGTATCCGAGCATGCCGAGCTGGCCGGCCTCGTCGTCCGGGTGGGCGCCGATGAACATGATGTCCAGGTCGACGGGCTTGTCGGACTTCTTCGGTGCTGCGTTCTGGGGGTTGGCCTGGGCCGGAGTGGCCAGGCCCAACGACAGCAGACCGCACATGGCGATCGCCGCGCTGGTGCGCCATCTCATGGGCATACCTCTTCGTCTCGAAGCGGGAGTGCTGCGGCTGGGGGACGGTCACGGACCCGGCGCGGGCCGGCTGACCCGGTGGCTCGCGTCGGGTCCGTGACACGGACAGCTGTCCACTGAGGACCACGCGTCCTCACTGGTCGTGGTGCTCGACAACGGGATGGTGGTTACGCGCACCGTCACGGCGTGAGCGGTGCAGACGGTGGGAACGGGTCGATCCACCGGAAGGCCTTCGGGCCGTAACCTAGGGATCTTGCGGAGGTGTCGTCAATAGCCCTCGCCGACTTTCTTCCTTATTCGAAGAAACGATCCGCCCAGCTCAGCGGTCTGTGTGTCGAAGCGGCAGCAGGCGCGGGAAATACTTTGTCCGGGTTTGCGGGGCCAATGTGGACGCGAGGGCCCAATTTTGCGCGCCATGTCGGGGTGGCCCCGGCCCGCCCGGCTTGCGGCTTCCCAAAAATTTCCTGGTCGGAGCGTCGAGATCATCTCGTTACTTGACGCCACACTTTTTTCTCACTAGGAAGAAAGCGTGTCTGACAAAGCCCCGACCAGCCCGGTCAGCCGTGAGCGGTCCCGTGAGATCAAGCGTCTCTCGGTGATCTTGGCCGCCCGGCAGGCCCGACGGCTGTCCCGGGTGGACCTCGCCGAGATGACCGGCCTCTCGGCGGCCACCGTGACCGCGCTCGTGCGGGAGCTGGTCGCCGAGGGCTACCTCATCGAACGCGGCCCTGGCGCGCCCACCACCGGCCGGCCCCGGGAGATGCTCGAGTTCAACCCCCGCGCCGAGCTCGTCGCGGCGGTGTCGCTGGAGCCGCCCCGGATCAGCTGCGAGATCGCCGACAGCGAGGGCGCGGTCATCGCGCACCGCGTCGCGCGTCTCGGCGCGGACGTGGTGGAGACCGTCTGCGAGTTCGTGCTCGACCTGGTCGGCGACAACCTGCCGTCGCTTCGCGGCGTCGCGATCGCGGTGCCCGGGGTGTCCAGCAACGGCGCGGTACGCCTCGCGCCGTCGGTCGGACTGGTCGAGGCGTGGCCGATCGGCGAGTCGGTGCAGCGGCGGCTCGGCGTACCGGTGGTCGTCGACAACGACGTCAACCTCATGGCCGCCGGCGAGTGCGTCGCCGGCGCCGGCGCGGACGTGGCCAACCTGCTGCTGATCCACGTTGCCGACGGCATCGGCGCCGGGCTCGTGCTCGACGGCAAGGTCCGCCGCGGCGCCAGCGGGGCCGCGGGCGAGGTCGGCTTCCTGCCGCTGGGCGGCGCGACCGAGCGCCGCTACACCGGTGTGGGCGAGTTCGAGGCCCAGTGGTCGGTGAACGCCATAGCGGAGCGGGTGGTCGCGCTCAACCCGGGCCGCCGGCCCGAGTCGCCGGTGCGGGAGCTGAGCCGGCTCGCCGCGACCTCGGCGCCGGCCCGCGACTACCTCGACGAGGTGCTCGGCGCCTGGGCCGGGCTCATCCTCTCCTGTGCCTGCGTGGTCGATCCGGGGCTGGTGCTGCTCAGCGGCGCCGCCGCGGAACTCGACGACGCGGCCCTGGACCAGCTCCAGGCCCTCGTCTCCGCCCGGACGCCGGCCCCCACCGAGGTGCGCCGCGCCACCCTGGGCGACCAGGCCGTGCTGCACGGAGCGATCAGCTACGCGCTCTCGGCCGCGGTGCCCCGACCCTCGCTTCCCTGACCACCACCCGACCCCGGCCCCCGACTACCCCTGACCCCGGCCCCGACACCACACCCACCCCATCGTCACCGCCGTCCTCGCGGCGACCGCGTCCGTACGCCGGACGGCCGGTCGCGGCGCGATGCGGCACACCCCGGTCCCGGGACGGGATCGCACACCGACTTTCCCCGCTTCCGATAGTTCCCCCGCAAAATGGAGGTACCAATGAAACGTCGTTTGGCCCTGGCCGTCGCGTTCAGCGCACTGCTTGCCGTCAGCGCGTGCGGCAGCAGCGACGACGACAAGGACACCGGCTCCTCCGGCTCCGCGTCGGCCGAGAAGGTCGTCATCTACAGCGCCCGCGACAAGTCGGTCACCGACTACGTCGTCGAGCAGTTCACGGCCAAGAACCCCGAGTACAAGGGCAAGGTCGAGGTGCTCAACATGGGCGCCCAGGAGGTGCTCGAGCGGGTCCGCGCCGAGAAGGCCAACCCGCAGGCGTCGGTCTGGTGGGGCGGCACCCAGCAGGGCCTCGCCGCCGGCGCGTCGGAGGGCCTGCTGGAGTCCTGGCAGCCGTCCTTCGCCTCGAAGATCGACGCGCGGTACAAGGACGCCGAGGGCCGCTGGTTCGGCGAGATCCTGCTGCCCGAGGTCATCATGTACAACAACAAGGCGCTGACCCCGGAGACCGCGCCGAAGGACTGGGACGACCTGGTCGACCCGAAGTGGAAAGACAAGATCATCATCCGGGACGTGGCCGCCTCCGGCACCATGCGCTCGATCTACGCCTCGATGATCCAGCGCTTCACGGCCGACGGGTCCAACCCGCAGCCCGGCTACGACTGGCTGCGCAAGCTCGACGCCAACACCGTCGAGTACGCCGCCAACCCCAGCGACCTCTACCTGAAGATGTCGCGTGAGCAGGGCGTGGTCAGCGCCTGGAACCTCCAGGACATCCTGCTGCAGGCCAACGAGAAGATGCCCTTCGGCTACGTGATGCCGGCCTCCGGCGCGCCGGTGCTCGTCGACGGCGTCGCGGCGGTCAAGGGCGGCAACAGCGAGGGCGCGAAGAAGTTCCTCGAGTTCCTGTTCGACGACTCGCTGCGGGCCAGCCTGGCCAAGGACTACTTCCAGATCCCCGCCGTCGACATCGCCGAGAAGCCCGAGTGGCTGACCAAGCTCGACCTCAAGCCGATGGACGTCGACTGGAACGTGATCGGCAAGAACGAGACCGCCTGGATCACCCACTGGAACGCCCAGATCAAGGGTAAGGGCTAAGACGCTCGGAACCGGGCCGTGCCTCGGCACGGCCCGGCTTCGTCCTGGAAGGACCCACGAAATGATCGATGTCCGACTGACGGCGGTCAGTAAGCGCTTCGCCAAGTCGAGCGACTCCGCGGCGGTCGATGACGTCACCGTCACCATCGGAGCCGGCGAGTTCTTCACGCTGCTCGGACCGAGCGGTTGTGGCAAGACGACGACGCTGCGCATGGTGGCCGGCTTCTACTTCCCGACGTCCGGTCACATCCACTTCGGCGACGACGACGTCACCCACTGGACGCCGAACAAGCGGGACACCGGCATGGTGTTCCAGAACTACGCCCTGTTCCCGCACATGACTGTGGCGCAGAACGTCGCGTACGGGCTCAAGGTCCGCCGGGTCTCCCGCGCCGAGCAGGCCCGCCGGGTCACCGAGGCGCTCGCCCAGGTGCACCTCGCCGGGTACGGCGACCGTCGCATCGACGCGCTCTCCGGCGGCCAGCAGCAGCGCGTCGCGCTGGCGCGGGCCCTGGTCATCCGTCCCCGCACCATGCTGCTCGACGAGCCGCTGTCGAACCTCGACGCGAAGCTGCGCGAGGAGACCCGCGCCGAGATCCGGCGCATCCAGCGGGAGAGCGGCACCACCTCGATCTACGTCACGCACGACCAGGCCGAGGCGATGGCGATGTCGGACCGGATCGCCGTGATGGAGTCCGGCCGGGTCCAGCAGGTCGGCACCCCGCACGAGGTCTACTACCAGCCCGCGAACGCGTTCGTGGCCCGGTTCATCGGACGCAGCAACGTGCTGAGCCTGCCGGTGACCGGCGCGACGGAGCAGCGCGTCCGGGTACGCCTGCCCGGCGGCGCCACCATCGAGATCGGCGCGCCCACCGGACACGGTCTCGCCGAGGGCGACACCGCGCTGGTCTCCGCGCGCCCCGAGCACATCGCGCTCGGCGGCGACGACGAGACTGCGGCCATGCGCGGCCGGGTCAGCCACGTCGAGTTCACCGGCATGGCCACCCACGTGACCGTCGACGTCGACGGCGACGACGTGATGGCCGCCCTGGTCGACGCGCCCGCCGGCATCGCGCTCGGCGACGTCGTGGGCCTGCGGCTCACACCGGAGCGGCTCTGGGTGGTCAAGCCGTGACCGCTGCGACCCCGACCGCCCCCGGCTGGGCGGCGGCCCTCGGCCGGCGCCTGGCCGGCGGGGCGAACTCCCGATGGTTCCCCTACCTGCTGGTGCTGCCGCTGGTCCTGGTGCTCTGGGGCTTCGTCGTCCAGCCGATGTTCGCCACCTTCCGGGAGAGCGTCAGCGCCAACGGCAGCGACAACTACCTCCAGTTCCTCTCCTCCTCCGGGGTGGCCCGCGAGTCGCTGTTCACCTCGCTGTTCATCTCGGCCGCGAGCGTGCTGCTCTGCGGCGTCGTCGGCGTGGCGATGGCGTTCCTGCTCAAGCGGTTCCACTTCCGCGGCCGGCGGCTCATCGAGGCGTTCATCCTGGTGCCGGCGGCGCTGCCGCCGCTGATCGGCGCCGTGTCCTTCCAGTTGCTCTACAGCAACATCGGCATCGTGCCGCGCGGCCTCCAGGCGCTGCTCGGCACCGACAAGCCGGTCCTTGCCTTCGACGGCATCGCCGGCGTGCTGGTGGTGCACACGTTCACCATGTACCCGTTCTTCTTCCTGGCCGCCTCGGCGGCGCTGGCCGGCATGGACCCGTCGGTCGAGGAGGCGGCGTACAACCTCGGCGCGGGCCGGGTACGCGTGTGGCGCACCGTCCTGCTGCCGATGCTCACCCCGGCGCTGATCTCGGCGTCGCTGCTGGTCTTCATGACGTCGCTGGCGTCCTACACCGCGCCGCTGCTGTTCAACGTCAGCCAGACCATGACGATGCAGATCTACATCAACCGCACCAACGGCGACCTGCCGATGGCCTCCGCGTACGCCTCCGTGCTCGGCATCGTCTCGATCATCTTCCTGCTGAGCATGCGCTGGTACGAGGGGCGGCGTAACTACCAGTCCCAGTCCAAGGGCGTCTCGGCGGTCCGGCGGGAGATCACCAACCCGATCGGCCGCTGGCTGGCCCCGCTCGCCTCGGTGCTGGCCACGCTGGTCCTGCTCGCCCCGGTCGGCGCGATCGCGCTCGTCGCGTTCTCCGAGGACCGGTCCTGGACCACCGAGGTGCTGCCGCCGACGTACACCTTCGAGAACTTCGTCACCATCTTCACCGACCCCAAGGCGTTCCAGCCGATCCTCAACTCGGTGCAGATGAGCCTCCTCGCGGTCGTGGGCTGCGTGGTCATCGGCGTGCTCGTCGCGTACGCGGTGCGGCGGCTGACGTTCGTCGGGCGCGGCCTGCTCGACGTGGCCGTGATGATCGCCTGGGCGCTGCCCGGCACCGTCGTGGCGATCAACCTGATCTCGGCGTTCAGCACCGGCAACGCCTTCAGCTTCGGGCAGGTGCTGGTCGGCACGTTCTGGATCCTGCCGCTTGCCTACTTCGTGCGGTTCCTGCCGATCGTGTTCCGGTCCAGCTCCGCGACGCTGGCGCTGATCGACCCGTCGCTGGAGGACGCGGCGCGCAACCTGGGCGCCTCCTGGCTGCGCGCGTTCTACACGATCACCGTGCGGCTGATGCTGCCCGGCGTGCTCGCCGGCGCGTTGCTGGCGTTCGTGCACGGTGTCGGCGAGTTCGTCGCCTCGGTGCTCATCTACACCTCGTCGACGGTGCCGATCTCGGTCGCCATCAACAACCGGATGTACAGCTTCGAGCTGGGCACCGCGGCCGCCTACGGCATGCTCCAGGTGCTGCTCATCTTCGTGGTGATGTGGTTCTCCGGGCGGCTGGAGAGCAGCCGCACCGCGACCCGGAGGGCCGAGCAGTGGACGAACTGATCGAGCGGTGGCGGACCGGGGGAGGGCTGCTCCCGGTCACCCGGGTGCCCGGGCACGCGTTCGCCGCCGTGACCGAGGCGGCCGACCTGGCGGTGCTGCCGGTCGGCGCGGTCGAGTGGCACGGTCCGCACCTGCCGATCGGCACCGACCTGATCCTGGCCGAGGGCTTCGCCGGGGAACTGGCCACCGGGTCCGCCCGGGCGGTGCTGTTCCCGGCCACGCCGTACGCCGCCTGCCCGGGCCAGACCCGGCAGTGGCCGGGCACCGTGGCGCTGCGGCCGGAGATCGCCGTCGGCTACCTCGCCGACGTGCTCGCCGGCATCGTCGAGGCGGGCTTCACCCGGGTGCTCGTGGTCAACGGGCACGACGCCAACATGTCGACCGTCCGCGCCGCGATGGAGTGGGTGTCCGGGCGGCACCGGGCCAGCATGATGCTGGTGAACTGGTTCCAGCTCGTCGGCCCGGACGAGACCACCGAGATGTTCGGTGAGCTGCCGGCCCGGGGACACGGCGGCGCGTACGAGAGCTCCGCGGTGCTCGGCTTCGACCCGGACGCGGTGCGCCTGGACGCGGCGCCGGACCTGCCGCCGAAACCGAAACTGCCCACCCCGTACCCGTACGTGCTGGTGGAGTCGCGGCCGGATCCCTGGCAGGGCTGGTCGGGCCACGTCTCGCTGGCCGGCCGGGAGGCCGGCGACCGGATCCGCGTCACCGCCGGCACCCGCCTGCGCCAGCTGGTCGAGGCGTGGCTGGCCGCGCCGCTGCCCGGGCCGCCCGGCGCCGACCGGCCGGACCGGACGACCGGATGACCACGCGCGGCACGCCGCACGACAACGCACCACCTCGGGAGGCCACCATGAGCCCGTCACTGACCGTCTACCAACAGCACCATCTGCGCGTCGTGTTCGACCACCACGTCGCCCACCTCTACCCGGCGATGGTCACGGCCAGCAAGGCCCACGTCGTGATGCTCGCCGAGCAGGGACTGATCTCCGACGAGGCCGCCGCGACGATGCTGCGAGGCCTGGTCGCCCTCACCGGCGACCGGCCGGAGGAACTGGAGTACGACGGCAGCGTCGAGGACGTCTACTACACGCTGGAGAAGCGGCTCGCCGCCGCGGCCGGCATCGAGGTGTCGCAACTGAGCGTGCAGCTCGCGCGCAGCCGCAACGACCTCGACGCCGGCGTGTTCCGGATGGTGCTGCGCGACCAGCTGCTCCAGGTGCTCGACGCGCTGCTGGCCACCGGCCGTACCGTGCTGGACCGCGCGGACCGGCACGCCGACGTGGTGATCACCGGCTACACGCACCGCCGCCCGGCCCAGCCGACCAGCATCGGGCACGTCTTCGCCGGCTACGCCGAGGCGCTCGCCGGTGAGGCCGCCGCGTACGCCGACCTGCTGGACGAGATGAACCGCTCGCCGCTGGGCTCCTGCGCCTTCGCCGGCACCGACCTGGACATCTCGCCCCGCCGACTGGCCGACCTGCTCGGCTTCGACCAGCTCATCGTCAACTCGTACGAGGCGGTGGCCGGCGCCGACCACCTCGTCCGGGTCGCCACGCTCAACGCGCAGGCGCTCGCCACCGGCGCCCGGCTGGCCCGCACGCTGATGGACTGGCTGAGCTGGGGCTGGGTGGTCACGCCCGGCGAGTTCACCCAGGGCAGCAGCATCATGCCGCAGAAGCGCAACCCGGTGGTGCTGGAGCACCTCGTCTCGATGGCGGGCGCCTCGGCGGCCGACGCGGCGAGCGTGCTGAACAACGTCGGCGCGGCCTGGTGGGAGGACTCCAACAACGCCACCACCGACGTGCAGGCCCGGCTCTGGGACGGCGACGACCGGGCGTACCGGTTCTTCTCGCTGCTCGGCGGCCTGATCGAGAAGCTTGACCCGCTGCGCCCGCCGTCCGGTGAGGAGATCGTCGCCTCCGGCGCCACCACCACCGCGGCGGCCGACGCGCTGGCCCGCCACGGCGTGCCGTTCCGGGGCGCCCACTCGCTGCTCGGCCGGCTGGTACGCGGCGGCGCTCCGGCCACCTGGACCGGGGAGCTGGTCCGGTCCACCGCGGCCGACCTCGGCCTGACGCTCGACGACGCCGCGGTACGGGACCTGCTGGCCGCCGCCGTCCGCCCCGAACTCGTGCTGCGCCGGGCCCAGGCCGACGGGCCCGGCGAGACGGCCGTCCGGGACCAGGTCGGACGACTGTCTACAATGCTCGACGCGGTGCAGGAGCGGGCGCAGGCGTTGCGCGACCGGCTGACCCGTGCCGACGCGGCTCTCGCCGAGGCGGTCACGGCGAGGGCAGGCCAGTGACGGGCCGGCCGACGCCGCTGGCCGTGGTCGCGGACGTCGTGTCGCGGCGACCACGTGATCTGGACCGACGGCCCGAAGGGCGATCTGACATCACCATGGAACGACCGGCAAATCCGCGCCTGCTCGGCATCGACTTCGGCGGCACCAAGATGGCCATCGGCGTGGGTGACACCGACGGCCGGCTGCTCGTCTCCGAGCGCCTGCCCACGAACGCCGAGCAGGGCGCGCCGCAGGCCCTCACCCGGGCGCTGGACCGGGCGCGCGACCTCGCCGAGCAGACCGGCGGCACCATCGTCGCGGCCGGCATCGCCTCACCCGGCATCGTGCACGACGACGGCATCGAGCTGGCGCCGAACGTCCCCGGCTGGGAGCGGCTGCGGCTGGCCGACGCGGTCCGCGCCCACCTGAACCTGACGCACGTGCGGGTGGTGAACGACCTGAAGGCCGCCGCGCACGCCGAGCTGCGGCTCGGCGCGCTGCGCGACGCCGACCCGGGACTGGTCGTCGGGCTGGGGACCGGGGTGGCCGCGGCGGTCACCGTCAACGGCGAGGTGCTGCCCGGTCGCCACGGCGCGTCCGGCGAGATCGCCTACGGACTGACCGACCTCAGCTGGCCGCCCCGCCTGGAACCGATGCTGGAGGCGACATTCTCCGGCCGGGCCCTCGACGAGCTGGCGCAGCGGCTCGGGGTGGACGGCCGGGCGGCCGGCCTGTGCGCGGCCGCCGAGCAGCCCGGCCCGGTACGCGAGCAGCTCCGCCTCCGGGTGGACGAACTGGCCCGCCAGCTGGTGACGTGCTGCCTCCTGCTCGACCCGCAGCGGATCGTGCTGGTCGGCAGCGTCGCCGGCAACGACCTGGTGCGGGAGCTGCTGACCGAACGGCTCAACCACACGCTGCCGTACCCGCCGGAGATCGTGCTGTCGGACTTCGCGCAGGACGCCGCGCTGCTCGGCTCGCTCGCCCTGGCCGTCGAGGCGCAGCCCGCTGTGGTCTGACCGCAACCACCGGCAGACGCCGCCGGGCGGGGCGCACAGGAGCGCCCCGCCCGGTTCACGCCGGCCGGCTCACCTGCGGAACGCGGCCACCGCCTCCTGGATCGCCGGCCCGGTCGCCGAGGACGCCTGCGCCCACGACTCGAACTCCAGGGCGGCGGCGAAACCGGACGTCTCCGCGGTGCGCACCGACGTCTTGATGTCCCGGGCCAGCGCCGGGTCCAGCGCCGCCCACCGCTCGGCGCGCTCGTGCGCGGCCGCCAGCGGGTCGTCGGCGAGTGTCGCGGCGAGCCCGACGCGTACCGCCTCTGGTCCGTCCACGCTCCCGCCGTCGAGCAGCAGTTGCAGGGCGCGCTCCGGGCCGAGCGCCCGGGTGAGGAACCAGGTGCAGCCGCCCCCCGGGTGCAGGCCGAGCTTCGTGAACGACGCGATCAGCTTCGCCTTCGGCCCGACGATCCGGGTGTCGCACGCCAGCGCCAGGTTCAGCCCGGCGCCCACCGCCGGTCCCTGCACCGCGGCGATCGTCGGGATCGGCAGCGCCCGTACCCGCAGGAAGCTGTCGTAGACGCGGTGCAGGTCGGCGCGGATCTCCGCGACGCCGCGGCCGGGCTCGCCGAACATCGCGGGCAGGTCGGCGCCCGCGCAGAACGCCGTGCCCGCGCCGGTGACCACGAGCGTACGGGCGTACCGGTCGGCGGCCACCTCGGCGATCGCGTCACCGAGCGCGTCGCGCATCTCCGCGTCGATGGCGTTGCGCCGGTCCGGGTCGTTGAGTGTGAGCGTCCAGCGCCCGTCCGCGTTGTGCAGTTCCACTCTGCTCATGACTCGTCCTCCTGCTCGGTCAGCCAGGACCAGACGCCCGCGCTGCCGCGCGGCACCAGCGCCGCGCCGAGCGTGGCGGCCCAGAACCGCTGAGTGCCGTTCTCGTCCCGCCAGGACCAGAGCCTGCGGGTGGACAGGTGCAGCGGGTGCTCCCGGGTCACGCCCATCGCCCCGTGCAGTTGGTGCGCGCCGCGCGCCACCAGCGTCGCGGCCCGGCCGCTGAGCACCCGCGCGGCGGCGACCCGCAGCGGGTCCGGGCCGGCCAGCGCGGCGTCCACCGCGGTGCCGGCCAGCAGCGTGTGCGACGTCATCCGGGCCAGTGTCTGCCCGACCGCCTGGAACGCCAGCAACGGCCGGCCGAACTGCTCCCGCGTCGTCACGTGCTGCCGGGTGTGCTCCACGGCTGTCTCCAGCGCGCCGGTGAGCGCGGCGGCGGTCAGCAGCGCCGCCTCGGCGCGTACCGTCGCGGCGGGGGCGGCGCCGGTGAGCCGCATGCCGTCGGTGACCGGCACGTCGAACGCGACGTCGTCGCGCGGCTCGGCGGCCAGGTTGCGGCCGGGTGCGACCCGGACGCCGGGATGGTCGGCGGGCACCACGAAGGCCTCGTCGCCCGCGTACACCAGCAGGGTCCGCGCGGCGGCGGCCCACGGCACGCGGGCGGCCGTGCCGCGCAGCCGCCCGCCGGCCACCGTGAGCCCGCCTCCGGTGACCACAGTGGCGACGCCGTCGGGCAGGTCGCGGCCGGCGGCGGCGAGCTGCCGGGCGGCCAGCACGGTCTCGGCCAGCGGTAGGGAGACGCCGTGGCGGCCCAGCCCGCGTACGAGCGCGGCCAGGTCGGTGAGCGTGCCGCCGGAGCCGCCCGCGCCCTCGGGCACCGACACGCCGGTCCAGCCCAGCTCGTGCACCGTGGACCAGAGCGCGGGCAGGCCGTCCGGGTCGCCGCCGTGCCCGCCGAGCACGTCGTCGGTCAGTTCCCGCAGCTCGTCGCCGCCGCGCCGGGGCGACCGGGCGGCGTCCTTGGCGATGATTGTGCGCAGCACCTCGGTGGTACCGCCGCGGATCGAGAAGCCCGGCGCGGCCAGCAGCCCCTGGGCGAGCAGCCCGGCCGGTCCGTCGCCGTCGGGGTCGGGCTCGACGTCGAGCACGGTACGGGCGATCTCGTTGACGTCCGCCTCGAACTCGGTGCCCAGGTCCTTCAGCACCGCCGCCGCGTGCACCGGGGCCCGCCCGCCGTCCAGCTCACCGGCGATGCGCCAGGCCAGGCCGCGCAGCCCGGCCAGCCGGGCCAGCGCCTCGCCGAGCACCGCGTCCGCGTCCCGCCGGTCCGCGCACGCGTCGATCGTGGCGGCCAGCAGCGGATACGTGCTGAGCACCCGCTCCATCCCGCCGCGCTCGAAGGACAGCTGCTCGGTGACCTGCGTCCAGCCGTTGCCGGCGGTGCCCAGCACGTGGTCGCCGGGCACGCGCACGTCGTCGAAGACGACCTCGTTGAAGTGGTGCTCGCCGCGCAGGTCGACGATCGGCCGGACGGTGACACCGGGCGCGGACATGTCCACGATCAGCTCGGTCAGCCCCTCGTGCCGGTCGCCGCCGGTGCCGGTACGGCACAGCACGTAGGCGTGCGTGGACCGGTGGGCGTGACTGGTCCAGATCTTGCCGCCGGTGAGCCGCCAGCCGTCGCCGTCCGGGCGGGCGGTGGTACGCACCGAGGCGAGGTCGCTGCCGGACTCGGTCTCGCTCATGCCGAGGCAGAACGTCACCGCACCGGCGGCGATCGCCGGCAGGTACCGCTCGCGCAGCGCGGGGGAGCCGTACCGCAGGACGGCCGGGCCGATCTGCCGGTCCGCGATCCAGTGCGCCGCCACCGGCGCCCCGGCGCGCAGCAGCTCCTCGGTGACCACCAGCCGGGCCCGGTTCGAGCGGGCCTGCCCGCCGTACTCGCGCGGCCAGGTCAGGCCGATCCAGCCCCGGCCGGCCAGCGCGCGGCTGAACTCCGTGTCGTACGAGCGCAGCCACGCGTCGCACACCGGCCGGAACCGGTCGTCGTCGCGCCACTCGCCGACCAGCTCCCGTACCTGCCGGCGCAGCTTGCCGAGATCGTCGTCAGTCATCCCCTGTCCGTTCCCTTCGCCACTGAGTAACCGCGCGCGGCGGCCCGCCGCAGTACGCCGACCGCCGCGGCGCGTTCGGCGTCGCCGACCGGCGGCGCGGGCGCCGCGTCGCCGACGGGTACGCCGAGCGCGGCCAGGTGGCCGCGCAGCACCTCGCCGTCGGCGGTGACCTCCTCCAGCCGTGGGTCGGCGCCGAGCCGCACCACGCCCCACCGGGTGTGCAGCCGCACCAGCGCGTCCGGTGCGGGCGCGGCGGTCACGTGCTCGACCGCGCGCACGATCCGGCGCGGATCCCTCGCCCCGTGCAGGAGCACCAGTTCCCGCGCCGCCGCCGCGATGTCGGCGGCGCCCCCGCCGCCGGGCAGCCGCACCGTGGGCCGCTCCCGGGGGCCCAGGTACGACGAGTTGATCCGGCCGCGCAGGTCGACGTTGCCGGCGTCGAGCACCACCCGGTCGAACCGGTGACCCATCGCCAGCAGCACGTCGGCGGTGCCGCCCAGCCAGCCGAACCCGTCGGCGTACGCCGGGTAGTCGGTGGTGCTCGTCGGCACGTCGGCGCCGGGCCGGTGCGCGCTGGCGCCGGCCTCGAAGACCTGACTGAACGGCTCGCCGGGCAGCGCGTACGCGCACTGGCCGGCGAGCACCGGCCAGTGGAAGCCGGTGAACACCCAGCCGCCGCGCCGGAACTCCCGAGCCGCCCGGACCAGGAAGTCGGCGGTGGTCACCGCACCTCCTCGGCGAGCCACCGCCGGAACCCGTCGGGCGTGGCCGAACAGCTGGCGTACCGCTCGTACGCCCGCACGTCGCGCGGGTACCGGCCGACCGCGCCGTCCGGGCGCACCGCGCCGGGGTGCTCGACCACCGCGTCGACGAGCAGCCCGGGGATGCTGATCCCGGCGGCGCGGACCGTCTCCGCGTCGGTGACCTGCTCGGCGACGAGCACGGTACGGCGGGACGCCTGGGCGGCCACCAGCACCTCACCCAGCGGGCCCCGGATCACGCCGTTGCCGCCGGTGTCGGCTAGGTCCACGTGGACGAACGCCACGTCGGGCCGCTCGGCCCGCACCACCCGGGCCGCCCCGAACGCCGAGTCGACCCGGGACAGCCGGCCCCGGCTCCAGTCCTCGTCCACGTAGCCGGTGCCGGGCAGGTCCGGCACCGGCATGAACGGCACCCGCCAGGCGCCGGCGGTGAGCGCGGCGGTGAGCAGCCCGAGACTCAGCTCGTGCAGCGTGACCCGGGTGTCGCCGTCCTGCGCGGCCCGCCGGAAGTTCCAGGCCGGCGCCGGGCCGACCGGGCTCCAGCAGTGGCCGTACGTGGCCGACCGCAGCACGCCGGCTCCGAGCAACTGGTCCATCAGCAGCCCGCCGGAGGCGATCACCACGTCCACGTCGCGGATCCGCTGCCGGATCATCTCGTGGCCCACGGCGAACAGTTGCGCGCCGAAGTTGCCCAGGTAGACCCGCCGGCCCGGTCGTACGTGCTCGGCCACGACGGCGGCGAGGGCGCGGCTCACCGGTACGCCTCGGCCAGCATGTGCAGCCCCGGGCCCAGGTGCGCGCCGCCGTCGAGCTGGATGAGCTGGCCGGTCATCATGGCGGCGGCCGGGCCGGCCAGGAACGCCACCAGCTCGGCGACCTCCTCGGCGCGGGTCGGGCGGCGCAGCGGCGTGGCCCGGTCCACCAGGTTGTCCCGGACGTGCCGGTCGGCCTCGGCGTCGAGCGCGGCGGTGAGCACCGTGCCCGGCCCGAGGCAGTTGAGGCGGATGCCGTCGGCGGCCCACTCCAGGGCCAGCGTCCGGGTCAGCCCGAGCACCCCGGCGCGGGCCGCGACGGCGTGCGCCATGCCCTGCCCGCCGCGTTCCACACCGGACAGCGACATGTTCACCACCGCGCCCCGGGCACGCCGCAGGTACGGGTACGCGGCGGTGGTGAGGTGGAAGACGCTTGTCAGGTTCAGGTCGACCACTGCCGCCCAGCCGCCCGCCGAGATCCGCGTGGCGGGGGCGAAGAACTGCCCGCCGGCGTTGTTCACCAGCAGGTCGATGCCGTGCGCCTCGCCTGCCCCGGCGACGGTGGCGGCGGCGCGGTCGTGGTCGCGGACGTCGCAGACCGCGTACGTGTAACGCCCGCCGCCGGTGGCCGCCTCGCCGGTGATCGCCTCGCCGGTGGCGGCGAGCGTGTCCGCGTGCCGGCCCAGCCCGGTGACGTGTGCGCCCAGCTCCACCAGGCGTACCGCCACCGCCCGGCCGATGCCGCTGCCGGCGCCGGTCACCACGGCGTGCCGACCGGCGAGGAGGCCGGCGCGCAGCACACCCACGCCGGTGTCGTCGTCCCGCGTCACCGGGCGGCCCTCGCCTCGCCGATCGCCTGCCGCCGCAGCAGTTGCGCCGGCCGGTAGCGGGGATCGCCGAACGCGTCGGCCATCGACCGCAGCGCCTCGTACACGGTCCCCGCCCCTGTCGATCGCAGCGTCTCGAACGGGCCGCGCGGATGGTTCATCGCCAGTCGCAGCGCCACGTCCACGTCGTCGGCGGTGGCGGTGCCCTCCTCGACCACGGTGGCCGCCTCGTTCACCAGGCAGTGGGCGAGCCGATCGCCGACCAGGCCGGGCAGCGCCGGCACCCGCACCGACGGCGCGCCGAGGTGATCCAGCAGCCGGTCGACGAAGCCGGGGACGGCGACGCCCGCGACCGGGTCCTCGACCACCTCGGCGAACACGGCGTCGTCGGCGCGCCGGTGCAGCCGGATCCAGCCGACCTCGGCGGGCAGCACGTCGGCCCAGCCGGCGTCGGAGCTGTCCAGCACCACGTTCTGCCGCCCCGCCAGCCGGGCCAGCTCCGCCACCCGCTGCGGGGTCGGCGCGCCGAGGCTCACCACGCGGGCCGCCGGACCGTTCGGCGGCCCGGGCCGCCGGACCACCCGGGCGTTGGCGTCGCGCGGCGACTCGGCGGCGTAGTCGTAGAAGCCGCGGCCGGCGGCCTTGCCGGTCAGGCCGGCCCGGACCAGGGCGCGCACCTGGGGGATGGGCCGGTAGCGGGGGTCGCCGAACTCGCGCAGCGCGGTCTCCGAGGAGGCCAGGTGCGTGTGCAGCCCGGTGAAGTCGAGCAGTTGCAGCGGTCCCATCGGGTGCCCGAGCGCGCCCCGGGCGACCGCGTCCACCACCGCCGCCTCGACGCCCTGCGCGAGCAGGAGCTGCGCCTCGTAGTACAGCGGCCGGCAGACCCGGTTGACGATGAAGTTCGGCGAGTCCCGGCACACCACAGCGGTCTTGCCGAGCGACTCCACGAGCGCCAGCGCCCGCCGTACGGCCGCCTCGCCGGTGGCCGCGCCGGAGATCACCTCCACCAGGCGCATCCGGGTGGGCGGGTTGAAGAAGTGCAGCCCGAGCAGGCGTTCCGGGGCGCCGAACGCGCGGCCCATCTCGTTGACGCTCAGCGACGACGTGTTGGAGGCGACGAGCAGGTCCGGCCCGCCGGCGGCGGCGACCCGGGCGAGCAGGGCGCGCTTGGCGTCCATGTCCTCCACGATCGCCTCGATCAGCACGTCGGCGCCGGCCAGCGCGGTCTCCACGTCGGCGGCGGCGTCGAGATCGCCGGTCGCGCCGTCGGCACGGATCCGCTCCAGGCCGGCGCGGCCCAGCTCGGCGGTGGCGTCCACGACCCGGACGGTGTGCCCCGCCCCGGCGAGGACCTGCGCGATGCCCCGGCCCATCGGGCCCAGGCCGACCACGACGGCGATCACCGGGTCACCCGCTCGATCACCGCGGCGATGCCCTGCCCGCCGCCGACGCAGAGGCTCGCCACGCCGTACCGGCCGTCGCGGCGGGCCAGCTCGTGCAGCAGCGAGACGACCAGCCGGGCGCCGCTCTGGCCGGTCGGGTGGCCGAGGGCGATGCCGCCGCCGTTGACGTTCACCCGCTCCTCGTCCAGGCCCAGCGCGCGCACGTTCTGCACGATCTGCGCGCCGAACGCCTCGTTGATCTCGAACAGGTCCACGTCGCGTACGGTCAGCCCGGCCCGGCGCAGGGCGAGCGGGATCGCCTCCGCCGGTCCGACGCCCATCATCGTCGGGTCGACGCCGACTGCCGCGAACCCGACGATCCGGCCCAGCGGGGTGAGCCCGTGCCGCCGTACCGCCTCGCCGCCGGCCACCACCACCGCGGCGGCGCCGTCGGCCATCTGGCTGGCGTTGCCGGCCGTGACGGTGCCGCCGTCGGTGAAGGACGGACGCAGCCGGGCGAGCCGGTCCGGTGTGGTGTCGGGGCGTACCGTCTCGTCGCGGTCCAGCTCGTCCAGCGGCAGCACCTCCCGGGCCATCGCGCCGGACTCCCAGGCGCGGGCCAGCCGCTGGTGGCTGCGCGCCGACCAGGCGTCCTGGTCGGCGCGGGACACGCCGAACTCGCGGGCCACCTTCTCCGCCGTCTCGCCCATGCTCATGCCGCAGATCGGGTCGGTGCCGCCGTCGCGCCAGCCGTCCTGGAGCAGGACGTCGCCGCGCCGCACCCCGTCCCAGCGCAGCGTGTACGGCGCCAGGTACGGCATCGTGCTCATGCTCTCGGCCGCCACCGCCAGCGCCACGTCGGCCTCGCCGGACAGCACCGACCGGTGCGCGAGCTGCACCGCCTTGAGGCCGGAGGCGCAGGCCATGTTGATCGTCTGCGCCGGGACCGGCACCGGCACACCGGCCGCGAGCGAGATCTGCCGTCCCGGGTTCGGCCCGTTGCCCGCCTGGCGGCAGTTGGCCACCACCGTCTCGTCCACCGCCTCGGCGGGCACGCCGGCCCGCGCCAGCGCCTCGGCGCCGGCCAGCCCGCCCAGGCGCACCACCCGCACGTCGCGCAGCGCGCCACCGTACCGGCCGTGCGGGGTCCGCACGGCGCCGACCAGGAACGCTTGCCTGTCCATCACGGAGCCTCTCGGTCGGCGCGTACGACGCGCTTGCTCTTGTGGGTGCTGCGCGGCAGCGTGCCCTCGGCGACGGTCTCCACCACCGCGCGCACCGTCAGCTCGGCGCGCACGGCGTGCGCCAGCTCGCGCGCGACCCGCCGGCCGTCGCCGGCCACCTCGACGCGCAGCTTGATGCCGGTGAGGTAGCCCGTCGCCGGGTCGGTGACGTCCTCGTCGAGGACGATCAGGTATTCGCCGCAGGTGCCGGGCGTGGCCCGGACGACCTGCTCGACTGCGGACGGGAACAGGTTCACCCCGCGTACCACGAGCATGTCGTCGGCCCGGCCGACGACGCCGCCCGGCAGCCGGGCGAGCGTGCGCCCGCACGGGCAGGCGGCGCTGTCGCGGACCACCACGTCGCCGGTCGCCCACCGCACCAGCGGCGTGGCCCGCTTGTCCAGGTGGGTGAGCACCAGCAGGCCGGGCGTGCCGTCGGGCACCGGCTCGTGGGTGTACGGGTCGAGCACCTCGGCGTACGCGAAGTCCTCGGCCAGGTGGCCGCCGGCCTGTTCCTCGCACTCCCAGGCGATCGGCTGGAACTCCAGGCTGCCGTACCCGTCGAAGCACTTCGCGCCCCAGCGCTGCTCGATGTGCGCGCGGGTGGCCGGCACCCCGGCGCCCGGTTCGCCGCCGACCTGGATGCGCCGCACCGGCGAGTCGCGCAGCGGGGTGCCGGCGCGTTCCGCGGTCTCGGCCAGGTGCAGCATGAACGACGGTGTGCCGCCGACGGCTGTGGTGCCGTACCGGAAGATCGTGTCGATCTGGCGCTGGGTGTCGCCGGAGCCGGCGGGCAGCAGCGTCACGCCGATGCGCTGGTAGCCGGCTGTCGCGCCGAGCCCGCCGACGAACCAGGCGTAGCTGAACAGGCACTGGTACACGTCGGTGTCCCGCACGCCCTGGCTGTACGCGGCCCGCGCGTACAGGTCGGCCCAGCGGTCCAGGTCGTGCGCGGTCCACAGCACCGGGGTGGGGTTCGACGTGGTGCCGGAGGAGAAGTGCACCCGGCGGCGGTCGGCCACCGGCGCGGCGACGGCGCTGCCCCACGGCGGGTGGGCGGCCAGGTCGGCCACGTAGTCGGCCTTGCCGACCAGCGGCAGGCGGCGCAGGTCGGCCAGTTCGCGCACGTCGTCCGGGTGGAAGCCGAGCGCGTCCCACCGGGTGCGGTAGAAGTCGCTGGCGGCGTACACGTAGGACAGTTGCGACTTCAGGCGGGTGAGCTGGTACGCGGCCAGCCGCTCGCGCGGCCACGTCTCGGCCTCGTGCCAGTGGCGCTCGGAGAACGGCCCGGTCATCGCGGGCTCCGGCGCAGCCCGCCGACGATGAAGTCGGCGTACTCGTCGGCGAGCCGCTGGCGGGTGTTGTAGTCACCGCGCTGCGGGTCGTACCAGAGGCTGATCCAGTTCAGCGCGCCGAGCAGCGGCTTGGTGGCCAGCCGGCTGTCCACCTCGCGGAACACCCCGGCCTTGCGGCCCTCGTCGATGACGTCGGCGAAGAGCTGCTCGTACCGGTCGCGCATGGCGATCACGGTCTCCAACGCCTGCTGCTGGGCCGGGGCCTCGCCGAGCCGGCGCATCTCGACCGCGCGCATCGCCACCCGCTGGAACGAGTTGCGGGTCATCATCAGGCCGGCGTGGTGGTGCGCCATCCGCCAGAGCCGGTTGGCCGGATCGAGGCCGGCGTTGCCGGCGATCGGCTCGATCCCGTCGATCAGCTCCTGCATGCCGGTGGTGACGATGTCCAGGAAGACGTCCGCCTTCGCCCGGTAGTAGTGGTAGACGCGGCCCTTCGTGGCGCCCATCTCGCGGGCGATGTCGTCGATGGTGGTGGCCGCGTACCCGTTGCGGGTGAACGCGGTGGCGGCGGCCTCCAGGATGTCCCGCCGGCCGGGGGCGGGCGGACGCGCGGTGGTCTCGTCGTCGGCGGTCATGCTGTGGTCTCCGGTGCGGTGGTGTCGGGTACGACGGCGAGCGGGCGGATCGGCGACCCGGTGCCGCCCCGGATGGACAGCGGGGCGGCGATGAAGAAGAAGTCCCAGACCCGCTCGGCGGCCAGCGGCGCGAGGTTCATCGCCTCCATGATCGGCACGCCGTTGTCGACGAGCAGGTGGCAGTGCACGGCCAGCGCGGGGCTGGGCATGTGCTCGAACGCGATGGTGTCCGCGCCGGCGGCCACCACGCCGTGGTCGGTGAGCCAGCGCGCGCCGCTGACGTCCACGCCGGGTGCGCCGGTGGCGACACCGAGGTACGCGGCGTTGTCCGTCCACTTCTCGTCCCAGCCGGTGCGCACCAGCACCACGGCGCCGGGGCGGGGGCGGGGCCGGTCGGCGAACCAGCGCTCGAACAGCTCCGCGCCGACGCCGTCGGCCGGTGTCAACGGCCGGCCGAGCGCCACTGTCGCGTCCACCAGGTGACCGGGCGCCAGCATCGGCGGCAGCTCGTGCACCGACACGTCCGGCACCCCGCCGGCGTACGACTGGCTCGCGGTGACGTCCACGCCGCCGTACACCTTGCCGAGCCGGGAGACGTGGGCGAGCCCGTCGACGTGGGTGCCCACGTGGCCGCCCGTGGTGATCATCTCGGCGGCGGCGGAGACGCCGTCCGGGTACATGATCTCGCCGTGCCGCTTGGTGAGTGTGAAGCTGTACGGCGGGTGGTTCGGGTGGTGCGGGATGCCCGTGTACATCTGCTGCGCCAGGTCGAACACCCGCGCGGCGCCGGACGCGGGCCAGTCGACGCTCAGCCGCCAGGACGCGCTCATGCCGCCACCGACGCCTTGATCGCCCGGCCCAGCACCAGCCGCTGGATCTCCGAGGTGCCCTCGTAGATCTCCAGGATCCGCTGGTCCCGGTAGAGCCGTTCGGCCGGGCAGGGCTTGCAGAAGCCGTCGCCGCCGAACACCTGCACGGCGGTGTCCACCGCCCGGTGCGCGACCTCGCTGGCGTACAGCTTGGCCATCGCGCCGAGGATGCCGACGTCGCCGCCCTCCTGGTGCGTCCGGGCGGCCTCGAACGTGATCATCCGGGCCGCGGTGATGCCGGTGGCCACGTCCGCCAGCGGGAACGAGATGCCCTGGTTGTCGATGATCGGCCGGCCGAACGTCTCCCGCCGGGCCGCCTCCCGCGACGCGACGTCGAAGCCGGCCAGGGCGACGCCGAGCGACTGGGCCGCGACGCTGATCCGCCCGGCGGACAGCGTCTGCATGGCCAGCCGCATGCCCCGGTTGAGGTCGCCGAGCACGTCGCCGTCGGGCACCCAGATGTCCAGCTTGAGGTTGCTGGTGAGCGTCCCGCGGATGCCCATCTTGTCCTCGTACCTGTCGATGACCACGCCGTCGGCGTCCTTGTCCACCAGGAACGCGGTGATGCCGCGGGTGCCGGCCTGCGGGTCGGTCAGCGCGAAGACCACGTAGTACCGCGACGCGCCGCCGTTGCCGATGTAGATCTTCTCGCCGCGTAGCCGCCAGCCCGCGCCCTCGCGCTCGGCTGTGGTGCGGATCCGGGCGGCGTCGCTGCCGGCGCCCTCCTCGGTCAGCGCGAAGCTGATCGCCTCGCCCCGGGCCAGGCCGCCCAGGTAGCGCTCGCGCTGCTGGGGCGTGCCGGCCAGCATCAGCGGGGTGGCGCCGAGCGCGTACGCGGTGAGGATCGCGCCGGTCGACGGGCAGGCGCGGGAGACCTCCTCGATGACCGCGCAGGCGGTCACGAACGACGCGCCCCGCCCGCCGTGCTCGCGTTCCACGAGCAGCCCGGCCAGCCCCTGCTCGACGAGCACCCGCACGCTCTCCCACGGGTAGCGCTGCTCCCGGTCGAGTTCCTCGGCCAGCGGCGCGAAGTGGCGTGCCGCCACGTCCCGGGCGAGGTCGCGCCAGTGGCGCCCCTCGTCGTCGAGGCGTGGCTCCCAGATCACGGACACGTGGTGCCTCCCGGTTCTCCGGCGCGGGCCGGTCGTTGCGCGCAGCGCCATACCGTTGCGTATGTCTAGATGTCTAGGTGGTGCCAGGCAGGCCTGTCAAGCGCTTCCCGGATGCTGTTTTCCCTTGTGAATTGCGCTTCTTCCGCCGTCCACGAAGATCTTGACGACATACCGAAGAGTATGTTCGCCTGGTGTGGACGACAGGGAGGTGATCCGTGGAACCCGTCGGTTACGCGGTACACGACGCGGTGGCGGTCGCCACCATCGACCGGCCGCAGACACGCAACGCGCTCAGCGCCGACGTCCTGCGCGCGCTCGCCGCGGCGATGGACCGGGCCGAGGCCGACCCGGCGGTACGGGTGCTGGTGCTGACCGGCGGCCCCCGGCTGTTCGCCTCCGGCGCGGACATCCGCGAGCTGCGCCGCACGTCCCCGGCCGACTACCTGCTCTCCGAACGGCTGGAGTGCTGGCACCGGTTCGCCCGCTTCGGCAAGCCGGCCGTCGCCGCCGTCGCCGGATACGTGCTGGGCGGCGGGTGCGAACTGGCCATGACGTGTGACGCCGTGGTCGCCGCCGACTCCGCCGTGTTCGGCCAGCCGGAGATCAACCTCGGCATCATCCCGGGTGCCGGCGGCACGCAGCGCTGGGCCCGTGTCGCCGGCCGGTTCCGGGCCGCCGAGCTGGTCCTGGGCGGTCGCCTCGTGGACGCCTGGACCGCGCAGCGCATCGGCCTGGTCAGCCAGGTGGTGCCCGCCGAACGGGTGGTCGAGGCGGGGATCGCGCTGGCCGCCTCGATCGCCGCCCGCAGCCCGGTGGCGGCCCGCCTCGGCAAGCAGGCGCTGCGTACCGCCGAGGAGGTCGGCCTGACCGCCGGCCTCGCCCACGAGCGTTCGCTGCTGCTGACGCTGCTGTCCACAGACGACCACATCGAGGGCATCGACGCGTTCCTGGAGAAGCGTCCGCCCCGCTTCACCGGCCGATAGGAGAGACACGTGACGCAGGTACACGAGGCCACCGACCCGGGTCCGGGCGAACGGCTCGGCCCGGCCGCCCGCGCGGCCCTGCTCGACGCGCTCAAGCGCCACGCCCGTACGCCGGGGGAGCCGCTGCTGATCCGGGTCCAGGGCGACGCCTGGCGGCACGAGCCCGACGACCTCGCCCAGCCGGTCGTACGCGGGCAGTTGCACGAACTGGTGCTGCGGGTGCAGGCCGCGCCCGGCCCGGTGGTCGTCCACGTGACCGGCGCGGTACGCGGTCTCGGGCTCGGCCTGGCGCTCGCGGCGGACCTGCGCGTCGCCGCGCCGACCGCGACGTTCGGCACCGGCTCGCCCGCGGCGTTCCTGGCCGGCGGCGCCGGACGGCTGCTCGCCGGTGTCGCCGGCGCCGGCGTGCTGGCGCACCTGGCCTGGACCGGCGCCACGCTCGACGCCGAGGAGGCGCTGCGGCACGGCCTGGTCGGCTCGGTGTCGGACGATCCGGACGCCGGGGCCGCGCTCGCCGGGAGGCTCGCCTCGATCGGCGCGGGCCCGGCCTCGGCGCTGGCCCGCGCGCTGCGCGGCCGGGACCGGCCGGAGCTGACCGCCGCGCTCGACTACGAGTCCTGGCTGGCCGGCATCGAGTGAACCGGCCGCTCCGGCCCGCCCCGGCCGTTCCGCCCCGGCGGGACCAGCCGGGGCGCGCCGGGCGGGAGCCGGCACGGGGCCGAGGGCCGGGCGGCCCCCCTCCCGTGCCGGCATCCGGCTCACGCGACGGCGTCCAGCCCGGCGCGCGCGACCTCCATGTCCTGCGTGTAGTGCCCGCCGCTGACCCCGATGCCGCCGATCACCGCGCCGTCGGCGGTGATCGGGTAGCCGCCGCCGAAGACCACCAGCCGGTCGATGCCGGTGGTCGCACCGGTGGCCAGCGGCGCGTCGTCCTTGATGAAGTCGTACCAGCCGTCGGTGGGCATGCCGAATCCCGCCGCCGTGTACGCCTTGTCCTGCGCGACCTGCACCGACAGCAGCGCGGCGCCGTCCATCCGGGCGAACGCCTTCAGCACGCCGCTCTCGTCGACGACGGCGATGACGCAGGGCAGCGCCATCTGCTCGGCCTTGCCGATCGCGGCGGCGAGGATCCGTTGCGCCGCGCCGATGGTGACCGACGTCTTGGTGAAGTTGTCCATGAGGGGCTTCCTTCCGTGGTGGGTGGGTGGAGCGGGGCTCAGACGACGCCTGCGGCGCGCAGGCGCGAGATCTCGTCGCCGTCGAGTCCGGCGACGTCGCGGAGCACCTCGTCGGTGTGCTCGCCCAGCTCGGGCCCGACGCGGCGGACACCGCCGGGCGTCGCGGTCAGCTTGGGCACGACGTTCTGCATCGGGAACTCCCCGAGGTCCGGGTGCTCCAGCCGGACGATCGCGTCCCGGGCGGCGAAGTGCGGGTCGGCGAGCATCTCCTTGGCGGTGTAGATCCGCCCGGCGGGCACACCGTGGCGGTGCAGCAGCTCCAGCAGCTCGTCCCCGGCGTAGCCGGCGCACCACTTGGCGATCAGCTCGTCCAGCTCGCGCTGGTGCCGGCCGCGGTCGGTGTGCCCGGCGAACCGCGGGTCGGCGGCCAGCTCCGGCTGCGCCATCGCCTCGGCGAGCCGCCGGAAGACGGTGTCCTGGTTCGCCGCGATCACCACCATGCCGCCGTCGGAGGCGACGTAGACGTTGCTCGGCGCGATGTTCGGCAGGATCGAGCCGGTGCGTTCCCGGGTGTAGCCGCCGATCGCGTACTCCGGCACCAGCGACTCCATCAGCGCGAGCACCGACTCGTAGATGGCGCTGTCGACGATCTGGCCCCGGCCGGTCGCCTCGGCCACCCGCAGCGCGCCCATCGCGCCCACAGCGGCGAACGTGCCGGCCAGCGAGTCGCCGATGCTGATGCCGACGCGGCTGGGCAGCGAGTCGGGATCGCCAGTGGTGTAGCGGATGCCGCCCATCGCCTCGCCGATCGAGCCGTACCCGGCGCGTTCGGCGTACGGCCCGGACTGCCCGTACGCGGACACCCGGACGATCACCAGCCGCGGGTTGATGCCCCACAGCACGTCCGGGCCGACGCCCCAGCGCTCCAGCGTGCCGGGCCGGAAGTTCTCCACCAGCACGTCGGCCTCGGCGGCGAGCCGGCGCAGCACCTCCTGCCCCTCCGGGACGCGCAGGTTGAGGGTCACCGAGCGCTTGTTCCGGCCGAGCACCGGGAACCACAGCGACTTGCCGTACGGGCGCTCGCGTCCCCACTCGCGCATCGGGTCACCCCGCCCCGGCTCCTCCAGTTTGATCACGTCGGCGCCGAGGTCGCCGAGGATCTGGCCGCAGAACGGCCCGGCCAGCAGGACCCCGGCTTCGATCACGCGCAAGCCGGACAGCGGGCCGCGGGCGTAGTCGTTCATGTCGTCCCTGTTCTCTCGTCGGTCGTCTCGTTGGTGCGGGCGGAGGCTCAGGCCGGCACGGCGTGCGGCCGGGCCTCCGGTTCGGGTTCCGGCTCGGGGGAGTGCCGCTGCGTGCGCTCGCGGATCCAGCCGAGCGACACCGCGCCGAGCAGCGTCACGCCGAGCAGGATGTCGCCCAGCGGCAGCGGCATGCCGCGCAGCCGGAAGATGTTCAGCACGATGCTCAGCGAGAGCAGGCTCAGGAACGCGGTCATCGGGCTTCCGTGCCCGCCGCCGGCCAGCCGGAACCCGGCGATCAGCAGCGCGCCGTAGACGTACAGCTCGGTGCCCTCGCCGAGGGTGATGGCCGAGGCGCCGGTGCGCATGACCTGGACGCAGCCGGCGACCGCGGCGGCGGTGCTGGTCAGCACGAACAGCGCCAGCCGGACCCGGCCGGCCCGGATGCCGGCGCGGGCGGCGACGACCTCGTCGCCCCCGGTGGCCCGCAGGTGGGTGCCCCAGCGGGACCGGCGGACCAGCGCGCTGCACACCAGCGCGAGTCCCAGCACCACCAGGACCGGCACCGGCAGCGGCCCGATCGTGGTCTTCAGCGCGGTGCTCAGCTCCGGGGTGTACGCCGCCACCGAACTGCCGTCGCTGATCACCTTGGCCAGGCCCCGGGCGGCGACGAGCATGCCCAGCGTGGCGATCAGCGGCCAGACGCCGAACGCCAGGGCGAGGACGCCGTTTGTGAGTCCGGCCAGCAGCCCGGCGCCGAGCGCGGCGAGCACGCCCGCCTGCCACGAACCCGAAGCGGTGTAGACGGTGGCGTAGACGACCGCGCCGAGGCCGAGGACCGAGCCCACGCTCAGGTCGGCGACGCCGCCGGTCATCGCCAGGCTCGCCGCCAGCAGGATGATCGCCGGGGCGAGCAGGTCGCCGAGCATGCTGGAGATGTTGGCGCGGCTGGCGAAGTCGGGCGCGAAGATCAGCGCGGCGGCCAGCGCCACCACGAACAGCAGCACGCTCGTGGCGGACGGGCGGCTGAGCGGGCCGGTCCATCCGGCCCGGGTACGTGTGGTCGTCATGGTGTGCTCCTGACGCTGTTGACGGCGAGCGCGACCGCGAGCACGACTCCCTCGACGACCGGCTGCCAACTGGAGGAGACCCCCCAGGTGACGATGGCCGTGGGCAGCGTGTTGAGCAGCAGCAGCGCTGCGGCGACGCCGACGAAGCTGCCCCGGCCGCCGGTGAGCGCCATCCCGCCGAGCAGCAGGATCGAGATCACCCGGAACTCGGTGCCCGGGGTCAGCGTGGACTGGACGATGTCGCCCTGGGAGGCGAGGACCAGCCCGGCGAGCCCGGCGACCAGGCCGCAGAACACCAGCGCGCCGGCCTGGATCCGGTCCGGACGCAGACCCCGTACGAGCGCGGCGTGCCGGTTTCCGCCCACCGCGACGACGTGCCGGCCCAGGCGGGTCCGGCCGACCACGAACGCGACGGCGGCGAGCAGCAGCACCATGATCCAGAAGACCCGCGGTACGCCGAACAGGTCGCCGGCGACGTGCCGGCGCAGGAAGCTGTCGCGCGGGATCGGCACGAACTCGATGAACAGCCGGGTGGTGCCGCTGACCAGGAACATCGTGCCGAGGGTGGCGACGATGGGGTGGATGCGCACGCGCACGATCAGCACCGCGTTCACGATGCCGATGAGCGTGCCGAACACCAGCACCGCCACCAGCACCAGGGCGAACGACGCGCCGTCGGTCAGCAACTGGGCGGCGATCAGCGCGGCGGCGACCGCCGTGACGCCGACGGACAGGTCGAACTCGGCGCCGCTGAGCATCACCAGGCTGACGCCGACGACGAGGACGCCGATGAACGCCATGTTGAAGGCCACGGCGATGACGGTCTGGTGGGACAGGAAGGCCGGCGACTTCGCGGCGGTGGCCAATACCAGCGCGACCCAGAGCGCGACCAGGGCGAGTGTGGCGCCGTGGCGGCGGAGCACGGGAAGGACCGTGCTCCGCCGGACGGCTGCCTGCGGGGCAGACAGGGACATGGTCAGGTGCTCACTTGTCGAGCCCGTACGTCTCGGTGCCCGCGGGACAGTACTGCTCGGCGGCAGACTTGGCCGGGGCGTCCTTGGCGTAGAGCGCGTCGATCCGCTCCTTGAGCGGGGGGATGGACGGCACGGCGTCCTTCGGGAACGCGCACACCGGGTTGAACAGCGCGTTCGGGTCCTTCGGCGAGTCGACCACGGGGATCTTCTCGCCGCCGACCATCCGGTCGAGGATCGTGTAGATCTGCTTGGCGTAGCCCTCGTACCAGAACGCTGTCGAGCCGCCCAGGCCCGGCGTGTCGACCCCGAACAGCATGAGGTCGGCGCCGAGGCCGTAGCCGTAGATGTCACCGGCGCGGCTGAGCTGCTCCGCGGCGTTGATGGTGCCGATGATCATGTTGTCGTTGCCGCCGAGCGCCAGGATCTTCTTCGCGTCGGGCTTGGAGACCAGGATGTCGCGGGCGACACCCTGGGCGCCGTCCGGCGTGGTCGGCGAGTTGCGCCGGGTGACGACGCCGTCGATGTCCGGGCACACCTCCTTGAGTCCCTTGAGGATGCCCTCGGTGCGCAGCAGCGCCACGTCACCCGACTCCTCGTTCTCCAGCACCGTGACGAGGTCCGGCTTGCAGTCCCACTTCTCCTTCGCGTACGTCCCGCCGGCCCGGCCGGACAGCCGCCCCGACTCGACGTTGTTGATCCCGAAGAAGTGCGCGCCCGGGTGGGCGATGTCGATCGCGATGACCGGGATCCCGGCCTTGTTGAAGATGTCCATGATCTGCGGCGCGACCTTGCCGTCGCCCTGGAACTCCACGACGTGGGTGACGCCGCGCGAGACCATCGTCTCGGCGTTGGCGACAGCTGTCGGCCCGTCCCGGTCGTTGTTGAGCACGAGAATCTCCCACCCGCGCTTCTCGGCCTCCTTGCGCATGCCGACGTCGATGGCCCCGAGGACGGGGCTGGCCGGCTCCGCGAAGTTGGCGAACCCGATCCGGACGTCCTTGGCCTCCATCGCCTTGCCCTCCGCGGGCGCCGCCGGGGCGGCCCCCTCGGTGGAGCAGGCCGCCGCCGTCATACCCAGCGCGACGACGAGCGCGGCGCTCGCGAACGATCTGCGTCTCACTCTGATCCCTTCTCTCGGCTTGCTTCGGCCGGTGTGGCCGGTGTCAGGACTCGGTCACCGTCGCGGCGGGCGCCGCTCCGGTGATCAGCGCGACGATGTCGCCGGAGGACGCCTCGGCGGTGGTCAGCTCGCCGACCGTGCGTCCCTGTCGCATGACCGTGACCCGGTCGGCGACGCGGAAGACGTGTTCGAGGTTGTGCGAGATCATCAGCACGGCGATGTCCTGCTGCTTGAGCGCGGTGATGATCTCCAGGACGTGCCCGGACTCGGTGACGCCGAGCGCCGCGGTCGGCTCGTCGAGCATCACGATGTTGCGGCCCCACATGGTGGCCCGCGCGACGGCGAGCGCCTGGCGCTGCCCGCCGGACATCGAGGACACGTGGGAGGACAGCGAGGGCAGCCGGGCGCCGATGCGGTCGACGGCCTTCTGCGTCCGCTGCGCCATCGCCCGGCGGTCCACCAGGCGCAGCAGCCGGGACACCGGGCCGCGGCCCAGCGGCTCCCGGCCGAGGAAGACGTTCTCCGCCGCGCTCATCGAGTCGATCAGTGACAGGTCCTGGTAGACGGTCTCGATGCCGGCGTCGAGCGCGTCGGCGGGACCGGCGAACCGGCGGGGCGTCCCGTCGACCAGGATCTCGCCGCGGTCCGGTGTGACCACGCCGGCGAGCGTCTTCACCAGCGTCGACTTGCCGGCGCCGTTGTCGCCCATCAGTGCCATGACCTCGCCGCGCCGCAACGTCAGCGACGCGTCGCGCAGTGCCCGCACGGCGCCGAAGCTGCGAGCGATGCCCCGCGCATGCAGGACCGGTGTGGTGGTGGGGGGTGGGACCTCGTCCCGGCGGCGCTCGACGTCCCCGGGACGTGGGACTGCCGCTGCCTGCTCTGTCATGCCGAGGGAGTCAAGCAATGTATGCAATCACTGTCAAGGGTTCGCGATGAGGCGACGCCTGTAGCGCTCCGGGTAGGGTTCCATTCGACCCGACGTGTCGAGAAAATCGGGAAAAACGCCAGGTGATGGCGTCGCCGCGGTGCGCGCCGTCCGCCCTTGTTGGCGGCGGCACCTTCTTGACCACCCGGAAGTGCGCCCCTATGTTGTGTACATTCTCGGGCCGATGGTGGCCGCGATCACATGCCGCGCACTGCTGCGACGGGCGGCCGGCGCGGTGACCGGCCGTGCCCGTCCACCGCCTCGTCGCACTCCCGTCGACGGGAGAACGGAGTTGACATGATCAATGGGATGGTCGTGGTGGACGGTGTCGTCCACGGGTACGACTTCCGGCCCGGGAACCGGGCGCCGCACTGCTCCCAGGCCGCGTACGACGGCATGGTGAACGCGCTGTACCGCATCGGCCACACCTCGGTCGAGTCGCCGGCGCCCGGTTACCTCATGACCCGGGACGAGTTCACCGCCGGCTGGACCGCCGAGGAACTGGCGGACATCGTGTTCGTGGAGAGCGCCGTCGACGTGATGATCTACCACGGGGTGGAGATCGACGGGTTCTTCGACGGCGGCGCGTCGCCGTACGAGCTGGGCCGCGAGCTGAAGCGGCGGTACCCGGACCGGGTGCTGCTCTTCGCGCCGGTGGATCCGCTGCGCGGCCCCGCCGAGCTGGACCTGATGCAGCAGCGCGCCGAAGAGGACGACATCGACGGGTTCAAGTTCTACCCGACGAACGGGCTGATCGACCCGGAGGTGAACTCCTCGAAGCTGATGCTGCTGGACGACCGCGAGCTGGCGTTTCCCTACCTCCAGAAGGCTCTCGACCTCGGCGTCCGTCACATCGGCGCGCACAAGGCGGTGCCCGCCGGGGCCGGGCCGCGGGTGCTCAACCACGTGGACGACGTGACCTGCGCGGCGATCGCCTTCCCGGACCTGACGTTCGAGGTGGTGCACAGCGGCTGGGCGTTCCTGGAGGACTGCGCGCTGCAACTGCGGACGCACCCGAACATCTGGGCGACGATCGAGTCGGTGTCGAACATGATCGTGCGCAAGCCGCGCCGGTTTGCCGAGATCGTCGGCATGCTCATGATGCACGGCGGCACGGACCGCATCATGTTCGCCACCGGCGTGCCGTCCGCGCACCCGCAGCCGATCATCGACGCCCTGATGAGTTTCGAGATGCCCCGGGACCTGGTGGACGGGTGGGGCTTTCCGGAGTTCACCCCGGACGTGCTCGCCAAGCTGATGGGCGGCAACGCCCTGCGCCTGCACGGCCTGGACGAGGAGAAGGTGCGCGCGGCGGTGGCCGGTGACGAGCCGGCCCGGCGGCGCGAGGAGTATCTCGCGCACGCCCCCCGGCCGTGGGCCCGCCACCGGGAACGGCTGGCCGCGTGAGCGGCGTGGACCCGGCCGCGGCCGAGCTGCGGGCACGCCTGCTGCGGGCCTGCAACACCGTCTACGACCCCTGCGGGCTGGGTGTCGGCCGGCGCGTGGGCATCGTCGACATGGGGCTGGTGCGTGACGTGCGGGCGCGCCGGGAGCCGGACGGCCGGCTGCGGGTGTCGCTCGACCTGATCACCACAGGTCCGTTCTGCATGTACACGCCGTTCTTCGAGCAGAGCGTGCGGCGGGAGATCGGACGGCTGGCGCCGGAGGTCGACGAGGTCGAGGTCGAGTGGGGCGACAGCACCGGCTGGTCCGAGGCGTCGATGACCGAGCACGGCCGGGAGATCCTGAGCGTCGGTCGTCCGAGGGCGTCCGCCCACTGACGCGCATCGAGATCCGCACGTCGGAAAAATACAATTTCTCCGTCCGGTCGGGGTGAATCCTGCCCCTTCCCGGGCTGCGGAAACGCCCTCTAACAGGGCTTATGTTTCGGCATTGTGAACTATTGACTGTCGATGTTGATCGTGTTGGACTGCGATTGCATGCAACCCGAGGCGCCGTCCCGCGCCAGGTTCGGTTCTTGCCCCTCTGCGCCGACTCATCGACTCGCTTCTCTTCGACGCCTGCCACCCACCGAGGGAGTAGCACCGTGACACACACTTTCGGAGCCCGCCGGCTCCGCGCCGCAGCCGCCGCGTTCGGGGTGGCCGCCCTTCTGCTCACCACCGCCGCCTGCGGCTCGGGTGAGGACAGTGCGGCCTCCGGCACGCCCGCCGCGGTCAACGACGAGTACACCGAGATGGCCCGCAAGCTGATCGACGCCGGCACCGGCGGGATGCTCTACTTCGAGGGCAAGGAAGCCGACATCACCCTCGACAAGATCAAGGTCTACGAGGAGTGGTCCGGGCCGACGACGTCGGTGAAGCCGCCGGCCAACGGCAAGCTCAACATCATCGTCTGCAAGATCGGCACCTCCTGCGAGGAGGTCGGCAAGCGGGCCACCGCCATCGCCGAGAAGCTCGGCTGGAGCGCCGAGATCCTGGACGGGCAGGGCACCCCGGAGGGCTACCAGAAGGCGCTGGCCACCGCCGCCGCCAACAAGCCCACCGCCGTCATCACCGTCGCGATCCCGGAGAACCAGGTCGCCGACGGCATCGCCGAACTGCAGAAGGCGAAGATCCCGGTCGTCGGTGTCTCCGCCGTCGCCGAGGGCGGCGCGGTCGGATACGACGCGCACGTGTCCAGCCGGGAGACGTTCCAGGCGGTGCTGGCCACCGCCAAGGCCGTCGCCGACTCCAACGGCAAGGCCAAGGTCGTCTTCCTCTGGGACGTCGGCTACCCGCACCTTGTCGAGGCGCTCAACGCCAGCAAGCGCGTGCTCGCCGGCTGCACCGGCTGCGAGCTGCTGGAGGTCCGCGAGCGCACGCTGGCGCAGGCGGTCGACCCGATCGAGATGCAGAACATCACCACCTCGCTGATCCAGAAGCACGGCGACAAGCTGCAGTACATCCTCACCCCGTACGGCAACGGCGTGGAGTCCGTCATCGCCGCCATCCGGGCCGCCGGCCGCAACGACATCAAGGTGCTGTCCAAGAACGCCGAGCCGGAGCGGCTGGGCAGCGTGGCCGCCGGTGACCAGCTCGCCGACTTCGGCGCGATCCGCGGCTGGAACGCCTACGCCGCCATCGACCAGGTCGGCCGGCTGGCCGCCGGTCAGCCCGCGCTCCCCGACGCCGAGCAGGGCATCCCGGCGACCGTGTTCGACAAGTCGAACGCCCCCAAGGACGGCGCGGTCGACTGGAACAGCTACGTGAACTACGCCGAGCGCTACGAGAAGATGTGGAGCGAGGCCCGATGAGTGCCGCCCCGGTGCTGGAGGCGGTGGGCGTCAGCAAGTCCTACGGCCGGGTACGCGCCGTCACCGATGTCTCCTTCGACGTACGCCCGGGCGAGATCCTGGGCGTCGTCGGGGACAACGGCGCCGGCAAGTCGACGCTGATGAGCATGGTCAGCGGCGCGCTGGCACCGGACTCCGGCCGCCTGCGGGTGGCCGGCCGGGACCTCGCACCGCACACCATCGGCGCGGCCCGGGCCGCCGGGATCGAGATGATCTACCAGGATCTCGGGCTCTCCGACAACCTGAGCATCGTCGAGAACGTCTTCCTCGGCCGGGAGTGGACCGGCGGCGTGCACGGCCTGCCCGTCCTGCGCAAGCGGGCGATGCGCGAGCGCACCCGGGCGGTGCTGGAGGAACTGGGCATCGACCTGCACGACATGAACGTCCTGGTCGAAGGGCTCTCCGGCGGGCAGCGGCAGATGGTCGCCATCGCCCGCGCGCTGGTCACCGAGAACGAGCCGCGCGTGATGGTGATGGACGAGCCGACCGCCGCGCTCGGCACCACCGAGTCCGACGGCGTCAACGCCCTCATCCGCCGCCTCCGGGACCGGGGCTACGCGGTCATCGTGATCAGCCACCGGATCCCGGAGATCCTCTCGATGGCCGACCGGCTGCTGGTGATGAAGGGCGGCCGCAACGTCTACCACGGCCCCACCGAAGGGCTCGACGTCGAACGGTGCGTGCAGTTGATCGTCGCCGGCACGCTCGTCACGGCGGGGGAGGCGGTCCGATGACCGCCGCCACGACACGGAAGCCGCCGGGCGGCGGCCGTACGGTCGTCAAGCAGAGCGCCGACCGGTCCCGCGCCGGGGCCGGGGAGCGGGCGGTCGAAGGGGTGAGCCGGTTCGGGCTGCTCGGCATGCTCGTGCTGGTGATCGCGGTCTTCTCCGTGCTCACCCCGGACACCTACTTCACCACCACGAACTTCCGGCTGATCCTGGTCAACCAGACCGTGACGGTGATCGTGGCGATGGCGGCCACGCTGCCGCTGCTGGCGCACTACCTGGACGCGTCGGTCGGCCCGATGCTGGGCCTGGCGCAGGGCGTGAGCATCTGGCTGATGGCGGTGCGGGACGTGCCGATCTGGCTGGCCCTGCTCGCCGTGCTCGCCGTCGGCGTCGCGGTCGGCCTGCTCAACAGCCTGCTGGTGCTGAAGTTCGGGATGAGTTCCATCATCGCCACGCTCGCCGTGGGCAGCCTGCTGATGGGTCTGCTCTACATGGTCACCGGCGGCCGGGTGCTGTACCAGAACGTGCCGCCGGCGTTCACCGAGATCGCCCGAGGCGACCTGGGCGGCGTCCCGCTGCCGCTGATCTACCTCGTGGTGCTGGTGCTGGTGCTGGAGTTCATCGTCGTGTGGACGCCCTTCGGGCAGCGGCTCTACGCGATGGACGGCAACCTGCGCGGCGCCGCCCGGGCGGGCATCAACGTCCGCAGCTACACCATCCGGGCGTTCGTCGGTGCGGCGGTGCTCGCCTCGCTCGCGGGCGTGCTGCTGGCCTCGCGGATCGGCTCGGCCCAGCCCACTGTCGGTGAGCAGTTCCTGCTGCCCGCCTTCGCCGCCGCCTTCCTCGGCGCCGCCGCGCTGCGGCCCGGCCGGGTCAACATCCTCGGCACGGTGATCGCCGCGTACTTCATCACCTTCACCATCGCCGGCCTGCAACACCTCGGCGCCGCGACCTGGATCGAGCGCGTCTTCAACGGCCTCGCCGTCATCGCCGGCGTCTCGGTCGCCGCGTGGTCGGTGCGGCGCCGCCGCCAGCTCGCGGTCCGGCACGTCGAACGCCTGGAGAACGACACCACCCCGAAGGGACGCCCCAGCACATGAAGAACGACTTCTTCGTCCTCGACAACGCGATCCACATGTACAAACTCACCGACGAGAACATCGACTTCAACCACGGCGGCAAGAAGTCGACGAACGCGCTCGTCGAGTACGCCCGCAAGTACTCCGCCCCGGGCTACCCGTACGACGACATCTCCGGCCGGGAACTCTCCGTCGAGGACGCGTACCGGCTGATGTTCGAGGAGTCCGACACCGACATGGCGATGGCCCAGACGGTGCCCAGCCACGGCGGCTGGAAGCTGGGGTTCTCCCCGGCGGAGAACAACTACAAGCTCAAGGAGGCGTACCCGGACCGGGTGCTGTTCTGCGGCGGCGTCGACCCGATCACCCACGGCCGCTACGGCGCGGTGACCGAGATGATCCGGCAGATCGAGGAGTGGGGCGCGACCAGCTTCAAGTTCTACCAGGCGCACTCCGGCGGCCTGTCCTGGAAGATCGACGACCGGCAGGTCGCGTACCCGCTGTGGGAGACCGCCCTCGAACACGGCGTGACGAACGTGCAGTTCCACAAGGGGCTGGCGTTCAACACCCAGCACATCGCCGACCTGGCGCCGTACGACCTGGAGCGCGCGGCGCAGGACTTCCCCGAGATGACGTTCATCGTGCACCACCTCGGTGAGCCGTTCATCAACGAGACGATCAACATCGCGGCCCGGTACGAGAACATCCACCTCGCGCTGACCGCCTGGATCAACCAGTACCCGGTCGCGCCCCGGGCCGCGCTGCACGCCATCGGCAAGTGCCTGCTGCACGTCGGCCCGGACCGGCTGCTGTGGGGCTCCGAGGCGTTCGTCTGGCCGAAGGTGCAGGCGTACATCGACCTGTTCGCCGAGATGCGCATGCCGGAGGACCTCCAGGACGGCTACGGCTACCCGGAGCTGACCGACGAGATCAAGGAGAAGATCTTCGGCCTGAACTTCGCCCGGGTGCTCGGCATCGACGTGAAGGCCAAGAAGAAGGAGCTGTACGGCAAGAGCGGCAAGAAGTCCGCGAAGAAGGGCCGCAAGGATGGGCGCTGAGAAGACGGCGAAGGCCGCCGACCGCGCGCTGGACGGCAAGGTACGCCAGCTCGTCGAGGCGCACGGCGGCGGCGTCACGGTCGACGTGGACGCCGACGGCGACGCCCGGGTGACGTTCCACGGCCGCTGCGCGGCCTGCCCGTCCGCGCCGGTCACCATGGGCTCGCTGGTCCGCCCGGCGCTGCTGAAGATCGAGGGGGTGCGCTCGGTGTCCCGCGCGGGCGCGGTCTCCCGGTTCGCCGAGGCGCGCATCGAGCGGATGTTCGGCCTGTCGGAGCCGGCCGGATGACCGGCGGCTTTCCCGACGGGCCGCTCACCGGCGTACGCGTGGTGGAGGCCGGCGTGCTGCTGGCCGGGCCGTTCTGCGCGCAGCTCCTCGGCGACTTCGGCGCCGAGGTGATCAAGGTCGAGCAACCGGACGGCGGCGACCCGATGCGGCAGTGGGGGCGGGAGAAGCCGCACGGCAAGTCGCTGTGGTTCCCGGTCGTGGCCCGCAACAAGAAGTCGGTCACCTGCAACCTGCGCATGCCCGAGGGGCAGCAGGTGATGCGCGACCTGCTCGCCGGCGCCGACGTGTTCGTGGAGAACTTCCGCCCGGGCACGCTGGAGCGCTGGGGGCTGGCGCCGGAGGAGCTGCACCGGATCAACCCGCGGCTGGTAGTCGTGCGGGTCACCGCCTTCGGGCAGGACGGCCCGTATGCCTCCCGGGCCGGCTACGGCTCGATCGGCGAGGCGATGGGCGGCATCCGGTACGTCACCGGTGACCCGTCCACGCCGCCGAGCCGCATCGGCGTCAGCCTCGGCGACTCGCTGGCCGGCACGTTCGCCGCGCTCGGCGCCATGATGGCGTTGCGGGTGGCGGGCAGCACCGGCCAGGGCCAGGTGGTGGACAGCGCCATCTACGAGTCGGTGCTGGCCCTGATGGAGTCGCTGGTGCCGGAGTACGCGCTCACCGGCTACATCCGGGAGCGGACCGGCTCGATCCTGCCCAACGTGGCGCCCAGCAACGCGTACCCGACGCGCGACGGCGCCACCGTCCTGATCGCCGCGAACCAGGACACCGTGTTCCGCCGCCTGGCCGCGGTGATGGACCGGCCGGAGCTGGCCGACGATCCCCGCTACGCCACCCACGCCGCCCGTGGGGCGCACCAGGCCGAACTGGACGACCTGATCGCGGCGTGGACCGTCACGTTCGAGCCGGCCGCGCTGCTGCGGCTGCTGCATCTCGGCGGCGTTCCGGCCGGGTCGGTGTACACCGCCCGGGAGATGCTGGCCGACGAGCACTTCGCCGCGCGCGAGGCGATCGTCGAACTCGACCACCCCGAGATGGGCGCGTTCCCGATGCAGAACGTCGCGCCCCGGCTGTCCCGCACCCCGGGCCGGCTGCGTTCGGTGGGCCCCCGGCTGGGCGAGCACACCGACGAGGTCCTGCGCCAGGTGTTGTGCCTGGCCGACGACCGGATCACCGAACTGCGCGCCGCCGGCGCGATCTGAGGAGGCAGTCATGGCGAAGAACCCGTACGTGGTGAAGAAGCGCTCGATCTCCGGGCCGGCCGCGCGGGCGATGGTGGCCGCCGCCGTCGCCCGGGCCGAGGAGATGGGCTTCGCGGTCACCGTCGCCGTGTGCGACGAGAGCGGGGTGCTCAAGGCGTACGAGCGGATGGACGGCGCGCCGCTGGTGAGCGTGCAGCTGGCGCAGGACAAGGCGTACACGGCGGTGGGTTTCGGGCTCAGCAGCGACGGCTGGTACGACTTCATCAAGGACGACGGCCCGCTGGCGATGGGCGCCCCGCCCGCGATCGACCGGCTGGTGACCTTCGGCGGCGGCTATCCGGTGAAGGTCGACGACGTGCTGGTCGGCGGCATCGGGGTCAGCGGCGGCCACTACACGCAGGACATGGAGGTCGCGCAGGCCGGACTGAAGGCGCTGTCTTGAACGTCGAGATCGTCGAGGTGGGCCCCCGGGACGGCCTGCAGAACCACCCGGCGGAGCTGACCACCGGGCAGAAGGCCGAACTGGTACGCCGCGCGGTCGCGGCGGGCAGCCGGCGCGTCGAGGTGACGAGCTTCGTCAACCCGGCGAAGGTGCCGAAGCTCGCCGACGCCGACGCGGTGATGGCACTGGTCCGCGACGAGCCGGGCCTGGCCTCGATCGGCCTGGTGATGAACGGGCGCGGCCTGGACCGGGCGGTCGCGGCCGGCGTCACCGAGGTCAACTTCGTGGTCGTCGCCACCGACACGTTCTGCCGGCGCAACCAGGGCACGTCCACCGCCGAGGCGGTGGCGCAGGTGCGGCGGCTGCTGCCCCGCGCCCGCGAGCAGGGGCTGCGCACGTCGGTGACGGTCGGGGCCGCGTTCGGCTGCCCGTTCGAGGGCGAGACGCCCGCGGGGCGCGTGCTGCGCGTCGTGGACGACCTGGCACCGGTGGCGCCGGACGAGGTGGCGCTGGCCGACACCATCGGCGTCGCCGTGCCGTCGCAGGTGGAGCGCCTGTTCACCGCCGTACGGGACCGCACCGGCGCGAGCCTGCGCGGGCACTTCCACAACACCCGCAACCTGGGCACGGCCAACGTCCTGGCCGCCGTCGGGGCCGGGGCGCGGGCGATCGACGCCAGCGTCGGCGGCATCGGCGGCTGCCCGTTCGCGCCGGCCGCCACCGGCAACGTGGCCACCGAGGACGTGGTGTACGCGCTGGAACGCTCCGGGACGCGTACCGGGGTGTCGCTGGACGCGGCGATCGGCAACGCCAGGTGGCTGGGCGAAGTGTTCGGCGCCGAACTGCCGGGCGTGCTGAGCCGGGCCGGTGGGTTCCCGTGACCGGGCCGCTGACCGGACTGCGGGTGCTGGACCTGACCAGCACGTTCTCCGGCCCGTACTGCACGCTGATGCTGGCCGACCTGGGCGCCGAGGTGATCAAGGTGGAGGCGCCGGGCGGCGACATCGCCCGCCAGCTCGGCGCCGCCCGCACCCCCGGCATGGCGGCGGTGTTCCTCAACATGAACCGGGGCAAGAAGAGCGTCCTGCTGGACCTCAAGGCGCCCGCCGACCGGGCCGCCTTCGACCGGCTGGTGCCGGCCGTGGACGTGCTGGTGCACAACATGCGCCCGGCCGCCGCGGCCCGGCTCGCGCTCACCTACGACGACGTACGCGCGCTGCACCCGGCGATCGTCTACTGCGCGATCCCGGGCTTCCGCGGCACCAGCCGGCACGCCGACCGGCCCGCCTACGACGACGTGATCCAGGGCGCCTCCGGGATCGCCGCGCTCCAGAGCGTCAACCAGGACCAGCCCGGGTACGTCGTCACGCCGCTCGCCGACAAGATCACCGGGCTCACCGCGTCCACCGCCGTGCTCGCCGCGCTGCGGCACCGCGACGCCACCGGCGAGGGGCAGCGGGTCGAGGTGCCGATGTTCGACACGATGGTCGCCTTCGGCCTGCTCGAACAGCTCGACGGCTGGACGTTCGACCCGCCGACCGGGCCGCCGCGCTACCCGCGTACCGCCGCGCCGAACCGCCGCCCGTACGCCACCGCCGACGGGCACCTCTGCGTCCTGATCTACACCGGCCGGCAGTGGGAACGGTTCCTCACCCTGGTCGGCCGCGCCGACCTGTTGCGCCATCCCGACTACGACACGGTCGGCAAGCGGATCGCCAACGCCGACGGGCTCTACCGGGTGGTCGCCGAGGTGCTGCGCGGGCGTACCACGGCCGAGTGGCTGGCGGAGCTGTCGGCGATCGACGTGCCGTGCGCGCCGCTGGCCGGCTACGAGGAGATCCTGCGCGACGAGGAGTCGGCCGAGTCGGGCCTGGTGTCGACGGTCGAGCACCCGGTGGCCGGACGGCTGCGCAGCATCGCCTCGCCGATCGTCATGTCGGCCTCGCCGCTGCCGCGCGGCCGGCTCGCGCCGACGCTCGGCGAACACAACGACGAGGTGCTCGCTGGCGGCGCCGAGGGGAGCAGCGGATGAGGGGCACTGTCGCCGTCGTCACCGGCGCCGGATCGGGGATCGGGCTCGCCGTCGCCCGCCGGCTGGCCGGCGAGGGCGCCGAGGTGCTCTCCGCCGACCTGGACGTGTCCGCCTGCGCCGGGGTCGCGGTCACCGCCGACCTGGGCACCCCGGCCGGCGTCGCCGCCGTCGTGCGGGAGGTGACCAGCCGGTACGGCGGCGCTGACGTGCTCGTCAACAACGTGGCGCTCGCGCCGTACCGGGACGCGTTCACCGACATCGACGACGCGGCTTGGCAGCGCACCTGGGACGTCAACGTGATGTCCTGCGTGCGCCTGTGCCGCGCGCTCGTGCCGCTCATGGTCGAGCGGGGCGGCGGCAGCGTGGTCAACATCGGCTCCGAGGCGGCGCGGCACCCGAAGCCGCACATGCTCGACTACGCGGTCAGCAAGGCGGCGCTGCTCAGCCTCGCCAAGGGCCTGGCGCTGGAGTACGGCTCCCGGGGCGTGCGGGTGAACACCGTCGCACCCGGCCCGACGCGGACCGCGACCATGGACGCCTACCTGGCGTCGGTCGCGCTCCGGCTGGGCATCGACGTCTCCGCCGCCGCCGACCACGTCGTGCGTGACCTGCGCAAGCTCCCGCTGGGCCGGATGAACGAGCCGGAGGACGTCGCCGAGGTGGTGCTGTTCCTCGCCGGGGAGCGGGCCCGGCAGGTGACCGGCTCGGAGTACGCCGTCAACGGCGGTTCCACCGCGTCGATGTAGGTTCACCATCGGTGAACAAAGGGGGACGCATGGGCCGGGCCACGCAGTCGGCGTACGAGTCGATCAAGACGCGCATCCTCGGCGGGGCGTACGAGCCGGGGAAGAAGCTCTCCGAGGAGGATCTCGCCGCAGCGGTGGGGGTGAGCCGTACCCCCGTGCGGGAGGCGCTGCGCCGGCTGCACGCCGAGGGCCTGGTGGACTGGGAGGCCAACCGGGGCGCCACCGTCCCGGCCTGGCGGGAGCAGGACCTGGAGGAGATCTTCGAGCTGCGCGCCCTGCTGGAGGGCTACGGCGCGGAGCTGGCCGCGACCCGGATCACGCCGGAGGAGATCGCCCGGCTGCGTGAGCTGTGCACCGAGATGGAGGGCTACGCGGCCGGCCAGCGCCGGGACCGGGCGGACCGGATCGCGGTCTGCAACGCGCAGTTCCACGAGATCATCCTCGGCGCCGGGCGGAACCGGCGGTTGAGCGCGCTGCTCGGGGCGGTGGTGCAGACGCCGCTGGTGAACCGCACCTTCCGCCGCTACGACGAGGCGGCGATGGCGCGCAGCATGTCGCACCACCGGGAGCTGATCGACGCGTTCGAGGCGCGGGACCGGGCCTGGGCCGGCTCGGTGATGCGGGCGCACATCCTGGCCGCCCGCGCCACCCTCGGCACGCCCTGACCCGCGCCGGGCCGGCACCCGTCGCACCCGCCGCCGGCCCGGCTGCGGGCTCCGGGTCAGCCGGCGTCCGGGCGCAGGTACGGCGTGAGCAGCTCGCGGGCGAGACCGGTCGCGACCGCCAGGTCGAGCCCGTTCTCGATCATCCGGCTGAGGGTGTACACGATGGACTGGACGAGTTCGGCCATCCGGTCCGGGTCGCTGGCCCCGTGCTCGGTGAGCGCGGCGCGCAGCGGCGCTTCGAGGCTGTCGTGCAGCAGCCGGCTGGAGGTCGCCAGCACCTCGCTGTCACCCGCCGACGCCAGCGCCCGGGCCAGCGCGTGGTCCCCCCGGGCGACCAGTTGCAGGTTGGCCTCGACGTACGCCAGGATCCTCGCCCCCGGTGTGCAGGCCTCGGCCATCTGCTCCTCGACGAAGGCCGACCACCGGGGGAAGGTGTCGGCGACCAGCACGTCGAACATGTCGGTGCGGGACTTGAAGTACGAGTACGCGCTGGACCGGGCCAGCCCGGCGTGCCGGGCCACGTCGGCGAGGCTCGGGATCCGCTCCGGGTGCTCGGAGAGCAGGGCGCGGGCGGCGTCGAGCAACGCCGCCCGCTGCGCGGCCCGGTGTTCCGCAACGGTCGAGGCTTGGATCTTCGGCACGCCGACCTCCCCGTCTCTGTCCGCCGCCCGCGTCGTTCCCCGCCGTCGTGCTCAGCTCGCGGCGAGCTTGCCGTCGACCATCTCGTAAACGGTGTCACAGTATTGCAGCACGTCATGGTCGTGAGTGACCATCACGACCGCCACCGAGCGCTCCCGCGCCTCCTGGGCGAGCAGCTGGACGATGTCGTGGCTGCGGGCCCGGTCCAGGGCCGCTGTCGGCTCGTCCACCAGCAGCACCGAGGGCTCGGTCATCAGCGCCCGGGCGATACCGACCCGCTGGCGCTCGCCACCGGAGAGCTGGTGCGGCCGGCGGTCGGCCTTGCCGGCCAGGCCGACGTGCGCGAGCATCTCCAGCGGGTCGCGTCCGGACCGCTCCCGCCGCCCGCCCAGCCGAAGCGGCAGGCGCAGCTGGTCGGCGGCGGTCAGCGCGGGCAGCAGGTTGCCCGACTGGAACACGAACCCGACGTGCCGGCGGCGCAGCTCGGTGCGCGCCCGGCGGCTGGATACGGTCATGTCGTGCCCGGCCACCGTGACGGTGCCCTCGTCGGGGCGGGCCAGCCCGCCGGCGACGGCGAGCAGGCTGGACTTGCCCGCGCCGGACGGCCCGACGATCGCGGCCAGCTCGCCCGGCGTGACGGTCAGGTCGACGTCGTCGAGCGCGTGCACGGTCTCCGCGCCGTCGCCGTGGCGAAGGTGCACGCCGCGCATGACCAGGCCGAGTTCGGCCGGGGCGGTGCCCGGCGTCGAGGGGGACGGGGTGGTCCGGCTGCTCATCGGTTGCCTCCCAGGGCGGTCGCCGGGTCGATGGAGGTGAGGCGGACGACGGCGGCTGCCGCGCCGACCAGGCCGAGCACGAGCAGCCCGGCCGCGGCGGCGGCGATGCTCTGCGGGTGCAGCGCGAACGGCACGTTGCCGCCGGAGATCAGCGCGCCGAGTCCGAGGCCGATCCCCATGCCGACGGCGATGGCGAGGGCCAGCAGGATCAGCGCCTGGGTGAGGGCGTCGCGCAGCACCCAGCGGGTCGAGGCGCCGAGTGCCCGCAGCACCGCGACCTCCTGCTTGCGTTGGATCGCCCAGACCGCGAAGAACGCGCCGGCCACGAGCGCCGAGATCGCGTAGAGGAAGCCCTGGATCAACTGGAGCGTGGTCGTCTCGGCGGTGTAGCCCGGCGAGGCGCCGTAGGACTCCTCGAGGGTCAGGCTCTCCGTGCCCGCGGCCTTGTCGCCCGCGGCCAGGTTCACCGAGTCGCCGTCGGCCGCGCGGACCGCGACGGCGGTGATCTCCTGGGCCGCCTGCGCCGGCACCTGCGCGCCGGCCGGGGTGCCGGACTTGACCGCCTGCCAGGTGGCCAGCGGCACGTACGCCACGTCGACGTGGCCGAAGGTGTCCTGCTGTTCGGTGACGCCGACCACGCGCAGCCGCGTGCCGAGCCGGTCCACCGTCACGGTGTCGCCCACGCGCAGGCCCGCGTCGATGGCGGTGGGGCTCACCACGATCCCGTCCGCCGGGCCGAGGCGGTCGCCCTCGCTGACGGCGGGCGACAGGAACGAGTCGGTCTCGACGCCGAACAGCGCCAGGTCGACCTCGGTGCCCCCGTCGGTGCGCCCGTTGATGAGCGTGTTGCCGAACGGGGTCGCCTCCGCCACGCCGGGCTGGTCGCGCCAGGTGTCCACCGCCGAGGCGTCCACCACGCTGCGCGAGAAGGCCGAGTCGTGCTGCACGCCGTGGGCGAAGGCGAACGAGGTGACCGGCAGGTTCTGCAGGCCGGAGACGCCGTCACGGACCAGCCCGACGGACAGGCCGGACAGCATCACCATCAACACCGAGATCAGCGCGATCACGGCCCCCATCAGGGCGAATCGCAGCCGTGCGAACCCCAGCTCGCGAATGGCCAGGAACATCAGCCGCCACCTCTCAAACTTGTCGACACCATGTCGCTATGTTAACAACGCGGTGTCGGCAAGATGGTGGTGGTGGTTGTCTACCCGGCCACACTCCGTGACGGGCCGGCGACGCGCGCCCTGCCGCGCCGGCGTCAGGCGGCCACCGGGCCCGCGGTGGCGCGACGCGCGCGCCGGCCGAGGGCGCTTACCGCGACCACGATGATCGGCGCGAGCGTGAGGTGGCACGCGGCCAGCGTGATCGTGCTGGTGGCGTCCAGGCCGGCGGGCAGCGTCATGGTGGCGATCGTGAGCACCGCGAGCGCCGGGCCGACGATCAGCGCCGCCCGGACCACCCAGGCGTACCGGGACGCCAGTACGGCGACGGCGGTGAGCCCGAGCGCCAGCGGCAGCGCGCTGAAGTCCGCGACGGTCACCGCGTCGACCTCGACCCGCCGGTCGTCGGCGGTGAACAGGAAGCTGCCGCCGGCCGCCCGGCCGATCGCGTACACGATCAGGTTGACGACCACCGCGACGGCGGTGGCGAGGGCGACGACGGCGGTTCGGGGCAGGTCAGCCACGGGAGGTCTCCTCTGCGTGCTCTCGGGTCAGGTACGCCTCGATGCGGGCGAACGCCCCCGTCCAGACCTCGCCGACGAAGAAGTCGCGCAGTTGCGGGGTGGGGAAGCCGCTCTGCACCACAGTCATCAGCGTGCCGCCGTCGCGCGCCTCGAAGGTGACCTCGATGCGCGTGGTCATGGTCGTGCCGTCCGGGCCGGTGCCCGTCGACTCGGTGACCAGCCGGTGCGGGCGGTCGATCTCCAGGAACGTCTGCGTCTCGCGGAACAGCATGTCGGGGGAGGGGCCCCAGATCGCGGTCTGTCTCCCGCCGACCCGCAGGTCGACGTCGATCTCCACGATGCCGGGCTCCTCGTCGAGGATGCCGAACCAGATCTTCTGTTTGCCGGCGTCGGTGTAGGCGTCGAACGCCTCGTCAGGGGTGCCCGGAAGGTGTCGTGTCACGCGCATGTGGAGCGTCATGGTCGCGGTCCTCCGTGGTGAGTGTGAGGTAGGCGTCGAGGCCGTCGAGGCGACGGGCCCAGAGCCGTCGGTAGAAGGCGATCCAGGCCATCGCCGAGTCCAGCGGTGCCTCGCTGAGCCGGCACTGCCGGGACCGGCCGACCTTGCGCGTCACCACGAGGCCCGCGTCCTCCAGCGCGCGGACGTGCTTGCGCATGCCGGTGAGGGTCATCCCGGTGGGCTCGGTGAGCTCGGTGATGGTGGCCGGGCCTGCGCCGAGCCGGATCAGGATGTCGCGCCGGGTCGGGTCGGCCAGGCTGGCGAACACCCGGTCGAGCGTCTCTTGCTGAACCACGAGGTTCACCGTAGGACACTGAACCGATCGGTTCAACGTTTTGTCGGTCCGGGGCGTACGCGCCTCGGTTGCGGGTCTCTGCGGATCTGGGTGCCGCCCATTGCTCAGTGGTCTGACCACCCGGAGGCTTGTGGGTGGTGGTTGGGGTGGATCGCGGTCGCTCACCCGTTCGGCGCGACGGCCTCGGGCGTTCGGTCCGGCCTGGCTCCGTTGTGCGGCCCTGCGCGCCCATACCTGTCCCGACCTGCGGGAATGTTCCCCGATTTAGGTAACGGAAAGGTCACGGAGTATTCCTGTGCCGTGGTCGCGCTCGGTACGTTCCACGAGGCATGAGGTCAGACCTCGATCCTCATGCCTCTAGCTGACGAGGTGAGTAGACCAGTGCAGGAACCCGCCCCCCGCTACGCCGGATACCGGTCCTTCGACTACCTGGTGCCGCATGTGGACTACAAGGTCTTCGAGCTCGCGCCGCAGATCGGCCGGGTGCCGGAGCACGACCTCGGCCTGAGCGACGAGCAGCGAGCCCGGGTCTCCCGGTTGCTGCGTGAGCACATGGCGATCTCGCTCCACGAGCACCCGAAGATCCTGCCGGCCGACGTCACGCAGTTGCGCGACTACAACCGGACCGGCCGCAACGCCTTCGGGTTCGAGGGCCTGGCCCGGTCCGGCATGACCGCGGTCTTCGACAACTTCATGAACGGCACCGGCTGCGTGACCAGTGAGCACGCCTGGAAGTGGGACGACGTCATCTACGACATCGGCCTGCGCTTCGCCGACGTCGCCAAGCAGGACCACGTGGTGGTGGCGACCACGCTCGAACAGATCTTCGAGGCCAAGCGCAACGGGCAGATCGCCCTGGTGGCCGGCCTGGAAGCAGCCACGATGATCGAGAACGAGCTGGACCGGATCGACATCCTCTACGGCTTCGGCGTACGCCAGATGGGCATCGCGTACAGCCAGGCGAACATGCTCGGTTCCGGCCTCTCCGAGGACCGCGACGGCGGGCTGACGCACTTCGGCCGGCGGGCGGTCGACCGGATGAACAAGCTCGGCATCGCCATCGACATCTCGCACTCCGGCGACCAGACGTCGCTGGACGTGATCGAGGCCAGCCGGGTACCGGTGTTCATCACCCACGCCGGTGCCCGCTCGGTCTGGAACACCCCCCGGATGAAGCCGGACGAGGTGATCCGGGCCTGTGCCGAGCGGGGTGGCGTGATCGGCATCGAGGCCGCTCCGCACACCACCCTCTCGGGCGACCACCCGCACCACTCGATCGAGTCGGTGATGGACCACTTCACCTACTGCGTGGAGCTGGTCGGCATCGACCACGTGGCGTTCGGCCCGGACACCAACTTCGGTGACCACGTCGGACTGCACGACAGCTTCACCCAGCACCTGGCGATCGGAAAGGCCCACGGCGTGGTGGACCACCCACGGGTTCCGTACGTGAGTGGCATGGAGAACCCGGCGGAGTGCTTCAGCAACATCGTCGGGTGGCTGGTCACGCACGGTTACTCCGACGACGAGATCGCCAAGGTCATCGGCGGCAACATCATCCGGGTTCTTCAGGAGGTTTGGTGAACAAGACAGTCAAGGGCCGGTGGCGGCTCGCTGTCGCGCTCGGCGTGGCGGCCACGCTCGGTGTCTCCGGCTGCGGTCTGAACGAGGATGGGTCCTCCTCCTCCAGCGGCTCGTCGTCGGACTCGGTGCTGCGGATCGGCACCACCACCGACGTGAGCAACTTCAACCCGCTCCAGTCGCTGAGCAAGACGGACTCGTGGATCCTCAACGCGATGTACCCGCACCTGCTGCGGATCGACGAGAACGCGAAGAAGTCGCCGGAGCTGGCCAAGGAGTACCGCTACGAGGACGACGGCAAGACCGCCGTCTTCGTGCTGCGCGACGACTTCAAGTGGACCGACGGCAAGCCGGTGGTCGCCGAGGACGTGAAGTTCTCCGCCGAGTCGATCATGAAGTACAAGCTCGGCAACGTCGCGGCGAAGCTGACCTGGGTCGAGTCGGTCGAGGCGCCGGACGCCACCACCGTCAAGTTCAAGCTCTCCCAGCCGTACGCGCCGTTCGCCGAGGGCGTCGGCTTCTGGATGTCGGTCGTGCCGAAGCACATCTTCGAGCCGGCCGGTGACCTGTCCAAGTTCGCCAACGACTCCAACTGGGTCGGCGCCGGGCCGTTCGTCCTGGACAGCATCACCAAGGGCCAGCGCTACGTCATGAAGCGCAACGAGCACTACCCGCTCGCGCCGGGTGGCAAGGCCGCGGTGAGCCAGGTCGAGTACCGGGTCTACCCGGACGTGAACACCATGATGCTGGCGCTGCGCAACGGTGACATCGACATGATGGGCACCCCGGTGCCGGTCTCGGCGGCGAAGACCTTCGAGAACGACGACAAGATCAAGCTGAAGAAGGTCGGCGCCCTCGGCTTCGCGCACCTGACCTACAACATGAAGAACAAGTACCTCGCCGACCAGGACGTCCGGCAGGCGCTGTCGATGGCGATCGACACCAAGGCGATCATCTCGGCCGTGCTGCAGGGCGACGGCCAGCAGATGGCCGGCCCGATCTCGCCGATCTTCTCCGAGTACGACAACACCGAGCTGCAGCCGTACCCGTTCGACCCCCAGGCCGCGAAGGCCAAGCTGAGCGCGGCCGGCTACAAGGACGCCAACAACGACGGCTTCTTCGACGAGCTGAAGTTCGGCGTGGCGTGCGACCAGTCCAACGCCAACATCACCCGGGTCGTGCAGCTGTTCCGGGAGAGCGCGGCCAAGGCCGGCGTGAAGCTGGAGAACGAGTGCGTGGAGCGGAACACCTTCCTCACCCGCACCAAGAACGGCGAGTACGACATCGACGCCTCGCAGTGGGGCGTCTTCGACAACCCGATGGACCAGCTGCGCAGCACCTATCTGTCCAGCAACCCGGGTGGCATCAACTACAACCTGCTCGAGTCGGCGGAGATGGACGCGCTGATCAACGACGCGGCCGGCACCACCGACGCGGAGGCGTTCAAGACCAAGATCAAGAACATTGACAAGGTCGTGCACGAGCAGGCGTACCTGACCCCGCTGTACGTGGAGAACTTCCAGTTCGCCTACAACGCCAGCAAGTTCACCGGCTTCGTCCCGTCGCCGTCGGACCTGCTCGGCATGGTGACCGCGTACTCGCTGGCCCAGGTCACTCCGGTCAAGTAACCCACCCAACCTAGAGGGAGAGGAGGGGTCCCCCGTGGCGCGTTTCGTGCTCAGCCGGGCATTGAAGGCCGTCCTGACCGTGTGGATCGCGATCACTTCGACGTTCTTTCTGCTCCGGCTCCTGCCGGGGGACCCCACGACCCTCATGGTCGAGGGCGACATGACACCGGAGATGCAGGCGGCGCTGCTCAAGACGTACGGCCTGGACCGTCCGCTGTGGGAGCAGTACGTGTCGTACCTGCGCGAGCTGGTCCAGGGCAACCTGGGCATCTCGTTCCGTCAGATCCAGCCGGTCACCGACATCATCCTCGACCGGCTGCCCTGGACGTTGCTGCTGGCCGGCAGCGCGTTCGTCCTGACCGTCGCCGTCGGTATCCCGATCGGCGTGGCCGCCGCGGTCAACCGTGGCAAGTGGCTCGACCGCGCGTTGCAGGGCTTCGGGATCAGCGCGAACGCGCTGTTCGTGCCCAGCGTCGCGATCCTGCTGCTGGTCTTCTTCGGCGCCCAGCTCGGCTGGTTCCCGATCGGTGGGGCGATCGACCCGGACACCCGGGGCGCGGCGGCCTACCTGAGCCTGGCCCACCACCTGGTGCTTCCGGTGCTCTCCCTGGTCCTGGTGCAGCTCGGCCCGTACGCGCTCACCCTTCGCACCAACATGATCGAGGTTCTCGGTGAGGACTACATCCGCGCGGCGCAGGCGCGTGGTCTCTCGGCCCGGCGCCGGGTATGGAAGCACGGCCTGCGTAACGCGATCCTGCCGGCACTGACCCTGATGGGCCTGCAACTGGGCACCCTGGTCGGCGGCGCGGTGCTGACCGAGACGGTCTTCGCCTACCCCGGGGTCGGCCGGCTGATCTACGAGGCGGTCGGGCAGCAGGACTACCCGGTGATCCAGGGGGCGTTCATCATGCTCGCCGTCACCGTGGTGATCGCCAACGCCCTGACCGACATGCTCTACGCGGTCCTCAACCCCCGGATCCGGCTGTGAACGCGCGCAGCGTCGCGGCACGTCGCCCGGATCCGTCCGCCGCCACCGAAGGGAGGGTGCAGTGAGTGCTCCCGTGCTGACCGAGCAGGCGCTGCCGCCGGCCCCGGCCGCGCCCAAGCGGTCCTTCCTCTCCGGCTACCTGCGTCAGCCCGTCGTGGCGCTGTCCGTGCTGGTGCTGCTCGTGATGGCGTTGCTGGCGATCTTCGCGCCGCTGATCGCCGACGAGCCCGCCGGCGCCGGCGCGGACGTGCTGCAACCCCCCTCCGGGGCGCACTGGTTCGGCACCGACGACCTCGGGCAGGACATCTTCGCCCAGGTGGTCTGGGGCACCCGGACCAGCATGGTGATCGGCCTGGCCGCGTCGCTGCTCGCCATCGTGCTGGGCACCGCGATCGGGCTGGCCGCTGCGTACTTCCGGCCGTTCGACGCGGTCGCCACGGTGATCACCGACGTGATGCTGGCGCTGCCCACCCTGCCGCTGATGATCATGCTGGCGGCGGTGGTGAGCCCGAGCGTCACGACGCTGACCCTGATCATCGGGTTCTTCGCCTGGCCCGAGGTCGCCCGGCTGATCCGGTCGCAGGGCCTGGTGATCAGCGCGATGCCCTACATCGACGGCGCCCGGGTGCTCGGGGCCACCGGCTGGCGGATCGTCACCCGGGAGATCCTGCCCGCCGTCGTCTCGCTGATGGTGGTCAGCGTGCTGCTCACCGCCTCCCGGGCGGTGATCTCCGAGGCGGGCCTGAGCTTCCTCGGCCTCGGCGACCCGGACGCCTGGTCCTGGGGACGGATCCTGCTCAACGCCCAGCGCAGCGGCACGATCGCGATCGCCTGGTGGCAGACGCTCTTCCCGTCCCTGGCGATCTTGTTCCTGGTGCTGGCGGCGACCCTCGCCGGAACCCGGTTCAACGACACTCGCGACCCCCGTCGCAACGGAGGCTGACCATGCGACTGCCCGAGAGCTTCTACCACAGTGTCCGAAGCCGGCTAGCCGAGGCGCTCGAACAACGTGGTCTGGACGGGTTCCTGGCCACCTCGCCGGCGGAGGTCGCCTTCCTCAGCGGCTTCTTCTACATCGCCACCGAACGTCCGGTGTATCTCTGGCTGCCGCGTGCGGGGGATCCGCTGCTGGTGATCCCGCGCCTCGACGAGGAGTACGCGGCCCAGCAGGGCGTGACGGTCCCGACCGTCACCTACTTCGAGTACCCGGGCGTGGTCACCGCCGAGGAGACGCTCGCCTCGGCGTTGCCCCGCCCGGGCGGTCCGGTCCGCCGCATCGGCGTGGGCGCGGGCCTTTCGGTCGGCACGTTCCGGGCGCTGTCCCGGGCCATCGGCGGGGCCACCCTGGAGACCACGGACGCGGTCGCCGCGCTGCGGCTGCGCAAGTTCCCCGAGGAGATCCCGTTCCACGAGGCCGCCGCGCGGATCTGCGACGAGATGCTGGCCGCCGGACGGGCCCTGATCGAGGAGGCGCTCGCCGCCGGCGGGCCGCTGCCGCGCGAGGACGAGATCGCCCGGCACGTGATCGGCTACGGCACCGACCGGATGTACGCCGATTACGACCTCGTCGTCTACACCACCAAGCTGGCCGGCGGGCTGGTCTACGCCGGCCCGAACTCCGCCCTGCCGCACGGCCTGCCGACCCGTCGGCGGCTCCAGCCGGGTGACACCCTGATCCTCTCCCTCGGCGCGGCGGTGGCCAGCCGGTTCGTGGAGAGCGAACGGACGTTCGTCATCGGCGAGCCCACCGCCGAGCAGGTGCGCTACTACGAGGCCGACCGGGAGGCGCAGGAGGTGGGCACCCAGGCGATGATCGCCGGGCGTACCTGCGCCGAGGTCAACCGGATCTGCCTGGACGTCCTGCGGGACCGGGGCTTGGGCGACTACATCCGGCACCGGCAGGGCCACGGCATCGGGCTGCAGAACCACGAGGCGCCCTGGGTCGAGGACGGGGACCACACCGTGCTCGCCCCCGGGATGCTGCTGTCGAGCGAGCCCGGCGTCTACGTGCCCGGCCACGCCGGCTACCGCATCTCCGACACGGTCCTGGTGCAGGACGACGGCCCGCGCCGGCTCACCCGGTACCCGCGTGACCTGGCATCCAACATCATCGAGGGGATCCGATGAGAATCAACGGAGCGGAACTGGTCGTCGAGGCGTTCGGCCCGGTCGACGGCCCGGCCATGATCGTGCACCACGGCGCCCCGGGCCTCGGTTCCCGCCAGGAGCCGAAGCGGTCGTTCGGCCCGTTCGCCGACCGGATGCGGGTCATCGTCTTCGACGCCCGCGGCTCCGGCGAGTCCAGCGACGACGGACCGTTCACCCACGAGCAGTGGGTGGCCGACGTGGACGCCATCCGCGCGCACTTCGGCTACGAGACCATCGTCATGGCCGGCGGCTCGTACGGCGGGTTCATCGCCATGGAGTACGCCATCGCCCACCCGGACCGGGTCTCCGCGCTGGTGCTGCGCGACACCGCCGCGGACACCGCGCACGACCACCTGGCGGTGGAGCGGGCCCGCAACACGGACCGTTCGGTGATCCCGGAGTGGGTCATCGACCGGATCGGCACCGGCCGGTTCGAGAGCAACGAGCAGTTGCGCGAGTACTGGCGAGCGATCCTGCCGCTCTACGACCACCGGCACGACCCGGCCAAGGACGAGGCGCGTTTGGCCGCCACCCGGTTCCACTACCGCACCCACAACGCCGCCTTCGGGCAGAACATGCCCCGCTACGACCTGAAGCCGAAGCTGCCGTCGATCACGTGCCCGACCCTGGTGACCGTGGGCCGGCACGACTGGCGTACGCCGGTGGCCGCCTCTCAGGTCATCGCGGACCTGGTGCCCCACGGCGAGCTGGTGGTATTCGAGTCCTCCGGCCACTCGCCGCAGCTGGAGGAGCCGGAGCGGTTCCAGCAGGTGGTGCGGGACTTCCTCAGCCGGGCCGGAGTGCTCCGATGAGCCTGCTGGAGATCGCCGACCTGCGGGTCGCGTTCCCGGGCCCGACCGGCCCGGTGAACGCGGTGAACGGGGTGTCGCTGCGGGTCGAGTCGGGCCAGACCCTTGCCATCCTCGGTGAGTCCGGCTCCGGCAAGAGCGTCACCGCGCAGGCGGTGACGGGCATCCTCGACGTGCCGCCGGCGACGGTCACCGGCTCGGTCCAGCTGCGGGGCCGGGAGCTGCTGACCCTGCCACGCAAGCAGCGGGAGCGGGTCAGTGGCGAAGAGATCGGGATGGTCTTCCAGGACGCGATGGCCGCGCTCAACCCGGTCTTCACCGTCGGACACCAGATCGTGGAGGTGCTGCGGGTCCGGCGGGGCATGTCCCGGGCCGACGCCCGGCGCCGCGCCGTCGAACTGGTCGACCGGGTGCGGATCCCGGCGGCCAAGGACCGGATCCGGGACTACCCGCACCAGTTCTCCGGCGGCATGCGCCAGCGCATCATGATCGCGTTGGCGATCGCCCTGGAACCGGACCTGCTGATCGCGGACGAGCCCACCACCGCGCTGGACGTGACGGTGCAGGCCCAGGTGATGGAGTTGCTCGCGGAGATCCAGCGGGACAGCGGAATGGGCCTGCTGCTGATCACCCACGATCTGGGGGTGGTCGCCGAGGTCGCCGACGACGTGGCGGTGATGTACGCCGGCCGGATCGTCGAACGGGGCACCGTCGAGCAGATCTTCGCCGGTCCGGCGCACCCCTACACCGAAGGGCTGCTCAACTCGATGCCCCGGGTGGACCGGCGCGACGAGCAGCTCTACGCGATTCCCGGAGCTCCGCCCAACCCGGCTCGGCTCCCCGCCGGCTGCCCGTTCCACCTGCGTTGTCACCGGGCCACCGACGAGTGCCGGGTCGTCTTGCCGCCGCTGCGGGCGCTGCCGGCCGACCGGGCCAGCGCCTGTCACCACCACGAGGAGGTGCTCGATGCCACCCGCCGATGAGGTCGTGCTGCGGGTCGAGAACCTGGTCAAGCACTTCCCGCTCAAAGGGCGGGTCCCGTTCGCCTCCGGCGGCGTGGTCAAAGCCGTCGACGGCGTCTCCTTCGACCTGCGCCGGGGCGAGACGCTCGGCGTGGTGGGCGAGTCCGGCTGCGGCAAGAGCACGCTGGCCCGCATGCTCGTCGGGCTGGAGCAGCCCACCTCCGGCGCGGTGCGCTTCGGCACGTCAGTGGTGCACCAGGCCAGGGGACGGGAGCTGCGGGCCCTGCGCCGGCGGATCCAGATCGTGCTTCAAGACCCGTACACCTCGTTGAACCCCCGCCGCACGATCCGGGAGATCCTGCTCCAGCCGTTCGAGATCCATCCGGACGTGCTTGACCGCCGGCGCCGGGTCGAGCGGATCAAGGAGCTGCTCGACCTGGTCGGTCTCGACCCCGGCCTGCACCTGGACCGCTACCCGCACCAGTTCTCCGGCGGGCAGCGTCAGCGCATCGGCATCGCCCGGGCGCTCGCGTTGAACCCCGACGTGATCGTCTGCGACGAGCCCGTCTCCGCACTGGACGTGTCGGTCCAGGCGCAGGTGGTCAACCTCCTGGAGCGGCTCCAGGAGGAACTCGGCGTCGCGTACGTCTTCATCGCCCACGACCTGTCCGTGGTGCGCCACATCTCCGACCGGGTCGCCGTGATGTACCTGGGCAAGCTCGTGGAGACCGGCCCGGAGACCAGCCTCTACGAGTCGCCCCGGCACCCGTACACCCGGGCGCTGCTGTCGGCCGTGCCGGTGCCGGACCCGGCCGGCCGGCGGCAGCGGCAGCGCATCCTGCTGGCCGGCGACCCGCCCAGCCCGGTCGATCCGCCCTCCGGCTGCCGTTTCCGGACCCGCTGCTGGCAGGCGACCGACGCCTGTGCCAGCACCGAGCCGACGCTGGCCGCCGGGCCGCATCCGGTTGCCTGCCACTTCCCGCTGGCCGCGTGACGGCCGGCGATCGCCAAAGGAGAAGCGTCTTGCTGCAAGAACCCGCACCCCGGTACAAGGGCCACAGGTCGTACTCGTACCTGGAGCCGCACTCGGACTACCGGGTGTTCACGTTGGCCGAGGAGATCGGCCGGGTGCCGGAGCACGACCTCGGCCTGACCGACGTCCAGCGGGCGCGGGTGACGCGGCTGCTCACCGAGCACGCCGCCATCTCGCTGCACGAGCATCCGGTTGTCCTGCCGGCCGACGTCAGTGAGCTGCGGGCCTACAACCGCACGGCCCGCCAGCGCACCGGATACGAAGGGCTGGCGCGCTCCGGCCTGACCGCCGTCTTCGACAACTTCATGGCCGGCGCCTCCTGTGTGACGAGCGAGAACGGCTGGAAGTGGAACGACCTCGTCTACGCCCTCGGGATGCGGATGAGTGACCTCTACAAGCAGGACCACGTCTTCCTGGCCACGTCCCTGGACGACATCCACGCCGCGAAGCGGGACGGCCGGCTGGCCCTGGTCGCGGGCCTGGAGTGCAGCAGCCCGATCGAGAACGAGCTGGACCGGATCGACATCCTCTACGGCTTCGGCGTACGCCAGCTCGGCATCGCGTACAGCCAGGCGAACATGCTCGGTGGGGGCCTGTCGGAGAAGCACGACGGTGGGTTGACGCACTTCGGCCGGCGGGCGGTGGACCGGATGAACAAGCTCGGCATCGCCATCGACATCTCGCACTCCGGCGACCAGACCTGCCTGGATGTGATCGAGGCCAGCCGGGTGCCGGTGTTCATCACCCACGCCGGTGCCCGCTCGGTCTGGAACACCTCGCGGATGAAGCCGGACGAGGTGATCCGGGCCTGTGCCGAGCGGGGTGGCGTGATCGGCATCGAGGCCGCCCCGCACACCACTCTCTCCGAGGCGCACCAGCGCCACTCGATCGAGTCGGTGATGGACCACTTCACCTACTGCGTGGACCTGGTCGGCATCGACCATGTCACGTTCGGCCCGGACACCATGTTCGGCGACCACGTGGGCGTGCACGACACCTACGCCGGCAACTACGCCCACGACGCCGGCAACCGTCCGCAGCACCCCCGGGTGGAGTACGTGTCCGGACTGGAGAATCCGGGTGAGGCGTTCGGGAACATCGTGGGCTGGCTGGTGGCGCACGACTACTCCGACGACGAGATCGCCAAGGTGATCGGCGGCAACACCATCCGGGTGCTGGAGCAGGTCTGGTGAGGCCGCCCCGGTGATCGGCTGAGCGCACGCGGACGAACTACACTCCGTACGCCGACGCGGCGGCGGGCAGTGATGAGGTGAGGGCGGATGGCTCGGCGGGAGACCGCGCTACAGGCAGCGCACGGCCGGCTTCGGCAGTTGATCGGCAGCGAGTTCCGGTCGGGGGAGAAGCTGCCCAACGAGCGGGACCTGGCCGAGCGTCTGGAGGTCAGTCGCGCGACCGTACGCGAGGTGCTGGGGCAACTCGTCGCCGAGGGGGTGGTGACCCGGACCTGGGGGATCGGCACCTTCGTGCACGACGACGCCGAACGGGTGCCGGTGTCCATCGGGGACGTCACCGCGCTTCGGGACCGGATCACCGCCTCGGGCCACCGTCCGACGCTTCAGGACGCGGGGGTCAGCCGGGCGAAGTGCCCGACCGACTGCGCCCGCGTGCTCGGGCTGGAACCGGACTCGCCGGTGTGGCGGGTCGACCGGCTCTTCGCCGTGGACGGGGTACCGGCGGCCTGGATCCGTGACCACCTGCCGCTGCGCTTCGACGGCCGCGACCTCGACCCGTCCGGGTTGCTCAGCATCGACCTGGACCTGTTCGAGTTTCTGGCCAGCGCGACCGGCATGCCGGTGCGGCGGGCGGAGATCGAACTCTCCGCGGTGCTCGCCGACGAGGAGGCCACCGAGCGGCTCGGCGTGGCGATCGGACACCCGCTGGTCACCGCGACCCAGGTCGGTTACGGGACGGGCGGCGCACCGCTGTTCCACGGCCACATCACTGTACGCACCGACGTGTTGACCCTGCGGATCAGTCGCGGCGGGGAGCCGGAACCGGCGCCACCGGCCGAGTAGATGACGGCCCCGCGACCTCTCGGGTCGCGGGGCCGTCCCCGGCGCCGTGGGAAGAACGCCGGAGTGTGGAGCGCCGGTCAGGCGAGCGTGCAGGGCGCGCCGTTGAGGCTGAACGAGCCGGGCCGGCCGGTGTTGCCGGTGTGCGTGGCCTGGAACCCGATGCTGGTCGAGCCGCGAGCCGGGATGACCGCGTTGTACCCGACGTTGCGCGCGGTCACCTGACCCGAGGAGGGGGAGTAGGACGCGTTCCAGCCCGAGGTGATGGTCTGGCCGCCGGGCAGCGTGAACGTCAGCGACCAGCCGTTCACCGTGGTCGAGCCGGTGTTGGTGATGGTGATGTTCTCGGTCAGCCCGTTGTTCCAGGCGTTCAGCTCGATGCTCACCGAGCAGGCGCCGGTGCCGGGCGGGGGCGTGGTCGGACCCGGCGGCGGGGTGGTCGGGCCCGGCGGGGGAGTGGTCGGTCCGGGCGGGGGCGTGGTGGGGCCGGGCGGCGGCGTGGTCGGGCCGGGCGTGGTGGTCAGGCCGAAGAACGCCACGGCGGCAGCGGCCATGCCGGCGGACGGCAGGCTGTGCCCGGCGCCCTGGATGCTGTACGCCTCGACCTGGACCGTGCCGGTGCTGTCCGCGTAGCGGCGCCGGTTCCAGCCGGACTGCGGTGTGTCGGTGGACGTGGGCGTCTGGCTGAGCCCGAACACGTTCGTCCACTGCTCGATCGTCTCCTGGAGCAGCGAGTACGGCACCAGCGTGTCGTTGGTGCCGTGCCACAACTGCACCCGGGGACGGGGCCCGGTGTAGCCGGGGTACGCCTGGCGGACCGCGTCACCCCACTGCTGCGGGGTGCGGTTCATGTTCCCGCCGGTGCACTGGCTGGAGCCGGGGGGATAGTCGGCGGCGCCGGCGAAGCAGTTGAACGGCACGCCCATGAACGCCGCGCCGGCCTTGAAGACGTCCGGGTAGAGCGCCAGCATGTGGTTGGTCATCATGCCGCCGGACGAGCTTCCGGTGGCGTAGACCCGGTCCGGGTCCGCGCCGTACTGCTGCTGGACGTAGCGGATCATCGAGATGATCGACACCGGGTCGCTGCCGCCGCCGCGGCGCTTGGCCGCGTCGGACCAGGTGTCGAAGCAGTTGCCGAAGCCGGCCTGCTGGGTGGCGCTGGGGTAGATGACGATGAACCCGTACCGGTCGGCCAGGCCGGCGAACTCGCTGCCGGAGTAGAAGCCGGGGCCGGATCCGCCGCAGCCGTGCATGGCCACCACTGTGGCCGGCCGGGTCGGGCGGTTGTCCGGCACGTAGACGTGCATGCGCATCCGGCCGGGGTTGTCGCCGAAGCTGGTCACCTCGGCCAGCGACGCCGCGTACGCGGGTTGGACGGTGGGGAGCACCAGGCCGGCCGCCGCCAGCGACGCGGCCAGGGCCACCACCATCTTGGCTCTGATTCTCACGGAATCTCCTTCGATCGCCCTGTGCGGGCGGTGACGGGCGGGTACGCGCCGCGTCGGCGGCCCGGACCGCCGCGGTTGCCGCGTCTCGCCCACTGACGTGTCTCGCCCGGCCCGGCTCCGTCGTGTGGCACATAGTGTTCCCGCCGGACGCTGAAGTGTCAATCGATGCACTCCGATGAGCTGCGGCGGCGTTCGTCTACAGTCGGTGCACCGTCCCTGAGCCGAGCCCGGAGCGCGCGTGGCAGACCCGTTCGACATCGAGGAGATCTACCCGGACGAGGGGCCCGCGGCGCGGCTGCCCCGGCGGCAGGCGGGCACGTCGCCGCAGAGCGTCGCGGTGACCCTGCTCGCCGACTACACGCTGCGAACCCGGGCCGCCCTGCCGTCCGCGGCGATCGTCGCCCTGCTCGGCGAGGCCGGCGTGACGAGCGCCGGCGCCCGTACCGCGATCAGCCGGCTGGCCCGCCGCGGTGTCCTGGAGGGCAGCCGGCAGGGCCGCAACAGCTTCTACCGGCTCAGCCGCTCCGCCGCCGAGTACCTGTCCGCCGGCGGGAACTGGATCATCGCCTCCACGACCGACGTGCAGGCGTGGGACGGCTGCTGGACCATCGTCGCCTTCTCGCTGCCGCAGGACCACGGCGCGCAGCGCCGGGCGCTGCGCGGCCAGTTGCGCTGGCTCGGTTTCGCGCCGCTCTACGACGGGCTGTGGATCTCGCCGTACGAGCTCGCCGCGCCCGCGCGGGCCCGGCTCGCCCAGCTCGCCCTCGGCGCGGTCACCGTGTTCCGGGGTCGGCAGGACGCGCTGGACACGATCGGCCAGCGTGCCCCAGTCGACGCCTGGGACGTCGACGCGATAAGCGGACGGTACGAGGCGTTCCTGCGCCGGTGGAGCCCGCTGGTGTCACGTCTGGCCACAGTCGACGGCGCCACCGCCGTGCGGGCGCGGACCGAGGTGATGGACACGTACCGGCGGTTTCCCACCCTCGACCCGCGGCTGCCGCTGGAACTGCTCCCGGCCGGGTGGCCGCGCCGGGCGGCCCGGGACGTGTTCGTGGCCGTCTACGACGGCCTGGCCGAGCCCGCCGAGACCCACGTCCGCGCGGTCGTCGCGCGGTTCGCCGACCCGGTGCCGCCCGGCATCCGGGCGCACACCACCACCGACATGCTCGCCGGTGTCGGCGAGGACGGGTGCGGCGCCACCGCGGGCTGACCGCGACCGTCACCCGCCGGCGCCGCAGTGGCGCTCGACGGCGTACGGCCCGTCGCCGGCCAGCGCCACAGCCACCGCGACCCCGGCGGGCGCGGGCAGGTCGGCGAGCCGGTGCGGGCCGGCCGGCTCGACGCACTCGACCACGTCGCCCCGGTGCACCGGCATGCCGAGATTGGGCCACAGCCGGCCCCCGGCCGCCTTGACGGCCGCCTCCTTGCGGGCCCACAGCCGGGTGAACCGCAGCGCCCGGTCGGCGTGGTCGGCCCCGGCGGCGACGTGCCGTGCCTCCTGCGGATGGAAGAGACGCAGGGACGCGGACACCGGATCCCCGCCCGGCGCGACGTGCTGGATGTCCACCCCCACCGGCCGGCCCTCGCTCAACGCGACCGCCACGAGATCGCCGGAGTACGACAGGCTCGTGTGCAGGCCGTCCCACGGCCCGGTCAGCGCCGGTTTGCCGTACCGGCCCGGCCGCCAGGCCAGCGTCGCCGGTGCCGCGCCGGTGGCCCGCCCGGCCAGGAGACGCAGCGCGCCGTGCGCGACGGTGAACCGGTGCCGCAGCGCCTCGGTGTCCAGCCGCGCGGCCCGGCGCCGCTCGTCCGCGTCGAGCACCGCCCGGTAGCGGGCCAGCTCGTCCGCCGGCACCGCGACGGCGACGATCCAGACCCGGACGACGTCTCGCATGGACGGCAGCGTAACCGCGCCCGTCACGCCGGCACCGCGCCCGCGCGCCCGGTGCCACGGGCCGTCAGGCGAAGATCGACGGTTGGCGGGGCCGTGCCAGAATCTGGCCGTGTCCTACCTCCCCTCGCAGCCGTACCCGCCGATGCCCGGCGGCGTCAGCCCGCTGATCGCCTACCCGCACCCGATCGCCCCGCCGCCCGGCTGCGGCGTGCTCGTCGTCTCGGTGAACCGCGGGCCGTACATGATCCCCGCGCCGGTGACCAGCCGCTTCAAGATCGACCGGCAGCTGGTCGCGATTCCCGGCGAGGGGACGTGGCACGTGGCGGTCCCGGCCGGGTCGCACGACGTCCGGTACACCGACTTCATGGGTGTCCCGCTCATCACCACGGCGCTCGCGGTCCAGCCGGGGGCGGCGCACCACCTCTCGTTCCGCTTCGGCGGGTGGCGCAACCGGGTCTACGACGGGTACGGCACCGACGTCACCCGGTTCGGCCTGTGGTCCAACTACAGCTTCCTGCTGGTCACGCTGGCCGTCGTCGGCCTGGTCTGCTGCGGGGTGTTCGGGGTTTTCCTGGCCACGACCCCCTGATCCGGTCCGGCTGGCGGCCCGGCCGCACCGCTAGCGCAGCGACCAGGTCTGCTTCACGTTGAACACGCAGGTCCAGGCGTTCAGCGGGGCGCCCGCGGCGTGCCCGTCGACGTCCAGGCAGCGGTCGGTCGCCCGGTTGAACAGCGAACGCCGCCCCTGACTCTCGATCCACTCCCACTTCTGGGCCGGGTTGCCGCTGCACCACGCGGTCTGCACCGGCACGCCGTCGCGCTTCTCGCCCCAGGCCACGTCCAGGCAGAGGCCGCCGTCGACCCGGACGCTGCCGTCGGACGCGAACGTCCACCACTGCAGGCGCTCCTCCCGGCACTGCCGCAGCACGACGCGTACGCCGTCTCCGCTGCCGCCGCTGGCGCACAGGCCGGTCTCCTTGCCGACGAGTTGCTTCGCCCCGGCCGGGCGGGCCGGTGCGGCCGGCTTCTCCGGCTCGTCCGGACGGCCCGCCGCCGGTGACGGCGTGGAGGGGCGCGTGGACGGGGACGACGACGGCTTCGGCGTACGCGTGCCAGGAGTGGGCGTGGCGGAGCCCGGCGGCGTGCCGCGCAGCCGGCCGTCGAGGGCGTAGAAGTCGGTGAACTCCCGGACCGTGCGCAGGAACGCCTGCGTGCCGGCGTCGAAGTCGCCACCGGTGTGGCGCACGGCGTCGGTCCCGTTGCGGTACGCCGCCAGCGCCAGCAGGTCCGGGTCGCCGTCAAGCGCGGCCAGTTCCCGGCGCAGCGCGCAGAGCGTGGCGCCGGCCGCCGGCACGGCCGCCTGCGGATCCCACGGCGAGGCGCCGGCCGGCCCGTGGGCACGCCACACGTCGGGCCGGAACTGGGCGATGCCCTTGCGGCCGTCGTCGCCGAGCAGGTTCGGGTCGAAGCCGGAGGAGGCCATCAGCTGGGCGGCGACCGCAGCCGGCGGCACCTGCGGGCACACCGAGCCGGCCCGCACCACCAGGCGGACGTACGCGGCGGGGACCGCCTTCGGCTGCCGCCGATCGCCCTCGCCCGCCGGACCGGACTCGGTGAAGCCGGCCAGCCGGCCGTAGTGCGCGGCGTACCGGGTCGCCTCGTCGACGTACCCGGTCGCCGCCGCCGGCACCCCGGCGGCGGACCGGACCTCGTCGAAGCCGGTGTGGAAGGCGGCCAGCGACAGCCGCCACGGGTCGCCGGGCACGGCCGCCGCGCGCAGCTGCCCGGTCAGGTCGCACATGTGGTGCGCCAGCGCGAGGACGTTGGCGCCGGCGTCCGTGCGCTGCGCGTCCGGCCACGGTGCCCAGGCCCGCCACCGCTCGTCGTCCAGTCCGGCCAGGCCCCGCCCGCCGGACGCGGTCCGCTCGGCCCGTCCGTCCAGACCCGACTCGGCCATCAACTGGCCGGCCAGCCGCGCCGGGGTCAGCACGGGGCAGGACCGGCTCGCGGCCCGGATGGCGGTGAGCTGCTCGGCGGTGACGGTCCGGCCGGCCGGCGCGTCGTCGCGGGCGGTGGCGACGTTCCAGCCGAGGGCGGCGACCACCAGGCTCAGCGCCGCCAGGCCGGCGGCTCCGGCGGCGACGACGCCGCGCGGGATCCGGCGCGGCCGGGAGCGCGGGCCGGGGGCATCGGGGGTCACAGGCGGTCCTTCCGGTGATGGCGTACGCCGGACGGGTGTGCGACGTCCTCGGTTCACCCGGCCGGAATCGGTCCGGCTCCGATCCGGCCGCCATTGAACCGACCGGCCGGCGGGGTCGTCAATGTGGACACTCCGACGGGGCGGCCCGGGTGCGGCGACGGTGATCCGGAACGGATCCGAAAGTTTCGGAAACCGACACCGGTTCGCCCCCGGTTGGCGGCCCGCTGCTCCCTCCGTAGGCGCTGATCGGACGCCCTTTCCGGCTGCCGTAACGCCCGTTCAGGGCCCGGGCTGCGGTTACCACAACATTTCCGGAACTTGTTGACAGGATGAACCAGGGCTCCAATACTGTGGCCATCGGCGTATCTCGATTGACGTCGATGTCCCACCACCGCCGTGGCGCGGCTGTCGCCCCGGTCCCGCCGTCCGCGGGCGGGCGAGCGCACGCGGCTCGCGCCACCCGGCTGGCCGCCCGCCAGCCGTCACAGGGAGGAAACCCGTCCATGAAAGACGCCCCCGTCCGTACGGGCATCCGCAGGCGCGGACGCCTCAGGATGGTCCTCGGCGGCGCCTGCGCCGTGGCGCTGATCGCCGCCGGGGCGACGGCGGTCACGTCGGGTCCGGCCTACGCCGACACCACCGTCACGTCGAACTCGACAGGCACCAACAACGGCTACTTCTATTCCTTCTGGAAAGACAGTGGCAACGTCTCCATGACCATGGGCAACGGCGGTCAGTACAGCACCCAGTGGAGCAATATCAACAACTTCGTCGCCGGCAAGGGCTGGAACCCGGGCTCGCGCCGCACGGTCAGCTACTCCGGCAGCTTCAACCCGTCCGGCAACGCGTACCTGACGCTCTACGGGTGGACGCGCAACCCGCTGGTCGAGTACTACATCGTCGACAGCTGGGGTAGCTGGCGCCCGCCGGGCAGCGGCTACATGGGCTCGGTGTCCTCCGACGGCGGCACGTACGACATCTACCGGACCCAGCGGGTCAACGCCCCGTCGATCGAGGGCACCCGGACGTTCTACCAGTACTGGAGCGTCCGGCAGTCGAAGCGCGTGGGCGGCACCATCACCGCCGGCAACCACTTCGACGCCTGGTCCCGCTACGGCATGAACCTCGGTACGCACGACTACCAGATCCTGGCCACCGAGGGCTACCAGAGCAGCGGCAACTCCAACATCACGATCGGCGGGACCAGCGGTGGCAACCCGACCACCCCGCCGCCGAACAACGGTGGCTGCACGGTCAGCGTCAGCCGGGCCGAGGAGTGGGGCGACCGGTTCAACGTGACCTTCTCGGTCAGCGGCACCAGCAACTGGGTGGTCAACATCCAGACCCAGGGTGGCCAGAGCCTGCAGAACAGCTGGAACGCGTCGGTCAGCGGCACCAGCGGCACGCTCACCGCGCGCCCGAACGGCAACGGCAACAACTTCGGCATCACGCTCTACAAGAACGGCAACAGCAACACGCCGACGGCGAGCTGCTCCGCCGCCTGAACCTTCTTCCGGGGAGGGGGTGCCGCGCCTGGCGCGGCACCCCCGTTTCGCGTGCCCGAAGCGCGGTCATGTGACAGCCGACACACCTCGGCAAAAACTTGATTCATTCCAAAAGACCGGACTAAGGTCGTCGTATGACGGCCGACTTCGAGACGCAGCTCCGGGCGGTCTCGTTGCGGGTGACCCGGCCCCGCCTGGCGGTGCTGGCCGCGCTGCGTGACCACCCGCACGTCGACACCGACACCGTGATCGCACTGGTCCGCGCCGAGCAGCCCACCGTCTCCCACCAGGCGGTTTACGATGTGCTGCGGGCACTCACCGATGCCGGGCTGATCCGGCGCATCCAGCCGGCCGGCGCCACGGCGCGCTACGAATCGCGGGTGGGAGACAACCACCACCACGTCGTGTGCCGTTCCTGCGGCGCCATCGCCGACGTCGAGTGCGCCGTCGGCCGCGCCCCCTGTCTCACCGCCTCCGACGACCACGGCTTCGTGGTGGACGAGGCGGAGGTCGTCTACTGGGGCACCTGCCCCGGCTGCGCGGCCGACCGCACCGCCCAGTGATCCGCAGTTCGGAAGGAAGCAGATGAGCGACACCCAGGACAACCGGCCCGTCAGCCCGCAGGGCGTGGACGCCAAGGAGGCGGCCGGCTGCCCGGTCGCGCACGACTCCGTGACCGCGCACGGCAGCGAGAGCGAGAACCCGGCGATCGACTCGCCGACCCCGAAGACCGGCGGTCGTCCGCGTAGCAACCGCGACTGGTGGCCCAACCAGCTCGACCTGTCGGTGCTGCACGCCCACGCGGACAAGGGCAACCCGCTGGGGCCGGAGTTCAGCTACGCCAGGGAGTTCGCCAAGCTCGACGTCGAGGCGCTCAAGCGGGACATCACCGAGGTGCTCACCACCTCGCAGGACTGGTGGCCGGCCGACTTCGGCCACTACGGCGGCCTGATGATCCGGATGAGCTGGCACGCCGCCGGCACCTACCGGATCGAGGACGGCCGCGGTGGCGCCGGCGACGGCGGGCAGCGGTTCGCTCCGCTGAACAGCTGGCCGGACAACGCCAACCTGGACAAGGCCCGCCGCCTGCTCTGGCCGGTCAAGCAGAAGTACGGCCAGAAGATCTCCTGGGCCGACCTGCTGGTGCTCGCCGGCAACGTGTCGCTAGAGGCGATGGGCTTCAAGACCTTCGGCTTCGGCTTCGGCCGTGAGGACGTCTGGGAGCCGGAGGAGATCTTCTGGGGCCCCGAGGACGCCTGGCTGGGCGACGAGCGCTACTCCTCCGAGAAGGAGATGGTGGCCGGCGTCGGCGCGACCGAGATGGGTCTGATCTACGTCAACCCCGAGGGCCCGCGCGGCAACGCCGACCCGCTGGCGGCGGCGCACTTCATCCGCGAGACGTTCCGCCGGATGGCGATGAACGACGAGGAGACCGTCGCGCTGATCGCCGGTGGCCACACCTTCGGCAAGACCCACGGCGCCGGCCCCGCCGACCGGCACGTCGGCCCCGAGCCGGAGGCCGCGCCGCTGGAGGCCCAGGGCCTCGGCTGGCTGAGCACGTACGGCGAGGGCAAGGGCGGCGACACGATCACCAGCGGTCTCGAGGTGACCTGGACCGACCGCCCGACCGAGTGGAGCAACCGGTTCTTCGAGATCCTCTTCGGCTACGAGTGGGAGCTGACCACCAGCCCCGGCGGCGCGAAGCAGTGGGTCGCCAAGGACGCCGAGGCGATCATCCCGGACGCCCACGACCCGTCCAAGAAGCACAAGCCGACCATGCTGACGACTGACCTGTCGCTGCGCGTCGACCCGGCGTACGAGAAGATCTCCCGCCGCTTCCTGGAGAACCCGGACGAGTTCGCGCTGGCGTTCGCCAAGGCCTGGTACAAGCTGCTGCACCGTGACATGGGCCCGGTCAGCCGTTTCCTCGGCCCGTGGGTGCCGGAGGCCCAGCTCTGGCAGGACCCGGTGCCGGCTGTCGAGCACGAGCTGGTGAACGACGCCGACGTCGCCGCGCTCAAGGCAAAGGTGCTGGAGTCCGGCCTCACCACCGCCCAGCTGGTCTCCACCGCCTGGGCGTCGGCCGCCAGCTACCGCTCCACCGACAAGCGCGGTGGCGCCAACGGCGCGCGGATCCGGCTCGAGCCGCAGCGCAACTGGGAGGTCAACCAGCCCGAGCAGCTCGCCACCGTGCTGTCCACCCTGGAGGGCATCCAGCAGGAGTTCAACGCCGCCGGTGGCGCCCGGATCTCGCTCGCGGACCTGATCGTGCTGGCCGGTTCGGCCGCTGTCGAGCAGGCGGCGCGCGACGCCGGTGTCGAGGTGACGGTGCCGTTCCACCCGGGCCGCACCGACGCCACGCAGGAGCAGACCGACGTCGAGTCGTTCCGGGTGATGGAGCCGCGCGCCGACGGGTTCCGCAACTACCTGCGGCCGGGCGAGAAGACCCAGCCGGAGGTGCTGCTCATCGACCGCGCGTACATGCTGAACCTGACCGCGCCGGAGATGACCGTCCTGGTCGGCGGCCTGCGCGCGCTCGGCAACAACGTCGGTGGCGCCGCGCACGGCGTGCTCACCGACCGGCCCGGAGTGCTCACGAACGACTTCTTCGTCAACCTGCTGTCCCCGGGCACCCGGTGGAAGGCCGCGGAGTCCGAGGAGCACGTGTACGAGATCCGGGACCTGGCGACCGACCAGGTGAAGTGGACCGCCACCGCTGTCGACCTCATCTTCGGCTCCAACTCGCAGCTGCGGGCGCTCGCCGAGGTCTACGCCAGCGACGACGCGCGGGAGAAGTTCGTCCGCGACTTCGTCGCCGCCTGGACGAAGGTCATGGAGCTGGACCGCTTCGACCTGGCCTGATCCGCCACATCTGAGCGAGCCCCGGCCCGTCGCGCCGCGACGGGCCGGGGCTCGTCCGTGTCCGGCGGGGTGTCGGGCGCCCCGCAAACGCTGGAAAATCTGTTCGGAAGTTGCGGTCGTCCCGCGAAGTGAGCCAACCCCTCCCGCGCATCGGGAAGCTCCTCCGATGTCCGGCCGCGCTGTCCAGCGTGGATCGCCGCTGGTGAACGTAAATCCGGCCCCATTCGTGTTGCCTGCTGGTTTCGAAAGCTTTGCCGCAAGCTCTTGCAAAGACTTTCATGGATGGCGCATGGTGTTCGCTACCCGGGACGGCCGCCCCACCCCCCGCTCACCCTTTCGACCCCACGGAAGAGGTCCCCCGACCATGCCATCCGCCAGGCCACACCCCCGTGGCCGCGCCGGTCGCCTGCTGCTCGCCGCCGCGCTCGTCGCGGCCGGCGGCACTGTCGCCGTCGCCGCTGCCACCACCACCCCGACCCCCGCCCGCGCAGCCGTCGTCCTCAACGACAGCGAGGTGACCGCCAACCTCTGGGAATGGAACTGGACCTCGGTCGCCGCCGCCTGCACCGACCACCTCGGACCGGCCGGCTACGGCGCGGTGCAGGTGGCGCCGCCGCAGGAGTCGGTGAAGCTGCCGGCCAGCGCCGACGGCGCGTACCCCTGGTACGAGGTGTACCAGCCGGTGTCGTACAAGCTGGACAGCCGGTTCGGCAACCGCCAGCAGTTCGCCGCCATGGTCACCGCGTGCCACAACGCGGGTGTCCGCGTCTACGTCGACGCGGTGGTCAACCACATGGCCGGCACCAACAACCCGGCCGGTACGCGCGGCTACGCCGGCACCGAGTTCTCCGGCTACAGCTACCCGGCCGTGCCGTACGGCGCCGGCGACTTCCACCGCCCCGGTGACAACTGCCCGACCGGCGGCGCGATCAGCGACTGGAACAACGAGGCCCAGGTCACGAGCTGCGAGCTGCTGTCGCTGTCCGACCTGTACACCGAGAAGGAAGCGGTCCGCAACAAGATCGCCGGCTACCTCAACGACCTGATCGGGCTCGGCGTCGACGGCTTCCGGGTCGACGCGGTCAAGCACATCCGCAAGGACGACTTCGCGGCCATCCTCGGCAAGCTGAACAACACGGCCGCCGAGGGCCGGCGTCCGTACGTCGCGCAGGAGATCTTCGACGGGGCGAGCAACCCGGCGTTGCAGGCCCGCGCGTACATCGGCAACGGCGACGTGCTCGACTTCGCGTACGCCAAGGGCATCCGCTCGGCGTTCCAGGGCTCCGTCTCGGCGCTGGCGAACGTGCCGAGCTGGAACCTCGACGCGCCCGGCGCGAACGTCTTCGCCATGGTCACCAACCATGACCTGGAGCGCGACGGCGTGGTGCTGTCGTACAAGAACGGCACCGACTACGTGCTGGCCAACTACTTCGCGCTTGCCTATCCGCACGGCAAGCCGTCGGTCTACGACAGCTTCACCTGGTCCAACCGCAACCAGTCCCCGCCGCACGACGGCACCGGACGGGTCACCGACACGGTCTGCGGCACCGCCTGGACCTGCCTGAGCCGCAGCACCGGCGTCAAGGGCATGGTGGGCTGGGCCAACACCGCCCGCCAGGTGAAGACCGTCTCGGACTTCACCACTGTGAGCAGCAACGTGATCGGCTTCCACCGGGGCGACCGGGCGTGGATCGGCATCAACGACTCCGGCTCCGCCACCACCGCCACCTTCGTCACCGAGCTCGCCGACGGCCGGTACTGCGACGTCATCTCCGGCGTCGCCACCGGCAGCGGCTGCACCGGCTCCACGGTGACCGTCTCCGGCGGCCGGGCGACGGTGACGATCCCGGCCAACGACGCGGTCGCGATCCACGTGAACGCCCGGCCGGGCGCGAACCCGTCCCCGACGGCCTCCCCGACCACTTCTCCGACCGCGTCGCCGACGGCCTCGCCGACCGCGTCCCCCACGGTCAGCCCGAGTGACCGGATCGCCACCACGTTCACCGTCACCGCGAACCTGGCCGCCGGCCAGGACGTGTACGTCGTCGGCGGCATCCCCGAGCTGGGCTCGTGGACGCCCGCGCGCGGCGTCAAGCTCACCGCGCAGGGCGGCGGCACCTACCGCGCCACCGTCGACCTGCCCCGGTCCACCGCGCTGGAGTACAAGTTCGTCAAGCTGACCGCCTCCGGTGCCGCCACCTGGGAGTCCGGCGCGAACCGGACGCTCACCACGCCGGCCGGCGGCACGGCCGCGGTGAGCGAGACGTTCCGCGGCGACACCGTCAGCACGGCTGTCGCCACCACGTTCGCCGTCACCGCGACCACCGTCTACGGGCAGAACGTGTTCGTGGTCGGCAACATCCCGGCGCTCGGCGGCTGGAACCCGGCCAGCGCGGTCGCGCTCTCGTCGGCCGCCTACCCCGTGTGGCGGGCCACCGTCGACCTGCCCGCCAACACCGCGGTCGAGTACAAGTACGTCAAGAAGAACCCGGACGGCACGGTGACCTGGGAGTCCGGCGCGAACCGGACGCTCACCACGCCGGCCGGCGGCACCCGGGCCGTCAGCGACACCTGGCGCTGACGATCGTGCGGCCCGTCCCCTCACCCCTGGGGGACGGGCCGCATCCGCGCGGTCAGGCGGCCGCGAACGACCAGCGCCGCGGCCAGGCACACCACTGCGGCGAGCACCAGTGGCGGCCGGCCGCCGACGGCGACCGCCGCCGACCCGAGCGGGATGGCGAGTGTGATCGGGCCGAACATCGCCGTGTTCGCGCTTGCGGCGACCCGCCCGAGCATCGCCTGCGGCGTGTACGTCTGCACGGCGGTGACCGCCGCGACGAGCGTCCACGGCAGACCGACGCCGATCACCACCGAGGCGGTGAGCGTGCCCGGCCACCACGGCAGGCAGCGTCCCAGGCAGCCGGCGGCGAACAGGACGGCGCCGGCGACCCCGACCGTGATCTCGCCGTGGCGGCGGACGAGCCGGCCGACGACCAGCCCGGCGAGCAGCGAGCCCCCGCCCTGCGCGCTCGCCAGCGCGCCGAGAAAGGTCGCCGGCAGCGCCAGGTCCGTCACCACCACGTCGTACAGCGCCGCGGTGGTGAAACCGGACATCGCGATGGACACCGCCGCGAGCGCCACCGGCACGCGTACCGCCCGCCGGGCCAGGAGCGCGGCGAGCCCGTCCCGCACTCCCACCGGGCGCGCGGGCGGGGGAACGGGTGCCGTCCGCGTCAGGCGTAACGCGCCGTACAGGGCGGCCACGAGCACCGGTACGACGGCGGCGAGCACCGCGACGACGTGCCCGCCCTGCCACGCGTACAGACCCGCCCCGGCCAGCGGCGCCACCAGCTTCATGCCCTCCTGCGCGCTCGACCGCCAGCCGTTGACGTCGGCCAGCCGGGCCGGCGGGAGCGCGGCGGGCAGCAGCGCGGTCTCGCCGGCGTCGACGAGCACGTAGCCGACGCCGTAGGCGAGCGAGACGGCGTAGATCAGCCACGCCTGGCCGGGCCCGCGGACCGCCAGCAGGCTCAGCAGCGCGGCGGCCAGCGCGAGGTCGACGCCGATCACCAGGGGGCGCCGGGGCGCCCGGTCGAGCAGGCCGCCGAGCCACGGTCCGGCCAGTGTCGGGGCGTAGACGCAGAGACCGGCCAGGGCGGCGAGCCCGGTGGAACCGGTGAGGTCCAGGATCCAGATGCCGGAGACCAGCGCCATGGCGCTGCCGCCGAGGCCGGACAGCAGTGAGACGGCCACGAACAGGACGGCGTTGCGACGCATGGATCCCCCGAAAGGTTGAGTCCGATGGACTCACATCCTTCCGAGTTGAGCCATGACGAGGCAATGTGTCGATCGCATGTCAACGAAAGGTTGACAGTGCGGTGGTGATGCGCCGGGCCGCGTCGCGTGCCGGGCCGGGCAGCCGCTGCCCGGCGCCGGCCAGGTCGTCGGCGAGGTGTGCGGCCAGCGTGTGCAGTGGCCCGGCGGCGGCGTCGAGCGCGAGCGCGCAGGTGCGGCGGGTCAGTGCCGCGCGGGGGAAGCGGCCGTCCCACGCACGGTCCGCGTCGATCCAGCGGTGCAGGTCGGTGACGCCTGCCCGGAGCGCGGGCAGATCGGGGGAGCCGGCCGGGTCGAGCCGGCTCAGCCGGGCACGGCGGGCCGCCACGAGGCGTTGCCGGCGCTGCTCGGCGGCCTGCCGGCTGGCCAGGCCCAGCGCCTGCGCGATCTCGGCCCAGGTGGCGCCGTCGTGGCGGGCCCGGTCGATCAGGTCCAGCTCGCGGTCGTCCAGCGCGACCCGGGCCGCGGCCATCTCGGACAGGCTCCCCAGGGTCACCCGTCAACGCTACATTGACATCCGGGTCGGGGTGTCAGTCCTCCGGGACGCCCGGGCCGACCTCGCCGCGTGCCAGGTGCTCGGCGTTGCGGTCGGCCTCGCTCTCGGCGTTCTCCGCCCCGGCGCCCGGATCCCGGGTGCGCCGCCCCTCCGCGTCCTGGAACACCTGCCCGCGCTCGAGCGCGCCCTCCTGCTGCCGCTGGGACTGCTCCGGATCCGTCATGCCCGTCAGGTGCCCCGGCCGTCGCGCGGCAAACCGGCACGTGCTCAGCGCGGCGGTGAGACGTACAGGCCCGTCTTGCAGCCGGTCTCGCCCGGTTCCAGCCAGATCCGGTCGTACCCGGGAGAGTCGATCTTCCCGGCGGGCGTGCGGACGAGCAGCAGGCAGTCCCGTTCGGCCGGTACGCCGACGGCGGCGACGAGCGCGCCCTCGTGCACAGTCGTGTCGACCGTGATCCACTCCTGCGGGAAGGCCGCCCGCACCGCTGCGGCGAGCGTGGCGGGGGTGGCGTCGCGCAGCACCGCTGTCAGCCGCTTCCGCCCGTCCTCGGGCAGGCGCGGCACCGGCGCGGCAGTGGGCGGCGGGGGAGCAGCGCCGCTCGGGCAGCCGATCTCGTGGTACGTCGTGTAGCGGTAGAGCTGGAACTCGTAGCGGTAGCAGCGGACGGCCTCACCGGCGGTGTTGCTCGCGCCGCCGATCGACACCGCCGGCTGCTCGGGCACCGTCACCACGAACCGCACGTCGACGGTGGCCCGCTCGTCCCCGGCGGTGCGGCCGGACCAGGCCAGCGCCTCCCGCCGGACTGCCGCACCGCCGCCCGACGTGGCGTCCTCCGTCTCCTGGACGATCTCGGCCGCCGCGATCGACCCCGCGTCGCGCACCCGGTTACGGTGGCCCAACTCCGTGTTGAGCTGCTTCGCCTCCACCGCCGCGGCGTCGCGCGCCAGTGTGTCGCCGCTCTGCTCCCCGATCGCCTTCCCGCAGCCGACCGACGCGAGCAGAAGCACCGCGAGCGCGCCGCGGACCCACCGGTGACCCGAGTGAGGTCTCGGCCCGGTGGCGCTGAGTGTCCGGCTCACCGCGCAGACATTACCGACGAGCCGGGCGCCGCGCTGCCCCGTACCGCGCAGGGCCGTTGGTCCCGGGCCCGGCGGGCCCTCGGGCCTGCTAACCGGGGACAATCGCGCGGCATGCTGGTAATGCCCGGCGCGGGCGGCGACGACATGGAGGACGATGTGGTGATCAACGGCGGGCCCGCTACAGCGACGACGCCCACCGAGATCTCTCCGGCCCCCGCGACCGGGCTCGGCTCCGCCGAGGCGGCCGCCCGGCTGCGCGCCGACGGGCCGAACACCGTGGCCGCCCCGCGCAAGCGCGGCCTCGCCGGCCGGGTCCTCCGCCAGCTCACCGACCCGCTGGTGGCGCTCCTGCTGGCCGCCGCAGTGGTGACCACGCTGCTGCGCGACTACCCGGACACCGCGGTGATCGTCCTGGTCGTCCTGATCAACACGGCGATCGGCGTGGTGCAGGAGGTACGCGCCGACCGGGCGGTCGCGGCGCTGGACCGGCTCGCCGCGCCGACCGCGCGCGTCGTACGCGACGGCCGCGACCTCGTGCTGCCCGCCGCCGACCTGGTCCGCGGCGACCTGGTCCGGCTGGAGGCGGGCGACGTGGTGCCCGCCGACCTGGGCCTCACCGACGCGGTACGCCTCAGTCTGGACGAGTCGGCGCTGACCGGCGAGTCGGTGCCGGTGGCCCGGGTCGCGGGGGAGGAGGCGAGCGCGGGCACCGTGGTCACCACCGGCCGTGCCACCGGAACCGTGGTACGTACCGGCGCGGCGAGCGCACTGGGCCGGATCAGCGCCCTGGTCGCGGCGACCCGGCCGGCGCCCACCCCGCTGCAACGACGCCTCTCCTCGCTCGGCCGGGTGCTCGGCCTGACCGCCGTGCTGCTCTCCGGGCTGGTCTTCGCCATCGGCGTGCTCGACGGGCGGCCGGTCACGCAGATGGCGGTCACCGCGGTCAGCCTCGTGGTGGCGGCCGTACCGGAATCGCTGCCCGCCGTCGTCACGCTCGCGCTCGCCCTGGGCGCGCGCCGGATGGCCGGCAGCCGGGCCATCCCCCGCCGCCTGCACGCGGTGGAGACCCTCGGCTCGGTCACGGTGATCGCCTCCGACAAGACCGGCACGCTCACCGAAGGCCGGATGGCGGTGCAGTACGCGGTCGTCCCCGGCCGCGACCGCTACGCCGTCACCGGCACCGGCTACGCGCCCGACGGCGAGGTGCACCACCGGGGCGAACCGGTGAGTGCCCCCGACGAGCTGCGCGCCCTCGCCCGCGCCGGGCTGCTCTGCAACGACGCCACGGTGAGCGCGCCCACCGACGAACGGCCGGAGTGGACCGCCATCGGTGACCCGCTGGAGGCGGCGCTCGTCACGTTCGGCGCCCGGTGCGGTCTGGACCCGGACACCACCCGCGACGCCTGGCCCCGGGTCGCGGAGGCCCCGTTCGACCAGGACCTGCGCCGGATGACCACAGTGCACCGCCGTAGCGACGGGCGCTACCTGATGGTCTGCAAGGGCGCACCGGAGAACCTGCTGGCCGCGCCGCTGGTGGACGCCGACGCCGGGGAACTGGCCGAGCTGACCGACGCCGCGCACCGGCTCGCCGCCGAAGGGCTGCGCGTGCTCGCGGTCGCCTCGGCGGTGGCCGACACCCTGCCGGACCCGGCCCGGCCGACCGGCCTGCGCCCGCTGGGCCTGGTCGCGGTCGGCGACCCGCTGCGCGCGGCGGCGCCCGGCATCGCCGCGGGTTTCGAGGAGGCCGGCATCCGGCTGGTCCTCATCACCGGCGACCACCCGGCGACCGCCGCCGCCATCGGCGGGCGGCTCGGGCTCTGGCGCGACGGCGACCCGCTCGCCAACGGCGACGACGGCGACCCGGGCCGCGCCCACCCCGAGACCCGGGTGTACGCGCGGACCCAGCCGGAGCAGAAGCTCGACATCATCGCCGGTCTCCAGACCCAGGGCCACGTGGTGGCGATGACAGGTGACGGCGTCAACGACGCCCCGGCGCTGCGCCGCGCCGACATCGGAGTGGCCATGGGCGGCGGCACCGAGGTGGCCCGGCAGGCATCCGACCTGGTGCTCGTCGACGACGACCTGACCACCGTGGCGACCGCCATCGGCGAGGGCCGCCGGATCTACGACAACATCCGCCGGTTCCTGCGCTACGCGCTCGCCGGTGGCGTGGCCGAGATCGCGGTGATGCTCCTCGGTCCGCTGTTCGGCCTGCCGGTGCCGCTGCTGCCGGCGCAGATCCTCTGGATCAACCTGCTCACCCACGGCGTTCCCGGGGTGGCGCTCGGCGCGGAACCGGCCGAGCCGGGCACGCTGCGCCGGCCACCCCGCTCCCCGCAGGAGTCGGTCCTCGGCGGCGGCCTGGGCCGGGACGTGCTGCTCACCGGCGCGCTGATCGCCGCGGCGACGCTCGGCGCCGGTGTGTGGGCCGCCGCGGCGGACCGGCCGTGGCAGTCGGTGGTGTTCGTGGTGCTCGGCCTGGCCCAGCTCGGCGTCGCGCTGGCGGTCCGCGCGACCCGCACCCCGGGCACGCGCGAACGCAACCTCGCGCTGCCGGTGGCCGTCGCGATCTCCGCTGTGCTCCAGGTGGCGGGCGTGCTGCTGCCGCCGCTGCGCGAGCTGCTCGGCACGTCCCCGCTGAGCGCGCTCGACCTGCTCGCCTGCGCCGCGATCGGTGTGCTGCCCGGCCTGGTGCTGCGTCTGACCCGCCGCTTTCGCGGGACCAACGACCCCCACGCCGGGACCGCGGGCCCTGCCCGGCCGGCCGCCTGACGGGCAGGCTGAGGACGAGTGAAGGAGGACGACATGACGCTCCACTCGCAGGCCCCCGTCGTGGTGGGTGTGGACGGCTCCGCCGCCTCGCGGGACGCGGTCCGGGTGGCCGCCCGTGAGGCCGCCGACCGGAACCGCCCGCTGCAGGTGGTCCACGCGTTCATCTGGCCGCTGACCCGCGCGCCGCTCACCCCGGCCCCGGGTGCGCCGGCCGGCGCCGGCCTGCGCAACCAGGCCGAGCGCTGCGCCGCCGAGGCGGTCGCCGAGGCCCGCAAGGTCGCGCCGGACGTACCGGTGACCGGCGTGGTGGTCGACGGCGCTCCGGCGGCGGTGCTGGTCGCCGAGTCCCGCGACGCGGCGCTGGTCGTGCTCGGCCACCGCGGCCTGGGCGGATTCGCCGGTCTGCTGATCGGCTCGGTCACGCTCCAGGTGTCGGCCCGCGCGCACTGCCCGGTGCTGGTGACGCGCGGCGAGGCGCGCGCCGACGGCCCGGTCGTGGTCGGTGTGGACGGCTCCGAGCTGTCCACGGCGGCGGTCGGATTCGCGTACGAGGAGGCCGACCGCCGGAGCGCGCCGCTGATCGTGGTGCACGCCTGGCTGTACCCCACTCCGATCGGCCCCGGCGACATCCTCCCCCTGGTGTACGACCCGGAGGCGCTCGCCGAGGAGTCCCGGCGCGTCGTCGCCGAGTCGATCGCCGGCTGGGCCGAGCGTTACCCGGACGTGCCGGTGCGGCAGCGGTCGATCTCCGGCGCCCCGGCCCGGGTGCTGGTCGAGGAGTCGAAGGACGCCCAGCTGGTCGTGGTCGGCGCGCACGGCCGCGGCGCGCTGGGCGGGCTGCTTCTCGGCTCGGTCAGCCACGCGGTGCTGCACCACGCCCACTCGCCGCTGGTGATCGTGCGCCACGGCGCCTGACCTCGCGGGCGGCGCCTGACGCCCGTGCGGGTGTCAGGCGCCGCGGACCGTGGTGAGGTCGGCCAGCCCGGAGATGGTCAGCAGCGGCTCCAGCAGCGGGCCGGCGATCAACGCGATCCGGTCGGCGTGCGGGAACAGCGCGGCCAGCCCGGCGCTGTCCAGGTACTCCACCTTGGTGAGGTCCACCACCAGGGGTTCACCGTCGGGGCGTACGGCCTCGGCCAGCGCGTCGGCGAACGTGGACGCGTTGCTCATGTCGATCTCACCGACGGCGGTCAGCACGCGTACGCCGTCGGGGCTGTCGCTCGTGGTCAGAGTCAGGGACGTGCTCATGGCGTGATCCTCGCCTGCATGTCGACTGTGGTGCCGGTGGCCCCGGGGGTGACGCTGATGCTGTCCATCAGCGCGCGCATGAGCACGAGTCCCCGGCCGCGGTGCGGGTCGGGAGGCTGGTCCCGGTCCCGCCAGTGCCCGCTGTCGGTGACGCTCAGGCGCAGGCCGCCGGCGGTGGCGGCGGCGCGTAGCCGGATCCGGCCGCCCGGGTCGTCGCGGTGCCCGTGCTCGATCGCGTTGGCGCACGCCTCCCCGGCCGCCACCAGGATGTTGTAGGCGTGGGCCGGGGCGAGCCCGCAGCGGTCCAGCCAGCCCCGCAGCGCGGTGCGGACCTCGGCCAGCCGCGTCGACTCGGCGGGGAACTCGAGTTCCAGCGGCCCGGGGTGGCGGTAGAGCAGCAGCGCCACGTCGTCGTGGTAGCCGCCGTCGGGGGTGAGCCGGTCCATGATCTCCGTGGCCAGGGTCTCGACCGGTGCCTGGTGGCCCTGCTGGATCGCGTCGGTCGCGCGGGCGATGCCGGTGGTGATCGGCTGGCGGCGGCGCTCCACCAGGCCGTCGGTGTAGAGCATCAGGGTGGCGCGCGGCGGCACCGTCGCCTCCGCCTCCGGCCGTTCCTGGCCCGCGCGTACGGCCAGCGGCCGGGACCGGCCGTGCTGCAGGAGCTCGGGAGTGCCGTCGGCGCGGACCACGATGGCCGGCGGGTGACCGGCGCTGGAGTAGCGCAGCAGGCCGGTGGCCGGGTCGAGGACGCCGCAGAAGACGGTGGCGCAGGCCGCACCCGGCAGCAGCGCGGCGAACCGGTCCAGGGCCACGAGCGTCCCGGCCGGGCTGGGGTCCTGCAACAGCAGCGCCCGGCAGGCGCTGCGCAACTGCCCCATCACCGTGGCGGCCCGCAGGCCGTGTCCCACGCAGTCGCCGACCACGATGCCGATGCGCCCGTCCGGGAGTTCCACTGTGTCGTACCAGTCGCCGCCGACCTTGAGCGGCATCGCGGCGGGGGAGTACCGCACCGCGAAACCGGCGGGTAGTTGCGCCGGGCCGAGGATCGCCCGCTGCAGGGCCAGCGCGGTCTCCCGCTGCTGGTCGATCTGGTGCACCCGGTGCAGTCCCTGGCCGATGTGGCCGGCCAGCAGCGCCAGCAGGGTCTGGTCCTGCTCGGTGAAGGGCCGCTTCTCGCCCAGGTCGATCCAGAGCGCCATGGTGCCGTGCGGGTGTTCGACGGCGATGCCGGCCCCGTGCGTACGTGTCGCCACCGGGGTCAGCAGCGGCGTGTCCCGCAGCGCGAGCAACGCCTGCCGGCGCTCGTGCGGCAACGTCTCCCACCGTGCCGCCGGGTCGGTGGCGGTCACGTCGGGGGCGGGCAGGTCACCGAAGACGGCGGTGAGCACGCCCGCCGCCCGCCACAGCTTGCGCAGCTCGTCCAGCACCCCGTGCAGCGCGTCGGTGAGGTCCTCGGCCTGCGACAGCCGCATGCTCAGCCCGGCCAGGGCGGTCTCCCGCTGCACCGCGTAGTGCTCGGCGGTGACGTCCCGGAACGTGCCGACGATCATCCGGCGCCCGCCGTCCGGGTCGTCGACCTGGTTGAACGCGGCCGAGATCCAGATCCGGTGCCCGTCGCGATGGGTGACCGGCACGGTGTAGGTGCCACGGGTCTGCCCGACGAGCGTGGAGAACGCCTCCGCCACCTGGCGGTGCGCTTCGGGCTCGGCCTCCCGGTCCGGCCACCACGGGTGCACCGCCGGGTAGGGCAGGCCGTCGGTGTCGTAGCCGAGGATGCCGGTGAACGCCGCGTTGATCTCGATCACCGCGCCCTCCTCGTCGCAGACGAAGAACGCCTCCTGCAACGAGTCGACGAGCGCGGTACGCCAGCGGGCGTGGTGGTTGCGCAGCCGGGCCAGCTCCACGTTGGCGCGTACGCGGGCCAGCAGCTCGGCGGCCGGGAACGGCTTGACCAGGTAGTCGTCGGCGCCGGCCTCCAGCCCCTCGATCGAGGCCTCCTGACCGGCGCGGGCGGACAGCAGCAGCACCGGGGTGCCGGCCGTACGCTGGTCGGCGCGCAGCGCGGCGACCAGTTGCAGGCCGTCGAGCCGGGGCATCATCACGTCGCTGACCACCAGGTCCGGGGTGTGCGCGCGGGCGGCCTCCAGCGCGGCCTGCCCGTCGGCGACGGCCTGCACCTCGTGCCCGGCCGAGCGCAGCAGCCGGGTGAGGTACTCCCGCATGTCGGTGTTGTCGTCGGCCACCAGGACGCGGGCCGGCGCCCCGCCGGGCAGCGGCTGGACCGGCCCGCCGGCCGGATCGTCGCCACCGAGCGCGGCTCCCGGGTCGGCGGGCAGCCAGCGCAGTGCCTCCTGCACGAACGGTTCGGCCGACGCGGGCGTCCGGCCGGTGCCCGCCGGGGCGAGCGCGTCGGTGGGCAGGTGGGCGGCGCCGAACGGCAGCCGGATCGTGAAGGTGGTGCCGCTGCCCACCGCGCTGTGCGCGTCGATGTCGCCGCCGTGCAGCGTGACCAGTTCCTTGACCAGGGCCAGGCCGATCCCGCTGCCCTCGTCGGAGCGGGAACGGGCGTTCTCGATGCGGTGGAACCGCTCGAACAGGCGCGGCATCTCGTCGGCGGGTACGCCGATGCCGGTGTCGGAGATCCGCAGCACTGCCGCGTCGCCCTCGGCGCGCAGCTCCACCCGGATGGCGCCGTCGAAGGTGAACTTCAGCGCGTTGCTGAGCAGGTTGAGCACCACCTTCTCCCACATGCCGACGTCCAGGTGCACCGGCTCGGGCAGCGGCGGGCAGTCGACCTCGAAGGACAGACCGGCCCGTTCGATCGCCGACCGGAAGACGCTCGCCAGGTCGGCGGTCACCGCGGCCAGGTCCACCGGTTCGTAGCGGGCCTGCATCCGCCCGGCCTCGATCCGGGAGAAGTCGAGCAGGCTGTTCACCAGCTTGCCCAGACGCAGCCCGTTGCGGCGGATGACGTCCAGCTCGGCGCGGACCTGTTCGTCGGCGTCCGGCAACCGGCCGCGCAGCTCGTCCAGCGGTCCCATGATCAATGTGAGGGGGGTGCGGAACTCGTGGCTGATGTTGGAGAAGAACGCGGTCTTCGCGCGGTCCAGCTCGGCGAGCTCCTCGGCCCGCCGCTGCTGCGCCTGGTAGCTGCGCGCGCTGGCGATACCGGTGGCCAGGTGTCCGGCGGTCAGCTCCACGAAGCCGCGGTATCCGTCGTCCAGCGCCCGGTAGCGGTTCAGCCCGGCGACCAGGAAACCGTACGGCGCCCCGCCCTGCTGCCGTAGCGGGACCAGGAGCGCCTCGGTGGGCGCGGCGGCCCAGACACCCGCGGGAAGGTCCGTGAAGGCCGGGCCGTCGAGCGCGACCCGCACCGACTCGCCGTCGGCCGGAGCGCCGGCCGGCCATGGCGCCGCCGGGTCACCGGGGGACAGGACGGCCGGCGCTGCCGGGTGACCCGGCGTCAGCCCGGTCGCCTCCACCAGCCGGGCGCCGTCGTCGTCGTACAGGTAGGTGAGCGTGAACGGCAGGTCCTGCGGGTTGCGGGCCAACTGGCGGCTGACGAACGCCAGCGTCTCCTGCTCCGTGCGGATGACGCTCGGGTCCGAGCCGAGGTCACGCAGCGTGGCCATCCGCCGCTCACCGATGACCCGCTCGGTGTCCTCGCTGACCACGCAGAGCATCCCGACCAGGCCGCCGTCGTCGTCCCGCAGCGGGCTGTAGGAGAACGTGTGGTACGTCTCCTCCCGGTAGCCGGCGCGCTCCAGGAACAGCAGCAGGCCCTCGTCCCAGGTGGCCTCGCCGGTGCGCAGCACGGTGTCGACGCGCGGGCCGATGTCGTCCCAGATCTCCGCCCACACCTCGTTCGCCGGCAGCCCCAGCGCCCACGGGTACTTGCGGCCCAGAGTGTCCCGCCGGTAGGCGGCGTTGCAGAAGAAGCTGAGCTGCGGCCCCCAGGCCATCCACATCGGGAACCGGGAGGACAGCAGGATCCGCACCGCGGTCCGCAGGCTCTGCGGCCAGGTGTCCGGCGGCCCGAGGGGATGCGCCGACCAGTCGATCCGCGCCAGGTCCGGCCCGATCTCACCGTCCACGGCGAAGACGTCGGCACGCGTACGCGGGTCGGTGTCAGCGCCGCTCATCGCCCGAGTCTCCCCCACCCCGTCCGGTCCCGCTCGTCCAGTCCGCGGCGTGCCCGCGGCCTCGTGGTCGATTCTTGCCCCGTCGCGCCCTCGGCACTCCACCCGGGGTGGGGAGATCTGACTCACCAGGCGGCGGGTCAGGGCAGGGGGTCCGTGGGGAGCGCAAAACGAATGGCAAGGAGACAGATCTCCTCGCCACTATCAACATATATCGCACCCCGGGTCTTGCCGCAAGGCCCGGGTGGTGCCGCAGAATTCTCGCCCGACGCGGATCGAGCTGCGGAAACGGGGGCACGGCATGGCCGGACGGTACGTGTGGGAACTGCGCGAGGTGGACGAGACACGCATCGCCGCGGTCGGCGGCAAGGGCGCGCATCTGGGCGCGTTGACGCGGATCGACGGGGTCCGCGTACCCAGTGGTTTCTGCGTCACGACCGGCGCCTTCCGGCTGGCCGTGGCGCGGACGCCGGCGCTCGCCGGCCCGCTGGACCGGCTGGCCCGCGCGGACGCGGACGACCCGGCGGCGATCCGGACGGCCGCCGCCGAGGTCCGCCGCGTCGTCGAGGGGACCGCGTTGCCCGGCGAGGTCGCGGCGGCGGTCACCGCCGCGCTGGCCGGGCTCGGCGCGGACGCCGCGTACGCCGTGCGGTCGAGCGCGACGGCGGAGGACCTGCCGGCCGCCTCGTTCGCGGGCCAGCAGGACACCTACCTGAACGTGGTGGGCACGGCCGAGGTGCTGCGGCACATCGGCCGCTGCTGGGCCTCGCTGTTCACCGAGCGGGCGGTGACCTACCGGCGGCGGCACGACATCGACGACCGCGCCGTGGAGATGGCGGTGGTGGTGCAGCGGATGGTCGTTCCGGACGCGTCCGGGATCATGTTCACCGCCGACCCGGTCACCGGAAACCGGACCGTGGTCTCGGTGGAGGCCGGCTTCGGTCTCGGTGAGGCACTGGTCTCCGGCCTGGTGAACCCGGACGTCTTCACGGTGCGCGACGGCGCGGTGGTGGCCAGGACGATCGGCGCGAAGTCCCGGGCGGTGCACGCGGCGCCCGGCGGCGGCACCCGGGAGACCGAGGTCGATCCGGCGCGGCGGGCCCGGCCCGCGCTGACCGACGACCAGGCGGTACGCCTGGCCGCGCTGGGCCGGCTGATCGAGGCGCGCTTCGGCTGCCCGCAGGACATCGAGTGGGCCCTGACCGGGGACGACATCCACATCCTCCAGAGCCGGCCGATCACCACGCTGTACCCGGTGCCGGCCGCCGCTGACGGGCGGTTCCACGTCTACCTCTCGGTCGGCCACCAGCAGATGATGACCGACGCGATGACGCCGCTGGGCCTGTCGATGTGGCGGCTCACCGCCATGGCGCCGATGCACGAGGCGGGCGGCCGGCTGTTCGTCGACGCCACGCCGCACCTGGCCACCCGGGCAGGCCGTGCCGCGTTCCTGGACATGATCGGCCGGGCCGACCCGCTCACCCGGGACGCGCTGGAGACGATCCTCGCCCGCGACGTCCTGCCGGCCGCGCCGGATCCGGCCCCGACCGACCGCCCGGCCGGCGGCCCGCCGCCCCCGATCGACACCGACCCGGCGATCGTCGCCACGCTGGTCGAGCGCAGCCGGGCGTCCGTCGCCGCCCTGCGCCGCGACATCCGCGGCCGATCCGGAACCGAGCTGTTCGACTTCCTGACCGGCGCGTTCGCCGAACACAAGCGGGTGCTCACCGACCCGCTGAGCGGCCAGGTGATCATGGCGGGAATGCAGGCCGCCTGGTGGCTCGACGACAGGCTGGGGGAGTGGCTCGGCGAGCGCGGCGCGACCGACACGCTCACGCTGTCCGCACCCGGCAACGTCACCGCGGAGATGGGGCTGGCGCTGCTCGACGTGGCCGACGTGATCCGCGCGTACCCCGAGGTGGTGGCGTTCCTGCGGGACGCCGCAGGCGACGACTTCCTGGACGAGCTGCCGAAGCTGCCGGGCGGCGCGCGGGCGCGCGACGCCATCGCCGGCTACCTCGACCGGTACGGCATGCGCTGCGTCGGGGAGATCGACATCAGCCGGCCCCGGTGGAGCGAGCGGCCCGCCACGCTCGTGCCGCTGATCCTGGACAACGTCCGCACCTTCGCCCCGGGCGCCGCCGCGCGCCGCTTCGCCCACGGCCGGGAGCGGGCCGAGGCCAAGGCCCGGGAGGTGCTCGACCGCCTGCGCGCGCTGCCCGACGGCGACCGCAGGGCCGCCGAGGCACAGGCCATGATCGAGCGGGTACGGACGTTCGCCGGCTACCGCGAGTACCCGAAGTACGACATCGTGAGCCGCTACGCCGTCTACAAGCAGGCGCTGACGGCCGAGGCCGGCCGGCTGACCCGAGCCGGCGTGCTCGCCGACCCCGAGGACGTCTTCTACCTGACCTTCGACGAGTTCCGCGCGGTCGCGGCCACCGGCCGGGTGGACGCCGGGCTGATCCGCCGGCGCCGGGAGGAGTTCCGGGCGCACCAGGCGCTCACCCCGCCCCGGGTGCTCACCTCCGAGGGCGAGGCGCTCGACGGCGCGTACCGGCGCGACGACGTGCCGCCGGGCGCCCTGGCCGGGCTGGCGGTCTCGGCCGGCGTCGTCGAGGGGCGGGCGCGGGTCGTGGCGGACCTGGCCGGTGCCGACCTGGAGCCGGGCGACATCCTCGTCACCGCGTACACCGATCCGAGCTGGACGCCGCTGTTCGTGGCCGTCGCCGGCCTGGTGACGGAGGTGGGCGGCCTGATGACGCACGGCGCGGTGATCGCCCGCGAGTACGGCCTGCCCGCGGTGGTCGCGGTGCCGGACGCGACCCGGCTGATCCCCGACGGCGGGCGGATCCGCGTGCACGGCACCGACGGCTACGTCGAGCTGCTGTCCTGACCGGCGCGGCATGCTCGATGATGGAGGTCCGGCGAGCGGGGAGGCGCGATGCGGATCGGGGAGCTGTCGGCGCGTACCGGGGTCAGCGCCCGGTCCATCCGGTACTACGAGCAGCAGGGCCTGCTCGCCGCCCTGCGGACGCCGAGCGGGCAGCGGGTCTTCGCCGAGCCGGCGGTGGAGCGGGTCCGGCTCATCCAGCGGCTGTTCGACGCCGGCCTCAGCAGTCGCCGGATGGCCGAGCTGCTGCCCTGCGTGACCGATCCGGAGATCCGCACCTCGTGGCTCACCGACCGGCTGCGCGAGGAGCGGGCACGGATGACAGCGGAGATGGCGCGGCTCGCGCACGCCGTCGCGGTGCTCGACGACGTGGTGGCCGACATGACGGTGACCGGGGACACCCGGGAACCGGCCGCCTGAACGCTTGCCCTTGACACCGGTGTCAACTCCTAGCGTCGGGTCATGAACGCGACACTGGACACCGCATCGCCGCTGGCGCCGCTGCTGGAGCCGGTCACCGTCGCCGGACTGCCGTTGGCGTCCCGCTTCGTGATGGCGCCGATGACCCGTAACCGCGCGCCGGGTGGCGTGCCGACAGCGCACATGGCCGACTACTACGGGCGCCGAGCCGCGGCGGGCATCGGCCTGATCGTCACCGAGGGCGTGCTCGTCGACCATCCCAGCGCCGGCCACGAGGACACCGTGCCCCGGATGACCGCCGGCGCGGCCGAGGCCGGCTGGCGGGGCGTGGTCGAGGCGGTGCACGCCGCCGGCGGCCGGATCGCCGCGCAACTGTGGCATCTGGGCAGCCTCCGCGAACCGGTGGACGGCCGTCCGGCCTGGACCCCCTCGGGAGTACGCGAGCCGGGCCGCCCGGTGCCGCACGCGATGACCGTCGCCGACGCGGACGCCCTGCTGGCGGCGTACGCGGACGCGGCGGAGGTGGCGGTCCGGGCCGGGTTCGACGCGATCGAGATCCACGCCGCGCACGGTTACCTGCTGGACGAGTTCCTCTGGCCGTACACGAACCGCCGGACCGACACGTTCGGTGGCTCACCGGCCCGGCGGGCGGCGTTCCCGGCGGCGGTGGTGCGTGCGGTACGCGCGCGGGTCCCGGGGGGCCGGCCGGTGATCGTGCGGTTCTCCCAGTTCAAGGAGCGTGCGTTCGACGCGCGGATCGCCGAGACCTCGGCCGAACTGGCACAGATCCTCACCGCGTTCGCCGAGGCCGGCGCGGACGTCCTGCACGCCTCGCAACGGCGCTTCTGGCAACCGGCGTTCGCCGGCTCGGCGCTGAACCTGGCCGGCTGGGCCAAGCGCCTCACCGGCCTGCCGGCGATCACCGTCGGCTCGGTGGGGCTGCGGCGGGACTTCCTGCGCCCGGCCGGACCGGAGTCGGTGGCGGGGCTGGCCGCGCGGCTGGCGGACGGGGAGTTCGACCTGGTCGCGCTCGGCCGCGCGCTGCTGGGCAACCCGGCCTGGGTGAGGTACGCGGTCGCCGGGCGGTTGGACGAGATCGCCGACTACCGCAAGGCGCACGAGGACGTCTATCCCTAGGGCAGGGGTTGACGCCGGGGGATGTTATCGCTCACAGTCGATGGCAGGGCATGAGCACCGCAAGGCTCACCGGGCGAGCCGCGCTGGTCGTACCCCGACACCGCCACCGGACGCGGGGTCGGGACGTCGCACCACCACCATCGCGTAACCCCCGGAAGAGGAATCCGCATGAGACGAAAGAGAGCCTTGCTGACCACCGGCATCCTGGCCGGCGCGCTCGCCGCCGGGATGGCGGTGGCCCTGGCGCCGTCCGCGAGCGCCGGCACCACGCTGCGCGCGGCGGCGGCCGAGAAGGGCCGCTACTTCGGTGCCGCGGTCGCCACCGGCAAGCTGTCCGACAACACGTACACCACCGTGCTGAACCGCGAGTTCAACTCCGTGGTGGCCGAGAACGAGATGAAGTGGGACGCCACCGAGCCCCAGCAGGGGCGGTTCTCCTACACCGGCGGTGACCGGCTGGTCAGCCACGCCAGGGCCAACGGGATGAGCGTGCGCGGGCACGCCCTGCTCTGGCACCAGCAGCAGCCGAGCTGGGCGCAGGGCCTGTCCGGCACCGCGCTGCGCAACGCGGCGATCAACCACGTCACCCAGGTGGCGACCCACTTCCGGGGCCAGATCTACGCCTGGGACGTGGTGAACGAGGCGTTCGCCGACGGCGGCAGCGGCGGTCGCCGTGACTCGAACCTCCAGCGCACCGGCAACGACTGGATCGAGGCGGCGTTCCGGGCGGCCCGCGCGGCCGACCCGGGCGCGAAGCTCTGCTACAACGACTACAACACCGACGGCATCAACGCGAAGTCGACGGGCATCTACAACATGGTCCGCGACTTCAAGTCGCGCGGCGTGCCGATCGACTGCGTCGGCTTCCAGTCGCACCTGGGCACCACGATCCCCGGCGACTACCAGGCCAACCTCCAGCGCTTCGCCGACCTGGGCGTCGAGGTGCAGATCACCGAGCTGGACGTGATGACCGGCGGTAACCAGGCGAACATCTACGCCGCCGTCACCCGCGCCTGCCTGGCGGTGTCGCGCTGCGCCGGCATCACCGTGTGGGGCGTGCGCGACTGCGACTCGTGGCGCGGCTCGGACAACGCGCTGCTGTTCGACTGCGGGGGCAACAAGAAGGCGGCGTACAACGCGGTGCTCGACGCGCTGAACTCCGGCACCAACAACCCGCCGCCGCCGACCACCACCCCGCCGCCGAACAACCCGACCACCCCGCCACCGAACAACCCGACCACGCCGCCGCCGGGTCAGGGCGGATGTTCGGCGTCGGTGACGCTGAACTCGTGGACCGGCGGGTTCGTGGCGACGGTGAAGGTGACGGCGGGCTCGTCGGGCACCCGGGGCTGGACCGTCAGCATGACGCTGCCGGGCGGCGCGAGCATCACGAACACCTGGAGCGCGACGGCCAGCGGGAACAGCGGCACGGTGCGGTTCACGAACGTGGACTACAACGGCCAGCTCGGCGCCGGTCAGAGCACCGAGTTCGGTTTCCAGGGCAACGGCAGCGGATCGGGCATGACGCCCACCTGCTCCGCCAGCTGAACCGGGTCACCGCGGGGGCGGCGTGCCGTCGCCCCGCGGTGCTCCACCCCGTGTCCCGTCCGACCTGGACCGTCGTCTCTGTTACGAGAAAGAGACATGCGCATTTCGCGCGATTGGTTGACGGGGCAACTTGTGAGCGTTAACACTCCCCGTGAGGGTTACCTGTGTCACAGGGACCGCCACGACAGGGAGGACGCTCGTGCGCAGACGACTTCTGGCCGCACTCAGCGGTGCCGCGCTCGTGATCAGCCTGACCGCCTGCAGCGGTGAGGGCGCGGGAGGCGGCGGAGACACCAGCTCGGCCAAGCCCGGCGACCTGACGATCGGCGTCTCGATGCCGACCCAGACCTCGGAACGCTGGATCGCCGACGGCAACTCGGTGAAGGAGAAGCTGCAGGCGAAGGGCTACAAGGTCGACCTCCAGTACGCCGGGGACGACATCCCCACCCAGTCGCAGCAGATCGACCAGATGATCACCAAGGGCGCGGACGTGCTGGTCATCGCCCCGATCGACGGCACCGCCCTCAGCGGCCAGCTCCAGGCCGCCGCGGCGGCGAAGATCCCGGTCATCTCCTACGACCGGCTCATCCGCAACAGCCCCAACGTCAGCTTCTACGTCAGCTTCGACAACTACAAGGTCGGGGTGGCGCAGGCCAACGCGCTCCTGGTCGGGCTCGGCCTGCTCACCAAGGACGGCGCCAAGGGCACCGCGACCGGCCCGTTCAACGTGGAGCTGTTCGCCGGCTCGCTCGACGACAACAACGCCGGCTTCTTCTTCAACGGCGCGATGGACACGCTCAAGCCGTACTTCGACGCCGGGACGCTGAAGGTCAAGTCGGGGCAGACCAAGATCGAACAGGCCGCCATCCTGCGCTGGCAGCAGGAGACCGCGCAGAAGCGGATGGAGGACCTGCTCACCTCCAGCTACAACGACGGCAGCAAGGTCGACGGCGTGCTGTCGCCGTTCGACGGCCTGTCCCGCGGCATCATCACCGCGCTGCAGAACGCCGGATACCGCGGCGGCGCGAAGAAGATGCCGGTGGTGACCGGCCAGGACGCCGAGGTCGCCTCGGTCAAGCTCATCAACGACGGCGTGCAGAGCTCCACCGTGTTCAAGGACACCCGCCTGCTGGCCGAGCAGGCGGTCATCGCCGCCGAGGCGTTCCTGCGCAAGGAGGAGCCGAAGGCCAACGAGACCAAGGCGTACAACAACGGCGTCAAGGTCGTGCCCGCCTTCCTGCTGCCGGTGCAGACCGTCTACAAGGAGGACATCAAGTCCGTCCTCATCGACTCGGGCTACCTGACCGAGGCGGAGGTGGCCGCCGGCCGGGCCGGCTGACCCGCGGCGACGGGCCCGGCGGCCACCGCGCCCCGGGCCCGCCCGCTCCGGACACCACGACCACGAGCAGGACGGATACCCATGAGCGATCACATCCTCGAGATGCGTGGCATCACGAAGACCTTCCCCGGGGTGACCGCGCTCCAGGACGTCTCGCTCGCCGTACGGCGCGGCGAGATCCACGCGATCTGCGGTGAGAACGGCGCCGGCAAGTCCACCCTGATGAAGGTGCTGTCCGGCGTCCATCCGGCGGGTAGCTACGACGGTCAGATCGTCTTCGACGGCGAGCCGGTCGGGTTCCGGGGGATCCAGGACAGCGAGGCCCGCGGCATCGTGATCATCCACCAGGAACTGGCGCTGGTGCCCTACCTGTCGATCGCCGAGAACATCTTCCTCGGCAACGAGCGCCGCGGCCGCAGCGGGCTCATCGACTGGCACCGGACGAACGCGGAGGCCGCGGCGTTGCTGCGGTCGGTCGGGCTGCACGAGAACCCGGTCACCCCGGTCATCCAGCTCGGTGTCGGCAAGCAGCAACTCGTGGAGATCGCCAAGGCGCTGTCCAAGCGGGTCCGGCTGCTGATCCTCGACGAGCCGACCGCGGCGCTCAACGACGTCGACTCGGCGCACCTGCTGGACCTGCTGCGCCGGCTGCGCGACCAGGGCATCACCTGCATCATGATCTCGCACAAGCTCGGCGAGATCACCGCCGTCGCCGACTCGACGACTGTGATCCGCGACGGCCGTACCGTCGAGACGCTGGACATGTCCGACGGCGCCGTCACCCAGGACCGGATCATCCGCGGCATGGTCGGTCGCGACCTGGCCGCCTTCTACCCGACCCGCAGCGTGACGCCCGGCGAGGAGGTGCTGCGGATCGAGGACTGGTCGGTGCGCCACCCGACCCAGGACCGCCTGGTCGTCGACCGGGCCTCGCTGCGCGTGCGGGCCGGCGAGGTGGTCGGCATCGCCGGCCTGATGGGCGCCGGGCGCACCGAGCTGGCGATGAGCGTGTTCGGCCGGTCGTACGGCCGGGACATCCGCGGCCAGCTGTTCGTCAAGGGCCGCGAGGTGCGGGCGCGCACGGTGGCCGAGGCCATCGCCAACGGCATCGCGTACGCCACCGAGGACCGCAAGCACTACGGCCTCAACCTGATCGACGACGTGCGGGGCAACGTCTCCGCCGCCGCGCTCGACAAGCTGGCCCACCGTGGCTGGATCGACGGCAACCGGGAGATCCAGGTCGCCGAGCGGGGGCGGCGCGACATGAACATCAAGGCGCCGACGGTGATGTCGGTGGTGGGCAAGCTCTCCGGCGGCAACCAGCAGAAGGTCGTGCTGGCGAAGTGGCTGTTCACCGACCCGGACGTGCTGATCCTCGACGAGCCGACCCGGGGCATCGACGTGGGTGCCAAGTTCGAGATCTACACGATCGTCAACCGGCTGGTGGCCGACGGCAAGGCCGTCGTGCTCATCTCCTCCGAACTGCCCGAGCTGCTCGGCATGTGCGACCGCATCTACACCCTGGCGGCCGGACGGATCACCGGGGAGATGCCGGTGGCCGACGCCACCCAGGAGAACCTGATGGAACTCATGACCAAGGACAGGGATCTCGTCCGATGACCAGCACGAAGCCTCCCCCCGCCACGAAGATCGCCACCCCGGACACCGGCGCGGCGGCGACCCTGCACACCGGCACCAGTGACCCGCGCACGCTGATCCTGGGCAACCTGCGGCAGAGCGGCATCTACATCGCCCTGGTGGTGATCGTGGCGCTGTTCGCGGTCCTCACCGACGGCGTCTCGCTGAGCCCCGGCAACCTGACGAACATCGTCCTGCAGTACTCCTACATCCTGGTGCTCGCGATCGGCATGGTCATCGTGATCATCGGCGGGCACATCGACCTGTCGGTGGGATCGGTGGTGGCGCTCACCGGAGCGGTCTCGGCGGTGCTCGTCATCCGCGAGGGCCTGCCCTGGTGGGTAGGCGTCCTGGCCGCGCTCGCGGTGGGTGTCGCGGTCGGCGCGTGGCACGGCCTCTGGGTCGCGTACGCCGGCATCCCGGCGTTCATCGTCACCCTGGCCGGCATGCTCCTGTTCCGTGGCCTGACGCTGCGCGTGCTGGACAACATCTCGCTGTCGCCGTTCCCCGAGGAGTACCAGCGGGTGGCCGCAGGGTTCCTCAACGGACTGCTGGGCGGCCAGGGCTACGACGCGTTCACGCTGTTCATCGGCGCGTTCGCGGTGGTCGGGTACGCCGCGAGCGTGTTCCGCACCCGGGTCGCCCGGGTGCGCCACGAGCAGCCGGTGGAGTCGTTCCCGCTGTTCGTCCTGCGGGTCGTGGTGGTCGGCGCCGTGGTCATGTGGTTCGCCTGGCAGCTCGCCCATGCCCGGGGCCTGCCGATCGTGCTGATCGTGCTCGCCGTGCTCGTGCTCGTCTACGGCCTGCTCACCCGCCGGACGGTGTTCGGCCGCCGGGTGTACGCGATCGGCGGCAACCTGCCGGCGGCGATGCTGTCCGGCGTACGGGTGAAGCGGGTCAACTTCTGGATCTTCGTCAACATGGGCTTCCTGTCCGGGGTGGCGGGCGTGATCTACTCGTCCCGCTCCAACGGGGCCCAGCCGGCGGCGGGGAACATGTTCGAGCTGGACGCGATCGCCGCGGCGTTCATCGGCGGCGCGGCGGTCACCGGTGGCGTCGGCACCGTGGTCGGCGCCATGGTGGGTGGCCTGATCATGGCGGTGATGAGCAACGGGATGCAGCTCATGAGCATCGACCAGTCGGTCCAGTCGGTGGTGAAGGGCCTGGTGCTGCTCGTCGCGGTGGCATTCGACATCTGGAACAAGCGCCGGGCCGCCGGCGCCCGGTGACGGCCGGCCGGACGCTCGCCCCTTCGTCCGGCCGGCCGCCGTTCACCGGCGGTAGCCGCTCACGCCCGGCTCCACCGTTGGTTGGTGTTGCCGTGGCAGGTCCAGAGGATGACCCGGGTGCCGTTCGCGGTGCCCGCGTTGTCGACGTCCAGGCACAGCGACGGGAAGCGCACGTTGCTCACCGTGCCGTTGCCGTTGAACGTCCACTGCTGGTTGGTGCCGCCGTTGCAGTCCCAGATCTGCACCCGGGTGCCGGCCGTCGCGCTGGTCGGCACGTCCAGGCACTTGCCGAGCACCTGCAACGCCTGCCCGTTGGCGGTGAACTGCTGGTTGGCGTTGGTGTGGCAGTCCCAGATCAGCGTTCCGGTCCCGTTGGCGGTGCCGGCGTTGTCGACGTCGAGGCACCGGCCGGACGACTCGCTGCGCAGCCGGAACGTGGTCGGGACCGGAGGCGGGGTGGTGGTGCCGCCCCCGCTGACCCGGTAGACCACCGTGCCGTGCGCGGGCACGCTCGCCGAGATCGTCCCGGTGCTGGTGGACGTGGCGTCGGTCCACGCGTCGCGCAACGTGAACGAGCTGCCGCTCTTGCCCACCGCCGCCGCCGTGGTGTAGACGGTGGTGGTCGAGCCGCCCTGGTTGAACAGGGCCACCGCGACGTCGCCGTTTGCGAGCGGCTTGGCCAGCACCCGGCGGGTGCCGTCGAAGGAGACCTGGACCGCCTGGCGGCCGAGCGTGTCCTGGTTGATCGCGACCAGGTTCGCGTTGCGCAGGATGGCGAGGGTGGCCGCGTTCGCCGAACGTACGTCGTTGCCCATCATCAGCGGCGAGGCCAGGATCGACCAGAGCGCGAAGTGGCTGCGCATCTCGGTGTCGTTCATCCCGCCCCGGCCGACTTCGAGCATGTCCGGGTCGTTGAACCCGCCGGGGCCGGCGTACCCGGCCAGGGGCACCGTGACGTCGACGATGTTCTGGATGCCCATCGGGTAGCCGTTTGTCTGGCCGGTGTTCCACGCGTTCGTGATGTCCTCGGTGGTCCGCCACAGGTTCGCCACGTCGCTCCAGTTGCGCTGCGGCCCGGTCTTGGCGTGGTAGCTGTTGGGGTTGATGCTGTAGACGATCGGCCGGCCGGTGGCGGCCAGCGCGTCGCGCATGATCCCGAACCGCGCCACCTGGTCGTTTATGGTGCCGGTGGAGGAGCACCAGTCGTACTTCAGGTAGTCCACGCCCCACGCGGCGAACTGGCGGGCGTCCTGGTACTCGTGGTTGAGGCTGCCGGTGGCGCCGGGGAACGCGCCGCCGACCTGGGCGCAGGTCTTGTCCAGCGGCACCTGGTAGATGCCGAACAGCAGGCCGCGGGCGTGCAGGTAGTCACCGAGCGACTTCATCCCGCTGGGGAACCGCTGCGGGTGCGCCTGGAGGTTGCCCTGCGCGTCCCGGTTCGGGTCGAACCAGCAGTCGTCCACGACGACGTACTTGTATCCGAGGTCGCGCAGGCCGTTGCTGACGATCGCGTCGGCGGTCTGGCGGATGAGGGTCTCGTTGATGTTGCAGCCGAAGGTGTTCCAGGTGTTCCAGCCCATCGGCGGGGTACGGGCGACGCCGTTGTTCAGCGCCTGGGCGGGGCGCGGGGCCATCGCCTGGCCGGTGACTGTGGCGGCGAGCGCCACCGCCGCGACGCCCAGGACGGCGAGCGTCCGTCGGGTCCATCTGCGCACTGATCCTCCTCGGTCGCCGGGCGCCGGCCGTGCCGGCGTCCGGTTGGGAGCGGCCCGCCGAGCGCACGACGTCGCCCGTGGGGCACCGGGCGTACGCGGCACGGCAGTCGAGAGGGGGCCGGCCGGTCACCGGCGGGCGCTCGTGGGTGGTGGGTCCGGCGGTCGACGGGGTCGCCGTCCACGTCGCCGCCCGGCTGCGGCGCCGGGGTTTCCCGGACGGCGGCGCCACGAAGCTGGGATGGCGAGAATGTTATCGCTGACATCCAGACCTGTAAATAGCAGAGGCCCCCGCGGCGACGGCGGCGACCACCGCTCAGGCGGGTGGCGCGGCCGGGAAAAGTGCCGCTGAGCGGCACCGTGAGGGCCCGAACGGCATCCCCCCCGGCACTCCGGTCCATGGTGCCGGCTGCGCCCGCTTGGCGATCTCCGAAGGCATCGATTGTTGTCGCTAACATCGCTGTTTTCCAGAGCTGGGGACCGGGCCGGCGGCGCGCCCGTGTGGATCTCCCTGGGCGGTGGCCGCGCCGGTCCGTCCGGGCCGGTCGGGGCGTGTCCGGAAGAGCCGATCCTCGTTACGCACCTGTTGCCCGGACGTGTCTTGACGGATGTATATGTGAGCGCTAACACTATCCCCGTGACACGGCGGAGGTGCAAATGAGCGAAGTGGACGCGTCCGACCGGTACGTGATCGGGGTCGATTTCGGCACGCTGTCCGGGCGGGCGCTCGTGGTCCGCGTCCGTGACGGCGCCGAACTCGGCACGGCGGTGCACGAGTACCGGCACGGGGTCATCGAGACCGCGCTACCCGACGGCGGCCCGGCACTGCCCCCGGACTGGGCCCTGCAGGACCCGGACGACTACCGCGAGGTGCTGCGTAACGCCGTGCCGGCGGCGCTCGCCGAAGCCGGCGTCGACCCGTCCCGGGTGGTGGGCATCGGCACCGACTTCACCGCCTGCACTGTGCTTCCCACGCTCGCCGACGGCACACCGCTGTGCGAGCTCCCGGAGCTGCGCGAACGGCCGCACGCCTGGGTGAAGCTCTGGAAGCACCACGCCGCGCAGCCGCACGCCGACCGGATCAACGCGCTGGCGGCCGAACGCGGCGAGCCGTGGCTCGGCCGCTACGGCGGCAAGATCTCCGCGGAGTGGCAGTTCGCCAAGGGCCTGCAGATCCTGGAGGAGGACCCGGAGGTCTACCGGCGGGCCGAGCGCTTCATCGAGGCCGCCGACTGGATCGTGTGGCAGCTCTGCGACGCCGAGACGCGCAACGTCTGCACCGCCGGCTACAAGGGCATCCGGCAGGACGGCCGGTACCCGTCGCCGGACTACCTGGCCGCCCTCGATCCCGGTTTCACCGACTTCGTGGCCAAGCTGGACGGTCCGCTGCTGCCGCTGGGCGCGCGGGCCGGCACGCTCGGCGCCCGCGCCGCCGCCTGGACCGGTCTGCCCGAGGGCATCGCGGTAGCGGTCGGCAACGTCGACGCGCACGTCACGGCCGCCGCCGCCCAGGCGCTGCGCCCGGGCCGGCTGGTCGCCATCATGGGCACCTCCACCTGTCACGTGCTCAACGGCACCCACCCGGCCGAGGTGCCGGGCATGTGCGGCGTGGTCGACGGCGGCATCAGCCCCGGCGCCTGGGGCTTCGAGGCCGGGCAGAGCGGCGTGGGGGACATCTTCGGCTGGTTCGTCCGCCACGCCGCCCCGGCCGGGTTCGACTCGCACGAGCGGCTCACCGAGGCCGCCGCCGCCCAGCCGGTCGGCGCGCACGGCCTGGTGGCGCTGGACTGGTGGAACGGCAACCGGTCCCTGCTGGTCAACCACGACCTCAGCGGCATGGTCGTCGGGCTGACGCTCGCCACCCGGCCGCCGGACGTCTACCGGGCGCTGCTGGAGGCCACCGCGTACGGCACCCGGATGATCGTCGAGGCGTTCGCGCAGGCCGGCGTGCCGGTCGACGACCTGGTGGTGGCCGGCGGGCTCACCTCCAACCGGCTGCTCATGCAGATCTACGCCGACGTGACGAACCGGCCGCTGAGCATCATCGGCTCCGCCCAGGGCCCGGCGCTCGGCTCGGCCGTCCACGCGGCTGTCGCCGCCGGGGCGTACCCGACGATCCACGAGGCGTCCGCCGCGATGGGGCGCATCGACGAGGCCGTCTACCGGCCCGTACCGGAGAACGTGCGGGCGTACGACGCCCTGTACGCCGAGTACCGCGCGCTGCACGACCACTTCGGTCGCGGCGCGAACGACGTGATGCTCCGCCTGCGGGCGATCCGCAACGCGGCGGCCGACGCCGCCGCGGACCGCGCCCCCGCGACCCTGGAGGTGGTCGGATGAACAGCCAGGTCGACGCGCTGCGCGAGACGGTGGCCCGCCTGCACCGCGAACTGACCCGCTACGACCTGGTGGCCTGGACCGCCGGCAACGTGTCGGCCCGCGTACCCGGTCAGGACCTGATGGTCATCAAGCCCAGCGGGGTCGACTACGACGACCTGACCGCCGAGGCCATGGTGGTCTGCGACCTGGGCGGCACTGTGGTCGACGGCGACGGCGCCCCGTCCAGCGACACCGCCGCGCACGCCTACGTCTACCGCGCGATGCCCGAGGTCGGCGGCGTCGTGCACACCCACAGCGGGTACGCCACCGCCTGGGCGGCCCGCGGCGAGGCGATCCCGTGCTGGCTGACCGCGCAGGCCGACGAGTTCGGCGGGGAGATCCCGATCGGACCGTTCGCGCTGATCGGCGGCGACGACATCGGCAAGGGCATCGTCAGCACGCTGTCCGGGCACCGCTCACCCGCGGTGCTCATGCGCAACCACGGCGTCTTCACCATCGGCCGCGACGCACGGGCGGCGGTCAAGGCGGCCGTGATGTGCGAGGACGTCGCCAGAACCGCCCACCTGGCCCGTGCGCTCGGGCAGCCGGTGCCGATCGCGCCGGCCGACATCGACTCGCTCTACGACCGCTACCAGAACGTGTACGGCCAACGCCCGCCGGCGCACTGAACCCCGGGAGCGCCGCGCACCCCCCACCACCACACCCGGGCCGCTCCGGCTCCCCGCCGGTCGCGCGCCCGGAACATCCAACCCCGGAGGAGAATCGATGAGAAGCAGGAGCACGGCACGCAAGGTCGTCGCGGCCTTCGCCGGCGTGCTGCTCGCCGCCAGCATGGCCGCGTGCGGCAACAGCGACACCGGCGACGGTTCCGGCAGCGGCAGCGGCAACGACAAGATCGTCCTGGGCTTCTCCCAGGTGGGCGCCGAGAGTGGCTGGCGCACCGCGAACACCACCTCGATCAAGGAGGCGGCTGCCGAGGCGGGCATCGAGCTGAAGTTCGACGACGCCCAGCAGAAGCAGGAGAACCAGATCAAGGCGATCCGCAACTTCATCCAGCAGAAGGTCGACGTGATCGCCTTCTCGCCGGTGGTGGAGTCCGGCTGGGACACCGTGCTCAAGGAGGCCAAGGACGCCAAGATCCCGGTGATCCTGACCGACCGCGCGGTCGACTCGGCCGACAAGTCGCTCTACAAGACGTTCCTCGGCTCGGACTTCGTCAAGGAGGGCCGCCTCGCCGGCGAGTGGCTGGTGGAGCAGAAGAAGGCGGCGTCCGGCCCGGTCAACATCGTGGAGCTGCAGGGCACCACCGGCTCGGCGCCGGCCAACGACCGGAAGAAGGGCTTCGCCGAGGCCATCGCCGCCAACCCCAACCTCAAGATCGTCGCCTCGCAGTCGGGTGACTTCACCCGCGCCGGCGGCAAGCAGGTGATGGAGCAGTTCCTCAAGGCCAACCCGAAGATCGACGTGCTCTTCGCGCACAACGACGACATGGGCCTGGGCGCGCTCGAGGCGATCACCGCGGCGGGCAAGACGCCCGGCAAGGACATCACCATCATCACCGTCGACGCGGTGAAGGACGGCATGCAGGCCCTCGCGGACGGCAAGTTCAACTTCATCGCCGAGTGCAGCCCGCTGCTCGGCCCGCAGCTGATGGACCTGGCCAAGAAGGTCAAGGCCGGCGAGGAGGTCCCCGCCCGGATCGAGACCGAGGAGACCACCTTCACCCAGGAGCAGGCCAAGGAGGCACTGCCCAACCGCAAGTACTGACCCACCCCGGGGGTCGCCGTCGCGAGACGGCGGCCCCCGTGCCACCACGTCTAGAAGAGGTCCGATGGGATGACGGGTAACCGTCCGGTCCTGACCATGACCGGCATCAGCAAGACCTTCCCCGGGGTCCGCGCGCTGCACGACGTCGACTTCCGGCTGTTCCCGGGCGAGGTCCACGCCCTGATGGGTGAGAACGGCGCCGGCAAGTCCACCCTGATCAAGGTGCTGACAGGCGTCTACGGGACCGATGCGGGCGTCATCACCCTCGACGGCGAGCAGGTCTCGTTCAGCGGGCCGATGCAGGCCGCCGCGGCCGGCGTCAGCACCGTCTACCAGGAGGTCAACCTCTGCACCAACCTGTCGGTGGCGGAGAACGTCTTCATCGGCCGCGAGCCGCGCCGGCTCGGCGCGGTGCGCTGGGGCGAGATGCGCCGGCGGGCGCGCGACCTGCTGGTCCGGCTCGACCTCGACCTCGACGTCGCCGCGCCGCTCGGCACGTACTCGCTCGCGGTGCAGCAGATGGTGGCCATCGCCCGGGCGATCGACGTGCGGGCGCGGGTGCTGATCCTGGACGAGCCGACGTCCAGCCTGGACGCCGGCGAGGTCGCGCAGCTGTTCCGGATCATGCGCCAACTGCGCGACGAGGGGATCGCGATCCTGTTCGTCACCCACTTCCTCGACCAGGTCTACGGCATCGCCGACCGGATCACGGTGCTGCGCAACGGCCAGCTCGTGGGGGAGTACCGCACCGAGGAGCTGCCGCAGTTCAGCCTGGTCGAGAAGATGATCGGGCAGGAGCTGGACGTGCTGGAGCGGCTGGACGAGCAGCAGAAGCGCGCCACTGTCGTACCGGACGGCAAGGCGCCGCTGGTGGACGCCGCCGGCGTCGGCCGGCGCGGCGCGGTCGCCCCGTTCAGCCTGCGCATCCACGCCGGTGAGGTGGTCGGCCTGGCCGGCCTGCTCGGCTCCGGCCGGACCGAGGTGGCGCGGCTGATCTTCGGCGCGGACCGGGCCGACCACGGCCAGGTCCGGCTCGACCGCGGCCGGGCGCCGGTGCGCAACCCGATCCAGGCCATCGAGCACGGCGTCGGGTTCTGCTCCGAGAACCGCCGGGCCGAGGGCATCGTCCCGGAGCTGTCGGTCCGGGAGAACATGATCCTGGCGATGCAGGCCGCGCGCGGCTGGCTGCGCCCGATCCCGCGCCGCAGGCAGGACGAGCTGGTCCGCAGGTACATGGAAGCGCTCAGCATCCGTCCGGCCAACCCGGAACTGCCGGTGCGCAACCTCTCCGGTGGCAACCAGCAGAAGGTGTTGCTGGCCCGCTGGCTGATCACCGAACCGCGCCTGCTCATCCTGGACGAACCGACCCGCGGTATCGACGTCGGCGCCAAGGCCGAGATCCAGAAGCTGGTCGTGCAGCTCTCCGACGGCGGCATGGCGGTGCTGTTCATCTCCGCCGAGCTGGAGGAGGTGCTGCGCCTGAGCCACCGGGTCGCGGTCATGCGCGACCGCGAGATGGTCGCCCAGCTCGACAACGACGACACGCTCGACGCCGACCGCGTCATGCGCACCATCGCCAGTGGAACGCCCCGGGAGGAGGTGACCCGATGACCGCCGTCGCCGACCGCCTCCGCCCGCTGACCGGCCACCGCCTGTTCTGGCCGGCGCTCGTGCTCGTGGTCATGATCGCCGCGAACACCGTCTACCGTCCCGGCTTCCTCGCCGTCGAGGTCAAGAACGGCCACCTGTACGGCACACCGATCGACATCCTCCGGCTGAGCGCGCCGCTGATCCTGGTCGCGCTCGGGATGACGCTGGTCATCGCCACCGGTGGCATCGACCTGTCGGTCGGCTCGCTCTGCGCGATCAGCGGCGCCATCGCCTGCCTGCACATCAGCGGGGCGGCCGACCAGAGCAGCCCGGCCACGGTGGCCACCGCGCTGGCGCTGGCCTTCGGCGCCGCGCTCGTGCTCGGCGCGTGGAACGGCGTGCTGGTCGCGGTCATCGGCATCCAGCCGATCATCGCCACGCTGATCCTCATGGTGGCCGGGCGGGGCATCGCCCAGCTCGTCACCGAGGGGCAGATCATCACGATCAACTCCGGTCCGTACCGGGCGATCGGGCTCGGGCACTTCCTGACGCTGCCGCTGGCCATCCTGATCGCGCTCGCCGCCGCGCTGCTCGTGGCCGCGTTCACCCGCCGTACCGCGCTCGGGCTGATCGTCGAGTCGGTCGGCGGCAACGCCGAGGCCAGCCGGCTCGCCGGCATCCGGTCGCGCCGCATCATCTTCCTCGTCTACGTGATCAGCGCCGCCTGTGCCGCGCTCGCCGGTTTCATGGTCACCGCCAACGTCTCCAGCGCCGACGGCAACGCCGCCGGCCTGTGGATCGAACTCGACGCGATCCTGGCCGTCGTCATCGGCGGCACATCGCTGGCCGGCGGCCGGTTCTCCCTCGGCGGCACCGTCCTCGGCGCGCTGATCATCCAGACCCTCACCACCACCGTGTACGCGATGAACATCTCGCCGCAGACGTCACTGCTGTTCAAGGCGGTCGTCGTGATCGCCGTCTGCCTCGTGCAGGCCCCGGCGTTCCGCGCCCGGTTCCGCCGTCGCAGGCGCGGCACCGAACCCGGCCCGGCGGCGCCGCAGCGGGAGAAGGAGCAGGTGCCGGCATGAGCAGCACGTCGTTGACCTCCGGCCGCTCCTGGCGGCCCAGCCTGCCCCGGCGGCACGTCCCGGTGCTGGCCACGCTCGCGCTGCTGCTGGTCATGTACGGCGTCGGGGTGTCCCAGTACCGCGCCTTCTCCAACGTCCAGGTCGTCTTCAACGTCTTCATCGACAACGGCTTCCTGCTCGTCGTCGCGGTCGGCATGACGTTCGTGATCCTCACCGGCGGCATCGACCTGTCCGTCGGCTCGGTGGTCGCGATGACCGCGATGGTGTCGGCCGCGCTGCTGCGCGACGGCCTGCCCGCCGTCCTGGTGCTGGTGATCGCGCTGCTGATCGGCCCGACGCTCGGTTTCCTGATGGGCTGCGCGATCCATTTCTTCGAGATCCAGCCGTTCATCGTGACACTCGCCGGGATGTTCTTCGCCCGGGGCATGTGCACGTTCATCAGTGACGCCTCCATCTCCATCACCGACGGCTTCTGGACGTCGATGTCGCAGCAGCGCATCGGTGATCCGGCCGGCAACTTCGTGTCGATAAGCGTGCTGATCGCGTTCGCGGTGGTGCTGATCGCGGCGTACGTGCTGGCGTACACCCGGTTCGGCCGCAACGTGTACGCGGTCGGCGGCAACGCGCAGTCGGCGCTGCTGATGGGCCTGCCGGTGGCGCGGACCAGGATCGCCGTCTACACGATCAGCGGGCTCTGCTCGGCCATCGGCGGCATCCTGCTGTCGTTCTACACGCTCTCCGGCGCGCCGCTGATCGCGGTCGGGATGGAGCTGGACGTGATCGCCGCGGTCGTGATCGGCGGCACCGTGCTCACCGGCGGTTCCGGGTACGTCTTCGGCACCGTGCTCGGTGTGCTGGTGCTCGGCGTGATCCAGACCCTGATCACGTTCGACGGCAGCCTCAACTCCTGGTGGACCAAGATCGTGATCGGCGGCCTGCTCTTCGCGTTCATCCTCCTCCAGCGCCTCATCGGCATCCGGTTCAAGTGACGGTTCCTAGCGCGGAAGGCAACAACATGGCAACTCACCCCCAGCCCGAGGTCTGGTTCCTCACCGGCAGCCAGGGCCTCTACGGCGAGGACACCCTGCGGCAGGTCGCCGAGCAGTCCCGGCAGATCGCCGCGCGCCTGGACGAGTCGCCGGACATTCCCGTACGCGTGGTCTGGAAGCCGGTCCTCACCTCCAGCGCGGACATCCTGGCGGTGTGCCGGGACGCCGCCGTGCAGGGCGCGGTCGGGGTGATCGCCTGGATGCACACGTTCTCCCCGGCCAAGATGTGGATCTCCGGGCTGGACGCGCTGCGGACGCCGCTGCTGCACCTGCACACGCAGGCGAACGTGGCGCTGCCGTGGGACGAGATCGACATGGACTTCATGAACCTCAACCAGGCCGCGCACGGCGACCGGGAGTTCGGGTTCGTCCAGACCCGGCTCGGGGTGGCCCGCAAGACCGTCGCCGGCCACGTCACCGACCCCCGGGTCGTCGGCCGGGTCGCGGCCTGGGCCCGGGCCGCCGTCGGCTGGTCGGCGGTGCGGACGCTGCGGCTGGCGCGCTTCGGCGACAACATGCGCGACGTCGCGGTCACCGAGGGGGACAAGGTCGAGGCGGAGCTGCGCTTCGGCGTCTCGGTGAACACCTACGGCGTGAACGACCTCGTCGCGGCCGTCGACCAGGTGGCGGACGCGCAGGTGGACGACCTGGTCAAGGAGTACGACGACACCTTCCGGGTCGCCGCCGAGCTGCGGCCCGGCGGGGACCGGCACGACTCGCTGCGGTACGCGGCGCGGCAGGAGCTGGGCCTGCGCGCGTTCCTGGAGGCCGGCGGGTTCCGGGCGTTCACCACGAACTTCGAGGACCTCGGCGGGCTGCGCCAGCTCCCCGGGATCGCGGTGCAGCGCCTGATGGCCGACGGCTACGGCTTCGGCGGTGAGGGGGACTGGAAGACCTCCGTGCTCGTGCACACGCTCAAGGCGATGGCCGTCGGCGTGCCCGGCGGCACGTCGTTCATGGAGGACTACACCTACGATCTGACGTTCGGCCAGGAGCTGATCCTCGGCGCGCACATGCTGGAGGTGTGCCCGAGCATCGCCGCCGACGTGCCGAGCGCGGAGGTGCACCCGCTGAGCATCGGCGGGCGGGAGGACCCGGTACGCCTGGTCTTCGACGCGGCGTCCGGCCCGGCCGTCGTGCTGGGCATGGCGGACATGGGGGAGCGGTTCCGGCTGATCGCCAACGCGGTGGACGTGGTGCCGCCGCCGCAGCCGCTGCGCCGGCTGCCGGTGGCGCGCGCGGTCTGGCGCCCGCAGCCCGACCTGGCCGGCTCGGCGGAGGCGTGGATCACCGCCGGCGCCCCGCACCACACGGTGCTGTCCCAGGCCGTCGGCATGGAGGAACTGCGCGACCTGGCCAACATGGCCCGGACCGAGCTGGTGGTCATCGACGCCGAGACGCGCCCGCACCGCTTCGCCGACGAGCTGCGCTGGAATCAGGCGTACTACCGCCTCGCCCGGGGCTTCTGAGCCCTCGCCGGCCGGCCGTGCCGGCCCGCGGCGGTGCCCCGTGTTACGGCTTGACGAACGACATGTTATCGCTCACAGTCGATGGATAGGGTCACCGGCACCGCTCGCGGGCCGTTCCGGGCGCGATCTGCGCCGCAGTTGCCAGGGATCCGACTCCGCCTGGGTGGGCTTCGCTGTTAGCGATAACGCTGCCGTGGTCGGCGCGTGCCGCCGTGCCCGGGCTCCGGTCGACGAAGGAGGATCGTGGTGACGGCTCGACTGTCCCGTGGACGTGGACGCCTGTCCCGGCTGCTGGCCGGGGTGGTGGCGCTGCTGGTGGGGGGTGTGGTGGTGGGCGCCGTGCCCGCGCCGGTATCGGCGGCCACAGTGGACACCAGCGCGTACTACGTGCTGGTGAACCGCAACAGCGGCAAGGCGCTGGACCTGTACAACCAGGCGACGAACGACGGGGCGCGGATCACCCAGTGGACGCGCAACGACGGCGCCTGGCAGCAGTGGCAGTTCGTGGACTCCGGCGGTGGCTACTACCGGCTGCGCTCCCGGCACTCCGGCAAGGTGCTGGACGTGAGCGGCGCGTCCACCGCCAACGGCGCCGCGGTGGTCCAGTGGACCGACCACGGCGGCAACAACCAGCAGTTCCGGCTGGCCGACTCCGACAGCGGGTACGTCCGGCTGATCAACCGGAACTCGAACAAGGTGATGGAGGTGCAGAACGCCTCCACCGCCGACGGCGGCAACATCGTGCAGTACGACGACTGGAACGGCGCGAACCAGCAGTGGCAGCTCGTCCGCGTCGGCGACAGCCCCGGCAACCCGGGCAACCCGGGCGGCAACTTCACCAACCCGGCCGTCTGGCAGGACTTCGCCGACGTCGACATCATCCGGGTCGGCGACGTCTACTACATGTCCGCCTCGACCATGCACTACTCGCCGGGCGCGCCGGTGCTGCGCTCCTGGGACCTCGTGAACTGGGAGTTCGCCGGGCACTCGGTGCCGCGGCTGGAGTTCGGCACCAAGTACGACCTGAGCGGCAGCGAGCAGGCGTACGTGGACGGCATCTGGGCGTCGACGCTCAACTACCGGCCGAGCAACCGCACGTTCTACTGGGCCGGGTGCATCGACTTCGCGCAGACCCACATCTACACCGCCACCGCCGTGGACGGCGCGTGGAACCGGCTGACCACCATTCCCAACTGCTACTACGACGCCGGCATGCTGATCGACGACAACGACACCATGTACGTCGCGTACGGCAACGGCACGATCAGCGTGGCCCAGCTCTCCGCCGACGGACGCAGCCAGGTCCGGGCCCAGCAGGTCTACCAGACGCCGTCGAGCATCGGCACGCTGGAGGGCGCGCGCTTCTACAAGCGCAACGGCGCGTACTACATCTGGCTGACCCGGCCGGCCAACGGCCAGTACGTGCTGAAGTCCACGAACGGCCCGTTCGGCCCGTACGAGCAGCGGCAGGTGCTGCTGAACCTGCCCGGCCCGATCTCCGGCGGTGGCGTGCCGCACCAGGGCGGCCTGGTGCAGACGCAGACCGGCGCCTGGTACTACATGGCGTTCACCGACGCGTACCCCGGTGGCCGGATGCCGACGCTGGCGCCGATCACCTGGACCGCCGACGGCTGGCCGCAGGTGCAGACCGTCAACGGGGCCTGGGGCGCGAGCTACCCCAACCCGCTGCCGACCCGTCCGGTCAAGCCGCTCACCGGCACCGACACGTTCTCCGGCACCACGCTCGGCCCGCAGTACGAGTGGAACCACAACCCGGACAACAGCAGGTGGTCGGTGAACAACGGCCTGCGGCTGCAGACCGCCACCGTCACGAACGACCTGTACCGGGCCCGCAACACGCTCACCCACCGCATCCAGGGTCCGACCTCGACCGGCACGATCGAGCTGGACTACTCGACCATGCGCGACGGTGACCGGGCCGGCCTGGCGATGCTGCGGGACAGCTCGGCCTGGATCGGCGTACGGCGGGACAACGGCGCGACCCGGGTGGTGATGACGAACGGCCTGACCATGGGCTCGAACTGGAACACCACGAGCACCGGTACGGAGATCGCCAGTGCGGCGGTGTCCGGGGGGCGGATCTGGTTGCGGGCGAACGCCGACATCCGGCCGGGTTCGGGCCGGCAGGCGCGGTTCTCCTACAGCACCGACGGGGTGAACTTCGTACCGCTCGGCAACGCGCTGACGCTCAACAACGCGTGGCAGTTCTTCATGGGCTACCGGTTCGGCTTCTTCAACTACGCCACCCAATCGCTGGGCGGCGCGGTGACGGTGCGGCAGTTCTCGCTGACAACACCGTGACAACGGTCACCATTCACGAGCGTTGACACAACTGCAAGGCCCGGGGTGCGGCTGCGGCAATCGCCGGAAAAGCCGCACCCCGGGCCCAATTGCACCGCCTCCGAGCTGCCCGTTCGTGCCGCTGCGCAGCGGAAGGGAATGAGCCGTCGATCGATTCCGCGATAGCACCGCGCCACGCTGGGAACGGTCGATCGACGGTGCCGATACCGATGGGACCGCTGGCGTAGACTGTCGCCACCCGGGCCGGTCCGGTCGAGATCGACCGGGTGTGGCCGCGGGCAGTGGCGAAAGTGAGGTGGCCGTGCGCGGTCCTGCGATGACGGACGTGGCCCGCCTCGCCGGGGTTTCGCACCAGACGGTCTCCCGGGTTCTCAACGGGCATCCCAACGTGCGTGAGCAGACCCGGCTCCGGGTGCAGGCCGCCATCACCGAACTCGGCTACCGGCCCAACCGCGCGGCCCGCGCGCTGGTGACCGGCCGGTCCCAGGTGATCGGTGTGGTCGCGCAGAACACCACGCTCTACGGTCCGGCGTCGCTGCTCGCCGCGTTGGAGCAAACCGCCGCCGAGGCCGGTTTCGCGGTGAGCATCGGCAGCGTCCGCGACCTCGACCACCGCTCCATCTCGGCGGCAGTGGAACGGCACCTGGCGCATAGGGTCGCCGGCATCGTGGTGATCGCGCCGGTCGAGTCCGCCGGTGAGGCGCTGGAACGGTTGCCCCAGGACGTGCCGCTGGTGACAGTCGACGGCGACCCGCGACGGCCGATCCCACTGGTGACTGTCGACCAGGTCGCCGGTGCCCGGGCCGCCACCGAGCACCTGCTGGCCGCCGGGCACCGCACGGTGTGGCACGTGTCCGGCCCGTCGGACTGGTTCGACAGCGCCGGCCGGATCGAGGGCTGGCGCGAGGCGTTGCGGCAGGCCGGCGCCGAGATCCCGCCGCTGGTCCATGCCGACTGGTCGGCGGCGGCTGGCTACCGGTGCGGGCAGATGCTGGCCCGGATGCCCGAGGTCACCGCCGTCTTCACCGCCAACGACCACCTGGCGCTCGGTGTGCTGCGGGCGCTGCACGAGCACGGCCGCCGCGTCCCCGACGACATCAGCGTGGTGGGGTTCGACGACGTGCCCGAGGCGGCGTACTTCATCCCGCCGCTGACCACGGTACGCCCGGACTTCGACGCGGTGGCAGCGGCGAGCCTGGACCTGCTCCTGGCCCAGATCGAGTCGCAGAGCGCCGGGCCGCTGCGGCAGACGATCGCCCCGACGCTGGTGCCGCGCCGCAGCGTCGGCCCGCCGCCCGCCCGCTGAGCCGCGGCTTGCCCCTCCGTGGCCGGCCCCCGACGGTCCGATCGTCAGTGGTCCGTGCGACGAGCGCGCGCCCGGCGCACGACCAGCAGCACGATCCCGGTGACCACGAGCAGACCGGCGACCGCCCCGCCGGCCAGCAGCGCGACCGGCGGGCCGTCGTCGCCGGACCGCGTACCGGAGGCGTCCGGCTCGCCCGCGCCGGCCGAGGTGTCCGCGCCGGTCGACGCGGAAGCCGCCGCTGACGCGGGAGCCGACGGCTCGGGCGCGGCCGGGTCGGCCACTGTGAAGCGGTACGAGCCCTGGACCGGGTGGCCGTCGCGGGAGACCACCCGGTAGGCGACGGTGTAGGTGCCGTTCACCAGCGGCTCGTCGATCGTCACCGTGCCGGTGACGCCGTCCACCGCCGGTGCGCCGGTGGGCACCGCGCGCCGGCCGGCGTCGCTGAGGGTGATGGTGGTGAAGGCCGGGTTCAGCCGCTGCATGAACCGCAGCGTGACCTGCGTCGGCGCGCTGGTGAGCCGGGCGTCGCGCGCCGGGGTGGCCTCCTGCAACGAGTTGTGCGCCGCCGCGGGCGTGGCCGGGACCAGCAGCAGCGCGGTGAGGGTCGCGGCGAGCAGCGCGGTGACGGATCGGGTACGCATGACGGGCCTTCCTGTGGTGGTCAGCCGAGCAGCTGCCGGCCGACCCAGCCGCCCTCGGGGCAGCCGGGCGGTACGGCGAACACGGCGGAGCCGATCGGGGTGGTCCACTCGTTGAGCAGGTCACGCTCGGCGAGGCGGCGCTGGATCGGCAGGAACTGCCGGGCGATGTCGGCCTGGTACGCGGCGAAGACGAGCCCACTGTCAGCGTTCCCCTCGGGGGTCGGCACGCCGTCGTAGTTGTAGGGCCGGCGCAGGATCTTCTGCCGGTCGTCGGTGACACGGGCCCGGGTCAGGTGCGAGAAGTCGGGGATCACGGTGAGCCCGTCCGGGCCGAGCGCGGCGAAGTCCGGCTCGTCGTGTTCGGCCCGCCCGGTCAGCGGCGCGCCGGTGTCGAGGCGCCGTCCGACGGCGAGTTCCCGGTCGGCGCGGCCCAGCAGGTCCCAGGTCTCCAGGTTCATGCTGATCCGCCGCACCACCAGCGTGGTCGAGTCCCGCAGCCAGTCCGGCCCGTCGGTCACCCACACCGCCGTGTCGGCGGGCGTGCCGGGCTTCGGGTTGGCGGTGCCGTCGAGCTGCCCGAACAGGTTGCGCTGGGTACGCCCCGGCTCGGCCCCGGCGGCCCGCCGGAAGCCCTGCTGCACCCAGCGGACGACGGCGAACGGCCGGCTGTCCTTGACCAGGACCCGCTGCGCGTGGGCGACGGTGAGCGGATCGTCGGCGCAGATCTGCAGCAGCAGGTCCCCGCCGGACCAGCGGGGTTGCAGCCGGTCGATGCCGAACGCGGGCAGCTCGGCCACCGAGGCGGGCCGCCGGTCGTCGAGCCCGGCGGCGGCGTACAGCCCGGGGCCGAAGCCGAACGTGACGGTCAGCCGGGCCGGCAGCACGCTCAGCTCCGGCTCGGTGTCGGCCAGCGCGGGGCGGCCCTGGGTGAGCCGGGCGGCGTCGTCGGAGAGCAGCCGCAGCATCCGGCCGAGCGCCGCCCGGTCGGTGCCGGGCCGCAGCGTGAACGCGACGAACGCCGCGTGCGCCTGCGCGTCGGTGGTGACCCCGGACTGCCGGGCGCCGTGGAACGGCTCGACCGCGTCGCCCACCCGGGCCACCGGGACGGCGTCGTCGGGGCGTACCCCGGGAGCGCGGGCACGGACGGCGGCGAGGGCGCCGGCGCCGGCCAGCGCGCCCCCGGCGGCCGCCGCGCCGCCGGTGAGCAGGCCACGCCGGCTCACCCGGCGGGCGGGCGCGCCGGTGCCGGTCATGACGCCGGGCTCGCGCCGTGCCCGGGCGCGTAGCTCTCCTGGGCGCCGGTGAACGGCTTCGCCACGGCGGTGAACGTCTGGGTCCGGCCGTCGGCGAAGGTGAGCGTGACGTCGAGCTGGTCGCCGGCGCGCACCGGCCGGGTGAGGTCCATCAGCATGAGGTGGTCGCCGCCGGGTTCCAGGGCGACCTGGGAGCGGGCGGCGACCACGACGCCGCCCGGCTTCTGCCGCATCGCCATCTTCCCGTCGGTCATGGCCATCTCGTGGATCTCGGCCCGGGACACGTCGGTGCTCACCCCGGTGATCGTGACGTCGGTGTCGCCGTCGTTGACGATCGTGGCGAACGCGGCGGTCATGCCCTTGTCGGCGGCCTTCACCCACGGGTCGCGGACGGTGAGCACACCCGCCGCGGCGCTCGCCGACGCCGGGGCCGGCGCCGAGGTGGCCGGTGAGGCGGCGGACGTGGTGCCCGAGGAGCCGCAGGCGGTGATCGACGCGGCCAGCACGGCGGCGCCGATCAGGGCCGCCGGGCGCAGGAACCGGCGGCGGGTGGTGCTGGACATGACGTCGTCCCCTCGAAGATCCGGTGTTCGTACCGTTTGTCGGCGCGGTGCCACGGAAAGTTCCGGCCGGGGCCGTCGGGCACGTCACACCCGGCCGGTGGGCCGTCCGCCGAGCCGGGTTCGGCGGTGCGCCCGGAAGGCATAATGGTTCCGGGTGTCACGTGGCGCGCCGGGTGCGGCCGCGGCCGGCCGAGGGTGCCGGGCGGGCGCCCGGACGAGGGAGGCGACGGTGACCCAGGCGACGACCGGGGCGACCCGCAACACCCGTCAGCGTGCCGAGGTGCTGGCGCTGCTGCGGGAGTTGGACGGCTTCCACAGCGCGCAGCAACTGCACCAGATGCTCGTCCAGCGGCAGGCGAAGGTCGGCCTCACCACCGTCTACCGGACGCTGCAGATGCTCGTCGACAACGGCGAGATCGACTCGGCCCGGCTGCCCGGCGGCGAGCATCTCTACCGGCGGTGCAGCCAGAGCCGCCATCACCACCATCTGGTTTGCCGCCGCTGCGGCCGGGCCGTGGAGGTGGCCGGCCCGGCCGTGGAGCGGTGGGCCGACCAGGTCGCCGCGCGGCACGGGTTCACCGACGTCGGGCACACCCTGGAGATCTTCGGCACCTGCGACCGCTGCGCCGCCTGACCCGCGCGGCGAGCTGACGAACACGGTTCCCGTTACCGGATTGCCGGACCTGTCGCACATCGCCTCAAGCGGAACGGCGGGCGGCCCCATGGGTCCGCCCGCCGTCCCGCTGTGCGACGGGGTCAGCTCAGCCGTGCCTCGATCGCCTCGATGACGCGGGGACGCAGCTCGGCCGCGCGGACCACCGCGTCGACCGACCCGACCTCGACGGCCCGCTGGATGCTGTGCACCCGGTCGAACTCGGCGGCCACCTCGCCCAGCTTCTCCGCCCGCACCGATGCGCGCAGCTCGTCCAGCTCGGCCGTGAGCGTCGCCCTCTCGGTGCCGGCCGCGGCGGCGACCCGGGCCTCCAGGTCGCGTACCCGCGCGTCGGCAGCGGTGCGGGCGGCGACCTCGCCGGCGAACACCACGGCGGCGGCCGGCGCGCCGCCCAGCACGGAGGCGAACGACCCCTCGATCGCCAGCACCGTCATGTCCGGGTTGAGCGCCTTGGAGAAGACCACGAACGCGCCGCCGTGATAGCGCGAGATCACGCAGAACACGATCGGGCCGCGGAAGTTCACGATCGCCCGGCCGATCTCCGCGCCGTACTCCAGTTGCAGCTTGCGCATCGACTCGGGCGAGCCGTCGAAGCCGGACAGGTTGGCCAGCACGACCAGCGGCCGGTTGCCGCTGGCCGCGTTGATCGCCCGCGCGGCCTTCTTCGACGAGCGCGGGAACAGCGTGCCCGCGGTGTAGGTGTCCGGGCCGTCGGTGGGCGGGAAGCCGTGCCGGGGCACCGAGCGGGACTCGATGCCGAGCAGGCACACCGGGATGCCGCCGAGGTGCACGTCCTGCACCACAGCGGTCTCCGCGTCGGCCATCCCGGCCCACCGCTCCAGCACCGGGTGGTCCTGGTCGGCGAGGGCCCGCATCACGGTACGGATGTCGAACGGCTTCTTGCGGTCCGGGTTCGCCGTGGCGGAGAAGATCTCACCGACGGTGGCGAAGTCGCTGCCGGCCACCGCGTGCGGGTAGCCGCAGATGTCCCGGTCCACCGGGTCCATGGTGACGGCCCGGCGCGGTGCGGCCTCGCCCGGCGCGACGTACGTGTGGTCGTAGTGCGCCATCAGCACGTCCCGCGCGGCCGGCAGGTCCGGCGCCCAGTACTGCGCCTGCCCGTTCGGGCCCATCACCCGGTCGTAGCCGCCGATGCCGAAGTTGTCCTCGGCGGAGACACCGCCGGAGAAGTCGAGCGACTGCTTGCCGGTGAGCACCATCGCCGAGTCGGGCGTCATGACCAGCACGCCCTTGGTGTGCATGAGCATCGTCGCCTCGGCGTTCCAGTACGGCTGGGCGCCGACGTTGATGCCCGCCACCACGATGTTGATCTCACCGCCGTCCTGGGTGAACTCGACGATGCGCTTGAGCGCCGCGGCCACCCAGTCCATGTTCTCCGTGCCGGAGGACATCGAGATCCGGGCGCCGGCGGACAGCGCGTACCACTCCAGCGGCACGCCCATCCGCTGCGCCAGGTCCAGCGCGGCGATCACCCGCCGGCACTCCGGCTCGGAGAGCGCGCCGAGCGACTTGGTCGGGTCGCCGAGCAGCACCACCCGGGTCACCCCCTGCGGATGCCGCGGCGTGGGCGTGGTGACCACGCCGGCCACGATCGCCGCGGTGTTGCGGCCCTTCGGCCGGTCCACCGGCGCCAGTTCGTTCTCCGCGTCCAGGTCGTGCTCGACGAAGTCGCCCAGCAGGCCGGTCAGCTCGTACGGGTAGACGGTGTTGCGCCCGGCCGCGCGCAGCACCTTCAGCCGGTACTCGTCCAGCGGCTCGACCGGCTCGGCCGGCGGCTCGCCCACGGTCAGCCGCGCGTGCCCGGTCACGTCGAAGGTGATCCGCACGCCGACCTTGGTGAGCTCCCCGGTACGGCGGTCGCGCTGCCGGGCGATGAACAGGATCTCCTCCAGTTCGGCGCCCACAGTGGTCGGGCGTACCCGGCCGGCGATCAGTTCCATCTCCTCGCGGGTCAGCTCGCTGGGCGGCCACACGTAGATGACGATCCGGTTGGTCGGGAACCGCGACTTCGACGGCCGCCGCGACTGCGCCCGGCGGATCGAGTCGAGGCAGGCCGCCACCGCGTCCTCGGTGGTCGGCAGCGCCACCAGGCGGCCGTCCTGTTCCCGCAGCTCGGTCAGGTCACGCACCTGCGCGAACGCCACCAGCCGCTGGTCGGCCGGGTTCTGCCGGGCGACCGCCTGGAACAGGTAGACCTCCTCGTCCAGCGACGGCAGCCGGGTCAGGTCGAACTCGCGCAGCCGCTCCAGCTGCATCCGCTGCGCGATGTACGGGTGCAGGCCGCGGATCAGCCGTTCCTCGGCCATCCCGCCGCCCTCGGCCGGACGGAACGTGACGTGGTGGTGCATCACCGCGCCGGCCCGACCGGCCACAGTGGTGGTGAGCCGGCGCACCTGCTGCGGCAGCGGGTGCGCGTTCACCACCTCCAGCAGCGCGGCGGCGGTGGCGCCCAGGTCCTCGGGCTGGTTCTCCCAGGACAGGTAGACGTCCGCGTCGACCGCCTCGCACTCCCGGGCCACCTCGGCCAGGCCGCGCAGCGCGTCGCCGAGCGCGTCGAAGCGTACGGCGGCCGAGACCACGCTCGACCCGGTGCGCCCGGCCACCACGAACGTGCAGCCCTCGGCGGTGCGCGTAGTGACCTCGGTGAGCGCCTTGTTGCCGTAGTAACGGCGGGTCAGCACCTCCAGCATTGTCGCGTTGTCCGGGGCGTTGCGGACCAGACGCTGGCCGAGCAGCCGGACCAGCGGCTCGGTGCTGCGCACCATCTCGGCCATCCGCTCGGCGCGGTCCGGCGCGTCCGGCTGCGCGTCGAGGTGCCGCAGGTGGGAGCGGACCCGGGCGTAGACGCGGGCCCGGTTGCGACGCAGCAGCGGCTGGGCGAACCAGGCGAACACCACGCCCCGGGCCAGGTCGGCGACCACCGGGAAGCGGACCTGGGTGGCCGCGACGAGGCGTTCCAGCGTGAGGCCGGCCGGCTCGCGCAGCGCCTCGTCCGGCGGCGGCTCGCGCAGCCAGGAGCGCAGTAGCGCGGCGATCACCGTGGCGTCGGCGGCGGCCCGCTGCTGCGCCAGGAAGATCCGGAAGACCGCGGCCTCCAGCTCGGGGGAGCGGTCCAGCTCGGTGACGCCGTAGTGGGCGAGCGCCTTGGCCAGGCGGGCCCGGAACGGTTCCGGGCAACCGGCCCGCTCGACGTCGAGGCTCTGCAGGTAGGTGTGGAAGTACTCGCGGGCGCTGGGCGCGTGCCCGCCCGGCGCGTCGTCGCCGGGCCGGTTGCGGCTCAGCTCGGCCAGATCGGCGAAGACGTTGACCAGGTCCAGTTCCTCGGCCAGCGGCCGGTGCCCGGCCTCGGTGGCCGCGCGCCGCGCGTCCAGGTAGTCGTCGAGCACCCGGCGCTCGTCGTGCGGGTCCACGTCGTAGCCGAGCATCAGCGCGCACAGGTCCTCCCGGCCGCGTGCGGCCCGGGACCGCGCCGGCACGTCCGCGGGCGCGACCGGCAGGTCCAGCTCCACCGCCGGCCCGGCCGGGCCGGCGGCGGCCTCGGCGCCCTCCTCGGCGACCGGCTCCAGGCGCAGCAGTGGCGCACCGGCCTCCACCTGGGTGCCCACCGCCACCGAGGACTCCTTGAGGCGGGCCCGGAACGGCGCCCGCAGCACCGTCTCCATCTTCATCGCCTCCAGCACCAGCACCGGCGCCCCGGCCTCGACCTCCGCGCCGACCGCGAGCGGGGTGGCGACCACGAGCGCCGGCATGGGGGAGCGCAGCACGCCGCCCTCGTCGCGGCTGATCCGGTGCGTCACGCCGTCCACCTCGACCAGGTGGACCGGGCCGTGGGTGTCGGTGAGCAGGCGGAACCGGGCGCCGTTGACGGCGACCTGGCCGGTGTGCCGGTCGAAGCGGTCCAGCTCGACGTCGGCGGTGCGGACGTCGCCGCCGACCTCGACGCCGACCCGGAACCGGTGCGCGCCGACCCGGGCCACCCGCATCCGGTAGGTCACGCCGCGCAGCTTCAGGTCCAGCGGCCGGCCGCTGCGGTGCTGCACCTGGGGGCGTCCACCGGCCGCCGTGGACAGCAGCCGCTGCCGCTCGGCGGTCTCGTCCTCCTCGTACGCCTCGATCGCGGCGGCGGCCAGCGCGACGGCGGAGTGCCGGTGCGCGACCAGGCGGCCCTCGCCGCGTACCCGGTCGATCCAGCCGGTGTCCGCGCTGGCGTCGATCACCTCGGGCTGGTCGAGCAGGTCGAGCACGAAGCTCTTGTTCGTCGCGCCGCCGGCGATGACCACAGTGGTGTTCGCCATGGCCCGGCGCAGGCGGCCCAGCGCCTCGTCGCGGTCCCGGCCGTACGCGATGATCTTCGCGATCATCGAGTCGAAGTCGGCCGGGATGGTGTCGCCCTCGCTGACCCCGGTGTCGACCCGGATGCCCGGGCCGGCGGGCAGGTCCAGCCGGGTGATCCGGCCGGGGGAGGGCGCGAAGTCGCGGTCCGGGTCCTCGGCGTTGAGCCGCGCCTCGATCGCGTGCCCGCGCTCGGCCGGCGGCCCGCCGGTGAGCCGTCCGCCGCCGGCCACGTGCAACTGCGCCTTGACCAGGTCGAACCCGGTGGTCGACTCGGTGATCGGGTGCTCGACCTGAAGGCGCGTGTTCACCTCCAGGAACGCGAACAGCCGGTCGCCCGGGTGGTAGAGGAACTCCACAGTGGCCGCGCCGCGATACCCGACGGCGACCGCCAGCCGCTCCGCGGACGCCTTCAGCTCCGCGGTCTGCTCCGGGCTCAGCACCGGCGACGCCGACTCCTCGATCACCTTCTGGTTGCGCCGCTGCACCGAGCAGTCCCGTACGCCGAGCGCCCACGCGGTGCCCTGGCCGTCGGCGATCACCTGGACCTCGACGTGCCGGGCGCCGGTGACCAGGCGCTCCAGGAACACCACGCCGCTGCCGAACGCCCGCGCCGCCTCCTGGCTGGTGCGCTCGTAGGCGTCGGCCAGTTCGGCGTCGCTGCGGATCACCCGGATGCCGCGCCCGCCACCACCGGCCGTCGCCTTGAGCATCAGCGGGTAGCCGATCGAGGCCGCCGCGCGCAGCGCGTCCTCCAGGCTCTCCACCGCGCCGCGGCTCCACGGCGCGACCGGCACGCCCACCTCCTCGGCGATCAGCTTCGCGCCGATCTTGTCGCCGAGCTTGCGCATGGCGTCCGGGCTCGGCCCGACGAACGTCACGCCGACCTTCTGGCACAGCTCGGCGAACGCCGGGTCCTCGGCCACGAAACCCCAGCCCACCCACGCGGCGTCCGCGCCGGTGTCGACCAGCGCGCGCTCCAGGACCTTCAGATCGAGGTACGGGCGGGCCGACGCGGGGCCGAGGTCGTAGGCGATGTCCGCCTCGCGGACGAAGGTGGCGGTACGGTCGACGTCGGTGTACAACGCGACGGTCTCGATCCGGCTGCCGGTCTCCGCGGCCAGTTCCCGGACCGCGTGGATGAGCCGCATCGCGGCCTCACCACGGTTGACGATGGCGACACGGCTGAACACGTGACCGTCCCCTTCGGTAGACCCACGGTGGTGCGCCGGGCGGCGGCGGTGCCCCCGGCTTGCCTCACCCTTCCGCCTGTGCGCGGGCCGCGCCATGTCGTAACCGCCGAAGCCTGAGCGGGGGCCGTTGTGGGAACCCAACAAAAGTTTTTAGCCAGGCGCTCACTACCGGCGGGTATGCGACAACGGCGCCGGACCCGAGCGGGTCCGGCGCCGTCTTGCGACGTGCGGTGTTGGCGGCTCAGCCCGGGATGTTCCGGGGGTCGCGCTCGCGGGGGTACGTGTTCTTCTCGCCGATCGTGCCGTCCTGCTTCTTGATCACGTGCTCGGTGCCGCGTTCGACGGCCATCTCCCGGCCCGCCGCTTCGGCCTCCGCCTTGGTGTCGTGGCGGCTGGTCGCGCGCTCGTTGCCCTCCGGGCGGTTCTTCCACTGCCCGTCCTGCTGGTAGGTGTCGATGTCGCCCTTCGCCATGCCGTCAGCTCCCTCGTTCGTGTGCCTGATGACAAATGTCTGCCCATGCGCGGGGAGTGCTAATCCTGGTGGCACTATCCGGCGGGGGGGGGGGGGGGGGGGGGGGGGGGGGGGGGGCCCGCCCGGCCCGGCCGCGGCGGGGGGGGGGGGGGGGGTGGGGGGGGTGTGGGGGGGGGGGGGGGGCCGCCCCCGCGGGGGGGGGGGGGGGGGGGGGGGGGGGGGCCCCCCCCGGGGCGGGGGGGGGGGGGGGGGCCCCCCCCCCCCCCCCCCCCGCCCGGGTCAGGCGGCGGCGTGCAGTCCCTGCCAGGCGCCGTACCCGCCGAGCAGGTCGGACACGTCGGAGTGACCGGCGTCGCGCAGCAGGCTGGCGGCGACCGACGAGCGGTACCCGCCGGCGCAGTGCACCACGACGGGCCGGCCGGCCGGCACCTCGTCGAGGCGGCGGGTCAGCTCGGCCAGCGGGATGTGCAGCGAGCCGTCCACGGCACCCTGCTCCCGCTCACCCGCGTTGCGCACGTCCAGCACCACCGGGGCGTCCGGACGATCGAGGGCCGCGCGCAGTTCGGTGGCGGTGAGCCGGCTGGCCCGGGTCATCTCGGTGACCATCTCCAGGAACGCGCTCTCGGGCTCGCGCAGGTAGCCGATGACCCGGTCGAAGCCGATCCGGGCGAGGCGGACGACGATCTCCTCCTCCCGGTCCTGCGGGGCCACCACGAGCACCGGCCGGTCGGGTGCGACGACACTGCCGGCGGTCTCGGCGAACCGGCCGTCGGCCGGGACGTTGAGCGCGCCGCGCAGGTGCCCGGTCGCGTACTCCTGCGGGTCACGGGCGTCGACCACGACGGCGCCGTCGGCCCGGGCGGCCAGGAACTCGGCCGGGGTGAGCGGGCGGGCCGGCCGGGCGTGGTCGAACAGCTCACGCGCCTTGCGGTTGAGCACCGCGTCGAAGGCGAAGTAGCCGGGCGCGGCCGGCTGCCCGCCGGTGACCAGGGCGAGGAAGCGCTCCTCGCTCATCGGCGCGCAGGCGTAGTTGGTGCGGCGCTGCTCGCCGATGGTGGACTGCCGTTCGGTGGACAGGTTCTTGCCGCAGGCCGAGCCGGCGCCGTGGGCGGGGAAGACGCGCACCTCGTCGGGCAGGCCCATCAGCTTGCGCTGCACGCTGTCGTAGAGCATCCGGCCGAGTTCCTCGGCGGTCACGCCGAACGAGGCGAGCAGGTCCGGGCGGCCCACGTCGCCGATGAACAGCGCGTCGCCGGTCAGCACGCCGTACGGGGCCGGGTCGTCGGCGCGCTCGTAGACCAGGATGCTGATCGACTCCGGCGTGTGACCCGGGGTCTCCATGATCTCCAGGGTCACGTCGCCGAGGCTGATCCGTTCGCCGTCGGTGAGCTTGCGGCTCGGGTACTCGGTCTCGGCCCGGTGCCCGTAGCCGATCCACGCCCCGGTCGCGGCGGCCACCTCGAGGTGGCCGGCGAGGAAGTCGGCGTGGAAGTGGGTGTTGACGACGCCCTCGATCGTCAGGCCGTGCGCCCGGGCGTCGGTGAGGTACTCGTCGATGTCCCGGCGCGGGTCGACGAGCAGGGCCCGGCCGGTGCGCTCGTCGGCGATCAGGTACGAGGCCTGGGACAGGCAGTCGAGGTAGTACTGGGTGAACAACATCGGCGTGCTCCTTCTCCTGGTGATGAGGCGTCTGCTCAGGCCACGTGGCCCGGCCGGCCGCCCTTGGCTCGTACCGCCAGCCCGGCGCTCGCCCACGCCCGCATGCCGCCGGTCAGGTCGTGCACCTCGTGGCCCGCCGCGGCGAGCATCCTGGCCGCCCGCCGCGATCGCGCGCCGGACCGGCAGACGGTCACCACGGGCCGGTTCGCCGGCACCTCGGACAGCCGGTCCGCGAGCTGCCCGAGCGGGATGTGCCGGGCGCCCGGCGCGTGCCCGGCCCGCCACTCGGCGGGCTCGCGCACGTCGAGCAGCAGCGCGCCCGCGCCGGACAGCGCCGCGGCCTCGGCCGGGGAGACCCGGGCGACGCGGGGGCCGAACAGGCGGCGCAGGAAGCCGGTACGCGGACCGGCCGCCGTCTCCGGGCGGCTGGTCACGGCCGGCTGCCGGCTGTCACCGGGCGGCCCGAGCGCACCCAGGCCGAGGTGCCGCCGCTCACCGACAGGGCGGCGACGCCGGCGCGTTCGAGCAGCTCCGCGCCGACCCGGCTGCGCCCGCCGGCCTCGCAGATCACGTAGACGGTGCCGGTGCGGGGCACCTGCGACATCTGCGTGGCCAGGTGACCGAGCGGCACACAACGGGCGCCGGGGACGTGGCCGCCGAGGTATTCGGTGGTCTCCCGGACGTCGATGACAGTCGCCCCGTCCGCGTGGGCGGTGGCGAACGTGGTCAGGTCGACCTCGCGCATGGGTGTTCTCCTTCCGGACTCTTATACCCCCGGGGGTATCTGCTCCCGACGGTAGCGCGGCGTCCGACCGGCTGCCACCCCCCGGTCGTCCGGTGTCCGCGTTTGCCGGAACGGCAAGGTTGCTTGCTGTCCGGCCGGCGGCGGCGCACGATTCGCGGAGGCCGGCCGGGAGACGCCCGGCGGCGAGGAGGCGGACATGACGGGGCACCACCACCACGAGCACCCGGCGGACACCGACGCGGCCCGGTTCTGGGACGAGCGGTACGGCCAGCAGGACCGGATCTGGAGCGGCCGGGTGAACCCGGTCCTGGCCGAGGTGGCCGGCACGCTGCCCCCGGGCACCGTGCTCGACCTCGGCAGCGGTGAGGGCGGCGACGCGGTGTGGCTGGCGTCGCGGGGCTGGCGGGTCACCGCCGTGGACATCTCGTCGGTCGCGCTGGACCGCCTCGCCGTGGAGGCCGAGCGGGCCGGGGTGGCGGAGCGGATCACCACCGTGCGGCACGACCTCACCCAGGGCTTCCTGCCCGGCCGGTACGACCTGGTGTCCGCGCAGTTCTTCCAGTCGCCGCTGGTCCTGCCCCGGGAGAAGGTGCTGCCCCCGGCGGCCGAGGCGGTCGCGCCCGGCGGCCGGCTGCTCGTCGTCGAGCACGGCGCGCCGCCGCCGTGGGCCGGGCCCGACACCGGCCACCACCGGTTCGCCGACCCGGAGGAGATCCTGGCCGCCGTGGCCCTCGACCCGGACGGCTGGGACGTCGAGCGGCTGGGCGCGGCGCGCCGTACCGCCACCGGCCCGGACGGCCAGACCGGCGAGCTGATCGACCACGTGGTGCTGGTGCGCCGCCGCTGACCGCCCGGACGGCGACCTGGCCGCGGCGATCGACGAGCACTTCGGCTCGTTCGACGCGTTCGCCGGCCAGCTGTCGGCGGCCACGAAGAGCGTGCAGGGCTCCGGCTGGGGCGTGCTCGCCTGGGAGCCGCTGGGGCAGCGACTGATCGTCGAGCAGGTCTACGACCACCACGGCAATGTCGGCCAGGGCGCCACGCCGCTGCTGGTCTTCGACGCCTGGGAGCACGCCTACTACCTGCAGTACCGCAACGTGCGTCCGGACTACGTGGACCGGCTGTGGAACCTGGTGAACTGGTCGGACGTGATCGCACGCTTCGCCGCCGCCCGCGCCGCGACGCCGAAGATCTGATCCGGTGGGCGGGTTCACCCCCGAGGCGGCGGAACTGGTGCAGCGCGCCGCCGGGGTGATCGCGGCCAAGCACCGGGGTGACCTCGCCGGTGCCGAGGATCTGCTCGCCGCGTTCCCCGGCGAGCAGGCCCGGACCCTCGGGTTCTACCTGCTCGCCGACCTGGCTCTCGGCCTGGTGCGGGCGAGCAGCGGGCAGAGCATGGATGACCTCGTTCGGGAGCTGTCCCTGCTGATCGCGGCCACCGCCGGCCGGCCGCCCGCCCCGAGCTGATCCCGGTGCCCGTGGGTCACCCGCCCACGGGCACCGGTCCGGCTCGGGCCTGCGGCCGGGTCAGCAGCAGCACCAGCAGCCCGGCCGCGCACAGGGCGGTGGCGAGGGCGTACGCCCACCGGTAGCCGACCTGCGCGGAGAGCCCGAGCAGCGGCCCGGCGAGCATCGCGCCGATCGGGAACGTGTTTGTGAACAGCGTGGTGGCCCGGCCCGGCTCGCCCGGCAGCAGATCCTGCACGTAGGCGATGCCGACGCCGGACACCGCGGCGATGAACAGCGCGTTCACCGGTTGCGCGAACAACAGCACCGGCACGCCCGGTGCCAGCGCGGCGGTCGCGTAGTAGGCGACCCCGCAGCCGCCGCCGAGCAGGATCAGCGGCCGCAGCCGGACCCGCGCGGTCAGCGCGCCGAGCCCGAGCATCAGCGGGATCTCCAGCGCCGCGCACAGGCCCAGCACCAGCCCGGCGCGGGAGGGGTCGTCGTTCAGTTCGGTGTCGATGAACAGCGGCAGCGCCTGCACGCCGAGCGTCAGCGGGCACTGGAGCAGGACGAACGCGAGCGCCGTCAGCGCCAGCCGCAGGCGGGACGGGCCGGGCGGGCCGGGTGCCGCGCCGGCCGGATCGCCGGCGACCGGCCGCGCCGGCAGCGGCAGCTCCTCCAGCCGGAACGCGGCCACCAGCGCGGCCAGCGCGTACATGGCGGCGGCCATGCCGTAGACCAGGCGGAAGCCGCCGACGTCGAGCAGCACCGCGGCCAGCGCCGGCCCGGCCACCCAGGCCAGCGAGAACACGGTACGCATGAGGCTGACGCCGAACGCGGCCCGCGCGGGATCGTCCCTGTCGAACAGTGCCCGGGTGTACGCGAACGACTGCGGGAACAGCGAGTTCGCCAGCGCCGTGGCGGTGGCCGTGAGCCCCAGCAGGATCCAGTAGTCGCGGACGTACGCGGTCAGGCCCGCGCCCACCACACCGGCCAGCGCGGCGCCGACGAGCAGCGCACGCCGGATCGGCAGGCGGTCCGACAGCCGGCCGACCAGCGCGGAGGCCACCACCCCGGACAGCGGCGCGACGACCAGGAACACTGTCACCCGTACCGGACCGGCGTGGACCTCCCGGTCGAGGAACAGTGACAGGAACGGCAGCACCACCGCGGTGGAGAGGCCGACGGTCAGGAACACCACACCCAGCGGGAGCAGCCGGAAGGGCCCGGCGCGTACCGCCGGCCTCGTGTCCACAGCCATGCGGCGGACTGTACGCCGCGGCGGTGCGGCAGCCGACCGGGTTTCCGCGGCCGGCGTCAGCCGACGGCGGTGGGGGAGGGCGGCGCGCTGCCGCCCTGCGGCGCCTCGGCTGTCATCAGCCGGACGATCTCCGCCCGGTCGGCGGCCGACGGCATCCCCCACTCCGGCCGGTAGCCGAACGCCCGGTCCAGCGGGATCGACGAGGTCCGGCCGTCGAGGATCTCCACCGAGTCGGTACCGATCAGCCCGGGATGCTCGACGCCGCACGCCTCGGCCACCTTCACCAGGTCGCGGCGCAGCGTCCGAATGTAGTTCGCGGCCCGCACCGCCTTGCGGGCCGGGTCCAGACCCCGGGCCAGCCAGGCGTTCTGCGTGGCGACGCCGGTCGGGCAGGTGTCGGTGTGGCACTTCTGCGCCTGGATGCAGCCGATCGCCAGCATCGCCTCCCGCCCGACGTTGACCATGTCCGCGCCGAGCGCGAACGCCACCACCGCGTTGTCCGGCAGGCCGAGCTTGCCCGCGCCGACGAACACCACCCGCTCGTGCAGGTCGCGTTCGGCGAAGGTCCGGTAGACCCGGGAGAAGCCCTGCTGGAACGGCAGCGAGACCGAGTCGCTGAAGATCAGCGGCGCGGCGCCGGTGCCGCCCTCGCCGCCGTCGACGGTCACGAAGTCCACGCCGCGCCCGGTGTCGCGCATCAGCGTGGTCAGCTCCTCCCAGAACCCGAGGTCGCCGACGGCGGACTTGATGCCGACCGGCAGGCCGGTCTCGGCGGCGAGCAGCTCCACCCAGTCCAGCAGGCTGTCGCAGTCGGAGAACTCGGCGTGCCGGGACGGGCTGACGCAGTCCCGGCCGGCCGGGACGCCCCGGGTGGCGGCGATCTCGGCGGACACCTTCGCCGCCGGCAGCAGGCCGCCGAGGCTGGGCTTGGCACCCTGGCTGAGCTTGACCTCCAGCGCGCGTACCGGCGCCGACGCCACCAGGTCTTTGAGCCGTTCCAGGCTGAACCGGCCCCGCTCGTCGCGGCAGCCGAAGTACGCGGTGCCGAGCTGGAAGACCAGCTCGCCGCCGTTGCGGTGGTACGGCGACAGCCCGCCCTCGCCGGTGTTGTGCAGGCAGCCGGCCAGCGCGGCGCCCCGGTTCAGCGCCTCCACCGCGTTGCCGGACAGCGAACCGAAGCTCATCCCGGAGATGTTCACCACCGACTCCGGCCGGAACGCGCGCGCCCGGCCGCGTGCCGCGCCGAGCACCTTGGCGCAGGGCAGCGTCACGTCGTGCCCGGCGGTCGGCGTCGACGGCGGGACCGCCCGGCCGAACGTCCGGTGCTTGATGATCGGATAGCCGGAGGTGTGCTCGATGTCGTTGTCGGTGCCGAACCCGAAGTAGTTGTTCTCCTGCTTGGCCGAGGCGTACACCCAGCGGCGCTGGTCGCGGGTGAACGGCCGTTCCTCGTCGTTGCCGGCCACGATGTACTGCCGCAGCTCCGGGCCGATCGACTCGATCAGGTACCGGGCCCGGCCCAGCACGGGGAAGTTGCGGCGCAGCGCGTGGTCGCGTTGCAGCAGGTCCCGCGCCGCCAGCGCGGCGACGGCGGCGACGGCTGCGGGTACGGCTCTTCTCGCCCAGCTCATCCCGCCACTCTTTCCGGCCCGGCACCCGGTCAAACGCCTGATGGAACCCGGCCGCCCCGGGCGGTGTCATGGATACGGACCGACGGCGGAGGCTGCCCTGGACGACGACGAGCTCGTCACCCGCGTACGCGCCGGCGACCGGGAGGCGTACGACGCCCTGGTCGCCCGGCACACCGCGTCCGCGTACCGGACGGCGGTGCTGCTCGGCGCCGGGCCGGACGCCGAGGACGTGGTCCAGGAGGCGTTCGTGAAGGCGTACCGGAAACTGTCCCGCTACCGGGGCGAGGCGTCGTTCCGGTCCTGGCTGCTCGCGATCGTCGCCAACGAGAGCCGGAACCTGCACCGGACGCGTATCCGCCGCGACGGGCTGACGCTGCGCGCGACGGCGGATCCGGTCGCGGCCGGCGCCACCGTGCCCGACGGGCTCGACGCCGTGCTGGCAGCCGAGCGCCGGACGGCGCTGGTGGGGGCGCTGCGGCGGCTGCCCGTCCGGGACCGCGAGGTGATCGTCTGCCGATACCTGCTCGACCTCGGCGAGGAGGAGACAGCGACAGTGCTGGGGGTGCCCCGGGGCACCGCGAAGTCCCGGACCCACCGGGCGCTGGCGAAGCTGCGGGCCCTGCTGGACCGGGAGGTGGCGCACCGTGGATGACCTGGAACGGGAGCTGCGGGAGCTGACCGGATGGCTGGAGCCGGCCCGGACGCCGGATCTCACCGCCCGGGTCCGCGCCCGGCTCGACGCGCCCGCGCCCCGCCGCCGGTGGCGGTACGCGCTGGCCGCCGCGCTCGCCGTGCTGCTCGTGGCGGCGCTGCCGCCGGGGCGGGCCGCGCTCGCCGACGCGGTGACCGGGCTGCTGCGGTTCTCCGGGGTCGTCATCGACACCGCCCCCGCGCCGCCGCCGACGGGCACGCCCTCGCCGCTGCCCGCGCAGCACCAGGTCGCCCTCGCCGAGGCACAACGGCAGGTCCGGTTCCCGATCCTGGTTCCGGCCCGCCTCGGCGCACCGGAACGCGTGCTGGTGGCCGATCCGGACGGCGCCGGCGCCCACCGGGTCGTCAGCCTGCTCTACCGGGGCGGCACGGTACGCCTGGACGCGTTCGACGGTTCGCTCGACATCGTGTTCCACAAACGTTCCCTCGGGTCGGACGTGACGCTCACCCAGGTCGGCGGCGAGTTCGCGATCTGGGTCGGTGGCCCGCACGCGCTGGCGTACGTGGACCGGTCGGGGACGGAACGGGTGGCCACCGCGCGGTCGGCCGCCGCCACGCTGATCTGGGAGCGGGCCGGGGTGAGCTACCGGCTGGAGGGGGACCTGACCCGCGAGCAGGCGCTGGACGTCGCGTCCTCCCTGGAGTGAGCGCGGCGGGAACCTCGGGGCGCCCGGCGGTGTCGTGAGGACGAGAGTCGTCGACGGGGGAGGCCCGGATGTCCGTTCCGAGAAGAGTCCTGCTGGTGCCGGTCCTGCTGTTGGCCGGTTGCGCCGGCCCGGCACCGGTCCCGGCCACCGAGTCAGCCGCCGCCACCGAGCCAGCCGAGCCGGCGGCCTGCGCCGAGCGGCTGGAGACCGGCCGGCTGCCGGACTGGGCGGACGCCGGGTTCACCGGCGACACCCGGGTGCGGCACGTCTTCGGCGCCCGGGGCGGCATCGTGGCGATCCTGTTCGCGTACCCGCTGGTGCACGCGCGCGGCGACGGCGCCAACAACAAGATCCTCTGGGTGGCCCGCCCGGAGCCCGGCCGGTCCGAACCGGCGCCGCGCACCCCCCTGGTGATCACCGCGACGCGGGACAGCACCGGCACCCCTGTCGTCCGGGAGGTGGAGGGCGGGCCCGGCCCGTCCATCGTCGACCTGCCGGCCGCCGGATGCTGGCGGCTGCGGCTGGACTGGTCCGGCCGCACCGACACGATGGACCTGGTCTACCGGCCGGCGTCCGGCTGACCGGCATGGCCGCTGCCGGTCCGGGTAACGCTGCGTCATGGCGAAGTACACCGAGCCGGAACTGCGCGAACGCCTCAAGGCCGAGATCCGCGCCTCCGACAAGGGCGGCCGGCCGGGGCAGTGGTCGGCCCGCAAGTCGCAGCTGCTGACGAACGAGTACAAGAAGGCGGGCGGGGGATTCGAGGGCCCGAAGGACGCACGGCAGCGCTCGCTGCGACGCTGGGGCGGCGAGCAGTGGCAGACCCGCAGCGGTGACACGCGTGCCCGCAACGGTGGCGAGACCCGCCGTTACCTGCCCAAACAGGCGTGGGAGGAGCTGTCGGAGGCGGACCGGCGGGCCACCGACACCCGCAAGCGCCGCGCGTCGCGCTCGGGCCGGCAGTACGTGCCGAACACCGCCCCGGCGAAGCGGGCCCGCCGGGACGCCACCGCCGCCGAGCGGATCACCGAGTTGCCGGTGACCGAGGCGGTCAAGCTCATGGGCGACCTCGACACCCGGCAGCTCGGTGCGGCGCTGCGCCGCGAACGCGGCGGCAAGGCCCGCAAGACGCTCATCGGGCGGCTGGAGTCGGAACTGGGCCGCCGCCGGGCGGCGTGAGCGGGCACCGGGCCGGACACCGGCGGCGGGACCGGTCACCGGACCGGCCCCGCCGTGGTGCGCCGGTCGCCTAGCGGCGCGGGTGCTGCGGGATGCGCGGCAGCACGTAGGGCGGACCCGAGAAGATCAGGTCGGCCTTCAGTTCGTGGTACGCGCGCTTCGGCTGGTAGTTCTCGTCGTACACGGTGGCCAGGCCCTCCGGCGGGTCGGAGAACGCGCCGGGCACCCAGGAGTGCTTGTCGGTGAATCCCCAGAGGGTGAACGACAGGCAGTGCCGCTCGGCCAGGCATGCCTGCATCAGCACGCTGAAGTTCGCCGCCGACGCCTGCAACCTCGGATTGATCTCGGCGGAGTCGCCCGCCTCCACCCCCTCGGTGATCTGGCTGCGCACGTCCACCTCGGTGAGGGCCGTGGCCAGCCCGAGCCCGGCGAACTTGCGCAGGGCCGCGGCCACCTGGAGCGTGCTGAAGTTGCCGTACTGGGTGCCCAGGTGGCCCTGTGCGCCCACGCCGTCGATCGGCACGCCCTTGGCCCGCAGGTCACGGGCCATGTCGTAGACGAACTGCGTCTTGTCGTCGGCCGGGTTCCCGGAGCCGAACGCCTCGATGTTGTAGTCGTTGTAGAACAGCAGCGCCTTCGGGTCGGCGGCGCGGGCCCAGCGGAACGCGTCGGCGATGTAGCCGGGGCCGAGGTTCTGCGCCCAGAACCCCTTGTAGTGCAGGGTGGACGGGGTGTCCCAGGGGTCGCTGACCGCCTCGTTCACCACGTCCCACTGCCAGATCTTGCCCTTGAAGTGGGTGACCACGGCGGTGATGTGGTCGCGCAGGATCTGGCGCAGCTCGGCCTTGCTGATCGAACCGTCCGCGACGCCGCTGGTCAGCCACGCGGGCAACTGGTTGTGCCAGACCAGCACGTGGCCCCGGACCCGCTGGTTGTTCTTGCGGGCGAACTCGACCAGTTCGTCGGCCGGACCCCAGTTGTAGGTGCCCCGGGTGGGTTCGAGGCTCTCCCACTTCATCACGTTCTCGGCGGTGACTGTGGAGAACTCGGACGCGGCCAGCTCGCGGTAGCGCGGCTCGGCGGCGTTGTTGAGGGTGTCCATGTCCACTGCGGTGCCCACGTACAGGCCGTGGCGCTTGGCCAGGTCACGCAGGCTCTGCGCGGTCGGATCGTACGGTCGTCCGGCTGTCGCGGGTACGACGTTGAGGGCGGTGGCGGTCGCGACGGCGACGGTGCCGGCGGCGAGCCAGCGTCTCAGCTTCATGTCGTTCCTCTCGGGAGGGTGCGCGCGGCCGGGGCCGGCGGTGACGGTGCCGGGGACGCCGCGCCGTGGAACGGATCGGCGGGCGCCCGGGTGGACGAAGCGGCTTCCGAAACTTCCGGTCTTCCTTCCGGAAGTAGCCCGAAACATTACGGACGCCGATAGCCGTCCGTCAATCACCTGGGCCCTGCGGGTGAGGCGGAGGGTGCGGTGGCGGGTCAGCGCAGCGGGCGGCAGGAGGCCCGGATGACCAGCTCGGTCGGGAGCTGGATGTGGGTGTCCCGCTCGACGCCGGCGATGAGGTCGATCAGCAGGCGCAGCGACTCGGCGCCCATGCGTTGCAGCGGCTGCCGGATCGTGGTGAGGGGCGGGTCGACAAGTGCCGACTCCGGGATGTTGTCGAAGCCGATGACCGACAGGTCGTCCGGCACGCGCAGGCCGAGGCCGCCGGCGACGTCCAGTGTGGAGATGGCCGAGAGGTCGTTGCCGGCGAAGATCGCGGTCGGCCGGTCGGGGAGGGCGAGCAGCTCGGCGGCGGTGCTGGCGGCGGTCTCGGTGCGGAACCCGCCCACTCGCACGAGCCGCTCGTCGACCGGCACGCCCGCGTCGGTCATCGCCTTGCGGAACCCGGCCTCCCGCAGCCGGGCCGACTCCAGGTCGGGCCGGCCGCTGATGTGCGCGATCCGCCGGTGCCCCAGAGACAGCAGGTAGTCGGTGGCCAGCATCGCGCCGGCGAAGTTGTCGGAGTCGACGGTGGGCAGGCCGGACGGGCCGGTGTGCGGGTCGACTGCCACCACGTGGAAGCCGTGCTTGGTCTCGACCACCGTCGGCGTCACGATCACCGCGCCGTCGATCAGCGTGCCGGAGAGCCGGGCCAGCGAGCGCCGCTCCCATCCGATCGCCGCGCCCTCGCCGTCCCCGCTGGAGTAGGCGAGCAGTTGGTACCCGCTGCCGGCGACCTCCCGGGACGCGCCCTTGAGCAGCTCGGTGGAGAACGGCTCGAACTCGGCGACCAGGATGCCCAGCACGTTCGTGCGGTGGCTGCGCAGGCTCTGCGCGCCCAGGCTGGCCTCGTACCCCAGCTCGTGGATGACCTGCTGGACGCGTTCGACGGTGGCCTGCGCGACGCCGTACCGCCCATTGACAACCTTGGATACGGTTGCCACCGAGACACCGGCCGTACGTGCCACGTCCGACATCTTGACGCGCTCCTGGAACACCACGCCGACGATGATAGAGGGCCCTTCCCGGTCTATCGAAGACGATGTCGAAAACGTTATCGATACCGATTGACTTCACGTTACGGCCCTGTAAAACTCCCCGGCAGGTAACCCGACTGAGTGGTCGAGGAGACATCTATGGCGATGAAGCGCCGTGCTGGTGCCGTCCTGGCACTGTTTGTGACAAGCGCTCTGCTGGCCTCCGCGTGCAGTGGTGGTGGCGAGGACGAGAAGGCCGCCGAGAGCGAGCTGTACAAGAACCCGGTGACACTGACCTGGTGGCACAACGCCTCGCAGGACGGCCCCGGCAAGACCTACTGGGAGAAGGTCGCCAAGGACTTCTCCGCGGCCCACCCGACCGTCAAGATCGAGATCGAGGCGATCGAGACGAACCAGCTCCAGCGCACCCGGCTCCCCGCCGCGCTGCTGAGCAACGACCCGCCGGACATCTTCCAGGCCTGGGGCGGCGGCGAGATGCGCGAGCAGGTCGAGGCCGACTACCTCAAGGACATCACCGACCAGGTGAAGAGCGAGGTCGCCGAGATCGGCAACGCCGCGCAGATCTGGCAGGTGGACGGCAAGCAGTACGGCCTGCCGTACCGGATGGGCGTCGAGGGCATCTGGTACAACAAGGACATGTTCGCGAGGGCGGGCATCACGGCGCCGCCGACCAGCATGGACGAGCTGAACACCGCGGTCACCAAGCTCAAGGCCATCAACGTCATCCCGATCGCGCTCGGCGCGGGCGACAAGTGGCCGGCCGCGCACTGGTGGTACAACTTCGCGCTGCGGGCCTGCTCGGTCGACACGCTGAAGAAGGCCACCAAGGACCGCGTCTTCGACGACCAGTGCTTCGTCAAGGCCGGCCAGGACCTCAAGGCCTTCATCGACACCAAGCCGTTCCAGAACAACTTCATCGCCACGCCGGGTCAGAACGACCCGACCAGCGCCAACGGCCTGCTCGCCAACGGCAAGGCGGCGATGGAGCTGATGGGTGACTGGAACCGCGGCACGCTGGACACCGTGGCCACCGACAAGGAGGCCCTGGGCAAGTTCCTCGGCTGGTTCCCGATGCCGGCGATCGCCGGTTCCGCCGGTGACCCGAAGGCGGCACTCGGCGGCGGTGACGGGTTCGCCTGCTCCAAGAACGCCCCGGCCGAGTGCGTCGAGTTCCTCAAGTACATCCTCAGCCCCGAGGTGCAGAAGGGCTACGCCGCCACCGGCACCTCCCTGCCCGTGGTCAAGGGCGCCGCCGACAGCGTGACCGATCCGGCGCTGAAGTCGATCCTCCAGGCCACCGCCGACGCCACCTACGTCCAGCTCTGGCTGGACACGGCGTTCGGCAGCACCGTCGGCACCGCGATGAACGACGCGGTCGTCGCGATCTTCGCCGGCAACGGGACACCTGAGAAGGTGGTCTCGGCCATGAAGGCGGCCGCAAGCAAGTGACGTCCGCATCGCAGACCCGTACGCCCGCCGTCGGCGCGCAAGCGCCGCCGGCGGGCCTCCGGCCCGGCGCACGGGCCGCCTCCCGCCGCGCCGAGACCCGTCGCAAGTGGTACGAGATCATCGGGCTGACCACACCCGCGATCGTCATCTACGTGATGTTCGTGCTGGTGCCGATGGGCTTCGCGTTCTACTACAGCCTGTTCCGCTGGCGGGGGGTCGGCCCGCCGACCGAGTACGTCGGCTTCCGCAACTACACGCTCGCCTTCCAGGATCCGATCTTCCTCGACGCGCTGCGCAACAACGCGATCATCGTGTTCGGGTCGCTGCTCATCCAGGGGCCCGTGGCGCTGGGCATCGCCCTGCTGCTCAACCGCCGCTTCCGCGGGCGCTCGGTCTTCCGCCTGCTGGTGTTCGTGCCGTACGTGCTGGCCGAGGTCACCGTCGGCATCATGTGGAAGCTGATCCTGACCGAGAACGGCACGCTCGACGCGCTGCTGCAGTCGATCGGGATGGGCGGCCTGGTGCAGGCGTGGCTGGCCGACCTGGACGTGGTGATCTGGACCCTGCTGTTCGTCCTCACCTGGAAGTACGTCGGCTTCGCCATCATCCTGCTGCTCGCCGGCCTGTCGAACGTGCCGCAGGAACTCAACGAGGCGGCGGAGATCGACGGCGCGAGCTGGTGGCAGATCCAGCGGCACGTCACGCTGCCGCTGCTCGGCCCCACCATCCGGATCTGGATGTTCCTGTCGATGATCGGCTCGTTGCAGGTCTTCGACATGATCTGGGTGACCTCGGTGCCCGCGGTGCGCTCCCTCGGCGCCTCGGCCACCATGGCCACGTACATGGTGGACAACGGCTTCTTCGCCCGGCTCTGGGGCTACGGCAACGCGGTCGCCGTGATCCTGTTCGTCATCTCGTTCGTCGCGGCGCTGCTGTTCCAGCGTTTCCTGCTCCGCCGGGACATCGAGGGCGCCATCACCCGGAAGGGGAAGTGACAGTGGCCGTGAACTCCGTACCCGCCCCCTCGGCCGGGCGCCGGCCGGTGCAGTGGAGCACGCCGCTGACGTACGCGCTGGCGCTCGCGGTCGCGGCCGTGTCGATCGCACCCGTCGTGTACGTCATCGTCGGCGGCTTCCGGACCACGCCGCAGATCGTGAACGACCCGGCCGGCCTGCCGGACCCGTGGGTCTTCGACAACTACTACCGGGTGCTGACGCAGAGCGGCTTCTGGAAGCAGGCGTTCAACAGCGCTGTGGTGGCGCTGGGCACCACGCTCGGTGTGGTGGTGCTCGGCATGGCCGCCGCGTTCGTACTCGCCCGGTACACGTTCCGGGGCCGCGAAGGGCTCTACACCTTCTTCACCCTCGGCCTGCTGTTCCCGGCCGGCGCGGCGATCCTGCCGCTGTACCTCATGCTGCGCGACCTCAACCTGATCAACTCCTACTACGCGGTGATCCTTCCGCAGGTGGCCTTCTCGTTGCCGCTGACGATCGTCATCCTGCGGCCGTTCCTGTCGGCCATCCCGCGGGAGCTGGAGGACGCGGCCGCCATCGACGGCGCCGGCCGGCTCGGCTTCCTCTGGCGGATCGTGCTGCCGCTGTCGCGGCCCGCGGTCGTCACCGTCGGCATCCTCGCGTTCGTGGCGAGCTGGAACGCGTTCCTGCTGCCGCTGCTCGTCCTCGGGGACGTCAACCTGCACACCCTGCCGCTGGGGGTGCAGAACTTCTCCAGCCAGTACACCACCGACACCGCGGGCGTCCTCGCCTTCACCTCGCTGGCGATGTTGCCGGCGCTGCTGTTCTTCACCCTCGCGGAGAAGCAGATCGTGGGCGGCCTCCAGGGCGCGGTCAAGGGCTGAGCGGCAGCGGTACCAGCACAACCAGTGGAAAGGCACACCATGACAGAGGTCCATGCGGTGGTGGACGGGCCGGCGCCGGCTCAGGCGGTTCCGGACCACGACCGGCCGGACGGGCACGACGCCGAGACGCGCGTACGGGAACTGCTCGCTCGCATGACGATCGAGGAGAAGATCGCGCAGCTCGTCGGGTTCTGGGAGAAGGAGGACGGCGAGGCGGTCGCGCCCCTGCAGGGCGAGTTCGCCGACACCGGCCGGCTCGACGACTTCTCCCGGCACGGGCTGGGTCACCTCACCCGCCCCTACGGCACCCGCCCGGTCGACGCCGCGGCCCGCGCGGCCTGGCTGTGGAAGTTCCAGCGGGACCTGGTGACCGGCACCCGGCTGGGCATCCCGGCGATCGTGCACGAGGAGTGCCTGACCGGCCTGTCGGCGTGGAAGGCGGCCACCTTCCCGACGCCGCTGGCCTGGGGTGCCGCGTTCGACCCGGACCTGGTCGCCGAGATGGCGTCGGCGATCGGGGCCTCGATGCGCGCGCTCGGCATCCACCAGGGCCTGTCCCCGGTGCTGGACGTGATCCGGGATCCGCGGTGGGGCCGGGTCGACGAGTGCATCGCCGAGGACCCCTACCTCGTCGGCACCATCGGCACCTCGTACGTGCGGGGACTCCAGTCGCAGGGCGTGCTCGCCACGCTGAAGCACTTCGCCGGCTACTCCGCCTCACGGGCCGGGCGCAACTTCGGCCCGGTGCACGCCGGCCCCCGGGAACTCGCCGACGTGCTGCTGCCGCCGTTCGAGATGGCGATCCGGGACGGCGACGCGCGCAGCGTCATGCACTCGTACGCGGAGGTCGACGGCGTGCCGGTCGCCGCCGATCCGACGATGCTCACCGACCTGCTGCGGGACCGGTGGGGCTTCGACGGGACGGTGGTGGCCGACTACTACGGCGTCGCGTTCCTCAACCTGCTGCACCACGTCGCGGCCGACAACGCCGAGGCCGCGGTGCAGGCGCTGAGCGCGGGCGTCGACATCGAGCTGCCCACCGGCGACGCCTACCTGACCCTGACCGAGACGGTGCGGGCCGGCAAGCTGGACGAGGCGCTGGTCGACCGGGCGGTGCTGCGCGTGCTGCGGCAGAAGCAGGAACTCGGGCTGCTCGACGCGACGTTCGACGACGAGCCGCCGGGCGCGATCGACCTCGACTCGCCGGAGCACCGGGCGATCGCGCGTCGGCTCGCCGAGGAGTCCGTCGTCCTGGTCGCCAACGAGGGGGTGCTCCCGCTGCCGGCGGGCCGCCGGGTGGCGGTCGTCGGCCCGAACGCCGACCGGCAGGGCGCGTTGTTCGGCTGCTACTCGTTCCTCAACCACGTGCTGGCCCACCACCCGGGCGTGGAGACCGGCTTCGAGGTGCCGACCGTGCTGGAGGCGGTCCGCGCCGAGCTGGGCGCCGACCGGGTCACCTTCGCGGCCGGCTGCGAGGTGGACTCGGCGGACCGGTCCGGGTTCGACGAGGCGGTCGCCGCCGCGTCCGCCGCCGACGTGGCGGTCCTCGTGGTCGGCGACCACGCCAGCCTCTTCGGCCGGGGCACCGTGGGCGAGGGGTGCGACCGGGACGACCTGGAGCTGCCCGGTGTGCAGCGCCAGCTGGTCGAGGCGGTGCTGGACACCGGAACGCCCGTCGTGCTGGTGCTGCTCACCGGCCGCCCGTACGCGCTGGGCTGGGCGCTGACCCGGTGCGCGGCGGTGGTGCAGACGTTCTTCCCCGGCGAGGAGGGCGCCGGCGCGATCGCGGGCGTGCTCTCCGGGCGGGTCAACCCGTCCGGCCGGCTGCCGGTCAGCCTGCCCGGCCCGGCCGGCGCGCAGCCGTACTCGTACCTGCACCCCGAGCTGGGGGAGGGCATGAACGGCACCAACCTGCCGGCGACGCCGGTGGCGCCGTTCGGCCACGGGCTGTCCTACACCACGTTCGCGTACGCCGACCTGACCGTGCCGGCCGAGGTGCCGACCGACGGGGAACTGCGGGTGTCGGTGCGCGTGACGAACACCGGCCCGGTCGCCGGTGACGACGTGGTGCAGCTCTACGGCCGCGACCTGGTCGCCTCGGTGACCCGGCCGGTGGCGCAGCTGCTCGGCTACCGGCGGGTGCGCCTGGAGCCGGGCGCCTCGGTCACCGTCGAGCTGACCGTGCCCACCACGCGGCTGGCGCTCACCGACCGCGCGCTCAGCCGCGTGGTCGAGCCCGGGGAGGTGGACGTCTGGGTCGGCACGAGCGCCAGGCGCGACGCTCAGGCGCGGACGACGCTGACCGGCGAGACCGCCGCGATCACCGCCGACTCGCCCCGCTGGACGACCACCGCTCTCCGCTGAGCCGGGCCCGCCGGTCGTCCACGGGGCGGCCGGTGGGCTCTTTCAGCTCATATTGGCGTTATGTCGTTTTCGACTCAGTAGGCTCCAGGATGTCACCCAGCCCGTGAGCCGGGACGTCCGGCGCCGCCCGCCATCCGCGGGCCGCGTCCGCCGTCCGGCCGGCTGGGCCCCGGTCGCCGGCACCCACAGGGATGCGTGAGTCACGATGATGGACGCGGACACCATGGTCCTGCCCCGGCTCGGGGACGCCCCGGTCGAGGACCCGTGGGGCGAGGACCGGCCGCGCCGGGCCACCCCCCGGTCCGCCACCGCCGCGCAGGCGTGGTGGCGCATCGCGGCGTGGCTGGTGCCGGCGGCGCTGATGGGCGCGCTCGGCGCCGTCCGGATCACCGCGTCGGGACCGAGCGCCGGAGAACTGGTCACCCGGAGCGCGGTCACGTCGCCCCGGCCGGGCGTCGGCGCCGCGCTGACCGGTGACGATGTCGCACTCGCGCCGTACCACCTGCTCATGCGCGGCTGGGCGGAGCTGGCCGGAGTGGCGGACCTCGCGCTGCGCGTACCGTCGCTGCTGGCCATGGCCGGCGCCGCGGCGCTCGTCGGCGCGCTCGCCGCCCGGATCGCCACCCCCGCCGCCGGCCTGCCGGCCGGGGTGTTCTTCGCGGTGCTGCCGACCTCGATCCGGTACGCGCGGGAGGCGCAGCCGTACGCTCTGGCGGTCCTCGCCGCCGTGCTCGCCACCTGGCTGCTGCTGCCCGCGCTCGACCGGCCGCGCCCGCGGCGGCTGGTGCCCTACGCGGGCGCGGTGCTGCTGCTGGGCCTGTGCCAGCCGGTGGCGCTGCTGCTGCTCGCCGGGCACGGCTGGGTGGTGCTGGCGTTCCGCCGTCGTGCCGCCGTCCGCTGGCTGGCCGCCGTGGCCGCCGGACTGCTCCCGGTCGCCGCGCTGCTCGCCGTCGGCCTGCGCGCCGGCGGGCACCTGGCGTCCGGCGTGCGACCCGGTGCCGCCGTGCTGGCGGCCACGCCCGGGGATCTGTTCGGCGTCGCCGCGCTCGGTGGCGTGCTGGCCGGGCTGGCCCTGTTCAGTCTGCCGTTGCGGTACGCGGCGGCGGCCTGCACCGCCTGGGCGCTGGTGCCGGCGCTCGGCCTGCTGGCGCTGGCGCAGGTCGTGCCGGTCTGGTCGGCGGTGAACCTGCTGTTCACGGTGCCGGCCTGGGCGGTGCTCGCCGGTGTCGCCCTGTCCCGGGCGCGGGCCGCCGGCACCCTCGCCGTGCCGGCGCTCGTCGCGCTGCTCGCGGTGGCGGCGCAGCTCCCGTCGTGACTGTCGACGAACGGGCGATGTCTGCCTGATTCGCCTCTTTTGCGGTTGATTGTCGGGTTAGCGTTCGGTCGGCTCCTGAGCCGGATGCAGACCATGGGGGAAACGTGGCCGTCGCCGCCGATACACGCCCGTCCCGCGCCACGACGGCCGGGACGCCGGGCGCCCGCCCGACCGCGCCCGCCCCGCCCGGGGCGCCCGCCGACCCGGACCGCCGGCAGCGCAACGTCGACGCTCGCGTGGCGTACGCGCGCTGCGGCGCCACCGCCGGGCCGCTGCGCCCGCCCCGCCGCCCCGACGCGGCGGTCGAGTTCCGCCCCACCGCCTCGGTAGCCGCGCGGCTGGTGCTGACCGTGCTGGTGCTTGTCAACAGCGCCGCCGGCCTGATCTTCGTCGGTTGGCTGCTGCTGCCCCGGCACGTGCCCGGCCCGGGCGTCGTCGGGCTCGGCGGCTGGCAGACGGCCGCCGCCCGGCTCGCGTTCTGCGTCGTCGTCGGCATCGAGCTGATCCGCCTCGCGCAGAACGTGGTGGTCTGGGTGTTCGCCTTCCACGCCCGGGACCCGGTGCCGGTCGACCCGCCGGTCGGCCTGCGGGTCGCCCTGCTCACCACGATCGTGCCGAGCAAGGAGCCGATCGAGGTCGCCGAGCGGACGCTGCGCCGGCTCCGGGAGATCGTCTACTGCGGGCACGTCGACGTGTGGATCCTCGACGAGGGCGACGACCCGGCGGTCCGGGCGATGGCCGCGCGGCTGGGCGTACGCCACTTCACCCGCAAGGGCCGGCCCGAGTACAACCGGCCCGGCGGCGAGTTCCGGGCCCGGACCAAGTCCGGCAACCACAACGCCTGGCGGGCCGAGCACGAGCACCGCTACGACGTCGTCGCGAACGTCGACCCCGACCACGTGCCACTGCCGAACTTCCTGGAACGCACGCTCGGCTACTTCCGCGACCCGGACGTCGCGTTCGTGGTGACCCCCCAGGTGTACGGCAACATGCACCAGAACTTCGTCGCCCACGGCGCCTCCGTGCAGCAGTACCTCTACAACGGGCTGATCGCCCGGGGCGGCAACGGCCTGGACGCGCCGCTGCTGACCGGCACCGGGCACCTCTACCGCCCGGCGGCCTGGCGGACCGTCGGCGGCTACCAGGACTCGATCATCGAGGACCACCTCACCAGCATCCGCGTGCACGCCGCCGTCAACCCGGCCACCGGCAACCGGTGGAAGGGCGTCTACACCCCGGACGTGGTGGCGCTCGGCGAGGGACCGACCTCCTGGGCGGACTACTTCAACCAGCAGAAGCGCTGGGCGGCCGGGATCTGCGAGATCCTGCTCCGGCGCGAGATGCGCACGCCGCGCGACCTGCCGTCGCGCCGCCGCTGGCAGTACCGGCTGCTCCAGTTCTACTACCCGAGCGTGGCGGTGAGCCTGCTGCTCGGCAACGCCGCCACCGCGCTCTACCTGCTCACCGGCGTCGACGCGGGCCGGCTCGACCCGCAGGTCTGGGCGACGCTGTGGGGTTCCACCATCGGCACCTGGTTCCTGCTCTGGCTGTGGCTGCGCCGCTTCAACATCGCCCCGCACGAGCGGGAGGAGGTGGGCATGGCCGGCATGGCGCTCGCACTGTTCGCCGGACCGGTCTACGTGGCCGCCGCGGTGGGCGCCCTGCTGCGCCGCAAGCTCGGCTTCGTGGTCACCGCCAAGGGCGCGCTGCGCACAGTGGAGTCGGCGCGCACGTTCCGGCTGCACCTGTGCTGGGCGCTCGCCGCCGCCGGACTGCTCGCGGCGAGCTTCGCGCTGGGTCACGACTACCCGCTGCTGCGGGTCTGGCCGGCGCTGACGCTGCTGACCGGGCTCGCCCCACCCCTGATCTCCTGGGCGGAGAGTATGCGGGCCCGCCGGGTCCGGGCCGCCGACATGGCCCGGGAACCCCAGGTGGTGCCCCGGACCGTGGCCGAGGGTGGTGTGCCGTGCTGAGGCCGACGCTGCCCCGGGTGGGCCTGGCGCTGGGCGGGTTGCTGCTGCTCGCGTACGCCTTCGTGGTGGCGCCCGGCGCCTGGCGCGACCCGGGCACGGACGTCGCGGCGCGACGGCCCGCCCCGGCGACGCCGCAGGCCAGCACCGACGCGCCGGCGGCGATCGTGCCGAGCCCGCGCGGCGGCCCGTTCCCCCCGGCCGGGCAGGCGTTCTTCGGGGTGATGACCGACAAGGGACCGTACGACTTCGCGCCGGTGGACCGGTTCGCCGAGGCGGCCGGGCGGTCGCCGCAGGTGATGCTCTTCGGCGCGGACTGGGCGTCGGCCGCGTTCGACCGCAGCCTGTTCGACCGGATCGCCGAGCGGGGCATGATGCCGATGCTCGGCTGGGAACCGTGGGACCACACGGTCGACCGGGCGGCCCGTCGTACCGCCCTGACCGACAGGCAGATCGACCGGCTCCGCGCCACCCAGCCGGACTACCGGCTGGCCCGCGTCGCGCGCGGCGACTTCGACGCGTACCTGCGCTCCTGGGCCGACGGCGTCCGGTCGCTGGGCTATCCGGTGGCGATCCGCTTCGCGCACGAGATGAACGGTGACTGGTACCCCTGGTGCGAGCGGGCCAACGGCAACCGCCCCGGCGACTACGTCCGGGCCTGGCGGCACGTGCACGACGTCTTCGCCGAGGCCGGCGCCACGAACGTCACCTGGGTGTGGAGCCCGAACGCCCGCTGGGACAAGACCACAGCGGGGCTCACCGGCCTCTACCCGGGCGACGGGTACGTCGACTGGGTCGGTGTCACCGGCTACTACGGCAGCGGCGCGTTCACCAAGACGTACTGGTCGTTCGACCAGATCTTCGGCCCGACGATCGCCGAGATCCGCAAGGTCACCGGCAAGCCGCTCGTGGTCACCGAGACCGGCGCCGCCGACGCGGCCGGGCACAAGGCCCGGTGGATCCGGGACACGTTCCGCGCCCTGCCCCGCTATCCGAACCTGATCGGGCTGATCTGGTTCGAGGTGGACAAGGAGAAGGACTGGCGCATCGCCGGCTCGCCGGCGGCGGCGACCGCGTTCGCCGAGGCGGTGGCCGGCCGGCGCTACGACGTGACCTGGTCACCTGCGGCGCGGCCGCGCGCCGGGCCCTGATTCCGCCCGCGCCGGGCACACTCCATGTCGGACGGTGCGGCTACTCTCCTCGATCATGAACGAGAGAGATCAATTCCGGCGGGCGGCGATCGAGCGGGGTGTGCCCGAGGACGAGGTGGCCCGCTTCGCGGAGCTGATCCGGTTCCAGATCCACGCCTGCCAGCGCGAGGAGGGTGTGCACGTCGGGCGGCGGGGCGGGCGGCCGCGGCTGCCGGTGGGCATGCCGTGGCCCACGTGCTCGGAGGGTTTCCCGTTGCCGTTCCTGCTCCGGCTCGACTGCGCGGCGCTGCCCCGGGTTCCCGACCTCGCCCTGCCGGCCGACGGCACGCTGCTGTTCTTCCTCGACCAGGAGAGCGCACTGGACGCCTGCGGCACCGAGCCCGAGCAGGAGTTCGCGCGGGTCGTGTACGTTCCGGCCGGCGCCGAGACGGTGGACGGTGAGTACGTCGTGCCCGCCGACACCGAGATGGAACCGTTCCTCGCCCCCGAGCACGAGATGTACGCGGGGCTCCAGGCGGAGCTGCCGGACTGGCTCGACCGTTCGGAGGAGTGGCTGTGTGACACCCAGATCCAGCTCCTGCGCGACATGCCGCACCGCAAGGAGATGAAAGCGCTGGTCGAGCAGCTCTGGCCCGAGCGGAACTGGTGGCTGGCGGAGGACGTCTTCGTCGGCGGCTACACCATCTCGGCGCAGGACCCGCCCGAGTCGATCATGATGGACCCGGAGCGGGTTCAGCAGGCGAGGTCTCTGCCCCGCGCGGAGCGGATGGTGGCCCGGTACGAGGAACAGCAGCGGGTGATGCGCGAATGGGTGCCGCTGGCCCAGTTCGGCGTGCCGGACGAGGAGTACGTCAACGCGCGGTTCCTGATCCGCCACGAGGACCTCGCCGCCCGGCGGTTCGACAGGGTGCTGTCCTTCTGCGAGTTCACCGAGTGACAGCCGGAGCGGGCAGTCGTCCGCCGTGCGTGTCACGGCCGGGTCACCGTCCGGTGCCGGGGGACCGGTGATTTCGCCGATGCGCGCGGGTCGACAGGGCGCGGATGCTGACGCATGTCGATGTAATTCCGGCGCAAGGAGTGACCGACGTGCCCACCACCATCCGTTCCCGTACCCCCGTCCGTGCCCTCGCCCGTCTCGCCGTGGCGGCACTGCTCGCCACCGGCGGCGCCCTCGCCGTGCCGGCCGCGGCGAGCGCCGCCAGCCCCTACGAGCGCGGCCCGGCGCCCACTAACGCCATCCTGGAGGCCAGCCGCGGCCCGTTCGCCACCTCGTCGACAAACGTCTCCTCGCTGAGCGTGACCGGCTTCGGCGGCGGCGTCATCTACTACCCGACCAGCACCGCCGAGGGCACCTTCGGCGCGGTCGCCATCTCGCCCGGCTACACCGCCTCCTGGTCGAGCCTGAGCTGGCTCGGGCCACGGATCGCCTCGCACGGCTTCGTGGTGATCGGCATCGAGACCATCACCCGGCTGGACCAGCCGGACAGCCGGGGACGCCAGCTCCTGGCCGCGCTGGACTACCTGACCCAGCGCAGCTCGGTGCGCGGCCGGATCGACACCTCCCGGCTCGCCGTGGCCGGGCACTCGATGGGTGGCGGCGGCAGCCTGGAGGCCGCGGCGGCCCGGCCGTCGTTGCAGGCCGCCGTCCCGCTCGCACCGTGGAACCTGGACAAGACCTGGTCCGACGTACGGGTGCCGACGCTCATCATCGGCGGCGAGACCGACAGTGTGGCGCCGGTGGCGACCCACTCGATCCCGTTCTACAACAGCATCCCGTCCTCCTCCGAGAAGGCGTACCTGGAGCTGGACGGCGCGAGCCACTTCTTCCCGCAGACGGTGAACACGCCGACGGCGAAGCAGATGGTGGCCTGGCTGAAGCGGTTCGTCGACGACGACACCCGCTACGAGCAGTTCCTCTGCCCCGGCCCGAGCGGGTCGGCGATCGAGGAGTACCGCAACACCTGCCCCAGCGCCTGAGCCCGTCCGCTCCGGGGTGGTCGCCACGGCGACCACCCCGGGAGCGTGTCCGCCTCTTTTCCGGCGGGTTGCCCATCTGTGACACTGCATGAATGGTTTCTGCATCGACAGTGCATATAGCCTTGTGGGGACGGGACGACGAGTGCGACGCGATCCGCCGGCTCCTCGACCGCGACGACGGCGGCGCGCTGCTGTTCCACGGGCCGCCCGGCTCCGGGCGCAGCTCCCTGCTGGCGTACGCCCGCAGGTCGGCGGGGGAGCGCGCCGTGCTCACCGGCACCGGCCTGGCCGACGAGGCGACACTGCCCTACGCCGGGCTGCACCGCCTGCTCGACCCGGTGCTGGACGCGGACGCGGCCCTACCGGCGCGGCAGCGCCGGCTGCTGCGCCGCGCGCTCGGCGGCGACGGGTGCCCGGCCGAGCAGCGACTGGCCCTTGCCGCGGCGGTGCGTTCCCTGCTCGCCGCGGTGGCAGCGGACCGGCCGCTGCTGTGCACTGTGGACGACCTCGACACCGGGGATCCGCAGAGCGCCTGGACGCTCGCCGTGGTGGCTCGCCGGCTGCGCCGGCTGCCGGTGGCGCTGCTGCTGACCGCGACCGCCCCGGCCACCGTCGACGGCGTACCGGCCCACCGGCTGCGTCCGCTGGACGCCGGCGAGTGCCGGGCGATGCTCGCCGGGCTCCGGGACCGCCCGCCCGCGCCGGTGGCCGCCGCGCTGGCCGCGCTCAGCCGGGGCAGCCCGGCCGCGCTCGCCGACCTGGCCGGCGCGCTCACCCCGGCCCAGTGGCGGGGCGAGGCGCCGCTGCCCGGCACCCCGCCGGTGGACGGCGCGCTCGCCGCCTCGTACCGGGCCCGTCTGGACCGGCTGCCGGTCCCGACCCGGCGGATGGTGTTGCTGGCCGCGCTCGACCCCGGCGACGACCCGGGCACGCTGGTCCGGGCCGCGTGGGCGGCCGGCCTGACTGTCGAGGCGCTCGCCCCCGCCGAAGCCGCCGGCCTGCTGCGGACCGGGCCCGGCGGGGCCACGTTCCCGCACCCGCTCGCCCGCACGATGATCACCGCCGTGGCGCCGCTCGCCGACCTGCGCGCGGCCCAGCTGCTGCTGGCCGGCACGCTCGCCGAGGGCCCGCTGGGCCGGGCGCTGCGCCACGCCACCGCCGCCGACTGCCCGTCCGACGTGCTCGCCGCCGAGCTGGCCTCGGCTGTCGACGAGGTACCGGACCGGGCCGCCGCCGCGATCGTGCTGCGCCGCGCCGCCGAGCTGAACCCCGACCCCGGGCGCGCCGCCGAGCTGACGATCGCGGCGGCGCGCTGCGCCTGGACCGCGGGCGACCCGGACCACGCCCGGGGACTGCTGCGGGGCCTGACCGCCGGGCCGGGGGCCGGCGGCCGGGCCGACCTGGTGCGCGGCGACATGCAACTGCGCTGCGACGCGCCCGCCGCCGCGGTCGCCACGCTGCTGGCCGCCGCCGACGCGGTCGCGCCGGCCGACCGGCGGGCAGCGCTGCTGGCGCTGGTCCGGGCCGGCGAGGCCATCTGCGTCACCGGCGACCAGTACCGGTATGCCGAGGTGGCCCGCCGGGCCGAGGCCCTGCGGCGGCCCGGCGACCCGCCCGGCCTCGACCTGCTGGCCACGTTCGCCTCAGGCGTCGGGGCGACGCTGCGCGGCGACCACGCGCGCGGCGGCCCGGCGCTGCGCCGCGTGGTCGTCCTCGGCGGCCGGCTGACCGGGCCCGCGCTCACCCCCGGCGCGCTGGTCTGCGCCGCCGCGGCGGCCCTGCTGGTAGCGGTGGACGCGCCCGCGCACCGGCTCGCCGGCCGCGCGGTGGAGCTGGCCCGCTCGCGCGGCGAGCTGTCCCTGCTGCCCCGGGCGCTGGAGCTGCGGGCGGTCGCGGAGTACTGGCTGGGCCGGCACGAGGCCGCGGCGCAGACCGCCCGCGAGGGCGTGCGCGCGGCCCGCGCCACCGGTCAGCACGTGTGTGCCCAGGTGCACCTCGGCATCCTCGCCGTGCTGGCGGCGGTACGCGCCGACCGGGACGCCGCGCTGGCCCGGATCGCCGAGATCGGGGACGGGGCCGCCCCGGGGAGCCGGCCGGACGCGTACGCCAGGTGGGCCCTCGGCGTGCTGGACCTGATCGACGGCCGGTACGCCGACGCGGCGGCCCGGCTGTCCGCGCTGGCCCGCACCGGCACCGGCCGGGGTCAGGTGCTGGTCCAGGTGATGGCCACGCCGTACCTGGTGGAGGCCGCCGCGCACGACGGCGGGCGACCGGCCGCCGCGCTGGCGGTGTTCGACCACTGGGCCAGCAGTACGGCGAGCCCGTCGCGGCGGGCGCTGGCCGCGCGCTGCCGGGCGCTGCTCGCACCGCGCGGCGGCCCGGAGGCCGAGCGGGAGTTCCACGCGGCGTTGCGGCTGCACCCGGCCGACACCGACCCGTTCGAGCGCGCCCGCACCGAGCTGCTGTTCGGCCGCGAGCTGCGCCGGCGGCGCCGCCCCCGGGACGCCCGGGCGCACCTGCACCGGGCCCGGGAGGCGTTCACCCTGCTCGGTGCCACCGTCTGGGCCGACCGGGCGGGCGAGGAACTGCGCGCGGCGGGGGAGTCGGTCGGGCCGGTCCGGCGCGGCCCGGAGCAGTTGCTGACCGGGCAGCAGCTGCACATCGCCCGGCTGGTCGCGGAAGGAGCGACCAACCGGGAGATCGCCACCCGGATGTGCCTGTCCACCCGGACCGTCGACCACCACCTGCGCAACGTCTTCCACCGGCTGGGCGTGCGCTCCCGTACCGAGCTGGCCCGCCTGCTGGCCTGACCGCACGCCGCCGTCGGGCACCCGCGTGGCGCCGGGCCGGGCCCCGCGACCCGCCGGGCTCAGCGCAGCGCGGCCACCGCCGCGTCCGCGCCGCCGCGCCAGAGCACGCCGGCCTCGGCGAACCCGGCCGCGCGCAACGCGTCCAGGTGCCACGCCGCCGGCGGGCTCCACTCCGGGCTGTGCCCGGTCGGGTAGATCTGCCGCCGCTTCTCCACCAGCGGCCCGAGCAGCGGGTCGCCGGCCGCCTGCGCCCACCAGTCCGGCCAGGACAGCGCAGCGCCGGCCCGGTGCCGGGCGTCTCGTCGTGCCTTCGCGCGAGCGCCGATAAGGGCGGTGAGCGCCGGCATCGTGTCGTCGGGCATGTGGTCGGCGTTGACGAACACGCCGCCGGGCCGCAGCACGTCGCGGATCTCGCGGTACAGCTCCGCCAGGCGCGGACCGTCGAGCCAGTGCAGGGCGGTGGCGGTGAGCACGGCGTCGTAGTCCCGGTGCGGCAGCGCGGCGGCCCAGTCGGACCGGTTGAGGTCGGCGGTCACCACGGTGGCCCGGCCGGCCAGCGCCGCTTCGGCGAGGGTGAGCAGCACCGGGTCGAGGTCGAGCACCGTCACCTCGGCGTCGGGCCGGCGGGCCAGCGTCCGCAGGCTGATCGACCCGGTGCCGCCGGCCAGGTCGAGCACCCGGGGCGGCCGGTCACCGGCGACCGCCTCGACGGCGTCGAGCATCGCGTCGAAGCGGTGCTCCCGGTCCGGTATGAACGTCTCCTGCTGCCGGTCCCAGCTCTCCTGCCAGGCGCGTACGTCCAGATCGTAAGGAGTCATGCCGCTGACGATAGTTACCGCAGGGGATCCCTGTCGAGGCTTGTTGCCAAACTTTTGCAATAAGCCGTGACCGTCCCGGCGGCGTCACCGGGACCGGACCCGGGGCGGGGCGACGGTGACGAGCGGGTGACGCGCGCTGCGGCAGGGTCGCGGCACGACGACGGCACCGTCCGAGGGGGCTGCATGATCAGAACGATGCTCCGGCTGCGCGCGCGCCCCGGCTGCGAGCCCGCGGTCGGACCGGCGTTCGAGACGGTCGCCGGGCAGCTCGGCGCGCTGGCCGGCAACCTGCGGCACGAGCTGCTGCGCGACGCCCTCGACCCGCGCGGCTTCGTCGTCGTCACCGAGTGGACCGACGAGGTGGCGCTGCGCGCGTACCGGCGGGGGCCGGTGGCCGCCCGCCTGGCCGGCCTGCTCCGGCCGTTGACCGAGCCGGACGGCGACCCCGGGTATCCGCTGATGCGGGAGACCGGGGACGGCGACGGCCCGGTCTACGTGGACGTCGAACTGACCGTGCCGCTCGGCCGGCTCGCCGAGTTCCACAAGGGCTACCCCGAGGTGGTCCGGCGGATGGCCGCGATACCCGGCTACCGCCGTGAGCAGTTGCTGCGCGAGCCCGGCTCCGACATCCACCACATCTTCGCCGAGTGGGACGGCGCCGCGCCGTTCCTCGCCTGGATCGGTGACCCGGCCCACGCCTCCGCGCAGGCCGGGCCGATCGCACCGTTCCTTCTCGACATCCGGCGCCGGCTGTTCCACGTCGTGCCTGACGCGGACGGCCGCCGACACCCCACCACGGGCTGGGAGGCCGACGTGCACAGGACAACACACGTACTCGTCGTCGGGGCGGGACCCACCGGGCTGACCGCCGCCGTCGAACTGGCCCGGCGGGGCATCGACTGCCTGGTGATCGACAAACAGCTCACCCCGCCCGGCCACGCGGACAAGGCGATCGGCGTGCACTGCCGCACCATGGAGATCTGGGAGGAGCAGGGCGTCGTCCGGGAGGCGATGGACGCCGGCATCTGGCTCACCGGAAACATGGTCTTCGTCAACGGCACGCAGACCCACCGGATGAGCTGGGAGCTGCCCGGCCTGCCGTACGCCCACCTCGGCCTGCCGCAGTACGAGACCGAGCGGATCCTCACCGACCGGCTGGCCACGCTCGGCGTCCGTCCGCGGCGCGGCGCCGAACTGATCGACTTCACCCAGGACGCCGACGGCGTGACCGCCACCGTCCGCACCGCCGACGGCGCCACCGAGACGGTACGCGCGGCGTACCTGGTCGGTGCCGACGGCGCGCACAGCCGGGTACGGGAACGGCTCGGGCTCACCTTCACCGGCGGGCTGGGCCGGTTCCCGCAACTGTTCATGCTGGTGGACGTCGACGTGGACTGGGAGATGCCGGACGGGCACCTGCTGCGGTTCCTGCACATGACCGACGGGCAGATGGACGGGATGCTCGTCTGCGTGCCGCTGCGCGGCGAGCACCGCTACCGCATCGCCACCCTGGCCCCGCCCCGGTTCTTCGCCCAGACCGGCGGGCGCGACGCCCCGCCCGGCTTCAGCGAGGAACTCGACGAGCCGACCATCGCCGACGTGCAGGCCGCGCTGGACCGCCTCGCGCCGCCCGGCACCCGGGCGACCAACCTGCGCTGGTCGTCGGTGTTCCGGATCAGCCACGGCATCGTCGACCGCTACCGCGACGGCCGCGTGTTCGTCGCCGGGGACGCCGCCCACCTGCACCCGCCGGCCGGTGGCCAGGGCATGAACACCGGCATCCAGGACACCTGGAACCTGGCCTGGAAGCTGGCCCTCGCGGTACGCGGGCTCGCCGCGCCCGGCCTGCTGGACAGCTACGAGACCGAGCGCCGCCCCGAGGGCGAGGAGATCGTCGGCCGGGCGGTACGGATGGCCGGCACCGAGGAGGTGGACCGCGCCGACCTGGAACGGCAGTTCCTCCAGGAGATGTCCATGCTGCTCAGCTACACCGGCAGCCCACTGGTCGGGGAGACCGTCGCCGACCCGGCCGCGCTCGGCGACGCCCCCCGGCCCGGTGACATCGCGCCCGACGTGGACGGGCTGCGACGGCGCGGCGTGGGCCACCCGCTGCGGCTGCGCGACCTGACCCGGGGCACCGGCCACACACTGCTGCTCTACGCCGACCGCACGGCCGACGCGGGGGAGCTGGCCGCGTTCACCGGCCTGTGCGCCGACGCGCGCCGGCTCGCCGGCGGGCAACTCGACGCGTACCTGCTGCTCGACCCGGAGGCGGACGAGCCGCGACTACTCGACCCGCCCGTGGTGCGGGACGCCGAGCGCCGCTTCCGTGCCGCGTACGGGCTGGACGGCACCGGCCTGTACCTGATCCGCCCGGACGGGCACGTCGGGTTCCGGGGCGCCCCGGTCGACCCGGACGCGCTGCGCAAGCACCTGCACCTGGTGTTCGGGAGCGCGAGGTGAGCCGGGTCCGGACGGTGCTGTCGATGCGGACCCGGGAGGGCTGCGAGGAGCGCTTCGAGGCCGAGTGGCTCACCGCCGCCGAAGAGATCCGCACGCTCGACGGCTGCCTGCACCAGGACCTGGTCCGCGACGCCGACGACCCGCGCAGCTATCTGATCATCAGCGACTGGGCGGACCGGGATCGGCTCGACGCGTTCGGCCGCAGCGCGCACCGGGACCGGCTGCTCAGCATCATCCGCGAGTTGCGCGAGTCCGCCGACCGGCACACCTACCAGGTGCTGCACAGCGTGGCCGGCGAGATGGGGGAGAGGCGATGACCGACGACGTGGTGCCGGCGGGCGAGCTGTACACCGACGCGTTCGCGGCCGACCCGTACCCCGCGCTGGCCCGGCTGCGCGCGGACCGGCCGGTCTGCCCGGTCGGCTCGCCGCGCTTCGACTCCTGGCTGATCACCCGCTTCGACGACGCCCGCACCGCGCTGACCGACCCGCGCCTGTCCAAGGACCTGTACGGCCCGGGGCAGCACTACCTGAAGATCTTCGGCCCGAACTCCGAGGGCCTGAACCGCAACATGCTCAACTCCGACCCGCCCGAGCACACCCGGCTGCGCCGGGTGGTGTCGCAGGCGTTCGCGCCCCGGCGGATCGAGGCGCTGCGCCCCCGGGTGGCGTCGATCGTCGAGCAGCTCATCGACAAGATGGCGCCGCACGGCGAGGCGGACCTGATGCACGAGTTCGCCATCCCGCTGCCGATGACTGTCATCTGCGAACTGCTCGGGGTGCCGCCGGCCGACCACGACCGGGTGCTCGACTGGACCCAGGTCATCCGCACCTCCGGCTCCAGCAGCCGGCCGCCGGCCCAGGAGCGCGCGGCGGTGCAGGAGGCCCAGCTACGGCTGCACCACTACCTGGCCGGGCTGGTCCGGGCCAAGTGCGACGACCCGGCCGACGACATCATCGCCGCGCTCATCAAGGCGGTCGACCAGGACGGGACGCTGTCCGAGGCGGAACTGGTCACCACCACGTTCCTGCTGCTGTTCGCCGGGCACCAGACCACCGCCGACTTCCTGGGCAACGCCGTGCTGGCGCTGCTCACCCACCCCGAGCAGATGGAACTGCTGCGCGACTCGCCGCGCCTGCTGCCCGCGGCGATCGAGGAGCTGCTGCGCTTCGACGGGCCGCTGCCGGTGGCCAGCCCGCGCATCGCCACCGAGGACGTCGACTACCAGGGCGTACGCATCCCGCGCGGCGCGATCGTCGGGGTGGCGATAAACGCGGCCAACCACGACCCGGCCCACTTCGCCGACCCGGACCGGCTGGACGTGCGCCGGGTCCGGGGCCCGCACCTCGGGTTCGGGCACGGCGTCCACTACTGCCTGGGCGTCTCGCTGGCCCGGATGGAGGCCGAAATCGCGCTCGGCGCGCTGCTGCGCCGGCTGCCCGGCCTGCGCCTGGGCGTACCGCTCGCCGAGGTGCGCCGGCTTCCCGCCGCCTCACCGTTCCGCGGCCTGCTGGAACTGCCTGTCACCTTCACCGCCTGACGGCGCCGCCGTCGCGGCTCATCACCAAGGAGCAGTCATGGTCTTCCGCAACGTGATCGTCTGTCACATGGTCCCCGGCAGCGAGCAGATCGTCGGCGGCGTGTTCGGTCACTACGACCAGGCCACCCGCCCGCAGGACCTCGGCGTCATCGGCCGGTACCTGCTGTCCCACCACGACCTCTACCTCCACGTGATCGAGCGGGAGCAGGACCCGCGCATCTCCGGGCAGACCCGGGGGCTGCCCGCCTTCCAGAAAATCGCCGAGGAGATCGGCCCATACGTGACCCCGTACCCGCGCTACTGGAAGAACCCGTCGGACTCGGTCGCGAAGGAGTTCTACCACTGGGCGCCCGAGGGCGAGCCGCCCGCCGACACCACGCTCACCGTGATCGTCGGGCGGATCAAGCCCGGCGCCGAGCCGGACGTGGCCCGGGTCTTCGCCGAGTCCGACGCCGGGTCGCTCCCGGCCGACCTCGGCGTCACCGGCCGCTGGCTCTACTCGATCGACGACGTCTACGTGCACCTGCTCGAACAGGAGACGTCGGCGGCCGAGGCCACCCGGGACCAGCACGGCGACAAGCCCGCCTTCGGCAAGGTGATGCGGGACCTCGGTCCGTACATCGAGCCGTACCGGCCGGAGAAGTGGCAGGGCCCGCAGGACTCCGTGGCCACCGTCTTCTACCGCTGGCAGGCCCAGGACTGAGTGCTCCCGTCGCCCGGGAGCGCGGAAACGCCGCCCCCGCGACCGGCCGTACGCCAGGCTGGTGCGGGGGTGCCGGGTGCCGACGAAGGAGATCGTCCAGCACGTCGGGGCGCTGCTGGACCTGGCCGGGGTGCTCGTCATCGCGGTCGGCGTCGCGGTCGCCACGGCGGTGTTCGCGGCGCGCTGCGCCCGGACCCGGGCGGTGGTGGCGCACTACCGGGCGTACCGGCAGGGGGTCGGCCGGGCCATCCTGCTCGGCCTGGAGTTCCTGGTCGGCGGCGACATCATCCGTACGGTCGCGGTGTCGCCCACGTTCACCAGCGTCGGCGTGCTGGCGCTGATCGTGCTGGTCCGCACGTTCCTCAGCTTCTCGCTGGAGGTGGAGCTGGACGGCCGCTGGCCCTGGCAGGGCCGGACGCCCACCGACCGGCCGAGCGTCGGCGCCCACCCGCAGCGCTGACCGGGCGCCGCCACTTACCCCCAGGGGGTATGGTGGTCGGCGGAGGTGACGCCCGATGGAGCACGGACCCGGTCACGACACCGGCCACCACGGCGACCACGCCGGCGGTCACGGCGCGCACGCCGGGCACGACCCGGAGCAGTTCCGCCGCCGGTTCTGGCTGAGCCTGGCGCTGACCGTGCCGATCGTCGCCACGAGCCACATGGTGATGGACTGGTTCGGCTACTCGCTGGACTTCCCCGGCGTGCGCTGGGTCGGCCCGGTGCTCGGCACCGTGGTGTTCGCCTACGGCGGCTGGCCGTTCCTGACCGGCGGGCTGCGTGAGCTGCGCGAGCGTGCCCCCGGCATGATGCTGCTGATCTCGATGGCGATCGTCGTCGCGTACCTCGCCTCGGCCGCCACCAGCCTCGGCCTGTTCGACCTGGACTTCTGGTGGGAGCTGGCCGCGCTGGTCACCATCATGCTGCTCGGCCACTGGCAGGAGATGCGGGCGGTCGGGCAGGCGCGTGGCGCTCTCGGTGCCCTCGCCGCGCTACTGCCCGACGACGCCGAGCGCCTGGACGACGCCGGGCGGCCGCATCCGGTGCCGGTCGGCGAGCTGCGGGTGGGCGACCTGGTGCTGGTGCGCCCCGGCGGGCGGGTGCCGGCCGACGGGCGGATCGTCGAGGGCGCCGCCGAACTGGACGAGTCGATGATCACCGGGGAGTCGCGGCCGGTCGCCCGCGCCGCCGGGGACCGGGTGGTCGCCGGCACCGTCGCCACCGACTCCACCCTCCGGGTACGCGTCGAGGCAGTAGGCGCGGACACCGCGCTGGCCGGCATCGGGCGGCTCGTCGCCGAGGCGCAGGCCTCCGGCGGGCGCGCGCAGGTGCTCGCCGACCGGTTCGCCGCGCTGCTGTTCTACCTGGCGGCGTTCGCCGGCCTGGCCACGTTCGCGGTCTGGGCGCTGCTCGGCGACCCCGACCAGGCGGTGGTACGCACCGTGACGGTGCTGGTGATCGCCTGCCCGCACGCGCTCGGCCTGGCGATCCCGCTGGTGGTGGCGCTGTCCACAGCGTTGTCGGCCCGCGCCGGCATCCTGGTCAAGGACCGGCTCGCGCTGGAGCGGATGCGCACCGTCGACACGGTCCTGTTCGACAAGACCGGCACGCTCACCACCGGCCGGCACACGGTGACCGGGGTGGCCACCACCGGCGGGCTGGACGAGAACGTCGCCCTGGGCCTGGCCGGCGCGGTGGAGGCCGACAGCGAGCACCCGCTGGCCCGGGCGCTGGTCGCCGCCGCCGACGCCCGAGGCGCCCGTCCCGCCGCGCGCGGCTTCCGGGCGCTGACCGGCCGGGGCGTGCGCGCCACGGTGGACGGCGTGGACTGGGCGGTCGGCGGGCCGGCGCTGCTGCGCGAGCTCGACGCCCCGGTGCCGGACGACCTGGCCCGGGCCGCGCGGGAGTGGTCGGGCCGGGGCGCCGCGGTGCTGCACCTGATCCGGCTGCCCGAGGGCGGCCCGCCCGAGGTGACCGCCGCGTTCGGGCTGGAGGACCAGGTGCGCCCGGAGGCGCGGGCCGCCGTGGCCGAGCTGCGCGACCTCGGCGTGCGCAAGATCGTGATGATCACCGGCGACGCGCGCCCGGTCGCCGAGGCGGTCGCCGCCGACCTCGGGTTCCGGCCCGGTGTCGACGAGGTCTTCGCCGAGGTGCTTCCCGCCGACAAGGACAAGGCGGTGGCCGAACTGCGCGAGCGCGGGCTGACGGTGGCGATGGTCGGCGACGGCGTGAACGACGCGCCGGCGCTCGCTCGCGCCGACGTCGGGCTGGCCATCGGCGCGGGCACCGACGTGGCGATCGAGTCCGCCGGGGTGGTGCTGGCCGGCTCCGACCCGCGCGGCGTGGGCGGCGTGATCCGGCTGTCCCGCGCCTCGTACCGGAAGATGCGGCAGAACCTGGCCTGGGCGGCCGGCTACAACGTGGTGGCGATCCCGCTCGCCGCCGGGGTCCTCGCGTGGGCGGGGATCGCGCTCAGCCCGGCGCTGGGCGCGGTGCTGATGTCCGCCTCCACCATCGTGGTCGCGCTCAACGCCCAACTGCTGCGCCGGGTCCGGATCACGCCGTCCGACTGAGCCGCAGTTCCGGTCCCCGAGCCGCTCCGCAGCTCGCGGATGCGAGCCACCACGCCTCTTCCGGCTCGCACCTGCGGGCCGCTAGGGTGGGGCGCGTGACGGTGTTCCGCATCGGCGAGGCGGCCGAACTGCTCGGGGTCAGCGCGGACACGGTCCGCCGCTGGATCGACGCCGGCAAGCTGCCGGCCACCCGCGACGAGCACGGCCACCGGGTGCTCGACGGCGCGGACGTCGCGGCGTTCGTCCGCGCCCCCGGCCATCCCGAGCTCTCCTCGGCCCGCAACCGGCTGCGCGGCATCGTCACCGCCGTCGTCAAGGACACCGTGATGGCCCAGGTGGACATCCAGGCCGGCCCGTTCCGGGTGGTGTCGCTGATGAGCCGCGAGGCCGTCGACGACCTCGACCTCCAGGTCGGCTCCGTCGCCGTCGCGGTCATCAAGTCGACCACCGTCGTGGTCGAACGCGCCGTCACCCCCAGGGGAAGGACAAGCCCATGACCGTACGGCGGATCCGCGTCGCACTCGCCGCCGCGCTGGTGGCGGCGCTCGGCCTGACCGCCTGCGGCGGCGTCGACGAACCGGCCGGGCCCGACGGCGCCGGACCGCTGACAGTGTTCGCCGCCGCCTCGCTCACCGAGTCGTTCACCACGCTCGGCAAGGAGTACGAGGCAGCGCACCCGGGCCGCACCGTCAGGTTCAACTTCGGCGGCAGCTCCGGGCTGGCCACCCAGATCACCCAGGGCGCACCCGCCGACGTGTTCGCCGCCGCGTCCCCGGCCACCATGAAGACGGTCACCGACGCCGGTGACGCGGCCGGCGAACCGGCGGTGCTGGTCCGCAACCAGCTCGTCGTCGCCGTACCCCCTGGCAACCCGGCCCGGGTCGGCGGCCTGGCCGACCTGGCCCGCCCCGGCGTCAAGGTGGCGCTCTGCGCCGAGCAGGTGCCCTGCGGCGCCGCCGCCCGCACCGCGCTCGGCGCCGCCGGCGTCCGGCTCACCCCCGCCACGCTCGAACAGGACGTCAAGGGCGCGCTGGCCAAGCTGCGCCTCGGCGAGGTCGACGCGGCACTGGTCTACCGCACCGACGTCCGCTCCGCCCCCGGACTCGACGCCGTCGAGTTCCCCGAGTCGGCGCGCGCGGTGAACGACTACCCGATCGTGGTGCTGCGCGCCGCCGGCAACCCGGCCGGCGCCCGCGCCTTCGTCGACTTCGTCCGCTCCGACGCCGGGCTCGCCGTGCTCACCGCCGCCGGGTTCCAGGCGCCGCCCGGCGCATGAGCCGCACCGTACGCCGGCAGCGGGTGCCGGTGGCCCTGCTCGTGCCCGCCGGGCTCGGACTGGCCTTCCTCGTCCTGCCGCTCGCCGGCCTGCTGCTCCGCGCACCCTGGACCACGCTGCCCGAGCGGCTGACCGAACCGGGTGTGCTCACCGCGCTGCGGCTGTCGCTGGAGACCGCAACCGTCGCCACGCTGCTCTGCGTGGCGCTCGGCGTACCCCTGGCCTGGCTCCTGGCGCGGGTGGAGTTCCCCGGCCGGCGGCTGGTCCGGGCGCTGGTCACCGTGCCGCTGGTGCTGCCGCCGGTGGTCGGCGGCGTGGCGCTGCTGCTGGTTTTCGGCCGGCGCGGGCTGATCGGGTCGTGGCTGGACGAGACGTTCGGGGTGACGTTGCCGTTCACCACCGCCGGGGTGGTGCTGGCCGAGGCGTTCGTGGCCATGCCGTTCCTGGTCATCGCCGTCGAGGGGGCGCTGCGCGGCGCCGACCCCCGGTACGAGGAGGCCGCCGCCACGCTCGGCGCCGGGCGGTTCACCACCTTCACCCGGGTCACGCTGCCGCTCGTCGCCCCGGGCGTGGTGGCCGGGGCGGTGCTCTGCTGGGCGCGCGCGCTCGGTGAGTTCGGCGCCACCATCACGTTCGCCGGCAACTACCCCGGCCGCACCCAGACCATGCCGCTGGCGGTCTACCTGGCGCTGGAGACCGACCTGCAGGCCGCGATCGTGCTGAGCCTGATCCTGCTCACCGTCTCCGTGGTCATCCTCGCCGCGCTGCGCGACAAATGGGTCGGCACGACATGAGTGTGCTGGACGCGCGTCTGGTCGCCGAGCGGGACGGCTTCACCCTCGACGTGCCGCTGCGCATCGCCGCCGGTGAGGTGGTGGCGCTGCTCGGCCCCAACGGCGCCGGCAAGACCACCGCGCTGCGGGTGCTCGCCGGGCTGCACCCGCTCAGCGCCGGGCACCTCACGCTCGACGGCGCCGACCTGGACCGGCCCGGGCGCCGGGTGTGGACGCCGCCGGAGCGGCGGCCGGTCGGCGTGGTGTTCCAGGACTACCTGCTGTTCCCGCACCTGAGCGCGCTGGACAACGTGGCGTTCGGGCCGCGCCGCCGGGGCGCCGACAAGCGCGCCGCCCGCGCCCTGGCCCAGCGGTGGCTGGACCGGGTCGGCCTCGGCGACCAGGCCCGCCGCCGGCCCCGGCAGCTCTCCGGCGGGCAGGCCCAGCGGGTCGCGCTGGCCCGCGCGCTCGCCGTCGACCCGGCCCTGCTGCTGCTCGACGAGCCCCTGGCCGCGCTCGACGCGCGGACCCGGCTGGACACCCGCGCCGAACTCCAGCGCCACCTCGGCGCGCACCCCGGCGCGACGCTCCTGGTCACCCACGACCCCCTCGACGCCCTGGTGCTCGCCGACCGACTGGTCATCGTGGAGGACGGGCGGGTCGTGCAGGAGGGCGACGCCCCCACCGTGACGGCCCGGCCACGCACCGACTACGTGGCCCGGCTCGTCGGTCTCAACCTGCACCGCGGCCACGCCCACGGGCGCACCGTCACGGTCGGTGAACTGACGCTCACCACCGCCGACACCGTCCACGGTGACGCGTTCGTGGCGTACCCGCCGTCGGCGGTGGCGCTGCACCCCGCCAAGCCCGAGGGGAGCCCGCGCAACGTCTGGGCGGCCACCGTCAACGGCGTGCAACGACACGGTGACAACCTGCGCGTGCAGCTCGCCGGGCCGGTCGAGGCGGCCGCCGACGTCACGCCCGCCGCCGCGGCCCATCTCGGACTGATCCCCGGCCAGCCGGTCTGGGCGGCGGTGAAGGCAGCCGAGACGCGCGCCTATCCGGCGTGACAAACACCGCTGGTCAGGACGTGTGCCCAGGTGAGAGGTTTGATCTGCGCTCAACCGGTCACTGGGACGGTAGCGACGACGCAAAGGGGGACACGGTGCCCGACACGATCCGCAACAGGTCCAGTCAGGACGCCGCTCTGCCACGGGGCGTGACCGATCCGTTGCTGTGGCGTGCCGCGTACGACGTTGCCGCCGCCCACCGGCCCGACGAGTCCGGCCGGTGCGAGAGCCTGCTGTGTGACGGCCAGGCCGCGCCGTGTGACGCGCTGACCGCGGCCCACCGGGCCATGGAGCTGGCCGGGGACCGGCACGACGACCGGGCCGAGCCCGAGACCTGGCGTCCGGAGCAGCGCCGGCGCGCGGCCTGAGCATCGGGTGGCGGGCGGTTCGAACCGCTGACGCCCCGCTTTCGTGTTTATGATCGACAACTCGGTCGGAATGCGGGGAAGAGGAGAGTTCGTGACTGTCGACGCCCACGCGTTCTGGCTCCGCGCACCCGGTGCGGGCGAGATCCGGCCGGTCCGGCTCGCCCCGCCCGGCCCGGGCGAGGTGCTGGTCCGTACCCGCTTCTCCGGGGTCAGCCGCGGCACCGAGACGCTTGTCTTCACCGGCCGCGTCCCGGCCGACCAGCACGCCGCCATGCGCGCGCCGTTCCAGGAGGGCGACTTCCCCGCGCCGGTCAAGTACGGCTACCTCAGCGTCGGCACCGTCGAGGCAGGCGACGAGCGGCTGCTCGGCCGTACCGTCTTCTGCCTCTACCCGCACCAGAGCGCGTACGTGGTCCCGGCCGACGCGGTCACAGTCGTGCCGGACGGCGTGCCGGCCGGGCGCGCGGTGCTGGCCGGCACCGTGGAGACGGCTGTCAACGCGCTCTGGGACGCCGCGCCGCTGGTCGGCGACCGGGTCACGGTGATCGGCGGCGGCATGGTCGGCTGCGCGGTGACCGCGCTGCTGGCCCGCTTCCCCGGCGTACGCGTGGAACTGGTCGACGCCGACCCGGCCCGGGCCGGGGTGGCCGCCGCGCTCGGCGCCGGCTTCGCCACCCCCGCCGGCGCGAGCGGCGAGCGCGACCTGGTGGTGCACGCCAGCGCTACCGCCGACGGGCTGCAGCGTGGCCTGGAGCTGCTGCGTCCCGAGGGCACCGTGCTGGAGCTGAGCTGGTACGGCGACCGGCCGGTCACGCTGGCGCTGGGCGGCGCGTTCCACTCCCGACGGCTGGGCATCCGCAGCAGCCAGGTCGGCACCGTGTCGCCGCGGCGGGCCGACCGCAGCTACGCCGACCGGCTCGCGCTCGCCCTGGACCTGCTGGCCGACCCGGCGTTCGACGCGCTGCTCACCGGCCGGTCGCGCTTCGAGGACCTGCCCGACGTGCTGGACCGGCTCGCCTCGGGCGAGCTGCCGGCGCTGTGTCATCTCATCACCTACGGCGAGGAGTGATCGTGTTCAGCGTGACCGTCCGGGACCACATGATGGTCGCCCACAGCTTCCGCGGCGAGGTCTTCGGCCCGGCGCAGCGGCTGCACGGGGCGACGTTCGTCGTCGACGCCACGTTCCGCCGCGCCGAGGTGGACGACGACGGGATCGTGGTCGACATCGGGCTGGCCACCGAGCAGCTCAAGGCCGTTCTCGCCGAGCTGAACTACCGCAACCTCGACGACGAGCCGGCCTTCGCCGGGGTGAACACCACCACCGAGGTGCTCGCGCGGACGATCGCCGACCGGCTCGCCGACGCGGTGCACGCCGGCCGGCTGGGGGAGGGCGCGCGGGGCCTGGCCGGGATCACCGTCACGCTGCACGAGTCGCACATCGCGTGGGCGAGCTACGAGCGGTCGCTCTGACCGGATGACAGTCGTCCACGTGGTGCTTCCGGGCGACATCGACGACCCGGCGGACCCCAGTGGCGGCAACGCCTACGACCGCCGGGTCTGCCGGGGCCTGGCCGCCCGCGGCTGGACGGTACGGGAGCACCAGGTGCCAGGCGGCTGGCCACACCCGGGGCCGGCGGAGCGCGCCGACCTGGCCGGGCTGCTCGGCGGGCTGTCCGACGGCGTGCCGGTGCTGCTCGACGGCCTGGTCGCCTCGACCGTGCCGGATGTGCTCGCCCCGCACGCCGCGCGGCTGCGCCTGGTCGTCCTGGTGCACCTGCCGATCGAGGGCGAGACGGAGGCGCGGTCGCTGGCGGCGGCCACCGCCGTGGTCGCCACCAGCGAGTGGACGCGGCGTCGCCTGCTCGACCGCTACGCGCTGCCACCGCGGATGGTGACCGTCGCGCCGCCCGGCGTCGACCCGGCGCCCGTCGCCACCGGCACACCCGGCGGGGGACGGCTGCTCTGCGTCGCCGCCGTCACCGGGGTCAAGGGGCACGACGTGCTGGCTGCCGCGCTCGCCGAGGTGTCGGACCTGGACTGGACCTGCGACTGGGTGGGCCCGCTGGACCGGGACCGCGCGTTCGCCGACGGGTTGCGCGGGCGCCTCGACGCCACAGGTCTCGGCGGCCGGGTCCGGCTGACCGGACCACGCACCGGCACGGACCTGGCCGCCACGTACGCCGCCGCGGATCTGCTGGTTGCGCCCTCCCGGCGGGAGACGTACGGGATGGTGGTCACCGAGGCGCTGGCCCGTGGCGTACCGGTGCTGGTTAGCGACACCGGCGGCCTGCCGGACACGCTCGGGCACGCCCCCGGCGGCGACCGGCCCGGCCTGCTGGTGCCGCCGGACGATCCTGGTGCGACCGCCGCGGCGCTGCGGCGCTGGCTCACCGACGCCGGCCTGCGGGACCGGCTGCGCCACGCCGCCCGGCAGCGGCGGCACACCCTCACCGGCTGGCCGGTCACCGTGGACCGGCTGGCGACGGCACTGAAGGAGGCGACCGCGGCATGACCACCTCACTCCCGCCCGGCTTCGCGGACTGGCTGCGACTGCGTGAGCCCGCCGACGCGGCGGCCCGCAGCGCCGAGCTGGCCGACGCGGTCCGCGACCGGCTGCCCGCCGGCCGCCCGCTCGTCGTGCACGACCTGGGCAGCGGCACCGGCTCGATGGCCCGCTGGCTCGCGCCCCGGCTACCCGGCCCGCAACACTGGGTACTGCACGAACGCGACGCGGACCTGCTCGCGCTGGCCCGGGCCGGACGGCTCACCGCCGCCGACGGCGCCGAGGTCACGGTGACCACGCGCGACTCCGATGTCACCCGGCTGACCGCCGCCGACCTCGCCGACGCCCATCTGGTCACCGCGTCCGCGCTGCTGGACATGCTCACCGCCGAGGAGGTCGAACGGATGGCGGCGGCCTGCGCCGGCCACCCGACGCTGTTCGCGCTCACCGTGACCGGCCGGGCCGAGTTCAGCCCGCCGGACCCGCTGGACGCCGAGCTGACCGCAGCGTTCAACGCCCACCAGCGCCGTACCGTCGACGGCCGGGTCCTGCTCGGCCCGGACGCGGTGGACGTCACGGTGGCCGCGTTCCGCCGGCACGGCGTCGACACGCTCGTGCGGCCGACCCCGTGGCGGCTCGGCCCGGAGCAGGCGGAACTGGCCGCCGAGTGGCTCACCGGCTGGGTCGAGGCGGCCGTCGAGGAACTACCGCATCTGTCCGGGCCCGCCGCGACGTATCACAGGTGGCGGCTCGCCGAGGCCGCCGCCGGACGGCTCGGAGTGGTGCTGCACCACGCCGACCTGCTCGCCGGCTGAACCGTACCGGCCGTCGGCACGTGACAACCGGTGGGAACAAGGGAGGACCGTTTGTCACACGTCGCCGTCGCCGGGCCCGTACCGGCCGTCGCATCCGTACCGGCCCGGCCGCGCCGGTCCCGGCCGAACGGAGCCTGGGTACGTCCGCTGCTCGGGCTCGCCGTGCTCGCCGTGCTCGTCGCGTCGGTGGGCACCGGCCCGTTCCTGGCCGGGCTGCGCCTGATCGACGCGCCCGCGCTGGCCGCCGCGCTCGGCATCGGCGTGATCACCACCGTCTGCTGCGCCTGGCGCTGGTCGCTGGTCGCCGGCGGGCTGGGCGTACGGCTGCCGATGCGCGCGGCGGTGGCGCACTGCTACCGGGCCGTCTTCCTGAACTCCACGCTGCCCGGTGGCGTGCTCGGCGACGTGCACCGGGCGGTACGGCACGGCCGCGACGCCGGGGACGTGGCCCGGGGCGTGCGGGCGGTGGTCTGGGAGCGCACCGCCGGGCAGGTGGTGCAGGTGGTGATCGCGGTGGCGCTGCTCGCCGCGTTCCCGTCGCCGGTACGCCGGTACCTGCCCGCGCTGGCCGCCGTGCTCGCCGTGGTCGCGCTGGCGCTGGTGCTCGCCGCCCGCGCGGTGCCCCGCTCCGGCGCGTCCCGCCTCGCCCGGGCGGCCCGGACCGCTGTCGCCGACGTCCGCTCCGGGGTGCTGGGCCGCCGGACGTGGGCCGGTGTGGTGGTCGCCTCGACAGTGGTGTTCGCCGGTCACCTGGCCACGTTCGTGGTGGCCGCCCGCACGGCCGGCGCGGACGCCCCGCTGTCGCATCTGCTGCCGCTGACGCTGCTGGCCCTGATGGCGATGGCGGTGCCGCTGAACGTGGGTGGTTTCGGGCCGCGCGAGGGCGTGGCCGCGTGGGCGTTCGCCTCGGCCGGGCTGACCGCCGCGCAGGGTGTGGCGACCGGCACTGTGTACGGCGCGCTGGTCCTGGTGGCCAGCCTGCCGGGCGCCGCGGTGCTGCTGGCACGGCGGATGCCCCGGCGCGAGCCCGGCAACTGTCGGTGATCCCGCCTACGGTGGGGGAGCGAGGTGTGCGTCGCCGGGTCCGCCCGGCGACCGGACGACAGGAGAACCATGGACGAAACGCTGCCCACCGCGACGGTCCGGACCCGCGTGACGGTTCCGCTCCGGTTCCCCGACGGCTACGTGACGACGGCCCGCGTGCACACCTTCCACGGTCTCGTCGACGGACGCGAGCACCTGGCGTTCGGGCTCGGTGAGCACACCGAGGCCGACCCGCCGCTGGTCCGCCCGCACAGCGAGTGCCTCACCGGGGACGTGTTCGGCAGTCAGCGCTGCGACTGCGGGCCGCAGTTGCGCGAGGCGGTACAGCGCATCGCCGAGGCCGGTGGCTACCTGCTCTACCTGCGGCAGGAGGGGCGCGGCATCGGCCTGTACGCCAAGCTCGACGCGTACGCCCTGCAGGACGACGGCCTCGACACGTACGAGGCGAACCTCGCGCTCGGGCGCGGCGCGGACGAGCGCGACTACACGGTGGCCGCGCAGATGCTCGCCGCGCTGGGCGTGGACCGGGTGGCCCTGCTCAGCAACAACCCGGACAAGGCGGCCCAGCTCGAACGCCTCGGCGTGACGGTGGCCGACCGGGTGTCCACCGGCGTGCACCTGTCCCCGGCCAACGCCGGCTATCTGGCGGCCAAGGTGACCCGCGCCGACCACGCCCTCGACCTGCCGTTCGTGCCGTGACCACCCGCCCGTACGTGCTGCTCAGCTGCGCGATGTCGATCGACGGCTACATCGACGACGCCAGCGCCGAGCGGCTGCTGCTGTCGAACGACGACGACCTGGACCGGGTCGACGCGACCCGGGCCGGGTGCGACGCGATCCTGGTGGGCGCGGCCACCGTGCGCCGCGACGACCCCCGCCTGCTGGTGCGCAGCGAGCAACGGCGGGCCGAGCGGGTGGCGCGCGGGTTGCCGCCGTCGCCGGTGAAGGTGACTGTCACCGGCAGCGGTGACCTCGATCCGGGTGCCCGGTTCTTCACCACCGGTGACGGGCTCAAGCTGGTCTACTGCCCGAGCGGCGTGGTGGACAAGGCCCGCGAGCAGGTGGGCGCCGTGTCGACGGTGGTCGACGCGGGGGATCCGGCCACCCCGGAGGCGGTGGTGGCCGACCTGGCCGGGCGTGGGGTGACGCGCCTGATGGTGGAGGGCGGCGGCATGGTGCACCGCCAGTTCCTGACCGCCGGCCTGGCCGACGAGTTGCACCTGGTGGTGGCGCCGTTCTTCGTGGGGGACAGGCGGGCGCCGCGCTTCGTCGGGGACGGCCGCTTCCCGTGGCACGCGGGGCGCCGGGCCCGGGTGGTCGAGGTGCGCCAGATCGGCGACGTGGTCCTCACCCGGTACGCGTTGTCCGACCGCTGCCCGGCCTGACCGCCGTGTCGATCCGGTCCGCCCTTGTGCAAGCTCACGGTCGTGATTAGTTTGTTGACCATCCATACGAACTAATCCGCTGCGCTTCCCTTCCCGAAGGGGGACCGATGACCGCGCACCACCCCGACCCGGGCTCCTCCCGCCGCCGCTTCCTCGGCCTGGTCGGCCTCGGCGTGGCCGCCACCGCCACCGGCCCGCTGCTCGCCGGCTGCTCGGAGAAGCCGGCCGGCTCCGGCGCCGCCCAGAACCTCGACGCCGTCTCCGGCCTGCTGCCCACCCGCAAGGACCTGCCCGGCGGCATCAAACCCGACATCGTCGGCACCCGCCCGGTGCCCGACGGCTACACCAGCTACCCGACGATGCTCGTCGACGCCATCACCGACAAGCCCGGCACCAGCGGCAAGCAGGTCACCGCGATGACCCCGGCCTGGGGCCCGGCACCGCCCGGGGTGGCGCAGAGCGCCTACCTCCAGGCCGTGAACGCAGAGCTGGGCACGCCCGTCAACTTCACCATCCAGGACGGCAACACGTACGCCGACAAGCTCAACGCCATGCTCGGTGCGCGGGACGTCCCGGACCTGCTGTGCGTACCGGGGTGGGAGGTGGAGAAGATCCCGCGCTTCGCCGAGGCGATCAAGGTGCTCTTCGAGGACCTGACCGACCACCTCAAGGGCGACGCCGCCGGCGCGTACCCGATGCTGGCGAGCTTCCCCACCGGGGCCTGGCGGCGTGCGGTGTGGAACGAGCGGATCATGTCCGTGCCCAACCCAACTGACGGGCCGTTCCCGTGGGCAATGTTCACCCGCAAGGACGTGCTCGACGCCCGCGGCCTGGCCGTGCCGGCGAACCTGGACGGCCTGCTCGCCGCGGCCAAGCAGGTCACCGACCCGGCGCGCAAGGTGTGGGCGTTCAACGACGTCTTCGCCATGATCCAGATGTTCCACAAGGTGCCGGGCCACAAGGGCGGGTGGCGGGTCAAGTCTGACGGCACGCCCGAGTTCAAGTACGAGACCGAGGAGTTCCGCCGCGCGCTGGAGGTCATGGCCAAGATCTACGCGGACGGCCTGGTCCACCCGGACGTCGTGGCCAGCAAGGGCGCGGACGCCAAGCAGTTGTTCGCCAAGAACGGCGCGATCGTGTTCCTCCAGGACGGCGTCGGCTTCTGGCAGGGCGCCCAGGCCGAGCACCAGAAGACCAACCCCAAGCTCAACATCCAGGCGGTGCCGATCTTCTCCGCCACCGGCGGCGACCCGTTGGTCTGGGGCGACGACGAGCCGATCTCCTACACGTTCGTCAAGAAGGGCCTCGGCAAGGACCGGGTCCAGGAGCTGCTGCGGATCATCAACTGGTGCTCCGCGCCACTGGGCAGCCAGGAGGCCCAGCTGCGGGACTTCGGGGTCGCGGGCAAGCACCACACCCCGTCGCCGAACGGCCCGGTCAAGACCGACCTGGCGTTCAAGGAGATCGCCAACCAGTACTTCTTCATCAGCGGCCGCAACCCCACCATCGGGCCGTTCCCGGACACCCCGCGCTTCGTGCCGGACGTGCTCGCGTACTCCAACGAGATGGTCAAGCACATGGAGCCCAACCCCTGGGCGGGCGTGAAGCTGGAGATGCCGGCCGCTTACAAGGCCAACCAGGTGCCCACCGAGGACAAGTTCACCGACGTGCTGCGCGGCCGCCGACCGCTCAGCGACGTGGACGCCATCGTCAAGGAGTGGAAGGCGAACGGCGGCGAGGAGGCCCGAAAGCTGCTCGCCGACTCGCTGCCGAAGGAGGGCCGGTGAACGAGCCGGCCGTCCTGGCCGGGCCCGAGCGGGCCCGGCCGGACGCGCCGGCCCCACCGGGCCGCCCGCCCCGTCGCCGCCCGTCCCGCCGCCGGGTGCCGCTGCGCACCCGGCTGCGCCGGGACTGGCAACTGCTCGCCATGGTGGCGCCCGGCTTCGGAATCCTGCTGATCTTCAGCTACCTGCCGATCGCCGGCAACGTGATCGCCTTCCAGGACTACAACCCCTACCTGGGCGACAACCCGTGGCAGGCGTTCCTGCACAGCGACTGGATCGGCTTCGGGCAGTTCCAGCTGCTCTTCGACGACCCGGCGTTCTGGGACGCGTTCCGCAACACGCTGGCGATCACCGCGTTCCAGCTGGTGTTCTTCTTCCCGCTGCCGATCCTGCTGGCGATCGCGCTGCACAACCTGCTGTCCAGCCGGCTGCGCGGACTGATCCAGACCATCGTCTACCTGCCGCACTTCTTCAGCTGGGTGCTGGTGGTGACGTTCTTCGTGGCGATGCTCGGCGGCGCCGGGCTGCTCGCGCAGACCATGCGCGAGGCCGGGACGCAGCCGTGGAACGTGATGACCAACCCGGACACGTTCATCGTCCTGGTCACCGTCGAGGCGGTGTGGAAGGACGTCGGCTGGGGCACGATCGTCTTCCTGGCCGCGCTGTCCACCATCGACCAGAACCTCTACGAGGCCGCCGCCGCGGACGGTGCCGGCCGGTGGCGGCGGCTGTGGCACATCACGCTGCCCGGCCTGCGGCCGGTGATCGTGCTGCTGCTCATCCTGCGCCTGGGTGACGCGCTCTCCGTCGGCTTCGAGCAGTTCCTCCTGCAACGCGACGCCGTCGGCCGGCAGGCTGCCGAGGTGCTCGACACCTTCGTCTACCACTTCTCCATCGCCACCGGGAACTACGGCTACGGCGCGGCGGCCGGACTGTTCAAGGCCGTCATCGGGCTGGTGCTGATCCTGGCCGCCAACCGCGTGGCGCACATGCTCGGCGAACGAGGGATCTACTCGAAGTGACCACGCTCATCCGCCGGGTCGCCGGCGACCGACAGCGCCGGCCGGTGTGGCAGGAACCGCCCACCCCCCTCGGCCAGGGGCTCAAGGCCGTCATGCTCACCCTGCTGGTGGCGGGCGTGCTGTTCCCGCTCTGGGTGATCCTGGTGACCAGCCTCTCCTCCCGGGAGACCATCGCGCGGGCCGGCGGACTGGTGGTCGTGCCCAGGGGCGTCGACACGTCCGCGTACGAGACGATCTTCGCCGGCGGCGCTGTCACCCGGGCCCTGTGGATCAGTACGCTGGTCACCGTCTTCGGCACCGCCATCGCGCTGACCGTCACAGTGCTCGCCGCGTACGGGCTGTCCCGGCCGGGCTCGCTGGGCCACCGCTGGCTGCTGGCGTACTTCCTGATCCCGTTCCTGGTCTACCCGCCGCTGGTGCCGCGCTACCTGGTGGTCACCGGGCTGGGGCTGAAGGACACCATCTGGGCGCTGGTCCTGCCGCCGGCGATCAGCGTGTTCAACCTGGTCGTGGTGCGCGGGTTCTTCCAGGGCATCCCGTCGGAGCTGCTGGACAGCGCCCGCATCGACGGCGCGAGCGACTTCCGGACGCTCGCGCGCATCGTGCTGCCGCTGTCCCGCGCGGTGATCGCCGTGGTCGGCCTGTTCTACGCGGTCAGCTACTGGAACGTCTGGTTCGACGCGCTGCTGTTCATCGACAGCAACGACATGTACCCGATCCAGCGGGTGCTGCAGAGCTACCTGCTGGCCGGGCAGGCTCCGCACACCTCCGGTGGGAGCAGCGGGGTGACCATGCCACCGACCGAGGCGGTCAAGATGGCGGTGGTGGTGCTGACCGTCGCGCCGATCGTCGCCGTCTATCCGTTCATCCAGCGGCACTTCGTCAAGGGCGTGCTGATCGGCGCGGTGAAGGGCTGAGGGCGCGTCCGGGCGCGGCGCACCGCACCGGGGATGTCAGAGCACCTGGGACAGGAAGCGCCGCAGCCGGGGATGCTCCGGCGCGTCGAACACCGCCTCCGGCGGCCCGGCCTCAAGCACCACTCCCGCGTCCATGAACGCCACAGTGTCGGCGACGCTGCGCGCGAACCCCATCTCGTGCGTCACCACGACCATGGTCATCCCGGCGGCGGCCAGGTCCGCCATCACCGCGAGCACGCCCTTCACCAGTTCCGGGTCCAGCGCGCTGGTCGCCTCGTCGAAGAGCATCACCTGCGGGCGCAGCGCCAGCGCCCGCGCGATGGCGACGCGCTGCTGCTGGCCGCCGGAGAGCTGCGCCGGCCGCGCGTCCGCCTTGCCGGCCAGGCCGACCAGGTCGAGCTGGGCGCGGGCGAGCGCCACCGCCTCGTCCTCGCTCAGCTTCTTGAGCTTGCGCAGCGCCAGCGTGATGTTGCGCAGCACGCTCAGGTGCGGGAACAGGTTGAACTGCTGGAACACCATGCCGATGCGCTGGCGCAGCGCGTCCGGGTCGTCGCGCAGCACGCTGCGCCCGTCCAGCAGCACGTCGCCCCGGTCCGGCTCGATCAGCCGGTTGATGGTGCGCAGCAGCGTCGACTTGCCGGAGCCGGACGGGCCGATCACGCAGGCCGCCCGGCCCCGGGCCACGTCCAGGTCCGCGCCGCGCAGCACCCGGTGCGCGCCGAAGGCCAGGTGCACGTCGCGGACGGCCAGGCTGACCGAGGTCGTGGTGGCGGTGGTCATCGCGGGTCCTTTCCGGACGGGGTCAGGTCGGCCGGCTCGGCGTCGGGCTCCGGCTCGGGCGGCGCGGCCGGGCGGCCCTGCCGCAGGCGCCGGTCCAGCCAGTTGACCGCGTGGGTCAGCGGCACGGTCAGCACCAGGTAGAACAGACCAGCCAGCAGCAGCGCGGACTGGTTGCCGGTGTTCGCCGCGTAGTCCTGCCCGATCCGGAACAGCTCCCGCTGGCTGGCCAGCAGGCCGAGGAAGTAGACCAGGCTGGAGTCCTTGATCAGCGCGATGAGCTGGTTGACCCAGGCGGGCAGGACCCGGCGTACGCCCTGCGGGATGATCACCAGGCGCATCGCCTCGCCCCAGGAGAAGCCGAGCGCCCGCGCGCCCTCCAACTGGGCGGCCTCCACGCTCAGGATGCCGGCCCGGAAGATCTCGCCCAGGTAGGCCGAGGCGATCAGCGACAGCGCCAGCACGCCCAGCGGATAGGGGTTCGGGCCCCACACCTGCATGCCGAGCGGCGCCAGGCCCACGCCGATGAGCAGGATGGTCGCCGCGGCCGGCAGGCCGCGGAACACGTCGGTGTAGACCCGCGCCGGCCACCGCAACCATCGGGTACGCGAGATGCCGGCGACGGCCAGCAGCATGCCCAGCACCGAGCCGAGCAGGGCGGCGGAGACCGCCAGGGTGAGCGTGTTGGGCAGCCCGACGGTGAGCATCTCGGGCAGCGCCTCGCGCATCGAGTCCCAGTCGAAGAACGTCTCCCACAGCGTGCTCAGTGGATCCATGTCCGCTCCGTCCGCCCTGCTCGTGCTCGGTTACCGGTTCAGGAGGCGGCCGTCGGCGACGGCACTGCCACCGACCCGCTGCCCGGCTTGAAGTCGGCCGGCACCGGCCGCCCCGGGTAGTACTCGGCCTGCAGGCGGCTCCACGTGCCGTCCGCGATCACCTCGTCCAGGCCCTTGTTGAGCGCCTCGCGCAGCTTGTCGTCGCCCTTCGCCACCGCGTACGCGGTCGGGGTGGGGCTGAGCTGCTTCGCCGCGACCTTGATCTTGCCGTTGGCGTCGGCGGCGGACTTGTCGCCGATCTCGGCCGGGGCGATCCAGGCGTCAGCGGTGCCGGCCTTGAGCTGGTTGATCGCGCTGTTGTAGTCGGGCACCCGCACCGGGTCGAGGTTCTGCTTGGTGGCGTAGTCGTCCTGCACGGTGCCCTGGACCACCACCACCCGCTTGCCGGCGAGCTGGTCGAAGCCGGTGATCGGGGAGCCGGCGGGCACGTCCAGGCCGAAGTAGCCGAAGTCGTAGCCGTTGCCGAAGTCGACGGTCTTCTTCCGCGCCTCGGTGATCGTGATCGAGGAGCTGCCCACGTCGAACTTGCCGCTGTTGACCTGCGCGAGCAGGCCGGAGAAGTCGGTGCCGACGAACTCCACCTTCAGGCCGATCTTGGCGGCCACGGCGCGCAGCAGCTCGTTGTCGAAGCCGGTGAACTCGCCGTCCTTCAAAAAGACGTTCGGCGGGGCGTCGGTGAGCGTGCCGGCGCGGATCACGCCGGGCTGGAGCAGGCCGTACGGGTTGTCGGCCGCGTCGGTGTCGTCGCCGCAGGCGGTGAGCGCGGTGACGGCGAGCAGGGCGGCCGCGCCGACGGCGGCGGCACGGGTCAGGACGGTACGGAAACGCACGATGTCTCTCCAGAGTGGACGGACGCGCGGGGTGCGCGTCGACGCCGGCCCGCCGGACGGACGGCCGGGCCGGAGAAGGTGGATCGGGGAAAGGAGGGGTGGCGCTCGCTCAGCGCGCGAGGCGACAGCCGTCGCTGCACACCCGCATCAGGTCGACGTGGCGGCGCTTGACCAGCGCGAAGCGGGCCGGGTACGCGGCGACGTCGCCGGATGGGGTGGAGGGTGGTGCGGACATCGGTCTCCCTGGTCTGTTGCTGACCTGGGTGCCAGGCCACGCTTGCACCGGCGGCTGCCGGTGCCTGGTCTTCACCCGGGGCACCCCACCGCGGAGGAGGGTTGCCGGCCAGCGAGCCGGGGCTTCGCGCTGGCGCTCATGACCTGCCCAGAAGGCTAGCAGCACCGCGGCGGCGCTCGTCCAGTGGTTATGACCACCCTCACGCGCCGGGCCTCACCGCCGGGCCGGGACGACCGGCGCGTCCCGGCCGGTGCCGTGCCGCGACGGGCTGCGCTGCTCGTGGTAGTCCTGCTCGACGTTGACGGTCCAGACGTCGTGGCCCGCGCCGTGCGCGATGTTCTCCGCGGTCAGCATCGCCGTCAGCATCGAGTGGTCGGCGTTGTTGTACCGGTGCATGCCGTTGCGCCCGACCGGGTGCACGTTCGGCACGTTCGCGGCCAGCCAGTCCCGGATCACGTCGACGTTGCGCTGGTACCGCTCGTCGTAGACCGGGTACGCCTTCGGCATCCGGACCACGTGGCCCGCCTCGACGCACCCGGACTTCACCAGGCCGAGGCGTTCCAGCTCGGCGGTGGCGAACGCGACGAGCTCCGCGTCCGGCGTCCGCCACATCTCGTCGCCCTCGAAGACGAAGTACTCCAGCCCCAGGCAGGTCCGCCCGTCCTTGACCAGGTACGGCGACCACGAGCCGAAGTTCTGGATCCGGCCCACCCGGGCGGCCGGGTCGTGCACGTAGATCCAGTTGTCCGGGAACGAGAACTCCTCGGGCACCACGAGCGCCACGGTCAGGAAGTCCCGGTACCGCAGGTCGTCGGCGGCGGCCCGCACCTCGGGCGGCGCCTCCGGGCGCATCGCCCGCACCAGCGCGGAGATCGGCATCGAGGAGATCACGTGGTCGGCCGGCTCGGTGCGCTCCCCGCCCGCGCCGGCCACCGTCACGGCGGTGGCCCGCCGCGCGGCCGGATCCCGGTGCACCTCGGTCACCCAGGCGCCGGTACGCACGGTGCCGCCCCGCGCGGTGACCTCCTCGGCACAGCGCTCCCACATCATCCCCGGGCCGTGCTTCGGGTACTGGAACTCCTCGATCAGGCTCGTCACGTCTGTGCGGTTGCGGCGGGGCAGCAGCGCGTTGCGCATCGCCGTGGCCAGCGACAGGTTCTTGATCCGCTGGGCGGCCCAGTCGGCCTGCAACCGGTCCGCCGGCATCCCCCAGACCTTCTCCGTGTACGTCTTGAAGAAGATCGAGTAGAGCCGCCAGCCGAACCGCGCCGACACCCACCCCTCGAAGTGCGACTGGTCCTTCGGCGGGCGCAGCCGGGCCCGGCCGTACGAGCCCAGACAGCGCACCGCCTCCAGCAGGCCGAGGTTGCGCAGCGCGTTGCCGGCGCTGAGCGGGTAGTCGAACAGCGCGCCCCGGTAGTAGATCCGGCTCATCCGCGGCCGGAGCAGGAAGTCCTCGTCGGGCAGGATCTCGTGCCAGAAGTCCTCGACCCGGGACACCTTGGTGAAGAAGCGGTGCCCGCCGATGTCGAAGCGCCAGCCGTCACGCTCCACCGTCCGGCTGATCCCGCCCACCACGTCGTCGGCCTCGTAGACCCGGACCGGCTCGCCGTGCCGCAGCAGCTCGTACGCGGCGGTCAGCCCGGCCGGCCCCGCCCCGATGATCACGGTCCCGTCGCCGTCGCCCATGCCGTACGCGCCCCCTCGCCCGCCGATGCGGCAGCGCGCTTACCCGCCCTGGCGGCGTCCTCACCTGCCGGTTCCCGCCGGTCCGGCGGGTGTGAGCCGGTCCGGACGGGGAACGCGCACCGGGTTTTGCGGCCGGGCGAGCCGGCCCGAGGGCCGGACGGCGGGAGCGCGATGGCGGACGAAGGGCGGGCCGAGCCCGGCGGCACGGCCGGACCCGATCGTGCCGCCGACCCCGGCGGCCCGGCCCGGCCCGGCGGCACAGCCCGGCCGGACCGAGCGGCCGACCCCGGCGTCTCGGCACGCGCCGACGTCGGGCCCGACCGCGCGGCCGGTGGCGGCACACGCGCGGGGCGTACCCGATGGTGGTCGCGGGCAGCGGCAGTCGCCCGCCGGCTGCCGGAGCCGTGGGGGTTCGTGCTCGCCGTCTTCGCCGGGTCGAAGCTCGTGCTCAGTCTGATCGGCGTGCTGGTGCTCGCCGCGTGGGACGGGGTGCCGGGCGCGCCACCGCCCGCCGAGACCGCGATGCGTGCCCAGCAGGACGCGATCTCGTCCCACCGCTGGTTCTCGCTCTGGTTCGCCTGGGACTCGTTCCTCTACGAGCACCTGGCCCGCCTGCCGCTGGACCGGCCGTGGCCGGACTTCGGCTTCCCGCTGCTCTACCCGTTCCTGGCCCGGCCGCTCGCGCCGCTGCTCGGCGGGCACACCGCCTGGGCGCTGCTGCTGGTGAGCAACGTGGCGCTGGTGGTCCAGCTCTACTACGCGTACCGGCTGGGGGGCCGGCTGCTCGGCGGCGCGGGACCGGCCGGCGGGCGGCGGGCGGTCCGGTACCTGCTGCTCCTGCCGACGGCGTTCCTGTTCCAGGCGGCGCTCACCGAGTCGCTGTTCGTCTGCCTGGCGCTGGCCGCCTTCTGGTACGCCGAGCGAGGCCGCTGGCTGTTCGTCGGCGTCGTCGGCTACTTCCTGGCGATGAGCCGCTCGGTCGGTTTCCTCGTGGTGGTGCCGCTGGCGCTGGTGCTGCTGCGCGAGCACGGGTGGCGGGCCGGTCCCCGGCGGTGGCCGCGCCTGGTGCGGCAGGGCTGGCCGCTGCTGCTGGTCCCGGCGGGCTGGCTGACGTTCATGGCGTTCTGCCGGTGGCAGAGCGGCGACTGGTTCGCCTACCAGCACGCCCAGGAGACCGGCTGGGGGATCCGGCTGCAGAACCCGATCACGACCGCCGCGTCCGCGCTGACCGGCGGCAACTCGGCCGACGCGCTGCGGGTCTGGATCGCCGTGGCGACGGTGGCGGTGGCGGTCGTCGGGCTGCGCCGCCGCGCCGACTGGCCGTACCTGGTCTACACGCTCGTCATGGTGCTGGTGCCGCTGTCGATGGGGCCGCCGGTGTACAAGAGCCTGCTGCGCTACCTGCTCGCCGCCTTCCCCGTGGCGTTCGTGCTGGCCCGCTGGGCGCGGCGACGCGGCCTCGACGGCTGGCTCACCGCCGTGCTGGCGCTGGTGCAGGGCGCGTTGTTCGCGGTGTGGCTCACCTACTGGACCCACCTGATCATCTGACCGCTGCCGTCGTGGCCGTGCGGGCTGTCCGGCGGGACTGCCGGGTGGGCCGCAGAATGGGCGGATGACCGACCGGCGCGTGACTCTCGACGACCTCGGCGCCTGGTTGATCAAGGGCAACGCGGACGCGGTGGACCTGGCGGCCCGCTTCGCCGCCGACCCGCGCGTGAGCGGCTGGTGCGTCCGCCCCGGCTACCGGGTACGCCTCATGCGCGCCGGCCAGCCGGTGGTGTTCTGGGCCAGCGGCAGCCGGGGCCGCGCGCCGTACGGCGTCTGGGGCGTCGGCCGGCTCGCCGCCCCTGCCGTGCCCGGGGCACCGGGCGAGACGTGGACCGCGCCGCTGGACCTGACGATCCTGGACGAGCCGCTGCGGGTACGCCGCGACCTGATGCGCGCCGACCCACGGCTGGCCGGCGCGGAGGTGCTCCGGCAGCCGCAGGCGGCGAACCCGTCCTACCTGACAGTGGCCCAGTTCGAGGCGCTGCGCGGCTACCTGCCCCGGGACGGGCACGCCTGACCGGTCCGCCCGGTGCGGTTGTGCCCCCGCTGTCGACGTGCCGGCTCAGGCGGCCAGGGCGGCGGTGAGCCGGCGGGCCTCGGCGACCAGCCGGCTGCCGCCGCCCCGGGCCACCACGTCGGCCAGCCCCGGTATCTCGATCCGCACCCCCGTCGCGGTCGCGGTCTCCGCCGCCAGCGCCAGCAGGTCGGGTGTGCCCCGGGGCGGTGCCGGCTCGGCCAGCAGCGGCGGCAACGCCGCGGCGAGCAGCAGCCACACGCTCAGCGGGGCGCCCGCCGCCACCGCGTCGCGCAGCGGCGTGACCGCCCGCGTCAGCGTCACCTGCCCGCCGGCCGCCAGCGCGCCGAGGTGCCCGCCGGTCGCCGGCGCGTCCAGGTCACCCGCGGCGGCCAGGATCAGCACCGCGTCGAGCGCGGCCACCCGGTCCGCCTCGTGGCGGGCGCACAACCCGTAGGCCAGCGCCAGATCGAGGGCCGGTCCGCCCGCGCCGGTGCACTCGGCCAGCACCGGCAGGGCCGCGGCGTGCCCGAGGCTGTCCTCCTGCGCCGCGCCGGCCACCTCGGGCAGCAGGTGGGCGGCGACCACACCCCGGTGCCCAGGCAGGACGGCCGGCCAGACGTCACCCCAGCTGTCGGTCCACCGGCCGATCGGCCTGGGCGTCAGGGTGAGCAGGCCGAGCCGGTCCTCGACGCCGTCCGGCGGGGTGAGCGCGACGAGCGTCCGGCCCTCGGGCAGCTGGTCGTAGCCCCAGTCGTACCCGGCCGACCGCGCCCGCCGGCCCACCGCCACCACCTGCTGCGCCGGGGCCGGCACGGCGTCGCCGCGCAGCCAGCGGGCCAGCTCGTCGCCGGCCGGCGTGCGCAGCGTCGCGGCACGCTCGGCCAGCGGCCCGTCGACGCCGGCCGGCAGGCGCAGCAGGGCCTGCGCGAGATCCCAGCGCCACACCGGACGGTCACCCAGCGCCGCGATCCGTTCGTAGAGCGCCACCGGCTCGATCGCCCCGGTGACCGAGGTCGGCGCGGACAGCAGGCCTGGGTCGTCGCGGCCGTCCAGCCGCTGCCCGATCTCGGCCAGGCGGGTGCAGGCGAGCTGGACGGGCGCGGGCCGGCGTGTGGCCGGAACCGGCGCACCACCGCGGAACGGGAACGGCGCGCGCGGGCGGGACTCGGCCAGCAGCGTGCTCCACTTGTCGCGGCGGATCGCCGCCTCGGCCTCGCCGCAGACGGCAAGCAGCAGCCCGTGCATCTGGGCCGAGATTTTGAACACCGACCAGGGATGGTCGTACGCGCCGACCCGCTCGCGGCGCACCACAGGCAGGAGAGCCGCCGCGAGCCGTTCGCGGTCGGCGGTGCCGAGCCGGACCAGTCCGTCCATGACGCGTTCCGTGGTCAGCGCGGGCCAGCGCCGGCCGAGCGACGCCGCGACCTCCTCCACCAGCTCGTCCACGTCGTCGATCGGCGGCGGCGCGTCCGCCGCCGGCAGCGGCGGCGGCAGGTCGTCGCGGGCCTCGGCAACCGTGGTGACGGCGACCGGCCGGTGGCCGTGCCGCTGCGCCAGCGTCAGCGCGCGCTCGCGCAGGCCGGCGTCCGGATGATCGGCCGCGACGGCGAGCACCGCGCCGATCTCCGCGGCCTGATCCGGGTGCTGCCGGGCCAGCCGGTCGAGCCAGGACACCTGCGCCCGGACCAGTGCCTTCTCCGGCCGGGCCAGCACCGTCCGCGCGGCCTCCCACAGCGCCTCCGGCTCGGCGGCGTCGCCGGCCTGCCGGAGCGTCCGCTGAGCGAGGCGGGCCACCGGTCCCGGCCCGTCGGTGAGCAGCCGCAGATAGGCGCTCGACCGCGTCGCCACCTCGTCCGGGGCCGGCGCCAGCAGGTCGTGCAGGACCAGGAACGGGCGCAGCGCGCCCGGCCGGTCGCCGCGCAGCAGCCGGCCGAGGACGCCGTTGAGCAGGACCGACCGGTCGAGCCGGCCCTCCGCGGCCAGCGCCGCCAGAGCCCGGGGCAGCGCATCCGCGTCCGTGCCCGCGCCGTCGCCGCGGGCCAGCTCGGTGCCCACACCGTCCACCTCGAACAGGCGCGGCAGCAGTGCGTCGAGGAACGGGTCCGCGCGCAGCCGGTCCACAGTCGGTGGGCGCGTCCCGCGCGGGTCCGGCGAGCCCTGCGCGGCGGCCCAGCCACGCACGAAGTCGTCCCCGGTCGGCGGCGGCGCCTTCTCCGCCAGCAGGAGACCGGCGACGAACCGCCAGCCCGCGAGCATCCGGTCCCGGGGGAGCCGGTCGGCCAGCTTGTACGCCACGTCGGCCAGCCAGGTCACCCCGCGTTCCCGGGCGGCCTCGACCACCGGCGCCGGATCGGCGTCGTCGAGCCAGACCGACCGGCGGCCCAGCAACGCGGCCACCTTTGCCGGGGTGCTGAGCGTGCCGACGGCGGCCACCGCCAGCGCGGTCGCCTCGGCATTCCACCACCAGGCATCCCGCCGCTGCCGGACGTGGGCGACCAGGGCCTCGCCGAGCGCCCGGCGGACCGGCTCGTCCAGCTCGGCCAGCGCCGACCGGACCCGCGACGGCCGTCCGCTTACCAGCGGCTTGAAGAACTCCCTCACGACAGCGCCTCCACCGGTGCCGCGACCATCGACACGGCCAGCGCGTGCCGGCACGGCCCCCGCTGCCCCCGGTGCCGCGCCCACCAGCGGCAGGAACACGAGTACGCGCCGTCCGGGTGGCGGCGTACCCGGTAGACCTCGTCGTCGGTGCGTACCGTCGCGTTCTCGCCGTCGCGCTCGACGGCGCTACGCTCGACGAGCGCCCGCGCGCCGACCAGCCGAGGGTTGTCCCGCTCCGCGCGGCCCGCGTCGTAGGGCATGACCCGGTGGAAGTACGCCCCGTCCGCCACGTCGTACCCGACCCGCCCGGCGGTGCCCAGCTGGGCGAGCGCGGCCCGCACCCGCTCGTCGGGCAGCGCGGCGGCGTCGGCCAGCGCTGCCACGTCGATCGCCGGATCCCAGTTGAGCAGCGCGCCCACCAGCTCCGCGTCGTCGACCACGTCGTCGCCGGCGAGCGCCGCCAGGGCCGCGCCCTCACCGGAGAACCCCCGGTACGGCTCGGGGGACAACGTGAGCGACACCCGCAGCGCCCCGGTGTCCAGCTCCCACGTGCTCGGCAGGGCCGGCGACCCGGCGCGCACCGCCGGGCCGTACACCCGCAGGGAGCGCGCGTGCCGCAGCACGCCGCGCAGCGCCGCGAGCCGGCCCGCGCCGGCCAGGCAGACAGCGCCCGGCACCGGGCGGGAGGTCAGCCGCAGCGTACGCCCGGCGGGCACCGCCCACAGCACGCTCCGGTCGTTCGCGGCCGGCAGCCGGCGCAGGAACGCCGCCGCCTCCGTCGCCGGGATCTCGGCGCGCGGCTCGAAGCCGGCGGTGAGCATGTGCACCTCGGCGAAGCCGCGCAGCCAGCGGCCGGGCAGCGGCACCTTCCGCTCGACCACCGCCCCATCCATCGTGGAGACGGTCAGGTCGTCCGGGCCGACCGCCACGTGCAGCGGCTCGATGCCGCCGACCCGGGCCAGCGCCTCCCGCAGCGGCGGGTTGACGTCCACGTTCGTGGTGCCGTGGCCGCTGATCTCGCCGTCCAGCCCGGCCGGCAGCACGTCCATCCGCGCGTACACCCCGCAGCAGCCGGAGAACGACTCGAACCGCAGGCGGCCCCGGCTGCCGGTGACCACCGGATCCAGGCTGGCCGGGTTGACCGGCTGGTGGTAACGGGTGCGTGCCACCTCGGCGACGGCGAGCAGCCCGGCCGCCGCCGCGGCGGGAGCGGTGAGGAACCCGGCGAAGAAGCGCGGGTTGGCCGCCGGGCCGCCGCAGGTCTGCAGATCGAGACCGGCGGCGCGCAGCGCGGACGGCTGAAGATATCGGTACGTCTGGACGGCGTTCACGGCGCAGACCGTAGAGCGACCGACCGACAAAAACGCGACGGTCCTGCTAGCTTCCTCGGATGTTCGCCCACGCGCTCACCGACGACGCCGAGTTGCGTCCACTGTCGCCCTGGCACGCCGAGGAGTTCCTGGCCAACCTCGACCGCTGCCGGGACCACATCGCGCCCTGGGTCGGCGCGTCCTTCGTCGCCACCGACGCCGAGTCGGCGGGCAAGGTCCTCCAGGCGTACGCCGACCGCTGGGCCCGTGACGACGGCGGCATCTGGGGCATCTGGCAGCGCGGCACGCTCGTCGGCGGCGTGCTGCTCGTGTCGCTGAGCACCACGCGTGGGGTGTGCGAGGCGGGCTGCTGGCTGGAGCCGGGCGCCGAGGGGCAGGGCCTGGTCACCCGCGCCGCACGCGTGATCATCGACTGGGCGGTGCGGGAGCGCGGCATCCACCGGGTCGAGTGGATCACGAAGGCCGGCAACGAGCGCAGCGTCGCCGTCGCGCGGCGGCTCGGCATGCGCCGCGACGGCGTCCTGCGCGCTGCGGCACCGACGCCCGACGGCCGCGCCGACCTGGAGGTCTGGTCGGTGCTGGCACCGGAGTGGACCGCCTGACCGCCGAAAGTGTCGTACCCGGACGTGAACATGTGTCCATGGCTGTCCCCGCACTGGCCGACCGGTCCCCCCAGCCGCGCGCCCTGCCGCTGCGCGAGGTCCGCACCCGGCTCACCCAACTCGTCTCCCTGGCCGAGCTGACCGACACCGTCACGCTCGTCACCCGCGACGGCGATCCCCGGCCGGTGGCCGCGATCGTGCCCGCGTCCGCCGCCCGCACCGGCGCCCAGGCACGCGCCGACGCCGAACGCGTCGCCGCGATCAGCGCCGGCTGGGCCCGCCGCCTGGAGGAACTGCACCGGCAGTCCGCCCGGCGGCACGCCGCCGAGCTGCGGTCTCTCGCCGACGCGCTCGCCGAGGCATGGGCCGAGCTGGACCGCCGCGCCCCGGCCGGCGACCCGGCGCTGACCCGGTTGCGCGCCGCGCACGCCGACCTGCTGCGCCGCTGACCGTGGCGTCCCGGACCGGCCTGCGCGGGACGCCACGGGCATGCGGTCAGCTCCGGCCGCGTTCGGCCCGGTAGCGGCGGATCAGCTCGGCGGTCGACGTGTCCACGTCGGCCAGGTCCGGGTCCGGCCCGGTGAGCTTCGGCGCGAGCTGGTTGGCCATCACCTTGCCCAGCTCCACGCCCCACTGGTCGAAGGCGTTGATGTCCCAGATCGCGGCCTCGGTGAACACGATGTGCTCGTAGAGCGCGACGAGCTGACCCAGCGTCGCCGGGGTGAGCTTCGGCGCGAGGATCGACGTGGTCGGGTGGTTGCCCGCCATCACCCGGTGCGCCACCACCTCGGGCGCGGCGCCCTCGGCCTCCACCTGCTCCCGGGTCCGCCCGAACGCCAGCGCGGCGGTCTGGGCGAAGAAGTTCGACATGAACAGGTCGTGCATGTCACCCAGGTCGTGGTTGGGCCGGCTGAACGCGATGAAGTCCGCCGGGATCAGCCGGGTGCCCTGGTGGATGAGCTGATAGAACGCGTGCTGGCCGTTGGTGCCCGGCTCGCCCCAGAAGATCTCCCCGGTCGGGTACGTCACCGGCGTGCCGTCGGCGCGTACCGACTTGCCGTTGCTCTCCATGGTGAGCTGCTGGAGGTAGGCGGGGAACCGGTGCAGGTACTGCGAGTAGGGCAGCACCGCGTGGGTCTCCGCGCCGAGGAAGTCGGTGTACCAGACGTTGAGCAGGCCGAGCAGCGCCGGCACGTTGCGCTCCACCGGCGCGGACCGGAAGTGCTCGTCGACAGCGTGGTAGCCGGCCAGCATCTCGCGGAACCGGTCCGGCCCGATCGCCAGCATCACCGACAGGCCGACCGCCGACGGCAGCGAGTAGCGTCCGCCCACCCAGTCCCAGAAGCCGAACATGTTCTCCGGGTCGATGCCGAAGTCCCGGACCCGCTGCTCGTTCGTGCTGACCGCGACGAAGTGCCGGGCGACCGCGTCGTCGTCCGCGTCCAGCCCGGCGAGCAGCCAGCGCCGCGCCTGGTCGGCGTTGGCGAGCGTCTCCTGGGTGGAGAACGTCTTCGAGACCACCACGAACAGCGTGCTCGCCGGGTCCAGGTCGGCGGTCTTGTCGTGGATGTCGGTCGGGTCGATGTTCGACACGAACCGGCAGCTGATGCCCGCGTCCCGGTACGCCTTGAGCGCCTCGTACGCCATCACCGGCCCGAGGTCGGAGCCGCCGATGCCGATGTTCACCACTGTGGTGATCCGCTCGCCGGTGTGGCCGCGCCACGAGCCGGAGCGCACCCGCTGCGCGAACGCCGACATGCGCTCCAGCACCGCGTGCACGTCGGCGACCACGTCCTGGCCGTCCACGGTGAGGGAGGCGTCGGCGGGCAGGCGCAGCGCGGTGTGCAACACCGCCCGGTCCTCGGTGGTGTTGACGTGCCGGCCGGCGAACATGGCCGCGATCCGGTCGGCCAGCCCGACCCGCTCGGCGAGCGCGCCGAGCAGCGCGATGGTCTCGTCGGTGACGAGGTTCTTGCTGTAGTCAACGTGCAGGTCGGCGACCTCGCCGGTGAGCCGCTCACCCCGCTGCCCGTCGGCGGCGAACAGGTCGCGCAGGTGCGTGCCGCGCATCGCCTCGGCATGCTTGCGCAGCGCCTGCCATTCGTCAGTGGTGGTGACGTCCACAGCCATCAGGTCGATCTTCTCCTTCACGACGGGCGGTCGGCCGGCCCGCGCCGGCGAACCCCACAAGCCTGCCACCCGGAGCGGTCGCGCGCGACGCGACCCGGCGGCGATCACCGTGCGGACGGTTCTTTCCGTCCGCCGGCCCCGGACACGCCAGTTGGGACGCCTGTACGACACGCCGATCACTGAGTGACAGTGGTCGATAGCAGAACGTAGTATCCAGCGTTGCTGCCCGATCGCGTCGAGGGGGTGCCATGGCCGGGGTGGTCCACCCTCGTCCACCGTCCGACCCGCGGGAGGAGCCGGCCGGGGAGACGACCCTGCCCGAGCTCGTCGATCCGCACTGGATGCACCGGGCCACCGAACTGGCCCACACCGGCTTCTGGTCGGTGGCCCGCCGGTTGCCCGCCCTGATCCGCGAGGCGATCAGCCTCGCCTGGGCGACCAGCCGCCGGGACACCGCCGCCTCGCTGGGTCTCAACGTCGCCGCCGGCGTGCTCACCACGCTGGGGCTGCTCGCCACCACCGGGGTGCTCCACCAGTTGTTCGCGGCCGGCCCGACACCGGAACGCATCCGGGCGGCACTGCCCGCCCTGGCGCTCGCGGCGGCCGCCGTCGCCGGGCGCGGCGCGCTGACCATCGCCGCCGGTTGGGCGCAGGCCCGGCTCGTGCCGCAGATCAACTTCACGGTGGAGCGGCGGCTGTTCGAGACGACGTCCGCCGTGGAGCTGGCGGCCTTCGACGACGCCGGCTTCGCCGAGGAGATGGACCGCGCCCGCGACCGCGGACTGGTCGAGGCGGGCTCCCTGGTCAACGACACGGTCAACCTGGTCACCGGCGTGGTCGGCGTGATCGCCACGGCCACCGCGGTGACGATCATCCACCCGCTGCTGCTGCCCTGCCTGGTCGTCGCCGCGGCCCCGGAGGCGGTGACGGCGGTGCGGATGGCCCGCCGCCAGCACGTCGACTGGCTCGCCCGGATCACCCGGCGGCGACGCAAGTGGATGCTGGGCGACCTGATGGCCAACCGGCACACCGCGGCCGAGATCCGCGCGTACCAGATGCGCGACTTCCTGCTCTCCGAGTACCACCTCATGACGCGGCTGGAGACCCGCGCCGAGCTGCGCCTGGCCCGCGCGCAGACGGTGACCCGGGCGATCGGCCTGTCCATCACCGGCATCGCCACGTTCGGGCTCTACGTGGTGCTGGGCGCGTTGCTCGTCGGGGGCGTGGTGGCGCTCGCGGCGGCGGCCACCGCGCTGCTCGCCCTCCAGTCCGCGCGTACGAGCCTGCGCACGGCCATCTTCGCCACCAACTCGCTCTACGAGGACGCCCTCTACTACCAGGACTACCGCGACTTCCTCGACCGGGCGACCCGGCGGATCCCGGCCGGCGGGCACCTGCCGGTCGACGGCTTCGCACGCATCGACCTCGAACGGGTCAGCCTGCGCTACCCGGACACCGATGCCGCCGCGGTCGACGAGGTCAGCCTCACGGTCCGGCGCGGCGAGGTGATCGCGCTGGTGGGGGAGAACGGCTCCGGCAAGACCACGCTCGCCAAGTTGATCGCCGGCCTCTACCGTCCGACCGGCGGCACGATCCGCTGGGACGGTGTGGACGCCGCCGAGCTGGATCCCCGGCAGACCGCCGCCCAGGTCGCGGTGATGAGCCAGGACTGGTGGAGGTTCCCGTTCACCGCCCGGCAGAACATCCGGGTCGGCCGCCACGACCGCGCCGGCGGGCCCGGCCCGAGCGTGGAGACCGCCGCCCGGGACGCCGCCGCGCACGACATGATCAGCGAGCTGCCGTTCGGGTACGACACGCTGCTGGATCGGCAGTTCAAGGACGGGCAGGACCTGTCCGGCGGGCAGTGGCAGCGGCTGGTGGCCGCGCGCGGCCTCTACCGCGACGCCCGGCTGCTGATCTGCGACGAGCCGTCCGCCGCGCTGGACGCGCGTGCCGAACACGCCCTCTTCCAGCACCTGCGGCGGCACCCGGACCGGGCCGTCGTGCTGATCACCCACCGGCTGGCGAACGTCCGGCACGCCGACCGGATCTTCGTGATGGACCACGGCCGGCTCGTGCAGTCGGGCGACCACGACACGCTGATGGCCCGGGGCGGGCTCTACCGCGAGCTGTTCGAGTTGCAGGCCGCCGGTTACCTCGCCGGCAGCGCGGAACCCGCCGACGGTTGACCTCCAGCGCACTCGAACTCCTACCGTGACCGGACCGCGCGCCACCCGGCCGGCGCGGTGCGACCCAGGGAGTCTCACATGCGCTATCGCGTCCTCGGCGGCACCGGCATCGAGGTCAGCGTCCACTGTCTCGGCACCATGATGTTCGGCGCGGTCGGCAACCCCGACCACGACGACTGTGCCCGGATCGTGCACGCGGCACTCGACCACGGGATCAACGTCGTGGACACCGCCGACATGTACTCGGCCGGCGAGTCGGAGGAGATCGTCGGCAAGGCCCTGCGCGGCCGCCGCGACGACGTGGTGCTCGCCACGAAGGTCCACTTCCCGATGGGTGAGGGGCCCAACCGGGGCGGCAACTCGCGCCGCTGGATCGTCCGGGCGGTCGAGGACAGCCTGCGCCGGCTGGGCACCGACTGGATCGACCTCTACCAGGTGCACCGTCCCGACCACAGCACCGATGTCGAGGAGACGCTCGGCGCGCTCACCGACCTGGTCCGGGCCGGGAAGATCCGCGCGTTCGGCTGCTCGACCTTCCCGGCCGAGGAGATCGTGGAGGCGCACCACGTCGCCGAACGGCGGGCGCTCGGCCGGTTCCGCACCGAGCAGCCGCCGTACTCGATCCTCGCGCGCGGCATCGAGACGTCGGTGCTGCCGGTCTGCCGCCGCTACCGGATGGGCGTGCTGGTGTGGAGCCCGCTGGCCTCCGGGTTCCTGTCCGGCCGGTACCGGCAGGGCCGGCCCGTCGACCTCGGCGCGGGCCGCCCGGCGCTCACCCCGGCCCGGTTCGACCCGGCGCTACCGGGCAACACCGCCAAGTACGCCGCCGTGGAGGAACTGGTCGCGCTCGCCGGCGAGGTGGGCTGCACGCTGCCGCAGCTCGCAGTGGCGTTCACCGCCGCGCACCCGGCGGTCACCTCGACCATCATCGGACCGCGCACGATGGACCAGTTGGACGCGCTGCTGGCCGGGGCGGAGCTGACGCTCGACGACGCGGTGCTGGACCGTATCGACGAGATCGTCCCGCCCGGCACGAACCTCTACCAGCCCGACGGCGCCTGGTCCCCGCCCGCCCTGACCGACCCGACCCGCCGCCGCCGCCCCCTCCCAGACCGAGCCGCAGCCTGACCCTCGCCCGTCCCGCCTCCGTCCCACCCTCAGTCCCGGCTCATCGATCATGGGGTTTCTGCCCCGGCAAAACGCGCGAAACGGGCACCCGAGGGGCCGAAACCGCAAGATCGACGAGGCGAGGCGAGGCGAGGCGAGGCGAGGCGAGGCGGGAACGGGAGGCGAGGGGGCGGGTGAGTGGGGAATCGCGTCGACAGGGGAGGGGGGGCGGCTCCAGACTGGGCGGGTGGAACATCGCGATCTTGTTCGGGTGAGCAAGCGGCTGTCGCTGGGGCTGCGGCACCGGCCTGAGGCGTTCGGGCTGCGGCTCGACCGGGCCGGCTGGGTGCCGGTCGCCGACGTGCTCGCCGGGCTGAAAATCAGCCGCGCCCAGCTGGACGCCGTGGTCGCGGGCAACGACAAGCAGCGCTTCGCCGTCGAGGCGGGCCCGGACGGGGCCGACCGGATCCGCGCCAACCAGGGGCACTCCGTCCCGGTCGACCTCGGCCTGACCCCGGCCGCGCCGCCGCCCCGGCTGTTCCACGGCACCGGCGAGGCCGTGCTGGACGCGATCCGGGCGCAGGGGCTGCGCCGGGGCGGGCGGCACCACGTACACCTGTCGCCTGATGTGGCGACGGCCCGGCGCGTCGGTGCGCGCCGGGGCGGCGCGGTGGTGGTGCTGACGGTGGACGCGGCGGCGATGGCCGAGGCCGGGTACCTGTTCTACCGCTCCGCGAACGGGGTGTGGCTCACCGACACCGTGCCGCCGCCCTACCTCAGCACCACCTGAAGCGGCGGTCAGCAGGCGGTCACCGGGTGGGCCACCACGGCGTCGAACAGGTACGCGAGGTCGTTCGGCGCGGCCCGGTCGGGCTGAACCGCGCCGGTGCTGTCGGTGGCGCGGGCGCGCAGGACGTGCCGGCCGGCGGCCGGCGGGCGCCAGCGGACTGTCCAGCGCTGCCAGGCGCCGCCCCGGTCGGCGGCGACCAGTTCTGCCGGGCGCCATCCGTCGCCGGTGTCCACCTCGACGTGCGCGATCGGGCCGTTGCCGGACCAGGAACGGCCGGTGAGCAGCACCTCCTCGCCGGCCGGCACCCGGGCGTCCCAGGGCAGCTCGAACGCGCTGCGTACCGGCTGGGCGGTGAGCACTGTGCCGTCGGCCGGGTGGCCGGGGCCGAACATCCGGTAGAACTGCGTGTTCCACGGCGAGAACAGGGGAGTGGTGGAGACCTCGATCGCGCCCACCCACTTGATCGAGGAGATGCCGACCCAGCCGGGCACCACGACCCGCACCGGGAAGCCGTGGTCGGCGGGCAGCGGCTCGCCGTTCATCTCGTACGCCAGCAGCACGTCGTCGAGCGCCTTGGCGACCGGCATCGGGCGGCGTACCCGGCCGAGGTTGACCCCGCCGCTGACGTAGTCCGGGTCGAGTCCTTCGGGCATCACGTCGACCGCCTCGTCGCGCAGCCCGGCCAGGCGCAGCACGGTGCCGAGCCGGACGCCCCGCCACCGGGCCACGCCGACGCTGCCGAGCCCCCACGCCACGCCCGGGGCCGGCTCGTCCTGCTGCTCGGCGAAGTAGCGCCGCCCGTTGCCGGCGCACTCCAGCAGCGCCGCGTGCTCCTCGGCGGGCAGCCGGCGCAGCTCGTCGAGGTCGAACTCGACCGCGTTGTCCCGGCTCGGCGCGCCGCGAAGGCCGTCGCCGAACAGCCGCAGCCGCCAGGTTGCCGCGTCCAGGTACGGGGTGACGGTGTGGTTGCGGACGAAGAAGCGGTCGATCGGGACCACGTACCCCTGGCCGGCCATCGCCGGCCAGCGCATCTCGGCGTTGGTGTCCAACGGGCGCAGCAGCTCCGCCGGCAGCGGCTTGACGATCGGCGCCCCGGGGTCGACGCCGACCGGCGCGGACGCCACAGCCACCGGCTCGCGCTCCGCCGCGGCGGCGGTCACCGCGGCCATCGCCGCGCCCACCTCCAGCAGCCGCTCGCGGTCGACGCCCGGCCCGTGCGCCTGCCCGGTGAGCCACTGCCGGCTCCGGTCGGCGTCGTGGACGGCTTCGGCGGGGGACGGGGACTGACTCACGACTGACCTCCGGGATAGGCGACGCTGCCTTTCCTATTCAATCAGTAGGAGTTTTCGTCGATCCATCGCAGGTGGGGCGGCGGCACACGCCGCGCCGACCAGCGTCACCACCCTGGCCGCCACCAGCACACCGGCCCGGAGCCGGTCGACGTCGAACCAGGCCCGGCGCAGCACGCCGGCGCGGGCGCGGGGAGGAGTTCCCGTGCCGCCGTCAGCAGCCGGCTTCGTCCGGGCGTCCCTCGATGAGAACGGTGACTGTGGCGGCGTGGTCAGGCGTGCCGTCAGCAGTGCTGCTGATCTCCAGCCACGCCGCCCTGCCGTTGATCATTCTGCAGTACCGCAGGAGGCCGCCGCCGGCGTCACCCTGATGGTTGACGAGACGCCACCCGGCCCCGCGGGCCTCCGGCCCGATGAGGGTGGCCAGTTCGTCGGCTGAGAGACTTCGATCCGCGGTGTACCGGCGCCAGACCGTCGCGAACTGCGGGCCCGCCGACTCCTCCCGCTCCCGCGAGGCTGGTCGGTAGTCACAGGCGCGCGTCGATGCCTGTTCGGTGAGCAGGCGCCCGTGGGGCGGGGTCACGGAGAAGGCGGGATCTCTCTGGTACGCCGCCACCGCAGCGGTCTGGTCGTCGGGGGGAAAGGCGCAGCCCCACCATCTGGTGGCCCGGACGCTCAGCGTCGCCAGCGTCAGCAGCACCGCGACCACGAGGACGCGGACAACGAGTCGGCGCCGTCGCGACGCGGAATCCGGACCACGGTCGTGGGACGGGGGGCGGGCGCCGCGCGGGGAGGCCGCGGGATCTGTCTGCTCCATGGGGACTCCGAGCGGGGAGCGTGGCACGGCGATGCGATCGTGATCGCGGGAACCCGGCGACGTCGCCTGGCGCGCGAGCGGAAGAACCTGATCACCGGCATGGTCGCATATCCGCCGCGTCGGCGGGACAGCAGGATCGGTGATCGTCGTTATACGCTGCGACGACCCGCGCAGGGCGACCGGAGTGACACACCCAGTCAACCTGCCTGAGGAAGCGTGGCCGTCCCGACGCTGCACACGTCGGGACGGCCAAATTGTCCTATTTGGATGGAGACCAAGATGAGGACGAGTACAAGACTACTCGCTGCGCTCGGCGCCATGTCGCTGAGCGCCTTGGGTGGTGTCCTGGTGATGTCGGAGCCGGCGCTCGCGGTGGACACGCCTTCACCGCTTACGGCAGCTCAGGTACGGGGTTCGATCGCCTACCTCCAGTCGGAGTACGGGGTGTCGGAGTCCGAGGCGCTGCGCCGGCTCGACCTTCAGCGGATGAACGCCGTGCTCGACGAGCAACTCGCCCTGAACTACCCGGATACCTTCGCGGGGGCGGAGATCGATCAGGCCGCTGGTGGGTTGCTGCTCATCCATGCGACGGATACCCGGGCCATCGCTCAGGCGGTTCGTGAGGTGCGCGATGTCGAGCACATCCGGGTGGTGGGTGCCAAGTACTCACTGAAGGAGTTGTACGAGGTGGCCGGGCAACTGGACGCCGAGCTCAACACCCATGGCGGAAAGCAGCGTGTGGCCGAGGCGGTGGCCGACGTCCAGCAGAACGCTGTGGTGGTCTATCAGCACGCCGGTGAGCAGCAGGCAGCGAGAGCGACCGCAGCCGAGCGCAAGCGGCTGGAGAGCGAGTCGCCGGCGTCGGTGGACACGCGGATCGCCCGGGCGGCGGTCCGGCACGGGGACCGCGTCAAGATCCGGCAGATGATCGGCGGCAAGGAGAAGATGAAGGTCTCCTCCGGCCCGGTCGTGACCGGGCTGGTCAGCACCCCGAGCTGTATCCCCGAGTATTGCGGGAAGCCGATGCGAGGTGGGCAGCGGCTCGACGTCCGGCGTAACTCGCCATCGCCCGTCTATCCGAACGGTGAGGCGTTGAACGCCACGTGGGGCCAGTGCACGAACGGCTTCAACATCAAGGACAGCCGCGGCTGGTCGTTCATCCTCACGGCCGGTCACTGCACCGTCGGCCCGAACAAGACCGGCGACACCCGCACCTTCTCGAGCTACGAGACCGGTCGTACTCCCGTCGGTTACGAACTCGGTGACTGGGAGAACGCCAACGTGGACGGCGCCTCGTCGTACCCGTGGGACTTCGCCCTGCAGCCCTACGTCACGACGAGCACGACCAACTACGCCGAGACCTGGCTCAGCGGATACTCCCGGAACCTGGTGAACTCGTACTGCTGGTCCTCCGAGGGCACCAATGCCTGCACCGAGGGCACCTTCGGCATTACCGGCTACTACGGATACGGGTCGATCGACATCGGCTGGGTGGTGTGCGGCAGCGGTAGCGCGGACGCGAGCTCGACCTCGGGCTACCACTCGAACATCGGCTACTACAACGGCACCAGGTGCGGCGGCGTCACCGCGAAGGACGGCGGTATCAGGACCAACCTCTGCATGCGGCCGGGCGACAGCGGGGGGCCGCTCTTCAGCGAGGCGGACAGCAAGGCGTACGGGATCCTCACCGACGGAACCGATGGCTCCGGAAAGTGCCCGACCAACCCCGCCGGCCGCGAATACAGCAGATACACGCCGATCAGCAACGCGTTCTCGCTCGCCAAGACCCAGAGTGGCTATACGTTCAACGTCCACACGTCATAGCCACTCCTGCCGGGCGCGCCGCATCGGGCGCGCCCGGCTCCCGACGTCGAAGGAGGATCCGATGAGATCCGCACCAGCTCTTCTGCGGCTCGGCGGGATGGCCGCCCTTATCGGCATCGCCCTCTGCACAACGGCCTGCGGATCGAAGGGCGGAGACGGCGCAGATGCCACCCCACCGTCCTCCGGGTGCCAGGTGCCGGCGGACCAGAAGACCCTCCTGGCGGACTTGCGCGGCAAAGCCCTCACCGGCTACGTGCCCGACGGCACCAGGAGCGCGGGGAGCAAGGAGTTCTCGGCTGCCTGTACCACCGACTGGCCCGAGTCGCACGGTGCGTTGCCACCGGCGAAGCGGGTGGCCGCCGTCGAGAACGACTACACCACCACGAACGCGATGACCGCAGCGCAACTGCTCACCACCTTCGGCGCACGAGCCGTCGCTGACGGCTGGCAGGCCAACGGCAGCTGGGATGACAGCCAGGGAGACGGCAGCGCCTACGCCGTCTACTGCCAAGAGATCAGTGGTCACTGGTCCAGCCTCTCGATCTACCGCGGACCGAAGGCAGGAGGCGACATGCCCCTCCACGTCTTCGTCGAGGCATACCCGGCTGCCACCTCCTGCCCAGGCCGTCCGAAGGACGGGTGACGGCGGGGCCGTCCTGCGCGCGCCCACCTCCAGCAGCCGCTCGCGGTCGACGCCGGGCCCATGCGTCTGCCCGGCGAGCCACTGCCGGCTCACGCCGCAGCGATCAGCGTCACCACCCCGGCCGCCACCAGCACACCGGCCCAGAGCCGGTCGACGTTGAACCAGGCCCGGCGCAGCACACCGACGCCGAGCACCTCGTACACCAGCACTGCCACGACCAGCGCGACGGCGAGCATGGCGACCGTGTGCACGGCGGCGGCGAGCAGGCCGGTCAGCGCGCCGGCCGGCGCGGCGGCCAGGTGCCCGGCGTGCGGGCCGGCGCTGGCCGCCGGTTCGGCGAGCAGCACCGGCAGCAGCATCAGGCCCGCGCCGTGCGCCGCCGACATCAGGAACGACCAGGCGGTCAGCTGCGCCGCCGACAGCCGCATCCCGGTCCAGCGGAAGTGCCGCTCGGACAGCAGCCGCCACAGCCCGAACCCGACCAGCAGCACCCCGCCGGCCACCGCGACCACGGTGCTCGCCGTCACCGACCGGGTGGCGCTGACCAGCGCGGCGACCACCGCCACCGACGCCAGGTGACCGGCGGCGATCGGTGGCAGGGCCGCCAGCAGCGCGGCCCGGCGGCGCTCCTGCAGGCCCCGGGCCACCGCGAACAGCCAGCCCATCGCCGGGTTCAGACCGTGGAACGCGCCGAGGCCGGCCAGCGCCGCCCAGGTCGCGCCGGTCACGGGAAGCAGTACGAGTCGGAAGAGGCGTCGCCGCCCTGCAACCGGGTCTGGTGCACGCGCAGGCCGCGGAACTCGTCGCCGCGCGGGAAGAAGCGCGGGTCCGGCACGAGGCCGCCGCTGCCCGGGTCGACGTCGAGCTTCGCCACCCAGGCGCCCACCCCGTCGGGGTAGAACTGGTCGTCCCAGGCGCCGTAGAGCGAGTTGCTGACGTAGACGCGCCGGCCGTCGCGGCTGATCTCGACCATCTGCGGCCCGCCGGCCAGCGGCTCGTCCGGGTACGCCGGGTGCGGGGTGCGGTTGACGATGCCGCCGAGGCGCACCGAGCCGACGCGTACCGGGTGGAACGGGTCGCTGACGTCGTAGCGGATCAGCTCGCCGGTGCCCCAGCAGGAGACGTGCAGGAACCTGTCGTCCACGGACAGGTCGATGTCGGTGACCAGCGGCGGCACCGCGCCGAACGGCTTGAGCAGGTCCGGCAGGTCGGCCGGGTCGGCGGGCTCGGCCGGGATGTCGATCACCTTGGTGACCGCCCAGGCGTCGCCGTCGCGGTGCCACAGCCAGATCGAGGCGGACAGGTCCTCGACGCTGATCACCACGCCCACGAAGCCGTACGACTTCGTCGGGTCGTGCGCGGGGCGCAGCTCCAGCGGCATCTGGTACTGGTCGCCGAGGTCGACGCGCTGCACGTGCCGGCGCTTCGCCAGGTCCCAGAAGTGGATCGCGTGCCCGTACCGGCGGCCCAGCAGCAGCTCGCCGACGATGCCGTCCTCGATCATCGACGGCGTGCCCCACTCGCTGGTGACCAGCACGTCCTGCGTGTAGTGCCACCAGAAGTCGTACGCCAGGAACTGCGGCCCCCGGTCGGCCTCCCACGCGCCGCGTACCTCGAACGTGGTGTGGTCGAGCACGGCGATGCCGCCGGGCCCCTCCTGCCCGTCCGCGCCGCCGAGCGCGGAGACGTAGATGCCGTCCGGCCCGCAGTGCACGGTGTGCGGGCGGGAGTACCCGGCGCGCTTGCCGAGTTCCTCCGCCTCGATCACCTTGACCAGCTCGGGGCGGCGCGGGTCGGTCTTGGTGTCCAGCACGTGGATCCGGGACGAGCGCAGGCCCGGCACGATCAGGTAGCGGCGTTCCACGTGCGGGTGCGGCGCGGCCGGGCAGAGCGCGCTGCTGCACGCGTTCCACCCGAAGTGGTGCACCTCGTCGCCGGTGTGCGGCAGCTCGGTCCAGCCGACGACCCGGCCGTACGAGTCGGAGTCCGGGTCGGTGTCGAGCACCGCGATGGCGTCGGGGCGCTGCCCGGCGCGGTCGAACGCGGCGACGTACGCGAGCTTCTCGGCCGGTGCGGTGGCGGCGAGCGAGGGGGAGGGGTAGAACGTCGGGTCCGGGGTCCAGCGGGTCATGAATCCTCCATCGCGGTCAGCCGGCGGGTACGCCGAGGCGGTCGAGCAGGTGGCGGCGCAGCGCGCCGAGGGCCGGGTCGTCGGGGCTCGGGGCCGGGCCGAGGCGTACCGGCACCTCCTCGGCGATCACGCCGTCGTCGAGCAGCAGGACGCGGTCGGCCAGCAGCAGCGCCTCCTCCACGTCGTGGGTGACGAGCAGCGCGGCGAAGCCGTGCTGGGCGCGCAGCCGCCGCAGCAGCCCCTGCATGCGCAGCCGGGTCAGCGCGTCGAGCGCGCCGAACGGTTCATCCAGCAGCAGCAGGTCCGGTTCGCGGACCAGCGCGCGGGCCACCGCGACCCGTTGCGCCTGCCCGCCGGACAGCTCGGCCGGCCAGGCCCGGCCCCTGTCGGCGAGCCCCACCTCGGCCAGCGCGCGGCCGACCCGGTCGCCCACATCCGGCCCGGTCAGGCCGAGCGCCACGTTGTCTGCCACCCGCTTCCACGGCAGCAGCCGGTGCTCCTGGAACACCACGGCTGCGGTGCCGTGCACCGCGTGCTCGCCGCCCGCGTCGCCGTCGAGCCCGGCGAGCACCCGCAGCAGCGTGCTCTTGCCGGAGCCGCTGCCGCCGAGCAGCGCCACCGTCTCTCCGGCGGCGATGCTCAGGTCGACCCCGGCCAGCACCACCGCCGGGCCGAACGCCCGGGTCACCGCGCGGGCGGTGAGCACCGGCCCGGTCAGGTCGCGCGCAGTCCGCGTCGCCACGCCAGCGTCCTCCTCTCCGCGTACCGGATGAGCAGGTCGGAGGCGAGCCCCAGCAGCGCGTAGACGAGCAGGCCGAGCACCACCACGTCGGTCTGGCTGAACTCGCGCGCCTCCATCATCAGGAACCCGACGCCGGTCTGCGCGTTCACCTGCTCACCGACGACGAGGCTGAGCCAGGCCGCGCCGATGGCCAGCCGCAGCCCGAGGAACAGCGACGGCAGCGCGCCGGGCAGCACCACGTGCCGCAGCCGGGCCGCCGCGCCGAGACCGCAGGTGCGCGCCGCCTCCACCAGGCGTTCGTCGATGTCGCGGATGCCGGCGTACGTGTTGAAGTAGATCGGGAAGAACGCGCCGAGCGCGACCAGCGTGACCTTCAGCGACTCGCCGATGCCGACCCAGATGATCAGCAGCGGGACCAGGCCCAGGTGCGGCAGCATCCGGGCCATCTGCACCGGCGGGTCGACCAGGTCGTCGCCGAGGCGCAGCAGCCCGGCCGCCGCGCCGAGCACCAGCGCCAGGCCGCCGCCGATGAGCAGCCCGAGTGCGGCACGGGTCAGCGAGTCGAGCAGGTGCACGCCGAGCGTGCCGTCCCGGGTCAGCCGCCACCCGGTGGCGAGCACCGCGCTGGGCGCGGGCAGCTTCTCCGCGGCGAGCAGCCCGGTCCGCGCGGCGGCCTCCCAGGCGAGCACCAGCACGACCGGGCTCACCGCGCGCCGCCACCGCCGCGAGGCGCGGGGCCGCGACCGCCGCGGCGCGGCCCGATCGGGTGCGACAGGCGCGGCCGCCTCGGCGAGCGCCGGACCGCTCACCGGAACGCCTCGGTGAACCGGCCGTCCACCCGCCCGGCGATGTCGACCGGGCCGGGCACCAGCTTCAGTTCGACGAAGCTGTCCGCGATGGCCTGCAACTCGGCGCCGATCTCCGGGGTGACCGGGGCGAGCGGCTTGGCGCTGCGGGCCAGCGCCCGGGTGGTCACGTCGAGTGGGATCTTCAGCTCGGGGGCGAGGACGGCGGCCCGTTCGGTCGGGTGGGCGATGCCCCAGTCGGTGGTCTGCCGGTACGTGTTCAGGAACGCCCGCACGTCGTCGGTGCGGTTCTTCACCGCGTCCGGGGCGGCCAGCACGTACTCGCGGTTGCCGGCCAGCCCGGTGGCGTCGGCGAGGACCCGTACGCCCGGTCGCTCGGCCAGCGCGAAGTAGGGATCCCAGATGATCCACGCGTCGACTTGCCCGTTGTCGAACGCGGGCCGCCCCTCGGCGGGCTTGAGGTACTTGACGTTGATGTCGGCGAGCGTCATCTTGTTGGCCTCCAGCAGCTTCACCAGCAGCCAGTGCACGTTGGAGCCCTTGTTCAGCGCGACGGTGCGCCCGCGTAGGTCGGCGAATCCACGATACGGGCTGCCCGCCTTGACCAGAACCGCCTCGCCCTGCGGGATCGGCTCGGACGTGCCGACCACGGAGAACGGGATCTTCCCGGCGGCGGCGAACACCGGCGGCGCCTCGCCGACCTGACCGATGTCGATCGAGCCGGCCTTGAGCGCCTCGGTCAGCGCCGGGCCGCTCTCGAACAGCGACCAGGTGACGTTCTTCGCGTCGCCGCGCGCCTTGACCAGGCTGAGCCCGCCGAAGCGCTGGTAGCCGATCCGCAGTGGGCGGTCGCCGCCGCCGCTGGCGTCGGCCGCCTCGCCGCCGCAGGCCGTCAGCGCCGTCGCGGCGAGCAGCGCGAGGGTGGTGAGCAGCGCGGCCACCGGGCGGCGGCGCGATCTGGGGGTACGCATGGCGACTCCTCGGGGAGGGGTGAACCCGGCCGTCGGCGGGCGACAGCAACCTACCAACCCGATAGGTTTTATGGGTAGGGTGTCGGCGTGGTCGTCCCACCACTCAGGAGGGGCCCGTCCGACCCGCGCACCGGAGGTACACCATGTCGCTCAGCTTCCACTGGTTCCTGCCGACCTACGGCGACAGCCGGGACATCGTGGGCGGCGGCCACGGCGTACCGGTCGGCACCGCCGGTGGCGCGCGACCCGCCACCGTGGCGTACCTGGGGCAGATCGCCCGCACCGCCGAGCAGCTCGGCTTCGCCGGCGCGCTCACCCCCACCGGCGCCTGGTGCGAGGACGCCTGGCTGGCCACCGCCATGCTCACCGAGGTCACCGAGCGGCTGAAGTTCCTCGTCGCGTTCCGGCCCGGCCTGCTCTCACCCACCCTGGCCGCGCAGATGGCGTCCACGTTCCAGCGCCTGTCCGGCGGGCGGCTGCTGCTCAACGTGGTCACCGGCGGCGAGTCCGCCGAGCAGCGCGGGTACGGCGACTTCCTGGACAAGGACGCCCGGTACGCGCGTACCGACGAGTTCCTGCACGTGGTGCGGGCGCTGTGGCGCGGCGAGACGGTCGACCACGACGGCGCCCACGTGCGGGTCCAGGGCGCGCGGCTCAGCCGCGTGCCCGACCCGGTGCCGCCGGTCTACTTCGGCGGGTCGTCCGGCGCCGCCGGGCCGGTGGCGGTACGCCACAGCGACGTGTACCTGACCTGGGGCGAGCCGCCCGCGCAGGTGGCCGGCAAGCTGGACTGGATCCGCGGGCTCGCCGCCGAGGCCGGTCGCGAGCTGCGGTACGGCATCCGGCTGCACGTGATCAGCCGGGACACCGCCGAGGAGGCGTGGGCGCAGGCCCGCAAGCTGCTCGACGGCATCCCCGAGGCCGACGTGCGCGCGGTGCAGGAGGGCCTGCGGCGCAGCGAGTCCGAGGGACAGCGGCGGATGCTGGACCTGCACGGCGGCTCCCGCGACGGGCTGGAGGTCTCGCCGAACCTGTGGGCCGGATTCGGGCTGGTCCGCGGCGGCGCGGGCACCGCACTTGTCGGCAGCCACACCGAGGTCGCCGACCGGATCGCCGAGTACCACGCGCTCGGCCTGGACGAGTTCATCCTCTCCGGCCACCCGCACCTGGAGGAGGCGTACTGGTTCGGCGAGGGCGTGCTGCCGATCCTGCGGCGGCGCGGGCTGTGGCGGCACCCGGCCGGCGAGCCGGAGATCGAGGTGCCCGCCGCCGTGCCGTTCTCGCCCCAGCCGGTCCCGGCCCGCGGCTGACCGCGCCAGGGTGGCCGCCGGTCCGTCCGGCGGCCCGGGTTCCGGTCAGAGCGGGCGTTGACCGGCGAGGAAGTCGGCCAGCACCCGGGTGTGCGTGGAGAAGGCCAGCTCGACCGGCTCGGTCAGCACCAGCCACTCGGTGGCCTCCTCGGTGGGCGCGGACGGCGGCAGGTCGCCGGCCGGCCGTTCGGGCAGCACGCCGAAGACCATCATGGCGCCGCCCGCCGGTGCGCCGTGCACCGCGAACAGCCGCGCCTCGCCGGCCTCGGCCAGCAGCCCGGTCTCCTCCCGCAGCTCACGCACGAGCGCCTCGGACCACTCCTCGCCGTACTCGATGAAGCCGCCCGGCAGCGCGAGCTGCCCACGCGCCGGTTCGATGTCGCGGCGTACCACCACCACGCCGAGCCCGTCCGGCGTGCGGACCGGCAGCACCGCCACCGCCACCGGCAGCGGATTGCGCCACACCGTCTCGCCGCAGGACGGACAGACGCGCGGCCACCCGGCGCCCGCCGGGTAGGCCGCGCCGCAGAACGAGCAGTGCGAGTACGCGGTCACGCCGCAGCACGTTACCCGCACCCGCCCCCGGAGGTCAGGCCTCGCCCCCTCGACCGGCGAGCTGGGCGCGTGCCTCCATCAGGGCGAACCCGAGCGGTTGCCACAAGTCCGCCACCGTGGATGTCACCGCTGGCCGACTCCACCGCAGGCACCCTCGCCGCACCGGCCGCACCGCACCGCACCGGCCTCGCTGGCTCGCTGGCTCGCCGCGCGCGTCGCCCGTCGCCACGGCTGGCCCGGAGCCCCGCTTCCTGCCCCTGTGGAGCGCGGCATTCCACATCGAGAGAAACCCGTTCCGCACCCCGGGACGCGGATAGATCTTGGTAGGAAAGGGCCCTTATGGGGGCCGTTTCCTACCAAGATCTTAAAACCCCGGCGAGGGCGACCGGTGAAGCGTGTCATGGGACGCGAATGCGGTGGGGCAGCGAGCCGAGCACGCCGGACTGGGGCGAGCGCGCTCGGTCAGCGGGACGCGACCGGTGCCACCGGAGAGGCCGCCGACCTCAGCAAGCCGGACCCGAACAGCCCGAGCCCCCGGGGCGAACGCCAACTCCCCACCACCTCCGCCGATCTTGCACTTTGGTGCCCGGCAATCCGCGCGAAGCGGACACCGAAAGGGCTCAAAGTGCAAGATCGGCGAGGAGGGGGTGACCCGGAGGGCGTCAGGGGGCGGGGGTGCCGGTGTAGAAGGCCTGGACCCGGGCGGCCGCGGCTCGGGCCTCCTCGGCCGGGGTACCTGCCTCGACGCTTGCCGCTGTCCAGCCGCTGCTGGACTCGGCGATGAAACGCAGGCCGTCGGGCGAGGCCATCCACTCGGCCGCGGCGGCCGGGTCGACGCCCGTGCCGTCGGCGGCGAAGTGGGAGGCCAGGCCGAGCAGCGCCAGGTCCCAGCCGATGCCGACCGCGCCCGGACCGTACTCGGCCCACCGATCGTCGTCGACGTGCGCGACGTGTTCCAACTCGAAGCGGGTACGCCCCGGGCCGGCTTCGCGCAGCCGTACCTCGATCCAGCTCACCTCGCCGCCGAACTCCCAGGTGGCGGCGAAGCCGTGCGGCGGGTCGCAGCGTTCGACGACGCCACCGGCGTTGCCCTCCAGCTGGTACCGGCCGCCGAGGCTCAGGTCGCCGGAGATCGGCAGGAACCAGCGGGGTATCCGTTCCGGATTGGTGCAGGCGTCGAAGACGTCGGCCACCGGCGCGTCGTACGTCTGGGCGATGGTGAGCACCCGCGCCTGCCCGGCGGGCAGCGTACGGTCGCCGATGCGGCGCTCGACGGCGCTGATCTGTCCGGTCACGTCCATCATGGGTCGGTCCTCTCGTCGGTGGTGTCCTCGCGCAGCCGTCGTTCGCGGCGGCCCCGGGCCAGTTCGGTGGCGAGCGCCGTCAGCGGCGGCGTCCAGAAGCGGCGGAACCCGTCCAGCCACGCGTCGATGTCGCGCAGCGGGGCGGGGTCCACGGCGTAGAGGCGGCGGGTGCCCTCGGCGCGCACTGTGGTGAAGCCGTGTTCGCGCAGCACCTTGAGGTGCTGGGAGACGGCGGGCTGGCTGATGCCGAACTCGCGCCGCACGGTCTCGCCGAGCGTGCCGGCGGGCTGTTCGCCGTCGGCGAGCAGCTCCAGGATCCGGCGGCGGACCGGGTCGCCGAGGACGTCGAAGGCGTGCACGACCCATGTATATCAGGAGAGGCTTATATAAGCCAGGACTAACGCAGCAGGCTGCGCGGGGCGCCCGTCGCACCCGGGCGCCCCGCGTACCCCCGTGGGTCAGCCGCCGAGACGGGCGGCGACGGTACGGCGCAGCTCGGGGAGGCGGTCGTGCAGCAGCCCCGGGCACTGCGTGTTGTTGAAGTCCTTGTGCCCGTAGATCTCGGTGGGCGCGATGCCGTACTGCTGGCAGGTGAACGCGCAGAACGTGACGAGGCTGTTCCAGAGCGCCTGCGGCGGCTGCACGTCCACGTAGATGCCGTCGTTCTCGATGCCGATGGCCTGGCTGTTCTGCCCGACGCAGTGCGCGCCCTGCACCATGGTCTGGCCGTGCAGCAGCGCGTAGAGACTGCCGTGCCGGCCCTCGGTCAGGTAGCCGCCCCGGCTGTTTGTGAAGTGCTGCCCGGAGTCGAGCCAGCCGTTGCCGTCCATGTGCAGGTCCTGGATGTCGCGGGAGTTCCGGTACGCCTGCGCCAGGCTGTAGTCGGTGGTGTTCGGGAACGCCGTGTGATGGATGATGATCTTGTTGGGTCGGCTCGACACCACGCTCACCGGCGACGAGGGCGGGCGGGCGCCCCAGGTCGCGCAGTTGGCGATGGTCGGCTGGTCGACCCGGGTGGCGGCGGCCCGAGCGCCGGGACCGGCGCCGATCTGGGTCAGCGCGCCGACGCCGGCGGCGGCGCCGAGCAGGACCGCGCCGCGCAGCACGGTCCGCCGGGGTACGGGAACGGACATCGCAACCTCCTCGCGGAAGGGGAGCGCCGGATCTTCCGGTACGCCGGACGTGGCGGGACCGGCACCGCCCGCCACGCCCGGGCCGGGCTCAGCAGGGTCCGTTGCAGGCCAGCACGCGCAGCCGGTCGAGCGAGCCGTTCCAGACGTTCTGGTCACCGGGGAAGACCCCGGAGGAGGACCACTGCCAGAACGAGTACGTGCCCCAGCCCGCCGGCAGCGTGCCGACGCTGCTCGCGTAGCGGGCGATCCACAGTGGGTTGTTGGCGGCGAACTGCGAGGTGTTGCCGGTGCAGGTGCTCCACCAGTCGGTGGTCGTGTAGATGGTGGCCCACCGGCCGGTGCGGGCGTAGTACTGGTTGACGAACGAGGCGATCCAGCTGCGCATCGACGCCTGGCTCAGGCCGTAGCAGGTCGCGCCGTAGGGGTTGTACTCGATGTCCAGCGCGCCGGGCAGCGTCCGGCCGTCCTTCGACCAGCCGCCGCCGTGGTCGACGAAGTAGTTGGCCTGGGTGGCGCCGCTGGTGGTGTCGGGGCGGGCGAAGTGGTACGAGCCGCGGATCATCCCGACGTTGTACGAGCCGTTGTACTGCTGGGCGAAGTACGGGTTGGTGTAGTAGGTGCCCTCGGTCGCCTTGACGTAGGCGAACCGGGCGCCGTTCGCCCATGCCCCGGACCAGTTCACGTTGCCCTGGTAGCTGGAGACGTCCATGCCGGGCAGTCCGGCCGGGGCGGCGGAGGCGGGAGCCGTCCCGGACAGGGTCGCCGCGGCGACGGTGACGGTGGCGAGCAGTGCGGCTCCGGCCGCGCGCAGCGCCGATCGGATCGATCTGTGCATCTGTCCTCCCTGGGGGTTGCCGCGTTCCGGCGGCGGGAGTATGACGAAAGGAACTGTCGCCATTAGGGCATAGGGCGGAGAAACTTTTCAATAGATTTCATCGAAGAATCTCGCTGAATATGGCGCTCAGCCGAGCTGGGCGAGCGCCTCGGTGGCGGCGCGCTCGCCGGCGGTCACCGCGCCCTCCAGGTAGCCGCTCCACCGGGTCGCGGTCTCGGTGCCGGCCCAGTGCACCCGGCCCATGGGCGCGCGCAGTTCCGGGCCGTACGCGCACCACGCGCCGGGTGGCAGGACGCCGCAGAAGCAGCCGCGCGTCCACTCGTCGGCCGACCAGTCGTACTCGACGAGGTCGTCGGGGCGCGCGGCGGCCGGGCCGAAGATCGCGGCGAGCGCGTCGCACAGCGCGTCCCGGCGCGCGTCATCAGGTAGCCGGCGCAGCGCCCGGGCCTGTGCGCCGTAGCTGAACGCGGTGAGCACCCCGCCCGGCGCTCCCGGCAGCGAGTTGTCCACCGTCTCGGTGAGCGGCCCGGTGTCGGTGCTGGACACGCCGGAGCGGCCGTCGGCCCGCCAGAACGGCTCCGGGTAGAGCGCGTGCACCTTGAGCGCCACGCCCATCGGCATCCGCTGGGTCAGCCCGTCGCGCAGCGGCGGCAGCGGCGGGTCGTACCGGATGCGCCCGGCCAGCGTCGGTGCCAGCGCGACCACCACCGCGTCGCCGCGGTGAGTCTCGCCGCCGGAGCGCACCCGCACGCCGTCGCCGTCCTGCGCGACGCCGTCCACCGGGGCGCGCAGGCACAGGCTCCCCGGCGGCAGCGCGGCGGCCATCCGCTCGGCCAGCGCGGCCGGACCGCCTGTCACGCGGTCCTGCTGGGCGCCACCGGCCATGCGCAACAGTGAGCGGGTGCCGCCGCCGCTGCGCAGGTAGAACAGCATGTGCAGCAGCGAGACCTCGTCCGCCGAGGCGGCCAGCAGCCCACCGGCGAGCATCCGGGCCGCGTACCCGGCGGTGGCCGGGTCGGCCGCGCTCGCGTCGAGCCAGCCGCCGAACGTGATCCGGTCCCACCGGGCCGCCTCGTCCGCCCGCCACGGCGCGGCCGGGTCGAGCACGCCCGCCATCTCGTCGAGCGTGTCAAGCAGCGCGGACAGCCCCGGTGGCTCGCCGGTGGCCGGGCGTCCGCCGAGCAGCAGCGTCGCCGTGCCCCGCGTGGGGGAGGGGAACGTGGTCAGGCCGTACGTGGCGACGAGCGCGTACATCCGCTCCTGGGTCGGGCCGATCCACTGCGCGCCGAGATCCAGCCAGCCGCCGCCGGGCAGCGGGCGGCTGAGCGTCCGGCCGCCCACCCGGTCCCGGGCCTCCAGCACCCGTACCTCGGCGCCTGCGGCGTCCAGGGCGAGCGCGCAGGCCAGGCCGGAGAACCCGGCGCCCACCACGACGACCCGGTGACGGCGCACGCGACGGCGTACCCCGCTCCCGGCCGGATTCACCCGGCCCGGCGTGTCGAAACCGGCGCCCACCGTTCGTGTGGAGGGTGAAGGGGCGGCGCGGGGCCGTCCCCGGCGGTGAGGAGACACCGATGAAGCAGTACCTGATCAGCATGTACCAGCCGGCCGGCCAGGGCCGTCCGGACCCGGAGTTCCTGGCCGGGGTGATGCGCGAGGTCGAGGCCATCGGCCGGGACCTGCGGGAGGCGGGCTGCTGGGTGTTCGGCAACGGCCTGCACGACCCGCAGACCGCCACCGTGCTGCGCCCGGCCGGTGACGAGGTGCTGGTGACCGACGGGCCGTTCGCCGAGGGCAAGGAGTACCTGGGCGGCGTCACCATCATCCGGGCGCCCGACCTGGACGCCGCGCTGGACTGGGGTCGCCGCTACGCCCTCGCCACCACGCTGCCGATCGAGGTCCGCCCGTTCCAGGGCGAGGGATGACCGCTGTCGAACGGGTCTTCCGGGCCGAGTACGGCCGCGCGGTAGCCGTCCTGGTCCGCCTCCTCGGCGACATCGACCTCGCCGAGGAGGCGGTCCAGGAGGCGTTCACCGTCGCGGTGACGCGCTGGGCCGCCGACGGCCCGCCGGCCAGCCCGGCCGGCTGGATCATCACCACCGCCCGGAACCGGGCGATCGACAGGTTGCGCCGTGAGGCGACCCGGGCCGCCCGGCACGCCGAGGCGGCCCTGTTGCACGCCGCCGACCCGCCCGCCGAGGAGGGGCCCGTGCCCGACGACCGCCTGCGCCTGATCTTCACCTGCTGTCACCCGGCGCTCGGCACCGGCGCCCGGGTGGCGTTGACGCTGCGCCTGCTCGGCGGCCTGAGCACCGCCGAGATCGCGCGGGCCTTCCTGGTGCCGGAGCCGACGATGGCCCAGCGCCTGGTCCGGGCCAAGGCGAAGATCCGCGACGCCGGCATCCCGTACCGGGTGCCGCGCGACGCGGACCTGCCCGACCGGCTGCGCGGGGTGCTCGCGGTGGTGTACCTGATCTTCAACGAGGGGCACACGGCGAGCGCGGGGGACCGTCTGGGCCGCGCCGAGCTGGGCGCCGAGGCGATCCGGCTGGGCCGGCTGCTGGTCACGCTCATGCCGGACGAGCCGGAGGCGCTCGGCCTGCTCGCGCTGATGCTGCTCACCGAGGCCCGCCGCGACGCCCGGACCGGCCCGGACGGCGTGCCGGTGTCGCTGGCCGAGCAGGAGCGCGGCCGGTGGGACCGGGAGCTGATCGCCGAGGGGCAGGAGCTGGTCCGCCGCTGCCTGCGCCGGAACCGGCCCGGCCCGTACCAGATCCAGGCCGCGATCGGCGCCGTGCACGCCGACGCGCCCGCCGCCGCCGACACCGACTGGCGGCAGATCCTCGCGCTCTACGACCAGCTGGCCGCCGTCGCGCCCGGGCCGGTGGTGGCGCTGAACCGGGCGGTCGCGCTGGCCGAGGTACGCGGGGCGGCGGCCGGACTGGCCGAAGTGGAACGCCTGGACCTGGCCGGCTACCACGTGTGGCACGCGATCCGGGCCGACCTGCTGCGCCGGCTGGACCGTCCGGCGCGGGCGCGGGCCGCGTACGACGCGGCGATCGCCGGCACCGGCAACGCGGCGGAACAGACGTTCCTGCGGCGCGCCCGCGACCGCATGCCGGGATGATCGCACCGACCGTGCACGTAGGAGGCCGATGACCCCGGGAAACGAGCGATGATCGGCGGGGCATTGACGCGGCGGCAGAGAAAAGTACACTCCCGGTGTAATTAGTTTCCGCGCTCCGTCGACCGGCACGAGGTGACGATGAGCCCACCGGCCACAGCCACCGACGATCAGGGCCTGGCGCTGCACCGCGTCGGCGTACGCTTCGGCGGCCTGACCGCCCTCGACGACGTCTCGCTGCGGGTGCCGCCCGGCCGGGTCGTCGGCGTGATCGGGCCCAACGGCGCCGGCAAGACCACGCTGTTCAACGTGGTCTGCGGGTTCGTCCGGCCGACCGGCGGATCGCTCACACTGGACGGCAGGCCGTTCCGGCCCCGCCCGCACGCCCTCACCCGCCTCGGCATCGCCCGCACCCTCCAGGGCGTCGGCCTGTTCGCCGGCCTGACCGTGCTGGAGAACGTGGTCGCCGGAGCCAGCCACACCGCCCGCGCCGGGTTCGCCGCCGCCCTGTTCGGCCTGCCCCGCAGCGACCGGGACGAGCGCCGGCTGCGCGCCCGGGCCATGGACCTGCTCGCCGAGCTGGGCATCGAGAAGTACGCCGACGCCGCCCCGGCCACCCTGCCGTACCCGGTGCGCAAGCGCGTCGCGCTGGCCCGCGCGCTGATCGCCCGGCCCCGGCTGCTGCTGCTCGACGAACCGGCCGGCGGCCTCGGCGCCGACGACGTGGCCGAACTGGCCGACCTGGTCCGCGCGCTGCCCGGACGCGACGACGGCTGTGCCGTGCTGCTCGTCGAGCACCACATGGACCTGGTCATGTCCGTCTGCCACGAGCTGGTGGTGCTCGACTTCGGCAAGGTGATCGCCGCCGGTGACCCGGAGAGCATCCGCGACGACCCGCGGGTCACCGAGGCGTACCTCGGGGCCGACGTGCCGGCCGAGGGGAGCACGACGTGACCGCCGTGCTGGAGGTGGAGGCGCTCAGCTGCGGCTACGGCCCGGTGCCGGTGCTGCGCGACGTGGCGTTCGCCGTTCCGGCCGGCACGGTCACCGCCGTGCTGGGCGCCAACGGCGCGGGCAAGACCACGTTGCTGCGTACCCTCTCGGGTCTGCTGCGGCCCACCGGCGGCCGGGTCCGGTACGCGGGGGAGGACCTGCGTGGTGTCCGGGTGGAACACCTGGTCCGGCGCGGCCTGGCGCACGTGCCGGAGGGACGCGGCGTCGTCACCGAGCTCACAGTGGCGGAGAACCTGCGCCTGGGCGGGCTGTGGCGGCGCGACCGGGCCGACGCCCGGCGCGCGCAGGACGAGGTGTACGAGCTGTTCCCCGCCCTGGCCCGCCGCCGCGACCACGCCGGGCACCAGCTCTCCGGCGGGGAACGGCAGATGCTCGCGATCGGCCGGGCGCTGATCGCGCGGCCCCGGCTGCTGCTGCTCGACGAACCGTCGCTCGGGCTGGCGCCGAAGGTCACCGCGCAGATCATGGCGCTGCTACGGCGGCTGCGCGACGAACGCGGGCTCACCGTGCTGCTCGTCGAGCAGAACGTGCGTTCCGCGCTGTCCGTCGCCGACCAGGGCATCGTGATGTCGCTCGGGCGGGTGGTGACTGCCGCGCCGGCCGCCCGGCTGCGCGACGACGACCAGCTCCGGCACGCGTACCTCGGATTCTAGGAAGGGGTGGCGGATGCAGCGGTTCTGGTTCCTCACCTTCGACGGGCTCGCCACCGGGGCGGTCTACGCGGCGTTCGCGCTCGCGCTGGTGCTCATCTGGCGGGCCGCCCGGGTGGTCAACTTCGCCCAGGGCGCGATGGCGGTGGCCACCGCCTACATCGGGTACGCGGTCGTCTCCGCCACCGGCTCGTACTGGCTGGGCCTGGCCGCGGCGATCCTGTCCGGGCTGGCCCTGGGCGCGCTGGTGGAGCGGCTGCTGATGCGGTTCGCCGGGCCGGGCGGGCCACTGAACCAGGTGATCGTCGCGCTCGGGCTGGTGCTGGTCATCCAGGCGGTGCTCGGCATGGTCTTCGGCAACGACTACCGGCCCGCCCCGGCGCCCTTCGACACCGACGCGCTCACCATCGGCGGGGTGGCCGCGCTGTCCCCGTACGACCTGTGGGTGCTCGGCGCGGCGTTGACGGTGGTGGCGTCGCTCGCGCTGCTGTTCACCCGTACCCCGGTCGGGTTGCGGATGCGGGCCGCCGCGTTCGCGCCCGAGGTGTCCCGGCTGCTCGGCGTCAGCGTCGGCCGGATGCTCACGCTCGGCTGGGCGCTCGCGGCCGGGGTGGGCGCGCTGGCCGGCATGCTCGTCGTCCCCACCGGACTCGGCCTGCACTCGCACGCCATGGACCTGGTCTTCGTGGTCGCGTTCACCGCCGCCGTGGTCGGCGGCCTGGACAGCCCGGTCGGCGCGGTGGTCGGCGGCCTGCTGGTCGGGCTGATCCTGTCCTACGTCACCGGCTACCTCGGACCGGACACCACCCCGCTGGCCGTCCTGGTGCTGCTGCTGGCAGTCCTGCTGGTCCGCCCCGGCGGGCTCTTCTCCGCGGCGAGAGCGAGGCACGTGTGACGACCACCCCCACCGAGATCGCGCCCGCGGTACCGTCCCCGCTGCGGCGGCTGCTCCCCGGCGCGCCGGCCGGACGCGAGGCGCGCGGCTCCACGCTGCTGCGTCACCTGGCGCTGGCCGTGTTCGCCGGCACGCTCGTCGTGCTGGTCACCAACCAGCTCGCGCCGTACCAGAACCTCCAGGTGGCGCGCGTCTGCGCGTTCCTCTGCGTCACCGCCGGGCACACCGTGCTGGTCGGGCTCAACGGCCAGCTCTCACTCGGGCACGGCGCGCTGATGGCCACCGGCGCCTACACGGTGGCGCTGACCCAGCGGGCCCTGGACGAGCGGGCCGTGTCCGGCTGGTGGACGCTGCCCGCGTCGCTGCTCGTGGCCGTCGCGGTGACCGCGTTCGGCGGGCTGGTGATCGGGCTGGCCGCGGCCCGGCTGCGCGGCCCCTACCTGGCCGGCGTCACGCTGGCCGTGGCGACGCTCGTCCCGGCGGTCACCACGATCTTCACCGGCGTGTTCAACGGCGAACAGGGTCTGCCGTTCCCGGCGCAGACGCCACCGGCGGCGCTCGGCGCCTACTTCCAGCCGGAACGCTGGCTGGCCTGGATCGCGCTGGCCGCCGCGCTGCTCACCATGCTGCTGCTGGCCAACCTGGTGCGCAGCCGCTTCGGCCGGTCCCTGCGGGCGGTACGCGACGACGAGGTCGCGGCCCGGCTCGCCGGCATCCCGGTGGCCCGCACGCAGGTGCTCGCGTTCGTGGTCAGCGCCGCCTGCGCTGGTCTGGGCGGCGGCGCGTACGCCATGATCACCGCCACGGTCGCGCCCGGCAAGTTCCCGCTGGACCTGTCGTTGTTCCTGCTCATGGCCATCGTCATCGGCGGGCTGGGCAGCCTGGCCGGCGCGGTCTGGGGAGCGGTGCTGCTCGTCGCGCTCCAGGATCTGCCCGGCCTGCTCACCGAACACCTCAGCCTCTCCGCCGGGCTGGCCCAGCGGCTGGAGGGCAACCTCGCGCTGGCCGTGTTCGGCCTGGTTCTCATCGTCGTCATGCTCGCCGCGCCGGGCGGCATCGCCGGTGGCGTCCGCGCCGCCCGCGCCCGGCTGCGCGCCGCGCCGCGCCGCCGCCGGGCCCCCCACCGGTCGCCGGACCGCTGACCTCACCGGTTCCACCCACCGTTCGCACCGCCGCACCGGATTGGAGAACCATGCGCCCCACCACCCGTCGCGTTCTCGCGGCCGCCACCGGCCTCGCCCTGCTGGCCGCGTTGCCCGCCTGCGCCGACGACGAGAAGCAGGCCGCCGAGAACGTCCCCGGCGTCACCGGCTCCGAGGTCGTCATCGGCACCCACCAACCGCTCACCGGACCGGCCGCGCCCGGCTACTCGAAGATCTCCGCGGCCACGAAGGCGTACTTCGAGCACGTCAACAGCAAGGGCGGGGTGCACGGCCGGAAGATCGTCTACAAGGTCATGGACGACGGCTACAACCCGGCCAGCACCGAGAACGTGGTCCGCAAGCTGGTGCTCGACGACAAGGTCTTCGCGCTGCTCGGCGGCCTGGGCACGCCGACGCACACGAACGTGCTGGAGTTCGTCAAGACGCAGAAGGTGCCGGACCTGTTCGTCGCCTCCGGCAGCCGCAACTGGAACCAGCCGGACAAGTATCCGACGACGTTCGGCTGGCAGCCCGACTACACGGTCGAGGGCAAGATCCTCGCCGCCTACGTCAAGCGCGAGTTCCCCGGCGCGAAGGTCTGCCACTTCGGGCAGAACGACGACTTCGGGCGGGACTCGCTCGCCGGGGTGGAGCAGATCCTCGGCCCGGTGGCGGCGAAGCAGACGTACACCACCACCAACCAGCAGGTCGGCCCGGCCATCGGGGCGCTGCGCGCGGCCGGCTGCCAGGTGGTGATCGCGGCGACCATCCCCGGCTTCACCGCACTCGCCATGGGCCAGGCCGCCGGGCAGGGCTTCAAGGCGCAGTGGGTGGTCTCCAACGTGGGCGCCGACTACACCACGCTGGCCGCCCAGCTCGGCGACAAGAAGGTGATCCTCGAGGGCATGGTCGCCGACAACTACCTGCCGAACGTGGCCGACACCGCCAACCCGTGGATCCAGGAGTTCACCAAGATCCACCAGAGGTACAACGCGGGTAACCCGGTCGACGGCAACGCGATCTACGGCTACTCGATGGCGTACACGTTCGTCCAGGCGATGCTGGCCGCCGGGCCCGACCCCACCCGGGAGAAGCTGGTCGAGGCCGTGCGCAAGGGCGGCTTCCGCGGCCCCGGCCTGGTCCCCTTCCGGTACGCCGACGGCGTGCACGCCGGCTACGGCGGTGTCCGGCTCACCAAGGTGAGCAACGGTGTGCAGGAGTACTTCGGTCCCGCCTACACCACGGACGACGGTGCCGGGGCGGTCACCGAGTTCACCGAGCCGCCGACCGCTCCGCCCGCCGACGCGGTGCCCACCGCGTGAGGCGTACCGCCGGGCGGCCGGGTGCCGGTCGCCCGGCGGCACGCACGTAGAGTGGCCGCCGGTACCCGAGCACAGGAGATCCGTACCCATGATCGAGGTGGAGGCCGACCCGCCGGAGCGGGTGGACGGCCGCGCGGCGCGGGCCGAGCGCACCCGGGCCGCGATCGTGGAGGCGCACCTGGCCCTGATCGACTCCGGTGACCTGCGGCCCACCGGGGAGCGGATCGCCGAGCGGGCCGGGGTGTCGCTGCGCACGCTCTGGACCAACTTCAAGGACATGGAGACGCTGTTCGCCGCGACCGGGCGGCGGGTCGGCGAGCGGCAGGCCACGCTCTGGCAGCCGGTGCCGCCGGAGCTGCCGCTGACCGCCCGGATCGCCGCGTTCTGCGACCAGCGGGCCCGGCTGCTGGAGGTGCTGGCGCCCTCGGCCCGCGCGTCGGCGCTGCGGGAGCCGTTCTCCCCGCAGCTGCGGCGCAACCGGGAGGCCGCAGTCGACCGGGTCCGCCAGGAGATCGAGACGGTGTTCGCCCCGGAGCTGGCGCAGGCCGGGCCGGGCCGCGCGCAGCTGCTGGACGCGCTGACGGTGGCCAGCACCTGGTCGGCCTGGTCGATGATGCGCGACTCGATGGGCCTCGACGTCGAGGCCGCCCGCGCCGTGATGGCCCGCACCCTGGGTGCGCTGCTGGTCGACGCGATCGCCGCCGGCCTGCGCTGAGGCTGCCGGCCTCAGTCCTCGCGCAGGTGGCGCAGGATGCGGGTCAGCTCGGCCCGGTCGTCCGGCGACAGCGCGCCGAAGAACCGTTCCGCCTCGGTGGCCCGCGCCTGCCGGATCGCCGCGCCCACCCGCTCGCCCTCGGCGGTCGGCTCGACGAGCGTGGCCCGCCTGTCACCCGGGTCGGGCCGCCGCCGCACCAGGCCACGTTCCTGCAACCCGTCGATCACCTCGGTGGCCGAACGCGGGGCGATGCGCAGGTGCTCGGCGAGCGCGCCGGGCCGCAGCGCGCCGTGGCGCATCAGCACGCCGAGTGCCCGCGCCTGCCCGGGGCTGATCTCCCACGGTTCCAGCGCGCGCTTGGTCTGGTGCCGCAGCCGGCGGGTCACCGCCCAGAACGTCTCGGCCAGGCTCTCGTCGCTGCCGCTCACGGGGAATACGGTAACAGGCTTTCGTGTTGTTCCCTCATGTTGAGGTAACCTCAGCACTGTTGGTGGCAGCATCGTCCCCCACACGAGGAGCACCCTTGGATCGCATCCCCGACGGCCGTCGCGACGGCCGAACCGTCTCCCCGGCCGAGAAGGCCCAGGCCCGCGACGTGTCCCTGCGCCGCATCGGCGGCCTGTTCACCGCCCACCGAGGCCCGCTCGCCACCGTGGTGGCGATCATCGTGGCGTCCTCGATCATCGCGATGGCGACGCCTTTCCTGCTGCGTACCGTGATCGACAGGGCCCTGCCGGAGCGTGACCTGACGCTGCTGGCCTGGCTGGTCGCGGGCATGGTCGCGGTCGCCGCCGTGACCGCCGTGCTCGGCGTCGTCCAGACCTGGATCTCCACCCGCGTCGGCCAGGAGGTCATGCACCGGCTGCGCACCGACGTCTTCGCCCACCTCCAGCGGCAGTCGATCGGCTTCTTCGTGCGCACCCGCACCGGCGAGGTCCAGTCGCGCATCACCAACGACATCGGCGGCATGCAGTCGGTGGTCACCTCCACCGCCACCTCGATCGCCGCCAACCTCACCACGGTGGTCGCCACCACCATCGCGATGCTGGCGCTGAGCTGGCGTCTCACGCTCGTCTCAGCGGTCGTGCTGCCGCCCGCGCTCTGGCTCACCCGCCGGGTCGCCCGGCTGCGCCGGGAGATCACCGCCCAGCGCCAGCGGGAACTGGCCGACCTCACGGTGACCATCGAGGAGGGGCTGTCGGTAAGCGGCGTACGGCTGGCCAAGACGCTCGGCACCGGCCCCGCCCTGGTCGACCGGTTCACCACCTCCTCGGCCCGCCTGGTCGACCTGGAACTGCGCTCGGAGCTGGCCGGACGCTGGCGGATGGCCGCCATGAGCATCGTCTTCGCCGCCATCCCGGCGGTGATCTACCTGGGCGCCGGCCTGCCCGGCACCGCCGGCACGCTCACCATCGGCACGCTCGTCGCGTTCACCGCGCTGCAGGGCAACCTGTTCCGGCCGCTGATGGGCCTGCTCAACGTCGGCGTCACGCTCACCGCGTCCCTGGCCCTGTTCGCCCGCATCTTCGAATACCTCGACCTGCCCGTCGAGGTCGCCGAGCCGGATCGCCCGGTCCCGCTGGACCCGGCCACCGCCCGCGGCCACCTGCGCGTCGAGGACGTCACCTTCAGCTACCCGGGCAGCGACACCGCCGCCCTGGCCGGCGTCAGCCTGGACGTCCCCGCCGGCACCAGCCTCGCCCTGGTGGGGGAGACCGGCTCCGGCAAGAGCACACTCGCCGCGCTGATCAGCCGGCTGCACGACCCGGACGCCGGCCGCGTCACCATCGACGGGATCGACCTGCGCGACCTGCGCCCGGCCGACCTGGCCGCCGTCGTGGGCGTGGTCAGCCAGGAGACGTACCTGCTGCACGGCACCGTGCGGCACAACCTCCGGTACGCCCGCCCCGACGCCACCGACGCCGACATCGAGGCCGCCGCCCGCGCCGCGCGCATCCACGACCTCATCAGCGCGCTGCCCGACGGGTACGACACCATGGTCGGCTCACGCGGCCACCGGTTCTCCGGCGGCGAGCAGCAGCGCCTGGCGATCGCCCGGACCCTGCTGCGCGACCCGCGGATCCTGGTGCTGGACGAGGCGACCAGCGCGCTGGACACCGAGACCGAGCGCGCGGTCCAGCGGGCGCTGGACGAGCTGGCCCGGGGCCGCACCGTGGTGACCATCGCGCACCGGCTCTCCACCGTCCGTGACGCCGACCGCATCGCCGTCCTCGACCACGGCCGGATCGTCGAATCCGGCACCCACGACGCGCTGCTGGACCGGCGCGGCCGCTACGCCGCCCTGGTCGGCTGAGCACCGGCCCGCGCGGTGCCGCCGGTGCCGGGCCCGGCGGGCTCGTCGGGGCCGCTTTCGGTGCCCGGCCCGGCGGCGCCGATGCCCGACGCCAGCTCCAGGGCGGCCCGGATCGGGTCGCCCGCCCAGCGGCTGGCGAACGCCTCGTGCAGCCGCCACCCGGCCCGGATCAGCGTGCGCTGCCGTTCCAGGTGCGCCGCCGCACCGTCCGGGTGCACCCCGCAGATCACCCCGACGGCGTCGGCGTCCCCGCCCACGCCAAGGTCGACGCGCCACCGGCCCACCGGATATCCGGGCCGCACCGGCAGCCCGAGCCGGCGCAGCTCCTCGGCCAGCTCGGCGGTCCAGCCGGTCACCGGCGCCGCCTCCGGCGCGACGGGTGGCCGGTCCGCGTAGGCCAGGAAGTCACCCACCAGGCCCTCCGGCGAACGCAGCGAGGTGACCACGGTCAGCCGCCTCCGGGCCCGGGTGACGAGCACGTTGAACAGGTTCGGCCCGGCGGCGAACCGGTGCCGTGCCGGCGGGTCGCCGTCCACCAGCCCGAGTGAGGCGATCACCACGTCCGCCTCGCTGCCCTGGAACGCGTGCACCGTGCCCGAGCGCAGGCCGAGGCGCTCGATCTCGTCGACGTCGTACGCGGCCAGCAGCGCCGCCTCCACCGCGTCCGCCTGCGCGCGGAACGGGGTGACCACCGCGATGCCGCCCGGCGGGGGATCGGCGGCGAGCCGCCGTACCAGGTCGAGGACGGCGGTGACCTCGGCCTGGTTGACGCCGTCGACAACGCTCGCACCCTCGACGGTCACCACGTCGATGACGTCGGCGCGCTCGTTGCGCGGATGCCGGGTGACCAGTTCCAGCCGGTCGCCGTAGAACCGGCGCGCGGAGAACCCGATCAGGTGCGGCACGGACCGGTGGTGCTCGCCCAGCCAGGTGACCGGGGCGGCGCCGGTGGCCACGTCGAAGGCGCTGGACCGGCGTACGTCGAGCCGGTCGCCGAAGCGTTCCAGACCGTGCCGGCGCAGGGTGGCGGCCACGTCCACGTCGGCCACGAACGACACGAACCGCAGCTGCCGGGGGTCGCCGGCCACCAGCGCCCGCCGGGCCCGGGCCAACGCCGGCGCGGCCCGCAACTGGTCGATGTGCGCGGCCTCGTCGAGCACCACCAGGTCGAACATCCCCGGCATCGGGGGCAGCAGGTCCTCGACGTCGGTGACCGTGCCGACCCACAGCGGCAGCGCCCGTACCAGCGCCCGGGCGTCCAGCCCGGCGAGCAGTTCGCGGCGGCGGTTGCGTCCGGCCCGCAGCGCGGCGGCCAGGCCACCCGTGGCACGCCGCGCCGCGTCGCTCCACCGGTGGGCGCTCGTCGCCCGGTGGCGCATCGCCGTGCCGACGGCCTCGGCGAGCGCCGCCTCGGCGGTGGCCAGGGCACGCCAGGAGCCGGCCAGGTCGGTGCCGCCGGTGGCCGCCAGCCGCGCCGCCGCCCGTACCGCGCCCGCCGCCTCCACCGCTGTTCGCAACCGTTCCGCGGGTACGTCGCCGCCGCTGAGCCGGCGCAGCCGTGTCCCGGCCCGCGACCGCCGCCAGCGCCGCCACCAGCCGTCACCGGGTGCCGTCGACGCCGCCAGCGTGGCGTGGACCGCGTCCAGGTCGGTGTCCGGGTCGAACAGGTGGGGGAGGTCCCCGCTCAGGGCGGGCAGCAGCGGCTGCCAGTCGGGCAGCGTGGCGGCCCGGCGTTCCTGGTCGAGGGCAGCGGTGATCGCGTCCGACAGGGCGCGTACCCGGTCGGCGGCGGACGCGACGGCGGCCTCGGCGGCCCGCAGTGTGGCGTCGTCGGTCCCGGCGCCCGCGCCGCCGGCCAGATCGGCGGCGATCGTCTCCCGGCGCTCGGCGTCGCCGAACAGCACCGGTGCGGGGCCGCTGTGCCGGCGCAGCAGTTCACCCAGCACGTCGGCGGCGTGCACCGACTGGGTGGCCACGAGCACCGACCCACCCCGGTCCACGGCGTCCAGCGCGGCGGCGACCAGGGCGTGGCTCTTGCCGTTGCCCGGTGCGCCCGAGACGACCACCACCGGTTCGACGCGGGTACGCCGCACCACGTCACGCTGGGCAGGACTCAACGGCAACGGCGACAGCACCTCCGCCTCGCCGGCCACGCCACCGGCGTCCGCGCGCCGTCTGCCGTCCGCGCGCCGTCCGCGGCGGCCGCCTCGGACATTGCCGCCGACTGGGACATTGCCGCCGACCGGGACGTTGCCGCCGACCGGGACGGTCTCGCCGCCCTGGTCGGTGTAGAGGCGACTCAGGGCCGTGTCCGCCAGCCCGGGCCGGACCGTCCAGGCGAGCAGCGTGTCGCGTAGCCGGCCGCCCAGCACGTCGCGGGTGGTGAAGAGCGCGGCGGCGGCGACGCCGACAAGTGTCTCGTCGTCGACGCGGCGGGGCGGTCGCGCCTGCACCGTCGCGAGCTTCAGGCCGGCGGCCTCGGCGGCGGCGGTGATCCACGCCCTGGTGCCGGGCGCACCGAGCCAGCCGGATCCGGCCAGCCCGGGGGCGGCCTCCAGCCGGCCGGCGAGGTCCCGATCCTCGATCAGCGTGGTCAGTTCCAGGTCACCGGCCGGCACGATCCGGTAGGTCCGGCTGGTGCGCTCCAGGCGTACCGGCTGGGCCAGTAACGGCACGCGGACCCGCCGGTGGCTGCCGTCGAGGTCGGCGCCGCCGACGACGAAGGCCAGACCCCGGCGCAGGATCCGCTGGTCGCGGTGCAGCGCGTCGAGGGCGGCCAGCCGGTCCAGCCGGGCGTCGCGCGGCGCGCGGTCGGGCCCGGGCAGCCAGATGAGCGGCCGGCCGGCGCCGGAGACGTCGAAGGCCCGCTCGGCGCCGGCCGGGGCCAGGTCGGCGAGCGCGGTGAGGATCTCGGCCGCCTCCATCGCCCGCGATTGTGCCGTACGTGCTCCCGGCCCGGCCACCGCCGAACGACGCCGCCGGGCGACGGAGTGTAGGAAACCTTTGCCCAGACATTCATATCTGTAGCTATTTACCCGGCGGGGCGGCGGCCCTAGCATCGATTTACATCGTTGTCGATGAAGAGGAGAGGTCGATGTCCCTGACGTTCACCGCGGCCCGGATGCGCGTGCCCGCAGTGCTCACTGTCGCCGTCGTCGCCGGTGCGATGCTCGGCGTGCAGCCCGCGCAGGCCGCCCGGCCGGGCTTCCGGATGCCGTTCCTGTGCGGCCAGACCTGGCAGGGCAACAACTGGAACGGGCACAGCCCGGCCCACGCCATCGACTGGAACCACTACGACGCCAGCGGCAGCCCCGACGACCTCAACCGCCGGACGGTCGCCAGCGCCGCCGGCACCGTGCTGGAGTCGTACTACTCCACCACCTCCGGTTACGGGAACACCATCGTCATCGGGCACGGTGACGGCTGGCGCACCCGGTACGCCCACCTCAACTCCCGGGCCGTGGAGAAGGGCGACACCGTCAAGCGCGGCGACGTCATCGGGCGGGTCGGCGCGACCTCGGCGAAGTACGACCTCAGCCCGCACCTGCACTACGAGCAGATCCACGACGGCAGCGTCGTGGTGGCCGTCGTCCAGGGCGTCACCTGGTCCGACGGGCTCAAGCGCAACCAGACCAGCACCAACGGCTGCTGACCGGCGCCGGGACCCGATCCGACGCCGCCGTCCCGGCCTGACTGGCGGGCTCAGACCGCCGGCGGCTCCGGGCCGTCCGCCCGCGACCGCTGTCCCGGGGCCGGACGCGGCGCGGGCGGGGGGAGCAGCGGCTCCAGCGGGGTGAACGACTCGACCGGACCGTCCGGCCGTGCGCCACGCCGCCCCTGCCCCGGGCCGGTGCCCGCCCCGCCGGGCGTCCCGCGCGCGTCCGCCGCCCGGTCGCGCTGGTCGCGCTGGTCGCGCCGGTCGTGCTCCTCGGCGTACCCGGCGCGACGGCGGGCCAGGTCGCGCTCGCACTCCAGCGCGATGCGCTGCTCCCAGTACGGCTGGAGCAGCCGGCGTACCCGCTCGTCCAGGTGCACTGTGACGTCCGGCTCGCAGGTGAACGTCACCTCGCCGTGCGCGTACGTCCAGGGCGGCGGGTCGTCGTCGGCGAGCGCGGCGGTCAACGCGGCGTGCAGGTCGCGCGGGCGGTGCGGCGGCACGTCCACCGCGTACCGGACCGCGAGCCGGTGCAGGCGCTGCGTGGCCTGCCGTTGGAAGTAGTCCACGTACCAGCCGAACAGTTCCGGCCGCGCCGAGTCCGACGACCAGGTGTAGGTGGCCCGGACCAGGAACACGTACACCTCGCCCTGGGCCGGCACCGCGAGCGGCTCCGGGACGCGCCGGTCGACAGTGGTCACCGGCGTCACCGGCTCCTCGGTCCACCAGAGCTGCCGCAGCGTCGGCTGGGCACCGTCCCAGAAGCGCCGGGCCCGCACGCGCGCCGCCGCGCCGAACGCCCGCGCCCGCCCGGCCCACCGCCGTCGGCCGTCCGCCGGCACGCCGGGCTCCGGCGGGCCGCCGGCCGGTTCGGGCCCCTCCGGCACCGCGGTCATCGCACCCCCTCCATGCCGGATCGCAGCACCGTGTCCCGCGGGCGTCGGGACGCGCGGGCCGTCGGGCGAGGGGTGGCCGGACCGCCGTGGCGGTCCGCGATCCACGCTAACAACCCCGACCGGTGTACGCGCGCAGCCGCGCGCACGGCGCGTTCGGCCGGTGCCGCCCGCTCCGGCGGGTGCGGGGCCGGATGCTGACCGATCGGACGAGCCGTCCCGTAGTCCTATCCGTGGGACTCGGAGCGGTTTCGGTCCCGTTCACGGGACCAACCATCCAGACTCGATGATCACGCCTTGATCGGGCTCCGTCGCGCTTCGTAGCGTGAGGCTCCGCCATCCGCCGGGGAGGACCACACCACATGGGCGTAGACGCTCGCGACGCCGCCGGCCGGACCGTGCAGTTCGTGCGGTCCCTGGCCGAGCGGCAGTACGACCGGGTCTGGACCCCGGACTTCCTGGACCTCACCCCCGACGTGCAGGGCTTCGCCGTGTTCCACCGTGGCGGCCTGGTGCTTGTCTACGGCGCGGTGTCGCCAGACGACCCGGCCCGCTGGTTCTTCCGGATGGCGTGCGCGGCCGGCGCCGACGTGCCGGACATCTCCGGGGCGATGGCCTGGGCGAACATCCGCAACCGGCTGGCCGAGGCCGGGCGCTACTACTGCGTCGTGAAGGCCGACCAGAGCGCCTGTCACGTGGTGTTCGCGCTCGACGTGCGCAGCCCGCTGCTCGACGACGTGACCGCGCCCGACGCGCACGTCGTGCGGGAACTGCTCCACTTCTCGCTGGCGGTGTGCGTACACAACGCCACCGCTGACTTCCGCGACCTGGCCTCCTATCTGCCGGCGCGACCGCTCGCGCCGACCGAGATCGACGCCTGGACCCTGTTCGCCGGCACCCAGGACTGACCGATGCCCGGGAAGCGTGCGGCGGGGCCGGGCTCGGGGTGGCCGCCCAGCGGCAGGTCGAGCCTCGCCGGCCGGGGGCCTAGGATCTCCGGCATGCAGGAAGGCCGGTGGACGACGATCACGCCGTCGCAGTTCGCGCACGAGCGGGAGGCGCTGGCGCACGTCCAGGCCTTGCTGCCGGACACCGAGCCCTACCGTGCCTGGTCGAACTTCACCTTCACCGCCCAGACCGGGCACCCCTACGAGGTGGATCTCCTGGTGGCCGGGCCCGGCGGTCTCTACCTGATCGAGATCAAGAGCCTGACTGGCCGGCTGGCCTCCAGCGGCTCGAACTGGATTCAGACCAGCCCTAGCCGCACCCGGACCTTCGACAACCCCCTGCACCTGGCCGATCAGAAGGCCAAGAAGCTCAAGAGCCTGCTCCAGGCCGCCGCCGGCCGCCGCCCGGGCGCCCCGATCCGGGTGCCGTTCGTGCAGGCGGCGGTGTTCCTGTCCAAGCCCGGCCTGCACATCGCGCTGTCCGAGCACCATCTGCACGGCGTCTACGGCCCGGAGCCGGCTCCGGGTCATCAGCCGGGCCCGCTGCCCTCCATCAGCACGCTTCTGCAACGTCCGCCGCAGGACGAGCGGCAGCGGGTCAGCAAGGAGCTCTCCGCGGCCCTGCCCGCTCTGCTCGAAGCGGTGGGCGTGGCGCGCAGCCGCAAGCACTACCAGGTCGGGGCGTGGGAGCTGGAGTCGCGGCCGTACGACCTCGGCCCGACCTGGCAGGACCACAACGCGCGGCACCGGGAGCTGGAGCGCGAGCACCGGCGCATCCGCATCTACCTGGTGGAACGCAACGCCGTGCAGGCCGACCGGGCCAGCATCGAGCGGGCGGCCCGGCGTGAGATGACGGTGCTGCACGGCATCAACCATCCGGGGATCGTGCAGGTCGACTCGCTGGAGTCGCACGAGGCGGGTCCAGCGCTGATCTTCCGGCACGATCCGCGGGCCGTCCGGCTCGACCACTACGTCGCGCAGTACGGTGACCGGCTCGACCCGCTGACCCGGGTGGCCATGGTGCGCCAGCTCGCCGACGCGATCGCGTACGCGCACCGGCGTCACCTGCATCACCGTGCGCTCTCCGCCCGCAGTGTGCTGGTCGTGCCGGGCCGGCGGCGACGCGGGGGCAGCGAGGAGGAGGCGTGGCTCACGCCTCAGCTCCAGATCAGTGACTGGCAGGCCGCGACCCGGGCGGTGGACACCAACGCGGGCAGCAGCGGCGATCCGGTGACTCTTTCCTCGCACGCGGCGGCACACATCGAGCTGTCGGCGGAGGCGTACCTCGCGCCCGAGCTGAGCGCGCCACGACCCGACCCGATCGCTATGGACGTGTTCGGGCTTGGCGCGCTCGCCTATCTGATCCTCACCGGCCGGCCGCCGGCGGCGAAGCGCCAGGAATTGCTGTCCCGCCTGGCCCGCGACAACGGCCTGCGTCCGTCGTCGGAGACCGACGCGATAAGCGAGTTCGCCGACGAGCTGGTCCAGGCGGCCACCGCCCCGGTGCCGGCGCAGCGTCTCACCACGGTCGCCGACTTCGTGGAGATGCTGGAGGAGGTCGAGAACGAGCTGACCGCCCCGCCGCCGGACGACTCGGAGACGGCGCAGATCGACCCACTGGAGGCGCGCGGCGGCGACCGGGTCGGCGAGTGGACGATCCGCAAGCAGCTCGGCACCGGCTCGACCTGCAGGGCGTTTCTGGCCCGCAACGAGCGCACCGGCCGCGACGAGGTGCTCAAGGTCGGCCTGTCCGACGAAAAGGCCGCCCGGCTCGCCCACGAGGCGAAGGTGCTCGGCCCGCTGACGGATTCCCGGGTGATCCGCCTGGCCCGGCCCGAGCCCCTGCGCATCGCCGACCGCACCGTGGTGGTGCTGGAGCACGCGGGTGAGCTGACCCTGGCCCGCAAGCTCCGCGACGAGGGCCGGCTCACCGTCGACGAGCTGGAGACCTACAGCGACTACCTGTTCGGCGCGCTCGACTACCTGGAGGGCGAGGGCGTCTACCACCGGGACATCAAGCCGGACAACATCGCGGTGCGGATCCGGCCGAACCGCACCCGCCAGCTCGTGCTCTTCGACTTCTCGCTGGCCGGGGTCTCGGTCAAGGAGCTGTCCGCCGGCACACCCCGCTATCTGGACCCGTTCCTCGGTGCGGCGAACCGGCAGGTCTACGACAAGCACGCCGAGTGGTACGCGCTCGCGGTCACCCTGCACGAAATGGCCTCCGGTGAGCTGCCGGTGTGGGGCGACGGGGGCACCGAGCCGCAGCTCACCGAGGGCCCTGCGGTGCTCGCGGTCGAGGCGTTCGACCCGGCGGTGCGCGACGGTCTGGTGGAGTTCTTCCAGCAGGCACTGCACCGCGACCACCGTCGCCGCTTCGGCTCGCTGAAGGACTTGCGCGACGCCTGGCAGCAGGTGTTCCGCCGCTCCGATGCGAGCACCCCGGTCGGCTCCGAGCATCCGGAGACGGAGACCGAGGAGCCGGACGAGCAGCTCGCCGAGCAGGTCCGTGAGGAAGCCGCGGCGAAGGCGACGCGGGCGACCGTCCTGGAGGCGGCCGGGCTCACCCCTCGGGCGGTGTCGGCCGCGCACCGGGTGGAGGCGACCACCGTCGGCGAGCTGCTCGCGGTGGGCAACAACACCTTCGCCACGCTTCCCGGCCTCGGCGCGAAGACGCGCAAGGAGCTGCAGCGGCGGGTCAAGGAGTGGCGTCACCGGCTGGGGGAGCGGGAGACCATCCCGACGTCGCCGGCCGCGCGGCGGGCCGCCGGTGCGGAGGCCGCCACCGAGACCACCGGCGGCGGCGCCGACCTGGTGCGGGTGGGGCTCGACGCGATCGCGACGCTGCTCGTGCCCGCGTCCAACGGCCGCAACACCGCCGAGATCGAGGCGACGCGGCTGCTGCTGAACCTGCCCGACGCCACCGGCACGCTGTCCGCGCTGCCGCTCTGGCCGCAGCAGCCGTTGGTGGCCACCGCCGTCGGGGTGACCCCCGGCCGCATCGCGCAGATCCTCGGCAAGCAGCGCAAGCGCTGGCACGACCTGCCGGTGGTGCGCAGCGTGCGTACCCAGGTGGTGGAGCTGCTGCGCGACGGCGGCCGGGTGATGGGCGTCGGCGAGCTGGCGGCGGCGCTGCTGACCAGCCGCGGTTCGGTCCGCACCGGCCACGCGCTGCGGCTGGCGATAGCGGTGGCCGCGGTGCGCGCCGCGGTCGAGATCGACGCCCTGGAGGAGGAGCCCCGTCTCCTGCTGCGTCGGCACGGCCGCGCCGACGTCGACGGCCGGCCGCACCCGCGCGGCGACCGTTTGCTCGTCGCGTTGGAGGCCGGTGACGACGACGCCCCGGACACTCCGGCGGCACCGGCCCTGCTGGACTACGCGGACGCGCTGGGCAAGGCCGCCGACCGGCTCGCGGCCAGCGAGGTGCTGCCCAGCGCCGCCACCGTGATGCGTACCCTCGCCACGGTGACCGCTCCCGGCGGTGCCGCCGACGTGATCGACGAGCGGCGACGGGTGCAGCTCGCCGCCGTGGCGTCGGAGCGCGCCGCCGCCACCGCGCGGCTGGAGCTGTACCCGCGCGACCTCGACCCGGTACGCGCGCTGCGGCTCGCCCAGGCCGGCGTGGTGTCCCCCGGCGCCGGCAACCAGCGGGCCCTGAGTCCCGAGCAGGTGCAGCAGCGCGTCTCGGCGCGCTTCCCGGAGCTGGACCCCCTGCCGATGGACCACAGGCTGGACAGCCTCCTCACCGAGGCGGGTTTCGACCTGCGCCGCGTCGGGGACCGGTTCGTGCCGCGACCCCGCACCGGCTCGTCGTCGATGTCGATCATTCAGCGGCACTCGTCGGCGAGCGCCCTGCCGAGCCGGTGGGCGGCCGAGTCACCGGAGCTGGCCCAGGCGATGCGCGCCGAGGAACGCCTGACCGGCGCGCGGTCCGCCGGCGGGTTCCGGGCCCTGACGGTACGCCTCAACCGCGCCGCGCCGGCCCGCAACGAGTTGGTCCGCCGCTTCGACGCCCGGCCCATCAGCGTGGCCGCCGAGTTCGTACGGGAACTGCGCGGCCTGGTCGACGCCCGGCCGAAGCCCACCTGGGAGACGGTGGTGGGCGCGGACAACGCGCCGGAGAACTCGCGGGCCGCCATCAAGCTCGGTGAGTACGTGGAGCAGGCGTGGCGGCTCGTCCTGCCGCGTCTGCGCGCGCAGTTGCGCGCCGACGCCGGGCCGGTGCTGCTGCACGACGCGGCGGTGCTGGCCCGCTACCGGGCGATGGACGGGTTGCACGAGCTGGCCGACGCGGCGCGCGGGGTGGGTGCCCTGTGGGTGCTGTGCCCGATGGACGACCCGGCGACGCTGCCGAAGCTCGACGGTGCTGTGGTGCGGGTGGGCGACAACGAGTGGATCGGACTGCCGGACGCCTGGGTCGTCAACGCCCACCGCAGCACGGCGGTGGCCTGAAGCGGGCGATTGCGGTCACCAGCCGGGGTAGCGGTCCCACCAGTCCGGGTCACTTCCGGTGGTGTACTCGGTGCCGGACGGCCTGTCAACGAACTCGGCGAGCAGGTCACGTGCCAGCACATCGGCGACCCAGGCCAGTTCCAGTCGGGACACCGGTCCGACCGGGAGCGCGTTCGCGCCGTGCCGCGCGCCGAGCAGCGCTCCTACGGTCGCTGCCGCATGGCGACCGTGCGGTGCGGAGGCGGCGAACAGCAGGGCGTCGTGCAGTTGCCCCCGGTCGGGGAACGACAGGGCGACGTAGACGGCTCCCGCGAGCGCTGACAGCGCGCGGCCGTCGGGGACGAGCCGTGTCAGTGCCTCCGGGTCACGCGGATGCTCCCGAGCTGCTTGCGCCGCCTCGGTGAGCGGCCGACCGGTCAGCACCCGGAGGAAACTCTGACACTCCTGTTGCGCCCGCTCCACCGACTCCTCGACACCGTGGCCCTTGGCCACCGCGCTGATCATCGTCGCGCCCAGTGCGGCGGCGTCCACCGCCTCGGGACCGTGCGTGGTGGCCGCCAACTCCGCAGCGAACCGGCCAGGCTCCGGATGCCACCATTCGACCAGGCCGGCGGGCAGGGTGCGGGTGAGCCCGTGTGCCCCCACGCTGGTCCAGACGCGGTCCTTGTCGGGGTCCAGTACCGGCTGGACCTGCAGAGCGGAGACGGTGGCCGGAGCGGACCCGCGGTGAACACTCAACGCCGGCACCTGCGCGAGCCAGCCGTCCGGCCAGTCTTCTTCCCGCCAGCGCTCGATCCCAGGGATGCCCTGCACCGATGCCCAGCGCGTGTAGGCGTGCCACACGACGCTGGGCGGATGGCAGATTCCCTTGTGTGTTCCCCGGACGTCGGCGCGGATGATGCCCTCGATGGTGAAGCAGGCGAGTTGGCCGGCGCTCGTCGCCCGTAACAGGCCCTCGGCCGGCAGATGGCCGCCAGTCACGCCCACCGCGTCACCGAGCATCAGCCCGAGCACGCAGCCCCTCGCCGTGGCGAGCTGCTCCGCCGTCACCCTGGTCATTCCGAGCAGCATAGGGGCGGGCGGCGCGAGCGCGGCCCGGGGTCGGGATGTCGACATGACGACGTAGGCCGGTCGCCTGGACGAAGATTTCCCGCTTGACAGTCGCGGTGCCTCGACGGTTGAGCACGTAGCCGGTCAGCCAGATCCAGTCGGTGTGCGGCACCTCCGGGCCGACCGACACGACCCGGAACGTCAGCGCGCGGCCGCCGCCGAACTGCACCGACGCGCGGCCGTCGACCCGTAGCAGGTCGCCGGGTTGCGGGCGCACCGCTACCAGAGGCCGTCGTTCGGCGGGCGGCACTCCCGGGCGTGCATGGTCTGCCAGTCCCGCAGGGCGCGCTTCAGCCTGTCGTTCTCCTGCGCGAGCAGGCGTACCTGCCGGTGCAGCTCGGTCAGCTCGTCGGCGACCTGAGTCTGGAACTCGCGTACCTGATCGGGGTCGACGCCCGGCCTGCGGGCGTCGAAGGCATGGGTGCGCACCTCGTGCGGGGTCATCCGGGCCGGTAGGCCGGTCAGGTAGACCCGGCCGGATCGATACTGCGTCACGTCGGTCCTTTCCGAGGTGGGCGGAGACGCGGCGGGTCGGTGCGGTGGGTCTGGAAGGGCGGGCCGTCCGCAGGCCGGCCGCGGGCGGCCCGCCCGCTCCGTCCCCGCAGCCCAGATCGGCGGTACGGAGGCGGAGCAGTCCGGAGGGTCGGGACGGGTACGCGCACCCGCCCCGACCGGGGGATGAGCCGAACTCGTTGCCACGCGAGGAGCGGCCCGGTAGCAACACTAACGGCTTAGCCGTTTAAGTCAACCACTGATTGTTGTCGTTCATGGGCGTTTCGTGATCGAATTGGCGTGCCACGCAAGGAGCGCCATGCCTACGACACCCGACTACATCCGCATCTCCGACGACATCATTGCTGCTGTTCGGAGCAGGCGGCTCAAGCCAGAAGACAAGCTGCCGTCGATCGCGCAGATGGCAGCGGACTACAAGGTCGGTACATCGACCATTCAGATGGTCTACGTCCGGCTGGAGGCGCTCGGCGTTATTCGGCGTCACCAGGGCAAGGGCATCTTCGTGACCGACCCGAAGACCTGGATGAGAGAGCCGTGACCGGCGTCAGTCCAGCGGAACCCACCCGGTCGGCGCGCGACTCGCCATACTGTCGGCGATGGCTGCTGAGGTGCGTACCGAAGACGGTTGTCGCCTGTGGGCGGAGCAGGCCGGCGTCGGGTCGCCGCTGGTGCTCTGTCACGGCGGTCCGGGGCTCTGGGACTACCTCGGCCCGGTCGCCCGACTGCTCGACCGGCACGTCCGTGTCATCCGGTGGGACCAGCGTGGTTGCGGACGCTCCGAGCGGCGCGGTCCGTACTCCGTCGGCCGCTTCGTCGCCGACCTTGATGCGGTACGCGAACACCTGGCCGGGCCGCGAACGGCGGTGCTGGGCCACTCGTGGGGCGCACACCTGGCGCAGCGGTACGCGATCGAGCACCCGGAACGGGTCAGTCACCTCATATACGTCTCCGGTACCGGAATCGACGCCGAACGCGGCTGGCATCCGCACTACGAACGCAATCTCCGGCGGCGGCTCGGACCCCACCTGGACCGATGGGAGGCGCTGGGCGTTCGCGCCCGCACCCCGGCGGAGGAACGCGAGCGGGCGGTCCTGCAGTGGTCGGCCGACTTCGCCGACCCCGACGTTGCCATGTCGCACGCCGAGGACATGGCCACGCCGTGGCTGGGAATCAACGGCGACTGCAACCGGGCCGTCAACGCCGAGGTCAAGCAGGAACTCCGCACATCCGGGATCGCGGCGCGGTGCCGCACGCTCGACCTGCCCGTGCTGATCATCGACGGCCCCGAGGACATCCGCCCTCGCTGGGGTGTCGATTCGCTGGGAAGGCGTTGCCGAACTGCGAGCGGGTCAGCCTCACCGGAGCCGGCCACCTGCCATGGGTCGAGAATCCATGCGACTTCCGTCGGGCCGTGGCGACCTTCCTCGACGCGACGATGTGAGCCGGCGTCCGAAACCTGAACGCGGGACCCATCGGTAGCGGCCTGTCGATGATATCGGTACTTACGGCTGCCCCCGTCCCGTCGACGGGACGGCTAGAGTCTTCGCGTGATCGACCGGAAGCTGCTCTTGTCCGACCTGCAGAAGCAGGTCAAGAACCTGGAAAAGGACCTGCGGGAGCAGGCCGAATCGGTCGAGGAGGTGCGCCTCAAGCTGCGTGGCGAGTACGACCACGCTTTCAAGGTCGGGCGCACTGCCGCCACCTGGGCGGCCTGGCGTGACGAGCGCGTCACGCAGGCTGCCGTCGCCTGGGTGCTCGGCACCGTGTTCGTACGCTTCTGCGAGGACAACGGCCTGCTGCCCGACCCCTACCTCGCCGGGCCGGGGGACCGCCTGGTCCTCGCCGAGGAGGCCGAGGCGCATTTCTTCCGCGACCAGCCGGACAAGACGCTGCGCGACTGGCTGCACCAGGGCTTCGACGCCATCGCCGATACCCAGGCCGGGAAGTCACTGTTCGACAGGCGGCACAACCCGCTCTACCAGATCCCGACGTCCCACGACGAGGCGAAGAACCTGATCGCCTTCTGGCGTCGGCGCGGCGAGACCGGCGGCCTGGTCCACGACTTTACCGACCCTGAGTGGGACACCCGCTTCCTCGGTGACCTCTACCAGGACCTGTCCGAGGCGGCCCGCAAGACGTACGCGCTGCTCCAGACCCCCGAGTTCGTCGAGGAGTTCATCCTAGACCTGACGCTCACCCCGGCGATCGACGAGTTCGGCCACGACGTGGTCAAGATGATCGACCCGACCTGCGGCTCGGGCCACTTCGTCCTGGGCGCGTTCCACCGCCTGTTGAAGGAGTGGGAGCAGCACGCTCCCAACCGTGACCCCCACGAGCGGGTACGCCTCGCGCTCGACGCCGTTCACGGCGTTGACATCAACCCGTTCGCGGTAGCCATCGCGCGCTTCCGCCTTTTGGTCGCCGCCCTGCGCGCCAGCGACGTCAAGACCCATGCCGACTCGGCTGGCTACACCTTGCCGATGCACCTGGCGGTCGGTGACGCGCTGATCAAGCACCGTGCGGGCACGCTGTTCGGCGGCGACCCGATGACCGAGTTCGCCTACGCCACCGAGGACGTGCAGGAGCACGGGGGAATTTTGAGCCCTGGCCGCTATCACGTCGTGGTCGGCAACCCGCCCTACATCACCGTGAAGGACAAGGGCCTCAACGAGGCATACCGCGAGATGTACGACGCCTGCTATCGCGAGTACGCCCTGTCGGTGCCCTTCGCGCAGCGCTTCTTTCAACTCGCCAAGCCGGGCGACGGCGACGGCAAGAGCGCCGGGCACGTTGGGCAGATCACGGCCAACTCGTTCATGAAGCGTGAGTTCGGCAAGAGGCTCATCGAGAAGACGTTTGCGGTCGAGGTTGAGTTGACCCACGTTATCGACACTTCGGGCGCCTACATACCCGGTCACGGCACGCCGACCGTCATCCTGATCGGTCGCAACACCAACCGCAGTCGGGCGGGTATCGTCCGTACGGTTATGGGCGTCCGCGGAGAGCCGGGTGCGCCCGCCAACCCGAGCGAGGGCCTTGTCTGGCGGGCGATCACCGAGCAAATTGAACGGCCCGGCTCTGAAAGTCAGTGGGTCAGCGTCGATAACGTCACTCGTCCGTTCTTCAACGCACACCCTTGGAGCTTGGCTGGCGGCGGCGCCTCCGGATTGCAGGAAGCGATTGAGGTCAACGGCCCCAAGCTTGGAGCAGATGTCGTACGCATCGGTTTCGTAGGTATGACGCACGCTGACGATGTGATGCTGATGCCGCAGCGAGCGCCGCTTCGAGTCAGGCTGGAGTCGCACTACTTCCGCGACGTTGCAGCAGGCGAGGACGTGCGCGATTGGAGGGCTGAGGACGGAGGCCTAGTTTTCTACCCATACGATGACGCTAAAGCAGTCCGTCCCTTGTCGATCGAGAGCGGGACTGGTCGGTGGATCTGGTCATGGCGCACGGTGCTCGGCAGTCGGGCAACATTTGACCGCCTCACCTATTTCCAGGCTGAGAAAGCCTGGCACTCGTGGCACCAGATTCCGAAGGATGAGGGCACGCACGAGTGGTCGATCTCCTTCGGGGAGGTAGCGACGCATAACCACTTCGTGCTGGATCGAGGTGGAAAGGTCTTCAAGCAGACCGCGCCGGTGATCAAGCTGCCGGAGAACGCATCGGGGGATGACCATCTGCGCCTGCTTGGTTTGCTCAACAGTTCTACCGCCTGCTTCTGGTTGAAACAGGTGTGCCACAATAAGGGCAGCCAAGGCGTGAACGAGGGCTTTAAGAGCCAGGAGTGGGAACGGTTCTACCAATTCAACGGCACGAACGTACAGCGGTTTCCGCTGCCGTCCGCGTACCCCCTTGATCTGAGCCGGGAGATCGACGGCCTGGCGCAGCGGCTCGCCACGGTGGCCCCGGCGGCGGTCGCCGCCGCCGGGGTGCCGACCCGCGAGCGGCTGGACGCCGCCGCCTACGAGTGGCACTACGTTCGCGGCGCGATGATCGGCTTGCAGGAGGAGTTGGACTGGCAGGTCTACTCGCTCTACGGGCTGCTGGACGACGACCTGACCGCGCCGGAGAGCGTCCGGCCGCCGATGCTGGCGCTGGGGGAGCGGGCGTTCGAGATCGTGCTCGCCCGCAAGATGCGCGACGAGGGCCTGGAGACGCAGTGGTTCGCCCGGCACGGGTCGAAGCCGATCACCGAGCTGCCGGCGCACTGGTCGGACGAGTACCGGGCAATCGTGGAGCGGCGGATCGCGGTCATCGAGGGCAACCGCAACATCGGGCTGATCGAACGGCCGGAGTGCAAGCGGCGGTGGGCCACCGACGGCTGGGAGGTGATGCAGCGCAAGGCGCTGCGCGACTGGCTGCTGGACCGGTGCGAGGCACGTGAGCTGTGGTACCACCACGTCGACGGGGTTGAGCAGCCGCGCCCGCTGACCACCGCGCAGCTCGCCGACGAGCTGCGCCGCGACGCCGACGTGCTCACCGTCGCGGGCCTCTACGCGCCCGGCCAGGATCTCGGCAAGGTGATCGCCGACCTGGTCGCCGACGAGCACGTGCCGCACCTGGCCGCGCTGCGCTACAAGGAGTCCGGGCTCGCCAAGCGGGCCGACTGGGAGCAGGTGTGGGACCTTCAGCGGGCCGAGGACGCCCTGCCCGACGAGGCCGCGAAGCGGGAGTTCCGCAAGCAGATCCCGGTGCCGCCGAAGTACACCTCGGCGGACTTCCTCAAGGGCAGCTACTGGAAGCACCGGGGCAAGCTCGACGTACCCAAGGAACGCTTCGTCTCGTACCCCGGCGCCGGCCGCGACGGTGACCCGTCGCTGCTGGTCGGCTGGGCCGGCTGGGACCACCGCGAGCAGGCCCAGGCCCTCGCCACCCTGATCGTCGCCCGCGAGCAGGAGGACGGCTGGGCCGCCGACCGGCTGTTGCCGCTGGTCGCGGGGTTGCGCGAGATCCTTCCCTGGGTACGCCAGTGGCACGGCGAGTTCGACCCGGAATGGGGGTCCTCGCCCGCCGACATCTACGCCGGGTTCCTCGCCGAGACCACCAACCGGCTGCACCTCACCGACGAGGCGCTCAGCTCGTGGCGCCCGCCCAAGGCCACCCGTGGCCGTAAGGCCAAGCAGTGAGCTCGACTGCCCAGGCGGAGACGACGTGGTGGCTCCCCGAGGACGTTGCCCACGTCGAGTGGTGGCTGACGGGCCGTATGCAGTCCAGGCTGTGGCACCTGACCGAACCGGCAACGGTCGCCGACTGGGTCTTCGCCGATCCCGTCCCGGCTCCCCGCGAACCAGCTCCGGCGGACATCGCCCCGGCCTGGCAGAAGCAGATGAACGCCACCCGGCTGATGTCCTGGGCACTGGTGGGCTTCGTGATCCGGATGGCGGTACCCGAGGCGTTGTCCACCGCGGGTCAGCACTGGCATGTGTCCAGGTTCGATCTCGGTGAAGGCCCGTTGCTGCGGCTGGTCGTCGGACCGCTGGAACTTCTCCGCCTCCCGGAGGACGGGGGAGAGGTACGGCTCCGGCTGGCCAAGCTGCCGCTCGAAATCGCAGCCGATGCCGGCATGCTGGACGTCGAGAACGACTGGCCCGAGCAGGGGATCGAACTTACCGACGACCCGACGGTGACCTTCGAGGAGGACAAGATCCTGCTCACCTGCCCGGACCTCAGCACGGCGCTCGGGCTCCTGCTGCAGCGGCCGGTCATGGCCAGTCTTCGCATGCTCGGCGCCGGCCTGTCCACAAAGCGATACCCCTTCAAGCGCAAGTACCGGCGTGACTACGCGACGAAGGCATGGCAGGCGAGCGAGATCTGGTGTGCGGTCTGGTCCGCTGTACAGGCCGGATCCCCCGCCACCCACCAGGGGTTCGACGATCCGTACACACCGGCCACGGCACCGTCACGGGTGCCGGAGCAGCGGTCGTACGACGCCGGCGCCTACCTGGCCGGTGTTCGGGAACACGACCGGCTCTGTCAGGTCCTGATCGGGCATCTGCGACTGCGAGGGCTGACAGCGGGCGCTGGCCTGCACGGCGTACCGGTGGATCTGGCCTGGCTGGATGGTCAGGATCGACAGTTCATCGCCGAGGTGAAGAGCACGACGGTCGGCAACGAAAGCGAACAGCTTCGGTTCGGCCTCGGTCAGGTTCTGGAATACCGCCATCGCTTGGCCATGCTCGACGTGCCGGTCACTGCCGTACTGCTGGTGTCGCAATACCGCGACCACGCATGGTGGGGTACCTGCGATGACAGCGATGTCGTTCTGCTCGCCGAAGATGACCTGCCGAACTGGTTGACCTGAGAATCACGCCGGAAGGGCCGACTCGTGTCACTCGCTGAGATTGGATCATGCGATCTCGACGTGTCTGATCACTCTCCCGGGGAGGAGCGATGAACGCGGCTCTGCCGTTCGGGTGGAGGGTCAGCACGGCCCTTCCGGCTCGCGGGCGGCTGCAACAGTTCCGGCTCCAGGACCGCGTCGCGTTCCGCTGTACGCGCTGCGACCGGGAGAAGACGTCCCGGCTGGTCTGCGTCGTTGCCGGGAATTGGTCGTCGCTGCTCTGCAACGGCTGCTACGGCCTTCTGTCGAAGGAGCAGGCGTCGGCTGCCCCGCTCGCGACGCATGGTCCGGCTTCCGCCGCGCCGACGCAAGTGCCCGCCTCGGTGGGTGTTGCCCGGGGAAGCCGTGCCGATCAACTGCGCAAGAACATCGTCGAGCTGGCGAAGCTGCTGCGGATCCGGGCCGAGGAGGGTGAGCGCGGGCTCACGAAGGCCGACCGCACGGCATTAACCGCGCTGGCTGACGAGAACGAGACAGCCGTCGCCCTGCGCTATGCGGAACTGCTGGCCGAGGGCGACGCCCTGGTGGCGCAGGTCGAATTCGACCACCGATCCCACCATCGGTTCGCCCGCGTCGCGGGAATTCTCGCCGCCGAGCGCGGCGTCGCGCTCCAGCGGCTGCACAAGCGGTACGAGACGCGGCTGGCTGCCGTCCGCGCGGCATCGAAGGCACCGGACCATCTTGCCGCGATGGTGATGCAGCAGGTCGGCGGCGAGGCGTTCCGGCAGGCCCTGGCCGCCGTTCTTCGACGGCGCGGATTGCAGCTCGGTGCGCTCGACGTGCCGACCAGTGGATACTGGGCCTGGCTCGCGGACAGCCGGCTCGACCCGGCGTACGCGGAAGGGGCCTTGCCGCCCCCGGTGCGGGAACTGCGGCGAATGGACGCTCACGCGTTCCTGCGGGTGTTGCACGCTGACGCCTACGGCACCCGGCCGAACGGTTTCCTCGGCCACCCCGCCGTTGTCGAACGGTGGCACACCCACTCCGGCCAGGTGTACTCCCACATCAGGGCGGCCCGCGACCAGAGCGCGGCCGAGTTCGAGACGTCCGGAGGCGTCAGGGCAGGCGTGCGACCCGACCGTCTGCGGGCAGACGTCCAGGCGGTCGCCCGGGCCGGCGCGCGTCGGGCCACGTCCGGGCTCAGGCTGAAGGAACTGCGGCTGCGCGCCGTGCGATTCCACCGGACCCTTCCCATGCAACGCCTGCGCGCCGCATGTCTCACCGAGGCCGCGGCCCGGCTCGCCCGCGCCGACCCGAAACTCGGCGCACTGGTCGCGTCGGCCTGCGCCGACCACCGTGCCCGGTGCGCGAAGGTCAACGACCCGCACCCGTGCGCCACCTGCGTGCAGGAGGTCGCCGAGCGGGTACGGCAGCATCGAACTCCGCAGCGGGCGGAGACGGTGCCCACCCCGAAAGTGACGCTCGAGGCCAAGGCCGACCAGGCCATCGCGGAGCTGAGACAGCAGGTGGCTGGCCCGGTGTCCGCTGCCGGCGACAACCCGACCGCGTTCGTCTGCTCAGCAGCACGGGAGCGGCTTGCACCGGAGACGCTGGCCGAGCTCGCGGTGGTGGAGACGCACACGGTGCCTGACACACCACGGTTCGGCTACGCCTGGGTGACGGAAGCCGGCGAGATGCACACCGGCGTCGGCGCTGCGGCGAACCCGCAGGACGCGTCGGTCCAGGCCGTCTGCCGAGCCGCTCTCGAGATCGGCGAGAACCAGCCGCGCGTACATCTGGTCTCCCGGGACCCCGAAGCGGTCGCCTACGTGCAGCTCGTCCTACGGACCGGCACCGTTCCGCCGGATCCGGGATTCTCGCTGTCGGACGACACAGTCGAACTTCTCGTCGATGTGGCGTCGTTCCGTCAGCACATCTCTGTCCACGCCGACCTGTGCCCGCGTCCACACCGTGGTGCCGAGACCGCCGGCCACCTTGCCGCGCTCGCGCTCTCCGCAGACGGGGGCCGGGGCGCAAAGGGCCGTGTGCGCGTCGACCTCGACATGATCGCTCGCAACGTCGGCAGGGGCGTCGGCTACAAGCCCACCAGCCCGGACGAGGAGAGCGACCACGCCTGGTGGCTGCCGGCGCAGGAGAACGGGCCGTCCCGTCCGCACGAGCTGGCGTGGCGTACCGCTCTGTATCGGATGCACATCGCCGGCGGATGGTGTGCGCTGCCCGAACCACGCACGGGGGAGTCATGGCAGGAGGGACAACTACGCCTGCGGATAGACCACGAGGAGACGCAGCGCCCGTCGGTCGGCCAGGTCCAGGAGGTGACCGTGCGCCGCCGTGGCGGACAGTGGGAACTCGGCGACATTCGCTGGCCCCGCGGCCTCGCACCGGGTGTCATCGTCACCTTCCGCCGGCGGCCGGGCGGTTCGATGATCAAGGCGCGCACGGCCCTGCTACCGCAGCCGGAGCAGGTTGACGGCGTCGAGTTCCTGCATCGATACGACGCCCAGGTGGTGACCCGGGAGAGTGCCCCTGGCTTCGACCAGGATCGGGAGGTTCCGGACCTGTCCGATGCGAGCTGGGTCCTCCGCACCCTGCGGAAGCTCGGCTATCTGAGCGTGGACGGCACCGCCACGCTGGTCGAGGAGGCACTCGTGCGCAACTGTCTCGCTCTCGGGCTCTCGCGCCACCGTGCGAGCCGCATCGGCAGCGCCGTCGACCAACTGCTGCGTTCCGGTCGTATTCAGCGCGTGCAGGGCAGCCTGGACGGCAGTGGGCGGCCCTGGTACCCGCCTCAGCCGGACCGACACCGCATTTCGCTGCTGCGGTACGTCCCACGAGTGGAAGCCGTGGAGACGCACCGGACCACGCCCACTGAGTGGCATCCGCACCGGAGAGGCTTCAAAGTGCCAGGTCACCTGCGACGGCTCCCGCCTGGGGCGAAGGCTTCCGAAGAGCGGATCGAGGCATTCAAGGAAGCGGCGCGCTCCTTTCAGATCGTGGAGCGCGAGCTGCCCGACACGCACACCTACGTGGGGCCTCACGAGAAGAAGCGTTGAGAAGTCTTTCTACGACGAGAACTGGAGGCCGCGCGTGGCCGACCTGACCGAGGCCGAGGCCGATGCCGGTGGGAGATGGTGGAACGCGGACGACGTGGCGGACGTGACCGAGATGCTCGCCGCGCGCCGCTCCCGCCTCTGGCAGGTCACGACTCCCGCCGACTTGGCTGTCTGGGTCTTCCGGGCGCCCGCGCCGTCGCCGCTCGACCCGGCGCCCGTCGCCCTCGATGGTGAGTGGGACACCGGCCTCGACGAGGCGGGCCGTGAGGCGTGGGCGCTCGCCGGCTGGGTGGCCCGCACTGTCGTGCCGGACGCCGCCGCCACCGCCGGCAGGTACTGGATCCTGTCCCACCTGGACGATGCCGCACCCGCCGTGTTGCGGCTGACCGTCGGGGTGCTGGAGATCCTCGGCCTGTACGAGACGGGTGAGGAGGTCTGGCTCCGGTCCCACGCCGCGCCGATCCTCTCGGCGATCGAGGCCGGTGCGGTCGATCCGCAGGAGTGGGAGCGCCGCGGCATCGACGTGGCGGACGACCGCACCAGGACCCTCGCGGAAGACAAGGTCCTCCTCACCTGCCCCGACCGCGCCACGGCGCGCTGGCTGCTGCGACAGCCGCCGGTCATCGCCGGTCTTCGGCTGCTGTCCTGCTGGGTGGCCGCCGGACCGTACTCGTTCGAGGGCCGATACCGTCCGGAGGTCGTCGCGCGAGCGTGGCAGGCGTCGCAGTTGCTGGCCGGCGACGGCCTGGATGCGCTGACCGGTGGCGGACACGGCTTCGACCGGCCGTACACCGGTGCGGCGACGACCGGCGACCAGCCGACGCAGCGGTCGTTCGACGCCAACGCGTACCGGGCCGGGGTGGGCGAGCACGACCGTCTCTGCCGGTCGCTGATCGCCCACCTGTCCCGCTCGCGCCTGGCAGCGGGATCCGGCCTGGCCGGGGTGCACGTCGACCTGGCGTGGCGCGACGTCGACGGACACCAGTTCATCGCCGAGGTGAAGAGCGTGGTCGGCGGCAACGAGGTCGAGCAGCTCCGGCTCGGTCTCGGGCAGGTGCTGGAGTACCGGCACCGGCTGGCCGCCTGGGGTGTCGCCGTCACCGCTGTCCTGCTGGTCTCGCAATGCACTGACCCGGACTGGGCGGCGATCTGCGCGAACAGCGGAGTGCTGCTACTGACCGGCGAAGACGAGGCGGCCTGGCCCGCAAAGCTCATGACGGCAGCAGTCTGACGAATTTGCCGAGACCATTGGGCGGTGCGCTCGCCGGAAAATACTTGCTAGGGTGTCGGTCGCGGAAGCAACGATGAATTTTCGAGGTGGGTCATGCCGTTCCCCATAGTCCTGGTCGCCGTCGCTGCGGGAACGACGGCGGCCAACCTTATCGGAAATAAGATCATTGGGATTCAGGCCAAGAAGAAGCTGGAAGAAATAACCAGCGAGCACGACGCGGAGTACGCGAAGCACCGGGCAGCCGCCGATTCCACCTCGGAAAAGCTCAGAGGGTTGGGCGAGTGCCAGCAGGCGGCCCTCGACTCCGTGATCCCCCGCGTGAAGGCGTTCGCCGAGCGCAACGAGCGCCAGTTGCGGATGCGCGGCCGCCAGATCGTCGAGGACGGTGAGGCGCCCGAAAATCGCGAGATCGACGCGTCCCCCGAGGTCTCGGGTCCTGGCGAGGTCGCGAGCGCGATGGCCGGCATTGTGTCCGCTGCCGCGGGCAACGGTCTCGGTGCCGCCGCCTATGCCACCGTGGCGAAGATGGCCACGGCATCTACCGGCACTGTGATCAACGCGTTGAGCGGCGCAGCGGCGAAGAACGCCACCCTCGCGGCGATCGGAGGCGGCGCCAAGGTCGCCGGAGGTGGGGGGATCGCGGCGGGTGTGTTCCGGCTCAACCTCATCACCGCGGTCCCGGCGGTCGCGCTCAGCATCGGCTTGATGATCAAGTCGAAGTCCGACGCCGATACGGTGATCGCCAAGTACGACGCGGACGTCAAGACGGCAATCGCCAAATACCACCACCAGGACGAACTCCTTCGCGGCATCGACGAGCGGGTCGACGAGATGCAGGACGTGCTGGCCGATCTCGTGCGGCGCGCAGGCGAGACGATCGACGGCCTGGAGCAGGCCGAACGCGAGCCCGGCGGCTTCGATCTCGCCCGTGACGACCACGCGCACCTTCTCCAGACGGCGCTGCTTGTCGTCAAGGGCGTCGCCGAGGTCAGCGCGGCGCCGGTCGTGAACGACGATCTGACGCTCGACCCCAGTGGTGAATTCCTCGTGATCAAATACCGCGACTACGACCCGGAGAGCGCAAGTGTCTGACACCCGTAGGAGTGCCAAAGAAAAAGTCGATTGGGTGGCCACGGCACCGGACGCCGCACAATTCCTCATGGCGATCGTCGACGTGGCGAAGCGGGTCGACGCGAATCTGACCGAACGCGTCCGTATCGTCGCGGAACGCGACAAGGAGATCGCCAGGATCAGCGCCGCGAGTCAGGGCCTGCGGGACTATCTGGATCGCGTTTTCGCCGAGCGCCGGGAACTGCATCAGGGTTTCTTCGTTCGGCTCGACAAGGCCATCGAGGACCGCGACCCGGAAACCATCCGCGCCTGTGTGACCGGAATCGTCGAGGTCGCCAAGCACTCGCCTCTCAACGACATCGTGGAACTGCGCTCCGTCTGGGCGGACCCGGATGCGGTGATCGAGATATAGCCCGCGCGCCTTGACCCGGACCGGCGCCGGGCGCGACGATTCGGTGAGCATCGATGAGTAGGCGTTTGTGCGCTGACCAGCGGTACGGGGAGGCAGGGTGGAGTCGAGTGCGCCGGACGAACGACCGCTCCTGCTCAAGGCACATCGGACCGTGAACGCCGGTGACGGCCACTACGCCTTCACCGACCTTCGCAAGACGAGCCTGGGTGATGTACGGACACGGCAGTTCCGGCTCTTCACACCGATCAGGCGGCAGCGGATGCGGCTGCCCACGTCACTGCCGGAGTTCGCCGAACTCCGGCACGTGGCGAATCTGTCCGACAGCCCCGTGACGGTCGCCGCGCAGCTCGGCGGCCACTGGACCGAGCACAACCTGGCGGCCATCACGCACGTCGCCGCCTGCAACTTCCGATGCTCCTACTGTTACGTCGACTACGCCCACCTGGCCGGAGGTGACCGGTTCACCGCGACCGCCGAGGCCGTCGTGGCGGAGTTCGTCGCGCTGAGAGCAGCAGCGCTTCGGACCGGCCAACGGCTCAGCCTGCTTCGCGTGAGCGGCGGAGAGCCACTGCTCGCACCTGGTCTCGTCATCGACATTCATCGTGTCTTGGCCGAGCGTGACCTGCTGGATGCCGTGGTCCTCAAAGTGGAGTCGAACCTGTCCGCCCTGACCTACGCGTGGCGGCAAGGCCGCGCCGATCCCGGCCCGGCCGAACGGGCATCGATGCGCAGGACCAAGCTCCACACGACGCTGCACCACCCGCCCGACAGCCGCGAGTGGCCGGCCATCCGCGACGGCCTGGCCCTGGCACTCGACATCGGCTTCGACGTGTTTCCGGCGATCGGGGCCACCGACTGGTCCGCCGCACAACTCGAATCGCTCTTCTGGGAACTCACCCGGATCAGCCCCGGGCTTCCACGGCGTCTTGCGGTCCGGCCGTTCCACCTGGACTATCCGGCGTTGGCCGACAGACGGCGGTTGCCGCAACCGGCGGTGAGTGAAGCTCCCTCCGTCACCTGGGAAGGAATCCTCCGGAGACACGTGGGTGTCGGATACCTCGCCCGACCGCGTCATCTGGTACCGCTCAGCTGAGCACGAATTCCCACCTGCCTCTGGAGGAGCGATGCAGGCCCTCAAGTCCGTCACGATATGCAGCAGCTCCAAGTTCTATGACACAGCCCGCAAGGCGGAAGCGGCCCTACGCGCCCTCGGCATGACCGTCTACACCCCCCGCTACGACTACAGCGAGCAGCTCGTGACCGTTGACGAGTCGGACAAGGCCCGGCTCACCCATGAGTTCCTGGCGAAGATCGACAGATCCGACGCCGTATTCGTGATCGCCAACGACGGCTACGCGGGAGCAAGCGTCTGCATCGAGGTCGGCTATGCCGCCGGGCAGGGAAAAACGATCCTGTTCTCCGAGAAGCCGGCCGAACTCGCGTTACGGGCGCTCGTCGACGCCGTCGTGCCGGTGGACGACATCACCGACGGCGTGCGGTCGATCGGTCATGTCGGCGGCGCGGCGCGGAGGTCGCCGTGATAATCGCCGCTCCCGGTCCGTCCAGCCGGCTGTTCGGCCCTGCCGCCGAAGTCGTCGGCCGGCTTCTCAGCGGTCTGAACGGAACGGGATCACGGTCACTGTGGCACCGAGCCGGCGCGGACGTTCTCGTCCAGTGCCGAGGCTTCGACGTGCCCGAGTTGGTGGCATCGGGAGCCGTCGACGCGGGTGTCACCGGCTACGACGTCTGCGTGGAGTGGTCACTCGCGTACGACGAGCCGCTCAACCTGTATGCCCTGCCCGCGACCCGCACTTCCTTCGTCACCTACTGCACGGTCGCGGGCAGGCAGGTCGAAACCATCTACACCGAGTACCCGGCGATCACCGCAGCATGGCTGAGGGCACACGCGCGGCAGGACTCCGTACGGATCGTACGGATGCGCGGCTCGACCGAGGGCATCATCCGCGTCGACGATCACGGCGCCGGGGTGCTGCTGGTGACCTCCGGCCAGACACTCGCCGCGAACGGGCTGGACATGGACGTGCCCCTGCTCGCCACCGACATGTGCCTTGTCACCAGAGCCTCCTCCCGCGATTGGGCCGTCACGGCCGGGAAGCAGGCGCTTCCCATGCCGAGTTTCGCCGGAGGCGGCGAACAACGAGCAGACGTCGTCGGGGGACCGGCGCATGGAAATTGAGGCGGCCACGGTCGCGTCGGGCTGGACCGACGTGTTGTCGATCTTCTCGCGCCGGGAGCCCGCACGGGTCACGACGCGCCACGGAATCTGCTTCGACATCCCCGGCCTCACCGTGTGGGTCCGTAACCCGGCGGACCTGACCCCGCCACGGGGCTACCTCTATCCCGAACTCATCAAGGACTACCGGGACCGGATCTTCGGCGACCAGCGGGAATCGTCTCTCCTCTACCAGCGGCTACGAGGATGGATCGGGCCGGACGGCTCACCGGTGGACCAGTTCGCGCAGGCGACGGCCCTCCTGCGACACGACGAACACAACAGGGCTGCCGTCTTCTCGATGTGGCGACCGGACGAGGACCTGGGAGGTCGCTTTCCTGTCTCACCCGTGGGCGGCGCCCTGCGAATCGTGGACGACCACCTGGTGCTGTTCCTGACCGCGCGCAGCGTCGACGTGTGGGTCGGCCTCGTGCCCGAACTGCTGACCTTCGCCCAACTGGCGGCGGACGCCGCACTCGCGCTCGGCATGAAGGGCAGCAGGATCTGCTACCACTCCTGGAGCGCACACATCTACGAGGTCGACTACCTCGCCTACCTGACGGATGCGCCGTGAAACGGTCGCTCACGCTGCTGGACAGTGGTCTCATCGATCCCCACACCATCGACAGGGTTCTCCAGTCGGTGGTGTTCTTCTCCGATCGCGTGGTCCTGCGGGCGTCCTTCGCGATCGCGGGTTCCTATCGTGAGCGCGCAGACGAGATCAACCGACGGATCGATGAGCTGCATGAGGCCGGGCTGCTGCGGCTGTGGGGTCACGAGTACGAGGTCGATGACAGCGGCAGACTGCGCTTCGGACCGGAATCGGGGCGACGGCGGCGCGCTGATCTGGTCATCCCGCAGGAGCAGATGCGCGAGAGCCTGATCCGCATGGACGAGGTGATGCGGGCGATCCGCGAGGAGGCCTACCGCCGCTCGGAAGGTGACGACACCGGCCGGCTTCGCCAGGGGGCGGCGGAGATCGTGAACCTGCGCAACCAGATGGCATCCCTCGTCATCTCCTCGGAACTCAAGCAGGACGGCATGCTGTCCAACCCCGCGGTGCGGGCCCAACTCACCCGACACCTCGGCCCGCCCGGGCCCGAACGCTTCGAGGCCACGGTGGTCAGGGATGTGCTGGGGCAACTGAGGATCGGGCCCTTGCACCTGCTGACCGTCGACCAGATCCTGGAGTCCCGCCGTTACAACGCCGGCTTCCGGTCGCTGCTGGATGAGTCTCTGCTGGCAGTCGCGCGGGGGCACGATCCGGTCCTGACGCCGGAGGCGACCGCCCGTGAGTTGACCCGTCGCTACCGCGAGACGATTGCCGAGTTCGCCAGGCCACGAATCGGCGGCCAGGTGGCGCAGGAGGTGGTTTGGGACGTCCTCGGTGCCACAGTGCCCCCGACCATCGTCTTCAAGTACGGGCTTCGTGCCCTCACCTGGCGGAGATCTGCGCAGCGGGCGAGGCCCTTTCTGCTGCTGATGCACCTGGAGAGGTCTCTCCGCGGGATGGGCCAAGGCCCCCAGGGGTTCACCTGAGGTAGTCCTGGCCGGCGGTTCGCAGCGCCTCTTCGACATCGGGCAGCACTCGACGTGCCGACGTGGGCAGGAGGTGGGTGACGTGCCACATCGCCACCTGCAGAGGGTCACACCTCGACGGCTCGGCCGACGCGTCAGTTGCGGCCAGCGACCACACGAGGATGAACGCCAGGGCGTAGGCGGCCTCGGGAACCTCGAACGTCAGGCCGAACCACTCGCGTGCCTCCGCAGGAAGCCTCAGGGGCGCGCCCCGTCGCCCGGCTCGGCGGAGCATGTCGACACTGGTTCCCAGGCTTCCTGCTGGCGCTCCGTCGTCGACCTCCCAGGCGACATCGAACATCGACGAGAGCGACGCGGCCGCCGAAATGATCGCCTGGCTCCCGTCGCGGTCGATGTGGCGCCACGAGCGGAACAGCGTCATACCGGCGCTGGCGGAGCGGGGATCGGCAACGGCATGGAGGGAGAGTGCCACCAAGCGAATCGTGGTTCAAGGATCGACGGTCGGGTCGTCGCTCACCTGGATGAACCGAACCCGGCGGCCGATGAGATCTGGGCGGGCGGCGAAGCCGGCGGCGTGCCACGCATCCGACTGCGGGTGCGTCCGGTCGTTGTTAGACCACCATGCCGGATGCCGGATGCCGGATGCCGGATGCCGGATGCCGGATGCCGGATGCCGGTACGCGGAGCGGGGCAGGCCGCCCGGAACGAGGTTGGCGATCTCCTCGAAGCTCATGTCGACCTCTGCCGTGCGCCGTCGAAGGTGGTCACGGAGCCCGTCGTACTTCCCCATGGGATCAGGCCGCCGCCTGCTCGGCGCTCTGCAGGACATCCAGGATCGCAGCCGCCACCTGCTCGATGTAGTCGATCGTCCGGGTGGTCTCGGCGCCGTCGATCGGCCGCTTCCCCCCGGGGGTGTCCGGGTCGTCGTCGTATTCGTGGGCGATCTTGTGCCGGCGCTGCACGATCTGCCGGAGCTGCTCCTGGACCTCCTTGCCGGTGAACGAGACACCGTCCCCACCCTGTTGCGTGAGCACCTTGGCCACGCGATCCCAGAAACCCTTCACGTCGTGCACGAGAGCGAAGCCGTCCCGGATCTTGTCCGGGTTCTGGTACACGAGGTGGCCCTGGTCGCGTAGCTGCTGATCGAGCGCCTCCACCAACGTCTTCGTGCCGAGCTGCACCTCCTCGACCAGCCCGAGCGAGATCTGGAACGCGGCGAACGCCTTCGGTTTCGGAACCGAGGGGTGGGCGACCAGCTTGAGCATCCGGGCCCGGATCTCCTGGCGTACCCAGTGGTCGAGGGCGGCCACGCTCTGCACCCAGGCGGCGCGGAAGACGTCGGAGACCTCGAAGGCGCCCACCTTGAGTTGTGCCAGATGCTGACCGGCCGTGGCCAGGCTGCGCGCGTAGTTCAGGTTGCGCTTGAGGCTCGTGAACGGCACGTCGTCGTGGTCGAGGTCTGCGGCGGAGGGCTGCTCCGGCACGGTGGGCACCGGCGCCGCTGCTCCCAGCAGCCGTTCGAGGCGGGCAATGCTCTCGGCCTGGTTGATCCGATAGACAGTGGTGAGCGACGGCAGGGCGAGCACCTCACGTTCCACCGACGTTCGTGGAATGTCAGTACGGGACCACTGCACGGCGCGCACGTGACGGATCCCGGAAGGCAGGTCCGTCCGGTACTGGTACGGCCCCACCACCCGGCCGATCGCGACGTCGGGGCTCGTTGCGCGAAGGAAGAGCACGATGTCGCCCTCGGCCATGCGCGAGCGGAACGCGATCAGCTGGATCGCGTAGTTCTCCATCGCGCGTCTCTCGACGTCGGGGTAGGCCGCCCGTACACGTGCCTTGACCTCACCGGGACTGTCCGCATCGGTCAGATCGCCCGCTGCGGCCCATCCGACCGCGATCAGGTTCTTGTCGAGGGCGAGCGCGTCGTAGTTGTCGTCCCGTCCGGCCCGCACGATCCACGCCTGTGCCATGTGGTTCCCCAGTTCTGTCCGTACGCGGTCAGTCGGTGCTGGTGATCGCGAACTTGGTCAGGTTGCCGTCCCACTGCTTCGCATCGATCGGTGGCAGGGCGGACAGCGGCTGCGACGTCTCGAGTTCCCGGTCGAACACGGCGCGCCATTCCTCCGGTGTCCCGGTGACCAGGAACGGGCCGATCGGCACCTGTAGCGAATCCTCGATCATCTCCACCGGGACGGACTCGCCGGCGATCGTCACGTCGCTGTCGATTCCGGCGACCCGGGCCGACTCGATCGCGTTGTCCAATTCAGCCATGCTCGCCGACCCGGCCCAGGCGAAGCCGTCCCCGGAGGCGGTGAACACGATCCGGCCGCCGTCGCGAATCCCGCCGTACAGCGCCAGATCGAGTGACAGGCCGGCACTCGGGTCGGCGTTCTCTGTGGCCACTTCGTTGAGGAACGGGGGACGGAACCGGTCCAGAAGCGAGTTCATGGCATCTGCGAGCAGGGCCCGACGGGCGTTGAGGAACCGTTGGTACCCGCCCGGGTTTCGCAGCGCCTCATCGAGAGGCACCAGGTGGGACCGTAGCTCCTCATCGCTCAACTCCGGGAAGTACTCGGCCGGGCTCCGCCCGTTGATTTTCTTGTTCGCCTGCCCGGAGATGAACACGAGGTTCGCCAGGTCATTGATCATGCCCTTGTCGAACCGAGGATCGTCGAGGGTCGACGGGGGATGGACATGATGATGCTCGAGCCGCGGCGCGTCGCCGACGTCCGGAAGGATCTCGGTGCCGTGCCACCAGTCCCGGGCGTTGCCGGCCAGGGCCACCAGCAGGCTCAGGAAGAAGTAGGGGCTCTCCTTGGTGCGCCCGCGCAGCGCTCGTTCGGTGACCTCGGCCCGGGAACTCTCGACATTGAGCCCTTCCAGTAGGGAGCGGACCGGATCTTCCTGTCGGGCGGCGCGGATGTCCTGGCTGAGCCGGGTATCGGTGGACCCGCTGTAACGGGTCCGGATGGTGGCGAGCAGCAGCCAGTAGATGACGCCGTTCGAGGTCTCCGGGTCGATGGTGTCGTCTCTGCGCTCCCCGAGAAGGACCACCAACGGGATCAGCACGATCATCGAGGGCAGCGGGTCGGAACGGGTCAGCTTGAGGTGGGACCGGAGCAGAGGAATCAGCCGCCGCAATCCGCGTTTGACCACCTCCCAGCCCCGTTCCAGATCAGTGTCACTGGTCTGGCGCAGCTTGCTGTGGGACCACACGGACAGGCCTCGGCCGAGGACGACCCCGGCCAGCGCGCGGGACAGGAAGTTGACGTCGATGTGCCCGTAGCCGTGGCGTAGCCAGTGCTCCGACTCGCTCTGCAGCTCGGCCAGCACTCCCTTCCACCGGGTGGACAGGGTGGCCATCGCCAGGTCGAGGGTGCCGAGGCGACGTCCACCGCTGTTGACGCGGACGAAGATCTCCGCGACCTCCTCATAAGGGAAGCCCTTGAGGACCTCCATGACGAAACGGCGGTTGCGTAGCTCCTTGATCCTGCCCAGCCGTTCCTCGATCTCGTGGTCCGGCAGTGACGAGCCTGCATCGAGCAGCCGCTGGGCCAGGCGCATTATCGACGCCTTCTGGTCGAGGACGTCCGCCACCTTCACCCATTTCGGGTCGCGTTGGGTTGCCGCGCTCTGGTTCTGGAATTTCTGGTTCTCCACGTGGAAGACGACCTGTGCCCCCGGGTGGTCGGTGAACACCCGATGCAGCGAGGTCAGGCGTTGCTGACCGTCGAGAAGGAACAACGGCGGCTTCGTCGGCGCCGCCTCGGGTCCGCTGATGAACATGTCTCGTGTCTCCGGGGCCTCGTCGGTCTCCCAGAACAGCAGCGATCCGAAGGGATAGCCGCGGTAGATGGAGTCCATCAGCTTGGCGACCTGTGTCGGCTTCCAGACATATTCACGCTGAATCTCGGGAAGCAAAATTTCACCGTTCGAGATCTCCTCGATGAGCTTCCCGATGGACCGTTCGATCCTGTCGACGTGCATCAGTCAACAACCTCTTCATGGTGAGAACGTGAAAGCCGAGCCCGAGCCCCATCTGCGGTGGGGCAGGATTCGGGCGGCGTCGATAGGCCCTGAAGATGTCCTACCCTGTCGGCTTTCGGCTGTCCACCCCATGATCAGTTGTTCCGTGCCGCGCCCATGCCGGCTGGCAGGCGTTGTCCGGTTGCGAATTGATCCGCCATCTGGGCCATCTCGTCGCCTGCATTGCGTGGCCGGCCCGGGCGTATCCGGTTCACTCGGTACGGTATGCGGCATGTCTTCGCCCACCCCTGCGCCGCTGCTCCGGGAGTTCATCGACATCCCGGAGCGCACGAGCGTGAGCGACTTCGTGCTCAGGCTCTCCGACAGTGTCGACGACGCCGACGCCACCCTCCGCGACTACGTGGTAACGGATCGGTTGCTGGCCAACTTCGACGAGGCGCTCGGGCTGATCCGTTCCGCGGTCGAGGGACACGCCTCCAAGGCGGCGTACCTGCACGGTTCATTCGGTTCCGGCAAGTCGCACTTCATGGCGGTGCTGCACGCGCTGCTGCGGGGTGAGCCGGCCGCCCGCGGCCGCGACGAGATGGCCCCGCTGGTGGCCAAGCACAGCATCTGGCTGGACGGCCGTAGGTTCCTGCTCATCCCCTACCACCTGCTCGACGCTCGGTCGCTGGAACAGCGCGTGCTCGGCGGTTACGTCGACCGGGTACGGGCGCTGCACCCGGAGGCGCCGATCCCGGCGGTCCACCGCACCGACGCGCTGCTCGAGCAGGCCGCCTCGCTGCGGGAGAAGATCGGCGACGCCCAGTTCATCGCCGGGCTTCCCGGCGACGACGCCGAGGACGAGTGGGGCGACACCGAGGCGTTCTGGACACCGGAGCGGCTGGACCAGGCGTTCGCCGGCGCGTACGGCGACGAGCTGCGCCGCAAGCTCGTCAACGACCTGCTGACCAGCTGGAACAAGGGCTTCTTCAGCAACGCCCGCGAGGACGCCGAGGCCTTCATCTCGCTCGACCGGGGCCTCACCGAGATCAGCCGGCACGCGAAGGAGCTCGGCTACCACGGCCTGATCCTCTTCCTCGACGAGCTGATCCTCTGGCTGGCCAACTCGATCGGCGACCAGCAGTTCGTCTCCCGGGAGATCCAGAAGATCACCAACTTCGTCGAGGGTGGTGACACCCGCCGTCCCATCCCCGTGATCAGCTTCATCGCCCGCCAGCGGGACCTGCGGGAGCTGGTCGGCGAAGAGGTCGTCGGCGCGAACGAGCTGAGCTACCAGGACACCCTCAACCTGGCCAGCGGCCGGTTCGACGTGATCAGGCTGGAGGACCGGAACCTCCCCGAGATCGCTCGCCGGCGCCTGCTCAAGCCCGTCACGCCCGAGGCCGGCGAGGCGATCTCGCGCGCCTTCGAGAGCACCACCAAGGTACGCCGGGAGGTCTTCGACACCCTGCTCGGCAGCGACTCCGGCAGCGGCGCCGACATCGACGCGTTCCGGTCGACGTACCCGTTCAGCCCGGCCTTCATCTCCACCCTGGTGCACGTCTCGAGCGCGCTCCAGCGGTCCCGCACCGCGCTCAAGCTCATGCGGCAGCTCCTGGTCGACCGGCGGGACACGCTCCGCCTGGGCCAGCTCGTCCCGCTCGGCGACCTCTACGACGTGATCAGCAGCGGCGGCGACCAGCCCTTCACCGAGAAGCTCAAGGCCGAGTTCGAGATGGCCCAGAAGCTGTACGACCTGAAGTTGCGTCCCCATCTGCTGAGCCAGCACGGGCTCACCGAGGAAGACCTCGACGCCGCCCGCCGAGGAGACCAGCTCAGCCCGGAGGCGACCGGTCGCGTCCGCGCCTTCACCGGTGACGACCGGCTCATCAAGACGCTGCTGCTGGCCGCCCTGGCCCCCAGCGTCCCGGCCCTGCGGAACCTCACCGGCCGGCGTCTCTCCGCGCTCAACCACGGCAGCATCACCAGCCCCATCCCGGGTGGCGAGGTTGCGCAGGTCAACCGGAAGCTCGCCGACTGGGCGGGCCAGTTCCCCGAGATCCGTATCGGGGAAGGCGACGATCCGGTGGTGTCGCTGGAGCTGGTCGGCGTCGACGTCGACAGCGTGCTCGCCACCGCGAAGCACTACGACAACGAGGGCGCGCGCAAGCACATCGTCCAGCGGCTGCTCTGGAGGCAGCTCGGCGTGCCGTGGAGCGACTCGTTCTTCGCCGAGGCCGGGCTGACCTGGCGGGGCAGCCGGCGCGTCATCGAGCTGGTCTACGGCAACGTCCGCGACCCCAACGACATCCGCGACGAGGCGTTCCAGCCGAACGACCCGTCCGGCTGGCGGATGATCGTCGACTACCCGTTCGACGACGGCAACCACGGGCCGGCCGACGACCGGCAGCGGGTGCAGGACCTGCTCAGCCGAAGCAACGCCCGCACCGTCTGCTGGATCCCGGCCGCACTGACCGTCGAGCGCCGCAACGAACTGGGCAAGCTCGTCATCATCGACAAGCTGCTCGAAGGGCAGCGCTTCGACAGCCACGCCGAACACCTCAACCCCGACGACCGGCGGCGCGCGCACGCAGCGCTCACCAACCAGCGCAGCGCGCTGCTGGTCAAGATGCAGGGCGTTCTGCGCCAGGCGTACGGACTGGCCGCCAAGCAGCCGACCGACGTGCAGTTGGGCTTCGACGACCATCTCCACTCGCTGACCAGGGCGCTGGAGCCGAAGCTGCCGATGGGCGCCACGTTCGACGACGCCCTGCGCAGCATCGGAGACCAGATGCTCACCCAGCAGTACCCCGCCCACCCGGACTTCGACCCCGACCGCAAGGGCGAGCCGGTGCGGCTCCCGGAGGCCAAGACCGTCTTCGGGTACGTCCAGCAGGCGGTCGAGTCGCCGGAGGGGCGGGTGGAGGTGGAGCGGGCGCACCGGCAGACCATGCGCCGGATCGCAAACCCGCTGAGGCTCGGCACCATGCACGAGGCGGCGTTCGTCATCGAGGGGGAGTGGGTTCAGCACTTCCAGCACAAGGCTGCCAGCGAGGGCATCACCGGCGAGCTGCGCGTGGCGGATCTGCTGCGCTGGATCGACGAGCCGAAACCGCGCGGGCTCGACCCCGTCGTCGCGCAGCTTGTGGCGGCGACCTTCGCGGAGCAGACCGACCGGGCGTTCTATCTGTACGGCAGTCCGGTGATCCCGGCGCCGGACCTGAGCAAGCTCACCGCCGATCACACCCTGCGCGAGGAGAGCCTGCCCGGAGAGGACGACTGGGACCGGGCACGCGCGCGTGCTGTCGCGATCTTCGGATTCCAGCCGCTCGCCCTGCGGCGAGGCCGGCTGGTGGCGCTCTTCGGCCGCGATCTGGCGACCGCGGCGTCCCGGCACCGGGAGGCCGCGCACACGCTGACGAGTCGGCTCGAGCAGCACGCGAACTGGCTGCGCCTCGATCGGGAGTCCGGCCGCTTCGCCACGGCTCGTGCAGCAGCGGATCTGCTCGAGGCTCTGACGACCGGGCGGTCCGCAAAGGAAACGGTCGAACGGCTCGCGCGGGGTGAGCTGGCCGGGCCGGCGGATCGGACCGGCAAGAGCATCAGCAGCGCCGCGCAGGTGGCGGCCGCGCTCGCCGCCGCCCCGTGGGACACCTTCGAGATCGTCGCCGGCCTGCCGGAACCCCACTCGGCCGAGGCCGAGGCGATTCTCGCCGAGCTTCGTCGGGTCGCTCAGGCGGACGAACTGACCGCACCACTGGCCCCGGCGCTGCGCCGCGCTCAGACAGACGCCACGGCACTGCTCAAGCGCGCCACCAGCAAACCTCAAATCACGTACCCGCCTGAGACCAAGGACGACAAGCCCGAGATCCGCCCCAGGACTGACGAGGACATCCGCGACGTGTCAAAGGGCGACAACCTGCCGAATGGCCGGATCCTGATTCCGGCCGGCGAGATGGACCGGGCTGTCGAGCAGTTGCAAGCGTTTGCCCGCGACCAGGCCGAAGCCACCATCGAGGTGACCTGGAGAATTCTGCCGTGACTCAGGCACCGGCGCTCACCCAGGCGCTGCGGATCAACCCTGCCGCGCTGGCCCACAAGGTGGCGCAGCAGCTCGACCGGCACCGCAACGGGGACCCGTACCCGGTCATGGTGGTCCGCGCGGAGCCGGCCTGGCCCCACGAACCGGTGCTGCCGCTGCCCGGCGGCCGGCAGGCCCGCGTCGTGCCGTGCGTCTCGCCGCTCGCCATCTGGGAGCGCCTCGTAGCCGAACGTGGTGACGAGGTGCTTGTGGTGCTCACCGACATCCCGGGGACCGTCCTCGGCTCCGGGGTGCGCAGCCGCATCTTCCGGCAGCAGGTGATCACCGTCGAGCCCTGGGACCTGGTTGTCGACGCCTTCGGTGCCCAGGTACCGGACACGGCGCTGGAGGCGGAGCGATGGGCCGGCCCGGCCCTGCTCGACGCGATGCCGCCGGGCGGATGGCCCAGGCTCACCACCAAGGTGCTGACCCGGGACGTCGCACTCCGGCACCTGGCCGCCGTGCGCCTCGGCCTTGAGCGGCAGGGGAACGCCTCCGACGATCTCGATGTGGCGACCCTGCTGCGGTGGAGCGTCGAGCCCGGGGCGGTCGAGGCGTTCGGTCTGATCCGGCAGGAGGAGCGCGACGGTCTGGCGCGCTGGCTGGTCGAGCAGTTCGGCAGTCCCGCCCGGGCGCTCTTCGCCCTCGTCGCTGCCGGCCGTGGCGCGGACGCGTTGCCGCTGGGCCTTGTCTGCGACGCGCTCTGGACCACCGACACGCCCGACGCCGTGCGGGCCCAGGGCCGCATCGACCAGTACGTCGGCAACCTCGACGACGACGGGGCGGTGCGCGGGCTCGCCGAGTCGGCCGTGCAGGTGGTCGGTGCCATGCTGGCCGACCGTGACGCGGACGTCCGGCGGCAGGGGCATGCCGTCCTGGACCGCGCCGAGCAGCTGCTCATCCTGTTCAACGCCACCGGCAGTGCCGCTCACAGCCCTGTCCTGCGTACGGGCTTCACCCAGCGCCTCGGCGACGCGGCGCGGGCGCTCCTCGCCGGTCTGACGGATCCGGCCGACCCGACCCTGGACATCGCCGTGGACCGCCTGGCCGGGCACCGGCTGGCGGAGGCGGAGGCGGAGCGGGTGCGGCGGGTGCGGATGGCCCAGCGGCTCGTCCGGTGGCTGGGGACCACTGTCGAGCCACCGGCCAGCGTCGCAGACGGGGTGCAGCGGCAGATCGCGGAGTGGGGCTGGGTCGACCTGGCGCTCAATCACATCTGGGCCGGTGAGGACGTGCACCCCGAGTTGCAGCGCGCTTTCCGTGCGGTCCACGAGCGGGCGCAGCAGCGACGCCGGGACCTTGACGCTGCCTTCGCCAACCGGCTCGCGGCCTGGGCCATGGCCGGCCCGGGCAACGATGGTGACCTCCTGACGGTGGAGAATCTGCTCAACCGGGTCATCGATCCGCTGGTTCGCGCGGACCGGCCGGTGTTGCTGGTCGTGCTCGACGGAATGAGTGCGGCAGTCGGCGTCGAACTTGCGGACGAACTGTCCCAGCACTGGGTCGAGTACGACCCGTCGGCTCGCGGTGGCACCGGCAGGCGCCGCGGCGTCGTGGCTGCTCTGCCGACGTTGACGGCTGTGTCGCGGACCTCGCTGTTCGCGGGTGCGCTGCGGCTCGGCACCCAGGCCACCGAGCGGCAGATCTTCGACAAGGGGCGGTGGGGCGACGACGCCCGGATCTTCCACAAGGGCCCGGCTCGGGGCGGTGCCGGCGAGGTGCTCGCCGGTGACCTCAGCGAAGCGCTGGCCGGCGCGGCGCGTCTCGTGGCCGTAGTGATCAACACGGTGGACGACGCGCTGGCCCATGGCCGGGAGGGCGACGAGGCCGGCTGGCAGCTCGGGGATCTCGGGTTCCTGCGGAGCCTGCTGGACCTCGCCCGATCCTCCGGCCGGGCGGTCGTCATCACCAGTGACCACGGCCACGTGCTCGAACGCGGCGGCGAGTACGTCAAGGCCGCCGACGCCGCCTCGGCCCGCCACCGCACCGGCCCCGGGCCCGCCGGCCCGGGCGAGGTGGAGCTGAGCGGTCCTCGGGTGCTGGCCGATGGGAACCGGATCCTCGCACTCTGGGACCCCCTCCGGCGCTACCGCCCCACCAAGGCCGGCTATCACGGAGGGGCCTCGCTGGCCGAGGTGACCATCCCACTGCTGGCCTATCTGTTGCCCAACGTCGCCGACGTTCCGCTGGGCTGGGCCCCGGTGGAGGGAAGTCGACCCGAATGGTGGCAGGCGAGCGCACCGATCGCCAAATCGGTGCCCGCCGTGGTTGCGCCCGTGAAAACCCGCCGCAAGGCGCCGGTGGTCGCGGGGGAGGCGGCCTTGTTCGACATGCCGGAAGCGGCACCGCCCTCCGCGGCTCCGACGGCTGACGGTGGTGACCTCGTGACCGCGCTGCTCGGGACCGAACTCTTCACGGCACAGCACAGCCTGACCCCGCGCAAGGTCGACCGCGCGAAGATCGCGGCAGCGATGCGGGCACTCGTCGAGGCGAAGGGCGTTCTGTCTGCCGCCGTGCTCGCTCAGCGGGCCGGGGAGTTGCCGGCCCGTGCCGGCGGCTTCGTCAACACCCTGCAGCGCATCTTCAACGTCGACAACTACCCGGTGCTGTCGGTGATCGACGACGGGCGCACCGTCCGGCTCGACGTCGCGTTGCTGCGTAGCCAGTTCGGGCTACCGAAAGGGCCGGCGTGAGCGGCGTCAGTCCGGTCCGGCGGCGCGAGGTCATCGACGCGTTGCGGCGTGGGGCGGTGCCCTCGGCCGGCCTCGACCTCTTCGCCGTCGGGCTGGACCGGTTCATCGGCGCGGTGGGTGAGGACCTGGAGACGGTCGCCGCCGGTGGCTCGGTGTTCAAGGCGATCCGCGGCGAGTACGGCTCCGGCAAGACGTTCTTCACGCGCTGGATCGCGGAGCGGGCCAAGCGGGCCAACCTCGCCACCGCCGAGGTGCAGATCTCCGAGAACGAGACACCGCTGCACAAGCTCGAAACCGTCTACCGGCGGTTGACCGAGCGCCTGACCACCGCCACGTTTCCGCCGAGCGCGCTGCGGCCCGTCATCGACGGCTGGTTCTACGCCCTCGAAGAGGACGTCCTCGCGGCCGGGGAGGTGCCGCCCGAGGACGCGGATGCGCTGGACCGGGCGGTGGGTGTGCTGCTCGACCAGCGGCTGGCCGAGGTCAGCCGCAGCGCACCCGCCTTCGCCGCCGCGTTGCGTGGCTACCGCACCGCGAATCTCGGGGGTGACCCGGCGACGGCCGACGCCGTGCTCGCCTGGCTCGGTGGCCAACCGCATGTCGCCGCGTCGGCTCGCCGGGTCGCGGGTGTACGGGGGGACCTCGACCATTTCGCGGCGCTCAGCTTCCTGCAAGGCCTTCTCGCCGTGCTGCGGGACAGTGCCCACCCCGGCCTGCTGCTCGTCCTCGACGAGGTGGAGACGCTGCAGCGCGTCCGCTCCGACGCCCGGGACAAGGCGCTGAACGCGCTGCGGCAGCTCATCGACGAGGTGCACTCGGGCCGCTTTCCCGGCCTCTACCTGTTGATCACCGGCACGCCGGCCTTCTACGAGGGACCGCAGGGCGTTCAGCGACTGGCGCCGCTCGCGCAGCGGCTCGCTGTCGACTTCACCACCGACGCGCGCTTCGACAATCCGCGCGCGGTCCAGGTGCGGCTGCCCGGCTTCACCGTCGATTCACTGGTCGAGCTGGGCTCGCGCGTGCGCGACCTGTACGCGGGCGGCTCCGCCGCACCGGAGCGGGTACTGACGATCGTCGACGACGCGTACCTCGGTGACCTTGCCCGGGCCGTCGCCGGTGGCTTGGGCGGCAGGGTCGGGGTGGCGCCGCGGCTGTTCCTCAAGAAGCTGGTGAGCGACGTGCTCGACCGAGTGGACCAGTTCGCCGAGTTCGACCCGCGTCTTCACTACGCGCCGACCCTGTCCACGGCCGAGATGACCGAGGTGGAACGGAACGCCACCAGCGCCGCCGACGTCGAGCTGGACGTGTAGGCGAGCGGCATGGCGAACGACGCCGAGCTGCTCCATCCGGTGCTCCTGCACCACATCGTGAACTCGCTGCAGTGGCCGGGCCTGCGACCGATGCAGGAGGCGGCGGTGCGGCCGCTGATCGGCGGGTCGGATGCGCTCGTCCTCGCGCCCACCGCGGGCGGAAAGACGGAGGCGGCGCTCTTCCCGCTGCTCTCGCGGATGGCGCACGAGCAGTGGTCCGGCACGTCGGTGCTCTACGTCTGCCCGCTCAAGGCGTTGTTGAACAACCTGCTGCCCAGGATCGAGGCGTACACCGGGTGGCTGGGGCGGCGGGCCGCGCTGTGGCACGGTGACGTCAGCACGGCACGGCGGCGGACGATCGTGCGGGAGCGGCCCGATGTCCTGCTGACCACACCCGAATCCCTTGAGTCGATGCTGGTTAGTGCGACGGTTGACCACGACGAGTTCTTCCGTGGCGTCCGGGCGGTCGTGGTGGACGAGGTGCACGCGTTCGCGGGGGACGATCGGGGCTGGCACCTGCTTGCCGTGCTGGAACGTCTCAGCCGGGTCGCTGGACGCCCCATCCAGCGCGTCGGCCTGTCCGCGACTGTCGGCAACCCCGACGCCCTTCTGGCCTGGTTGCAGGGTTCCGGCCGCGACCGCGCTCCCGGCCAGGTCGTCGCGCCCGCGCCGCCGCCTGCCTCCGGGGGCGGCGGGCGTCCGCCCGGCGAGGTCGAGGTCGACTACGTCGGCTCGGTGCACAACGCGGCGAAGGTGCTGGCCGCGTTGCACCGGGGGGAGAAGCGGCTGGTGTTCTGCGAGTCCCGGGCGCTCGTCGAGGAGCTAGGACAGCGGCTGCGCGGCTTCGGCGTGACCACCTTCCTGTCGCACGCCTCGCTGTCGGTGGACGAGCGGCGTCGCGCCGAGGAGGCGTTCGCGCAGGAACGCGACTGCGTCATCGTCGCCACGAGCACCCTCGAACTCGGCATCGATGTCGGTGACCTGGACCGGGTCGTGCAGATCGGCGCCCCGAGGACCGTCGCCGCCTTCCTGCAGCGAATCGGCCGGACCGGACGACGCTCCGGCACCATGAGGAACTGCCTGTTTCTGGCCCTCGACGGCGACGGGCTGCTACAGGCGACCGCGCTGCTGCACCTCTGGAGCCAGGGCTGGGTGGAGGAGGTCGTGCCGCCCCCCGAACCACGGCACATCGTGGCCCAGCAGATGCTCGCGCTGGCGTTGCAGCAGCACCGCGTCGGCGACCGGCTCTGGCGGCACGAGTGGAACGACCTGTCGCCGTTCGACAGCGGCGCCGAACCGATCGTGCGGCACCTGGTTGACAACGGATACCTCGACTCGGACTCCGGAATGCTGTTCATCGGCCCGGAGGCGGAACGGCGCTACGGCCGGCGGCACTTCATGGACATGCTGGCGGTCTTCACGGCACCGCCCCAGTTCACGGTGATCTCGGGCCGCACCGAGATCGGCCGCACGGACCCGGCTCTCCTCACGTCCCGGGTCGAGGGGCCACGTCTGCTGCTGCTCGGTGGGCGCAGTTGGCGGGTGACCCACATCGACTGGAAGCGCCACCGTTGCTTCGTCGAGCCTGCGGACAGCGGCGGAAAGGCTCTCTGGATGAGCGGCGGGACGCCGACCGGGCGCTCGTACCGGATGGTCCGGGCGATGCGGGAGGTTCTCCTCGGCGCGGATCCGCCAGTGGCGATGACCGGACGTGCCACCGACCGGCTGGCCGGTCTGCGCGAGGAACACACGGCGCTGGTCCATCCGGGCGGCACGCTTGTGGTGCGGGATCGACACGGCGAGGCACGGTGGTGGACGTGGGCGGGCTACCGGGCGAACACCACCCTCGTGTCGACGCTCAGTGAACTGGCCGACCCGACCCAGCGTCCCGACGACGCCTCGATCCGCTTGCGGGCCGGCCTGACGCGCGAAGAGTTGCGCGCCGGAATCGATACGGCAGCCAGTCGGCTGTGCCTGCCCTTCGTGGACGATCGCGCGGTGACCGGCCTGAAGTTCAGCGCCGCCCTGCCGCACCGGCTCGCCGTCGCCACCCTGGCATCGCGGCTCGCCGACCTTCCAGGAGCGGAGGCGATCCTCGCCGAGCCGGTGCGCGTGACACATCTCCTCTGATCCGCAGAGAAATCGACGCAGCAACATTTATGGATGTTCGGCTGGTGTCGGCGCGTCGATCGTCCTGGTCGGATGGCGGAACGGACATCGCCGTTCGACGATGACAGGAGGGACCGTGCGCACACCATCCCGTGCGTTGACGGGGACCACCGCGCTGCTCATGGCAGCCGGGCTGGTCCTGACCGCCGCAGGCGGCGGCCAGGCGGCACCCCGGGAACAGGCCCGTACCCAGGCGCCACCCGACCACCTGCCGGGCGACCGGCACGACACCAAGGCCACTGACAACCGCAAGGGCCGCGTGGCCGCCACCGAGCGGCAGCGGGACCGCGCCGCCGCGCTCGGCGCGCGCGTGCGCTGGACCGACTTCGGTACGCCGGCCACGCTCACCTCGACCGGCAAGCCTCTGGCCACCGGCCTGCCCGCCGACCCGGCCGCCGCAGCGCGCGCGTACGTCGCCGCGAACCGGGACGTGCTGGGGCTGACCGCCGAGGGCGCCGCCGCGCTGGAGCTGCTGACCGTGGCGCCGATGGGGCAGGGCGCGACGGTGCTGTTCCGGCAGCGCTTCGGCGACCTGCCGGCCGCCGTCGACGGCATGCTGTCGGTCGGCGTACGCGACGGAGCGGTGTGGCACGTCAGCTCCTCGCTCGCCCGCGACGCCGGTACGCCGGCCCCGGCGACGATCAGCGCCGAGCAGGCCCGCACCGCCGCTATCGCCGACGCCGGCCGTGCCGACGCGCGGGTCGTGCGTACCTCATTGGTGGCGGTGCCCACCGCGGACCGGGGGGCGCGCGCGGCGTGGGAGGTGGTCCTCGGCGCGGACACCACCGGCGCGGACCCGGCGGCCTACTCGACCTACGTGGACGCCCGCGACGGCACCGTCCTGGTCCGCGAGGACCTGATCGACCACGACGCCGACCACCCCTCGTGGGAGGTCTTCCCGAACTCGCCGCGTGTCGACAGGTCCTCGGTCGACACCCGCAAGCGGTGGTGTGCCGTGCCGGCGCGCGGCTGCGACGAGGTGGTGGGCGTGCCCGGGCACCCGGCGTGGGACGTCGACCCGGCGACCGGCCAGTCCACCACCACGACCAAGGGCAACAACGCGACAGCGGTGCGGAACTGGTACAGCAACGACCCGTTCAGCGTCGGCACCGAGCCCGCGACGCCGCGCCCGGACCGCCGGTACGACTACCCGTGGACGAACCAGTGGCAGGAGCAGCGCTGCAACCCGGCGGTGTTCACCTCGCCGCAGGCGAACGACATCGACGCGGCGCGGGCGAACCTGTTCGCCATGCACAACCGGATGCACGACTGGACCTACCACCTCGGGTTCACCGAGGAGACCTGGAACATGCAGCAGGACAACCTCGGCCGCGGCGGGCTCGGTAACGACCCCGAGCAGGGCAACGCCCAGGCCGGCGGCGTCAGCGGCGGCCCGCCCACGTTCGCGGCCCGCAACAACGCCAACCAGATCACCCCGCCGGACGGCGTCGCGCCCACCACGAACATGTACCTCTGGCAGCCGATCGCGGGCTCGTTCTACGCGCCCTGCGTCGACGGCGACTTCGACATGTCGGTGATCGCCCACGAGTACGGCCACGCGGTCTCCAACCGCATGATCGCCGGCCCGAGTGCCGGCGTCAGCTCGCCGCAGGGCATGAGCGAGAGCTGGTCCGACCAACTCGCCATGGAGTACCTGTTCGAGCACGGGTACGCCGCGCCCGGCCGGCGCGGCTTCACCATCGGCGAGTACACCACCGGAGACCCGAACGCGGGCATCCGCAACTACAACATGAGCGACAGCCCGCTCAACTACAGCTCGCTCGACTACGATCTCGCCGGCCTCCAGGTGCACGCCTCCGGCGAGGTGTGGAGCGCCACGAACACCGACATCCGCGCGGCCATGATGCGTCGCTGGGGCAGCGGCACCCCGGCCGTCCAGAAGGCGTGCGCCACCGGTGCCCGCGACGTGACCGCCTGCCCGGGCAACCGGCGCTGGATCCAGCTGGTCTTCGACTCGTTCCTGCTGATGTCGGTCAGCCAGGTCAGCATGGTCGACGCCCGGGACGCGATGCTCGCCGCCGACCGGATCCGTTTCGGCGGGGCCAACCAGGACCTGCTGTGGAACGCGTTCGCCAAGCGCGGCCTGGGGGAGGGCGCGGCCAGCGTCGGGCACACCGACGCCGACCCCACGCCGGGCTTCACCTCGCCGTACGCGCGGGAGGCCGCGCTGCGGTTCCTGCCGGTCGGCGAGCGCGGACCGGTCGCCGGGGCGCAGCTGTTCGTCGGGCGCTACCAGGCGCGGGCCGTGCCGGTGGCGGACACCGACGCGGCCACGCCGCTGACCGACCGGGTGGACCTGGTGCCCGGCACATACGAGTTCGTGGTGCGGGCACCCGGCTACGGCCACACCCGGATCGGTCCGGTGACGGTCAAGGCGGGCCAGAACCGGACGCTGCCGGTGGCGTTGCGACCCAACCTGGCCTCGGCCGCCGCGGGCGCGACTGTCACCGGTGACGGCATCAACCTGCCGCAGATCGCCGACGACGACGAGGCCACCAACTGGGCCGCGCTCGGTGCGCCGGTCGCCGGCCGGCAGGTCACCGTCGACCTGGCCGGTGGTGTCCAGCAGGTACGCCGGGTGCAGGTGAGCGCCATGTTGCGCCCGCCGGTGGCCGGTGACGCCGACGCCGGCACCCAGAGCCGGTACTCCGCGGTGCGGCAGTTCCGGGTCCTCGCGTGCACCGCGGCCGGGCCGGTGACCTGTGCCGACGCGGCGGACTTCCGCCCGGTCCACACCAGCGCGCCGGACGCCTTCCCGGCGGTCGCGCCGCGTCCCCGGGCGCCCGAGCTGATCATGCGGTCGTTCGACATCCCGCGTACCACTGCCACGCACCTGCGCGTCGAGGTGCTGACCAACCAGTGCACCGGCGCACCGGACTACGCCGGTGAGCAGGACGACGACCCGCAGGCGGCGACCGACTGCGCCACCGCAAGCCCGCAGGCGCAGAACGTGCGGATCGCCGAGTTCCAGGCGTTCCCGCACTAGCTCCACGCGGCGGGTGCGGACGGGCGGCTCGGGTCGCCCGTCCGCACCCGCCGCCGTGTGTTCACGCGCGGTTCGGGGCGTCGTCGCCCGATCGGGGCTGTACCGCGGGCAGGATCCCCGACAGACTGAGCATCGACCGGCCATCAACGTCGGTCGATGCGCTGTCGTCCCGTTCAAGGAGGATCCCTTGACCCCGTTCCGCGCCGCCGTCACCCGCGTACGCCGCGCCCTCGCCGCGTCCGCCCTGGTCACCGCCGTGGCCGCCGCCGCGCTCGTCGCACCGTCCACGGTCTCCACCCGCCTCGCCGAGCCCGCCGTGGCCGCCGTCTACGGCTCCTGCACGCAGTCCCGCTGCGCCGACGCCCGCACCGCGCGGTCCGGCTGGTCGGCCAAGAGCTTCCCGACCAGCCGCGGCTGGTACTCGTGGAGCGGCGGCCAGTGGAACTTCGCCGGTGGCCGGTTCTACAACTACGAGGGGCAGTTGCCTGCCGGCGCCACCTACTACGAGTACGACGTCTACCCGCGCGCCTGCAACGCCTCCCGGGACGCGTACCGGATCGTGGTCAACAAGAGCACCGGGGCGACCTGGTTCTCACCCGACCACTACGCCAACTTCTACCGGCTCTGAGCAGCCTCGACGCCGGCCGGGGTCACCCCGGCCGGCGCCGTCGGGAAAGGACGGAAACATGGGCGCGGCGTCCCCGCATGCACCGGCCTGGCTCGTGTACGACGGCGCGCCGCCCGCGCCGGGCGGTGGCGTGGCCGTACCCGGCTCGGGCGGTGACCCGCAGTCGGGTGGCGGGGCGCTGCCGGGCGGCGTGCTGATGTCCGGCACGCAGGCGCGCACCCGGGCCGGGCTGCACGAGGCGCTGGCCGGGGTGCTGGCACTGCCCGGCTGGTACGGCCGCAACTGGGACGCCCTCGCCGACGCGCTCGCCGACCGCCTCGACGCCGGCCCGCTGACAGTGGTCGTGTCCGACGCGGCGGACCTGCTCGCCGACGAGCCGCCCGCCCAGCTCGGCACGCTGCTCGACGTGCTCGGCGCGGTCGCCGCCGGTGGCCACGAGACGCTCCGGGTGGTGCTGCGCGACGACACGGACCGGCTGTCCGCCCTGCGCGCCCGCGTCGCCGCGGTGCTGGGCGGACGGGTAGGCGGCCCACCCGCCACCCGCTGACCCAGCGACCCCCGCGCCGACCTCGAACGTGCCGTCAGCAGGCCGCACAGGCGCCCGGAACCGGCGAGTGATCAAGGAGTTTGCGTCCGGATCCGGCTCCCACGGTGACCCAAACTCCTTGATCAACGCCCAGGAGGAGGTGGCCAGGGGTCGGGAACGGGGTGATCATGAAGTTGGCGGGGGTGGGGAGCGCTCTCCGGGCGGTCAACTTCATGATCGTCGGGGCGGGGCGGGGCGGGGCGGGGCGGGCGAGGGGAGGGGGCGGGGGCTTCAGGTGGGGTGGTCGAGGATGGCGCTGAAGCGCTCCTCGGCCAGGTCGAGCTGGGCGAGGATGTGTTGCTTGACCGGTGCCGACAACGGCGTGTCCGGCCGGGCGACCAGGTCGCGGAAGACCGGCACCAGCGGACGGTACTTCGTGGCGGCGCGGGCCACCTTCGGCCCGACCGTGTGGATCACGCCCACGCCGTTGTCGGTGAAGTCGGACACCTTGATCACCCGGGCCCAGGGCTCCCGTTCGAGACTGGCCGCCACGTGTTCCCGGTACTGCTCGTCGCGGTCGCGGTCCGGGTCGTACGCCGGGTTGGTGACCGCCGCGACCAGCCGGGCGACCCGCGCCCCGAACCGGTCGGACAGCGCGGCGAGCGCGGCCGGGGTCGCGTCCGCGCCGGCATCCGGGTCGAGCCCTGCGAGTTCGGCGGGGTGGTCCTCGACCGCGTCGTGCAGCAACCCGGCGACGATCACGTCCACGTCCCGCACCTGGTAGTGGTGCATCAGCCGGATCGACACCCGCAGCAGGTGGTTGAGGTACGGCTCGCGTACCCGCCGGTCGTCGCGGTGCAGATCGGCGGCCAGGTCGAGCGCCTCGGTCAACCGCTCGCGGTCGGCCTCGTCGAACGCCTCGATCTCCAGCCGGAACCGGGCCAGCAGGCCGGGCTCACCGTGGATCTCGGTGATCGCGTGCATCGGCATGGTGGCGAGGTACGCGGGGAACTCCATGCGTCCCTTATAGCTGATCTTCGCTAGGTTGGGGGACCGCCGGGCCGCTCACGTCGCGGGTGAGGCGCTTGACCAGGCGTACGCAGGTGCCCTCCGGCGTGCCGACGATGGTGGCCTCGTCCATCACCCGCGCCATGATCAGCCGCCCGCGGCCCCGGTCGCCGGTGTCGTCGCCGTCGGCCGGGCGCCAGCCGCCCTGGTCGCGTACCTCGACCTCCAGCCGGTCGCCGCGCAGCTCGGCCCGCAGCGTGGTGATCCCCTCGGCGGCGAAGCGGTAGCCGTGCTCGATGGCGTTGGCGCACGCCTCGCCGGTGGCGATGAGGACGGTGTCGACGTCCCAGTCGCCGACGCCCTGGGCGTGCAACCAGGCACGCAGCCGGTCCCGGGTGCCGGCGAGCCGGGCCGGGTCGGCCGGCAGATCGATGGTGAGGACCGGGCCGACGTCGCCGGATGTCTCACCCGTCACGTCCGGCCCTCCGTCCCGTGCCCGTCCCCGGGCCTGGGCGCCCACTCGCGCTGTCACCGCCTGATTCTCACCCTGTTGTCCCCGGTGGCCGCCGGTTCATTCCCCCGGCGGCGGTGTCCGTCAAGGTGATCATCGCGCATCGAGGGCGGCGTGTCAGCCGGCGGCCCGGCGAAGGCGGCGACGACAGTGGGCCGGCGACCCCCGAGGGGACGCCGGCCCACGACGATCGGTGCGCTCGGGCGCAGGTCAGAGCGGCAGTCTCCCGGCGCCCGCCCAGACGTCGACGACGTACGGGACCAGCGGGGCCGGCAGCGGGCGGGCGGCGCGCAGCGTGGGCGTCCACCCGGCGTCGCCGCCGAGGTCCGGATCGTGGGCGGCGTTGTACGCGGCGAGCAGGTCCACCGGCCGGGCCGGGCGGTCACCCTGCCGGACCCAGGTGCCCCGCTCGGTCAGCGCGGTACCGCCCCAGTCGTAGAGCAGGTCGGCCGGAGTGGTGTCGCCGGTGAGGGTGAAGAAGTTGTTCTCCGCGTACAGCGCGGACCGCACGCCGACGCCGAGGGCGTACGCGAAGCCGGGGCCGCCGAGCCGGTAGTGGTTGTTGTGCACGTCGACCTGGCCGAACCGTACCCGGGGCAGCCGTTGCAGCGTGCCGTCGAACAGGTTGTGCCGCACCGTGACGTTGAGCCGGCCCACGTCCGGGCCGACGGTGTTCGACGAGCCGATCAGCATCACCTTGTCCCGCCCGGTGAACCGGTTCCAGGACACGGTGACCAGGCTGGCCGTGTGCGTGACGTCCACCGAGCCGTCGTGCACCTGGTAGGGGCGGCCGAAGTGGACGGGCTGGGCGCTGTCCGGGTTGTCGCCGTCGGTGAAGGTGTTGTGGTCGATCCAGACGTGCTCGCTGCGCCGCACCGAGATCTGGTCGTACTGGGAGTTCCAGTTGCCGGTGTCGCCGTCGGTGGGGGACCAGGCCGGGAAGCAGTCCCGGGCGTCGGCGAACTCGATGTTGCGCACGATCACGTTGTCCGCGCGGTCGATCATCAGCGTCAGGCCGGTGAGCCGGGCGCCGCGCAGCCCGACGATAGTGGTGTTCGGCCCGACGTTGATCTGGGTCTGCCGGGTCTGCGCGGCCACCGACCGCACCCGGGCGGCCTCCAGCGGCCCGCTCGGGTTCGCCCGGCCCCACGTCGACGGGTCGTACGCGGCCAGGTAGGCGGGCAGCGAGTACTCCGGGTCGGCCAGGTCGGCGCAGTCCAGCGGCGTGCCGTCCGGTCCTTCGAAACCGTCGACGGTTCCGGCCACGTACACGATCTTTCCGGTGGCGTCGGCGGCGTTCGTGGCGTTGTCGCCGCCGAGCGCGGCGACCAGCTCGGCGCGGGTACGCACGACGCGTACCCGGTCCGGCGCGGCGGCCGACCCGCCGGTCGTGCCGGTGCCGGCGGCGGCCCAGCCGTCGTTCGCGGCGAGGGCCTGGCGGCCGATCAGCTCGGCAGCCCGGGACGGCTCACCGGGCGCGGCCGGCGCGGGGCCGGCGGTGGTGAGGACGAGCGCGGCGGTCAGCGCCGCGACGACTGCGGTTCGGGTACGCATGACTCGGTCCGATCTGTCGAGGGACATTCACTGCACCGGCAGGTCCACCACGTACGGCTTGACCGCCCACGGCACGCCCGCCTCGGACGGCAGCGCGCCGGTCTCCGCCGCCGCCCGCAGCACCGCGCCGATACCCCGCACCATCAGCACCCGCTGCGGGCCGTCGCCCGCCTCGCGCACCAGGTCCCCGCCGAGCGGCGCCGGTTGCGGCGCGTCACGCAGCGCGTCCAGCACCGCGGTGAACGGCTCGGTACGCGCCAGCGGCGCGATCAGCGGCGTGCCGTCCGCGCGGTGGTCGAGCAGGTTCGCCAGCAGCCCCCGGCGGCCGGGCACCGGGCGGAGCGTGTCGTCGCCGGGTAGCCGCAGCCGGTCGGTCGGGTACTCAAGCACCGCTTGCCCGCGCTCGCCGGTGACCAGCACCTCCCCGGCCACGTGTTCCTCGGCGGCGAGGGTGAGCGCGGCCAGCACCGGCGGCCCGGCGTGCGGGGTCAGCCGCAGCACGGTGGTGTCGTCCACCTCGATCGGGCGGACCCGGTAGCGCTCCACCTCGATCCGGGCCCTGCGGACGGGTGCGCCGGTGACCGATTCGGCGACGGCGAGGCACTGCATCAGCGCGTGGGCGAGCGGGTTGGCGAGCGCGCCGTCCAGCGCCGGGCGGCCGTCCAGCGACCGCCGTCCGGCCCAGGGGGAGCGGGCGTAGTAGGCGTCCGGGCGCTGCCAGGCGGCGAGCGTGGCGATGCCGGTGACCGGGCCGAGCCGCCCGAGCGCGCCGGTCAGTTCGGTCAGCGCGGCCGAGCCGAGCGCCTGGAAGTTGACCTGCACGGCCCGGCCGGCGGCACCCGCGGCGGCGCGGAGCGCACGGTGTCCGGCGAGGTCGAGCACCGGCGGCTTCTCCAGCAGCAGGTCCGCCCCGGCGGCGAGCACGTCGAGCGCGATCGGCAGGTGGGTGTGTGGCGGCGTGCAGACCACCACCACGTCAGGGTGGGATTCGGCGAGCATGTCCCGGTGGTCGGTGAACACGCCGGTCTCCGGCGGGACCGGCGCGTCCGGTTCGGCCTCCAGCGGGCGCACGTCGACGAGTGCGACCAGCCGCGCCCGCCCGGCGGCGTGCAGCTCCCCGATGGTCCGGCGGTGCCAGCGGCCGTGCCCGTTCGCCCCGACCAGTGCCACGCGCGGCGGCCCGCCGCCGTTCACCGGGTGCCCTCGGCGGGTCGCCGCCCACCCGGCATGCCGCCGGTCACCGGGCGTCCGCCAGGGTGGCCCGGACGCCGTGACGTTCCAGGGCGGTGAGCCAGCCGGTCACCTCGGCACGGAACTCGTCGTCGTCGGCCAGGTCGGCCGGGAACACCTCGCGCAGCGCGAAGACCGCGTCGACCACCCCGGCCGGAGTGTGCGCTCCGGCGGCCAGCGCGGCACGCAGCCGGTCGGCGAGCGGGTCGTCCAGCGGCAGCGGCCGGCCGTCGTCGGCGTACCCGAGCAGGAACCGCAGCCAGGCGGCCACCACGAGCGCGCTCCACCGCGCCGACCGGCCGGCCGCCCGCAGGTCGGCGACTGTGTGCAGCACCCGCTGCGGCAGCTTCTGCGAGCCGTCCATGGCGACCTGCGTCGTCCGGTGCCGGATCGCGGGGTTGGCGAAGCGGGCGAGCACCTGCTCGCCGTAGTCGGTCACGTCGGCGCCGGGCGGCGGGGTGAAGCTCGGCGTGATCTCCTCGGCGAGCAGCCGCCGCAGCACCGCCTCCAGGTGCGGCAGCGCCAGCGCCTCGGCCACCGTCTCCGCGCCGGCCAGCGCGCCCAGGTACGCGATGGCCGAGTGCACGCCGTTCAGCGCCCGCAGTTTCAGCCGCTCCCACGGGCCGGCGTCGTCGGTGAGGATCGCGCCGGACCGCTCCCAGGCCGGACGCCCGCCGGGGAAGTCGTCCTCGATCACCCACTGCGACCACGGTTCGGCGGCGACCGCCGCCAGGTCGGTCACGCCCAGCGCCCGCCGGGCGGTGTCCCGGGTCTCGTCGGTGCTGGCCGGCACGATCCGGTCGACCATGGTGCCGGGGCAGGTCACTGCCGCCAGGACCCGCTCGGCGCTCGCGTCCGGCACCCGGGCCAGCGCGAGGCACTGCTCCACCAGGCCGCGCAGCCGGCGCCCGTTGGCGGGCAGGTTGTCGCAGCTCACCAGCGCGATCGGCCCGGCGTCGGCGGCGGCGCGGGCGAGCAGCCCGCGCACCAGCAGACCCGGCACGGTACGCGGGGGACGGCCGGTGGTGAGGTCGGCGGTCAGGTCCGCGTCCACTGTGAGCGCGGCGGTCACCGGGTCGAGCCGGTACGCCTTCTCGGTCACCGTCAGCGTGACCACCCGGATCGCCGGGTCGGCGAGCAGGCCGGACACCGCGTCCGGGTCGCTCGCGGCGTGGCGTACCCCGGCGAGAGCGCCGACCACCCGGGTCGCCGCGGCGTCGGGGGCGAGCGTGGTGACGCTGAACAGGCAGTCCTGCGCGGCGAGGGCGTCGACCACGTCGGTGCTGCGCGGGGCGACGCCGACGATGCCCCAGTCGCCGCCGGCCGCGCCGACCGCCGCCTCGGTGTGCACGGCCTGGTGGGCGCGGTGGAAGGCGCCGACGCCGAGGTGGACGATGCCGGCGGGCACGGTGCCGGGGCGCAGCAGCGGCCGGGACTCCGGCGGCAGGTGGCGCAGCGTGGCCAGGCCGAGCCGGCCGGGGGTCAGCGCCATGCCGGGCCGTCCGGGAAGCGGAACCGCGCGATCGACTCCTGGCGCATGGTGGAGCTGTAGCCGGGCTCGGTGGGCAGCAGGTAGCGGCCGCCCCGGGTGCGGACCGGGTCGGTGAAGTGCTCGTGCAGGTGGTCGACGTACTCGACCATGCGGCCGTCCAGGCTCGTGCCGACCCGCAGGTGGTCGAAGATCGCGAGGTGCTGCACGTACTCGCACAGGCCCACACCGCCCGCGTGCGGGCAGACCGGCACGCCGAACTTCGCCGCCAGCAGCAGTTCGGCGAGCACCTCGTCCACGCCGCCGACGCGGCAGGCGTCGACCTGCATCACGCCGATCGCCTCGGCCTGGAGCAGCTGCTTGAAGATCACCTTGTTGGCGGCGACCTCGCCGGTGGCGACCCGGCAGCGTCCGCCGGTCAGCTCGGTGACCGCGCGGGCGATCCGGGCGTGCCCGAGCACGTCGTCGGCGTGCGTGGGCTCCTCGATCCAGTACGGGTCGACAGTGGCGAGCACGCCCATCGCGGCGATCGCCTCGTCCACGTCCCACACCTGGTTGGCGTCCATCATCAGCAGCGCGTCCGGGCCGATCTCGGACCGGATGATCCGGGCCCGCCGCAGGTCGTCCTCGATCCGCCCGCCGACCTTCATCTTCATCGCGCGCCACCCCGCGGCGTACGCGTCGCGGGTCAGCGCGCGCACCCGCTCGTCCGGGTAGCCGAGCCAGCCGACCGAGGTGGTGTACGAGGGGAACCCGTCGCGTTCCAGCCCGGCGAGCCGGTCGGCCAGGCCGTCGCGTCCCTTGTCGAGGATGGCCGCCGCCTCGTCGGGGGTGAGCGCGTCGGTGATGTGGTGGAAGTCGACTGTCGCCACCAGCTCGTCGGTGGGCATCTCGGCGAGGAACCGCCACATCGGCTTGCCGGCCAGCTTGGCGCGCAGGTCCCAGACCGCGTTGACGAGCGCGCCGGTGGCCATGTGGATGACGCCCTTCTCCGGGCCGAGCCAGCGCAGTTGCACGTCGGCGGCCAGGGAGCGCCAGAACGCGACCGGTTCGGCGGCGATCTCGGCGACGGTGCGTCCCCGCACGTGGTGGGCGAGCGCGCGGACCGCCGCGCAGGTGATCTCGTTGCCCCGCCCGTTGGTGAACGTGAACCCGGTGCCGGTCGGGCCGCCGTCGGTGGTCAGCTCCACGTACGTGGCCGAGTAGTCGCCCCGGTTTATCGCGTCCGAGCCGTCGCCGCTGGCGGCGGTGGGGAAGCGCACGTCGTGCACCTCGACGTCGACGATTGTGGTCATGCGGGTCCACCTCCGAACTTGAAGACCTGCTTGGGCAGCCGGTACGCCAGGTCGACGATGGTCTCGGCGGCCTCGTCCCCGGTCAGGCGGTGCTCGGCGACGAGGCGGGCCAGGAATCCGGCGTCGACCCGGCGGGCCACGTCGTGGCGTACCGGGATGGAGCAGAACGCGCGGGTGTCGTCGACGAACCCGGCGGTGTTGTAGAAGCCGGCCGTCTCGGTGACCGCCTCCCGGAACCGGCGCAGCACCTCGGGGGAGTCCAGGAACCACCAGGGCGCGCCGAGGCGCAACGCCGCGTACCCGCCCGCGAGCGGCGCGAGTTCCCTGGTGAACGTGTCCTCGTCGAGCGTGTAGAGCACCACCGTGAGCCGGCGGTCGTTGCCGTGCGCGTCCAGCAGCGGGGCGAGGGCGTGCACGTACTCGGTGGCCTGCGGCACGTCCCCGCCGACGTCGCGGCCGTGCCGGGCGTGCAGCCACCGGTTGTGGTTGCGGACCGCGCCGGGGTGCAGCTGCATGACCAGGCCGTCGTCGAGCGACATCCGGGCGAACTCCAGCAGCATGTGCGCCCGGAACGCCTCCGCGTCGCGCGTGTCGGCCAGGCCGCGCCGGCCCCTGTCGTAGAGCGCGGCGGCCTGCGCCGGACTGAGATCGAGGGTACGGGCGGTGGGGTGCCCGTGGTCGGACGAGGTGGCGCCGGCGGCGGCGAACGCCTCCCGCCGGGCCCGCAGCGCGGCCAGGTATCCGGCGTACGTGCCGGTGTCCTCGCCGGAGACCTCGGCGAGGCGGTCCACGTTCGCCGACCAGCCGCCGAACTCCATGTCCACCACGTCGTCGGGGCGGAACGTGGTGACCACCCGGCCACCCGGCCCGCCCCAGCCGTCGGCGGCGAGCTTGGCGTGCCGGCCCAGGTCGTCCAGCGGCGACTCGGTGGTGGCGAGCACCTCGATGCCGAAGCGTTCGAACAGCGCCCGGGGCCGGAACCCCGGTTCGGCCAGCCGGGCGGCGAGCGCGTCGTAGACGTCGTCGGCGGTGGCCGGGCCCAGCGGCGTGTCGACGCCGAACACGTTCCGGAACGTCTGCTCCAGCCACAGCCGTGACGGGGTGCCGCGGAACAGGTGCCAGTGCGCGGCGAAGCGCCGCCAGACGGTCCGCCCGTCGGTCTCCACCGGGCTGCCGTCGACGCTCGGCACGCCCAGGTCGGCCGGGGGTACGCCCTGGCTGAGCAGCATCCTGGTCAGGTAGTGGTCGGGCACGATCAGCAGCCGGGCCGGGTCGGGGAACGGCTGGTCCTCGGCCAGCAGCCCGGGGTCGACGTGCCCGTGCGGGGAGATGATCGGCTGCTGGGCGGCGAGCGCGTACAGCTCGCGCGCCAGGGCGCGCAGGCCGGGCTCGGCGGGCAGCAGCAGGTCGCTGGGGGAGATGATCGGCACGGGGGCGGGCTCCTCGGTCAGGGCAGGGTGAGCAGGTCGGCGACCCGGACGGGCACGCCGGTCTCCAGCGAGCGGTTGGCGGCCAGGCCGGTGAGCAGCGCCAGTGCGCCGTCGCGGGCGGTGGCGGCCCGGCCGAGCGGGTCGGGTTCGCCGCCGAGCAGCACCCGGGTCATCCGGGTGTCCGCGCCGCCGTGCCCGCGCCGGGTCCAGCCCTCGACCGGGATCTCCTGCGGCGGCGCCCAGAACGGGCGCAGCGTGAGCCGGGCCGCGCCCCGCTCCACCGCCGCCTCGTCGCCGTGCAGGGCCGCGCCCTTCAGGGCACCGGCGACGGCCGGGCTGACGTGGTCGCTCTCGGTCACCTCCAGTTCGAGGCGGCCCCGGCTGCCGTTGACCATCACCCGGTAGCCCTCCCAGGGGGCGTACGCGGTCAGGTGGTAGGTCATCGTCGCGCCGGTGTCGTAGCGGGCCAGCAGGGCGAGGTCGTCCTCGATGGTCACGCCGGGGGCGAAGACGTTGCGGTCGCGGTGGTAGCCGTCCTCGGCCTCGGCGTCGAGGTACAGCTCGCGCAGCCGCGGGTGGTCGGCGAGGCGCAGCGCGAACGGGTCGCCGTCGGCGGCGGGGGAGCCGTGTGCCCGGTCGTAGTCGCGGGCATAGCCGTGCCGGCGGCCGTGGGCGCCGTAGAAGAACAACCTGCCGTACGCGTGCACCTCGACCGGGCGGGCGTCGAGCCACCAGTTGACCAGGTCGAAGTGGTGGCCGGACTTGTGCACGAGCAGCCCGCCGGAGACGGACTTGTCGCGGTGCCAGCGGCGGAAGTAGTCGGCGCCGTGGCGCACGTCGAGCAGCCACTCGAAGTGCACCGATCCGATCTCGCCCACCGCGCCGTCGGCGAGCAGCCGCCGGACCTGCTCGTGCAGCGGGTTGTAGCGGTAGTTGAACGCGACTGTGACGCGCCGGCCGGTCTCGGCGACCGCGTCGAGGATGCGGCGGCACCGGTCCGCGTCGACGGTCATGGGCTTCTCCACGACCACGTCGCAACCGGCCCGTAGCGCCGCCGTCACGTACTCGTCGTGGGTGGCGTCCACGCTGGTCACCAGCGCCACGTCGACGCGTTCCTTCGCGAGCATGGCGGTGAAGTCGGCGGCGGCGTACGTGGGCACCGGCGGGTGGCCCAGCTCGGCCAGCCAGCGGTTGTGCGCGTCCATCCTCGTCTGGTTGACGTCGGCGAGCGCGACCAGCTCGGCGGTGTCGGCGTGGTCGAGCGCGAGGGCGCGGACGAACATCTCGGCGCGCGCTCCGGCACCCACCAGGGCGTGGCGGACCCGTTCCCGGGCCGGTGGTGACATGACGTCGGCCTCCCCGGCAGTCGGCTGCAAAGGTTTGCAGCCGAAGAAACCACGACGATGGATACGTCGTCAACGGTTGCCGGCCAAGCCGCCCTATCCATCCGCATTGATCAGCATTCATGCGTGCGATGGGAACGCCGGCGAAATCGAGCCGCAACAATGGACCGTTGACACGGGCGCAACCGTTTGCATTAATGGGCGGCACCCGTGACGCCCACCACATCGGACGAGGGAGCCCGCCGTGCCAGCCACCATCCGGGACGTCGCCCGCGCCTCCGGTGTGCACATCTCCACCGTGTCCCGGACGTTCTCGGCCCCGCACCTGGTCAACCCGGAGACCCGGGTCCGGGTGCTGGCCTGCGCGGAGGACCTCGGCTACCGGCCCAACCGGGCCGCCCGGGCCCTCATCACCGGCCGTACGCACAACATCGGCCTGATCGTGGCCGACATCGCCAACCCGTTCTTCCCGCCGCTGATCAAGGCGGCGGAGGGGCAGGCCCGGCACCGCGACTACCACGTCTTCGTGGCCGACACCAACGAGGACCCGGTCGCCGAGGAGGACCTGGTCCACGCCCTGGCCAAGCAGGTCGACGGCGTGCTGCTGTGCAGCCCCCGGATGAGCAACAGCCTGATCGAGCAGGTCAGCCGCGAGGTCCCGGTGGTGGTGATAAACCGCCAGGTCGCCGGCCTGCCCTGCGTGATGATGGACGTCGGGCAGGGCGCCCGGGCCGCGATCGAGCACCTGCTCGGGCTCGGCCACCGCCGGATCGCGCTGCTCGGCGGGCCGCGCGGCTCCTGGACCGCCCGGGAGATGCGCCGCGCCGCGACCGCCGCCGCCCGGGGCGGGGGAGCGGAGCTGACCATTCTCGGACCCAACCAGCCCACCGAGACCGGCGGCGGCGCCCTGGCCGAACAGGTACGCCGCAGCGGCGTCACCGCCGTGCTCGCCTACAACGACCTGATGGCGATCGGCCTGATCGAAGGGCTGGACGCGATCGGGGCGCGGGTGCCGCACGACGTCAGTGTCGTCGGCGTCGACGACATCGCGCTGAGCCGGCTCACCCGCCCCAAGTTGACGACGGTGGCCACGCCGACCGCGGCCGCCGGCCGGACGGCCGTCGACATGCTGCTGCAACTCGACTCCGACGCGCCACGCGGCGCCCGGGGCCGGGGCCCGGCGGCCGGCGACCGTCGCACCACCGCACAGGTAATGCTCCAGACCGAACTGGTCGTCCGCGACTCGACCGGGCCCGTCCCCGCGCCCGGCCGGGACGGCACCGGAGCCTGAGCAGGTGGCCCGGGCCCGCACAGCACTGCGGACCCGGGCGGCCCGTGGACGGCCGCCGGTGACGTCGTCGCCTCCCAAAGCCGAGGAGTGAGCGCAGATGCACCCCGCAACGTCCCCCACCGCCGGCGTACCCGCCGGGCGGGATCACCGTACCCCTCTGACCCGACGCCGACTCGTGCGCGGCCTGGCCGCCGTCGCGCTCGCCGTGCCCCTCGCCCTGGGCGCGGCCGGCTGCGGCGACGACTCCGCCGGCGGCGACGGCGGCCCGGTCAAACTCTCCGTCTTCTGGTGGGGCGGCGAGGCCCGGGCCAAGCTCACCGAGGACGCCCTGGCCCTCTACACCAAGAAGCACCCGGACGTGACGTTCGAGAAGACCTGGCAGGCCAACCAGGGCTACTTCGACAAGCTCGCCACGCTGACCGCCGGCGGCAACCCGCCCGACCTGTTCCAGATCGACGACAACTACCTGGCCGAGTACGCCGGCCGCAGCACCACGCTCGACCTGGGCAGCTACCGCGACTCCGGCAAGCTCGACGTGTCGAAGTTCCCCAAGAGCCTGCTGGAGTACGGCGTGGTCGACGGCAAGCTCGCCGGGGTGGCCGCCGGGGAGAACACCCAGGGCCTGGTCTACAACAAGACGCTGCTGACCAAGAACGGGCTGCCCGAGCCGACCACCGGGATGACCTGGGAGGAGCACATCGCCTGGGCCGAGCAGGTGGCGAAGAAGACGAAGGTGCCCGGCACCCAGGACCCGAGCGCCGACTACAAGGCGCTCTGGGTGTGGCTGCGTCAGCAGGGCAAGGACCTGTACAAGGGCAAGGAGCTCGGCTTCACCGTCGAGGACGTGACGAGGTGGTTCGAGCTGTGGAAGGGCGCGCGGGACCGGGGCGCCACCCCGACGCCGGACGTCATCCACCAGGGCAACGCCACCGACATCACCAAGCAACTAGTGGTCACCGGCAAGGCGGCCACCTCCTGGGTCTGGGCCAACCAGATGCCGGACCTGAAGAAGAACACCAAGGACGAGCTGGGCGTGATCGCGTACCCGGGTGACCCGAGCGCCCAGTGGGCGCGGGCCTCGATGTACTGGTCGGTGTTCAAGGGCAGCAAGCACAAGGACGTCGCCGTCGACGTGATCAACTTTCTGAACAACGACCCGGAGGCGGTGGCGCTGCTCGGCACCGACCGTGGCCTGCCGTCCAACATGGACCTGCGGGCCAAGGTCAGCGAGACCACCACCGACCCGGCCATGAAGCAGTCCATCCAGGTCGAGTCCGAGCTGGCGCAGAAGTTCGGCGCCTCGCCGCAGGTGCCGATCAAGGGCCACAGCAAGGTCAAGTCCGAGCTGACGAAGGCCGCCGAGAACGCCCAGTACGGCCGTGCCACCCCGGCCCAGGCGGCCGAGCAGTTCGTCACCGCCTGCAAAGCCGCGATCGCCTGACCCCACGAAAGGACCGGTCCCGTGGCTCTCACCACGGTGCCCGGCCGGACCCCGCGTACCGGACCGGCCGGCCCCCGCCCCACGCGGCGCGGGGCCGGCCGGGCCCGGCTCGGCGAGGGTCTGGCGGGGTACGTCTTCCTCTCGCCCTGGCTCATCGGACTGATGGGCGTCACGGCGATCCCCATGTTGCTCTCGCTCTGGCTGAGCTTCACCGACTACGACATCCTCACCCCGCTGTCCGAGGTGCGGTGGGTGGGGCTGGCCAACTACGAGCGGATGTTCACCGCCGACCCGTCGTACTGGCACGCGGTGCGGGTCACGCTGACGTTCGCGCTGATCGCGGTGCCGCTGAAGCTGGCCGCCGCGCTCGGTGTGGCGCTGCTGCTCAACCGCGCCTGGCGCGGCGTCGGGCTGTTCCGCAGCCTGTTCTACCTGCCGTCGCTGCTCGGCGGCAGCGTCGCGCTGGCGATCGTCTGGGTAAACATGTTCAACCGGGACGGCGCGTTCAACTCGTTCCTCGCCCTGTTCGGCGTCGAGGGGCTGCCCTGGGTCGCCGACCCGGACTGGGCGCTGGAGACGCTGATGGTGCTGGCGATCTGGCAGTTCGGCGCACCCATGGTGATCTTCCTGGCCGGGCTCAAGCAGGTGCCCACCGAGCTGTACGAGGCGGCGGCCGTCGACGGCGCCGGGGCGTGGCGGCGCTTCCGCGCGGTCACGCTGCCCATGCTCTCCCCGGTGATCTTCTTCAACCTGGTGCTGGAGACGATCAACGGCTTCCAGGGCTTCACCGCCGCGTTCGTGCTCAGCAACGGCACCGGCGGCCCTGTCGACTCCACCCTCATGTACACGCTGAAGCTCTACATCTCCGGCTTCACCGACCTGGAGATGGGCTACGCCTCGGCGATGGCGTGGGTGTTCCTGGTGGCGATCGGCCTGGTCACCGCCGTCTTCTTCAGCACCGGCCGGTTCTGGGTGCACTACTCGGACGGAGACGACTCATGACGGCCCTCGCCACGACCCGCCGCCGTCCGGGCGGCGGCCGGAGCGTGCTGCGGCTGGTCGTGCTGGTGGCGATCGTCGCGGTGGTGCTCTACCCGCTGTTCTGGATGCTCGGCACCTCGGTCAAGTCGCAGGCCGAGATCGCCAGCAACGTCGGCCTGCTGCCGGAACGGCTCACCCCCGGCAACTACCTCGACGGCTGGACCAACTTCGACATCAGCTTCGGCCGGTTCTTCCTCAACAGCGCACTGGTCAGCGGGCTCACCGTCGCCGGCAACGCGCTGTCCTGCCTGCTCGCCGCGTACGCCCTGGGCCGGCTGCGGTTCCGGCTGCGCAAGCTGTGGTTCGCCGTCATGATCGGAACGCTGCTGCTGCCCGGGCACGTGCTGATCGTGCCGCAGTACATCCTGTTCCGCAGCCTCGGCCTGGTCGGCGGCGACTGGCCGTACCTGCCGCTGCTGGTGCCGCAGTTCCTGGCCACCGAGGCGTTCTTCGTCTTCCTCATGGTGCAGTTCATGCGCGGCATCCCGCGCGAGCTGGACGAGGCGGCCACCATCGACGGCGCGTCCCCGTACGGCGTGTTCCGGCACGTCATCCTGCCGCTGAGCCGCCCGGCGCTGGTCACCACGGCGATCTTCTCGTTCATCTGGACCTGGAACGACTTCTTCCGGCAGCTGGTGTTCCTGTCCAGCCTGGAGGACTACACAGTCCCGGTGGCGCTGACCCTGTTCATCGACTCGACCAGCCAGAGCGCCGTCGGCCCCATGTTCGCCATGTCCGTGCTGTCGCTGCTGCCGGTGTTCCTGTTCTTCCTGGCCTTCCAGCGGATGCTCGTCGAGGGCATCAACACCAGCGGGCTGAAGGGATGACCGCCGTGCCCGCCGCCACCGACGCCCTGCCCGCCCATCCCGACACCGTGCCGGCCCGCGCCGACTGGCGGGACACGCTGCGCGAGGCGACCGACCTGGCGCTGCTCGGCTTCGCCGTGGCGCTCGCCGCGCTGCCGGTGCTCACGCTCGCCCCGGCGCTCGCCACCGCCAGCGCCGCGCTGCACGACAGGTCGGTCACCGGCGCCTGGCCCGACGCGCGGACCAGCCTCACCCGGTTCGGCCGCGCGCTGCCCGCCGGGCTCGCGGCCAGCGCCGTCGCGCTCGCCGCCGCCGCGCTGCTCGCCGCCGACCTGGTCGCGCTCGCCACCGGCCGGGTGCCCGGCGGCCGGCCCGCGCTCGCGCTCACCACCGTCGCGGTGGCGGTCCTGCTCGGGTACGCGGGCCTGGTCGCCGTCGCGGTCGGGCGCACCGGCGGCCGGGGCTGGCGGACCGCCGCCCGCCAGGTGGCGCGTTCCTGCCCGGAGCGCCCCGGCGTGTGGGCCGCCGCCTCCGGCGTCTGCGCCCTCGCCCTGGTGCTGGCCGTGCTGGTCACGCCGGTCGCGGTGCCGATCCTCGGCGGCTACGCCCTCGCCGCGCTGCACGCGCTGGATGCCCGCCGCCCGGTGGTGCCGTCGTGACCGCCGAACCCCGGCTGGTCGTGGGCGGTGCCGAGGTGGCCCGGTACGTGCTCCGGCCCGACCTGGACCCGCGCCACGGGCCCCGGCCCTACCTGCATCCGATACGGACCCGGGCCGGCACCCCGGTGACCGACGCGCTCCCGGCCGACCACGTCTGGCACCTCGGCGCGTCGCTGGCCGTGCAGGACGTGGACGGCGTCAACCTGTGGGGCGGCCGGACGTACGTGCGCGGCAGCGGCTACACCTGGCGCGACGACCACGGCGTCATCGCGCACACCGGCTGGCGGGAGCGCGCCGCCGACCGGCTCGACCACGACCTGGAATGGCGGGACCGGCACGGCCGGGTGCTGCTGCGCGAACACCGGCGGATCACCGCCACCCCCGCCGGGGAGGACGCCTGGTGGCTGCACCTGTCCGCCACGCTCACCGCCGCCACCGGCGCCGGCGTGCACCTGGGCAGCCCGGCCACGAACGGCCGGCCGGGCGGTGCCGGGTACGGCGGCTTCTTCTGGCGGGCGGTGGCCGACGGGGAACCGCTGGTGCGGACCGCCGACGCGGCAGGCGAGGAGGCGGTGAACGGCTCGGCCGCGCCCTGGCTGGCGCTGACCGCCACGGCACCGGGTGGCGGCGCGTACACGCTGGTGTTCACCGGTCTGGGGCCGGGCGACAGGTGGTTCGCGCGCAGCGCCATGTACCCGGGCGTCTGCGTCGCGTACGCGTTCGACACCCCGGCCGTGGTCGCCGCCGGGCAGCCCCGGCACAACCGGCACCGGGTGCTGGTCGCCGACGGCCACCTCGACCCGGCCGACGTGGCGGCCCGGCTGGACGCGACGGTCCTCCGGTGAGCGAGCCGCCTGCCCCCGGTGCCGCTGTGGCGGGCCGAGGCGCTACCGCTGCCGAGGGCCGAGGCGGCGCCGGGAGCGGGCCGGAGGTGGTCTGCGTGGGCGAGACGATGGTGGTGCTCGCCCCTGATGACGGCGGGCGGCTGGAGCACGCCGCGCGGCTGGCGGTCGGCGTGGGCGGCGCGGAGTCCAACGTGGCGGCCGGGCTGGCCCGGCTCGGGCACCGCGCGGCGTGGGTCAGCCGGGTCGGTGACGACCCGTTCGGCCGGCGGGTGGTGGCCGAGGTCGCAGCCGCGGGCGTGGACGTCTCACTGGCCACCGTCGATCCGGACGCGCCGACCGGGGTCTACCTGAAGGATCCGGGGCCGGACCGCACCCTCGTGCACTACCACCGGGCCGGGTCGGCCGCGAGCCGCCTCGGCCCGGCCGACCTGGCGCATCCCGGGCTCGCCGGGGCGCGGCTGCTGCACCTGTCCGGGATCACCGCAGCGCTCTCCGGCACCTGCCGTGACCTGCTGACATCGGCGCTGGCCGGGCGCGTGCTGCCGGGAGCCCGGGTCAGCTTTGACGTGAACCACCGGCCGGCGCTCTGGCCCGCCGACCGGGCCGGCCCGGTCCTGCGTGGCCTGGCCGACCGCGCCGACGTGGTGCTGGTCGGGCTGGACGAGGCGGCAGTGCTCTGGTCGGTGGACGATCCGGTGGCGGTCCGCGCGCTGCTGCCCGGCCCGGAGCTGGTGGTGGTCAAGGACGGGCCGGTCGGCGCGACGGCGTTGCCGCGTACCGGGCCGGCGGTGGTCGTGCCGGCGTTGCCGGTGGACGTGGTGGAGCCGGTCGGCGCCGGGGACGCGTTCGCCGCCGGGTTCCTCTCCGGGCTGCTGCGCGGTCTCGACCTGCGAGCCTGCCTGCGGCTGGGTCACCTGACCGCCGCGCCGGTGCTTGCCGTTGCGGGCGACACCGCGCCACCGCCGGACCGGGAGACGATCGCGCGGGCGCTGGCGCTGCCGGACGAGGCGTGGACCGAGCGGTGACGGAAGGGAGCGGAAGATGAGCGGGCACGCCTTCGAGGCCCTGTTCGGCGACGCGCGGGTGATGGTGATCCTGCGTGACCTGCCGCCGGAGGAGACGGTCCGGCTGGCGGAACTGGCCTGGGATCTCGGCATCGCTGTGGTGGAGGTGCCCATCCGTACCCCGGAGGCGGTGCCGGCGCTGCGCGCCGCCGTGACGGCCGGGCGGCGGCGGGACCGGATCGTCGGCGCGGGCACCGTGCGTACCCCGGCGCAGGTCCACGACGCGGTGGCCGCCGGGGCGGCGTTCACGGTGGCGCCGGGCCTGGACCTGGCGGTGGCCGACGCGGCGGCCGGTCTCGGCGTGCCGCACCTGCCCGGCGTGGCCACCCCGACCGAGGCGCAGCGGGCGCTCGACCACGGCCTGGTGTGGCTCAAGGCGTTCCCGGCGGTCAGCCTCGGCCCGGCGTGGTTCCGGGCGGTGGCCGGGCCGCTGCCGGAGGCCCGGTTCGTGGCCACCGGCGGTGTCGACGCCGGCAACGCGGGTGACTTCCTCGCCGCCGGGGCGCGCGTGGTGGCGGTCGGGTCGGCGCTCACCGATCCGGCGCAACTGCCGCGCCTGGCCACGCTCGCCGCAGGCGGGGCGGCCACCTGACCGCCGTGTGGTGGATCCGGTGGCGCGACGACCGTATCTTCGTAGCCGACACGGGGACCCGGCGGCCGAGGAGGATCTGATCCGCGCTCTTGCCAGGCACGCCGACGGCGTGTCGCTGTCCAGTCCTCTGTCCCGGCGGCTGCTGCTGCGTGGCCTGCTGGCCGGCGCGGCCGCAGCGCCGATGACGGGCGCCGCGGCCTGCGGCGACGACGAGGACGCGCCCGTCGACCCGGACGCCCCGGTCGAGCTCTCCGTCTTCTGGTCGGGCACCGAAGCGCGGGCCAGGCTGACCGAGGAGGTGCTGGCCCTCTACACCAGGAAGCACCCGAACGTGACCTTCACGAAGACCTGGCAGACCGACCAGGGCTACTTCGACAGGCTGGCCGAGCTCACCGCCGGCGACAAGGCGCCGGACATCTTCCAGATCGACGACGACCACCTGGCCGAGTACGCGGCGCGGCGGACGCTCGCCGGGCTGCTCTACTACCAGGGGGCGCGCAAGCTGGAGACCCGCCCGATGCACGACAGCCTCTGGCGGTACGGCTACGTGGACGGGGAATTCGTCGGCGTGCCCGCCGGGGAGAACACCCAGGGCCTGGTCTACAACAGGACGCTGCTGACCCGCCACGGGCTGCCCGAGCCGACCACCGGCATGACGTGGGAGCAGCACATCGCCTGGGCCGAGCAGGTGACGAGGAAGGCCGAGGTCCCGGGTACCCAGGATCCGAGCGCCGACGACAAGGCGCTCTGGGTGTGGCTGCGCCAGCAGGGCAAGGATCTGTACCAGGACAAGGGCCTCGGCTTCACCGTCGAGGACGTGACGCGGTGGTTCGAGCTGTGGTCCGGCGCCCGCGACCGGGGGGCGACGCCGACGCCGGACGTCATCCGCCAGGGAAACACCAGCGACGTCACCAGGCAGCTGGTGGTCACCGGCAGGGCGGCCACGTCCTGGGTCTGGGCCGGCCAGATGCCGGACCTGCAGAAGAGCACCACTGACGAGCTGGGCGTGGTGGCGTACCCGGGTGACCCGAGCGCACAGTGGGCCCGCGCCGAGACGTACTGGTCGGTGCACAGGCGCAGCGGGAAGAAGGACGCCGCGGTCGACGTCATCAACTTCATGCTCAACGATCCCGAAGCAGTAGTGCTGCTCGGCACCGACCGTGGCCTGCCGCCCAACATCGACCTGCGCGCCAAGCTCGGCGAGACGGTCACCGACCCGGCCGTGAAGCGGTCCATCCGGTTCGGATCCGAGCTGGCGAAGACGTTCGGCGACGGCCCGCGGCCACCGCTCAAGGGACACCGCGCGGTGAGGTCCGAGCTGGTCAAGGCCGCCGAGAACGCCCAGTCCGGCCGGGCCACCCCGGCTCGGGCGGCGGAACAGTTCGTCGCCGCCGCCTCGGCCGCGATCGCCTGACCGGCCGCGCGGTCACGTGACCGTACGGCCGGACGTGGTGGCGGTGGTCCGGACCGCCTTGACGATCGCCGGGATCGACCCGATCAGCAGCACCAGCGCCCAGATCAGCGCCACCACGGCGAACACCACGGCGCCCAGGTCGTCCAGGATGCTGACCAGGATCACCGGCACCAGGCCGTGCAGGAACTGCAGCACCACTGTGCACAGCAGCGTGGTCAGCGCCAGCGCGACGAGGCCCTTGTTGCGCAGGAACCGGGGCTGGGCGGCGAGCAGCAGCCCGGCCCAGACCAGTTTGAGCAGCAGCGCCAGCCCGAGCAGCGCCGCCGCGTCGTCGACCGGGAAGAACCCCCAGACCGCCAGGTAGGCCAGCGTGCCGAACGGCGGCGCCAGGAACAGCGACACCATCACCGTCAGCTCGACGAACGCGACGACCAGCAGGACCAGCGACACCAGCAGCAGCACGATCGAGAAGACGAGCGTGGCCACGCCCTGCACCCGGCCCTGCACGCGGTCCGGCAGCACCAGGCTCAGGCAGAACAGACCGGTCGTCCAGAGCGCCACCACGTCGATCAGCGCCAGGTAGCCGATGCCGCGCCCGGACGGCTCGGACACCGCGCCGACGTCGCCCAGCTCGACGCCGAGCTGCCCGGCGCTGCCCCGCAGCGCGCCGCTGGCGTCGCCGCCGCCGGTCAGCGCCGCCGCGCCCAGCTCCACGCCCACCACGAGCGCCACCGCGAGCAGGGCCAGCAGCAGGAACGGCTTGCGCAACTCACCCATGCCGCGTCTCCGTACCGGTCAGGACCGGGCCAGCGTGACAGCGCATCCGCCACCTCCCGGACAGCGCAGGAGCACCTCGGTCTCCCGGTCCACAGCCACCTTCGTCACCGCCGGGCCGTCCGCGTCCGGCGCGACCTCGTCGGTGACTGTGACGTCCGCGTCGCCGGGCGCGGGGGCGGTCACCTGGAACGGCGTCGTGCCGCGCAGCACGAGCGTGCGCAGCGCGCCCGGGTCGGCGACCCGCAGCCGGCACACCGTCCCGAAGGTGAGCGCCACCCCGTCGGCGGTGGTGACCGGTTCGGCGGCCGGCGGCAGGCACGTCACCGCCACCGTCGCCGGGTCGACCGTCCCGGATCCGCGCCCGAGCCGGGCCAGCGCGCCCGGCCCGGCCGCCGGGTCGCCCGGGTCGTCGCGGCGACCGGCCACCGCCGTCACGTACAGCGCCACCAGCAGCACAGCAACCGCCACCAGCAGCAGCTTCTGCCGCCCACTCATGGCCGGACGACGGGCGTGAAGCGGATCTCGTCGACCCCGGCGAAGTACCTGTCGGTGCCCTGGGTCTTGCTCACCGCCACCAGCGTCAGCGTGTGCGGGCCGCGGGCCAGCTCCACTGTGCCCACGTCCACCTCGCCGGTGCGGACCACCGTCGGGCTGAACCCGAAGAACGTGTCGCCGACCTGCCGGCCGTCTACCAGCCAGATCGTGTTCGCGTAGTCGAACGAGGTGGTGCGGACGGTGGAGAACCGCCAGGTGCCGTCGGACGGCACGTCCACCCGCACCGTCACCCGGTCACCGACCGCCCGGCCCAGGAAGAACAGTTGCGCGTCGCCGGACCACTCCACGTCGCAGCAGTTCTCCTGCGCCACCACCTCCGCCTTCACGGCACCGGTGGACTGCACCGCAGCGCCGGAGACGAGCGTCTCCGCCTCCACCGCCACCGCATTCGCCTGCGGCGGTGCCGGGGCGTCCGGCCCGCGGGTCACCAGCCAGGCCACCACCCCGGCCACGACCAGCACCAGCGCCGCGGCGGCCGCGATCCACGGCCACGGCGCGCGCTTCGGGGGTACGACGGCCCGCACGTCGTACGTGACCCGGCCGCTGGAGCGGGAACTCTCCTCCGGCGCGGTGTTCGCCGAGTACGCGAACCCGGTCATGTCGTAGCGCCGGGGCGGCGTGCCGGGCGGCACGGCGAGCCGGACCAGGAACGACACCGACCCCTGCCCGGGTACCACCCGCTGCGGTTCGGCGATCGTGAACCAGGCCCGCTGGCTGCCCTCGCCGGGCGCGACGTCGAAGACGACGGTGTCCGGCGCGGTGCCCGGGTTGGACACGGTGAACGTCAGCTCACCGGCGTTGCGGGCATCAAGTGTGAACTGCTCGGCGGCGGCGACGACTGTCCATTCGGTGGTCATGACGGCTCCTCGGGCGGATCGTGGGGCAGGGGTGCGGGCACGTGCGCCCGGCCGACCGCGCGCACCGAAGCCACCCCGGCGGCGGGCTCGGCGTCGTCCGGCCCGGGCGTGGGCGGAGGGCCCGGTTCCGGCGGTCCCGCTGCGGGCGGGCCGGGGTCGGGCGGCGTCGGCTCGGAGGGCGGGCCGTCCGGGCCGGTGACGACCTCGACGGTGACCGCGGCCGGCTTCTCGGCCTCGACGATGCGGGTGACCAGCGCGAGCCGGCCGGCGGCGGCCGGTGGCACCCGCACCACCAGGTGGAACGGCCGATCGGGCGGCTCGTCCAGCACGAACCCGGTCACGCCGGTGGCCAGTTCCAACGCGGTCCGCATCCCGTACGGGGTGCCGCGCCAGCGGGCCAGCAGCGCGCCGTGCGCCACCAGGTCCCGCAGGCGGCCTGCCGGCAACGGCAGTGGCGCGTCGGCGCGGGGCGCGGCGACCACGTGGTCCATCGCCACCCAGCGGGTCAGGTACGCCACGAACCCGTCCGGCGTCCGGTACGGCGCGAACAACGCGTCGACGTCGGCGAGCACCGCCTCGTCCGGGGCGTGCAGCGCCTCCATCACGTCCAGCAGCGCGCCCAGCACGCTGCCCGGGCCGGCGGCCCGCTGGTACGCGGCCGGAAGCAGCCGCTCAATCGCCGCTCGGCGCATCCTGCCGCACCACCTCGATGTCGTGCTCGCCGGAGCAGAGCAGCCAGGTGCCGGGGACGGTGACCACGTCGGCGGTGGCCTGGTTGGCGCTGGCGGTCCAGTCCGCGCCGTCGCCGCTGCGGAACACGCCGCGCTCGCCACCGGCGAGCACCAGCCGCCCGGCGCCGGACGTGCCGGTGGGCGCGGTGGCGGCGATGGCGTCGACCGGGACGAACCGGGTCCGGTCCCGCAACGGCAGCCCGCAGTTGACCATCACCGGCGACCACTGAGGCTGCCCGGCCAGGGTGTCGAGCCGGACCACGCCGCCGCTCTGCGTCGCGGCGAGCGCGAGCGGGCCGCTGAAGGCGAGGTCGCGGCAGGTGCCGCCGATCCAGCCGGACGCCATCGACTGCCACTTCACGTCCGACTCGAACAGCCGGGTGCGATGGCAGCCCTGGCCGGGCTTCTTCGGGTCCGGTTCGCCCGCGCCGCACCACAGCAGCGTGGCCGGGCCGTCGTACTGCACGGCGAGCACCCGGTTGTCCACGTTGGCGAGGCCGACGTGGGCGAACGTGCCGGGCCGTCCCGCCGCCGTGGACAGGTAGACGCCGAATCCGGCCTGCGCGGCGACCGCCACGCCGGGTGCGCCGCGCTCGGAGACGAACGCGCGCACCGCGTAGAAGCCCCGGTCCGCGTCGGCCGGGTCGACGAGGATCTGCAACGGCACCGCGTTCGGCAGCAGCGGCACCTCGTACAGGCCGGTGTCGGTGGCCAGCAGCAGCGCGCCGGTGCCGTCCCGGTCGATCCAGGCCAGGTCGCGTACGCCGGAGTCGAGGTCGGTCAGCAGGGTCCACGTCTCACCCAGGTCGGTGCTCAGCCGCACCCGGGAGCCACCGGCGTCGCGGCTGGTCACCACCGCCACCGAACCGGCCCGGGGGACCACACCGGGGCGTACCGGGGCGGGCGCGGGCACCACCCGCACCACCGTCTCGCCGTCGAACCGGCCGGCCGGTTCCCAGCCGGCACCGGCGTTCGTGGAGCGGAACAGCACCGGGCCGCCGCCTGCGTACCAGGTGTCGGCCTGGTACTGGTCGACCGCCACGGTGCGCACCCGCGCGTCGGGGGCCTCGTCGACCACGAACCGCACCGACTCGACGTAGCGCACGCCCGGCTCGGCGTGCTCCAGCATCCGGTACACGTTCGAGGCGCGCAGCGGCTCGCCGAAGGCCCACCCGGCCGGGTTGAGCGGCGTGGGCAGCGGGCTGAGCGTCTGGTGCAGCCGGTCGTGGATGCGGCGGCGCACCGCGTCCACGTCCTCCTCGCGGCGCACCACCACCCGCGCCTGGATGGACACCGCCTTGTAGCGGGCCCAGCCCGCGCGCACCGCCGTACCCAGGGCCCGGCGGCGTTCCAGGTCGGCCTCGACCCGGCGGCGGGCCTCCTCCACCTCGTGCTCGCGCAGCACCGCCACCGGCAGCCGCCCGCCGGGGCGGGCCGCGTCCGGCACGTACGGCACCAGCACCACCTCGACCTCGCCGGGCCGGGCGAAGCTGTAGACGGCCGCCCTGGTGAACGCCCGCGCCCGCGCCACCGCCCCGGAGCCGGTGGCCAGGATCTCGAAGTCCCGGGCGGTGACCGCGCGCTGCTGGGCGAAGAACTCGTACGGCCCGCGCGCCAGCACCGACTCCAGCGACTCCAGCTCCCGCCCGCCGGTGGCCGGCTCCGGGTTGTCCACGCTCACCCCGGGCAGCGGGTCGCGCAGGCTTGTGAGCACGCCCGCCGCCACGTTGCCGGCGGGCCCGCCGCCGCAGCGGTACCAGAGCCGCACCTGCCGCCCGGCCGGCGGCACCGCAGCCACCGTGGTCGCCCCGGCCGCCCCCTCGACGGCCGGGGCGCCCACGTCCGGGCGCAGGTCCAGCGCCGGGGCGAACGTGACCACCCCGGAGGCCCGGTCCACCAGGTAGACCTTCGCCTGCGGCCCGACCCCGGCGAAGCTGTCCACCGGCCGCCAGATCTCGTACGTGCGCCCCTCGTGCTCGCGGGCCGCCGCGCCCAGCTCCACCGAACCCGCCGGCACCTCCACCCCGAGCAGCAGGTCAATCACCTCGGTGGTCCGCGTCAGCGGCGCGCGGGCGGCCCGGAGGACCTGACCGGGCTGTCCGGTGCCGGTGCCCAGCAGTTCCGCCTCGACCGGCTCGCAGTGGTGCACGCGTACCGTCGCCGTGGTCTCCCCGGCGGGCAGCACCGCCGGTTCGGTGGTCACGAAGACGACCGGCCGGGGGTCCGCGCCGCGGGCCGCGGCGATCCGGGTGCCGGCCGGCACCCGCACCGGGCCGCGGTCCGGGCCGGTCCGGGTCAGGCGCACGTCCGCCCAGGCCGCCGCCGGTGGGTGCCGGGTGACGCCGAGCAGGTTCAGGAACGCCACGTACGCCTTCTCCGGCAACTGGTTCAGCCGGTAGATCATCACCTCGGTCAGGTAGGCGAACGCCTCCAGCAGCGCCATGCCGGGATCGTGCGCGGACAGGTCGGTCCAGTCCGGGCAGGACCGGGCGATGCGTTCCCGCGCCTCGGTGACCAGGTCGAGGAAGGCGCGGTCGTCCAGGTGCGGCACCGGCAGCGTCATGGCGTGCCCTCCTCGTCTCCGGTCTCCTCGTCGGCGGGCAGCAGGTCCACGGAGAACACCAGGTGGCCGGGGGAGAGGCTGGCCCGCACCCGGTAGTCCAGCCGGATCACCAGGCGCCACGGGTCGTCCGGGTCTCCACCGGCGTCCACGTCCAGCACCTCGACCCGCGGCTCCCAGCGCCGGATCGCCTGCCGCACGTAGTGGATCGCCAGCCCGGCGGTGGTGTCGTCGTTGGGCGCGAAGACGAGCCGGTGCAGCCGCGACCCGTACCCGGGGCGCATCAGCCGTTCCCCGGGCGTGGTGGACAGCAGCAGGTACAGCGCCTGGCGTACCGTCTCGTCGCCGTCGGTCATGGCGAGCCCGCCGGCGGCGGTGAGCGCGAGACCACCGGCGCGGCCGGCGTCGAAACCGGCGCCGACGAAGCGGAAGGCCCTCATGCGTCCGCCCCCAGGAATCCCTGCCGCACGTCGCGGACCTGGTGGTGCACGGTGCCCGGCGGGGTGCCGTCGGTCAGCCCGTCCAGGTGGGACAGCACCACCGGCTGCCGGTCCACCCGCACCCACGTGCTGTAACCCACTGTCACGGTCAGCGTGTGCAGGCACGGCTTGATCGTCGGGCCGTAGTTGGGGCAGGCGGTGATGTCGCGCCCCTCCGGGTCGGGACGGATCAGCACCGGCACGGCCTGGACGGTGACCCAGTCCTGGGACGGGCGGTTGCGCACCCGCCCGTCGTGCCCGCAGGTGATCAGCGAGTCGCGGTGGATCCAGCGCATCAGCCACCTCCGGCGGAACGGGCGAGCGTACGGGCCTGCGCGGCGGCGGTCTCGGCGTCCTCGGCCGCCGGTGCGTGCAGGAAGTCGACTGTGCGGCCGCGCACCACGACGGCCCGGCCGGGCGCGGAGAGCACCAGGTCACCGGCGGCGTGCACGGTGGTCAGCTCGGGACGCAGCTCGACGAAGCTGCCCGCGTCGGTGGCCAGCCGCAGCGTGCGGCCGTCGTCGTCGATCACGATCGACTGCCCGGTGCCGGTCCGCATCGACCAGCGGCGCGACCGCCCGGAGACGATCCCGGTGTCGTACGGCTCCACCGCGCCGAACAGCGAACCGAGCACCACGCCCGAGGCGGGTTCGCCGCCGGGCAGCGCCACCAGCACGGTGTCGTCCGGGTCGGGCAGCGCGACGATCCCCTTGCCCCGGCCCGCGCCCGGGCAGAGCACCGCGAGCCAGCCGGCGTCCAGATCGCCGTACGCCGGGAGCGTCACCCGGGCCCGGCCCAGCCCCTCCGGGTCGTCGATGTCCGTGACGGTGCCGAGCGTGACTGTCGCCGCCGGGGGCGCGGCCGACGGCGGCTGGCCGGGCGGCGCGGTGGAGAACCGGGTCAGGTGCCCGTCCGCGTCCACCGTGTGCACCACCTCGGTGAGCACGTACACCCCGGCGACCGGCTCCGGGACGCCCGCGAGGACGATCCGCCGGCCGGGCCGCAGCGCCGGGTCGCCCTCCGCGGTGCCCTCGGCGGTGACGAGCGCCGCCACCCGGGCGTCCAGCCCGGCCTGGGCCAGCGCCGCCAGCTCGTCGTCGCTGCGGCCCGGCTGGTCGACAGCGGTGCGGACGCGGCCCGCGCCGACGTCGCCCGGGTCGGGGCGCAGCGGGATGCGCCGCCCGCTGCGTGCCTCGTCCGCGCGCTGGCTCAGCGCCTCGGCGCGTTGCGGATGCCACCCGAGTACGGCGCACTCCGCGCCGGCCCGGTCCAGGTTCTCGGTGACCCGCAGCGCGTGCACCGTCTCGCCGAGCGTCAACGGCAGCGGCTCCCCGTACCCGTCCAGTGTGAACATCCGCAGCCGGTCGCCGTCGGCGCTCAGGTGCAGCCCGGCCCGGCCGGCCACCTCGCACAGCAGGTCGAGGTCGGTGTGCCGGTGCTGGAGCAGCCGGTCCAGGCGCGGCCCGTCGTCCTCCGCCGCCACGCCCAACCCCAGCCCGGCGCACAGCTCGGCGGCCAGCTCGGCGGCGGTCACCGACTCGAACACCCGCAGTTCCTGCCGTTTGCGCAGCCGGTGCAGCGGGTCGTACGCCCGGATCCGCGCCAGTGCGACGCCGTCACCGGCGTACTCCCGCTCGACCGCTGTCACCTCGCCGGTGAACAGCGCCTCCGCCTGGCCGTCGAGGCGTACGCCGACTGTGGCGCCGGGGCGTACCGGCGGGTCGAGCGGGCCCGCGCCGGGAGCGGCGGTGAGCGTCAGCTCGCACTGCGCCGGCCGGTCGAGGCGGGCGGCGACGCGGATGCCGCGCAGCCGGGACGGGTCGGCCAGCGGCCGGCCGTCGACTGTGACCAGGGCGGCTCGGCTCACGGGGCACCCCCGGCGGACGCGGCCACCGTCGCGCACCACACCGGCACCAAGGTCGCTCGCCGCGCGGCGCCGGTGGTGTGGCCCGTCACGGGGTGCCGCCCGTGGTGACCGCGTCGGGCGGGGCCGTGGCGGCGCCGACCGGGGGGACGGCGAGCGCGGTGCCGGCGGGCACGGTGAGCGGGTCGGTGATGCGGTTGTGCTCGGCGAGCAGCCGCCAGCGCAGCGGCGAGCCCAGCGCGTCGTGGGCGAGCAGGTCGAAGCGCACCCCGGACCAGCCCGGCTCGGCCGCCCCGTCGGCGGCGGCGACCACCGCCGACCCGGGCGCGACAGCCGGCGTGCTCGTGGCGGCCAGCTCCTCCTCGAACCCGGAGCGCGCCGCCTCCGCGCCCTCAGCGACGCGGACCAGCTTCAGCCGCAGCCACGACCGCCGGGGCGTGCCGGTGAGCGTGAACGCGTCGAAGCGTTCCGCGATCGCGGTGATCACGCCCGGGACGTTCCAGGTCTTGCCCCAGACCAGGCGGACCAGCGGCGGGCGCAGCCAGCCGTGCTCGACAGCCGAGTTCTCGGCCAGCATCCACAGCGGCCGGGTCAGCGCGCGCACGTCCTCGGGGCGGGCCGGCGACTCCACGAAGTCCACGTCGAAGAGCAGGTCGAGGACCAGTTCGGTACGCCCACCGCCGGTGAAGACCAGCGGGTCGTCGGCCAGCCCGGCGCCGGTGAGCGTCCCGTCGGGCCCGCCACGCGGGCGTACCCCGGCCAGCCGGGTCACCCGGACGGTCTCCGGGTTGAGCAGGCAGTCGACCCGGGTGCCGGACTCGTCCACGAGGAAGGCGACACGCTCCATCAGTCACCCGCCTGTTCCCGGTCCAGCCGGGCCGTGTCGCTCCACGGCGTGGCCCGCTCGGGAAGCCATGCCGGTTCGGCCGGGAGCACCGGCCACGGGTCCGCGTGCGGCGGGCCGCCCTCGGCAGTTTGGTGCGCGGAGACCGCGGTCCGGGTCCGGCCGGAGTCGTCCGGCAGGGCCGGCCACGGGCCGGAAGGCGTGGACTCGGGCCGGTGCCGATATCGCGCCGGACGCTCGCCGTCGGTCGCCGGTCCGGGCCCTTCGGGGTGCGGCTCGGCGGCGCGTCCTCGCTGGTGGGTGGCCGCCTCGGGGAGCCCGAACCGGTCGCCTCCGGCGGGCATGATCGGCCCCGGTCGTGCGTCCAGTGGGGCGGCCGGTCGTGCGGCCTGTCGTGCGGCGGCGAGGAGGAGTGGGAGGACGTCGTCCCGGCTGGGCGACGGGCTCGTCCCGGCGACCACATTCCGGTCCCGTCCGGCCGGCGCCGGGTTCCGGAGTACGTCCCCCCGATCCGCGCGCAGGTCGGGTCGCCGCTCGGGCGGTGGCGGCCGGTTCGATTCGCGGGACGTCACGCCAACGGTGTCCCAGCTTTCGGCGAGATGAGCGGGCCCGCCAGTGTCGGTGGGCGGATCCGGCTCGGTGGGCCGACCGGTGCCGCCGTTCTCGCCAGCGCCGCCGCTCGCGCCGATCACGCGCCGCGCGCCGTTCGCGTTGATCGCACCGGTCATGCTGCTCGCGCCGATCACGCGCCGCGCGCCGTTCGCGCCGTTCCCGCCGCGTCCACCCGTGGTGGTGGGCCTGGGGGCGCGGGTCACCGTCGGCCTGCGGGTCGAGGACGCGCCGCTGGCGTCAGTCGTGCGTGTGGTGACGGTCGTGCCGGTGGCGCTCGGTGATCCAGTCCTGTCGGAGATGCTCGCCGTTCCCGTCAGCTCCGGCGCCCCTTCCGGACCGCCCGACTCGGTCACGTCCCGGCCTGCACGCCCGCCCGCGAGCGATCCGGTATCCCACGCCCGCGCCGCACTGTCCGAGTAGGACCCGGTGTCCGCCGCCGCTGCGGAGGTCACCGCCCCGCCCGCTTCCCGCCCCGCACCCGCCCACGTTGACGCCGCTCCACGCCAGGGCGGTTCCGCGCCGCGCCCTCGCTCCGCTCTCCCACTTCCCGAGACCTCTGTCCTACCTTCCAGGACCTCCGGAAGATCTTGGTAGGAAACGGCCCCTATAGGGGCCCTTTCGTACCAAGATCTCGACGGTCCGTTGCGGGAGGCGGTGAGTCGGTTGATCAGCCGTGTCGTCCAAGCCGGCCAGCGGCGTGCCTGAACCCGCCCGTCGGCGGGCGGGGGAGGGGCGGCGGGCGGAGGTAGGTCGCGCAGGAGGCCGGGGGCGTGCGCTGCCACGAGGCGCCGCCAGTGCTCGGGCGGCTGGCCGGGAGGACGTGGCGCGTCGTCCGTCGACGACGGCGAGTCGGGACCGGACAGGCGATCGGCGGTGGCCCGCAGCGCGCGGGCCAGCCGGTCACGCGGACGCCGGGGCGGCGGCACCGCCGGCCTCCAGCTCCAGGCCCTCGTACGCCAGGGTCAGCGCCTCGATGGCGATCTCCTGCGACAGCGTGTTCAGGTGCGCGCCCCGCCACCGGGTCGGCCACGCGTTGATCATGTTCCAGCGCAGCACCTCGGCGGTGCCGGGCGGGTCCAGCAGCACCACCGACACGTTGCGCCGGTTGACAGTGCCCTTCGCCGCCGCGTTCACCCAGTCCCACAGCTCGCGTGAGCTGGTCAGGCCGAAGTGGAGGGTGACCGGGGCGTACTCGACCTGGCCGGGCACGGCCCGGATGCGCTCGTTGCCCGCCTCCCGGTACGACAGCGCCGGTATCGCCACCTCGAAGCCGCTGACCTCCGTGAAGTGCCCGTTGGTGATGCCGTTGATGAGCAGCTTGAAGTGGTACGCCCGGTACGGGTCGACCGGTGCGCCCGGCTGCGGCGTGGCAGTGGTGGGCATGTCAGCCTCCGATCGTCTCGGTCTCGGTGCCGCCGGCCCACTGGCTCAGCTTGAACACCACGAACTCCGCGGGCTTGACCACGGCGATGCCGATGTGGGCCACCACCATGCCGGCGTCGCGGACGTCGGCCGGGTTGGTCTCCTCGTCGCACTTGACGAAGAACGCCTCCTCGGGCGTACGGCCGAGCAGTGCGCCGTCGCGCCACACCCGGGTGAGGAACGCGCCGATGTCGCGGCGGATCGAGCGCCACAGCGTGAAGTCGTTCGGCTCGAACACCATCCACCGGGTGCCGCCCGCGATGGCCTGCTCGATGGAGATGGACAGCCGCCGCACGTTCAGGTAGCGCCACTCGCTCGCTTCGGCGGCGAGCGTCCGGGCGCCCCACAGCCGGATGCCCTCCCCGGCGAAGAACCGGATCACGTTGACGCCCTTGGGGTTGAGCACGTCGTGCTCCGGCCGGGTCACCCGGTACGCGAGGTCGACGGCCCCGCGTACCGGCTCGTTCGCCGGCGCCTTGTGCACGCCGCGCAGCGCGTCGGCGCGGGCCCAGATGCCCGCCACGTGCCCGCTCGGCGGAGTGAGCACCAGGTCGCCGCTGAGCGGGTCGCGGACCCGGATCCACGGGAAGTAGAAGGTGGCGAAGTCCGACTGCCGGGGGCGGTCGCCACCGGTGCCGGGCGGTTCGGCGTCGGCGTCGCCCGGCGTACCCTCGGCGGGTTTGTCGGCCGACGCGGCCGACGCGGGCTTGGGCGGCTTGCCCGGCGTGGCGACCCGGGTGAGCCGGGAGACGTCGGTGACCTCCGGCGGCGGGTCGCAGATCGCCACCATGGTGCGCAGCCGCTCGGCCATGCTGATCAGGGCCTCGTGCGAGACCGCATCGTGGTAGCCGGGCGCAGCCAGTATGGAGATCTCGTCGATGGCCTCCAGCAGTTGCAGGCCGCCGCGCCGCCCGCCGGTGCCGGTGAGCTGCCCGCCCTCGCCGACGTTCACCACCCAGCAGCGGGTGCCGCCGTTGTCCAGGAAGCCGAACACGGCGCGGGCCAGCGGGGTGCTCTCCAGGTGCTCGCCGTCGGCGTAGAGCCGCAGGAACTCGGTCCAGCTGTTCACCGCCAGCGCCTCGCCGACGTGGGCGCCGGGATCGGGCGCGACCCCGACGAACGCGGCGGTGCTCATGCCGACCGGCCCGATCGGGCGGGCCCCGCTGGGCACCTCCTCGACGTAGATGCCGGGGGAGAAGTAGGTGGGCATCGGTCCTCCTCGGACGTCAGTCGGGGGCGCGGACGACGATCAGGCCGTCGCCGGCCGGGTCGAGCTCGGCGGTGTGGACGCGCCCCGCGCCGATGAGCCGGATCCGCACCGGGGCGTCCGGCGCGTCGGGGTCGTGCGGCACGCCGGCCAGCCGGAACCGGCCGGCGGTGTCGGTCTCGGTGGCCTGGGCGGCGCCCACCAGCTCCACCCGGACGGCGGCGAGCGGCTGGTCCCGCGGACCGACCACCCGTCCGTGCAGCGTGCGCATGCCGAGCTGCCGCAGCCGCAGCGGCTGGCGTACCGGCGGCGCGACCGGAACCGGCCGCTCCACCCGGGCCGGCGCGTCCAGCAGCAGCGCGGGCCGGGGTGCCACGCCCAGCGCGCGCCACAGCGCCGGGTCGCCGGCGGCGAGCACCAGCTCCGGCCGGCCCGCCGTGGTGGCGGCGGCGAGCACCCGGTCCAGCGCGGCCAGCGCCGCCGACCCGCCGCCCGCCACCAGCAGGCGGACCACGAACCGGTACGGCTCGCGCGTCGCGCCGCCGGTCGCGGTCTGCCGGGCCGGCCGCAGCTCCAGCGGCCAGAGGGTGAGGCCGCCGCCGGGGTCGTCACGTGGCGGACCGACGGGTACGGGTTCGCCCACCGCCCCGGCCAGCCACTGCGCGACGTCCGCGACGGCCGCCTCGATCGCGCCGGTCATCGCGGTGGCGTCCCCTGGATCCGGTACGCGATGGCCTCGTTCCACACGTGCGGGTAGACGCCGATCTCGAAGTAGCGGGTGAACCTGTTTATCGGCGCGTTGGTGTGGTCGTGCCAGAGCAGCCACACCGGGGCGATGGTGAACAGCGCGTAGTTGAGCGCCACCAGCGGCAGGTAGAACGGGCCGAGCAGCCGGGCCTGGAACACGTGCACGTCCTCGTGCCGCTGGATGCCGGGGCTGGACCCGGCGCACACGGTGCCGATCGTGGTCGCGTACCGGGGGGAGACGCCCTCGACCACGTTTACCCGGCCGCTGCCGGCCGAGACGATCCGGTCGAGCTGGTGGCCGAAGACCAGGTGCAGCGCCAGGTAGAGCGCCCCGGCGAACGTGTTGAGCAGGCTCCAGGTGTGGTCGACCACGAAGAGGAAGATCCCCTTCGGATCGGCGGCGTACGTGCCGGCGGAGGCCGACGCCCAGCCGAACGGTGCGCCGACGAGCAGGCCGACGACCGCGCCGGCCAGCAGGCCGACGGTACCGGCGGCGAGTTGCCCGAGTACGGCGCCGAAGACGACCTGGACGGCCGCGCTGAGGATGCCGAAGATCATGGGGTCACCTCTCTCAGACCCAGGAGCGGACGAAGCGGGGCTCGCGGCCCTGGGCGAGCTGGGTCGGCGACGCCTGCGTCGCCTGCCGGTTGCCAGGGGGGAGCTGGTTGACGCCGAGCGCGGCCGAGAAGATCACCAGACCGTTGAAGAAGGCGATGATCCACTTCTCCGGGCCGGCGTCGTCGGCGAACGCGGCGGTCAGGTAGGACAGCAGGAGCGCGAAGCCCAGCGCGATCCACTTGCGCGCCTTGTCGCCGCTCGGCCCGATCAGCCCGCCGATGACGTTCGTGGCGAGCAGGGTGGCGGCGCTGGCGCCGGTGAGGCTGCCCAGGGCGGCCCAGGTGAAGAGATCGTTCACGGCGATCCCCCTCTTTCCGATGGTGCGGTGGTGCGGCCGGGGTGGAGTGGTGCGGCGGCGTTCCGGGTCACGTGATCCAGGGTCCGCCCGGTGTGGTGGTGGGCCGCCGGCGCGGGCGCCGTCGGCGGTGGTGCGGGCTCAGGCCGGTGGGCCGGCGGGTCGAGTCGGTGCGTCGGGCGCGGCCGGGGTGCCGGTGGTGGCCGGGGCGGGGCCGACGGGCGCGTCCGGGCCGGTGGAGGCACCCGGGCCGGGAGCGGCGCCGGGGGTGTGGGCCGGGCCGGTGGCGCCCGGGTCGGTGGTGGCCGTCGCGTCCGGCCCGCCGTGGGAGCGCCGTCGCCGCATCAGCAGCACGAGCGCCACGCCGACGACCAGCAGCAGGACGATCACGGCGCCGGCGACCGCCAGCCACGGGAAGGAGCCGTTCCCGGTCACCACGGCGGCCGGGCTGGTGGCGGGCGGCGGGGGCGCCTGGGCGACGGCGCGCAACTCGGCCGGCTTGGGCTGGTTGGCGACCACCTTCCAGGTGACCGAGCGTCCGGTGACCGTGCCGTTCGTGTCGAGCACCCGGCCGGGGAACGTCACCGAGATCTCGAACTCCATCAAGGTCAGGAACGCCTGTTGCTGACGCGGATCCTGCTGCCCGACCTTCCCGCCGTATTTCTTCGGGTCCAGGGGGAGCGAGAAGCGATACAGATCGTCGTCCCGAACAAGATTCACGCTTTCGCTCGTGAATTGCGCCAGTGGCGTTTTCCGGTACGCGATCTGAATGCCGTACGAGGTGGCGTCCTCGTACCGGGTCTCCGCTCCGGGCGGAAGTGAGGGAATGTTCGGCCGCAGTTCGGCGAACGCCACCGCCGGATCCGGGTTGCGCTGCTTGAGCACGGACTTCGGCGCGGTGAGCAGGAGCTGGCCGGAGACCGTGTCGTCGTTGTTCACGGTCAGCCCGAGGTTGAGCTGCATGCAACCGCTCAATATCGCCACGAGGGCGAGACACGCCGCGAGACCGAATGTGCGGCGGCGGAGTCTCGTATTCATGCGCTCAGTGTGAGCCGGTGCGGGCCGCCGGGCAGTCCGTGATCGGTCGCCGTTCTGTCGCCGATCTTACCGGCTCCCTCTCCCATTCGGACGACCCCGGAAACGCGAGCGATCGATATTCTGAAAGATTGTGGCGCCGTCGATTCGCCGGGGGTCACCGCGCCGGGGGCTGCTCCGGGACGATCCGGAACACCGGGATGCCGGCGGCGACCCGGGCGAAGTCGGCGAGCGGGGCGTGCCGGTCCACCGGCGCGTGCGCCCGGGCGCCGGGGGCGAGCGCGAGGTGCCGGCGCAGGATCTCCGGCCGCTGCGCCACCGGCACCTCGACCAGCCGGACCGGCTCGCGGCGGCGACGGCGCAGCACCACCCGCCCGTGCGCGGCGCGTGCGTTCGCCACCCAGTTGGCCCGCTCGCCGAGCATCGACACGACGTACCGCTCGCCGTCGTGATCGGCGACCACTATCGGCACCGACACGGTCCGGCCGGTGCGTCGGCCCGGCACCTCCATGGTCACCCAGTGCCGCGGCGCGAGCCCGGCGCCGTACTGCCACGCCGACAGCGCGTTGAGCATCCGGGCCAGCCGGTTCGGCCGGCGACCCCGGTACATCCACGTCATGAGTCCGCCCACCGGAACCCCTCCTTCTCCCGTATCCATTGACCGGCGGCCGCGCGGCGACGGCCAGGGCCGACCGGCCCGAACGCGTCCACCGCAGCGTGAACCACCGCGTGCCCGGCCACCGGCGGGCACCGCCCGGCCGCAGGATGGGTTACGCAGACCGGAGGGAAGGAATGACACCGACCGCGAGCCGGGCCGCGACGGCGCTCCGGCAGGCGGCCGGGCGGCTACGGCACGGCTGGCGGCCCGTACTCCAGGACACGCTGGCGGCGACGGTCGCCTGGATCATCGCCACCCGGCTCGCCGGGCACCCGCTGCCGTTCTTCGCGCCCGCCGCCGCCCGGAACGTGCTGACCCAGGCCCGGGGCCGGCACGCCGACGCCGCCGGGCACTGACCGGCGCTCAGGCGCTCTCCCGGGTGACGAGCGTCGACGGGAACGCGGTGCTCGGCGCGACCGGCGCCCGGGTCAGCACGGCAGTGGCCGCCGCCGCGGCGATCCGGTCGACCGGGTGGGTGGCGGTGGTCAGCGGCGGACTGCTCATCGCCGCGTACGGCAGGTCGTCGAACCCGGCCACCGCCACGTCGTGCGGCACCCGCACACCGCGCCCGCGCAACGCGGCGATCACGCCGAACGCGGTGGCGTCACTGGCCGCGTAGACCGCGTCGGCGTCCGGCCACCGGCGCAGCGCCGCAAGCGCCGCCCAGCCGCCCCGCGCCGCGGTGAAGTCGCCGGTGACCAGCCGCTCCGGAGACCCGGACTCCCGCATCAGCTCCCGGTACGTGGTGACCGAGCGCTCGGCGCAGACCAGCCAGCGCGGCCCGGTGACCATGACGATGCGGCGCCGGCCGGTGGCGTACAGGTGGCGCAGCACCTCGCCCGCGCCACCGGCGTTGTCGACGTCGAACGAGGGCACCGTCGCCGAGCCCTGGCCGATCGAGACGACCCGGCCGCGCAGTCTCGGCGGCACCGCGTCCAGCGCCGCCTGGACGGTGTTGACCAGGATCACGCCGCACACGCCCCGGTCGGCGCCGAGCCGGACCAGCCCGGACGGGTCGGCCAGCGGCAGCCACTCCAACGCCACTCCGACGCCGTGCGGCGCGCACTCCCGCGACGCCGCGCCCACCACCCGGTGCACGTACGGGTCGTCCAGCACCGTCTCGTCGCGGCCCACCACCGCCACCACGAGGCGTACCCCGGCGCCGCGCACCAGCGCCCGGGCCGCGAGGTCCGGCACGTAGCCGAGGCGTTCGGCGGCGGCGTGCACCCGGGCGCGGGCCCGGGCCGAGGTGAACCCGTAGCCACCGAGCACCCGGGAGGCGGTGGCCCGGGACACCCCGGAGTCGCGGGCCACGTCGTCGAGCGTGGCGGGACGTGTGGACGGCGTACCCATGTCCGCATCATGCCTGCTCTGGCATGGATGGGCGAAGCCTTAACGGCGCTTGTGGTGGAAGCGCTCTCAGGTGTGCGATTGTCGGCGGGAACAGACGGGGGAAGGGACCAGCGCACCGTGAGCAGCACCATCGACGCACCGGCCGGAAAGCGACCACCGGCGCCCCGGGCGGTGCTGAGCGCCCGCAACGGCGTGGCGGTCGTCTTCGCCCTCAACGGGCTCGCGGTGGCGAGCTGGTTCTCCCGGGTCCCGGCGGCCCAGGACGCGCTCGACCTCAATCCGGGCCGGCTCGGCCTGCTGCTGCTCTGCGCGTCGGCGGGCTCGCTGCTGGCCATGCCGACCGCCGGCCTGGTCACCCAGCGGCTCGGGCCGGCGCGCACGGTGGCCGTCTCGGTAGTGCTCGTCGCGCTCGGCCTGACCGGGGCCGGTCTCGCCGCCAGCCTGGCCGGATCGGTCGTCGGCGTCGGGTTCGGGCTCGCCGCGTTCGGTTTCGGCTCCGGCCTGTGCGACGTGGCCATGAACGTCGAGGGCGCCGCCGTGGAGAAGCGCCTCGGCTACACCATCCTGCCCCGGTTCCACGCCGCCTGGAGCCTCGGCTCGGTGGCCGGGGCCGGGCTCGGCGCCGGCGCCGCGCACTTCGGCGTGCCCGTCGGGGTGCACCTGCCGGTCCTGTCCGTGCTGATCCTGGGCGGCACGCTGCTCGGTGCCCGGGCCTTCCTCGCGGCCACGGCCGAGGCGGCCGGGGCCGGGGCGCCGGCGGCCCGGCGGCAGGCGCTGCTGGCCGCCTGGCGCGAGCCCCGCACCCTGCTGATCGGGCTGCTCGTGCTGGTCATGGCGTTCACCGAGGGCAGCGCCAACGACTGGCTCGCGGTGGCGTTCGTCGACGGGTACGGGGTCGACGAGGCGGTCGGCGCCGCGGTGTTCGGCGTGTTCGTGGTGGGCATGACGCTCGGCCGCACCGTCGGCACCGTCGCCATCGACAGGTGGGGACGGGTGCCGGTGCTGTTCACCACCATCGCGATGGCGTCCGCCGGCGCGGCGCTCGCCGTGCTGGCCGGGAACGGCCCCCTCGCCGTGGCCGGCGTGGCGCTGTGGGGTCTCGGTGCGTCGCTCGGCTTCCCGGTCGGGATGAGCGCCGTCGCCGACGACGAGGACAAGGCCCCGGCCCGGGTGAGCGTGGTCGCGGTGATCGGCTACACGGCCTTCCTGGCCGGCCCGCCGCTGCTCGGCTTCCTCGGCGACCACTTCGGCGTGCTGTCCGCGCTCGGCGTGGTGCCGCTGCTCCTGCTGCCCACGCTCGCGCTGGTGCCGGTGCTGCGGGAGCGTCCCGCCGCGCCGGACGCGGCGGCCGGCACGCCGGGAGTCGGCACGCCGGGCGTGAAGGCGGGCTGAGCCGGCCCAGCCGACTCCCACCGCGCTCCCAGCCGCCTGCCAGGCGGGCGTGCTGCACTGGAGCGAACGCCGAGGAGAGGAGGCGGGCATGCGCTGGTTCAGCCGCCGAGCCGCCGACCCGACGACGCCCACGAAACTCGACCGCGAGGCGAACAAGGAGGACCTCGCGCAGTTGGAGGCGTTCGTCACCAGCCGCAGCGGGGTCGAGTTCTATCTGGAACCGGAGACCACGGCCACCGACACGACAGTGGTCGCCATCGCGCACGACGGCGAGTGGATCCGCCGCCGTACCGGCTCGCCCCGGGTCGCCGGCAGGATCGCCCAGAAGCACGCGGTGCCGCTCTACGAGGCGGCGCGTACCGGCTATCCGGAGCGGATGCGGGTGTGGAACCGGGCGCACCCGGAGCGCCGGGCCCGCTGACGCGCGGGCTCAACCGCCCAGCGCGGTGACGACCGAGTAGCCGAGGAACGCCGCGCCCAGGCCCGCGGCCACACTGAGCGCCACATTCGCGTACGCGAGACGGCGTTTCCCCGTGCGGGCCAGGCGCAGCGTCTCGTAGCTGAGCGTGGACCACGTGGTCAGCGCCCCGCAGAAGCCGGTGCCGACGAGCGCCGTCACGCCCGGGTCGACGGGTGCCGCGAGCAGGCCGCCGAGCAGCAGCGACCCGGCGACGTTGACGGTCAGCGTGCCCCACGGGAACGGCGAGCCGTGCCGGGCCTGCACCGCCCGGTCGGTGAGGTAGCGCAGCGGGGCGCCGATCGCCGCGCCGAGCGCGATCAGCAGGACGGTCACCCTGCCCTCCCGTGCCGGGCGGCCAGGAGCCGGGCGGTCACCGCGTCCCCTGCCGCGACCGCCGCCAGCGCGCCGAGCACAGTCGCGGCCAGGTAGGCGCCCGCCGTACCGGCCGCGCCGCCGGTCAGCAGCCGCTGCGCGTCGACCGCGTACGCGGAGAACGTGGTGAACCCGCCGAGCACGCCGACGCCGAGGAACGGCCGGGTCAGCGGATGGGTCGGGCGGGCGGCGAGCACCGCCATCAGCACGCCGATGAGCAGGCAGCCGGTGACGTTGACGGCGAACGTGGCCCAGGGGAAGCCGCCGGGCGGGTGCGGCACGGCGGCTTGGGCGCCGGCCCGGGCCAGCGCGCCGAGCACGCCACCGGCGGCGATCACGCCGAGCGCCACCGCCGGGTGCGCGGACAGTTCCGCGCGGTCCGCCGGTACGCGCAGGTCGACGTCCGGATCGACCCGGGGATCCGACACAACACCTCCCACCAGCACCCGAGAGCATAACCCCGCCTCTCGCCCCCGGCCCTCGCCCGGCCCCCGCCCGGCCCTCCGCGATCTTGCACTTTGTGCCCCGGCACATTGCGCGAAAAGGACACCCGAGGGGCGGCAAGTGCAAGATCGCGGGGGAGAGGGACGGGGCAGGGGTGGCGGGCGTACGGTGGGCGCAGCGCCCGGCGCGCGGCGTCCGGGGCCCGTCGTGCCAGGAGGTCACCGTGGAGGAGCGCACGCCCCGTCCGGAGGAGCTGGATCCCGTCGAGCGGATCGGCGTCGACGAGCTGCGCGCGCTGCAACGGGACCGGCTGCGGCACTCGCTGCGCCACGCGTACGACAACGTGCCGCACTACCGGCGCGCGTTCGACGCGCTCGGCGCGCACCCGGACGACCTGCGTGAGCTGGCCGACCTGGCCCGCTTCCCGTTCACCGCGAAGGCGGAGCTGCGGGAGAACTACCCGTACGGCATGTTCGCGGTGCCCCGCGAGCGGATCGCCCGGCTGCACGCCTCCTCCGGCACCACCGGCCGTCCCACAGTGGTCGGCTACACCCGCGCCGACCTGGACACCTGGGCGAAGCTGATGGCCCGCTCGATCCGTGCCGCCGGGGGCCGCCGCGGCGACCGGGTGCACGTCGCGTACGGCTACGGGCTGTTCACCGGCGGGCTCGGCGCGCACTACGGCGCCGAGGAGCTGGGCTGCACCGTCGTCCCGGTCTCCGGCGGCATGACCGAGCGCCAGGTCATGCTGATCCGCGACCTCGAACCGGAGGTCGTCATGGTGACCCCGAGCTACATGCTCGCCATCGTGGACGAGATGGAACGCCAGGGCGTCGACCCGCGCGCCACCTCGCTGCGCGTCGGGATCCTCGGCGCCGAGCCGTGGACCGAGGACATGCGCCGGGAGCTGGAGACCCGCCTGGACATGCACGCGCTGGACATCTACGGCCTGTCCGAGGTGATGGGTCCGGGCGTGGCGGTCGAGTGCGTGGAGACCAAGGACGGTCTGCACCTGTGGGAGGACCACTTCTACCCGGAGATCATCGACCCGGTCACCGGCCGGGTGCTGCCCGACGGGGAACGGGGTGAGCTGGTGCTGACCTCGCTGACGAAGGAGGCGATGCCGGTGGTCCGCTACCGCACCCGCGACCTGACCCGCCTGCTGCCCGGCACCGCCCGCCCGATGCGGCGCATCGAGAGGATCACCGGGCGGACCGACGACATGATGATCGTCCGGGGGGTGAACGTCTTCCCGACCCAGATCGAGGAGCTGATCCTGCGTACCCCTGCGCTGTCGCCGCACTTCCAGTGCGTGCTCGACCGGCGGGGGCGGCTCGACACGCTCACCGTCCACGTGGAGCGGCGCGCGGGCGCCGCCGCCGACGAGGCCGAGCGGGCCGGCGCGATGCTGGTCGAGCAGGTCAAGAACACCATCGGGGTGTCGGTGGCGGTACGGGTGATCGAACCGGACGGGGTGGAACGCTCGATGGGCAAGATGCGCCGCATCGTCGACCAGCGACGGGAGTCCTGAGATGGCCGGCCGTACCGCGGCGCACGACATGTTCGACGCCGACGTGGCGTCCAAGGGGCTCGGCATCGAACTCGTGTCGGCCGGCGACGGCGCGGCGGTGGCCCGGATGCGGGTCACCGCGACGATGCTCAACGGGCACGCGATCGGGCACGGCGGCTTCGTGTTCCTGCTCGCCGACACCGCGTTCGCGCTGGCCTGCAACAGCCACGGCCCGGCGACCGTGGCGGCCGGCGGCGAGATCAGCTTCCTGCGCCCGGTGCGCGAGGGCGACCTGCTGGAGGCGTACGCCACCGAACGCGTCCGGCACGGCCGCAGCGGCATCTACGACGTGACGGTACGGCGCGGCGACGAGGTGGTGGCCGAGTTCCGGGGACGCAGCCGCACCATCGCCCGCGACTGACCCGGACCGGCCGGCCGCCCGGTGACGTCCGGGCCGGAGTGGCCCCGTGCCCGCTCCGAACCGGACGTCACGCTCATGCGGCCAGCCCGAGCGGGCGCCCGCCGGGCTCGTTCCCTCGCCGGTTCCCGCCCGGCCGTTCGGGTGGTCCGGTCCGCTGCTCCGGCCACGCCGTGACCGCCGGGCCGGGCCACCGACCGGGCGTGACCTCGGATCGCGGGACGTCGCGCCACCCCTGCCGCTCCGCGGCACCCGGGACGGTCCCCGTGACGGGCCCGGCGCTCACCGGCTGCGTGGGCACCGCCCGGAGCGCGTCGGCCTGATCCAGCCGGTTCGGCGGGACGGGCGCCGGTCGGGCCCCTCCACCCGACCGGCGCGGCCGTCCCGCCCCGAGCGGGCAGACGCCCCGCTCGTCGGCGTCCCGGGACGGGACGCCGGTTACCGCTCCCGGCCCGCGGCCGGCAGCGGAGTCCTCAGTGGCGCGCAGGCGGCGGGCGAAGTCCGCCCGTACCGCACGGGACAGCCGCAGCGCGGCCACCCGCGCCACCAGCGCGTCGACCGCCCAGCCGCCCGCCGGGACCGGGCGGACCAGTCCGGCCGCGGCCAGCGCCCGCAGCACCGGCTCGGCCCGGCCGGCGGGCCAGCCGAGCATCGCCTCCACCGCGTCGGCCCCGACCGGGCCGCCGCGGGCGGTCCCGGCCAGCAGCACCGCCCGGTGTGTGCCGTCGAGCCGGTCCAGCCGGGCGTCCACCAGGCGGCGCGCGGCGGCGGGCACGCCGCCGGGCTCGCCCGCCGGATCCGTGCCCGCGTACGCGGACGCGACCGCCGGGTTGCCGCCGACCAGCGGAATCAGGCGTGCGGCGAGCGCGGCCGGCCGCCCGGCCCGGTCGAGCAGGTGCCGCAGCAGCCGACCGGTGTCCAGCGGCCCGAGCGGCTCCAGCGGGATCCGCCGCGCCGGGGCGGGCAGCGGGTCGGCCGAGCCGGCGCCGCTGGTGGTGACGACCGCCAGTGGCAGTCCGCGTTCACCCGCCGCCACGTGGAGCTGGTGCAGGAACCGGCGCAGCGCCGGTGCGGCCCGGTCCAGGTCGTCCAGCGCGACCAGCACCGGCGCGTCGGCGGCCAGGCCGAGCAGCGTCTCGCGGCAGGCCACCACGGCGCGGGCCGCCACCGCGTCGTCGTCCGGCGCGGCCAGGAACGCGGCGAGCACACCGCCCGGCCCGTCCGCGACAGTGCCGTCCGGCCGGGGACGGACCAGGTCGGCCAGGGGCGCCAGTTCCCCGCACGGGTACGGCGGGCAGGACGTCACCCGCCGGAGCACCGGCACGCCGTCCACGCTCGACACGGCACCGGTCACCTCGTGCAGCAGCCGGCTGCGGCCGCTGCCCGGCGGTCCGACCAGGGAGATCCACCGGGGACGCCGGTCACGTAGCGCCCGGGTGACCTCGTCGACCGCGCTCGCCAGCTCGCGGCGGCGGCCCACGAGCGGGTCGCGGTGCCGGGGCGGCCTGCTACCGGCAGTCCCGGTCACCCGCCACACGTCCAGCGGAAGCGCCTTGCCGGCGAGTGTCAGCGTGGCCAGTGGACGCTGCTCGACCAGGCCGGCCACCGCGTTCCGGGTGACCGGGCAGAGCACGACCCCGCCCGGCGGCGCGTGCTCCTGCAGGCGGGCCGCCGTGGTGATCACCGCGCCGCTCGCCGCACCGTGGCCGCCGTCGCGGACCTCGGCCAGGTCCAGCAGCACCTCGCCGGTCGCCACGCCGACCCGCACGCGCAGCCGGACGCCGGCCGGGCTCCGCCGCGCCAGCGCGGCCTGGATGTCCAGCCCGGCCCGCACCGCCCGGTACGCGTCGAGACCGTCCGAACCGGACGCGCCGAACAACGCCATCACCGCGTCGCCGACGTACTTCTCCACCACGCCCCGCCAGCGGCGCAGCACCGCGGCCACGGTGCCGAAGTAGGCGCGCTGCAACGCCCGTACGTCCTCCGGGTCGAGCCGCTCGACCAGCCGCGTCGAGCCCACGATGTCGACGAAGAGGACGGTCACGACACGTCGTTCCTCGGGCACCGGCCGGCACGCCGCGATGACGGCTTTCCGACTCCACACGGGCGTGGTGATCGACATCGCACCCACCCTTTCCCCGGACTCCGGTACCTGACGACCACCGCAGACTTCCACCACCGGGTTCTCGGGGGATCTGTAGGACGACGTATGTCGGGCACGCGCAACCATTAGTCGTGTAGTCGACGCGAGAGGTACCAGTCCGGGCCCACGGCCGTAGAACCTCGCGGGAGCGGTGACTAGGCTGCGTCCCATGGCCGGCGACCTGGACACCGCACCGCTCGTCGGCCGTACCGGCACCATGGCGACGCTGCGGTCGGCGCTGCACGACGACCTGCGGCCCGGGCAGACCGGCGCGGTGTTCCTCACCGGAGAGAGCGGGGTGGGCAAGACCCGCCTGCTGACCGAGGTCGGCGAGCAGCTCCGGCAGGCCGGGGCGGTGGTGCTCACCGGCGCCTGCCTCGACATCGGAGACGCCTCGCCGCTGCACCCGGTACGCCAGGCGCTGCGCCGGCTCGACGCCGAGCAGGCCGAGGCGCGCACCACCGCGGCGATCCGCGGGGTGTTGCAGGTCTTCGACGAGGAGACCCCCGGCCCGGACGGCGCCGGGGCGCTGCTGGAACGCGTCGCCCAGGGCCTGCACCTGGTGGCCGGCGGACGGCCGCTGGTGCTCGTCCTCGACGATCTGCAGTGGGTCGACCGCAGCACCCGGCAGCTCATCCTCTACTTGCTGGCCGGGCTGGGCGACCTGCAGCTGTCGGTGCTGGCCGCGATCCGGGCCGAGTCGCTGCGCGGCGCGCATCCGCTGCGCCGGGTGCTCACCGAGCTGCGCCGGCTGCGGTCGGTGCGGGTGATCGACCTGCTGCCGCTGGACCGGCCCGCCACCGAGGAGCTGGCCGCCGCAGTCGTCGGCGCGCCGCTGCCGCCGGAGGCCGCCGACCAGCTCTGGCAGCGCAGCGGCGGCAATCCGTTCGTGGCGGAGGAGCTGGCCCGCGACCGGCGCGACGGCCGCGACGGTCTCTCCGACACCCTGCGCGAGGTCTTCCTCGACCGGGTCGACGCGCTGCCCCAGCCCGCGCACGCGGTGGTGCACGCGGTGGCGGTGGGCGTCGAGCCGGTCGAGCACTGGCTGCTGGCCCAGGTGGTGCGGCTGCCCGAGGAGGAGCTGCTCGACGCGGTCCGGGAGGCGGTCGCGCACCGCCTGCTGGTCGGCGCCGACGACGGCTACCGGCTGCGGCACCGGCTGGTCGCCGAGGTCCTGGCCCACGAGCTGCTGCCCGCCGAGCGGGCCGCGCTGCACCGCCGCTACGCCGAGGCCCTCACCGCCGTGCCGGCCGAGCTGCACCAGGCCCGGCTGGCGCACCACTGGCGGCACGCCGGCGAGCCGGCCCGGGCGCTGCCCGCCGCGATGGCCGCGGCCCGCGAGGCGGAACGGCTGCACGGGTACGCCGAGGCGCACCGCCACTGGTCGGCCGCGCTGACCCTGGCCACCGAGCCGCCCGCGGTCACGCCCGACGGGGCCCTGCCGGAGCCGGTCGAGGTGGACCGGGCTGAGCTGCTCAGCCACGCCGCCGAGGCCGCGCACCACAGCGGGGAGCACGCCCGCGCCCTGATGCTGCTGGAGGAGCTGGCCGACGACCCGTCCGGGCCACCGGTCTGCGCGCTGCGCATCCGCCGGGCCCGTTACCTGGCCGCGGCCGGCCGGTCGGCCCCGGCCGAGCAGGAGTACCGGCTGGTGCTGGCCTCGCCCGACTGCACGCCGCAGGAGCGGTGCACCGCCGCCGCCCGGCTGGCCGAGCTGCTGCTGCACCTGGGCCGCTACGCCGAGGCCGGCGACCGGGCCCGGGAGGCGCTGGCGCTCGCCGCCGACGTGCCCGGCACCACCTCCGAGGTGGTGATGGCCAGCGCCGCACTCGGGTTCAGCGAGGCGTTCCTGGAGGATCCGGCGGCCGGGCTGGCGGTGATGCGCCAGGCGCTGGAGACCGCCGAGTCCGCCGGCCGTCCGGAGGACGTGGCCTGCGCGTACCTGCACCTGGCCGAGCTGCTCACCGGGCCGCTGAACATCCTCGAGGAGGGGGTGGTGGTGGCCCGCCGGGGCGCCGACCGGGTCGCCGAGCTGGGGCTCGGCCGCACCTGGGAGACCCGGCTGCTGGCGGTGGCGACGAACGGGCTGTTCCGGGTGGGGCAGTGGGCGGAGGCGGAGAAGGTGGTCGCCGCCGCGCTGCGGCACCGTCCCTCCGGGGCGGACGCGGTCGAGCTGCTGCTGGCCCGGTGCCGGCTCTCCGTCGGGTACGGCGACGTCGAGGCGTCCGACCGCGACCTGGAGGCGGTCGCCACGGTGCTGGCCGGTGGCGGCGCCCGGCACGTGCTGCCGATGCTCATCCTGCGTGCCGGCCTGGCCATGTGGCAGGGCCGGCACGACCTGGCCCGGCAGGCGGTGCAGCGGGGCCTGACCGAGAGCCGGTCCGACGACGTGATCGTGCTGGCCACGCTGGCCTGGCACGGGCTGCGCGCGGAGGCCGAGGCGGCGGCCGGCCGCACGATCGAGGTGGACCCGAACGCGGTACGCCGGCTACGCGCCGCGGTCGACCGGGTGACAGGCAAGAGCGCCGAGGCGGGTGCGCCGGTGCGGTACGTGGCCGAGGGGTTCCTGGCGCTCTGCCACGCCGAGCTGAGCCGGCTCGACGACGGGCGCGGCGATCCCGCGCTGTGGGAGCGCTCCGCCGCCGAGTGGGACCGGCGCAACCACCCCTATCCGGCCGCGTACTCCCGGTTGCGGCAGGCCGAGGCGCTGCTGGCCCGACGCAGCCGCCTGGCCACCGCCGGCAACCTGCTGCGTGAGGCGTACGCGACGGCCCAGTCGCTCGGCGCGGTGCCGCTGACCGCGGAGATCCGTACCATCGCCTCGCGGGCCCGGGTGGCGGTGGACGCCGCGCCGGAGGCGGCGCCGGTGCCCCGGCAGCGGGCGGCGGCGCCCGCCGGGCCGGCGGTGGACGAGCTGGCGACGCTCACCCCGCGGGAGCGGGAGGTGCTCGCCGCGGTGGCCGAGGGGCTGACCAACCGGGAGATCGGCCAGCGGCTGTTCATCAGCGAGCGGACCATCGGCGTCCACGTCTCGCACATCTTCGACAAGCTCCAGGTACGCACGCGGGTGCAGGCCAGCGCCATCTTCCTGCGCAACGGCGCGGAATAGGCGTACGCCGGCAATACGTCGTTCGACGGATCCCCCTGTGGACGGTGGCTGGCAGGCTGTCCGGCGGAACAGGGGTGGTGGCGTCGTGGGGGCGTCGGCCGTTGTGGAGGAGAGATGACCGAACCGGTCTGGGGTCCTGTGCACCAGGACATCGTCGGCCTGCTCGCCGACCATCCCGCCGACGTGCCCGCGGTCGTGGACCATCTGACCAAGTTGCAGGATCTGCTGATCCGGCTGCCGCCGTTGCAGGAGAGCTGCCCGCTCGCCGACTTCAACAAGCTCTACCTGGTGATCACCAGTACGGTGCTCGACGGCCTGTACGACGACCGGTTCCGCGACCCGGCCTTCCTGGCGCGGCTGGACGTGGAGTTCGCGGCCCGCTACTTCGAGGCGCTGCGGTTCTGGACCGACTCCAGCCCGAGCACCCCGAAGGCGTGGTCCTGCCTGTTCCGGCGGATGCGGGGCCCGGACGCCCGGCCGTTGCCGTCGGCCGCCGCGGGCGTCAACGCGCACATCAACTACGACCTGCCGTTCGCGCTGGTGACCACGTTCGACAGCCTGGAGTCCGAGCCGATCGACGCCAGCGACCAGCACCGCGACTACCTGGAGATCAACAAGATCTTCGCCGAGCGGATCCCGGAGCTGCGCCGCGGCTACCTGGACAACTGGCAGCTCATGATCGACATGGTGAACGGCGACATCGACGACTGGTACCAGGGTGAACTGGTGGAGTACACCCGGAACGTGGCCTGGCGCAACGCGCAGAAGATCTGGCGCTGCCGGCACGACCCGGAGGCCCGCGAGTGTGAGCGGACGCGGCTGGACGACAACGCCGCGCTGCTCGGCCGGCTGCTGCTGTCGCCCCTCGGGGCGTTCCTGCAGTAGCCGGGACGGGGGGTTCCCGCGTCCCGCCGTCCGGGCGCGGGGCGCGGGAACGCCGTCCGCGGGTGTCGGGGCCGCCGCACCGGGTACGTCGCCGCCGTGCCACCAGACGAACAGGCCGGCCCCGCTGCGGTCCCGCCGGGCCCGGCCCGCCGCTTCCCGTTCCGCTTCGACCCGGCGTTCCGGCTGCCGCTGGCGCTGCTCGGTGTCCGGCCCGCCACGGCCTGGCTCGACTGGGGCCCGGACGCGCTCGTCGTCCGGTTCGGCCCGTGGCTGCTGCGCACCACACCGGGCAACGTGACCGGGGCCGAGCTGACCGGGCCGTACCGCTGGTGGCGGGCGATCGGCCCGCACCTGTCGCTGGCCGACGGCGGGGTGACCTTCGGCGCCAGCCTGGCCGGCGGGCTCTGCCTGCGCTTCGCCGAGCCGGTGCCGGCGTTGGCCCCCCGGCCCCTGGCCGCGGCACCCGGCGGTCACCGTGACGGTGGCCGACCCGGCGGCGGTGCGCGACGCCCTGGCCGGCGGACCGGATCTTTGACCGGTTCGGCCGGGCCGCGCCCGGGACACCCCCTACCGTCTTCATAGGGACGAAGGGGAGCAGATGGGGCAGGCGGGGGAGCCGGAACAGCCCCGGCGTACGCGGAACCGGCGCCGGGAGGCGCACGCGGCCGCGGCGGCCCGGGCCGGGCGACACGGCGACCACGCCGGCCGCACCGTGCCGGAACTGCCGGAACGGGTGGCGGCCCCGGCGCGGCCGGCGGCCCCGGCGGGACGGCTGCACAGGTGGTTGTTCGCGCACCGCGTCGAGCCGGTCGGCCCGGAGGTCGGCGAGCACCAGACCCGGTCCCACCCGTGGTGGCAGGTGATGTGCCTGACCGGCGTCGACTACTTCTCCACGCTGTCCTACCTGCCCGGCATCGCCGCCGTGGCGGCCGGCGCGCTCAGCCCGCTGGCCACGCTGCTGATCGTGGCGCTGACCCTGCTCGGGATGCTGCCGATGTACCGCCGGGTGGCCCGGGAGAGCCCGCACGGGCAGGGCTCGGTGGCCATGCTGGAGCGGCTGCTGCCGTTCTGGCGCGGCAAGGTCTTCGTGCTGGTGCTGCTCGGCTTCGTCGCCACCTCGTGGATCATCACGATCACCCTCTCCGCCGCCGACGCCAGCGTGCACCTGCTGGAGAACCCGGTCCTGCCCGCGTCGTTCCCGCACGGCGGCGCGGCGGCGGTGCTGGTCACGGTGGTGCTGCTGCTCGTGCTCGGCGGCGTGTTCCTGCTCGGGTTCAGCGAGGCCGTGCAGGTCGCCATCCCGCTCGTGGTGGCGTTCCTGACGCTGAACGCGGTGGTGGTGGTCGCCGGGGTGGCCGAGGTGGTCGCCGACCCGGGCCTGCTCGGCGACTGGACCGGCCGGCTGGCGCACACCGGCGGGCCCGGCGACGTCCTGGTCACGAGCGTGCTCGCGTTCCCGCTGCTGGTGCTCGGCCTGTCCGGCTTCGAGACCGGGGTGAGCATGATGCCGCTGGTGCGCGGCGAGGGCGACGAACCGCGGCGACGGCTGGACGCCCGGATCCGCAACACCCGAAGGCTGCTCACCGCCGCCGCGCTGATCATGTCGGTCTACCTGATCGCCACCACGTTCGTCACCACGGTGCTGATCCCGCCCGGGGCGTTCGCCCCCGGCGGGCCGGCGAACGGGCGGGCGCTGGCGTTCCTCGCCCACGAGCACCTCGGCGAGGCGTTCGGCACCGTGTACGACATCAGCAGCGTGCTCATCCTCTGGTTCGCCGGGGCGTCGGCGATGGCCGGGCTGATCAACATCGTGCCCCGCTACCTGCCGTCGTACGGCATGGCGCCGGAGTGGGGACGGGCGGTGCGCCCGGTGGTGCTGGTATACACCGCGATCAGCGTCGCCATCACGATCGCCTTCTCCGCCGACGTGAACGCCCAGGCCGGCGCGTACGCCACCGGCATCCTCGCGATGATGGTCTCCGGCGCGATAGCGGTCACCATCGCGGCGTGGCGGGCTCGCGGCCGCGTGGCCGCTGCCGGGTTCGCGCTGCTCACCGCCGTGCTGCTGTACGCGCTTGTGGAGAACGTGGTGGAGAAGCCGGACGGGATCACCATCTCCGGTTTCTTCATCGCCGGGATCATCGCGGTGTCGCTCATCTCCCGGGTCACCCGCACCACCGAGCTGCGCGCCGAGCGGATCGAGTTCGACGAGGCGGCCCGCCGCTTCGTCGACGAGTCGGTCGCCCGGGACGGGCGGCTGCACCTGATCGCCCACAAGCGGCAGAGCGGGTCGGTCAAGGAGTACCGGGTCAAGGAACGGGCGCAGCGGTCGATGAACCCGGTGCCCGGCGCCGCCGACGTGCTGTTCCTGGAGATCGACGTGAGCGACCCGTCCCAGTTCAGCCAGGTGCTGCGGGTGCGCGGGGTGGAATCCGGCGGCTACCGGATCCTGCGCGCCAGCAGCCCGGCCGCGCCGAACGCGATAGCCGCGATCCTGCTGGCCCTGCGCGACGCCACCGGCGTACGCCCGCACTGTCACTTCGAGTGGTCGGAGGGCAATCCGATCGCGCATCTGCTGCGTTATCTCATCCTCGGCCGGGGCGACACCCCGCCGGTGGTGCGGGAGATCATCCGCAAGTCCGAGCCGGACCCGACCCGCCGCCCCGGCATCCACGTCGGCGGCTGAGGCGCGGGGGACCGGCCCGGCGGCGGGACTAGCCGAGCGCGCGGACCCGGGCGAGCAGGTCGCCGGCGCAGAAGTCCAGGAAGCCGTCCGGGTCCGGCCCGGCGTTCTGCAGCACGATGTGGTCGAAGCCGGCCTCGACGTACGTCCGTGCCTTCGCCACGTGCGGCTCGGCGTCCGGGCCGACGGAGAACTGCTGCCGGATGTGGTGGTCCTCGACCCAGGTGGTGGCGGCGTCGAAGTTCACCGGGTTGGGCAGCTCGCTCATCACCTTCCAGCCGGTGACCGCCCAGCGGCTGGTCTCCCGGGCCGCGCGCACCGCCGACTCCTCGTCGGCGGCCCAGGCCATCGGCACCTCGGCGTAGCGCGGACCCTGGCCGCCCGCGTTGCGGTACTGGTCGACGATCGACGACTTCGGCTCGGTGGCGAACAGGCCGGTGCCCAGTTCGGCCGCGAGACCGGCGGATTCCCGGCCGCTGGCCGCCACCGCGATCACCGGCGGCTGCTCGGGCAGGTCCCAGATCCGGGCGTCCTCCAGGTGCAGGTGCCGGCCGTCGTACGAGCGGTAGCCACCCTGCCAGAGCAGCCGGATGATCTCCAACGCCTCGCGCAGCCGCTCGTGCCGCCCCCGGACGCTGGGGAACCCCTGCCCGACGACGTGCTCGTTGAGCCGCTCCCCGGCGCCCACCCCGAGCGTGAACCGCCCGTCGGAGATCAGCGCCATGGTGGCGGCGGCCTGCGCGACGATCGCCGGGTGGTAGCGCACCGACGGGCAGGTGACGCCGGTGGCCAGGCCGAGGGTGGTGGTGCGGGCGGCGATCGCGCCGAGCGCGCTCCAGGTGAAACAGGAGTGCCCCTGCGCCTCCAGCCAGGGGTGGTAGTGGTCGCTCATCTCGACGAAGTCGAAGCCGGCCTCCTCGGCCCGGACCGCCTGCCGGATGAGTTCCCGCGGCCCGAACGCCTCCGAGGCGAGCTTGTAGCCGATCCGCATGCCCGGTCTCCGTTCCGTCGTCGGCGAACCGCTGCCGTTCCCACCGAACCGCTGCCGTTCCCACCCGACCGGCGGGCAAACCAGGCGAGACCCAGCCTCCTAGGACGGTCTAGGGTGGTGATCGACCGCGCGGCGGGCACGGAACGGCCCGCGCTCGCCGGGCGGGCGCGGGCCGAGGGGAAGTACGGGGCGACGGCCTACTTCGACGGCTCCGGCAGCTTGCAGTCCACCTTCGGGTTGGCGCCGATGTAGTTCAGCGGGCCGGCCACGATGGTGACCAGGATCGTGCCCGCCTCCGCACAGTTGGTTTCGTCGTTGCCGTAGTAGCCGCGCTGACCGGCGGCGATGGCGCCGATGATGAGCCAGATGACGACCAGGACGCCGACTATCGAGGTGCCGCGCATCAGTTGCCTCCACTGGGGTCGTGGTGGATTTCGAGGTGGAGGCCATGTACCCCGTGCGGGTGATCCGCCAAACGGCGCACCGGTGCCGGCGCGGCCGATTCCGATTACCTCAGTGTGGCGGCATCGGCTCCTCGGGCGGTCGGCCCCGGCTGCGGAGGTAGTCGGCGAACGCCACCCCGGCCAGCACCAGCATCGCCCCGGCCGAGGCGTAGACCGGCGCCAGGTACAACCCGGCCGGGGCGATCGTCAGCAACGCCAGCACGCCGCCCGGCCGGGACGACGACACCCGGCTGAACACCTCGTACTCGAAGGCGGCCCGCCCGGCCAGGAACATCGCCGGCCCGCCGAGGATCACCGCCAGCCAGGCCGGCGGCGTGTGGCCGGTCGGCTCCAGCAGGACCAGGTCGAAGCCCGCCGCGGTGGTCACCACCCCGGCCACCATCAGCAGATGCGTGTACGGCGCGGTGTTGAGGAACCGGTTCGGCCGGTCGGCCCGGGCGATGGCGTGCGGCAGCAGCTCGCCGGACTTGTGCACGTAGATGCGCCAGAGCAGCAGCGTGGTGGTGAACGCGACGGTGAAGGCGACCAGGTTCTCCACCTCGGAGTGGTGCGTGCTGAACACCGTGCCGGCGACCAGCACGGCGTCGCCGAGCGCGATGATGAAGAACTGCTGGTACCGCTCGGACAGGTGCTCGGCCGTCACGTTGCGCTGGGCGTCCGGCACCGCACCCAGGACCGGCACCGGATACGCCAGCCGGAATCCCAGGTAGTCGATGGCCAGCGCGCCGAACCAGAGCAGGAGCCGGGCGGTGCCGTGCGCGGCCAGCGCGCCGATCAACCAGGGCACCGCCGACACGGCGAACCAGACGAAGATGCGCACGGCCCGTTTGTTGCTCTGCGCGTCCCACCGCACGGCGGGCATGAGGAAGAGCCCGCGTCCGAGATGGATCGCCACGTACGTCCCGGCGAACACCAGCCCGCGGGAGCTGAACGCCTCCGGGATGGCGGTGGTCATCAGCAGCGCGCCGAACATCACCGCCACGATCAGCAGCTTGATCTCGGTGCGCTGCGGATCGTAGATGTCGGTGACCAGCGTGGTGATCGCCCAGGTCCACCAGATCGCCATCAGCATGACCAGGGACTCGGCGGCCCGTTCCCAGGTCACCGACCCGATCAGGTGACGTGAGATCAACGCGAGCGCGGCCACGTAGACCAGGTCGAAGAAGAGTTCGAGCAGGGTCACCCGGCGCGGCGCCTCCGGGTCGCGGACCGGCGGTCGCCGGCCGGCGGGCTCCGGCGCTGCGGTGGGCACGACATGCTCCTGCGGAAGGCGGTACGCGCGGCGGGCCGTCCGGGCCCCTCACCGACGGTAGCGACGCCCGTACCCCCGTGGTCGGCTTTCCGGCATACCGGTCCGGTGCCCGCCGGCCGGGAGGTGGCGGGGCCGGAAACGCGCCGGGCCGGTGGCGACAACTCGTCACCACCGGCCCGGAACGCGGACGGCTGTCTACTCCGCGGCGGCCGGGAGCACCCGGTCGGCGTCGGCGGGGGCACCCGCCAGCACCTTCGCCTGCTGCGGCCAGGTGGCCAGGCCGGGCGCGGTGCGCAGCCCGGCGGCCTTCACGGTCTGCCGCAGCGTGACCTCGTCCAGTTCGGCGAGCTGCCGGTAGGTACGGATCCCGGCGTCCTGGAGCGCGGTGGCCAGCTTCGGCCCGATGCCCTGGATCCGCCGGAAGTCGTCCGGCGCGGTGTCGGCCGCGTCGGCCGGAGCATCGTTCTCGGCAGACGCGCGCGGCGCGGGCACGACGGCCGGCTCGGCAGCGACCGGCTCGGCGGCGACCGGCTCGGCAGCGACCGGCTCGGCAGCGACCGGCTCGATCGGCTCGACGGGCTCCGTGGTCTCGGCGGGCTCCGTGGCCGCGACGGGTGACGGCGCGGCATCAGCGGTGGGCTCCGTGGCCGGGCCGGCCGGCGACGCCGTGGCGTCCGGCTCGTCGGCCAGTGTCGACTGTGCCGGCACGGCGACGGGGGCGCGCTCCGGCTCCGCCGCGAAGGGCTCCGACTCGGCGACGAGCGCCGGAGACCCGGCCGGCTCGTCCACATCGGTGCCGGTCGTGGCGGTCGCGGACTGGTCCGCACCGGCCACCGTGGCGGACGGCTCCTCGACCGGACGATCGGTGGCGACGGCGACCGGCCCGGCCTCGGCGACCGGCTCGGTGACAGGCTCGGCGGCGGTCGCCACGGCCGGCTCGGCGGTCGCGGTCTCGGTGGGCGCGGGCTGCTCGGCCACCGAGGCGGTCGCCGGTGGCTCGTCGACCACCGCGACCGGGCGCGGCTCGTCGACGGTGGCGGTGACCTCGGGGGCGGTCTCCGCCGAGGGCGTCGCCGGGGCGCCGGACCGGCGGCCGACGACGAACCAGCCGGCGCCGAATCCGATGAGCAGGGCCAGTATCACGAACAGCCACTGCCCGAAGCTCGACGGCATGGCCAACCTCCTTCTCTGTACGTGCACGACGGGGGCGAAAGACTCGGGGCAGCTTCGCACACGCGCGTGACGTACGACAGGCAGGCCAGGGCCGGGCCGCGGCGGTGGGACCGAAGGTGTCGGCCGGTGGCCGGCGGGTGACCGAGCGTGCGCCGCGGGCGGCCGGGCGGCGGCGGGGAGACGCCCCGGAACCCGGGTGCCGTGCGTGGTTCCGGGGCGCCCCGTCCGTCGCCCGCGCCGGTCAGTGGATCCGGCCCGGCGCGGGCGCGTCGGCGGCGTCCCAGCTGTAGAAGCAGCCGGCCACGGCGTCGCGGGGGGAGTGCCAGGTCGGCAGGTACGGCGAGGTGTGCGCGGAGAGCCGCTTGTTCACCTGCTCGTACAGCGGGTTGTCGCGCAGTTCCCCGGTCAGGCCGGGAGAGACGTCGACGGTCTCCATCAGATGGACGCACAGGTCGTGCAGGTAGTACAGGGAACGGTGCCGGACGCCGGTGAGGTGGGGGAGTTCGGTGGCGTCGGCCTCGGCGAAGATCTGCGCCACCCGTCCCTGTGCGCCCGGCACGATCCGGCTGACCACCAACAGTCGACTCATCGTGACCCCTCTCGCCGCCGTGGTGCTGCGCTCACCGTGCCGGTCGCGCTGTCACCTCGACGTCACCGCGTACCCCGGGGCATTGATGGTGGGGCCGCCTTGGCGGGCCGGTCCGTGCGGCGCGGCGCGGGCGGTTCCGGACGGCTGGCCCGGCGGATCGGCGCGAGGGTGTCGTCGAGCAGCGCTGTCATCGCCGGAGACGGTTCCAGGCGCAGTTCGCGCAGGAGCAGGTCCCGGTAGACGTAGAAGGAGTGGACCGCCTCGAACGCGTTGCCCTCGGCCAGGTGGATGCGCACCACCAGGCGGTGCGGGGTCTCCCGCAGCGGCTCGGCGGCCATCGCCTCCAGCGCGGCCTCCAGCGCCTCGCCGTGCCGGCCGGCGGTGAGGTGGTTGCCGGCCAGCTCCTCCAGCATGTGCAGGCGTAACTGGCGCAGCCGTTCGCGTTCCAGCAGCACCCAGTCGTCGTACCAGCCGGGGAGCAGGTCGTGGCGTCCGGCGCCGGTCGCGCCGCGCGGGACGGCGCCCTCGCGGACCAGCGTCGCGGCCTCCACCAGGTCGTCCACGTCGAGGCGGACGGTGGGCCCGAGGCGGACGGTGTCGCCGTCGGTGCGCAGCGGGCAGCACGGGTCCTGCCGCAACCGCCACAGCGCGGTACGCAGCGACGACAGCGCCCGATCCTCCGGCGTCTCCGGCCACAGCAGCCCGGCGAGGTGGCTGCGGGTCGCGGCCGGACGCAGGCCGATCAGGGCGATGACGCGCTGCAACCCCCGGGGTACGACGACCGGCGCGTCGTCGTGCAGGAGCTGGAAACCGCCGAGCAGGTGCAGTGACACCCGGGGCGCGGGTACGCCGGCCGTCGGCATTCTCGACCCACCCGACACGGCGCACCCCCCAGCACCGGAACCCTCGTTCCGACCGTCTCCCGTTGCCCGGACGCCGCCCGCGACGCCGGTGTCGGAACGCCTCCGCCGCGGCCGGGAATCTCCACCGTGGCCGGGCTGACCGAGACGGAGAATATCAACGCCTGTTACTCTCAGTCAACGCTAGGTCGGTCACCCGACTGTCCATAGCGGGCTCGGTAATACGGCCGTGATCTGCGAAGAAGTGTCGTCACCCGGAGAGCGGAAGGCGATCTTCGCATAGCTCACGCACAGCTTGCGTCAACGCAGCGTCACCACGTTTGTGCCGCGATGGGTCCCGGTTGACGCCCGGTAGACGCCCCTGGCGCGACCGTGTGGCGATCCGTGCGGCGCGACTGGTTCGCCGCGCACCGGGACGTGCAGGAGGCGCGAATGGACCGTTCGCTCATCGTCGCCAAGGTGGTGCCGACGGCCGAGGACCGGGTGGCCGAGATCTTCGCCGAGTCCGACGCGACAGAGCTGCCCGGCCTGGTCGGCGTCCGGCACCGTTCGCTGTACCGGCTGCACGACCTCTACGTCCACCTGCTGGAGACGGAGACGCCGGCGCGGGGCGCGGTCGAGGACAACCGGGGGCATCCGGAGTTCGTCCGGATCAGCGAGCGGCTGCGGCCGTACATCTCGCCGTACCTGCCGACCTGGCGCTCACCCCGCGACGCGATGGCGCACTGCTTCTACCGGTACGACGCGCCGGCTCACCTGCGCGACGCCGCCGGGCGGCCGCAGTGACCACGACCGCCCCGCGCGACGAGCAGCTCTGGTCGAGGTGTGACGGATGCGCGTCGCTGCTCTACCGCAAGCGGCTGCGCCGCAACCTGGACGTCTGCCCGGAGTGCGGCGCGCACGCGCGGCTGGACGCGCCGGACCGGGTGGCGCAACTGGCCGACCCGGACTCGTTCGTGCCGCTGCCCGACCCGGCGGTACGCGTCGACCCGATCGAGTTCGTCGACGAGCTGCCGTACCCGCACCGGCTCGGGGCGGCCCGCGCGGCGACCGGCCTGGACGAGGCGGTGCTGTGCGGCACCGCCCGGCTGGGCGGGCACCCGGTCGCGCTGGCGGTGATGGACTTCCGCTTCCTCGGCGGCAGCCTCGGCTGCGCGGTCGGTGAGCTGATCACCCGTACCGCCGAGCGGGCGCTCGCCGACGGCATCCCGCTGGTGCTGGTGACCGCGTCCGGCGGCGCGCGGATGCAGGAGGGCGCGCTGTCGCTGATGCAGATGGCCACCGTCAGCCAGGCCCTCGCGGGGATGCGGGAGGCCGGCCTGCTCACGGTCAGCGTGGTCACCGATCCCACGTACGGCGGGGTGGCCGCCTCCTTCGCCACGAACACCGACCTGGTGCTGGCCGAGAGCGGCGCCCGGCTGGGTTTCGCCGGCCCCCGGGTGATCCGCCAGGTCACCGGCGCGAAGCTGCCGGAGGGCTTCCAGACCGCGGAGTACCTGCTGCGGCACGGCCAGGTGGACATGGTGGTGCCCCGGCACGCGCTGCGGGGCCGGCTCGCCGCGCTGCTCGCCGCCGCCGACTCCGGCCGCCGTGCGCCGGAGGCACCGACCGCGCCGCGCCCGGCGCCGGCCGTCTCCGCCACGCCGGCCGGCCCGGACCGCGACCCCTGGGAGACGGTACGCACGGCGCGGCACCCCGGTCGCCCGACCGCGCTGGACTACCTGGAGACGGCGTTCGACGGGTTCGTGGAGCTGCACGGCGACCGGCTCGGCGCGGACTGCCCGGCAGTCGTCGGCGGCATCGCCCGCCTGGACGGCCGGCCGGTGATGGTGCTCGGCCACCAGAAGGGCCACACCACAGCCGAGCTGGTGACCCGCAACTTCGGCATGGCCAGCCCGGCCGGGCACCGCAAGGCGCTGCGGCTGATGCGGCTCGCGGCGCGGCTGCGGCTTCCGGTGGTGACGCTTGTGGACACGCCCGGCGCGGACCCGGGGGTGAGCGCCGAGCAGCAGGGTCAGGCGGCGGCGATCGCGGAGAACATCCTGGCGCTCACCGTGCTGCCCACGCCGGTGGTGGCGGTGGTCACCGGGGAGGGCGGCAGCGGCGGCGCGCTCGCGCTCGCGGTCGCCGACCGGGTGCTCATGCTGGAACACGCGGTCTACTCGGTGATCAGCCCGGAGGGCTGCGCGGCGATCCTCTGGCCGGACAGCTCGGCCGCCCCGCAGGCGGCCCGCGCGCTGCGGCTCACCGGCGCCGACCTGTGCCGCCTCGGCGTGGTCGACGAGCTGGTGCCGGAGCCACGCCCGGCCGCGCACGCCGACCCGGGGGGCGCGGCCGAGCTGCTGCGCCGGGCGGTCGCGGCGAACCTCGCCCCGCTGCTCACCGTCCCGCCGGCCACCCTGGTGCGCCGCCGGAGGCAGCGCTTCCGCCGCTTCGGCGCGGCCCGGTCGGCCGGACCGTCCCCTGCCGCCTCCCCGGCCGGTGGCCGGGCGGAGGTGGCGTGATGGCCGACGCCGAGGCCGAGCAGGTTCTCGACGGGCTGCGCCGGCAGGCCCGCAAGCTCGTCGCCGACCTGGCCGGGCCGGTACGCCGGGTGCGGCTGCGCAGCGGCGAGTCGGTGCTGGAGGTCGAGTGGCACGACCCGGCGGCACCGGCGCAGCGCGCCGCCGAACCGGTCGAGGCGACACCCGCGCGAGCCGCCGAACCGGCCGCGCGCGCCGCGCCCGTGATCGACCGGCCGGCCGTGCGCTCACCGGTGGTCGGCACGTTCTACCGGGCCCCCGAGCCGGGGGCGATGCCGTTCGTGGCGGTCGGCGACATGGTCCGCCCGGGCCAGGTGGTCGGCATCGTCGAGGCCATGAAGCTGATGAACGAGGTGACCGCCGGCCAGGCCGGACGGGTGGTCGAGGTGCTCGTCGACGACGGCAAGCCCGTCGAGTACGACCAGCCGCTGATCGCCCTGGAACCGGTCACCGGACAGGACTGGTGATGTTCGACAAGGTGCTGATCGCCAACCGGGGCGAGATCGCGCTGCGGGTGCTGCGCGCCTGCCGGGAACTCGGCGTACGCACCGTGGTGGTGCACTCCAGCGCCGACACCGACTCGCTGCCGGTGCGGCTCGCCGACGAGGCGGTACGCATCGGACCGGCGGCCAGCCGCCGCAGCTACCTCAACGCGGCGGCGATCGTGGAGGCCGCCCGGCAGACCGGTGCGCAGGCGGTGCACCCCGGCTACGGCTTCCTGTCCGAGGACGCCGACTTCGCCGAGATCTGCGCCGAGAACGGGCTGGTCTTCGTCGGCCCGCCGCCGCAGGTGATGGCCGCGCTCGCGGACAAGTCGACGGCGCGGGCGCTGATGAGCCGGGCCGGGCTGCCGCTGCCGCCGGGCAGCGTCCGGACGCTGCCCACCGTCGGCGAGGCGCAGGAGGTGGCCGCCGAGGTGGGCTACCCGGTCATCGTGAAGGCCGCGGCGGGCGGGGGCGGGCGCGGCATGACAGTGGTGCGTTCCGCCGCCGAGCTGCCCCGCGCGTACGCCAGGACCCGCGCCGCCGCCCAGGTCGCCTTCGGCGACGACCGGGTGTACGTCGAGCGGTTCCTCGCCGACGCCCGCCACGTCGAGGTGCAGGTGCTCTGCGACGGCCACGGCAACGGTGTGCACCTGGGCACCCGGGACTGCTCGGTGCAGCGGCGGCACCAGAAGCTGATCGAGGAGGCGCCCGCCCCCGCGCTGCGGCAGGCCACGGTGGACACCGTCGCCGAGGTGGCGCTGCGCGGCGCGCTGTCGGTCGGCTTCACCGGCGCCGGAACCGTGGAGTTCCTGGTCGACGAGGCCGAACGCTGCCACTTCCTGGAGATCAACTGCCGGATCCAGGTCGAACACCCGGTCACCGAGATGGTCACCGGCATCGACCTCGTGCAGGAACAGCTGCACGTCGCGTACGGCACCCCGCTGCGGCTGCGCCAGTCCGACGTCCGCCTGCACGGCGTGGCGATCGAATGCCGGGTCAACGTGGAGGACCCGGACCGCGACTTCGCGCCCGCCCCCGGCCGGCTGGACCGGTTCCGGCCGCCGGGCGGCCCGTTCACCCGGGTCGACACCCACGGCCACGCCGGCTACCTGGTCAGCCCGCACTACGACTCGCTGCTGGCGAAGGTGGCGGTGTGGGCGCCGGACCGGGACGCCGCGCTGGACCGGCTCGACCGGGCGCTGGCCGAGTTCGACGTGGCCGGTCCCGGCGTGCGTACCACCATCCCGTTCGCCCGGCGGGTGCTGCGCGACCCGGCGTTCCGCGCCGCCCGGCACACCACCGCGCTTGTGGAACGCCTGCTCACCCCGCCCACCGACGGCGCCCCACCGAACGGCGACGCCCCACCCGGCGGCGCCCCCGGGGCGTCCCCGGCGCGGGGCGTCGTACCCGACCCGCGCGGCGCGACCGGACCGGACGGCCGTACCCCCGTCAGCGCCGTGCCCGCCGCCGGCCCGACCACCTGGAGGAACCGATGACAGTCGCCCCCGACCGCCCGCTCGCCCGCGAGATCACCGACATCCTGGTCACGCACTGCGGCCTGGACCCGGACGCCGCCGCCGGCGCGCCCGCGGCGAGCCTGGAGGAGCTGGGCATGGACTCGCTGGCGCTGCTCGAACTGTCGGCGGTCGTGGCCGACAGGTGGCGGGTGAAGATCCCCGAACAGGCCGGGCAGCTCAGCATCGCCGGCGTCGCCGACCTGGTGGCCCGCAAGTCGGACCCACCCGGGCACACCGAGAACGCCGTGGAGATCGACGCGCCGCTGCCGCTGGTCTGGGAGATCACCAACGACGTGGCCCGGTGGCCGGACCTGTTCACCGAGTACGCGGTGGCGGAGATCCTGCACCGCGACGGCGACACCGTGCGGTTCCGGCTCACCATGCACCCGGATGAGAACGGCGTGGCGTGGAGCTGGGTCAGCGAGCGCACCGCCGACCCGGCCACCCGCGAGGTGCACGCGCGGCGCGTCGAGACCGGCCCGTTCGAGTACATGCGCATCCACTGGCGCTACGACGAGACGCCCGGCGGCACCCGGATGACCTGGACGCAGGACTTCGCGATGAAGCCGGACGCGCCCGTCGACAACGCCGGCATGACCGACCGGATCAACACCAACAGCGCGATCCAGCTCGCCGTGATCAAGGAGAAGATCGAGCGGGCGTACGCGGGAGGCGCGCGATGACCGACACCACCACCGCCCGGGTCTCCGTCCACGACGTACCCGCCGACCGCCGTCGCGGCGGCGAGCTGCGGGTGCTGCTCGGCCCGAAGACGGTCGGCAGCACCTCCGGTTTCATGGGCGTCGCCACGCTCGCGCCGGGGGAGCGGATCGCCGAGCACTACCACCCGTACAGCGAGGAGTTCCTCTACGTCGCCCGGGGCGCGATCACCGTCGACCTGGACGACGCGCCGGTGCCGCTCGCCGCCGGGGAGGCGCTCTATGTGCCGAAGGACGTCCGGCACCGGCTGCGCAACACCGGCGACGAGCCCGCCGAGGTGGTGTTCCACCTCGGACCGCTCGCCCCCCGCCCGGAACTGGGCCACGTCGACACCGAGAGCGCGGCGCCGCCGCCACGGGAGCCGTCGTGACCGGCCGGCGCACCGTGGTCACCGGCATCGGTGTGGTCGCACCCGGTGGCGCCACCCGGGACCGCTTCTGGAAGACGATCACCGAGGGCCGTACCGCGACGCGGCGGATCAGTTTCTTCGACCCGTCGCCGTTCCGGTCCCAGATCGCCGCCGAGTGCGACTTCGACCCGGACGCCGCCGGGATCACGCTCGCCGAGCGGCAGCGCGCCGACAGGTACACGCAGTTCGCGCTCGCCTGCTCCGCCGAGGCGCTCGCGGACAGCGGCCTGGCCCTCACCGACGCGCAGCGCGAACGCGCCGGGGTGGTGCTCGGCACCGCCGTCGGCGGCACCATGGCGCTGGAACAGGAGTACGTGCGGGTCAGCGACTCCGGCCGGCACTGGCTGGTCGACCACGCGCTCGGCGGGCCGTACCTCTACCAGGCGCTGGTGCCCAGCAGCCTGGCCGCCGACGTGGCCTGCCGGCACGGCCTGCACGGCCCCGCGCAGGTCATCTCCACCGGCTGCACCTCCGGCATCGACGCCATCGGGTACGCCCACCAGCTCGTCGCCGACGGCGAGGCCGACGTGGTGCTGGCCGGCGCCGCCGACTCGCCGATCTCCCCGGTCACCGTCGCCTCGTTCGACGCGATCGGCGCGACCAGCCCGGACAACGACGACCCGGCGCACGCCTCCCGGCCGTTCGACGCCGACCGGCACGGTTTCGTCCTCGCCGAGGGCGCGGCGGTGCTGGTGCTGGAGGAGGCCGAGCACGCCCGCCGCCGGGGCGCGCACGTCTACTGCGAGGTCGCCGGGTACGCCGGCCGCAGCAACGGCTTCCACATGACCGGGCTGCGCCCGGACGGCGCGGAGATGGCGGTGGCGATCAGCGATGCGCTGCGGCAGGCGCGGCTCGCCCCGTCGGCCGTGTCGTACGTCAGCGCGCACGGCTCCGGCACCCGGCAGAACGACAGGCACGAGACGGCGGCGTTCAAGCGGGCGCTGGGGGAGACGGCGTACCGGGTGCCGATCAGCTCGATCAAGTCGATGGTCGGCCACTCGCTCGGCGCCATCGGCTCGATCGAGATGGCCGCCTGCGCGCTCGCCATCGAGTACGGCGTGGTCCCGCCCACCGCGAACTGGACCACCCGCGACCCGGAGTGCGACCTGGACTACGTGCCGAACGAGGCCCGGGAGGTGCCGGTGGACGTGGCGTTGTCGGTGGGCAGCGGCTTCGGCGGCTTCCAGTCGGCCATGGTGTTCCGCCGGCTGGCGGTGACGCCATCATGACCGCGCGCGCGGTGGTGACAGGCATCGGCGTGGTCGCACCCAGCGGCATCGGGGCCGAGGCGCACTGGAACACGGTGGTCGCCGGCACCCGGCGCACCGGACCGATCACGCTGTTCGACCCGGAGCGGTATCCAACGCGCGTGGCCGGGGAGGTGACCGGCTTCGACCCGGCCGGATTCAGCGACACCCGGCAGCGGGTGCAGACCGACAGGTGGACCCACCTCGGTTTCGCCGCCACCAAGCTGGCGCTGGCCGACGCCGGGCTGCCCGAGGTGTCGCCCGACCCGTACAAGTGGGCGGTCACGCTCGCCAGTTCCTCCGGCGGCAACCTGTTCGGGCAGCGGGAACTGCAACGGCTGTGGGGCGGGCCGAGCCGCACCGTCGGGGCGTACCAGTCGATCGCGTGGTTCTACGCCGCGAGCGTCGGCCAGCTGTCGATCCGCCACCAGTTCAAGGGACCGTCCGGGGTGACAGTGTCCGAGTCGGCCGGCGGGCTGGACAGCCTGGCGCACGCGGTGCGCACGGTCCGCCGGGGCACCCCGGTGGTGATCGCCGGGGCGACCGAGTGCCCGCTGAGCCCGTACGCGCTGGCCTGCCAGTTGCGTTCCGGCCTGCTCAGCGACGTGGCCGACCCGCAGCGCGCGTACCGGCCGTTCGACGTCGCGGCCAGCGGGTACGTGCCGGCCGAGGGCGGCGCGGTGTTCGTGGTCGAGGACCTGGGGCACGCGCTGGCCCGGGGCGCCCGCGTCTACGGGGAGATCACCGGCTGGGCGGCCACCCACGACGCCGCGCCCACCGACCCGGCCACCGGCCCCGACCCGGCCCACTACGCCCGCGCGCTGCGGCTCGCGCTGGAGCGCGCCGGGGTGCGCGCGCACGACGTGGACGTGATCTGGCCGGACGCGCTCGGCGTGCCCGCGTACGACCGGGCCGAGGCAACGGCGCTGCGTACCGTGTTCGGCGACCGGACCCCGCCGGTGACCACGCAGAAACCGCTGACCGGCCGGGCCCACCAGGGCGGGTCCGCGCTGGACGCGGCCACCGCGCTGCTGGCGTTCCGCCGTGGCATGCTGCCCGCCTCGGCCGGCCCGGACGAGCCCGCGCCCGGCTGCGAGCTGACGTTCCTGCGTGAGCCCCGCCCGCCGCGCAGCCGGATCGCGCTGGTCGGGGCGCGCGGTTTCGACGGGTTCAACAGCGCGCTGGTGCTGCGCGGCGCCGCGCCCCCACCGGCGGGCGAGCGCTGACCGTCACGACGGCCGGGCCAGGTACGCCGTCTTGGCGTCCCCGGAGAACCCGCAGGCGCCGTCCACCTCCAGCACGAACAGGTGCAGCCTCTCGGTGGCCAGGATCCGCGCGAAGGCCCGTTCGTCTGAGCCGTCGGTCGGGTGCGGGTCGTCCGGGTTGAGCTGCCGGTAGAGGCGGACGACCTGCGGGAAGTCGTCGGGCCCGGCCGCGCGGAACATGCCGTGAGCCTCGCCGCCCGCTGCCCGGGCGGGATTTCGAGTGCGCACAGCATCGGGCGGCCGGCGGGCTACCTTGCCGGCGTGTGCCCGATCCTGCCTGTCCGATCGAGCCTGGGCAATCCACCCAGCCGCCGTTTTTGATCTAGCCATTTGCATCTGGCGATGCAAAATGGGCCGCCGTAGGGTTCCGTCCGTACCCGAACGACGTACCGCTGGGCGGATCCGCCCAGTTCCTCAGTGGAACGGTGGCCGGTCGTGACTGCACATCCCGTGGCGGAGGATCCCGCCCCGACGACGGTGGACTGGGTGGACGACATCCTGTTCACCGGACACGACAGCGACGTCTGCCTGCGGCTGCCCGAACCGGTCGACAAGGGCACCCTGCGCCGGCTCGTCGGCGAGGCGCAGACGGCGCTCGCCGAGGCCGGGCTGCGCGCCGGAGGCGCCGCCGCGCTGCGCCTGCCGCCCTCGCTGACGTACGTGGCGTACCTGCTCGCCACCTGGCGCACCGGCGCCCAGGCCGTGCTGCTCGACCACCGGCTCACCGGCCACGAGGTCGACCAGGCGCTGCGCCGGCTCAGCCCGCAGGTGGTGGTCGCCCCGGTCCGCTCCGGCGGCGGCGCGCTGAAGATCTTCGTCGACGTCACCGCCGGGGTCAGCGCGTACTCCGACCGCCCGGCGGGCAGCCCGCACGCGGTCATCCAGCTCAGCTCCGGCTCCACCGGACCGTCCAAGGTGATCGGCCGCACCGCCGCCGACCTGGTCGCCGAGGTGCACCGCTACACCCGCATCGACGGCGTCGCGCTGCCCGGCGAGCGGATCATCCTGCTGCCCAGCATGGTGCACGTGCTCGGCCTGGTCGGCGGCCTGCTCTACGGTCTGCACGCCGGTGTCGAGCTGTGCCCGCCGGAACGGCTCAGCGGCGACGCGATCCTCGCCGCCGTCGCCGCGCAGGACACCCCGGCCACAGTGCTCGGCGTGCCGTTCCACATCGGGCTGCTCGCCTCCACCACGACCGCCGGGCCGCTGCCGCAGCTCAAGCGCATGACCACCGGCGGTGAGCTGGTGTCCGCCGCCGTGGCGAACGCGTTCACCGACCGGTACGGCGTACCGCTGGGCAACATGTACGGGATGACCGAGGTCGGCGTCATCGGCACCGACCTGTACGGGCGGCACCGCCCCGCCATCGCGCCCGCCCCCGGCATCGAGGTACGCGAGCGCGACGGCGAGCTCTGGGTGTCCTGCCCGGACAACCCGTACGTCGGGCCGGCCGACCCGACCCGCTGGGCCGACGGCTGGCTGCACACCCGCGACGCCGGCGTGGTCGATCCGGACACCGGCCTGGTCACCATCAAGGGCCGGCTGGACTCGCAGGTGTCGGTGGGCGGCCTGAAGGTCGACCTGACCGAGGTGGAGGCGACAGTCGCCGGGCTGCCCGGTGTCATCGCCGCGGTGGTGGTCTGGGACGACGGCATCACCGCGTACGCGCAGACCGACGGCTCGCTGACCGAGGAGACGCTGGACAAGCTGATCGCCGAACGGCTGGCCGGCTTCAAGCGTCCCCGCACCCTGCGCCTGCTCGACCAGATGCCCCGCACCACCACCGGAAAGCTGGTCCGGTCCGTCCCGGCGCTGCGGGACGCGGCGTCGTGACCGGCCCCCTGTACGAACCGCACGCCCGCCGTACGCCCGCCGGTCGTCCGGTCCACCCCGATTCCCGACCCGGACCGGCCGAGGAACGCGCCACCCGCGCGTCCGGCGCGGCCGGTTCCCACGCACACGGTGTCCCGACCGGGCACCGTCAGCCGGTACACGGAGAAGAGGTCTGAACCCATGCGAGACGAGGTCCGCACCTTCGTCATCGAACAGCTCGCCGACATGAACTACGACGTGGAGGAACTCGACGACGACACCACCCTCGGCCCCTCCGGCGTCGACCTGGAGTCGCTGGCCCTGGCCGACCTCGCGGTCCGCGTCGAGGACCGGTACGGCCTGAAGTTCGCCGACGACGAGTCGGAGAAGCTGGCGCTGATGACCGTCGGCGAGTTCATCACGATGGTCGCCGACCGGGTGGCCGCGAACAGCGACGAGTCCTGATGTCCGGTCAGCCCGACCTGGGGCGAGCTGACCTGGTGAGCATGCTCGCCGAACTGACCGCGAGCCCCGCCGACCAGGTGCCGGACCGGCTCGGCTCGATGGAGCTGGCCTGGCTGGTGCACATGGTCGAGCAGCGCTACGACCGGCGGCTGGACGTGACTGACGACCAGCTCGCCGGCATCCGCACCGTCGACGACGCGCTCGCGGTGTTCCGTGGCTCCCTGACCGCTCCCGCAGATGGCTGAGCGGGAGACCGTACGGATCACCGGCACGTACGCGCTCAGCGCCCTCGGCAGGGGCGCGGACGCGCTGCTGGCCGGGGTGCTCACCGGCACCCCGGCGTTCGCGCCGGTGCGCCGTTTCGACACCACCGGCCGCCGGGTGACGGTGGCGGCCACAGTGCCGGACGCCGGCACGCTCGCCGACGAGCTGGCGGACGGAATCGACGCCGCCGCCCGGGCCGCCGGGCTGGACCGGGCCGGGCGCGCGGAGTCGGCGCTGTTCCTGGCCACCCACGGTGGGCCGCACTCGCTGCCCGTACCGCAGGGGCGGGACGAACCGGCGGTGCCGGCGCTCGCCGGTCACCTGGCCGCGCGGTGCGGCCTGGGCGGGCGTACCCGGATCTACACCACCGCGTGCGTGTCGGCGAGCAGCGCGGTCGCCGACGCGGCGGCGCTGATCCGCCGGGGCGACCTGGAGCGGGTCGTGGTCGCGGCCGGCTACCTGGTCGAACCGGACCAGTTCGCGTTGTTCGACGCCGGGCGGGCGCTCGCCGCCGACGGGGCGGTGCGCCCGTTCAGCGCCGGCCGCAAGGGCCTGCTGCTCGGTGACGGGGTGGCCGCCGTGGTGCTGGAGTCGGCGGGCGCCGCCGCGCGGCGGGGCGCCGAGACGCTGGCGAGCGTGGCCGGGTGGGGCCGGGCGGGGGACGCGCACCACCCGTGCCAGCCGCACCCGGAGGGGCTCGGGCTGGCCCGGGCGGCCGAGGCGGCGCTGCGCCGCGGCGGGCTGCCCCCGGACGCGGTCGGCTACGTCAACGCCAACGCCACCGGCACCCCGTTCAGCGACGCCTCCGAGGCGGCGGCGCTGACCCGGGTGTTCGGCGCGGACACCGGGCGGTTGCCGGTCAGCTCCACCAAGTCGGTGCACGGGCACGCGCTGGAGGCGTCCGGCCTGCTGGAGCTGGTGGTGACGGTGCTGGCCCTGCGGCACGGCAAGCTGCCGGTAACCGCCGGCTGGCTCGGTCCGGACCCGCAGTGCCCGCTGGACGTCATCCGCGACGCCCCCCGCCCCGCGCGAAGCGAGCACGCCCTGACCCTCAACGCCGCCTTCGGCGGCGCCGACACGGCCCTCCTGGTGAGCACCTCATGACCGGCTCCACCCACCCCGACCTCCCGCGATCTTGCACTTCCGGCCCCGGCGAAACGGGCACAACGCCCGCCGAGGGGGCACCAACCGCAAGATCGCGCAACGGGGTCGTGGTGCTCGCGGAGGCGCGGTGGCCCGAGCCCGGGGATGAGGGGGCGGGAGTGCCGGGGGTGCCGGGGTTCGTGCACTCGCCGTTCCACCCGCTGGTGGCGGCGGTGGCGGAACGGTGCCTCGCTCGGCGGTACGGCACCGGGCCGCTGCCGCCCGGCAACCGCACCGCTGTGGTGCTGGTCAGCGCCGGTGGGGACACCGCCGGGGCGGCGCACGTGCGCGCCACTGTGGCCGAGGGCGGGCGGATCGGGCCGCTGTTCTTCTTCCAGTCGGTGCCGAACAGCGTGGCCGGGCACGTCGCGGCGCGCTGGGGACTGGACGGGCCGGTGGTGTGCCTGAGCCCGACCGGCGACGCGCGGGCCGAGGGGGAGGCCGAGGCGGACCTGCTGCTGTACGACGGCGACGCCGCACAGGCGTTGCTGATCCTGATCGAACTGGCACCGGACGGTACGCCGGGCGAGGCGGCCGCGGTGCTGCTGGGGGAGGGGACACGTCAATGAGGACGAAGGGACTGCGCGGCGCGCTGGCGGCCGACGCGGAACTGGGCGCGGGCAACATGCTCGCCCGGGTGCTGGCCCACGGCGCCGACCCGGACGGGCCCGGGCTCACGTTCGACACCGAGGTCGACGGCCACCCGGCCGAGACACCGCTGACCCTGGGCCGGCTCGACCGGATGGTCGCCGCGCGGGCGGCCTGGCTGCACGAGCGCGGGGTGAAGCCACGCGACCCGGTCGCGGTCTGGGCCGGCACCGCCGCCGACATGGTGCTGTCGTTCCTCGCGCTGACCCGCCTCGGCGCCATCCCGGCGCTGATGAACGGCAGGCTGCGCCCCGAGATCGCCGCCGAGTACATCCGCCGGCTGCGCGCCGCCGGGGTGCTCGCCGACGCCGCGCACGCCGAGGCGCTGGCCGGACACGACCTGGGCGCCCCGATGCTCGGCGAGCCCGCGCAGGCCGGCACCGGTGACCCGGACGCCACACCGGCGCACTACCGGCACCACCCGGACGACCCGATCGTGATCACCCACACCTCCGGCACCACAGGTGTGCCGAAGGCGGTGCTGCACTCGCACGCCAGCCTCTTCGCCGCCACCCGCCACCTGCTGTCCATGCCGCAGGCGCAGGGCACCACGCGCATCCTCAACGCGCTGCCCGCCCCGCACACCGCCACCGTGCTCATGGTCAACCAGGCGCTGGGCAACCGGGCGGAGATGTTCCTGCTCTCCGAGCAGGGCGGCGAGCGGGTGCTCGACGCGATCCAGCGGTGGCGTCCGGACGGCGTGTTCGGCTTCTCCGTCACCTGGGCCGAACTGGCCCGCTTCGACCTGTCCGGCTACGACCTGGACTCGGTGCGGCTGTGGTTCAACACCGGTGACTGCTCGCACGAGCCGCACGTACGGCGGCTGGTCGCGGTCGGCTCCCGGGACGTGGTGACGCGCGGCGGCGTGACCCGGGTACCCGGGTCGGTGTTCATCGACGGCCTGGGTTCCAGCGAGATGGGCCACTCGATGTTCCACATCACGCACACCAGCGACACCGACAGGTACGGCCGCTGCGTCGGCCGCCCGTACCGGTTCGCCGGGGTCGCCGTGCTCGACGCCGACGGCAACGAGCTGCCGCCCGGGCAGGTGGGCTGGCTCGGCATCGACTCGCCGTCGCTGTTCCGCGGCTACTGGAACGACTCGGTCACCACGTACCGGTTCCGGCTGCGCGGCTGGTACCTCACCGGCGACCTGGTGTACGCCGACGAGGACGGCCGCTACTACCACCTGGACCGGGCGGTCGACTCGGTCGAGGCCGGCGACGGGAAACGGTTCTTCACCGCGCTGTCCGAGGAGCGCATCCTCGCCGCCTGCCCCGACGTCACCGACTGCACAGTCGTGATCGTCAAGGCGGACGACGGCACCGTCACCACCGACGTGCTGCTGGAGCTGGCCGCCGGGGCCGACCCGGAGGCGGACCGCACCGAGCGGATCCGTACCGCGCTCGGCCCGGACGTGGCAGCCACACTGCGCCGGATCGTCCCGGTGCGCGCCGACGACATCCCGGTCACCGTCACCGGCAAGGTGCGCAAGGTGGCGCTGCGCGAGCGCTACCTGACCGAGGCGCCGTCGTGACCGCCGTCATCACCGGCATGGGCCTGTTCACCCCGGCCGGACGCGGCGTCGCGGACACGTTCGACGCGCTGCTGACCGGCCGCTCCGGGCTGCGCCGCCCGCCCGAGGGGCACCCGGCGGCGGGCTGCCTGGAGGTGGCCGGGGTGCTGCCGGACATCGACCCGCGCAGCGTCGCCTCCGGCCCGGAGACGAAGGTGCTCGACCGGGTGGTGCTGCTCGCCCTGATCACCGCCGCCGAGGCGCTCGCCGACGCCGGCATCGAGGTGGGCCGCGACGTCGACCCGGAGCGGATCGCGGTGATCGTCGGCGGTGTCGGCGGCATGGCCACGCTGGAGGGCCAGGTGCTGGCGCGGGCCGCCCGGGGCCGGGCGGCGGTCAGCCCGTACCTGCTCACCGGCATCCTGCCGAACATGCCCTCGGCGCGGATCGCCATCGCGCACGGCATCCGCGGCTACAGCTCGTCGGTCGGCACGGCCTGCGCCTCCGGCGCCCAGGCCGTCGCCGACGGGGTACGCCTCATCCGCGCCGGCGAGGCCGACGTGGTGGTGTGCGGGGCGAGCGAGGCACCGCTGTTCCCGACGTTCGCCGACACGTTCGGCAACGCCCGGGCGCTGGCCCGCGGCTGGGACGAGCCCACCGAGGCGAGCCGCCCGTTCGACAAGCGGCGCAACGGTTTCGTGCTCGCCGAGGGCGCGGCGCTGCTGGTGCTGGAGCGCGCCGGTCACGCCGACGGACGGGGTGTGCGCGGCTACGCCGAGGTCGCCGGGTTCGGGGCGAACACCGACGCGTACCACCCGACCGCGCCACGGCCGGACGGGGCGGGCGCGGCGGCGTGCATGCGCCGGGCGCTGGCGGCCGGCGGGGTCGAGCCCGCCGACGTCGGGTACGTCAACGCGCACGGCACCGGCACCAAGCTCGGTGACGTCGCCGAGACGACCGCGCTGGCCGAGGTCTTCGGTGCCGGCGCCGTGCCGGTCAGCTCCACCAAGGCGCTCACCGGGCACCTGCTCGGCGCGTCAGGGGCGCTGGAGGCCGCCGCCACCGCGCTGGCGCTCGACGGTGGCCTGCTGCCACCCACCTACCACCTGGACGACCCGGACCCGGAGTGCGAGGCGGACCACGTCCGCGCCGTGCCCCGGCCGACCCGGGTCGGCCACGCGCTGACGAACTCGTTCGGGTTCGGCGGCCAGAACGTCAGCCTGCTCCTGCGCCGGCTCTCCGGGCCGGCCCGCCGGGCCGCCACCCCGGCCGCGGGCTGACCGGACTCCAGTCCCGGGCGTCCGTCCGGGTCGCGATCACGGGGGGAACAGGGGAAGCCCATGACCATCAACGGGATAGATCATCTTGAGCTCTACGTGGGGGACGCCCGGCAGGCGGCCTTCTACTTCGACAACGCCGTCGGTTTCCGGCTGTGCGGGCAGGGCGGTCCGGAGACCGGGCTGGACGGGCAGCGGTCGCTGCTGCTGGCCCAGGCCGGCATCCGGCTGCTGCTGACCACCGGACTGTCCGCCGAACACCCGGCGGCCACGTACGTGCACCGGCACGGCGACGGCATCGCGGTGGTGGCGCTCGCCGTCGACGACGCCGCCGGGGCGTACGCGGAACTGGTGGACCGGGGCGCGACGGCGCTGAGCCCGCCGCGCACCTTCACCGGCGCGGACGCCGAGGTGGTGGTCGCCGAGGTCGGCGGCTTCGGCGACGTGGTGCACCGCCTCGTGCAGCGGCGCGGCGACCCGGGTGTGTTCCTGCCCGGCGCGATCGAGCCGGTGACCGCGCCGGACGGGACGGACACCCTGCTCGCCGAGGTCGACCACCTGGCCATCTGCGTGCCGCCGGGGCAGCTCGACGAGACCGTCGCGCACTACGAGAAGGTGTTCGGCTTCGCCGACATCTTCACCGAGCACATCGAGGTCGCCGGCCAGGCGATGAACTCCAAGGTGGTGCAGAGCCCCTCCGGGCAGGTCACGTTCGTGCTGCTGGAGCCGGACACCGGCGCCCGGCCGGGGCAGATCGAGGACTTCCTGCGCTGGCACGCCGGCGCCGGGGTGCAGCACCTGGGCCTGCGCACCGACGACATCGTCACCGCCGTCGGCGCGCTCGCCCGGCGCGGGGTGCGCTTCGCCAGCACGCCCGGCGCCTACTACGACGGCCTGGAGCAGCGGGTCGGCCGGCTGGACGCGCCGGTGGACCGGCTGCGCGAGCTGAGCATCCTGGTCGACTCCGACCACGACGGGCAACTGCTGCAGATCTTCACCGAGTCGATGCACGTGCGCCGCACCCTCTTCCTCGAACTCATCGAGCGGCGCGGGGCGCGCACTTTCGGCAGCGGCAACATCAAGGCGCTCTACGAAGCGAAGGAACGCGAGCTGGCCGCGGCGGGGGCGACCCCCGCTGTCGCCGCCGGAGGGGCAGGTACGGCATGAGTGAACGCACCGAGCGAAGCGAGGGCCGTGAGGCCATGCCCGGTCGGCTCGGCATGACCACCATCGATCCCGGACTGACCGCCGAGGAGGAGGCGCTGCTGCCCTCCGACGAGGACGTCCGGCACTACGCCGAGCACGGCTGGTACCTGTCGAAGAAGCTGCTCACCGACGACGAGGTGGACGAGCTGGTCGCCGCCACCGACAGCTACTACGCGGGGGAACGCGACAGGTTGCTGCCGGCACGGCCGCCGAAGCTGGCCTACTGGGAGCCGTCCCGGGGTGACGTGCAGCGGCACAACGACTACGTCCACCACGAGCACGACGGCATCGCCCGCATCCTGCGCAAGCCGCTGATCGGCGCGGTGGCCGCCCGGCTGGCCCGGGCCGCCGAGATCCGGATCTTCCAGTCCACGCTGATCTGGAAGCCGCCGATCGCCGGCGAGCCGTCGAACATCGTGCCGTGGCACTTCGACAAGCACTACTGGGCGTCCTCGTCGTCGGAGAACATGCTCACCGCGTTCATCCCGTTCCACGACTGCGGCGAGGAGATGGGCACCATCACCATGGTCGACGGCTCCCACCGCTGGCGGGAGATCGGCGCCGACGACACGGTGGTGCGGCACTTCGCCGACCGGGACCGCGACCAGCTCGAAGCGATGCTGGCCGAGAACGCCGCGTACAACGGCGCCCAGATCCGCAAGATCCCCATGGTGATCCCGAAGGGACACATGAGCTTCCACCACTGCCGCATCTACCACGGCAGCGGTGCGAACGTCAGCGGGCGGCCCCGCCGGGCCGTCTCGCTGCACCTGCAGGACGGCGACAACGCCTGGCGGGAGTATCCGCTCTCCGACGGCACGCTCGCCGCGTACAACCACGACGTGCTGGTCCGCCGCAACCACGAGGGCCGGCCGGACTACGCGGACCCCGATTACTGCCCGGTCATCTGGCGCGACCGCGCCCAGCAGGGAGGCTGACAATGTCACGGTACGACTGGGGTAAGACGCACCCGGGCATCGAGCGGCTGGAGCGGGCGGTGACCGAGCGCCGCGACGTGGTGGTCAAGCACCCCCTCTACGCCAACCTGGACACCCACGACGCGCTCGTCACGTTCATGGAGCACCACGTCTTCGCGGTGTGGGACTTCATGTCGCTGCTGAAGTCGTTGCAGCGGCAGCTCACCTGCGTGACGGTGCCGTGGATCCCGACCGGCCCGACCGGCAGCCGCCGCCTGATCAACGACATCGTCATGGTCGAGGAGAGCGACGAGCTGGGCGAGGGCTACATCAGCCACTTCGAGCTGTACGTGCAGGGCATGACCGAGGCCGGCGCCGACACCGCGGCCGTGAACAAGCTCGTCGACCTGCTGCGCGACGGCACGCCGGTCACCGAGGCGCTCGGCGCGGCGGGCGTCCCCGCGGCCTCGGCGGCGTTCGCCGGCACCACCTGGCGGATCATCGAGACCACCCCGGTGCACTGCCAGGCGGCGGCGTTCGCGTTCGGCCGCGAGGACCTGATCCCGGAGATGTTCACCCAGGTCGTCGCCGTCAACGAGCGCAGCAACAGGCTCAACAAGTTCGTCGACTACCTGGAGCGCCACATCGAGGTCGACGGCGAGCAGCACACCCCGATGGCCATGCAGATGCTCGCCGACCTGTGCGGCGACGACGACACCAAGTGGCAGGAGTGCGCCGACACGGTGAACGCCGCGCTGGCCGCCCGCGCCCGCCTCTGGGACGACATCCTCGCCGCCGTCAAGGAGGGCCGTCCGGCGTGACCGGCTCCGACCCGCTCCGGCTCTACCGGACGGTCCGGCTCATCCGCCGCTTCGAGGAGCGCGCGATCGAGCTGGTCCGCGCCGGGGAGATCGTCGGCGGCATCCACCCGTACCTCGGTCAGGAGGGGATCGCCGCCGGCGTCTGCGCGGCACTCGCCGCGCAGGACCTGGTCACCGGCACCCACCGCGGGCACGGGCACGTGCTCGCGAAGGGCGCCGACCCGGCCCGGATGCTGGCCGAGCTGTGCGGCCGGGTCACCGGGCTCAACCGGGGCCGGGGCGGGTCGATGCACGCCGCCGACTTCGGCGTCGGCGTCCTGGGCGCCAACGCCATCGTCGGAGCCGCCGGCGCGATCCTCACCGGAGCGGTGTGGGAGCGCCGGCGGCGCGGGGGGGGGGGGGGGGGGGGGCGCCGCGGGGGGGGGGGGGGCGGGGGCGCGGGGGGGCGGGGGCGGGGGGGGGA